>NZ_AVFL01000037.1 GCF_000576635.1 Skermanella stibiiresistens SB22
AGTCAGACGCCTGTCCGCTGCGCAACTTGCCCCGAAAGCTGACAGAACCGGTAGAACAGGCTGGCGGTGAACAGCGATCCGAAACTGCGGCCCTGCTGATCCTTCAGGTTGGCGCCCGGCTTGCCCAGCGTCCGGCTGAAGTAGGTCGACAACTTCAATCCATCGGAACTGAGCGGCTGGTCATAGCCGATCCCGAGGATCCTGACCTCCTCCGGATCGATCATGGTGATGTGGCTGACGGTAAGCCGCTCGTTCATTCCCAGCACGCCGGCGGCGGAACCGCTGGCCATCATCTCGATGATGCCGGTCGGCTGCGATCCCCGGTTGTCCATCCCGACACTGCCGGCGAAGGTCTTGCGCGCCAGCTCGACCGTCGCGATTTCGCCCGGTCCCTTCGGCGGCGTGATCGAGCGGATGCTGATGCCCGGGATGTCGGTGAGCAGAAGCGCGTGGCGGTTGAGCGCCGCTATGGTCAGCGGCTGGACGTTGGCGACCCGGTTGGCGGTCCGGTACAGCAGGTCGCCGGGCGGCAGTTCCTTGCCGTCCAGCAATACCACCACCTTCGACGCCCAAATCTCCGTGACCTCGATTCGGGCCACGCCGTCGATGATCGACTGGGCGGGGATCTCCACATTGGGGGGCACGATGCCGTCGGCCTCGTATCGGCCGCGAATCTTGGCGGCGATGGCGTAGAGATCGGCCAGCGAAATCTCCTGGCCGATCGAGCCGGCGTAGAGTGGCGTCAGCACGTCGGCGCCGAACGTCGTGACGCCCGCCACCTCCAGCCGGTCGAGCCGAAACCGGATCAGCGCCGCGTCCATCGGCGGTTTGTCGTGGGACAGGCTTGGCGGCACCTCGATGCCGCCGCGTTCCTCGGCGGTCGATGCCCGCCGGCTCAGGCCCACCGTGACGGTGACGCTGTGGTCCGGCTCCACGTCGCTGTCCAGGTCGGTCACCGAGAGCCCCAGTTCCCGCTTCAGCCGGTCGCGGGCGCTCTGGAACACGGCATGGGACAAGGGCCGGTCGGCCTTGACGTCGGCGATGACGCGGTCCAGCACGGGATCGGACGGGGCCGGCGCGCCGTCGATCGTGACGATGGCGCGATCGACCGAGAACTCCTCGACCCGCAGCTTGACCGTGCCTCCGGTGATCTTCTGCGGCGGCACGCTGACCTTGGGTCGGAAATAGCCCTGGGCCTCATAGCGGCGGCCGACCGCGGCGGCGGCCTCGAAAACATCGAGCAGCGACACCGTGCGGCCGGAAAGATCCTTGCCGATCTCGTCCACCGCCGCCTGGGCGATCGGCGAGGGTTGTTCCAACTCGAACCCCTTGAAGGGGAACTGGATCGCGTCCGCGTTGCCGGGTGGCTTGGTCTGGTCGAGCAGGACCGGCACTTCCGGTTCGGTCGATGTCAGCGGACTGTCGGGCCGGGCGAATCGATCGTTGATCTTGTCGATGTCGGTCTCGCGCAGCAGCGCCGGATTGTTCGTAAAGGACGCGGGCGGCGTGACCTGCGCCGCCGCGGGCGCAACCGTCGAGACCATCGCTGGAAAGATCGACGCCACGACGATCAGGGGTAGCAAGGTGGATCGGCGCAACGCCGTGGTCCCGGATCGATCGCCTGGAAGGGCTCGTGGATCGTCGCGCGAAATGGTCATGATGAATGGCACCCGGCTGATATCTCGTCTGAAAGGGCGAGTACATCCAATTTGTACTAACTATGACTGTTCCAGAAAACAGAATTGTTCCTTTTTCGACGAGATCTCCTCATGATTTTCTATTATTCGAATAGGGCGGCGATGATGCGCCAATGAGGTGCGTGGGAAAGTCGATCAAAAAATTAACCAATATTCGCCATCCTCCCCGGCGTGATCGGCCTTATGGCGATGGAGGATGCGGGACATGGAAAATTCTCGGCGGACCGAGTGGAAGCAGGAATCGATGTGGACCTTCGCGGCCGCCTTGATCCTGATCGGCGGGGTGTTCGCCGTCGCCACCGTGCTCGACCAAGCCGGGGTCGGCGCCAAGGAGCCGGTCCGCGCCGCAATCATCCATGACAGGTCGTTCGAAGCGGCCCTGCTGCGCTTCGATCAGGAGATGGCGCGGACCCGCCCGGAGATGTTCGGCAGGTTCACCGATGGCGATGTCCGCATCCAAAGCTGCCTGGGCTTCCTGACCGCGACCGTCCGGCCCGACCGCCTGCGCTTCTTCACCGACAGCCCGAACGCCCGGCACTACGCCGACTGCCTGCCGTTGCGCGCCGCCCATCTGGGCAAGAACCCGCGCGACTTCATCGGACCGGAGGGCGCGCTGGGCCGAATCGTCCAGGACCGCCTGGATCCCTCCAAGCTGGCCGAGATCCTGCCGTCCTGGATCAAGCCGATGCGCCGCCTACGCGACGCGGGGGTGGAATCCATCGATGTCGGCCGCCATGGCGTGACGTTGCGCCACGGCGGCCAGACGGCCACGATCGACGTCGTGGCTTCCGCCGACATCGCCGGCCGCGGCTTGGAGGATTTGGTGGTGCGGGTGACCGGCGCCGGTGCCGCGCGCTACGCCATCCTGTCGCAGGACGCCGCCGGCGCGCTGGTCCCGATGGCCCCGGAAACCGTCATCGTGCGCGCCGGTCTGGGCAACCCGTCGGAGTGACCCTCGAAAGCCCAGGCCACGAGCCGGCTCAGGCGAGCTGCCCGGCGAGTTGGTCGGCCACTTGGTCGACCGCCTTCGCGGTGATCTCCACCACCTGATCGACCTCCGCCTTGGTGATGATCAGGGGCGGGGCGAAGCCCAGGATGTCGCCCTGGGGCATCGCGCGGGCGATCATGCCGCCGGCGAGGCAGGCGGCCGAGACTTGCGGGCCGACCTTCAGGTTCGGATCGAAGCGGCGCTTGGCGCCCCGGTCCGCGACGAACTCCAGCGCCGCCAGCAAACCGACGCCGCGGACCTGCCCGACCATGGGGTGGTCGTCGAAGGTCTCGTGGAGCCGGCTCTGGAGATAGGCCCCGACCTCGGCGGCGTTGCCGGTCAGGTTCTCGCCATCGACGATGTCCAGGTTGGCGTTGGCGGCGGCGGCGCAGACGGGGTGGGCGGAATAGGTCCAGCCATGGCCGATGGGGCCCAGCTTGTCCGACCCCTGTTCCAGTACGCGCCAGACCTTGTCGCCGACGATCACGCCTGACAGTGGCAGATAGGCGCTGGTGACGCCCTTGGCGATCGTGATCAGGTCGGGGCTGATGCCGTATTTGTCGCTGCCGAAATAGGCGCCGGTGCGACCGAACGCGGTCACCACCTCGTCGGCGATCAACAGCACGTCGTGGCGCGCCAGCACCTTCTGGATCTCGTCCCAATAACCCTCGGGCGGCGGCACGATGCCGCCGGTGCCCAGCACCGGCTCGCCGATGAAGGCGGCGACCGTCTCGGGACCTTCCGCCAGGATCATCTTCTCCAGTTCGGCGGCGCAGCGCTTGGAGAACTCCGCCTCGCTCTCGCCAGCCTCGCCGCCCCAGTAGTAATGTGGCGCCAGGGTGTGGAGGATGGGGGCCCGCGGCAGGTCGAAGGCGTTGTGGAACAGCTCCAACCCGGTCAGGCTGCCGGTCATGATGCCGGAGCCGTGATAGCCCCGCCAGCGCGAGATGATCTTCTTCTTTTCCGGCCGGCCAAGCACGTTGTTGTAGTACCAGACCAGCTTGATCTGGGTCTCGTTGGCGTCCGAACCGGACATTCCGTAATAGACGCGGGACATGCCGGCCGGGGCCTTGGCGATGATCCGCTCCGACAGCTTGATGACCGGCTCGTTACCGTGGCCGACATAGGTGTGGTAGTACGCGAGCTGGCTCGCCTGCTCGTGGATCGCGTCGGCGATCTCCGTCCTGCCATAGCCGACATTGACGCAGTACAGGCCGGCGAAGGCGTCCAGCGTCCGCTTGCCCTCGGTGTCCTCGATGTGGATGCCCTTGCCGCCGCGGATGATCCTGTTCGGCATCTCGCCCGCCGCGTGCTGGCGCATGTGTGTCGAGGGGTGGAAGACGTGCGCCCGATCCTGGGCCTGGAGCACGGCGGTGTGGTTGCTGGTCGTGGCGGTCATGGTGTCGTCTCCGTGAAAGTTCAGGCGTTCGGTTTCAGGCGTTCAGGCACAGGTATTTGACTTCGGTGAACTCCTCGAGCCCGAGGCGGCCGCCCTCGCGGCCGAGGCCGGACTGCTTGACGCCGCCGAACGGAACCGGGGCGCCGGTCAGCTTGACCCGGTTGACCGCGACCATCCCGTAGTCCAACGCGCGGGTCAGGCGCTGGACCCGCCCGTGATCGTTGGTGAACAGGTAGGCGGCGAGGCCGTATTCGCTGTCGTTGGCCAGCGCCGCGATGTCGTCGCCATCGTCGAACGCGACGATCGGGGCCACCGGGCCAAAGGTCTCCTCGCGGTAAATCAGCATGTCAGGCGTCACGCCGGTCAGCACGGTCGGCTGGAAGAACAGTCCACCCAGCGCGGGATCGACGCCGCCGCCCGTCGTCACCCGCGCTCCCTTGGAGACCGCGTCCTCGACATGCTCGCGGCATTTGTCGACCGCTCGGGCATGCATCAGAGGGCCAAGCTCGACCGCCGGGTCGAGCCCGTCGCCGATTTTCAGGGCCGCCGTGGCGCGGGTGAAGGCGGTGACGAAACGGTCGTGGATGCCGCGATGGACATAGATGCGGTTGGCCGCCAGGCAGTCCTGTCCCGTCGTGGCGAACTTGGCGGCCATGGCGCCGGCGACGGCCTTTTCCAGCTCCACATCCGGGAACAGGATGAACGGCGCGTGCCCGCCCAACTCCATCGACATCCGCTTGACCGTCGCGGCCCCGGCCGCCAGCAGCCGCTTGCCCACCGCCGTCGATCCGGTGAAGCTGAGCGCCCGCACGGTCGGGTTCGCGCACAGCTCGCCGACGATCGGTTCGGGAGCGCCGGTCACCACGGAGAACACCCCCGCGGGAACCCCGGCGCGTTCGGCCAGCTCGGCCAGCGCCAAGGCGGAGTAGGGGGTCTCCGACGCCGGCCGGACCACCATCGGGCAGCCGGCGGCCAAGGCCGCCGCGGCCTTGCGGGTGATCATGGCGGACGGGAAGTTCCACGGGGTCACGGCGGCGGTCACGCCGACCGGCTCCCGCCGAAGCACCATGGCGCAGTCGGCCAGATGCGGTGTCACGCCCTCGACGTTGGCGCGCTGGCCCTCCTCGGCGAACCACTCGACGAAGCTGGCGGCGTAGTCGATCTCGCCCCGCGATTCGGCCAGCGGCTTGCCCTGCTCGATCGTCATGACGATCGCCAGATCCTCGCGGTGCTCCAGCATCAGCTCGGCCCAGCGGCGCAAGACGCGGCCCCGCTCGCGCGGCAGGGTCGCCCGCCACGCCGGAAAGGCCGACACCGCCGCGGCCACCGCGTCGCGGGTCTCGGCGGCGCCCATGTCAGGCACGGTGCCGATCAAGGCGCCAGTGGCGGGGTTGGTCACCTCGACGACGGCACCGCTCCGGGCGGAACACCATTTGCCGCCGACATGGGCCCGCTCGCGGAACAGGCGCGGGTCGGCCAGCCGGGTCATGATGCTATCTGTGGTGTGGAAGGATCTCGCCAGCAAGGTCCGCTCTCCCCTCGTGTCCAGGGCTCCCGATATCAGCGCCAAGGCTAGCGCGGTTTGGGGAGAGAGGTTTTTCGAAGTCGGGGCGATCGGTGGAGGAAGTCTCCGTTCCGGCCCCGCTGGGCGGAGAGTTTCTCCGCTCCCTCAGTCGAGCAGGCTGTCCAGCGGCAACCCGGCCGATTGCTTGACCGGTTTGGTGACGATGTAGGTGAAGTACCGGTCGATGCCGATATCCTCGATCAGCAGGCGGTCGATCAGGCGCTGGTACGCGTCGACATCCCGCACCACGACCTTCATCACATAATCCAGCCCGCCGCCTGTCGCGTAACATTCGACGATCTCGGGAACATCGCGCACCGCCGTCTCGAACCGCTGGAAGTCGGCGTGCTGGTGGCGCTTCAGCGTGACCTCGACCAACACCAGGGTGGCGCGCGCCAGCTTGTCCAGGTCGAGCCTGGCGTGATAGCCGGAAATGATCCCGGCCTGTTCCAGCCTGCGCAGCCGTTCCCAGCACGGTGTCGGCGACAGGTTGATGGTCTCCGCCAACTTCAGCTTGGTCATGCGGCCCTCGCGCTGGAGGGCGGCGAGGATCTTGATATCCAGTTCGTCGAGCTTCATGCGCGAACTTTCCTTTGACATCGCAAGCGCGTCAATGACCATATTGAGCCGGTTCAATAGACCGGATTGATGTGGTCGCCTAGAGGTTGGCATGACAGAGTGGCTTCCCGTCCTGACCATCGGGCAGCGCGGCGGTACGCGGCACCAGACCAAGCACAAGGTGCTGACGGAGGCGATCATCGCCGATATCGAGGCCGGCAGGCTGGCGCAGGGCCAGCGGCTGCCCACCCACCGCGAGCTGGCGCTGCGGCTGGGCGTAAGCGTCCAGACGGTCAGCGCCAGCTACAAGGAGGTCGAGCGCCAAGGCTTCCTGCGCAGCGAGGTCGGCCGCGGCACCTTCGTCAAGGGCAGGGTCACCGACCGCGCCGGCCGCCACATGCTCGACAACCGTCCCAGCGACACGCTCGACCTGTCGATCGTCCGCGCCATCTTCACCGAACGGCACGAATCCTCCTCGCGGGCGCTGCTTTCGGCCATGGCGGAGGGCGACAACACCCCCTGGATGCGGCCCTGCCGGCCCGTCGCGGGGCTGGAGGCGCATCGGGCGGTGGGCGCCGGCTGGCTGACCCGGCTGGGCCTGCCGGGCGTGTCGCCTGATCGCATCCTGATCACCAACGGCACCTCGCACGGCATCTTCCTCGCCTTGGCGACCGTGGTGCAGCGGGACGACCTGGTGCTGACCGAGGCGCTGACCGACCATGGCGTGATAGGATTGTCCAACGTGCTGGGCTTCACCCTGTGCGGGTTGCCGACCGACCGCGAGGGCATCCTGCCCGACGCCTTCGAGGACGCCTGCCGCACCGCCAAGGTCAAGGCGCTGGTCTGCACGCCGACCTTCACCAACCCCACCAGCACCCTGATGGGTGCCCAGCGCCGCCGCCGGTTGGCGGAGATCGCGCGCGCCAACGGCGTCTACATCATCGAGGACGAGGTCTACCGTCCGCTGATCGAGGACGACCTGCCGTCGATCACCTCCTTCGTGCCGGAACTGGGGTTCTTCAGCACCAGCTTCACGAAATCGGTCATGACCGGGCTGCGCACCGGCTACCTGGTGGTGCCACGCCACTTCATCATCCGGGCGGCCAGCGTGCTGCGCGTGACCTGCTGGAGCGCCGTGCCCGTCGTGGCCGAGATGGCGGCCCGCTGGGTCGAGGACGGCACCGCCGACGAACTGCTCCGCGTCCAGCGCGACGAGATCCGCAAGCGACAGCGGCTGGTCAGCGAGATCCTAGGGCCGCATGTCGTGGGCGGTCATCCGTTGGCGCTCAGCGCGTGGCTGCGGGTTCCCGGCTATTGGACGGAGGAGGGGCTGATCCGGGCGCTGCGCGAGCGCGGCATCGCCGCGACCTCGTCCGAACCCTTCGTGGTCGAGGCGGGCGAGCCGCCCAACGCGATCCGCATCTGCGTTGGCGGCTCCATGACGCTGGAGACGCTGCGCGAGGCGCTGGAGATCATCGCGACCACCTTCGCCCAATATCCCGGCATCAACGACGCGGGTTTCGTCGCCTGACCCATCCCAAATCCGGTGAATATCGGCGTTTCCCCGCGCTATCGAAGTTTCATTGTCTCATGACAATGTAGCGATTGACCTGCATACCGGGGTGCTTATCCTTCGTTGCTGACGGAACCGAACGCCGGTTCCGCCAAGCGTCAACGGTGGCATGGGACCCCTTATGACCGCTCGCCCCCATCCGGTACCCCAAGATATTTACCGCGCCCGTCGGATGATCGCGGGCCATGTGGTGCGGACACCGCTGGTGCCGACCATCACCTTGTCGAACGACGCGGGCGTCCCGGTCCACCTCAAGCTGGAACACCAGCAGGTCACCGGCAGCTTCAAGCTGCGGGGCGCCGCCAACGCGCTGTTGTCGCTCGATCCGGAGCGGCGGGCGCGGGGTGTCGTGGCGGCTTCGACCGGTAATTTCGGCCGCGCCCTGGCCTTCGCGGCGTCGCAAGCTGGTGTGCCCGCCGTCATCTGCATGTCCAAGCTGGTTCCCGGCAACAAGGTCGAGGCGATCCGAGCGCTGGGAGCCGAGGTCCGCATCGTCGGCACCAGCCAGGACGACGCGCAGGAGGAGGTCGACCGCTTGTCCGCCGAGCATGGCATGGCGATGCTGCCGCCGTTCGACCATGCCGACGTCATCGCGGGGCAGGGCACGATCGGCCTGGAACTGCTGGAGGACCTGCCCGATCTGGAAACTGTCGTCGTGCCGCTGTCGGGCGGCGGCTTGCTGGCCGGCATCGCGCTGGCGGTCAAGTCGGCCAACCCGCGCGCCCGCCTGATCGGCGTCACCATGGAGCGGGGCGCCGCCATGCACGCCAGCCTCCGCGCCGGCATGCCCGTGTTGGTGGAGGAGGTCGAGAGCCTCGCCGACTCGCTGGGCGGCGGCGTCGGGTTGGCCAACCGGCACAGCTTCACCCTGGTCCGCGATCTGGTGGACGACGTCGTGCTGGTCTCCGAAACCCGGATCGCCGACGCGATCCGCTTCGCCTACCGCCAGGAACAGCAGGTGGTCGAGGGTGCGGGCGCCGTCGGCATCGCCGCGCTGATGGCCGGCCTGATCGAGCGACCCGGCCGAACCATCATCGTTCTGAGCGGCCGGAACATCGACATGAACCGCCACGCCGAGATCGTGAGCGGACAGCCCGCGGAGGCAACCCGTGCCTGACCTGAAGATACTGACCGAAGCGGAGTTGTGCGGCTGCGTGGCGCTCGACCTGGACGCCGTCGCCTGCGTCGAGGACTGCTTCCGAGCACTGGCGACCCAGGACGTCGCGATGCCGCCGATCCTGCGGCTCGACGTGCCGGACCATAACGGCGAGGTCGACGTCAAGACCGCCTATGTGCCGGGCGTCGAGAGCTTCGCGATCAAGATCAGCCCCGGCTTCTTCGACAATCCCAAGCTGGGCATCGCCAGCGTCAACGGCTTGATGATCCTGCTCAGCGCCCGCACCGGTCTGGTGGAGGCGATCCTGCTCGACAATGGCTATCTGACCGATGTCCGAACCGCCGCGGCCGGTGCTGTCGCCGCCAAGCACCTGTCGCGCCCCGACGCCCGGAGCGCCGGCATCATAGGCGCCGGCGTGCAGGCGGGATTGCAGCTCGACGCCCTGCGTCTGGTCCGCGATATCGACCACGTCCACCTGTGGGCGCGCGATCCCGACAAGGCGGCCCGCCGCGCCGATGACATGCGGAACCGCACAGGCTTGCCCGTCACGGTCCAGTCCGATCCCGCCGCCGTCGTGGCGGTCGCCGACATCGTGGTCACCACGACCCCCAGCCGGACGCCGCTGATCCAAGCCGCGTGGCTCCGCCCCGGCCAGCACATCACCGCGATGGGCTCGGACGCCGAGCACAAGAACGAACTGGCGCCCGACGTGCTGACCCACGCCGACCTCTACGTCGCCGACCGGCTCAAGCAATGCGCCATCCTGGGCGAGTTGCGGCACGCCATCGTGGCCGGCCATGTAACACCAGACGCCGTCTTCCCGGAACTTGGCCAAGTGATCGCCGGCCAGCATCCCGGCCGGACCTCGGCGGACCAGATCACCGTCTGCGACCTGACCGGCACCGGCGTGCAGGACACCGCGATCGCGACGCTGGCCCGCCAGCGCGCCGCCGAACGCGGCGTCGGCACGGCTTTCACCTCCTGATACTTCAGCATCGCCATCCAGGGCAGGACCACCGAGAAATGACACAGGTCTCGTTGAACTTCGAAAGATCGGAATACGCCGACCGCATCACCCGCACCCGGCGGGTCATGGCGGAGCGGGGGATCGATCTGCTGATCGTGACCGACCCGTCCAACATGCATTGGCTGACCGGTTACGATGGCTGGTCGTTCTATGTCCACCAATGCGTGCTGCTGCCGCTGGACGGCGATCCGCTCTGGTACGGCCGCGGTCAGGACGCCAACGGCGCTCGCCGGACGGTCTTCATGGCGGATGACAACATCATCGGCTATCCCGACCACTACGTCCAATCGACCGAGCGGCACCCAATGGACTTCCTGTCCGGGATCATCGAGTCCAAGGGCTGGGGCCGGCAGGCGATCGGCGTCGAGAAGGACAACTATTACTTCAGCGCCGCCTGCCTGGACTCCCTGCGCGCCAACCTGCCCAACGCGACGTTCAAGGACGCCACCGCCCTGGTCAACTGGCAACGCGCGGTCAAGTCGCCGCGCGAGATCGAGTATATGAACCGCGCCGCCCGGATCGTCGAGGCCATGCATGCCCGCATCCTCGACCTGGTCGAGCCGGGCATGCGGAAGAACGATCTGGTGGCGGAGATCCTGCACACGGCGGCGCGTGGCGCCGATGGCCATGGAGGGGATTACGCCGCCATCGTGCCGCTGCTGCCCTCGGGCATCGACGCCTCGGCGCCGCACCTCACCTGGGACGACCGCCGATTCAAGTCGGGCGAAGGGACGTTCTTCGAGATCGCCGGCTGCCACAAGCGGTATCACTGCCCACTGTCGCGGACGATCTACCTGGGCAAGCCGCCCCAGAAGTTCCTGGACACCGAGAAAGCCGTGCTCGACGGCATGGCGGCCGCCTTGGACGCCGCGAAGCCCGGCGCCACCTGCGAGGATGTCGAGGCGGCGTGGCGGAAGACGATCGCCAAATATGGCCTGGAGAAGGAAAGCCGCTGCGGTTATCCGATCGGCCTCAGCTATCCGCCGGACTGGGGCGAGCGCACCATGAGTCTGCGCCCCGGCGACAAGACCGTGCTGGAGGCCGGCATGTGCTTCCACCTCATCCCGGCCATCTGGCAGGATGATTGGGGCCTGGAGATCACTGAGAGCTTCCGGATCACCGACGGCGGTTCCGAGACTTTCTGCCGCTATCCCCGTCAGCTGTTCGTCAAGGATTGATGCGATGGGATCCATGACGCTGGGCCAGCGCCCCTCGCCGATCACGCCGACCGTCGATTTCGACCGCGACGGCGTCCAGCACGGCTTTCTCAAGCTGCCGCACTCGCACGACCAGTCGGCCTGGGGTTCGATCATGATCCCCGTCACCGTGGTGAAGCGCGGGACGGGGCCGACCGCGCTGCTGACCGGCGGCAACCATGGCGACGAGTACGAGGGACCGGTGGCTCTGCTCAAGCTGGCCAACCAGTTGAAGGCGGAGGACGTCACCGGGCGCGTCATCATCGTTCCGGCGATGAACTTCCCGGCATTCGCCGCCGGACGCAGGACCTCGCCGATCGACGCCGGCAACCTCAACCGATCGTTTCCCGGCAAGCCGGATGGAACGGCGACGCAAAAAATCGCCGATTACTTTCAACGAACTCTGCTTCCCTTGGCGGATGTCGTGCTGGACTTCCACTCCGGTGGTAAAACGCTGGATTTCGTCCCCTTCGCCGCCGCCCACGTGCTGGAGGACAAGGACCAGCAAGCCGCCTGCGTCGCCGCGATGGAGGCTTTCTCGGCACCTTACTCCATGATGATGCTCGAGATCGACAGTGTCGGGATGTACGACAGCGCCGCCGAGGAGATGGGCAAGGTTTTCGTCACGACCGAACTGGGCGGCGGCGGAACCGCCACCGCCCGAACCATTGAAATCGCGGAGCGGGGTATCCGCAACGTGCTGAGGCACGCCAGCATCCTGACGGGGCGGCCCAAGATCACCGACGGCATCCGCATGGACATGCCCGGCCCCGAATGCTTCACCACGGCGGAGGACGATGGCGTGCTGGAGATGTGCGTCGACCTCGGCCAGACCGTTGCCGCGGGAAACGTCATCGCCCGCATCCACGCGCTGGACAGGACCGGCGTCGCCCCCAAGGAATACCGGGCCGCGATGGATGGAATCCTGGCCGCCCGGCACTTTCCCGGGATCGTCCGAACGGGCGACACGCTGGCTGTCGTGGCGGTTCGGCTATGATGGCGTCGTCTGACACCTGTATACAGGATCCCGTGAAAGGGTCGAAAAACCGAGGGATTTGGCGGCAAACATTACGGCTAGATGTATACAAATATTGCGGTATGCAGCATAGCGGCGTACAATAACCTCAACAACGATGAGGCCGCGGAAGCGGCCCGCCTCACCAAACAGAGAGGGTTCACGATGGGTAAGATCACGTCATTCGGGCGGTTCGCCGCCGCCACGCTCGCCGTCGCTGGCATCGCGCTGAGCTCGATGGCGGCCTCCGCGGAAACGACGCTGGAGCGCGTCAAGCGCACCGGCGAGATCCGGGTCGGCTTTGCCAACGAGGCGCCGTTCGGGTATCAGACCACCGACGGAAAGCTTACCGGCGAGGCGCCGGAAGTCGCCAAGGTGGTCCTTGGAAAGCTGGGCGTCACCAAGGTCGAGGGCGTCCTGACCGAGTTCGGCGCCTTGATCCCAGGGCTGCGGGCTGGCCGCTTCGATTTGATCGCCGCCGGCATGTACATCACGCCGCCGCGCTGCAAGCAGGTGCTGTTCTCCGAACCCAGCTATTCGATCGGCGAGGCCTTCGCGGTCGCCGCCGGCAATCCGAAGAAGCTGGGGGGCTACGAGGACGTCGCGAAGAACCCGCAGGTGAAGCTCGGCGTCATGGCCGGTGCCGTCGAGGCCGGCTATGCCCGCAAGATGGGTGTCTCCGAGCCGCAGCTGATCGTCTTCCCCGATGGCCCCAGCGCGCTGGCCGGAGTGCGGACCGGCCGGGTCGACGCCTATGCCGGCACCGCGCTGACGATCCAGGATCTGCTGTCCAAGAACGGCGATGGCCTGGAACGCGCCGAGCCGTTCAAGGACCCGGTGATCGACGGCGAGAGCATCCGCGGCTATGGCGCCTTCGGTTTCCGCCCGGAAGACAAGGACTTCCACGAAGCCTTCAACAAGGAATTGATCGCCTTCCGCGGCGGCGACGCCCACTTGGCCCTGGTCGAGCCATTCGGCTTCACCAAGACCGAGATGCCGGAGCGGACCACGGCGGATCTTTGCGCCGCCAAGTGATCGCAGCCTCTCCCCGGTGACAGGCGACGAGGCGGGTCCGGTCGCGACCCGCACGTTCGTCCATCCCACCTGTCCAATCCTGTGACGGAAAGGTCGACGCCGTCATGCTTCTCCCGATCGAGTTCTACGGCAACCTCCTCCAGGGCGCCTGGACCACCATCCAGATCACGGCCATGGCGGGGCTGCTCGCCTTCGTCTGCGCGCTGCTGGCGGGGCTTGGCCGAATGTCATCCTGGCGCGCGGTGCGCTGGATCTCGGTGACCTATGTCGAGTTCTTCCGCGGCACTTCGGCGCTGGTCCAGCTGTTCTGGCTGTTCTACGCTTTGCCGCTGTTCGGCCTGACGCTGTCGCCCATGGTGGTGGCCGTGATCGGGCTGGGCCTGCACATCGGAGCCTACGGGGCGGAGGTGGTGCGGAGCGCCATCCAGGCCATCCCGAAGGGCCAGCACGAGGCGGCCCTGGCGCTCAACATGTCGCCGGGTCTGGCGATGCGGCGGATCATCCTGCCGCAGGCCACCATCGCGATGCTGCCGCCGTTCAACAACCTGATGATCGAGTTGCTGAAGGCGACGGCGCTGGTCTCGCTGATCACCATCACCGACCTGACCTTCCAGGGCCAGCTCTTGAACACGGCGACGCTGAGGACCGCCCAGATCTTCGGGGCGGTGCTGATCATCTATTTCCTGATCGCGATCGCCATCACCAGCGCCTTCAGGATGCTGGAACGCCGGTTGTCGGTCGGACGGGGCAGGCGGATGGCGCGATGATCTGGGATTGGGATTACGCCTTCGCCGTGGCGCCGAAACTGCTGGACGCCCTGATCGTCACGGTCCAGGCGGCGCTGGCCGGTTTTGCGATAGCCCTGGTGCTGGGATTGCTGATCGCCCTGGCGCGGCGGTCCAGGTTCCTGTGGCTGTCCCTGCCGGTGGCAGGCGCCGCGGAGTTCATCCGCTCGACGCCGCTGCTGGTGCAGCTCTATTTCCTGTTCTTCGTCATGCCGGGCTTCGGCTTCCAGATGAGCCCGTTCCTGACCGGGGTGATCGGGCTGGGCCTGCACTACGCGACATACACCGCCGAGGTCTACCGCGCCGGGCTGGACGCCGTGCCGCGTGGCCAGTGGGAAGCGTCCGTGGCGCTCGACTTCAGCCCCTTCCATACCCTGCGCGCGATCATCCTGCCTCAGGCCCTGCCGCCGGTGATCCCGGTGCTCGGCAACTACCTGATCGCCATCTTCAAGGACACGCCGCTGCTGTCGGCGATCACGGTCCTCGAAATGATGCAGGTCGCCAAGATCGAGGGGTCGGAGACTTTCCAGTACCTGGAGCCGCTGACCATCGTCGGCCTGCTGTTCCTGATCGTCAGCCTGATCTCGGCGCTGCTGATCGGCCGCCTCGAACGTCACCTCGGCACGCTTCGCCGGACCTGACCCCACCAGCACCGGAGACCCGCCCGATGACCACGACCTCCGCCTTGCGAGACCCCGCCGCCGGTACGCCGGCACTGGACGCCGCCCGCCCGATGATCCGCTTCAAGGGCATCTCTAAGGCGTTCGGCAGTCTGACCGTCCTGGACAACCTGGACCTCGACATAGCGCCCGCCGAGAAGGTCGCTCTGATAGGCCCGAGCGGTTCCGGCAAATCGACGCTGCTGCGCGTGCTGATGACCTTGGAACGGCCGGACACGGGGTCGATCGAGATCGACGGAGCGCCGCTGTGGCACATGCCCGGGAAGGGAGGCGCGAAAAACGGTGGACTGGTGCCCGCCGACGCCGGCCACCTGCGCGAGATGCGGAAGAACGTCGGCATGGTGTTCCAGCAGTTCAACCTGTTCCCGCACATGACCGTGCTGCGAAACGTCACCGAGGCGCCGGTCCACGTGCTGGGGATCGGCAAGGACGAGGCCGAGGCGCGGGCGCGCGACCTGCTGGAGTTGGTGGGATTGCGCGACAAGCTGGGTCATTACCCGGCGCAGCTTTCCGGCGGGCAGCAGCAGCGGGTCGCCATCGCCCGCGCGCTGGCGATGCGGCCGCGCGTCATGCTGTTCGACGAGGTGACCTCGGCGCTCGACCCCGAGACGGTCGGCGAGGTGCTGAACGTCATCCGCAAGCTCGCCGAGGAGCACAACCTGACCATGCTGATGGTCACCCACCAGATGGGGTTCGCGCGGGAGTTTGCGGATCGCGTCTGTTTCTTCTATCAAGGACGGATCTGTGAACAGGGTCCGCCGGACCAACTGTTCAACCATCCGCGCGAGGAACGCACCCAGGCGTTCCTGCGGGCCGTGCTCGAAAGCTGAAACGGGATCATGACCGACCCGAACCTCGCCGAAACCTTGGACGATGACGACCTGCCACAGACCGGCAGACGTCGGCGGAGCCAGCCCACGGCGGCGCGGCGGCGGTTCGACACGATCTACGGCGAGATCCGCGACCGGATCTGCCTGCTGCGCTACCCGCCCGGCCACACCCTGGGCGAGACGGAACTGGCGCGCGAGTTCGGCATCAGCCGGACCCCCATCCGCCGGGTGCTGCAACGGCTGGAGCACGAGGGGCTGGTCGAAAGCCGGCAGGGCATCGGCACCATCGTCACCCTGATCGACTTCGAGGAGCTGCGGGAGATCGACGACCTGCGGATGAAGCTGGCGGAGATCAGCGGCGCGCTGTCGCCCATCCCACGCGGCCACGCGGATGTGGAGCGCATGAGGAAGCTGCGGGAGCGATGCGCCAAGATCAGGTCCCGGATCGACCTGGAGGAGTTCGGCCGCCTCAACATCGCGGTCCAGCAGGAACTGTCCTGCTCGATCGGCAACCTGCCGCTGCGCGACATCAGTGACCGCCTGTTCTTCCAGACCGCCCGGATGTGGCTACAGCTCCTCCCCATGATGAACTGGCCGGAGGAGGTCGACGCGTTCAGCAACGAGATTTCGGATCTCATCCAGGCGATGGAGTTGAACGACCTGGGCAGCCTGCACTACATAAGGCGCAATCATATCTCCATGAGCCGAATGCGGATGAAGGGCTACTTCGGTCAGTGACCTCGGAAGCCTAGGCTGGACGCCCCAACCAGCGGACGAAGGAGTTATATAACAAGCGCACTTATGCTGGTTGTATTGATCCGCTATCGTGTCTTTCCCAAGCCCCCGAAAACTGTCGGTTGGGGCTGGCGAACCGTCAGACCGAAGCGAATCGGAAACGACCAAATGCGGATCTCGACTGGCAACGACAAACGCGAAGGGGTCTGGCCCGAAGGGCCCGGCAACAGGTCGCGGCTGCGTTCCAAGCAGGGTAGACGCGCCGTCACGACCGTCGCTCCCTTGGGTGTTTCCCAATATTTCCGGCCGGCCACCGTGGCCCGCCATGGCCAACGCAGCGTTCCCTGCGCTCCGCCCTGACCCGTTGAGGACGGCGTCGCGCCAGCCGCGACCAACACCCGCACTCCGTCTTCTCGGTCATGTCGCACCGGGCAGCCCTTACCGGGGTGCCCGCCCGGTCGATCCTTGGGCAAATCCATCATGTCAGACACCCTGCCAGGCAGGGCCGCGCGGCGATTCAACATCGCCTTCGCGGCTTGGTGCCTCTGTTTCCTCGTGGCTGGCGCCGCGGGGCTGGCGACGCTCGCGGCCACCAACCGGCTGCCAGCACCCCCGATCACCGCCACCAACTGCATCGACGAGAAGTTCAAGTTCCTCCATGAGACGACCATCCGCGAGCCCAGCCTGATCGCCGTCGGCTCGTCCGTCACGTGGCGCAACCTCGATTTCTCAATCTTCGAGCAGCGGTATGGCAAGGCGGTCCAGCCGCTCAACGCGGCCCCCTGTTTCCTGCATGTCGATCAGACCGCGTTCCTAACCGATTTCCTGCTGGACGGCATGCCCAGCGTCAAGACGGTGCTATCCGTCTTCTCCATGCGTGATTTCCAGTCCTGTCCCGCCGGGGGAGGCGCGTTCTTCAAACCGGAGGACGCCCGCGACTACGTCTTCGGCGGCTCCGACGCGTGGCACCTGTATTTCAAGAACTTCCGGCCGAACGCCTTCCTGCGCGACGTGGTCAATCTGGCGGAGATGCGGTCGGGCGAACTGATCGACGCTCCCCTGGTGATGGACCGCTACGGCTCCGGGCCATTGAAACTGCCGGAAGGCGATATCCGCGACAATGTCTCGGTCGATCCCGCCTGCATGACCCATCTGCGGGCCATGAGCGACATGCTGGCCCGCCGCGGCATCGAGTTCGTCGTCGTCCTGTTTCCGCCCATGCCAAGCTGGATCGAGGCCTACGATCCCGGCGGAGCGCGCGACGCCGCGTTCCGCGCCGACGTATCGCGGCACCTCAACCTGCTGAACACCGTCCTAATCGACACGACCAAGGGATTGAACCTGAAGGACTCGGATTTCACGGATCACGCCCACCTGCAATGGTCGTCCGTGCCGATCCTGACCGAGCACGTGATCTCCCAAATGGACAGTACGGAGCGCGGCTTCGCGGCGGGGGACAAGAACCATGCTCTTTAACTCCTGGATCTTCATCGGCGTTTTCCTGCCGGTGACGCTGATCGTCTTCCGCCTGCTCGTCCCGCTCACCAGCGGTCCCCGCCTCCCGATGCTGTGGCTGACACTGGCCTCGATCTTCTTCTACGGCTGGTGGAACCCACTCCACGTGCCGCTGCTGCTCGCCAGCGTGCTGGTCAACCACGCGGTCGGGCGGCGGATCTCGCCCTCCTCGGGAGGTGCGCCGGGGAACCGGCGCGCCCTGATGTTCGCAGGCGTCACGGCGAACCTGCTCCTGCTTGGCTACTTCAAGTATTCGGTCTTCGTGATGGGTAATGTCGGCGCCCTGGCCGGGATCGATTTTGGACTGCGGGCGATCGTCCTGCCGCTCGGGATCTCGTTCTTCACGTTCCAGCAGGTGGCGTACCTGGTCGACGCGACGGAGGGCCGGTCCGCCGACTACGGTTTGATCGACTACTGTCTGTTCGTGACGTTCTTTCCCCAGTTGATCGCCGGTCCGATCGTCCACCACAAGGACTTGATGCCGCAATTCGCCAAGCCGGAGAACCTGCGCTTCAGCCACGAGGGTCTGGCGTTGGGTCTGGCTTTCTTCACCATGGGATTGTGGAAGAAGGTCGTGCTGGCCGACCAGCTCGCGACCTACGCGACTCCCGTCTTCAGCGCCGCCACGACACAGGCGCTGACCGCGTCGGAGGCTTGGACCGGGGCGCTGACCTATTCCATGCAGCTCTACTTCGATTTCTCCGGCTATTCCGACATGGCGATCGGGCTGGGCTTGCTGTTCGGCATCAAGCTGCCGTTCAACTTCAACTCGCCCTACCAAGCGACCGACATCATCGACTTCTGGCGCCGCTGGCACATCACGCTGTCGGAGTTCCTGCGCGACTACCTCTACATCCGGCTTGGCGGCAACCGGAAGGGCAAGACACGGCGTTACGTCAACCTGTTCCTGACCATGCTGCTGGGCGGAATCTGGCACGGCGCCGGCTGGACCTTCGTCATCTGGGGCGCCCTCCACGGCATGTTCCTGATCGTCAACCACGCCTGGCGCGCGGTTCGCGCCAAGCTGGGCATGACGGGGGAGGGTGGCGTTTGGGCCGCGCGCGCCGTCACCTTCCTGTGCGTCACCGTCGCCTGGGTCTTCTTCCGCGCGACATCGCTGGACGAGGCCTTCGCCATGCTCCACGCCATGACCGGGGCCAACGGCTGGACGACGGGAGAGGTCAGCCTCCAATCGCCGGCCGACATCTTCCAATATCGCCACGAGATCCTGATCGCGGCGCTCCTGGGGGTCTGCATGCTGGCGCCCAACTCCCAGACATGGCTGCTCGGCATGGCCGAGGTGGGCAGGGGAGTCGGTAGGGGTTGGCGGCTGACGCCCGCTCGAGCCGGCGTGGCGGCGTGCTGCTTCCTGTTCACCCTGACCCGCTTGTCGGCGGTCAGCGAGTTCATCTACTTCAACTTCTAAGGCGGGAGACCAATCCGTCCCGGTGCTGGAACGATCCGCCGTGTCTCCGATTGAATAAGGAGGGCTTCACGGAACGGTCCAGCACCATGACGACCAGCACCAGCCAGACACACGGTACCGTCGTCGGCTATCCGACCATCGCGCGGGCGAAGCGGCGTCCGCACGAGACCGAAACCCGCGCGCTGATCTCCCGCAAGCTCGCGGCACTCAAGGGCTGTGGCTTCGCCGGCGACTTCGATCCATCCCGAACATATCCGGGGCCGCTCTACCACGTCCCGGACGAGACCCTGGTCGAGCCCGGCATCGCGGACCGGCTCGGCATCCGAAGCGAGCATGACCTGTTCGGCGGCGTCGTGCCGCACGCCTTCGTCGCGACCAAGGCGATCACCCACCCGCTGGTCGATCCCGCCGCGGCGGCGCCGGCCGGATGGTCCCACGCTTTCGCCAGCCGGATCGCCGACGCCGTCCTGGCCGGTTTCACCGTCTTCTCCGAGGCTGACGCCCACATCGCCTTCGCCAAGCTGCTGGCCGAAGGGCCGGTGCGGATCAAGCCGGTCCACGAGAAGGGTGGACAGGGCCAGAGCGTCGCCCGTACCGAGGCCGAGCTGACCGAGGCGCTGGCGGTCATCGACCGCGACGAACTGGCGGCCTGCGGTCTGGTGCTGGAGGAGAACCTCGCCGAGGTCGAGACGCACAGCGTCGGTCAGGTCCGCGTCGCCGACCTGACCGTCAGCTATTTCGGAACCCAGCGCCTGACCCCGAACAACCGGGGCGTCCAGGTCTATGGCGGTACCGAATTGCTGGCCGTGCGTGGCGGCTACGCGGAGTTGACCAAGCTGGACTTGCCCGAAGCGGCCAAGACCGCGATCACGCAAGCCTGCGCCTACGACACCGCCGCCATGGAGACCTTCCCCGGCATGTTCGTGTCGCGGCGTAATTACGACATCGCCGTGGGTTTCGACGCCAAGGGCCGGCATCGGAGTGGCGTGCTCGAACAGTCGTGGCGGCTGGGTGGTGCCAGCGGCGCGGAGATCGCGGCGTTGGAAGGCTTCCGCGCCAATCCCCGGGCGATGGCGCTGCGGACCGCGACGGTCGAGCTCTACGGTGAGGGCCGCCAGCCGCCGTCGGACGCCACGATCTATTTTCATGGCGTCGATGAGCATGCCGGACCCCTTCTCAAGTACACCGTGACGGAAAGACCATGACGACCACCGATGAGACGATCGACATCCCCGTTGGCCCCGACAGGATCGCCGGCACCTTCGTGACACCCGAGACGCGGTTGCCCGCCGCCCTGCTGGTCCATGGCTGGGGCGGCACCCAGGAACAGTATCTGGCGCGGGCCCGGGAGATCGCGGCGCTCGGCTGCGTCTGCCTGACCATCGACCTGCGCGGCCATGGCCGGACGGAGGGCCAATACGAGACCGTGACGCGCGAGGACAACCTCAACGACCTGCTGGCCGCCTATGACAGGCTCGCCAGCCATCCCGCCGTCGATCCCCACTCCATCGCGGTGGTCGGGAGCAGTTATGGCGGCTACCTCGCGACCATCGTCAGCTCCCTCCGCCCGGTCCGCTGGCTGGCGCTGCGGGCACCCGCCCTATATCGGGACGAGGATTGGATGATGCCGAAGCGGAAGCTCGACAAGGCGGAGATCGACGCCTATCGCCGGACCCGCGTCACGCCCGACCGCAACCGGGCCTTGGCCGCCTGCGCCGAGTTCACCGGCGACGCTCTGGTGGTCGAGTGCGAATGCGACACCATCGTGCCCCATCCCGTCATCACCAACTACCGCGCCGCCTTCGACAAGGTCCATTCGCTGACATACCGGGTGATAAAGGGTGCCGATCACGGACTTTCCGACAACGCGGCGCAGCAGGCCTACACCACGCTCCTGGTGACCTGGGCGGCGGAGATGATCGTCGGCTCGCGGAAAAACGACGCCTCGGCTCCAGTGACAGGTTGGTGACAGGTTCCGCTGGTAGGGTTCCCCCAACGAATGATCCGCCGCCCGCGAGGCGGTGCAACGAATGTCAGGGGAGCGAACACCATGCGCCACGCCAATTTCCGAACCCTTCGCCACGCCTTCACGGCGGCCGCCGTCGCCGGAGCCCTCGCGCTCGGCGCCTCTCATGCATCCGCACAGGTCAAGGGCCTGGAACTGATCGCCCCAGCCAGCCCCGGCGGCGGCTGGGACCAGCACGCCCGCGCCGTGCAGCAGGTCCTGCAAAAGCTCGACCTCGCCACAGGCATCCAGGTCGTCAACATCCCCGGCGCCGGCGGCACCATCGGCCTCGCCCAGTTCGTGACCGCCAAGAAGCGCTCGCCCTCGCTGCTGGTCGGCGGCCAGATCATGGTCGGCGCCATCGTCACCAACAAGTCGCCGGTGACCTTGGATCAGGTGACGCCGCTGGCCCGGCTGACCGGCGAGTACACGGCGATCGTCGTGCCGACCGATAGCCCGATCACCTCGCTCCAGGACATCCTGGCCAAGTTCAAGGCCGATCCCGGCTCCGTCTCGTGGGGCGGCGGCTCGGCGGGTGGCAGCGACCAGATCCTGGCCGGCTTGATCGCCAAGAAGGTCGACATCGACCCGGCCAAGATCAACTACGTCGCGACCGCCGGCGGCGGCGAGCTGATGTCGTCGATCCTGGGCGGCCACATCACCCTGGCGATGGGCGGCTACAACGAGTTCGCGCCGCAGATCGAGGGTGGCAAGCTGCGCGCCGTCGCCGTCTCCTCGCCCGAGCGACTGCCCGGCGTCCAGACCCCGACCCTCAAGGAGCAGGGCGTCGACATCGAGTTCGTCAACTGGCGCGGCGTGTTCGCCCAGGGTGCCGTCAAGGCCTCCGACAAGAAGCAGCTCGACGAGATGATGGGCAAGATGGCCGCCAGCCCCGAGTGGAAGGAGATCCTGAAGCAGCGCGGCTGGATCGACCAGTACCAGCCGGCCGACGAGTTCGCCGCCTTCCTGAAGAACGAGCGCAGCCAGATCGAGGTCACGCTGACCGATCTTGGCCTGGTCAAGTAACCAGCCACATCCGCCCAGCGACTCCCCTTCAGGAGACATGCCATGACGACCGGACGCGGCCTCAAATTCGGTGAGGCCGGCCTGGGCGCCGCCGTGCTGGCGCTCGGCGCCTTCATCGCCTACGAGACGCTCAAATCTCCCGGCGCCGCCAACGTGGTGGTCGGCCCACGCCTGTTCCCCTACCTGATCGCGGCCGGTCTGGTGATCGTCGGGGCGTCGCTGCTGCGCGAGGCCTTCGCCGGCAGGATCGCCCACCAGCAGGGGCTGGAACTGGACTTCGGCGCGGTCGTGCTGGTTTCGGCGGGCTTGGTGGTGCAGTTGCTGCTGCTCGAGGCGCTGGGCTGGATCCCGGCCTCCACCATCCTGTTCATGGTGGTCGCCCGCGCCTTCGGCAGCCGGCGTCTGGTGATCGACGCGCTGCTGGGACTGGCGCTGACCGCCGCGGCGTTCGGCCTGTTCAACTACGGGCTTGATCTCAACCTGCCGATCGGCGGCGTCTTCGACAGCCTCGTCGCCGAACCCGACTGACATTAGGCGGCCATTCCCATGGAAATCCTGATTGCCCTGAGCCACGGCTTCGCCGTGGCGCTGACCCCGTACAACCTGATGTGGGCGACGCTGGGTGTCACGATCGGCACGGCGATCGGCGTGCTGCCCGGCATCGGGCCGGCGCTGACGGTGGCGTTGCTGCTGCCGGTGACCTACAGCCTGGAGCCGACCTCCGCCTTCATCATGTTCGCCGGCATCTATTACGGCGCCATGTATGGCGGCTCGACCACCTCGATTCTGCTGAACGCGCCTGGCGAATCGGGCAGCATCGTCACGGCGATCGACGGCCACGCCATGGCCCGGCAAGGCCGGGGCGCCCAGGCGCTGGCCACCGCCGCGATCGGCTCGTTCATCGCCGGCACGCTCGCGACGGTGGCGCTGACCTTCGTGGCGCCGCTGATGGTCAAGATGGCGCTGCTGTTCGGTCCGGCCGAGTATTTCGCCCTGATGGTGCTGGCGCTGACCACGGTGACCGCCGTGCTCGGCTCCTCCCTCAGCCGCGGCCTCGCCAGCCTGTTCTTCGGGCTGGCGCTGGGACTGGTGGGCATCGACCTGCAGACCGGACAGGCGCGCCTGACCTTCGGTATCCCGGAACTGCTGGACGGCATCGACACCGTCGTGGTCGCGGTCGGCCTGTTCGCGATCGGCGAGACGCTGTTCGTCGCGTCGCGCCACCGCTACGAGACCGAGGAGATCTTCGCGCTCAAGGGTTCGAAGTGGATGAGCCGCGAGGACTGGAGCCGGTCGTGGAAGCCGTGGCTGCGCGGCACCCTGCTGGGCTTCCCGATCGGCGCCTTGCCGGCCGGCGGCAGCGAGATCCCGACGTTCCTGTCGTACCTGGTCGAGAAGCGCCTGTCGAAGCATCCGGAGGAGTTCGGCAAGGGCGCCATCGAGGCGGTCGCCGGGCCGGAGGCCGCCAACAACGCGTCGGCCGCCGGCACGCTGGCGCCGCTGCTGTCGCTGGGATTGCCGACATCGGCCACCGCCGCGATCATGCTGGCCGCCTTCCAGCAATATGGACTGCAACCCGGTCCGACGCTGTTCGACACCAACCCGGACCTCGTCTGGGGCATGATCGCCAGTCTCTATATCGGCAACTTCCTGCTGCTGCTGCTGAACCTTCCCCTGGTCGGTATTTGGGTGAAGCTGCTGGTGATCCCGCGGCCATGGCTCTACGCCGGCATCCTGGTGTTCGCGACGCTGGGAGCCTACACGCTCAACAACAACGTCATCGATCTGGTGGTCCTGTGGATCATCGGCGTGATCGGATTCGGCATGAGGGTGCTGGACGTGCCGGTGGCGCCCTGCGTCGTCGGCTTGATCCTGGGACCGCTGGCCGAGCAGCAGTTCCGCCGCGCGCTGGCGATCAGCCAGGGCGACCCGATGGTCTTTTTCACCCATCCGTTATCACTGGCCTTGCTGGTGATCGCCGCTTTGCTTGTCATCGTGCCGGTGGTAATTCGAATGACACGGGGCCGTCGAGAGCCGGAACCGGTTAATTCCGACTTGAAGACATGACCGGCGAAATAAATCGGGAAAAAATCAGAAAATGGAAAACGTCGATCTCTGGTCCCAACTCGTGGCGTTTGGGCAAGTCGTCGCGATCGACCTGGTGCTGGCCGGCGACAACGCGATCGTGGTCGGCATGGCCGCCGCCGGCGTGCCGCTCGACCAGCGCCGTCGGGTCATCTTTTGGGGCATCGGCGCGGCCGTGGTGCTGCGCATCTTCTTCGCGCTGATCACCACGCAGCTGCTGGCGATCATCGGCCTGACGCTGGCCGGCGGCGTGCTGTTGCTGTGGGTCTGCTGGAAGATGTACCGCGAGCTGCGCTCGCATGGCCAGGACGAGGTGGCGCCGGACGAGGCCATCGCGGCGGCGGAGAGCAAGGCCCCGACCAAGACCTTCGGCGCGGCGGTCTGGCAGATCCTGATCGCCGACGTGTCGATGTCGCTGGACAACGTGCTGGCCGTGGCCGGCGCCGCGAAGGACCATCCCTACATCCTGATCATGGGCCTGCTGCTGTCCGTCGTGCTGATGGGCGCCGCCGCGAACGTGGTTGCCCACTTCCTGCACAGATATCGCTGGATTGGTTGGGTCGGACTGTTGATCATCACCTATGTGGCGCTCGACATGATCTGGCGCGGTGGCGAGGAAGTCATGCGGCACACGACGTGGCTCATGTGACGGGAGGCGGCGACCATGATCAGGAAGATACTGGTACCCATCAACGGTACGGGGGCGGACCGGCGGTCCGCCGCCCTGGCCTTCACGCTGGCTGGACAGGTCCAGGCCCATGTCGAGGGCCTGTGCGTTACCCCGCACGCGGAGGTCGCCTCTCCGGTCGAGACCGCCTCCCTCCCGGCGGCATTGGGCCGCAAGCTGCTTGAGATCGCGGAGGAGCGGCAGGGGGCGGCGGTGGCCTCCGCCCGCGCCCTGTTCGACGAGCTGGGCCAGCGCCACGCCGGCGCGTCCGATGGTGGGGCGCCGACCTCGGCGTGGCGGGCCGAGATCGGCTCGCCGGTCGAGATCATCCCGCAGGAGGCCCGGCTGGCCGACCTGACCGTCTTCGCCCGCGAGGCCGATGGCGCGGACATGATCGGCCCCGCGCTGGAGGCGACCCTGTTCGACTCGGGCCGGCCCGTCCTGCTGGCCCCGCTTGGCGAACCCGCCACGGTTGGAACCACCATCGCGGTCGCCTGGGACGGCGGCCTGCCGGCGTCGCGCGCGGTCGCGGCGGCCCTGCCGCTGCTTGCGGCGGCCACCCGCGTGGTGATCCTGACGGGCGAGCGCCCATCCAGAAACCGCGCGGGCGATCCCAACCGTCTCGCGGAGAGCCTGTCCCATCACGGCGTCACCGCCACGATCCACCGGGTCGCCGACGACGGCCAGCCCCTGGCGAAGGCGCTGGTGTCGGCGGCTGCCGGCCTCGGCTGCGACCTGATGGTGATGGGCGGCTACGGCCATAGCCGCTTCCGCGAGACTGTCCTGGGCGGCGTCACCCGCGACATCGTCGCGGCGCCGCCCGACATCGCCATCCTGATGGTCCACTGAGCCGAACCGTTCCGGCTCACTCCCGCGGCCGCATTTCCGGCAGCGCCGGGCGAAGATGCGGCGCCGGGCCGCCGGAGGCGATGGCGGGCAGGATCGGCAGATCCGTCTTGGGCATGTCGCCGTTGAGGCTATCCAGGAAGTCGGCGATCGCGGCGATCTCATCGCCGCTCAGCGTCGCTCCCAATTGCGAGCTGCCCATCACTGCCACCGCCTGTTCGACGTCCCACACCTTGCCGCTGTGGAAGTAGGGCGGCGTCAGCACGATGTTGCGGAGCGTCGGCACCTTGAAGACGTACTCGTCGGTCGCCGTCTTGGTCACCTGGAACCGGCCCGGATCGCCCTCGGGCAGGATCTCGGCGCCGGGCTTCGCCATCACGCCGAACGGCTGGTAGCTGTTGCCACCCAGGTTGATGCCGTTGTGGCAGGCCGAGCAGCCCTTGTCCATGAACAGGTCCAGCCCCGTCTTCTCGCGCCCGGTCAGCGCCGCCAGATCGCCACGCAGGAACTTGTCGAACCGGGCGTTCGGCGTGATCAGGGTCGCCTCGTAGACCTCGATCGCGCGGGCCATGTTCTTGAAGCTGACCGGCTCCTTGTCGTCCGGAAAGACCTTGGAGAACCGGACGCCGTATTCGGGCACGGCGTTGAGGAAGGCCACGACGTCGGCCGGCTTGCTGTTCATCTCCACCGCCGCCTGGACCGGCCCCTGGGCCTGCTCCATCAGGTCCTTGGCGCGGCCGTCCCAGAACTGGGCGAAGTTGAAGACCGAGTTCAGCACCGTCGGCGCGTTGCGGCCGCCGCGGTTCCAGCCATGGCCGATCGACGCCGGTTGCAGGTCGACGCCGGCGGTCGCGAGGTTGTGGCACGAGTTGCAGCTGATGAACCAGCTGGCCGACAGGCGCGGCTCGAAGAAGAGCATCTTGCCCAGCTCGACCTTTTCCGGTGTCGAGACGTTGCCGGGCAGTTGCGGCGGCGCGGTCGGGATCGGCTCGAACAGGCCCTTGGCCCGCTCGAGCAGTCGGGCGTCGGCGGATGCTTCCGCATGCGCCGGGGTCGTGGGAAGCGAGGCGAGCAAACCTAGGGCGACGATGATCCACCGGGCGCCGGCGACTGGTTTTCGACCTGATCCACGCTTCGGGATGACTGTGTCAGGCATGATGGTGTTCCCTCCTGGCTCAACCGCCGATTGGCGGCGAACCGGAAAAGGCTACACCCGGACGGCGATTTCGGACGCTGACCGGAAGGTCATGCGACAAGCCGCCTCACGTCATGGTTGTGTCCACGAACAGTTCGCGGGACGGCCTGTCCAGCCATCCAACCGGCAACGTTTCGTCGCCGGGCCTTGTTGTCGAACGATCCCCGCCCCCCGACCCATGAGGAACACCAATGTTTTTCGACGATTGGACAGGCCTGCTGAGAACGGTCGTGGTTGGCGTGCTGGCCTATGTCGCCATCGTCCTGCTCCTGCGCGTCACCGGCAAGCGCACGCTGTCGAAGATGAACGCGTTCGACCTGATCGTCACGGTGGCCTTGGGCTCGACGCTGGCGACGATCCTGCTGTCGGAGAGCGTCGCCCTGGCGGAGGGCATCCTTGGCTTCGCCGTGCTGGTCTTCCTTCAGATGCTGGTCGCCTGGGCCTCCGTCCGCTGGCAGGTGGTCCGCGACATCGTCAAGGCCAAGCCGACCCTGCTGCTGCACAAGGGCAGGATCCTCGACGAGGCCCTGGTCGACACCAGGGTGGCGCCGGACGAGGTGATGGCCGCCGTCCGGTCCAGCGGCCACGCCAGCCTGGAGCAGGTCGAGGCGGTCGTGCTGGAAACCGATGGCAGCTTCAGCGTCGTCGGGCCGTCGCCCGATGGCTCCACCTCGGCCCTGGCGAACGTGCCGATGCCGAGCGGGACCGCCTGATACCGGCCACCCCGCCGTTTCACCCATCCGAAGCCACCGGCACCTCCACCGGGATCGAGGGCAGCATGCGGGCCGCCTCGCGCACGAGATCGTCCAAGCCCTCGCCGCCGGCCGCCACATGGGCGTACAGCGCCTTCCGCATGCGCGGGTCCCAGAAGGCCTTGATGTGGCCGGCGGTTTCGGTCACGGCCTCGTCGTGGGGATAGGATTTGAAGAAGGTGGCGATCTGGTTCGCCATGCGGATCATGTCCTTGGGCTGCACGGTCGGCTCTCCTTTGCGCTACTATGATCAGTGGAACAGCACGACGCTCTCGGCGCGCGACATGGCGCCCAGCACCATGCCGGCCTGCCGGGCGAGATCGAGGGCGAGCGAGGTCGGGGCCGAGAAGGTGGCGAGCAGCGGGATGCCGACGGCCGCCGCCTTCTGGACGAGCTCGAAGCTGCACCGGCTGGTCATCACCGCGAAGCCGGACGACGGGTCCAGGCCGCCCCGCACAATCGCGCCGATCATCTTGTCCAGCGCGTTGTGGCGGCCGACGTCCTCGCGGGCCAGCAGGATGCGGCCGGACGGGTCGCACCACGCGGCGGCGTGGACCGAGCGGTTGGCCCGGTTCATCGCCTGGAAGCCGGGCAGCCCGGCGAAGGCGGCCAGCACCGCCGCCGAGGTCGGCTCGAACCCGGCCCGCACCGGGCGCGGCTTGCGGATGACACCCTCCAGGCTCTCCGCCCCGCACAGCCCGCAGCCCGATCGGCCCTCCATCGACCGCTTGCGCAGCGCCCGGCGCGCCATCAGCATCTTGTCCACCGCCAGATCGACCGAGATGCCGGCGGCCTGCGTCTCGACCGTGACGCCCTGCACGTCGGCGCCACTATTCAGGATCTCCTCGCCCAGGCTGAAGCCGACGGCGAAGTCCTCCAGGTCGGCGGGGGTCGCCATCATCACGGCGTGCGAGCGGCCGTTGTAGAGGATGGCGACCGGAACCTCCTCCGGCACCTGCCACATCACCGCCTCCGCCGCCCCGCCCCCGGCCCGGAAGCCGGAGCCGGTGGCGACGGTGGAACAGGTGGAGGTCCGGCCCCCCGTAACGGTCGCGGCGGTCGCGGTCATCACTCTGCCGCCTGGCTCGGCGTGGCGGGAGCGATCCGGCGGCGCTCGATGCCGTCGCTCTCATACTGGACCTGCCAGTCCGAGGGCTGGTTGCTCCGCGTCACCTGCACCGCCGTCACCTTGTATTCCGGGCAATTGGTCGCCCAATCCGAATGCTCGGTCGTGACCACGTTGGCGCCGGTCACCGGATGGTGGAAGGTGGTGTAGACGACGCCTTGCGGCATCCGGTCGGAGATCCTGGCCCGCAAGGTCGTGCCGCCGACGCGGCTGGCCAGCGAGATCAGGTCGCCGTCGCGGACACCCCGCTCCTCCGCGTCGTGGGGGTGGATCTCCAGCATGTCCTCCGGGTGCCACGCCACGTTGGCGGTGCGCCGCGTCTGAGCGCCGACATTGTAGTGGCTGAGGATGCGGCCGGTGGTCAGGATCAGCGGGAAGTAGCGGGACGTGCGCTCCTCGGTCGCCACGAACTCGGTGATCATGAAGCGGCCCTTGCCGCGGATGAAGCCATCGACATGCATCAGCGGCGTGCCGAGCGGCACCGCGTCGTCGCACGGCCATTGCAGGCTGCCCAGCCGGTCCAGCTTCTCGAAGCTGACGCCGCGGAAGGTGGGGGTCAGCCGGGCGATCTCGTCCATGATCTGCGCCGCGTTGTCGTACCGCATGGAATAGCCCATCGCGGTGACCAGATCGCAGATCACCTGCCATTCCGCCTTGCCGGTCTTGGGCGCCATCGCCGGGCGCACCCGGTTGATGCGCCGCTCGGCGTTGGTGAAGGTGCCGTCCTTCTCCAGGAACGAGGTGCCGGGCAGGAAGACGTGGGCGAAGGTCGCCGTCTCGTTCAGGAACAGGTCCTGCACGATGACGCATTCCATCGCCTCCAGCGCGGAGGTCACGTGATGTGTGTTGGGGTCGGACTGCGCGATGTCCTCGCCCTGGACGAACAGTCCCATGAAGGTGCCTTCGGCCGCGGCGTCGAACATGTTGGGGATGCGCAGGCCCGGCTCCGGATCGAGCGCCGCCTGCCAGACCTCCTCGAACACCTGCCGCACCGCGTCGTCGGAGACGTGGCGGTAGCCCGCCAGCTCGTGCGGGAAGGAGCCCATGTCGCACGAGCCCTGCACGTTGTTCTGGCCGCGCAGCGGATTGACGCCGACGCCCCGGCGGCCGATGTTGCCGGTCGCCATCGCGAGGTTCGCCATGCCCATCACCATGGTCGAGCCCTGGCTGTGCTCGGTGACGCCCAGGCCGTAATAGATGGCGCCGTTGCCTCCCGTGGCGTAGAGCCGCGCGGCGGCGCGCATGTCGGCGGCGGGAATGCCGGTCAGCGCCTCGGTCTCCTCGGGGCTGTTGCGCGTCTCGGCGATGAAATTCCGCCAGCGGTCGAACTCGACCAGATCGCACCGCTCGGTCACGAAGGCCTCGTCGACCAGACCCTCGGTCACGATCACGTGGGCCATCGCATTGACGGCGGCGACGTTGGCGCCGGGCCGAAGCTGGAGGTGGAACTGGGCGTTGACGTGGGGGCTGCGGACCAGATCGATCCGGCGCGGATCCATCACGATCAGCTTGGCGCCCTGGCGCAGCCGCTTCTTCATGCGCGAGCCGAACACGGGATGGCCGTCGGTCGGATTGGCGCCGATCAGCAGGATGACGTCGCTGTCATCGACGCTGGCGAAGTCCTGGGTGCCGGCCGAGGTGCCGAAGGTCTGCTTGAGCCCGTAGCCGGTCGGCGAGTGGCAAACCCGGGCGCATGTGTCGACGTTGTTGTTGCCGAACGCGGCGCGGACCATCTTCTGCACCACGAAGACCTCCTCGTTGGTGCAACGGGACGAGGTGATGCCGCCGATCGAGCCCTTGCCGTATTTCGCCTGGACGGCAAGTAGACGCGCGGCGGCGTAGGAGATCGCCTCCGGCCACGACACGGCGCGCCACGGATCGGTGATCCTCTCCCGGATCATCGGGTTGTAAATGCGGTCCTGGTGGGTGGCGTAACCCCAGGCGAAGCGGCCCTTGACGCAGGAATGGCCCTCGTTGGCGCCGCCTTCCTTGTCCGGCACCATGCGGACCACCGTGTCGCCCTGCATCTCGGCGCGGAACGAGCAGCCGACGCCGCAATAGGCGCAGGTGGTCTGGACCGAGTGTTCGGGCAGGCCATGCTCGATGACCGACTTCTCCATCAGGGTAGCGGTCGGGCAGGCCTGGACGCAGGCGCCGCACGAGACGCATTCCGACTCCATGAAGCTCTCGGCGGCGCTGGCGGAGACCTTGCTGTCGAACCCCCGGCCCTCGATGGTCAGCGCGAAGGTGCCCTGGGTCTCGGCGCAGGCGCGCACGCAGCGCGAGCAGGCGATGCACTTGCTGGGGTCGAAGGTGAAATACGGATTGCTCTCGTCCTTCTCCGCCTTCAGGTGGTTGGCGCCGTCGAAGCCGTAGCGCACCTGGCGCAAGCCGACGACGCCGGCCATGTCCTGAAGCTCGCAGTCGCCGTTGGTCGGGCAGGTCAGGCAGTCGAGCGGGTGGTCGGAGATGTAGAGCTCCATCACGCCGCGCCGCATCCGCTCCAGCTTGGTCGACTGGGTCTTGACCTTCATCCCGGGCGCCACCGGCGTGGTGCAGGAGGCGGGCGTGCCGCGCCGTCCCTCGATCTCGACCATGCACAGGCGGCACGAGCCGAAGGCTTCGATGCTGTCGGTGGCGCACAGCTTGGGAACGTTGACGCCGGCCTCGGCGGCGGCGCGCATGATCGAGGTGCCGGCCGGCACCGTCACGGCGCGGCCGTCGATGTCGAGGGTGACGCTGGTCTCGGACACGCGCTGGGGCGTTCCGTAATCCATCTGCTTGATCGTGATCGCCGTCATGTCGGTGGTCCTTTCGAAAGGGTCGCTCGGCGGTGTGTGGGTGCCCGTGACGATGGAGGAATCCGTAGGTCGGGTAGAGCGAAGCGGCACCCGACAAGCAGGCGCGCCGGTCGCGGTGTCGGCTGCCGCTTCGCTCTAGCCGACCTACGATCGCTCACTCGGCGGCGAGTGCGGCGGCCGGACGGTCGAAATCCTCGGGGAAATGCTTCAGGGCGCTGCGCACCGGCATCGGGGTCAAGCCGCCCATGGCGCAGAGCGAGCCGTCGGCCATGACCTCGCACAAACCCTCCAGCAGGGTCAGCTGCTTGGGCGAGGCGCCGCCGGCCAGCACGCGGTCCAGGATCTCGACGCCGCGGACGGCGCCGATCCGGCAGGGCGTGCATTTGCCACAGGATTCGGCGGCGCAGAACTCCATCGCGAAGCGGGCCTGCATGGCCATGTCCACGGTGTCGTCGAACACCACGATGCCGCCGTGGCCGACCATCGCCTCGCGCGCGGCGAAGGCCTCGTAATCCTTCGGCGTGTCGAAATGCTCGGGCGGCAGGTAGGCGCCCAGCGGGCCGCCGACCTGGACCGCGCGGATCGGCCGGCCCGACGCGGTGCCGCCGCCGAAATCGTACAGCAGCTCGCGCAGGGTGATGCCGAACGCCTTCTCGACGATGCCGCCGTGGCGGATGTTGCCGCCGAGCTGGAACGGCTGGGTGCCGCGTGACCGGCCGACACCGAAGTCGCGGTAGAAGGCGCCGCCGCGCGCCAGGATGACCGGCACGGAGGTCAGCGACAGGACATTGTTGACGACGGTCGGCTTGCCGAACAAGCCCTCCAGCGCCGGCAGCGGCGGCTTGGCCCGGACCATGCCGCGCTTGCCCTCCAGGCTTTCCAGCATGGCGGTCTCCTCGCCGCAGATATAGGCGCCGGCGCCGACGCGCACCTCCAGGTCGAAGCTGTGCGCGCTGCCGTGGATCCCGTCGCCCAGCCAGTTCTCGACATAGGCCGCCGTGATGGCGTCGCGCAGGGTGGCGATGGCGTGGGGGTATTCGGACCGGATGTAGATGTAGCCTTGGCGGGCGCCGACCGCGATGGCCGCGATGGTCATGCCCTCGATCAGGATGAAGGGATCGCCCTCCATGATCATGCGGTCGGCGAAGGTGCCGCTGTCGCCTTCGTCGGCGTTGCAGCAGATGAACTTCTCGTCGGCCACCGCGTCGTGGACGGTCTTCCACTTGATGCCGGTCGGGAACCCGGCGCCGCCGCGGCCGCGCAGGCCGGACTCGGTGACCTCGGCGATCACCTGCTCCGGCGTCATCGCCAGCGCCCGTTCCAGCCCGGCGAAACCGCCGTGCTCGCGGTAGTCGTCGACCGACAACGGGTCGATCACGCCGCAGCGGGCGAAGGTCAGGCGTTCCTGGTTCTTCAGGTAGGGGATCTCCTCGGTCGGGCCGAGGTGGAGAGGATGGGGCGGCTGGGGGGCGCCCGTGAGGAAACCGGCGTCGAACAGGGCGGGCACGTCGGCGGCGGTGACCGGGCCATAGGCGACGCGGCCCTCGGGGGTCGCGACCTCGACCAGCGGCTCCAGCCAGAGCATGCCGCGCGAGCCGTTGCGGACGATTTGGATGTCGGCGCCGCGCCGGTCGGCTTCGATCCGGATCAGGGCGGCGATCTGGTCGGCGCCCACGGACAGCGCCGCGGCGTCGCGGGGGACGTAGATGGTGATCATCGCGCGTCTCCGGAAACTTGTGCCGCGAGGGGAGCCGCGAGGGCGTCGAACCGGTTGGCGTCGACCCGGCCATGCAGGTGGTCGTCGATCATGACGGTGGGGCCGAGCGCGCAATTGCCCAGGCAGAAGACGCCTTCCAGCGTCACGGCGCCGTCGGCGCGGGTGCCACCCAGCGGTACGCCCAGCCGGCGGGCCGCGTGCTCGACCAACCGGTCGGCGCCGACGGCTTGGCAGGCCTCGGCCCGGCAGACCTTGACCACGGTGCGACCCTGCGGCTCGCGCTTGAAATCATGATAGAAACTGATGACGCCATGCACTTCCGCCCGCGACAGGTTGAGCGCGTTGGCGAGCAGGGGAACGGCTTGGTCGTCGATGAAGCCGAATTCGTGCTGAAGGTCATGGAGGATCGGCAGCAGGCTGCCCCGCTGACCCCGATAGCTTTCCACGATCGCCAGCGCCTTGTCGCGCGTCCACGGCGCATGATCCGCCATCCCGTTTCTCCCCTGCTGGTATTATGTATTTCTCCGGCGTGGGAGGGAGGATGAGGATGGGCGGCTTGATTTGGCAAATTTCAAATGTTGATTGAGTGATAGGGTTAGGCTATCGCCGCGACCTGTTGGGCGGGGATGCCGTGGGCGTGGGGGCTGAAGGGCGGCGGTGACGCGGGGAGCGGTGCCGGGGCTGATGCCGGGAACGGTGCTGGGACAGATGCCGGGGCGGTGGAGGCCTTCAGGGCCGCGAAATGGGCGGTGACCCTGGCAAGTTCAGCGGAAAGGTAACCATTGGTCACTATCCGGGCCATGAGGTCATCCTCGGAGAGGGCCGGGTCATCCTCGGTTTCGGGCTCGATTTCGGGCTCGGGGGTGGCGCTGGGTATGGGTTCGGCAGCCGGCTCCGGAACAAAGCCGGGGCGGAAGCGGATGGGATCAAGGTCCTCTTCCGGATCGCCGGGAAGGCTCTCCAGATCGGCGTCGGGGTGCGGGCGGCTGTCGAGGGCGCCGTGATGGTGATGGGCGATGCGCTTGTCCTGGATCACGCCGCGCAGCTTCAGGCGGAACTCGATGGCGCGAAGGGCCAGGGCCGGTCGCTTGGTCTCGAACGCGTCCTCGATCACCCAGCCGACTTGCTCGTCGGCCTCGTCCAGGTGGGCTTGGTGTTGGACGCACCGGGCGGTGCGGATTTCGTCAACGCGGATGCGGATTTCCGGCTGGCGCATGAGAAAGGCGCCGCGCTGCTTGGCGCCATTGGCCGAATACCCCGCCCGACGCGCCGCCTCCGCGCCGCCGACATTGAACGACATCGCCTCGCAGAAGGCTTCTTGGCGGGAGGTCAGGCGAGGGCGGGAGGCGGGGGCGGCGGGTGGTGAGGGCTTCATGGCGGGCGCCTTCGGGGTGGATAGGAATGTCTGTGGAAAATTATCCTATTTTGCATCAGGTGGCAAGACTGGCGGCGATGTGCTGGGCGTGATCGGCGGCAGCAGGGCGCCCGAGATCAGCAGGAGTTTTCCGACCGTCCTGGGCGGTGGCTGGGACGGCGGCGGGGCCAGGCGCGCGGTTCTATGACCGCGCGAGCTCCGCGAGGGTTCCCTGGTCCAGGGCTCCGGAGAAATAGCGGTCCAGCGCTTCCTGGAACGCCGGCTCGCCCGGCCGCGCCTGGGTGAACAGCGTCATCGACGAGTGGAACTTCAGATCATCCGGGCTGCCGAAGATTGCGTGGACGGACCTGTCCGGCACGCGATTGACCAGCCGCGTCAGCTCGATCAGGCGCGGGCCGAGGACGGGGTGATCCAGGTAGGCCCGCGCCTCGTCCAGCGAGGCGATGGCGTAGCGCTGGGCCATGGCGCTGTGCCCCAGCCCGGCGATCTGCGGGAACACGAACCACATCCAGTGGCTGCTCTTGCGGCCGGACTCCAGCTCCCGGCGCACTTCCGCGATGACGGGCTCTTGGGCTTGGACGAAGCGGTCGAGGTTGTGGGTGGTCATGGCTGTGTCCGGGGTGGTGGCGGGTGGGCGTCGAGTTGATCATAGTGTGGGTGGCGGCGATCGGCGATCCCGCGTGGGCATTCGATTAATGGGGGTCCGTCCCGGGACCTTATGCTGAATTCATCATGACGGCGCGAACAGCCGCGCGTCCCATGGTACTTGCCTCGACCGTGCCGCCCGGATGTCGGCAAAGTCAGGGTGCGGTTGGTTGATAAGCACGTTGCGCTCGAAGCCCATGGCCGGGTGTGATGGTACGACCAAGACCGCGGAACGCCGGCTGTCGTACCACGCATCGCCGTAAGCGCGACTTGCCACGTGATCAGGGTCGGCCCATCCGGAAACATCGCTTGGACCGACTTCTTCGATCGCGATCCGGCCGGGAATGAAAACTTCGGCGAAGTGTTGCCCCACAGGAATTTTGCCGATCCGAGTATGCGCCAGCTTCTCCAACATGGCGGTGGCGAAGCCGAGCCCCGCATAGACGACGTAGCGCCCCTTGCTGTTCCAGTGTCCGCCAATTTTGAAGGCGCCGCCGCCGTCCAGCAAAGGAAAGCGGTCATCGGCGATCCGGAAGGCCGTAAGCGGCCCGGTCGGGTGCGACGGCATGTTCAGGCTGGCAGGCCTTGAAGGATCGCTTCCAGGATGTCTTCGACGTGTCGCGCGCCGAATTCATCGACGGCCACTTCGATGGGGAGACGGTCACCGAGTTCAGGGTGCGGCGTGGTCAGCCACTGCCGGGCATCGTCCTCGTTGCGCCAGACATACTCGGCATGGGCGATCACATTGGCCAAACGTGCGGTGCGCTCGCTTTCCGCCGGAGAAAGCCGCCCCTCGCGGAGCCGCCGCTTGAGCGTGCCCTGCGGAACAATCCGATTCATCAAGCCACGCCGAGCCATCGGATCGGTGTAGACCCTCCCGACAACGCGGTCGAGCGCGCCGAGCCTCACCGCCTCGCCGAGTCCGCGCTGCAAATCCAGGGCGGTGGTCACCGCGCGTCCGAACATCACGCGGCCTCCCATGACGGCGACGATTTCCTGAACTTGCATGGCGAACTCCGATCATTTGATGCCACTATACGGGATCAGATGATCCAATCGCGAGGGGGCAGGTTGGGGTAGGCGGGTGATGGGGAAGGTGGGTGGGGACTGCGCCGGGGTGGGGGAAAAAGGGCTTGATTCTTAGCGTCTCACGCTGAGGGGTTGTTCCACCAAACCGTAGCGCAAAAAGATAATTGATGATAACAGTTATCTAACTCAGTGGGAGAGATGACCATGCCTCGCAGTTTCGCCCTCGGCGGCCATTTTGAGAACTTCATAGATGAGCAACTTAGGAGCGGCCGGTACAACAACGCTTCCGAAGTCGTTCGTGACGGCCTGCGCATGCTTGAAGACCGGGAAAATCTCCGCCAACTCCAAATCGCGGAAATCCGCCAGTCAATCGAAGCGAGCCGCAAAGATGGCCGCACCACGCCGGCCGACGAAGTTCTCAGTCGACTGGAGGCGAAGTACACGGCTATGAGCGACCAGGCCGAAACGCAGGGTGATGAGTGACGCTGCCAGTCGAGTTTTCCGGAGCGGCGGAGATCGATCTTGAAGCGATCGCGGACTACATCGGTCAAGGCAATCCAAAGCGTGCGCTCAGTTTCACCCGTGAACTGGTGGCGCGGTGCAAACGAATCGCCATACAGCCCCGCGCTTTCCCGCTTCGTGACGAGTTCGGTTCAGGTATAGGCGCTGCCGTTCATAGCAGTTACCTAATCCTGTACGCCGAACGCAATGACAGGTTGGTGATCGAGCGGATTGCGCAAGGTGCGCGGGACTTGGATGGTTTGAATCGGTAGCCATGGTCTCATCGGCGATGGGTGGCATAATAATTCACTCTGACCCCTTTTCTGACCCCTTTTCTCCATCCTGACCCCTTTTCTCCATCTGGGGGAACACGAACCACATCCAGTGGCTGCTCTTGCGGCCGGACTCAAGTTCCCGGCGCACTTCCGCGATGACGGGCTCTTGGGCTTGGACGAAGCGATCGAGGTTGTGGGCGGTGGTCATGGCGGTGTCCGGGGTGGGGAGCAGTTGGCAACGGTGTTCATGGTAATGTCGGCGGTGATCGTGCTCGTCGCGGCTGGGCTGATCGTACCTTGGATAACAGAGGCATGATGAAGAGATCACGGCGGGGAAAGCGTTCGGCCAAGACGCGCGGGGTCCGAGTGTCGATCTTTGCGACTCCTTGTCTCGATCTCGGAGCACGCGTCGCGGCGCTGGGGGCACTGGTGCGGCGGGCTGCTGCGATGGTGACGAGCGGGCTGGGGAGCACGGCGACGGGGTGAGGGGGCTTATGCCCGGTTCCGCTATGATCGCCGATGCGCTATCCTATTCGTGACCCGGCGCGAATATCGCCATTGAGTAGCGGAACCGACATGCAGACCATCTCCGACAGCGAAATAGCGAGACGGGGTTTGGCGGCTCTGGAGAAGAAGCTCGATAAGGGGCCGGTACACGTTATCAAGGACGACCAACTGGCTTATGTTGTGCTGACCGAAGCCGAATATTCCCGTTTGAAGACCCAGCCAACCCCTGGTGCTGGCAACCGGCCCGGAGTATGGGACATCCTGTTGGGAACATCAGGTCCTTGCCTTCAAGGCCGCAGCCGCGAAAGCATGGACGCCGATATCTCGGCGGAACGCGATGCCTGGGACGATCGGTGAGCCAGGGTTTAATCACTCTGACCCCTTTGTTCCGTGATCCTGACCCCTTTGTTCCTCGCGCGTAGAGTTAAAGTCCGCTCTCTTATAGAGTCTGCTCGCAGATTTGCTAAAGTTCGAGGTAATTAATCGGCATTTACCGTAGCTATACGCCATTTTGGTTCATCTCTAGTGCGAGAGATGGACATCATGTGAATAAATATCTAGAACGAATTTTCATCTATGATACTGATCACCTCTACACCCTCTTCGTGAGTTATGGCAACAAGGTTTTGAAACCTTTTTGATTTTCTGAATGTGCGAACTGATATGACAGGACCTTCGAAAATTGTCCACCATCGATCTTCTGAGAACAAGAAAACTCTATCATCTGTCTCTATTATTAGGCCTTCTTTAACAGGATGGGCGCTTAGTATCCTGGACTGTTCTGCCTTTTGTGTTCTTGTAAAAAATATGTTGATGTCTCCTTTTGGATTTTTCCTTGTTTCAAAGCAATAGAACTTACCATCATAAGTATGGACAAAAAAGAAACGGTTATTGTTAAAATAATACTGAATGCTATTTTCAACCACATCATGTTGACGTAGCGTTTCTTTTATAAAATACCCTAAACCAGCGCCAGATCCAGATACATCAGTGGCAAGCTGTTTGTCACCCTCTACGCTTTTACTCACTTTACTACGGGTTGTTTGATATAAATCGACATTAGAATTACTCGCATAATTAGCAATACCAGAATCCACCCACGAGGTTCTTACCGATTTATCGGCAATTTTCCGGAACTTACGTTCCTTCGAACCCGTATCATAAATATGAAAATCATCAAAGCATGCGTGAAGCCCCTCGCCTCCGCAAGATGAATTAATCATCCCAAACTTAGCTGACAAATTTCCACACCTATAATCATGTCTCTTCTCGGATAACTGGCCCACATCCATCAGTTCCCAGTCAATATCAATATGGAACAAGCCATCATTACCGCCAATATAAAGTCTATGATTATAAAACATTAAGTCCAACATGACCGATGACTTTATGGGGATATGATGAAATTGTGAGTATTGACCTTTTTTCAGTGAAACTTCATAATCGCGAGGAAAATGGTCAAATGCATTAAAAAACTCTCGATGAACTCCAGGGTTTTTGAGGAGCTCACGAGTGCTCTCACTCGAGAGCCAATCATTTCTAGCAAACGCAAATGTGGCTACGGGCCGCTCGGAATTATCCCCAGCATCTATATCTCTGGCGACATAGTCAAGATTAATGCACTGCAGTTCTCTATTGCATGTAACAATATTTAACCAACCCATGTAAACGTAGGCATCTTCATAGTTTCCTGGGAACTTCAATCTCACTATTTTCATAATTTGCTTCTTTGAATTCGGCGGCCTGTAGTGCGGTCAATGGCGCGCTCTGCCATCCACTTCTCGACCAACTCATCAGGGGGTTGATCACCTAGCTCTTGGTCCATGGTTGTGATTGGATATCCATGCCACGGATCAGTACCGTTCTGAGGGCAAGGAAATTTGGCTAATCGCTGCCCTCTGGTTCCTAGCACTGTTTTTGCCTCATTGTGAAAGCCCCATATGTGTCCAGCGCTACACTCCCACCCTGTTCTATCGGCAGAACAAAAAATATCATACTCAAGGACTGGAGGGACACTGATGTGCCATACTGATTTATGCTGCTTTGCGCCATTACCTCTGTGTTTAAACACCGCAATATAAGATTTACCTGAAAGGTTCGGAGGGAACTACACCCCTGCCTCAGTCGCGGTTCCATCCGGCATGATATTACCAACATTGTGAACGAAAGTTGCACAGCAGATTATATGACGGTTCTAAATAGTGCAATCAATCTCGGAGCTGCGACCTACTCTCCTGGCACAGCAAGGCGGTGACACGAGGTCGCAGCCTTGAAAAAGAGAGAGAGAAAAGGGGTCAGAAGAGAGAGAGAGAAAAGGGGTCAGAGGAGAGAGAAAAGGGGTCAGAGTGAATTATTGACCAACCCTCCCGCTCCATGCCATCGTCCTCTCCTGACAACAGAGATTCCCGCCATGCCGCGCCCCACTCGCCTCATTCTGCCACACCAGACGCACCACATCGTGCAGCGCGGCAATAACCGGCAGGCGGTGTTCTTCAGCGATGACGACCGGCTGGCTTTCCTGAAATGGCTGGGCGAGGCGGTGGCTGCCGAAGGCTGCATCCTTCATGCCTACGTACTCATGACAAACCATTTCCATCTGGTCATCACCGCCGGAGGGGCCGACTCGATCCCGCGTCTCATGCAGTCGGTTGGGCGGCGCTATGTCTCGCATGTCAACCGGGAGTACCGCCGCACGGGGACGCTGTGGGAGGGGCGGTACAAATCGACCATCCTCGACAGCGAGAGCTATGTGCTCGTCTGCCACCGCTACGTCGAATCCAACCCGGTCCGCGCCAAGCTGGTTTCCCGGCCCGAGGACTACCCCTGGTCGAGCTACCGGCACAACGCCCTTGGCCACAGAGACCCGCTGCTTCGTGACCACGCGACCTATACGGCACTCGGCGCTACCTTTGCCGCCCGCCGGGCCGCGTATCTCGAACTGTTCGGCCCCGGCCTAAACGACGAACAGGTGGAGACGATCCGCGACGCGACGCAAAGAGGCTGGGTGCCCGGCACCGACCGCTTCCGCCAACAGGTCGAACGTGCCCTTGGCCGCCGGGTCGAGCCTCCGAGACGCGGCCGCCCGCCAAGGACTTCCGCCGACGCGGAGCTGGCGGGGAGGGCGGAGTGATAGGGTTAGGCGGTTTCCAGCATGGGGCCGATCACGCTCGTACCAGAAGGGCCAACGGTACGCGAAGCGCCGCGGCAAGGTGGGCCATCGCGTCGAAGCTCCCCGGCTTCTTGCCCGGCTCGATTTCCGACAGGTACGACGGTGACACCCCGGCCGCTTCCGCCAGTCCGCGCACCGTGAACGCCCGATGTTCGCGCGACACCGTCACCGGATGCTCGCCATCAAGCAGGCGCTCCGCGACCACGAAGGGGAACGTATCGGTTTCACCGGTGGCCAAGCGCGTCTTCACCGCGTCGGCGTCGGCCAAGTCCTGGGCATCGCTCTCCAACTCGGCAAGGATTTCGAAGTCGGCTCGACTCGGCGTGACGCTGTCCGCCGTCTTGGCGATGGGCCTGATAGGTAGTGCGTTTATCGGTGGACCTCGTTCACGGTTTCCAACTTTCAGCACGGTGATCACAAGGGCTGTCCCGTCGATCTCGAACACGGCGCGCCAGTCGCCATGACGGATGGGGCACCCTCCACCGCCGATGGAGCCGTGGCTATTGATCCAGATTATCCAAATCCCGCACACCATGCACAATTCGCTCGATCACCAACCTGTCAGTGCGTTCGGCGTACAGGATGAGATAATTGCCATGAACGGCGGCGTGTCGCCCCACTGGAATTTTGCCGATCCGGGTGTGCGTCAGGTTCTCCAGCAGGGTGGTGGACAGGGGGCGCTGAACTTGGGTCCGAGCACTCCGGCTCCATTGATCCGGAGACGGGGCGGCATGACTGGACGGCTGGGCTCCGGTTCAACAGGACTTCGCTTGGCGTCGGCGCGGTGGTTCGTCTGCCGCTATTTACGCATGAAACCGACGCCCGCCAGCCCGCCAACTCCCAGGAAAAAGCCCAGGTCGTAGACCCAGCCGGTATTGGGATAGGCGTAGATGCGGGAGTCGTTCACCAAACCGGCGACGAGCGACAGGGGCAGGATGAAGCCGTGCCAGATCCCGCTGAAGAAACCGGGTGCATCGTGAAGGGATGCGTCCATCGGCTGGGTCGCGCAGGCCGTGAGCAAGGCCGAAACCGCGACCATGAGCAGGAGGGTTCGGAAGGAACGCATGTGAGGACTTTCCCGAATCGCCGACGGGGAACTCTGGCAGGCGTTTCTGGGGTATTCAATGTTAATTTTAGGGGATTGAGGGGCTTGGGCGGTTCGCGCGGGGGCTGTCCGGAGAGCTCCCGCGCGTCCGGCGGTCACGCGGTCGGGATGGTGCCGCCGTCGATGACGTATTCGGTGCCGGTGATCGAGGCGGCGCGGGGGGAGGCCAGGAAGGCGATCAGGTTGGCGACCTCGGCGGGCTTCGAGGGGCGGCCGAGGGGGATGCCGCCGAGTGAGTCCATGATGATCCGCTTGCCGCCCTCGTGGTCGGTGCCCGCTTGGTCGGCGAGGCGTTCCGCCAAGGCGACGGAGGGCGCTTCGGCGGAAAAGGTGGTCTGTCCCCGGTTTTGTGAGCTGATCGGCTTCAGTCCGGAGCATCCCACCACGTCTCTTCGGTACAGATCAGCCTGCCCAAAATCGTTAAGGACAAAACCAATTTTGGTGTGTAACTGATTGGTAAATGGCTATGGCAACTCTCGGGCACGAACTACAATGGCGCTAATTCGCGGTGATTCCCGTAATAACAATCTTGTTGGACCTTCGGAGTTCAATGGAAGGAATGATATTTACGGATACGAGGGTAGCGACTTTCTTAAAGGTGGTTTTTTCTCCGTCAATTTCATTTGGGGAGGACCTGGAGGTGATGCCATAGAAGGCGGAGCGGAAGCTGACCGTCTTTATGGCGAGGATGGGAACGACACGCTCTCGGGATTTGGAGAGGGAACCCGGTTCCACGGCGGCGGCGGCGATGACTTGATCACCGGGCCAGCCTTTTCGGGAGCCTACTTCGACGGCGGCCCCGGCGCCGACCGCATGCGGGGCGGGACGAAAAGCGACATCTATCTCGTCGACAACCCCCGGGATGTCATCGTCGAAACCTACGAGCATCGGTTCGAGAATGGCGTCAATCCGGTGGACACCGCCATCTGGGCGGCTCCCCAGCGCGGCTATTCCATCTCCCTAGGACAGGGGCGCACGGACGCGGTGTCGTTTGGAGGCGGGGCCGTCGCGGTCGAGAATATCGAGCGGCTGGTCTTCACGGATGGCGAATTCCGCACGGACAGCGGAGATGTCGCGGCACAGATCTATCGGCTGTACGGCGCCACCCTGGATCGCGCGCCGGACTCGGGCGGCCTGAAGAACTGGCTGGTCGCGGTGGAAAAGGGAGCGCTGACCCTCCGACAGGCCGCCGATGGCCTCACCGCGTCGCCCGAGTTCCAAATCAAGTATGGCAATGTCGATGATGGCGGCTTCGTCGATCTGATGTACGACAACGTCCTGCACCGGGATCCCGATCCGGAGGGCTTCAACGCATGGGTCAACGCCCTGGCGAACGGCATGAGCCGTTCCGAGTTGGTTCTTGGCTTCTCCGAGTCACTTGAGAATGTCCAGGCGACACGCGCCGGGGTCGAGCGGGGCCTCTGGGTGGGCGACGATCAGGCGGCCATGGTGGCCAGGCTGTACGACACGACGCTGGACCGCATGCCCGACGCGGAAGGGTTGACGGCGTGGACCAACGCCGTCAAGGCCGGCGTGCCGCTTCAGCAGGCGGCGAATGGCTTCATGGGATCGCCGGAGTTCCAGCGGAAATACGGCGCCCTGGACGATACGGGCTTCGTGCGGCAGCTGTATCGCAACGTTCTCGACAGGGAAGGGGACGCCCCCGGCGTGGAAGCCTGGAGCGACAGCTTGAGGGCTGGAAACAGCCGGGACGCCGTTGTGCTGGGCTTCTCCGAGTCGGTCGAACACCAGATCAAACTCGCTCCCTACATCGACGATGGGATATGGCTGCTCTGAGGGCGGTGGGCGTCCGAGGCCGCGCGGAATGACGATCCGGAAAACGGGAAACGGGACAACTGGGGGCGGACCATCGTTGATGTGGGACGCCGCGCGAGCTTTCCAGGGTTGATTGGCGGCTTGGTTAATGTAACGTTATAACGTTACTGGATTGGGATCGCTTCCTGGGTGCCGGGCTGGTTCGCCGGCACCCGTGGGATCAGCCCGCCTCGATTTGTCTTTTTCGGAGTTTCCCGTCGATGAGATCATCCGCCCGCAAGCGCCTGTCCGGCCTGTTGGCCGTCAACCTGCTGGTTCTGGGCGCCAGCCCGGTCCTCGCCGAGGATGAGCACTGGCGGCTTTTCGTCGCCGAGCATGGTGATCCCGTCGTCCACGCCATCGATCTGGAGAGCGACGCGGCCGTCGGCAGGTTCGACATCAAGGCTCCGGCGAGCCTGTACAAGAGCCATAGCAACCGGACCGTGTTCGCCGTCCAAGGTGACGCCAACCTCGTCACCGCCCTGGGCAGCGGCGTCGAGATCGAGGACCACGGCGATCACAACGACCTCCGCGTCTCGGAGCCGGAGTTGCTGAAGGTGACGGCGACCGGCGGCAAGCCCTCGCATTTCGTCGAGCATGATGGCCGGATCGCGATCTTCTACGATGGCGAGGGCAGGGCCGACATCGTCACCGAACGGCGGTTCCTCGACGGGGCGGAGGACCAGCCGGCCTCGATCAAATCCGCCGCACCCCATCATGGCCTGGCCGCACCCCTGGGCGATCACGTCCTGATCTCGGTCCCGAACCCGGAGGATCCGTCGAAGCGGCCGATCGGGTTGCGGGTCGTGGATTCCGCTGGCGAACAGGTCGGCCCGGTCCATGACTGCCCTGGCCTGCATGGCGAGGCGACCTCCGGCGACCTGCTGGCGATCGGCTGCTCGACCGGCGTCCTGGTCGTCGAGCCCGGCCGCGGCGGCCCGGTCGTCAAGCATCTGGCCTATGGCGCCGACCTGCCGGAGGGCAGCGTGTCGACCCTGAAGGGCGACACGGCGATCCAGTACTTCCTCGGCAATTTCGGACCGGGGGCGGTGGTGCTGATCGACCCGTCGGAAGACCAGGCTATCCGGCTCGTCAAGCTGCCGACCCGGCGCGTCGATTTCGCGGTCGATCCCGTCCGGTCGGAACAAGCCTACATCCTGACGGAGGATGGCCGGCTGCACACCCTGAACATCCTGTCCGGCAGCCTCACCGCCAGCGTCCAGCTGACGCAGCCCTACGGCATGGACGGCCATTGGCGCGATCCGCGTCCGCGTCTGGCTGTCGCGGGTGACGTCATCGCCGTGACGGACCCCTTGAAGGGGCTGATCCGCGTCGTCGACACGGCGACCCTGAAGGAAACCCGGACCATCCCGGTGGCGGGACGGCCCTACAACATCGTCGCGGTCGGCGGGTCCGGCGCCTCGCACTGATCGCCGAGGGGCCAGGCGTCAGGCCTTCTTGACGAACTCCGACTTCAGGTTCATGGCGCCGAAGCCGTCGATCTTGCACGCGATATCGTGGCCATCGGCGCCATCGACCAAGCGGATGTTCTTGACCTTGGTCCCGCCCTTGAGGACGGATGACGAGCCCTTGACCTTGAGGTCCTTGACCACCGTCACGGTGTCGCCATCGGCGAGCGGGTTGCCGTTGGCGTCCCGGATGCCCACGGTCCGCGCGGCATCGGCGCCGGGGTCGAGCGCCGCCGTCCCAGGGTTCCATTCATGGGCGCATTCCGGGCAGATCCACAGCTCACCGTCCTGATAAACGTGTTCGGAGCCGCACTCCGGGCAATTCGATTGAGTTTCCATCATCTTCCTCGTCGCTTTGGCGGCCATCCTAGGGCACAGGCGAGGCGATGGACATGGAAAGCTGCCGCGCGTCAGCCGATGCCCATGACTTCCAGCACGGCGCGGGTGTGCGCCGCTATGGCGTCGGCGGTGGCGTGGCGCCTGGCGGTGACGGCGAGGGCCTGGGCCATGGGGGCGGGCGGGTCGCGGTCGGCATAGACCAGGCCGACGGTATACGCCAGCTCGGGCGAGCGCAGCGGGAGGATGGACAGGTCGGGGTCGGGCGGCATGATCGTCAGAAGCTGGCTCGCCACGATGCTGGAGCACAGGTTCAGCCGGACATGGGTGAACAGGCTGGTCATCGAGTTGGTCTCGATCACCGGGGTGGCCGGGTGGCCGGCCATTTGGAAGGCGGCGTCGGCGATGCGGCGGTTCTGCATGTCGGGGGTCAATTGGCACAGATCCAAACCCGCGGCCTCCGCCCAGGTGACGTGGGCGCGGCCCTGGAACGGGCCGTCGCGTCGGGTCAGCAGGAAGTAGCGCTCGCTGTAGAGCGGCACCATGCGGACATGGCTCAATGGCTCGTTGTCGAGATATGTCACGCCGGCGTCCAGATCGAACTCGTCAAGCTCGCGCTGGATCTCGCGGGAACTGAGCGACAGGATCGACACGGTGGTCTGGGGATGCTCCGCGCGGAACGGGGCCAGCAGATGGGGCACCGCCGGCAGCGCGGTCGGGATGGCGCCGAGCCGGAGCCGGCCGGTCAGGCCCGTGGTCAGGGCGCCCAGCTCCTGCCGCATGCCGTCGCGTTCGGCCAGGATGCGGCGGGCGTATTCCAGGACCTTGTGGCCTTCCGGCGTGAAGCCCTGGAACTTCTGGCCGCGCTCGACGATCGTGACCTCCAGCTCCTGCTCCAGCTGGCGGATCGCGTTGGACAGGGTCGGCTGGGAGATGTGGCAGGCGGCGGCGGCGCGGCCGAAATGCCGCTCGCGCGCCAGCGCCATCAGGTAGACGAACTTGCGGAACATGGCCCGGAGCCCGGGGGCGGGGGTGTCGAGCGCCGGGGCTCAGTCCAGGAAGTCGCCGTGCTGGTCGATGTGCTTGGCCAGACCCAGCGTGTGATCGCGGACCAGTTGTTCCGCCGCCGCCGGGTCGCGGCGCTCCAGCGCGTCGATGATGTTCTTGTGGTCGATGATCGAGCGTTCCGCCCGGTTGTCCTGGCCGATCGTCAGCTTGCGGATCGCCCGCATGTGGATGAACAGGTTCTCCGTGATCTCCTGGATCAGCTGGCAGCCGCTCATGCGGATGATCGCCTTGTGGAAGGCGATGTTGGCGTCGCTGTACTCGTTGACGTGCTCGGCCGGCTTCTTGCCCTCGAAGTCGCTGAACAGCTCGCGCAGCGCCTTGATGTCCGCGTCGCTGGCCTTCTCGGCGGCGATGCGGGCGGCCATGCTCTCCAACGCGGCCCAGACGGTGACCATCTCCATGATCTCGCGCTTGGTCTTGCGGATCACGAAGATGCCACGGCGCGGCTGGGAGCGGACGAAGCCCTCCTGCTCGAGCAAGGTCATGGCTTCGCGGATCGGGGTGCGGCTGACGCCCAGCTTTTCGCTGACCTGACGCTCATCCAAGCGGATTTCCGTCTTGTGGTCGTAGATATCCATCTCCGTGATCGCTTGTTTCAGGGCATGATAGACCTGAGTGCGAAAACTGGTGCTGGTATCCAGCGGCTGAACATTCAACGTCGGACCAGTCATTGACCGTCACCCTCTACTTTTCTGGTTGAGCCGCGCCGCGTTCCGCTTCCAAGGCCATCTTGTTCCACGCCATGCCACGAACCGGGACTGGATCTGGCCGACCGCATTAGTAATACATTATACCCCTAGCGGCATTCCTTCTACCGCTTCATACGCCGCACCGCAATACTCCTACAAGGCGCGGATTGACCCAGGCTTCCGATCGGGCGTGAACCGAAAGTCTGTTGACACACAGTATAATGTATACCAAGATCAAAGCGATTGAAGGCCGGGGAAACAAGGGCTGATAAAACCAATCGGGAGAGACGCTCATGAGGATTTGCATTTTCGGCTCGGGCGCGATCGGCGGTTACATGGGTGTGCGCCTGCACCAGGGCGGCGCGGACGTCAGCCTTGTCGCGCGCGGCGCCCATCTCCAAGCCATGCGGGAGAACGGCGTCAAGCTGATCACCGACGAGGGCGAGGACGTGGTCCATCCCAAGTGCAGCGCCGATCCGGCGGAGCTGGGGCCGCAGGACTACGTGATCATCGCGCTGAAGGCGCATTCCGTCACTGGCGCGATCCCGTCGATCCTGCCGCTGTTGGGGCCGGACACCGCGATCGTCACCGCCGTCAACGGCATTCCCTATTGGTACTTCCACAAGCATGGCGGCGAATACGAGGGCCGGGTGGTCGAGAGCGTCGATCCCGGCGGCCGCCAATGGGCCGAATTCGGTCCCCAGCGGGCGATCGGCTGCGTCGTCTATCCCGCCACCGAGGTGGTCGAGCCCGGCGTGATCAAGCACGTCTACGGCGACAAGTTCAGCCTGGGCGAGCCGGATGGCAGCTCGTCCGACCGCGTCATGAAGCTGTCCGAGGCGCTGACCGCCGGCGGCCTGCGAGCGCCCGTGCTGGACAAGATCCGCGACGAGATCTGGCTGAAGCTGTGGGGCAACCTGTGCTTCAACCCGATCAGCGCGCTGACCCACGCGACGCTGGACGTGATCACCTCCGATCCCGAGACACGGGCCGTCGCCCGTGCGATGATGATGGAGGCGAAGGAGATCGGCGACCGGTTGGGCGTCCATTTCCGGGTCGATGTCGAGCGGCGCATCAATGGGGCCGGCGCCGTGGGGGCCCACAAGACCTCGATGCTCCAGGACCTGGAGCGTGACCGGCCGATGGAGATCGATCCGCTGCTGACCGTGGTCCAGGAGATGGGACGCATGGTCGGCGTGCCGACGCCGACGATCGACGTGGTGCTGGCGCTGGTCAAGCAGCGCGGCGAGATCGCGGGCTGCTACACGCGGACCCGCCAACCCGAGCCGGCCCAGCCGGCGGTGGCGGCGCAATAACGCCCAAGACCAAAAACGCCCGGGACAAGGGCGACCGCCTTTCAATAACCAGGAGGAAATGTCATGAGAGTCGAAGACGTTCTCCGTAAGAAGAACCACCGGATCGTCACCGTCCGCACCGGCGAGACGGTCGAGACCGCCGCCAAGCTGATGAGGGCGGAAAACATCGGCGCGCTGGTCGTCAAGGAAGTCTGCCGGACCGAGGGCAACACCGTCGTCGGCATGTTCTCGGAACGGGATATCGTCCATCATCTGCTGACCCATGGCGCCAAGGTGTTGCAGATGCCGGTCTCGGCCCTGATGAGCCGCAACCTGATCACCTGCGCGCCGACCGACAGCCTGCGGCATGTGCTGACGTTGATGCGGGACCACCATATCCGGCACGTGCCGGTGCTGGACGGCTTCACGCTGGTCGGACTGGTGGGGGTGCGCGACTTCATCGGCATCCGCCTGGCCGAGATGGCCGAGGACGACGAGGCGCTGGCACCAGCGTACGCGCACTGATGGTGTGTTGAACAGGCGGGGCGGGAGCCGACATCCCGCCCCGCCTGTTCACCCTGTTCGGTGATCCCAATTCGAACAACGGCGGACCGGTGCGAGCATGACGACCCTGATCCTCACCCATCCCGACTTCCGCCTGCACGACACCGGCATGGGGCATCCGGAATGTCCGGCCCGGATCGACACGGTCTGGGACGTGCTGGGTTCCGGCGACTTCGCCAAGCTGCCCCAGCGCGAGGCGCCGGAAGCGACGGTGGACCAACTGTCCGCCGTGCACGAGCGCGCCTATGTCGACGCGGTGCTGGCGGCGGTGCCGAGCCATGGAAGGGTCCATCTGGATTCCGACACCGTCCTGTCCTCGACCTCCCGGTCGGCGATCCTACGGGCGTCGGGAGCGGTCTGCGCCGCGGTGGACGCCGTGGTGGCGGGGGAGTTCGACAACGCCTTCTGCGCCGTCCGGCCCTGCGGCCATCACGCCGAACCGGCGCGCGCCATGGGCTTCTGCGTCTTCAACAACATCGCCGTCGGGGCCGAGCACGCCCGCAAGCGGCATGGCGTCAAGCGGGTCGCGGTGGTCGATTTCGACGTCCATCACGGCAATGGCACGCAGGCGATGTTCGAGGACGACGCCGACCTGTTCTTCGCCTCGACCCATGAGTGGCCGTTCTATCCGGGCACGGGATCCAGGGAGGAGCGGGGCAGCCACGACAACGTCGTCAACGTGCCGCTGGCGGCCTTCACCGGCTCGGCGGAGTTCAAGCGCGGCATGCTGGACTTCGTGCTGCCGGCGGTCGAAGCCTTCAAGCCGGACCTGCTGATGATCTCGGCCGGGTTCGACGCCCACCGCCGCGATCCGCTGGCCCACATCAACCTGGAGGCCGCCGACTTCGCGTGGGCGACGCGTGAGTTGATGACGGTGGCGCGGCGTCATTGCGGCGGCCGCATCGTCTCGGTGCTTGAGGGCGGCTACTCGATGGATGGTCTGGCGGAAAGCCTGGCCGCCCACATGCGGGAACTGATGGCGGCGTAAGCTTCGGATTTCATTGGTTTTCTTGACCGCGGTCGGCGAACGGCCGCGGCGACGGCCCCTCCATGCCCAAAATCCTGGTCCAGTGCCGGGGGCATGGAGCAAGAACAAGCATCAAGGGAGCGGCACCTCATGAAGATAGCAATCCCTCGGGAAAGGCGCGGCTCCGAGCGGCGGGTCGCGGCCTCTCCCGACACGGTCAAGAAATACAAGGCCCTGGGCGCCGATGTCGTGGTCGAGAGTGGGGCCGGCGACGGCGCGTCGATCCCCGACCAAGCCTTCGCCGACGCCGGGGCGGAGATCGCGCCGGACGCGGCGGCGGTCTATGCCGACGCCGACGTGATCCTGAAGGTGCGGGCGCCGCTGACGGCGGGCGAGGGCGACATCGACGAACTGGCGCTGATCAAGCGCGGCGCCGTGCTGGCCGGCATCCTCAACCCCCACGGCACACGCGATCTGCTGCCGCTCTACGCCGAGGCCGGCGTGACCGCGCTGGCGATGGAGTTGGCGCCGCGCATCACCCGGGCGCAGTCGATGGACGTGCTGTCCAGCCAAGCCAACCTCGCCGGATACCGGGCCGTGCTGGACGCCGCCTACGAGTTCGGCCGGGCCTTTCCCATGATGATGACGGCTGCCGGCACCGTGCCTCCCGCGCGGGCCCTGATCATGGGCGTCGGCGTTGCCGGGTTGCAGGCGATCGCCACCGCCAAGCGGCTGGGCGCCGTGGTGTCGGCGACCGACGTGCGGCCGGCGGTCAAGGAGCAGGTCCAGTCGCTGGGCGGCACCTTCGTCGCGGTCGAGGACGAGGAGTTCAAGCAGGCCGAGACGTCGGGCGGCTACGCCAAGGAGATGAGCGCCGACTATCAGGCCAAGCAGGCCGCCCTGATCGCGGAGACGATCCGGAAGCAGGACATCATCGTGACGACAGCGCTGATCCCGGGCCGCCCGGCGCCGCGTCTGGTCACCGACGCCATGGTCGCGACCATGAAGCCGGGCGCCGTGATCGTCGATCTGGCGGTCGAGGCGGGCGGCAACGTCGAGGGCTCGGTCGCCGGCGAGATCGTGACGCGGCACGGCGTCAAGATCGTCGGCCATACCAACGTGCCGGGCCGCATCGCGGTCGACGCGTCGATGCTCTACGCCAAGAACCTGCTGGCGCTGATGAACCTGTGCTTCGACGCGGAGAAGCGGTTCGCCCTGCCGTGGGACGACGAGATCATCAAGGCGGTGACGCTGACCCGCGACGGCGCCGTGGTCCACCAGACCTTCGCGCCCGCCCCATCATCCTCTCCCCAACCCGCCAGCGTGGGAGCGTGAGCCCATGGCCGAACACAGCTTCTTCATCACCGGGCTGACGGTCTTCGCGCTGGCCTGCTTCGTCGGGTAC
>NZ_AVFL01000038.1 GCF_000576635.1 Skermanella stibiiresistens SB22
GGCGCCACTCCGGCCACCGCCCCCGTCCCCACGCCGCTCGCCACACCGGCGTCACGCCACACGCTGGCCGGCCTCCTGCTCCGCCACCGCGAGGCCGCGGCCGAACTCCGCGCCCTCGACGCCGCGATCACCCAGGCCAAGTCCCGGATGCCGCCATGGGAGCGGCCGCCAGCCTCATTGTCACGCGAGCGATGCCGGTGGCCCGAGTGGACGCGGGCGGATCTGGCGGCGCTCGGCCTTCCCGACACCCTGCCGGCCCGTCCGGCGCTGGCGGATTTCGAGGCCGTCCACCACCGCGCCCTGGTGGCCGCTCCCGCCGATCACGAGGCGTTGGCCGCCCTGCATCACACCCGTGTCGTCGCGTGGGAAGCAAAGCGGAAGCGTCAAGGGGACTGGTCGCGCCGCTCCGGCCTGGATGAGTTGCGGGAACGGCAGGATCTGGCGCGCAACCGGAAAAAGCGGGTCGAACGGGCGATCCTGGCCCTGCTGACCGACCCGGCGGCCGGCTTCGACGCCTGACCCTCGCCAACCCAACGGGGCGCCGGCCACTGCCGGCCCCCATGGGCGGCAACGTAAGGAATGGCCAAGGCGATCGGTCAGCGTTTCCGTACAATGGATCCCCGGATCAAGTCCGGGGATGACGGAATAGGGGTATTTTCTTCCGATAATACCTAAAAATCGTCATCCCCGGACTTGATCCGGGGATCCATTGAGCAGGAATGTCCCCATACCTCCCGGAACTGCCGCCCACCCCCAACCCCCGCGGCATCTTCCAACATGTGGTTCCGAAAACGGCCAAACCCGCTTACATAGTGTGGAGCGTGAGGAAGCGGGGAGCTTGATGAGGATAGTCTACGTCGATACCGAGACCAGCGGGGCCGTCAACGGGCCGGGTGGCTTGGTCGAGATCGCGGTGATCGACCAGGACGGCACGGTGCTGATGGACCAGCTGGTCAACCCGATGCACCCGATCACGCCGTTCTGCACCCAGATCCACGGCATCACCGACGAGATGGTCGCCCACTCCCCCACCTGGGACGAGATCCTGCCGGAACTCTCCCGCCTGTTGGAGGGGTCCCACTTCGTCGCCCATAACGTCCAGTTTGATCTGGCCGTGGTCGGAGAGGCGGCGGCCAACATCGCGGAGCGCACCTGCACGGTGGAGCTGTGCCGCCGCAAGCTGGGTCAGGCGCTCAAGCTGTCCTTGGCGGCGGAGCGGGCGGGTCACGTCGCCGCCGGGCCGTGGCACCGCGCGGCGGCCGACGCGCTGGCCTGCCGCACCGTCCATGGCTGGCTGGAGAGCCTGCCCGACCTGACGGCGGAGGAGCGGAAGGCGGTCCGCTCCGCCATCAACCGGGAGAAGGCGGCGCTCAAGTCGGCGCGCAAGGCGTTCGATCCGCGCCTGGTCAAGGTCAAGCGCGAGCGCTGCCCCGAACCGCTGCGGCGCGGCCAGCCCTGGACCGCCGAACAGGACGAACGCCTGCTGGAGATGTGGGACGGCGGCGCCGCCGTGGTCGATATCCTGGAACTGTTCCTACGGACACCCGTCTCGATCTTCGCCCGGCTGGTCCACCTCAAGCGGATCGAACCGGCCCACAACCCCTACGGCCTCCGCCCCCACCAACCCTAGGCTTTCGAACAAACTCAGCCCTCCGCCATCCGGGCCAGGATGGCGGCGTGGGACCGCATGCCGTTGCGGTAGCACGCCAGTTCGAACTTCTCGTTGGGCGAATGGATCAGGTCGTCATCCAGCCCGAAGCCGACCAGGATCGAATCGAAGCCCAGGATGCGCTGGATATACCCGACCACCGGGATCGAGCCGCCCGACCCGATCAGCACCGGCGGCTTGCCATAGATGTCGGCCAGCCCCGCCATCGCCTTCTTCAGATGCGGCGAATCCGCGGGAACCTTGATCGCGGGCGAGTTGCCAAACGTCGTCACGTCCCAGCGGCAATCGGCGGGCGTCCTTGCGTCCAGGAAGGCGCGGATGCCGGCCAGGATCTTCTTCGGGTCCTGCCCCGCGACCAGCCGGCAGCTGAACTTGGCCGAGGCCCTTGCCGGGATCACCGTCTTCGATCCGGCTCCGGTATAGCCGCCCCAGATGCCGTTGATGTCGCAGGTCGGCCGCGCCCAGACCCGCTCCAGCGTGCTCCAGCCCTCCTCGCCGCGTGGCGTCTTGAGCCCGACACCCGCCAGGAATCCGTCCTCGTCGAAGCCCAGGCCGCGCCACTGCTCGCGCTCCGCTTCCGACAGCGGCGTCACGTCGTCGTAGAAGCCGGGGAACTGGACGCGGCCCTGGTCGTCGTGGATCTGGGCCAGCACGCGGGTCAGCGCGTTGATCGGGTTCAGCACCCCGCCGCCATACAGGCCGGAATGCAGGTCGTGGCTCGGCCCGTGCAGCGTCACCTCCAGGTACAGCATGCCGCGCAGCATGTAGGTGATCGCCGGCGTATCGATGTTCCAGCTGTTGGTGTCGGTCACGACGCAGATGTCGGCGCCCAGCTCCTCCCGGTTGGCCTCCAGGAACGGGACGAGGTTGGGACTGCCGGTCTCCTCCTCGCCCTCGAGCAGCACGGTGATCCGGGCCGGCATGGTGCCGTGGACGGCGTGCCACGCGCGGAACGCCTCGATGAAGGTCATGACCTGACCCTTGTCGTCGACCGCGCCGCGAGCCACCACCCGCTTGCCATGCTTGGCGTCCACGATGGTCGGCTCGAACGGCGGGCTGTTCCACAGCTCCAGCGGCTCGGGCGGCTGCACGTCGTAGTGGCCGTAATAGAGCAGGTGCGGCCCTGTTGCACCCGGCGGCCCCGGATGGTGCGCCACCACCATCGGATGGCCGGGCGTCTCGCGCAGGCTGGCCTCGAACCCCATGCCGGTCAACTGGTCGGCCAGCCATTGGGCGGCGCTTCGCGTCTCGTCCTTGTACGTAAAATCGGTGCTGACGCTGCGGATGCGCAGCAGGTCGCACAGGCGGTCGACGGCGCCGTCGAAATCACGGTCGAGATGGTCCAGCACGGGGGCTACGGCGAGCATGGTGTCAATCCGGTTCTGCGGGATTAAGGGACTATGCGATACCAAAGCAGATGCCGAAGCCACCGGCAATAGTTCGAGATAAGCCCTGCGGTCAGGTCAGCGGGCCGGGTGGATTGTGCATCGGCGGCACCGGGATGGGAGCCGGCGGCTCGTCGATCGGCGGCGGCGCGTCGGGGTCGGCCGGGTTGTCGGTATCGGGGATGCCAGGGGTCGGCGGGATCGGTCCGGTCATCACGTGTTCCCGGATGTCCAGCACGTCGTCGAGCGTCTCACGCATGGTGTCTCCTCCGCGTTGAAGGTTTCCCCATGGCAACACGTCAGCCTCATGCCCGTTCCCGATTCAGATCCTGACCAAGTCCGTGAACACCTCGTTGAGGAAGCGCGCTATCGTCGCATTGACGAACTTGATGTCAGCCGGTATCACCCCGCTGGCCATATGCCCCTGGTCCGAATCGATCTCCACCAAACTCGCCTTCGGTATGTGCTTGGCGGCGAACCTCGCGTCGGACGGCGGATGCAGCAGGTCGCGGGTTCCGGGCATCAGCAGCGCCCGCGCCTGGATCTTGCGGAACGCCGCCGCGTAGTCGCCGCCGTTGGCGATGTCGTGCAGATCCTCGGCGCGCGTCTGATAGATCAGGTCGTTGGCGTCCCAGGCCTTGGCGGTCTCGGCCGTCTTGGCGTCCAGCCACCCGATCACCTCGCCATTGTCCTTGAACTGGCGGTCCAGCCCGTCCCAGTGGCGGACCCAGACCTCCAGTTGGGCGGCGGCGGCCCGCAAGCCTTTCTCCGGCTGCTCGACGTAATCGCCGCCGTCCCAGGCCGCGTCGGCCATGATGGTCTGGCGCAGGCTCTCCCAGATCGCGGTGACCCAGGGCGTCGTCCTGCCCATCGACACGATCGGCACGATCGCCGCCATGGTGTCTGGGTACTGGACCGCCCACTGGTAGGTCTGCATGCCGCCCATCGACAGGCCGACCACGGCCAGCAGGCGTTCCAGGTCGAGCCCTTCGGTCACCAGCTTGTGCTGGGCCGTGACCATGTCGCAGATCGAGAACTGGGGAAAGGCGATGCCGTGCTGGCTCTCGCTGTTGCTGGGGGAGATCGCGCGGCCATTGCCGATCGTGTCGACCGCGATGATGAAGTGCTTTTCCGGGTCCAGCGCCTTGCCCGGCCCGATCAGGAAGTCGTGGCGATGGTGCGTGCCCATCAGCGACGGCAGCACCAGGATGGCGTTGTTGCCCTGCTCGTTCAGCTGGCCGTGGGTGACATAGGTCAGGAAGCCGTTCTCGATGACCTGTCCGTTCTCCAGCGGAAAGTCGCCCAGCTCGAACCGATGATGCTCCGGCTCGCCCCGCTTGTCGGCGAGCGCCACCTCCGGAGCCGCCACCGGCGCCGAGGCCAGGGCGAGCGCCACGCCGACGGCGCGGGCCTTGTTGATCCACTGGTTCATCATGTCTCCCCCCGTTGGGCTTTGAAGCGCCCTCCTGGGATTGAACACATCGAGCCGACTTCACGCAAGGTTGACCTGAACCGCAGGACAGGCCAGCTTCCCTCCACGAGCGACAACCGAAAGCGCCAGGACCGATGACGACCGAGATCGAGACACCCCTGCTCCCCTACCGCATCACCATCTGCGGCCTCGACGAACTGGCCGGCCATGCCCAGGCCGGCTTCACCCATGTCGTGTCGATCCTCGACCCGGAGCGGGCCGATCCCCAGGACTTCACGGCCTATGCGCCGCACCGCCGTGTGCTGTGGCGGTTCGACGACACGGTCCGGACCAACCCCGGCATGACCGTCCCGTGCGAGCGCGACGTCCGCAAGATCCTGTCCCTGGGCGAGGAGTTGCTGGCGGAGAAGGCGGACCAGCTGCTGATCCATTGCCACGCCGGTGTCTCGCGCTCGACCGCCACCGCCGTCATCCTGATGGCCCAGAACAACCCGGGCCGCGAATCCGACGTCTTCCGGGAACTGACCCGCGTCCGCCCGCGCAGCTGGCCCAACAGCCTGATGGTTGGCATCGCCGACGAGATCCTCGGCCGCTCCGGCGCCCTGGTCCGCGAGTTGCGCGCCCACCACGCCAAGGTGGCCGCGGCCTACCCCGACCTCGCCGAGCAGATCGGACGCCACGGCCGAGCCCACGAGTTGCCGACCGCTTAAACTCCCAGATAGCGCTGCCGAAGCTCCGGCCGCGCGGTCAGTTCCGGGGAGGTTCCGGACCAGACCACCCGGCCCTTCTCGATCATGTAGTGGCGGTCGGCCAGCCTCAGCATCGGCTCGATGTTCTTGTCGATCAGCAGGATCGACTGGCCGGCCTCCTTCAGCCGGGCGAGGCAGTGCCAGATCTCCTGGCGGACGATGGGGGCCAGCCCCTCGGTCGCCTCGTCCAGGATGACAAGCCGCGGGTTGGTCATCAGCGCCCTGCCGATCGCCAGCATCTGCTGCTCGCCGCCGGACAGCTGGTTGCCCATGTTGCCGGCGCGCTCGCGCAGCCGGGGGAACATGTCGTGGATGGCGGCGAGGTCCCATGGCCCCGGCCTGGAGGTCGCGATCAGGTTCTCGCGCACTGTCAGGTTTCCGAAGATCTGCCGGCCCTCGGGCACCAGCCCCAGCCCCGCCTGGGCCACCCGGAACGCCGGCAGGCCGGAGATCACGGCGCCGTCGAACCGGATCGTCCCGGCGCGCGGCGGCGTAAGGCCCATGATCGACCGCACCGTCGTGGTCTTGCCCATGCCGTTCCGCCCCAGCAGGGTCACGACCTCGCCGGAGCCGACTTCCATGGACAGGCCGAACAGCGCCTGGCTGGTGCCATAATACGTCTGGACATCGTCGAGTAGGAGCATCGCTCAGACTGTCTCCTCGCCCAGATAGGCCCGGCGCACTTCGGGGTCGGACCGGATCTCGTCCGGCGTGCCGGTGGCGATGACGGCGCCGTTGACCAGCACGGTGATCCAGTCGGCCAGCGCGAAGACCGCGTCCATGTCGTGTTCCACCAAAAGGATGGTGTAATGGCCCTTCAGCTTCCGCAGCAGCTCGACCATCCCAGCGCCCTCCGCCGGACCCATGCCGGCCATCGGCTCATCCAGCAGCAGCATGCGCGGCCCGGTCGCCAGCGCCATGGCGATCTCCAGCTGGCGCCGCTCGCCATGCGACAGCAACTCGGCCGGAACATCGGCGCGCGGCCCCAGCCCGACCAGGTCCAAGGCTTGCCGCGCCGGCCCGGTCAGCCGCCCGTCGCGTGCGGCATCCCGCCAGAACCGGAAGCTGTGGCCGGCATGGGCCTGGACCGCCAGCGCCACGTTCGCCAGCGCGGTGAACGGCGGGAACACGCTGGTGATCTGGAACGACCGCGCCAGCCCGGCGGCGGCCCGGTGCTGGACCGGCAGGGCCGTCACGTCCCGCCCATCGAACAGGACGGCGCCGCCATCCGGCCGCAGCTCCCCGGCCAGCTGGGCGATCAGCGTCGTCTTGCCGGCGCCATTGGGTCCGATGATGGCGTGAAGCTCGCCCGCCTCGATCGACAGCGACACGTGGTTGGTCGCCACCAGCCCGCCGAAGCGCTTGTACAGGTCCCGGGTCTCCAGCATTGCCTATCGATCCTCCCGCGCCGGCCCGGCGATCCATCCCCAGATGCCGCGCCGGGCGAACACCACGACGAACAGCAGGACGGGGCCCAGGACGATCTGCCAATGCTCCGTCAGATCGGCCAGTCCCTCCTCCAGCAGCAGGAAAGCCGCGGCACCGACGACGGGCCCGAACAGCGTCCCCATGCCGCCCAGCACGACCATCACGATCAGCTCGCCGGACCGCTGCCACGACATGTATGCGGGACCGACGAACTCCGCCGCGTTCGCCAACAGGGCGCCCGACAGCCCAGCGCCGGCTCCCGAGATCACGAAGGCGGTCAGCTTGTGCCGATACGGCGAGAAGCCCAGCGCCCTCATGCGCCGCTCGTTGATCCTGGCTCCCCGCACCACCATGCCGAACCGGCTGCGCGTCAGCCGGCGGCACAGCCAGACGAACACCACCAGGATCGCGAGGCAGACGTAATAGAACGTCGTCTTGTCGAACAGGTCGATGCTTGACCCGAGCCCACTCTTGTTGTACAGGGCGATGCCATCTTCCCCGCCGTATGTCCGCAGGCCGATCGCCAGATAGAACAGCATCTGCGCGAAGGCCAAGGTGATCATGATGAAGGAGATGCCCGTCGTGCGCAGGCTGATCGCTCCGATCGCCAGCGCGAACAGGGCCCCCATCAGCGCCGCCAGCGGCCAGACGACGAAACCATTTTCCGTCCCCTCGATCACGACCGGCCATGTCATCAGCGGCGAGCCGTCGAAGACATGCCACGACAGGATCCCGACGACATAGGCGCCGATCCCGACGAAGGCGGCGTGGCCGAAGCTGACCATGCCGCCATAGCCCAGGATCAGGTCCAGGCTGACCGCCGCCAGGCCGAGGATCAGGATGCGGGTGAACAGGGTCACGTAGAAACCCTTGCCGATGGCGTCCGCCAGGAACGGCAGGGCCACCAGCAGCGCCAGCCCGATCAGGACCGCCGCCGTCTCGCGCTTGTTCCCCTCGTTTGTTCTCTCAAGCATGGGCCGGAAACAACCCGCGTGGCTTCCAGGCCAGCACCGCCGCCATCAGGATATAGATCGTCATCGACGCCAGCGACGCGCCCATGCCATCGGCCTGCGACGGCGGCATCATCGTCCGCAGCACGGTCGGCAGCAGCGCCCGCGCCAAGGTATCGACCATGCCGACCAGCAGCGCCCCGACCAGGGCGCCCCGGACGGAGCCCAACCCGCCGATCACGATCACCACGAAAGTCAGGATCAGAATGCTCTCGCCCATCCCGACCTGCACCGCCAGGATCGGCCCGGCCATGGCCCCCGCCAAGGCGGCCAAGGCGGCGCCCAGCCCGAACACCAGGGTGTACAACCGCTTGACGTCGACTCCCAGCGCCCCCAGCATCTCCCGGTTGGAGGCGCCGGCGCGGATCAGCATGCCCGTCCGCGTCCGGGTGATCAGCAGGTACAGGAAACCCGCCACCGCCAGCCCGACCGCGATGATCGCAAGCCGGAACGCCGGATAGGGCACGCCGGGGATGATCTCCACCGTGCCGGCCAGCCAGTCCGGCGGCTTCAGGAAGATCGGCTGCGGACCCCAGACGATTCGCACCAGCTCGTTGAAGAACAGGATCAGCCCGAAGGTCGCGAGCACCTGGTCCAGATGCTCGCGCCGATACAGCGTCCTCAGCGCCACCACCTCGACCGCCATGCCGATCAGGGCCGCCAGCGGCAAGGCCACCACCATCGCCAGCACGAAGCTCCCGACCAACGGCGTCAGCGTCGCGGTTAGGTAGGCTCCGATCATGTAGAGGGAACCATGCGCCAGATTGATCATGTCCATGATGCCGAAGACCAGGGTCAGCCCCGCCGCCATCAGGAACAGCATCACCCCCAGTTGCAGTCCATTGAGCCCCTGCTCGACCAGCAGAAGCGTGTTCACATCTTGCACTCGGCGGCATAGGGATCGGCGTGGTCTTCGAACACGGTGCCCCGGATCACGTTGGTCAGCCGGCCCTTGTCATCCTTGACCACCTCGCGCAGGTAGTAGTCCTGGATCGGATAATGGTTGGTGTTGAACTTGAAGTCCCCCCGGATCGACTTGAAGTCCGCCGCCTGCAAGGCCGCCCGCAGCGCGGCCTTGTCGGCCAGGGCTCCCCCCGTCTTGCGGATCGCGCTGTCGAGCAGCAGGGCCACGTCATAGGCCTGCGCCGCGTAGACCGACGGCAGCCGTCCGTAGGCCGCCTCGAAACCTTGGACGAACTTCTTGTTCTGGGGATTGTCGATGTCGCCGCTCCACTGCGCGGTGTTCATGACGCCCAGCGCCGCGTCGCCGATCGCCGGCAGCGAATCCTCGCTGAAGCTGAAGCCGGGGCCGAACAGCGGCACCTTGCCCTTCAGGCCAGCCTGCTCGTACTGCTTGACGAAGTTGATGCCCATGCCGCCGGGATAGAAGATGTAGACGCCATCCGGCGCCGCCGCGCGCAACTGCGCCAGTTCGGCGGCGTAATCCAGCTGGCCGACCGTCGTGTAGACCTCGCCGACGACCTCGCCCTTGAAGAACCGCTTGACGCCGGTCAGCGCGTCCTTGCCCGCCGGATAGTTCGGCGCCATCAGATAGGCGCGCTTGATTCCCTGGGACTGCATGTGTTGTCCCATCGCCTCGTGTTGGCCATCGTTCTGATAGGCCACGCCGAAGAAGAACGGATTGCACTGCTTGCCCGCCAGCTGCGACGGTCCGGCGTTGGGACTGAGCAGGAAGACCTCGGCCCGCTCCAGGCTCGGCATCAGGGCCAGCGCCAGGTTGGACCAGATGATGCCTGTGACGACATCGACCTTATCGCGCTCGACCATGCGGTCGGCCAGTTGCTTGGCGACATCCGGCTTCTGCTGGTCGTCCGCCTCGATCACCGTGGCCTTCACGCCGCCCAGGGTGCCGCCCAGGTCCTTGAGCGCCAGCGCGAAAGCGTCGCGCACGTCGATGCCAAGCCCGCTGCCGGGACCGGACAGCGTGGTGATCATGCCGATCTTGACCTCTCCGTCCAGAGCCGTGACGGGAGAGGCGAAGCAGGCGAGGCCAGCCGCCACGAAGGCGGCGGTGGCGCGGGAAGCGGAATTCATGATCGGGGGGACTCCCTGTCCGGACGCGTTGGTTGCCGCAGTTTAGCGGCGTTATTTGCCGGTATCTCGCTGAATCCGCAAGCCTATCCGTTCAATAGCCGCTCCACCGCCAGCCACAGCGGCCCGGCGGGATCGGCCAAGTCGTCCAGGACGGTGAAATGATTGCGTCCCTCGATATCGAGCATCTCCGCGGTGGAGCCCATGGCGGTGAGGGCGTCGGCGTAGTCGGAGGTCTGGCGGTGGAACTCCGCGCTCTCCAGCCCTCCCACCGCTGCGATCACCCTGACTGGACGGGACGGAAGGCGGCGGATCGGGCTCTCCCCCGCGACATCGTCGCCCGTCAATTGAAGCACCGGCTGGAGCCAGGACCAGCGCAGCGGCTCCAGGTCGAACAGCCCGCTGATCGGCAGGGCTCCCTTGATCACATCGGCGGGCAGACCGTAGATCCGCTCCCAGTCGGTCGCCAACAACCGGCCGGCCAGATGACCGCCGGCGGAATGGCCCGATACCACGATCCGGCGCCGATCGCCGCCAAAATCGGGCGCGTTACGCCAAACCCAGGCCAAGGCCGCCCGGGCCTGCCGGGTGATCTCCGCGATCCTTACGCGCGGGCACAGGTCGTGGTTGATCACCACGGTGGTGACGCCGCGGTTCAGCCCAGCCTCGGCGACGAAGCTGAAATCATCGGCGCTGAAGGCCCGCCAGTAGCCGCCATGGATGAAGACATGGATCGGCGCGTTCGGCGCGTCGGCCGGAAAGACGTGGAGGTATTCGGCCAGCGTCGGCCCGAACGAGCGGCGCAGCCGATGGCCGCAGGTCCGCCGAGTCTCGGCGCTCCGCTCGGCCCAGCCCGCCACGACCGCGCCCATGTCCGCGGCGAGCAGGCGTGGATTGTACTCGCGGTCGATCGCGTCCTGGCTGGTCAGGTGACGGTACATGCCGGCCTCCCCACCCTCTCGGTGCGCCAAGCGCCGCGACGAAAAGGACCAAACCTCCCCTTGGCGGATAGGGTTAAACTCCGGATGTGGACGGCGTCACCACCCATCTCGCGGATCAAGTCACCTGAACGGCGGAGCGGCACGATGAACAGAACCCCTCTTGAGAGAATCGAGCATCTGGAACTCCTTCAAGCCGAAGCCTTGAAGATCCTCGCCGCGTTCGAGAACCTGGAACTGATCCAGGATCCGCCCGACGCGGTCACCCACCGGCTGGTCACGCTGACCCGCCAGCAGGTCGAGGCGATTGGCGAGGCTCTCCAACTCGCCCGCTCGACTTTGGCCGACGCGGCCTGAGACCGAGACGGGGTCGGCCGCCGACCGGTCGACCCCGTTCCAGCCCAGCGGCCAGCGTAGCACCAGCGCCACGACATCACACGCCGAACGAGGGCGGTATCGCCATGGATGTTCCGGACGACCGCCTGCCCCGCGACATTCGGGAATATCACAAGCGGTCCAAGCACGCTCCGAACCGCTACGCACTGGGACCGGCGTTCCTGGACTGGGAATCGCAGCCGAACCCGTTCCGCCGATTCGAGGGCGCCCGGCGGATCGACCTGCCGCTCGGACTGGACCAGCCGACCCCGGCGTTCGGCCAGTGGAACGACGCGACGCCGCGTGGGCTCGGCGCCAACACGCTCGGGCTGTTCCTGGAACTGGGGTTGGGCCTCAGCGCGTGGAAGGCGGTGGATGGGGCCCGCTGGGCCGTACGCAACAACCCGTCGAGCGGCAACCTGCACCCGACCATCGGCTACGTGGCGCTACCCCCGCTGGCTGGGATCGGTGAGGAACCGGCGCTCTATCACTACGCCGTGGATGCCCACGCGTTGGAGGAACGCTGCGTCTTCGACACCGCCCCGGACCTGCCGGAGGGCGGCTTCCTGGTGGGGTTGAGTTCGGTCGTATGGCGTGAGGCGTGGAAGTACGGCGAGCGTGCCTTCCGCTATTGCCAGCACGATGTCGGCCACGCCATCGGCTCGCTTGGCTACGCCGCCGCGTGCCTCGGCTGGCGGCTGACCGTCCTGGCCGAACCCGGTGACGCCCAGGTCGCCAACTGGCTGGGTCTGCACCGCCAGGATGCCGGCCACCGGTATGAGCGGGAACATCCCGACCTGCTGGCCCTCGTCCACCCCTCGCCAGCTTGCGACCAGCGCGTGCCGGAACGCCCGTCCGGCACGTGGCGGGGACGGGCCAACCGGTTGAGCGAGGACCACGACCCCTGGCCGGCGATCGATCTGGCCCTGAGCTTCACCGCCAAGCCTCCGGGAGCGGCGCCACCCGGTCAGCCGGTCATGGCGCCCACCCTGCCCCATCCGAATGAGCCCGCCGGATCGGTCATCCGGCACCGGCGCAGCGTGATGCGCATGGACCCCGGTGGCACGCTTGATCGCGCCGCTTTCGACCGCATGCTCGCGGCCACGCTGCCGGACCCCGCTCGCGTTCCCTGGAGCGGCTTCCCGTGGGCGCCCCGCCTCGCGCTGTTCCTGTTCATCCACCGTGTAGAGGGTTTGGACCGAGGCCTCTACGCCTTGGTCCGCGACCCCGCCTCGCTGCCCACGCTGCGGGAGGCTTGCGATCCGGTGTTCCTCTGGGAAGATGTCGGAGGGAACGGAAGACCGGCGCTGTACCGACTGGCTCCCGCCGACTTGGAAAAAGCCGCCTCGAAGGTCAGCTGCCTGCAAGCCATCGCCGGCAAGGGCGCATTCAGCTTGGGGATGATCGCCGACTTCAGCCGGACCTTGGACGAGGAGGGCGATTGGGCCTACCGCCGCTTGTTCTGGGAGGCGGGCCTGATCGGACAGACGCTCTACCTGGAGGCGACGGCGGCCGGCGTGTCCGGCACCGGCATCGGCTGCTTCTTCGACGACGCGGTCCACGACATGCTGGGCATCGACGGCGGGGCGATGGCTTGGCAGAGCCTGTATCACTTCACCGTCGGCACGGCGGTGGAGGATCTCCGCATCGCGACGGAGCCAGCCTACTGCCACCTCGACCGCTGACGTCGCCCTCAGGCCTCCGCCCAGTGGCGCAGCAGGTTGGCCGTGCTCTTGGAGATCAGGTCGAACTCGGCCGTCTTGCCGTGGCTCTGGAAGATCGCCCGGCGGGCGGTGTCGAGATCGAACAGGATCTCGCGCTTGGCCGCGTCGCGGACGAGGCTCTGTGCCCAACCGACCGCCGCGACGCGGGCGCCGCGCGTGACGGGATCGACCCGGTGCAAGGCTCCCGACGGGTAGAGGATCATCGACCCGGGGTCGAGTTTATAGGACTGCTCGCCGCCGGTCCCCTCCATCACAAGATCGCCGCCGTCATAGCTGTCGGGATCGCTCAGGAACAGGGTGAAGGAGATGTCGGTCCGGACACCTCCCATCATGGCGTCGTCGACGTGGGTCCCGTACTCCATGCCAGCCGTGTACCGGCTGATCATGACCGGGCGGACCGCCTTGGGCCGCGCCGCGACCTGGAACAGCGGGTGTTCCTCGATCGCGGCGTTGACGCGGCGGATCACGTCGGCGTAGGCGGCGTCGGACGGCGACAGCTGCTCGTTCCGCTTGACCAGACGGGCGTGCCAGCCGGCGGTGCGGGCACCGTCGACGAAACGCGCGTCGGTCAGGTGGCGGGTGACATCCGCCAGCAGTTCGGGCGGCAGCACTTGCGCGATGCAGAGGATCATCTGGTTTTCTCCACCGGCCGTCGCCGACTTCCCAAGCTTGAGGTCTAACGCAGCCGGGCGGCCGCGAACTCGATGCGGGACACGATGCCCGACATCTCGCCGGCGGACCGGACCGCCTTGCGGGTCGGCGTGACCTTCGGCCACGTCGTCAACAGGGTGTTCATCTCCTGCCGCAGGGTATTGGCCGCTTCGGCGTCCTTGGTCGTCAAGGTCGGGGTCATCAGTTCGACCCAGGCGTTGGCGACTCGGGCGAAGCCAAGCGAATCCTGGTATTCAACCGGGTTGGCGATCACGTCACCCTCGAAGGCACCCTCGTACTCGTCCGCCGCCACCCGCAGCACGCCGATAACGACCGGCAGGGCGAAGGTGGGATCGGTCTGCTTGGTGGCGGGCACCACCGCGGTCGCGTCGGTCAGGCGGGTCAGGACGACCTCGGTCTGGGCTTGGACGTCGGCCACCGACGCCTTGCGCTTCACCATGCCGGAGAGCTTGTCGAGATCGGCCTTGAAGGGGGAAACGCCCTTCGCGTTGATGACGCCCTCGAGTTCGCCATAGAGCTCCTCGACCGGGTGGAGGAAGTGCGGCAGCGCGTCGTTGGCGCGGCCTTGGGCGAACAGCTCGTTGCCGACGTTCATGTGGCCCCTGATCATGGCGATGTTCGCCAGATACGCCTGCTCCTCGTCCAGTCCGGCCAGTGCCGGGGAGCCGGCCTCACCGCCTTCGCCCCCTTCGCCGCCCTCTCCCCCTTCGCCACCCTCACCGCCTTCGCCGCCGTGTCCATGGGCGGCTTGGGCGATCTGCACACCATGCGCATTGTGCTGATCGCCCTTGGGCGCCTCGGCCCACGCGGTTCCCGCACTGCTGACCAGCACATACGTGCCAAGCCCGACCCAAATCTTGACCTTTGAACCAGCCATCGTTTCAAAGCCTTCCCTTTGTACGCGAATGATAGACATTCGCAATCTCCTCAACGAAGATAGAGCGGCTCGCTGCCTCTTTGCAATGCCAAGCGTTGGGTCCGACGTTTTAGAATCATCCCTGGATGTCCGACGGACCACCGGCCAGAGCGGTCCCACTCAAAACCACGTGGTGACCGCCGAGACGATGTCGTAGCGGTCATCGACCACATACAGCACCCGCCACTTGTCGAACGTCGTGCAGGGATGGGAGATACCGAGCGCCACCATGTCGCCGACCCGGAGATCGACCCGCTCCGGAATCGAAACATGGGCGTGCTGGTCGTTCAGTTCGGTCACCACCAGTCCGCGCGGCGCTTCGACCGGCGCCCCATGATGGCCGGGCCGGAACCAGAGGATCGGCACCGGCATCCCGGCGTCGTGGGAAATATCGCGCTTGCCGACCGTCAGGATGACCTTGTCGGGTTGCGGCCGGCTCTGGACATAGGCCCAGACCTCCAAGGCGGCGGCGGGACCACGCCCCAGCCCATCCACCTCCGGCATGCGGGAGCGGACCTGCTCGAACATCACCGCGTAGGAGTCGCTGTCGTGCGTCAGGTAGCAGCCGGAGCGCAGCAGCACCAAGGTCTCGCGATCCAGTTTCGCCTTGCCGAGCCGGTCGGCCACCATGTCGTAGAACGCGGAACCGCCGGCACTCAGGATCACCGGTCCCGGCCCGAACAGATCCGCCGCCGCGCAGTCCGACGCCACGGCTACGATGCGATCGAGATAGGCCAGGATGGCCGCGTCGCGATCCTGGTCTCCGTCGCCTCGGACCATGCCTTCATAGCCCTCGACACCGCGTAGCGTAAGGAGGGGTTCCGCCCGCTTGACCGCGCGCGCCACCTCCAGCGCGCCCGCGTCGTCGCGGCAGCCCGTCCTGCCTCCGGCGGCGCCGATCTCGACCATGACCTGCAACGGCCTGCCAGGCGAAACCTCCCTCAGGCGGGCCAATAGCCGCTCCACACCATCGATCGAGTCGACGAGGCAGAAGAAGTCGAAATCCGGGTCCGACGCGAGTTCGGCCGCGACATAGTCGATCGCCTGACGGCCCACCAGATGGTTCGCCAGAACGATGCGCCGGATTCCCGCCTCGCGGGCGACGCGGACCTGCTGGGCCGTCGCCAGCGTCATGCCCCAAGCGCCGTCGGACAGCTGCCGATCGAACAGCGCCGGACTCATGGTCGTCTTGCCGTGCGGCGCCAGCGCGGTTCCCGTCAGGTCGAGAAAGCGGCGCATCCACTGGCCATTATGGGCGAGCGCGGCATCCTTCAGGACGGCCAGTGGCAACGTCATGTCCTCGCGCAACACGTTCCAGCCCTTGCCGCCGATCCCGGCCAGCGGAAAGGGCTCCACGCCGGGTGGAACGCCCTTGGTTCTGCCGTCGATCATGGTCACGCCGCCGTCCGTCATGCCCCTCCCCTTCCCTGAACCTCGTTGCCGCGTTGAAGCTGTTAGGGCACGCAAGGTAGGCGACGCCGGTCCCAGTGCCAATGGCCGGCATCATCCGGGCGGACGATGCGTTTTGTCTCAATTGCCAGCGACAAGGGGGACACCGATGATCATCGCACGCATCGAACAGACCGAACGGAGCGTCGAGGCGCGATGGTGGCACTCCGGCCTGTTTCCGACCGGTCGCCAATGTGGTAGCTTTGGTAGCACCCGGGAAGGCAACGGATCAGCCGTGACTGACACTTCGACAGCACCAAACCGCAAGGACGTCCAGATCGTGATCGGGATGGCGCGCACGCTCGCCGACGACATCGCCGATCTGCAACGCCAATCCAGCCGGGGCGTCATCAAGACCTTCCTCCACTACAAGAAGGTCCGGGAAAACTATCTCGGCATCCAGAGCCTGATCTTCACGGTCGAGGATCGCTATCCCCGCGTCGAGCAGAGCCTGCCGACCGGCTTCAATCAGTGGGTGATCCGCGCGAAGCTGAAGGCGCTGTCCGCGTTCACCCACATGAGCCACATGTTCTTCTCGAACCCGCCCCTGACGTTGACGCACTCGCTGGGCGCCTGGGACATCCTGTCCGACGAGATGACGGCGTTCGGCGCGGTGAATGGTTATTTCGACATGATGATCTTCGAAGCCGGCATCGACGACAAGACCGCCGACGCCTTGGAGGCGACGCGCATCGAGATCGAGGAAATTGTCACCATGCTGGAAAACCTGCTGAAGAGCAGCCCGAAGCGCCTCGAGGAGTTCTGATCGCCGATCCGGGCGCGTGGGAACGGCGTGAAGGGCAGGCTGATCCGCCGGTCTGGGGTGCGTCGAAGTGGCTCAAGACAAATCGTTGCTGCATGCCGATTTTTCCCGATTCCTGTGAGCGGGCTCACAGCATGTTAACCATTCTCCATTCATAGTCTGTTTCACGATGTCCACTGGACAGCGTTTCCTCCCTGTAAGACTCGAGCCGCCCGGTGAACAACCGGGCGGCCTTTTTCTTATGGCCAACCCAGTTTTCCCTTCGAATGCCCGGCGAGCTCAGGCTACGGCCTTGTCTTCGCGGCCAGCGCCAAGCAGGGTGTTCAGCGTGGCGATCAAGTGGTCCGCCAAAACCGGCTTGGACAGGTGAGGTGCCCTCCTCAAGTGGTCGTTGATGCCGTCAAGCCTGGCGTAGCCGGAGCAGAACAGGAACGGCACCCCCATCTCGACCAGCCGGTTGGCAACGGGATAAACATCCTGACCAAACAGATTGACGTCCAGGACGGCGACGTCGGGCCGTATGGAGCCCAAGATATCGAGGGCATCCTCGATCCGCCCGACCGGGCCCAGCACCACGAATCCGGCCTCCATGAGAACCTGCTCCAATGCCAGCGCGGTGAGCGCCTCGTCCTCCACGACCAGGACACGCCCGCCGGGAGCCGCGTCCGCGGCGGCCGGGACCGTGACCGCCCCCTCGGGCACCAGGGTGACACCTGATGTGGAGAAGCAGTCCGCGGGCATCGCGATCCGGCACATCAGACCGGCCGGGTGCCAGTCCAGGGTCAACTGGCCGCCCAGTTGGGTCTCGACCGTTTGGCGCAGCACGGTGGAGCCGAAGCCGATCTTTTCCGGAGCGGCGACTGGGGGACCGCCCCGCTCCACCCAGTCCAGCGTCAGGCAGCCGCCGCGATCGGGCGGCTCCACCATCCACGCCACATCGACGCGACCGGCCACCGTCGATAGGGCGCCGTATTTCGCGGCGTTGGTCGCCAACTCGTGCAGGTTCATGGCTACGGCCTGGGCGGCCTCCGGGGCGATCGCGACCGGTGGGCCCGCGATCACCATGCGGCCCGGGCCGCCATAGGCCGCCAATTCGTCGACGATCAGGGACCGCAGGTCGGCTCCAGACCAGTGGTTGGCGGCGAGGAGCGTGTGCGCGCGGGCCATGGACGCGAGCCTGCCCTCCACCGCCGCGATGAAGTCGGCTGGGTTGTCCGTCCGGGTCAGGTGCAGGACCGACTGAACCACCGTCAGGACGTTCTTGGCGCGGTGGTCGACCTCGCGCATCAGCAGCAGAAGCCGTGCCTCCGCCCGTTTCCGCTCGGTCAGGTCGACCGCCATTGTGACGATCAGGCGACGCCCGGTGGCATCCCTGCCGATCGGTGAGCTGCTGAAGTTCCACACGCGAAGCGAACCATCCGAAGCCCGGATCGTTTTCTCGCCTTCATCGACCGGTCCGTCGAGGTGGTGGAGCGATTGAATGGCGCGCTGGACCGTCTCCGCCTCGGCGCCATAAGCGCGCCTCGTCCAGCCCGCGATGGTCCCGAGATCATCACGGTCATAGCCGGTGGCCGACGTCCACGCTTGACTGAGATGGACGACCGTACCGTCGTCGGCGTGGACCATGATCGGATGGGGAGCATCCTCGACCGCCCGCCGCAAGCGCGCTTCGCCATCGCGCAGGATCTCGGCGGAGCGACGTTCGGCATCGATATCGACCAGCGCGACCACGATACCCGTGACCGTACTGTCCATATCGTGGATCGGTGCCGTGGTGACCCGCATCCACGCCAGCGTTCCGTCGCCCCTGCGGTATCGGGCCACCAGTTCCGCCGGCTCTCCCGTCGCCAGCGTGATCGCCAGCGGGTGATCCTGGTCCTCGATCGCGCGCCCGGACTCGTCGTAAGCCTCCCATACGACGAGCGCCGGAAACGGATCGTCGTTCGCCGACCGGCCGATCAGGCGTTTCGCCGGAACATTGCCCAGCACGACCCGCCCCGATGGCGCCTCGACGAACAACAACCCGATGGGGACATGCTCCACCACCACACCGAACTTCATCCTTTCCGCCAGCAAGGCTTGCTCTGCGGCCTTCTCCGCCGAGACGTCGCGAGAGTGGACGAGAATGCCGCCGTCTGGCCGGGGAAGGATCAAGTAGGACTTCCAGCGCTTGAGGATCGGCGAGACACCGACGAACTCGCGGGCCTTGCCATCCCTCATCACATCACCGCAGTTGACGTGGAGCGGCGAGCCGGCGGCCTCGGGGAAGACTTCCAGGAAGCGGCGGCCAAGCAACTGGTCGGGTGGCTTGATCAACTGCGTCAAAGCCTTGGGATTCAAGTAAGTAAAGCGCCCATTTCTATCCAGCGCGTAGAACGCGTCGCCGATCGTCTCCAGGATCTCCGATGTCTGCCCGAGAATTTGCGCTTCCTGGAAGGGATCGCGGCACCGGGCGAGCAGCCAGATGCCGATCGCCGCCGGAACGGCCGTCAGGGCCAGCGACAGTGGAACCGATCCTCCCAGCGCTTGGCAGCCGAGACCAAGATTGGCGAGTAATGAGATGGCCAGACCCCATTCGACGAACCTAGAAAGCCTCATACCTCGCCACGGCTCCAAAACCGAAGGGTTCAACCTCGATGCATTGGGCGACATGGACATCGAATATCATGGGCATGGTTAACAAACAAGCCACCAATGTTCTATACAGACTTGTATAGATCGAACCGACCTCTTGTATGTTTTGTAATCTAATCTATTTTGACCATGCCCTATCGGTTTTATAGTGGTGGTTTATTTACGTAATTCGCGAATCAGGGCTCCAGCCGCCTTGAACGAAAGCGCCGCCACCGTCAGTGTTGGATTGCCTGTGCCCGACGATGGGAAGGCTCCGCTTCCAACCATGAACAGGTTGGGATGATCCCAGCTCCGCATGTCGTGATCCAGCACCGAATCCTTGCTAGACGACCCCATCAAGTGGGTTCCCATGATGTGCCCGGCGCCATAGAAATCGAACCCTTGGCCATCCACTTCGAAATACGATGGCGACGACTTGTCGACCGTCGAATATTCGCGCGCGCCGAGTTGCCGGTAGATCCGCGAATTGACCTCCCGCGCCCGCCTGAACCCCTGCCGGGTGTAATCGCTCAATGTGTAGTCAATGCGCGGCCGCGGCAGCCCGAGGCCATCGACGTGATCTGCCGCCAGGGAGACGCGGTTCCGCGCCTGGGCCTGCTGCTCCACCAGGTTCGACATGCGGATCTGGCGGGTCATCAACCCGTTCAGCCGATCGATCAGCGCGCGGCCGTGAAGTCTCGCGCCATTGGGATTCAACCCGGAGGAGTTGGTCCCGTCGATGAAATCCTGCGTGGTGGTATAGGGATCGTTGATCGGGAAGGCCCAAGCGGTATTGCCGATCTCGATCCGGAACGCCGCCCAATCCTTGCGGTGCGGCGTGTCGCGCAGGGTTTCGATCCCCGAGGTCGCCATCGGACCCCGCATCGGATGGACCGGCTGGCCGTCCGGCATCAGCGCCCAGCTCAGATAGAGCGGATGATCCATCAGGTTGCGGCCCACTTGATCGCTGCTGTTGGCGACCCCCTTGGGCATCTCGTCGGTGGCGGACATCAGCAGCAGGCGGGGAGTCTCGATGGCGTGCGCCGCCAGGACATAGAAGTCTCCCACGGCGGTCCCGCTTCCGGTCGCACCGCCGCGTGGGTCCGTGTATGTCATGTAGTCGATGCTGGCGATCCGGCCGGTTGCGCCGTCCACGACGACCCGCGACGCGACGCTCTTGTACTGGATCGTGACGTTGCCGGTGTTCAGCGCCTTGTTGAGCGTCACCGTGGCATCGTACTTCGCCTGGATCGGGCAGATCGGGATGCAGTTGGTGTTGCCTGCGCAGACCCTGCGGTCCTGGTAGGGGATCGTGTTGCGGCCGGCGGGTGTCGGCGCCACCTGTATCGGCTGTCCATACAGCTCCAGCCCCTTCAGCCCAGCCGCGAACGTGGCGTCCACGAATGACGGTACGACGCCCGGCATGGGATAGACGTAATCGTTCGGGTACAGTCCCTTCATGTAAAGTTGGGTATCCTTGTCGCAGGCGACACCCATCTCGGCCTCCGCCGCCGCGTAGAAGGGCTGCATCGCCTCGTATTCGATCGGCCAGTCGCGTCCGCGTCCATAGCGGCTGCGCATCTCGAAGTCACCCGGCAGCAGGCGGAGCGAGGTGCCGAGCCAATGCCACAGGGTGCCGCCGCCAATGCGCTCATAGGTACTGGAGAACGGCAGGTGCCCATGACCCAGGTTCTGGACCAGATAGCTCTTGGACGGATCGGCCACGTTGATCAGGTCGAGCGTCGTCGCGCGCCCCGCCGCCTCGGAAGCCGGGTTGGAGTTGAGCGTGTTGGGGGGATAAGGCGATTCCGGCATCTTGTCGGCCGACGTGTAGAACCGCTCCATGTAGGTCTCGCGGCTCGCGGGCACGGGCGGGCCGGCCTCCAGGATCAGGACCTTGCGGTTCTCGAGCCCGAGCTGGAGCGCCACGATGGCGCCCGACACCCCGGAACCGACGATGACGACATCGTATTTGACGGTTCCATCCATCATGGAACTCCTTTCACGGCTTCGCTGGTGGCGGTGCTGGGGGCGGCACATAGGCCGCGAGAGGAGCCGGAGGCGGCTCGGCCCAATAGCCGTATTCCTGCATCGAGTAGCCCATCGGATGCGCCTGCATGATCTTCCAGACCCATCCAGCGATGTAGACATTGCTGGAAGCCACGGTGGCGTTCCGCGACGTGCCGGGCGTGTACCAGTTTCCGAGCAGCCAGAGCTTGATGATCGACTGGGCGACCGGGCCGTTGTCGGCGTCGCCAAGGATGGCCGACGCGATCCGATCGTCGTCCAGGCCCTGCGTCTTCAGCGTGGTGAACCGCTCCAGTATCCAGCCCGCGGCGTAAGGTCCGGCATTCCGCGCGAAGGTGTGGTACACGCCCTCGAAGACCCCGTTCGGATCGTTCGGCGGCCTCAGCTTGCCGATCGCGATGCCGGTGAGCGCCTGCGACAGCTCCGCGAATATCGTCCGCGCCTCGTCCTCGTCCATGGTCGTGATCTCCCCGATGGGATCTTCTGGTGCCGGTTGGTGATTGGTGCGGCTCGTGATTGGTGGCGGATCACGGAGGCGTCTTCAGCGGCTTCGCCATCGACAGCATGTACGTGTAATCCGAGAACTTGCCGTCGGTCCCGGTCGCGTTCCTGTGGCATTCGACGCAGCTGGACGACACGTTGGGCGTCTTGCCCTGGATGTAGCTCTCCAGGGTCGCGTTCGCGAGGAACTGCGGCGTCGGCGTGCCCAGGGGATCGACCGGCGATACCGACTGGCAGTTCGGCGAGGCCTCCGTCGGCCACTGCGTTCCGATCAATTCATAATAGCGCCAAGGCGAGGTCGCGCCGACGCCCGCGAGCGCTCCCTGCCACGACGCGTTGATGGCCGAAGTGGCGGCGTCGATCGGCGTCACCCGCATGATCTGGGTCGGCATGCCGGGCTTCGACGGGTTCGACGGGCGCGGCGGTGGCTGGTTGACGTCGGTGCAGTTGGCGCACGCCTTGCCATAGAAGCTGTGCGAGGCGTTCATGGAAACCTGGTCTTGGCTTTGGCCCTTGTCCGGGACGTTGTCGACCTGCTCGAAGGTCGACCAAACCCACTGTGGGCGATTGTCCAGCTTGGTCGCGATGTGCAGTCCCACGAGGCCGGTGTTCTGGAGCACGCAGCTTTCCGCCACCGGCGGATTGGTCGACGCCTGGGTCCAGACGAGCGCCTGGGTGGCATGGAAACGCTCCGGGTCGTCGCCCGCTCCCAGGATCTTCCACGATGCCTTGACCATCATGGCGCCGGATGCGCCAGCGGCGGCGCAGGCGAAGGAGACGCGCCCGCCGGAGGCGGAAAATGCTTGCTGGCCCTGCGTGTTGTAAAGCTGGTTGGTGTCGATGTACTGGAACATCGACTGGTTCATCGCGATCTCGAACCGGGCATAGGCGCCGTTCTGGTCGATCAAGGGGCCGCTGGCGAAGGGTTGGGTCGAGGAGAAAAGCACGTCCGGCTTCTTCGCCGCGTGGGTCAGCACCTTGGTTCCGGCTGGCGCCACCCCCTGGCAAGCGGCCGGTAGGTCGCGACGCGGCGCATCCCAAGGAGTCGGGGGTGTCCCGTCGCTCTTGAAGACCTCGATCGATTCCTTCCAGGTCTCCCATACCCCCTGGCTGGGAGCGCCGGGCTGACCGATCGTGGTTGAAGTGTCCGGTTGGCCATTGCCCAACGCCGGCCAGTTCAACGCGACGAAGGCCTGCCAGGAGAAGGTGTCGAAAGCTTGCTGGGTTTCACCCACCGGTGCCGTCGGCACCACGGGACTGAGCACGATGGCGGGGGGCGCGCCGTCCGCCGCCTCCGCTGGAAAGATGGCGGCGGGAATGATGGCGGCGGCCATCGCCACGACATGGAAAACACCGGTCAGGAGGTTCGCGGGATGTCGCATCGTGACTCCATGGGTCGATCGGAGTGCTGTCCGTCGTCGAGATGTTGAGAATGAAATATTCAGTTTATTTTGAGTTCATAAATACGGATGTAATCAAAAGATCCCTTTCCAAGAATCCATTACATCCAAGTTATGGCATGCCTCAGGCGGTACTTTCAAGCATGTGGTTCATGAAGGGATTTGAGATCACAACGTTTTGTGGTCTCTTTCCGGGATTTATATAAACTTTTTATTGCAACAACTTTCTATCTTGACGAAATCTCACAATCCCGATATGTTTCAACATTGAAATAATTAAGAAGTATCTCTGGTCAAAAGCAAAGGAGATGACGCAGAGGAAATATTCATGATCCCAATTCCCATCCATCAAAATACCAATATAGAACTACTCAGATTTTCTGAGATCAATATTATTTAATCAATTGGCTGAATTCACTGTTGTGTGCAAGTTGCTCGCTAATCTTCCGAACGGACGCTTGAAAAACTATCCATTGCAAAGTAGGAGGGATTCTCTGAGAGCCGTGTTGGTCCCAGACCCAGGACACCTCAACGAATATGTTTTCAATTCGGCTTAAATATTTTTCTTTTAACGGGACATCCGCGTTGGGTCCGGATCGATAGGTGCGGCATGGGTGCTCTTTCGGAAATCGTCGGGTCGTGACCATGGTGGCTCCCGGTGGCCTCACCCGGCGCGACTGGCTCAAGGCGGCGGCCGGAACCGCTTGCCTGAGCGTGGCCGGGTCACCAGCCGCGGCGCTGGCGCGGGATCAGCGGGGGCCCGCGCTGCGCAAGATCGGCTTCCAGGTTGGCTGGCTCGCTGGCGGCAACCAGATCGGCGAGGTCTGCGCCAAGCGGATGGGCTTCTATGAGCGGGAGGAGATCGACGTCAACATCATCCCCGGAGGCGCCAATGTCGACGGCCTCTCGGTGGTCGCGTCCGACAGGTGCGAGATCGGCCAACTGTCCTCCAGCCCGGCGCTGATGATCGCCATCTCGCAGAACGTCCCGGTCAAGTGTTTCGCCGTGGGAACGCAGCGGCATCCCTTCGCCTTCTTCTCGCTGAAGGACAATCCGGTCCGCGCCGCCCAGGACATCGTCGGCAAGCGGGTCGGCGTGCCGCCGACCAGCCTCATCCTGGTGCGCTCCTTCCTGGCGGCCAATGGCATCGACTTCAAGGACGTGTCGCTGGTCCCGATCGCCACCGACATGGGTCCGATGCTGCGCCGCGAGATCGACGTGATGACGGGTTGGATGACCAACATGATGATCATCAGGGCGCTGGGAGACCGCCGCGTCGAGCTACGCCTGTGGGACGCGGGAGTAAGGCTCTACGCGCAGCCCTATTACGCGACGTTGCGGACGATCCGCGAACAACCGGATCTGCTGGCCCGATTCGTCATCGCCACGAGCCGGGGATGGGAATACGCCTTCAACAACCACGCCCAGGCCGCCGACCTGCTGATCGCCGAGTATCCACAGTTGCGCCTTGAGGATGAGAGGCCTTCCGCCAAGATCCTGCTGTCCTACGCGCTGAACGAGGCCACCCGGATTGGCGGCTGGGGTGTCATGGACCCGGCGGTCTGGGCCGACCAGATCGAGCTGTTCGCCAGGCTGGGCCAATTTCCCCTCAAGGTTCCGCGTGTCGAGGATGTCATGACGATGGAGATCCTGGATGCCACCAAGGATCAGCGTCCCCATATCGGCTGAACATGGGCGGCTGAACATGGGCGGCTGATCCAAGCGGAAGGGACTATCGCCGGATCCCCGACAGGAGGCGTGACCGCGCGCTCCGCGCCTGTGGTACAAGACTTCCCCACCGATCCGGCGCGAGCCGAAAAGAAAGGAAGCATACCGGGATGACAGAGGAAAAGCGGCGGCCGTCACTTGGCGGCGCGGCGTTCTTCGCCGACGCGCTCCATCACTTCGACGCCGTCCGCCGCTGGCGCGGCATCGCCATGGATGGAATGGGCCTGGGTGCCCGGGAGAGCTCCTTCAGGGTGGTGTTCGAGGAACCCGGCGTCCGCCTCCGGCTGTACGATCCGGTCCCGGCGAACGGTCCCAACATCCTGATCGTCCCGGCCCCGATCAAGCGCGGCTATATCTGGGACCTGCTGCCCGCGGTCAGCGTCGTCCGCCGGCTGGCGGAGAGCGGCTTCCGCGTCCACATGACGGAATGGACCGACCCCGGCGAGGCCGAGCGGGAGTTCGGCTTGGCGGATTACGCCGACCGCCTGATCGGCGACTGTCTGGCGGCGATCACCAAGCGCGGCGAACCAAAGGTCTTCCTGGCCGGCCATTCGCTGGGTGGCACGCTGGCGACGCTGTTCACCAGCCTCCACGCCGACAAGGTGCGCGGGCTGGTCGTCGTCGAATCACCGCTTCGTTTCGGCGAGGGCAGCGGCGCCTTCGCCAGGATCGTGGCCGACGCGCCGCCGGCCGCCACACTCCGCGAGGCGTTCGGCAACATACCGGGTAGCTTCCTCAACCTCGTCTCCGTCCGCGCCTCGCCGCGGGAATTCAATTGGCAGAGACGCGCGGACCTGGTCGCCAGCCTCTCCGACCGCAAGGCCTTCCAGACCCATCTGGCGGTCGAGCGGTGGACGCTGGACGAAGCCCCGATCGCCGGCCGGTTCTTCGAGGAACTGATCGAGCGCCTCTATCGCGACGATCGGTTCGCGCGGGGAGACCTGCTGGTCGGTGACCGGCCGGCGGCGCCTTCCGGCCTGACCGCCCCGCTTCTGGCGGTGCTTGGAAACGACAGCGAGATCATTCCACCCGGCGCCATGATGCCGGTGATCGACGCCGCCCCAGCGGCGGTGAAGCGTGTGCTGACCTATGACGGCGACGTCGGCGTCGCCCTCCAGCACGTCGGTCCGCTGATCGGGCGCGCCGCGCACGAGACCTTGTGGCCCGAGGTGACCAAGTGGCTGTGGGACATCGTCCGATCCGAGGACTCGAAAGCCGACGCGACGGCCGCGGTGCCCTGACGCGGTCCGCGCGTCCTTGTTGGTCCGGCCACTTATTGGTCCGAATGACGCACCCCGCCAAGGAACGCTGCACTAAAACAGGGCTTTATGGTAAATCTCGGTGGAGAGGATATCTCATGCCGGATGTTGACTCCGCGAGCGCCAGGCGACGCCTCGATCGAAGCGCGCGTCTGGCAGGGTATCCAAGGAGAATCTGATGAGTGGCCACCCAGCGGACAAGCCAGCTTTCGCCAACGACACCGACACGCCGGAGACGCCGTCGATCGAGACGTCTCCTGGCGTGCTTCCGCAGAAACCGATCGCCGGCGAGGCACCCTCGCGCGAGCAGGCCGGCGGCGCCAAGCCGAAGGCGGCTCCCGCGAAGCCGGAAAAACCTGGCGCCCGTTGACGACGCCATCAAATCACAAACCTCAGGCGCCGGCCCGTTCGGCGTTCAAAACAAGGGGGGAACCATCATGGCGACAATGAAGAGCGAAGACACCAAACCGAAGCGCCAACCCGCCGCCAAGCGGACCGCCGAAGCGGCCCCCAGCGAGAACCGGACCGGGCGCGCACCCGCTGAGGAAACTCCGCGGGCAGCCGCCGAGGAGCCCGCCGGAACGCCGATTCCGACCCCGGAGGCCGCCCTCGGCCTTTGGATGACCTGGATGAAGCAGAACATGGCCGGCATGAACGGCGGCGGCATGGGCATGGGAACGGGCGCGCCGAACGCCTCGGGCGACGCCGCCCAGCCTTGGTGGGCGGTCAACGCCGACGCCATGTCCGGAACCCTACTCGCCAGCGGCGTCGAGCAGTTTCAGCGCTTCATCGCTGCGGACCCCATGCTGGCGTCGATCGACAAGGTTTGGAACGCCAATCCCCTGCGCGAGGTCATCCCGGTCGACTGGTCGGAGGCCGTGCGCGCGCTCCGCATCGTCTGGCTGCGCTCGCTGCGCGATCCCGCCAAGGCCATGACCCGGTCGGCCGAGTTGAACATGCAGATCTGGACCTCGGCGTTCGAGGCGTGGAACTCCGCCGGCGCCCGCTGGTGGGGCCTGACAACCGGCGCTCCCGCGTCGGGCGACAAGCGGTTCGACGCGCCGGAGTGGCATTCGAATCCGGTCTACCGCACCCTCAAGGACATGTATCTGCTCGCCTCCGACTTCCTGCTGCGGCAGGGTCTGGAGGATGACGACATGGATCCCAAGGAGCGCGAGCGTATCGCCTTCCACTTGCGCCAGTTCGTCGACGCGATGAGCCCTAGCCTGCTGCTGCTCTCAAACCCGGTGGCGCTGCGCCGCGCGATGGAAACCGGAGGCGCCAGCTTGGCCGATGGTGCCCGCAACCTGCTGCACGACCTGCGCGAGGGCAAGCTCAGCATGGTCGACGCGACCGCGTTCGAGCCCGGCCGCAACCTCGCGGTCACGCCCGGCAAGGTCGTCTACCGTAACCGCCTGCTGGAGCTGATCCAGTACACGCCGGTCACGGAGAAGGTCCATCAGGTGCCAATCCTGATCATGCCACCGTGGATCAACAAGTTCTACATCCTGGACATGCAGCCCAAGAACAGCATGGTCAAGTACCTGGTCGAGCAGGGCTACACCGTGTTCATGGTCAGCTGGAAGAACCCGGACGCCTCGATGGAGGACATCACCTTCGAGGACTACATGAACCTGGGGCCGCTTTCGGCGGCCGACGTCGTCCGCGACATCACCGGCAGTCCGACCGTCAATCCGATCGGCTATTGCATCGGCGGCACCCTGCTGGCGATGACCCTGGCCTATCTGTCGGCCAAGGGCGACACGCGGTTCAACTCGGCCACCTTCATGGTTTCCATGCAGGACTTCAGCCGGGTCGGCGACAGCGCCTTCTTCATGGACGAGCCGCAGATCGACTTCATCGAGCAGCAGATGATGGAGCGGGGTTATCTCGACAGCCGCGAGATGGCCAACATGTTCAACCTGCTGCGCTCCAACGACCTGATCTGGAGCAACGTCGTCAACAACTACCTGCTGGGCGGCAAGCCGCCGGCTTTCGACCTGCTGTACTGGAACAGCGACGGCACCCGCATGGCGCGGGCCGCCCATAGCTGGTACCTGCGCAACACCTATGTCGAGAACAACCTGATCAAGCCGGGCAAGATCCAGCTGGGTGGCGTTCCGATCGACCTGGGCAAGATCAAGCTGGACATCTACGCGGTCGGCGCCGAGAAGGACCACATCGTGCCGTGGACCTCGGCGTGGCGGATCACCCAACTGACCGGCGGCAAGGTCCGCTATGTCATGGCGACCAGTGGACACATCGCCGGCATCATCAACCACCCGGCCGGCCGCAAGGGCAGCTACTCCGTGCTCGACGGCGACAAGGCGCTGGATACGCCGGAGAAGTGGCTGGAAGCCGCCGAGAAGAACCAAGGGAGCTGGTGGGTCGATTGGAACCGCTGGCTCGCCGAGCACGCCGGGGAGAAGGTCCCCGCCCCCGCTCTCGGCAGCGACAAACATCCGCCGCTCTGCGACGCTCCGGGCACCTACGTCCTGGAGAAGTGACCGCCTTCAAGTGAGGCGAGGGGGACCGGCCGGGCGCCGGTCCCCTTTCCCTATCCCAGACGTCAGACCTCTTCGGGGAAACAACCGGCCCTCGCCGCCGCCACGGCGACCTGCGTGCGGTTCTTGACGCCCAGCTTCTGCATGATCGCCCGGACATGGACCTTCACGGTCCCCTCCAGCACGCCCAACGCCCGCGCGATCTCCTTGTTGGAGTGTCCGGCCAGGAGCAGTTGGAAGACATCCCGCTGCCGATCCGTCAGGCGGTCCAGCATGTGGTTGGTCGGCCGTTCCGGCTCGGCGGTCGCGGCACTGATCAGGACGTTGCGCGGCAAGGGCACATAGGTCTCGCCCGACAGCACCAGCGAGATGGCGTGCTCGAGCAACGCCGACGATCCCGACTTCAGCAGGTATCCCTTGGCACCGGCGCGGACGCTGTCGATGACGTCGGCGCTCTCGTCCGACGCCGAGATGACGATCAGCGGCGTTTCGTTCAGCGCCTCGATCATCCGCCGAACCCCGGTCAATCCGTCCTCGGCGTCGAGATGCAGGTCGAACAGGACCAAGGACAGACCCTCGGTGCGCCGGACGATCGACAGGGCCGCGTCCAGCGAGTTCGCCTCCATCACCTCGGCGTCGGGATACAACTCCAGGACCGATAGGGCGAACCCATGGAGCACTAGCGCATGGTCATCGACAATGAGGACCTTTAGACGATTGCTATTCATAATGCCAGATCACGGTGATGATTGCGCAAAACGATATCTACTGAAACGGTATATGCACGGTCGGCGTCATGCCGCATCGCAAACGTATGGCTGGTGCCCACGGATGTTTCCCCCTCGCAAGGCTTCACGAACCCTGATCCGGCAAAGCGTAATGTCTCTTTTTAGTTGCCCCCTACGATCACCGGTTTAGGAATGCGTGTTTGGACTTGTAAGTATCTTATAGCACTGCACAATACCATTCATGTAAGTTTTTCTTAACCATACGATCAACCATCCCATCCGACGCGAACGACCCAAGAACTCGGTGAAAAACTAAACAGGGCGGGAAACGCCGCCGACTGGGAGAGCCTGATGACGACCAACCGCGATGTGATGCTAGTCGACAGCGACCGGCTCTTTTGCGCCGCCTTGGCGGCTTTGCTCGACACGACCGTGTTCCGCATCTCGGCGGAATTTTCGAACCTCGCCGACGCCACCAACGCCATCCGCCAAGGCCGCCGGCCCGACTTGATCCTGTTGAACCTCCAGAGCGGCAATCCGGAGGAACTGGGACATCTGAAGCTGCTGAGATCCACCGCGTCCCAGGCGCGGATGGTCGTGCTAGCCTCGGAGATGACACCGCAGGTCTTGAGCGGCGCCCTGCAATGCGGCGCGGACGGGTGCCTCAACAAGACGATGTCGTGCGAGGCGCTGCAAAGGTCCCTGCATCTGGTCATGCTGGGCGAGGCGGTGTTCCCTCGCGGCATCGCCGATCTGCTGATGAGGAGCGCCGTCGTCGATGAGCCGGCCGCTCCGGCTTCCTCCGCGGCCCCGCCGGCGCTGGGCAACGAGTTGTCGAAACGGGAGATCGAGATCCTGCGATGTCTGCTCGGCGGCCAATCGAACAAGGCGATCGCGCGCAATCTCAATATCACCGAGTCGACCGTCAAGATGCACTTCAAGAACGTCATGCGCAAGATTCGTGCGCAGAATCGTACCCAAGCTGCGGTCTGGGCTATCCAACACGGCATTTCTCCCCGGCTTTCCGCCTAGTTCCATGGCCTATTCCAGTCCGCCTAATCCTCAGGCGTTCACATATCCTTAAGCAATCCTGACCTTCGACCATGTTGCAACCGCGAACCCATTCGCGGCACCATCCTTGGATAAGGCTCGCGGACGCTCCCTTCCTCACAGGGGGAGCGCGACCGGGCCGCTCCAAGGGGGAGGAATAGCGCCATGCGACGGGTTCTCGATCATCTGTGCCAGGATCTGGCCGAAAGGCACATGGGTTCGACGGGGAAGCCGGACGAACGACGGCAGGAATTGCGTTTCCACGCCATGGGACGCAACGGCAACTGGCCCGTCGTCATGACCGAAGGTTCGGGCGACCTGCTCGACATCACGTCGACCCTTCCGCTCACGATACCTCGCGCCGGCCGGAAGCGTGTCGGTGAATTGGTCGACCGCCTGAACATCCTGGCGGAGGACGGCGGCTTCACGGGTCCGGACGCGGTTGGCCGGATCCACTGCCAAGGCGTTCATCGAATTCCGGAGGGAGCCGACCGGAATGGCCTCCGCCTGTTGGTGGAGCGCCATCTGGCGCTGGTCGACCGACACCTGCCGAGTTTCTTCGCGGTGGTGGCCGGCGATCAGACTCCCACCGAAGCCGTTCACCAACTCGAGCGGGTGCGCCGCTTCGCCTGACTTCCGCTCCCCGGCCCTTTCGCTGGTCGGATCCCCGCGCCTTTGATATGACGATGTCGAGCGCGGCACGGGAGCGTGGCGCGCCGATATTGTTCATAGAGCTGACAATTCGCAGCACTGCTTAAATCTTGACGATCCGCGTAGGCTGAACTGTATAAGGGACATGACGATCCCGGCGCGCCCAGCCGCCCATCCAGCCCGATAAGTCAGAGTCCCAGCGAAATGGACCTCCTCCCCCACCATCATCCGGTCGAAACCGCCGCCGCCGCGCTCCCGGAACCCGGGACAGCCAAGACCATAGCGCCGGGTCTGCTCTGGGTGCGGATGCCCCTGCCTTTCGCGCTCAACCACATCAACATCTGGCTGCTGGAGGATGACGCCGGCTGGACGATCGTCGACACCGGTGTCGGCAGCGGCAAGACCAAGGAGTTATGGGAACGGATCTTCGCCGAACACCTTGGCGGCAAGCCGGTCATCCGCGTGATCGCCACCCATTTCCACCCCGACCACATCGGCTTGGCCGGCTGGCTGACCGAGCGTTGGAACGCCCAGTTCCACGCCAGCCTGACCGAGTGGCTATTCGGGCGGATGCTCAGCCTGGAGACACCGGAGGCGATGGTCGCCACCTCCCTGGCCTTCTACCGCGAGGCGGGCTTGGACGAGGCGGCGCTCGCGGTCATGGCGGAGCGCGGCAACGCCTACGCCAAGGGGGTCAGCCGCCTGCCGACCTCGTTCAACCGCCTAAAGGAAGGCGACAGCCTGACGATCGGCGGCCACGACTGGCGGGTGATCACCGGCGGCGGGCACACGCCGGAGCACGTCTGCCTGCACTGCCCGGATCGCGGCGTCTTCATCGCGGGCGATCAGGTGCTGCCGCGGATCAGCCCCAACATCAGCGTCTGGGCGTCGGAACCGGAGGCCGATCCACTGGACGACTTCCTGCGCACACTCGACCGCCTCCGAGCCATTCCGGATGACAGCCTCGTCCTTCCATCCCACGACACGCCCTTCACGGGCCTGCACGCGCGGCTCGACGCCCTGACAGCCCATCACCGGGACCGGCTGGACGAGACGCTGGCGGCCTGCCGCGAGCCGAGCACGGTCGCGCAGGTGACGCGGATCATGTTCAACCGCCCGCTCGACCCGCACCAGCTCGTCTTCGCCGTCGGTGAAGCGCTGGCCCATCTCAACCACTTGGCGCATCGCGGCCACTTGATCCGGCATATCGACGCCGCCGGGGTCCTGTGGTTCTCCCGAGCCTGACATCCGGGACCCGCGGCGGCCCCTAGCGTCCCGGGGCACACCGGAGGCGGGTGGCTCCGGTGCTGGCTTTACGTGGGTATGGATGGCGGGTATTGCTGGGGCACGGCCCCGCGGCGGGCGCCATTGTGACGGACGGAGAGAAGCATGGTTCGGGTCGCCTGCATCGGCGAATGCATGATCGAGTTGTCGGAACGCGCCGACGGCTCCCTGTCACGCAGCTATGGTGGCGACACCCTCAACACCGCCCTCTACATGGCGCGCCTCGGCGTGGCGGTGGACTACGTCACCGCCTTGGGTGACGACGGCTGGAGCGACGAGATGGCGACGGCTTGGGCGTCGGAAGGCATCGGCACCGGACAGGTGGTCCGCATGGCCGGACGGCTGCCGGGGCTCTACGTGATCCAAACCGACGCCAAGGGCGAGCGTCGGTTCCAATACTGGCGCGACCGCGCCGCCGCCCGCGACCTGTTCGACCAGCCCGGCACCCAGGCCCTGATCGACGCGCTGTCCCGCGACTACGGCCTGCTGTACCTGTCCGGCATCACACTGTCGCTTTATGGCGAGGCCGGCCGCGAGCGTCTGTTCGAAGCCTTGGACCGCGCCCGGGCCAACGGCGCGCGGCTGGCCTTCGACACCAATTTCCGGGTCCGCGGCTGGCCCGACCGGGAACTCGCCAAGCGGGCGTACCGCCAGATCATCGACCGTTCCGACATCGTCCTGGCCTCGGTCGAGGATCTCGACCTGCTGTTCGGGGACGATGGCGAACAGGCCCTGCTCGACGGAGGCGAACCAGACGAACTTGTCCTCAAGCTGACCCGTCCCGCCTGCCGCGTGATGGTGGGTGGAGCCGACACTGAGGTCGGCGCCACCCCCGTGCCCAACGTGGTCGACACCACCGCCGCCGGTGACAGCTTCGCCGCAGCCTATCTGGCGGCGCGCCTCACGGGCGCCGATCCGGAGAAAGCGGCCCGCTCCGGCCACCGGCTGGCCGGTGCCGTGGTCCAGCATCGCGGCGCCATCATCCCACGCTCCGCCATGCCGGACGGCGTCTTCGGAGCCTGAGAGCCTCCCCCAAGCCACCACCAAGAATAATTCACGGAGGATACCAGCCTTGGAAAACGACAAGACCGCCTGTGACGTCGCGTCCGCCGCCGGCCTGCTCCTGGAAGCCCGGCGCTCCCACGTCTGGCTGAGGGACCTGCCGCCCGAGGCGCGTCCCGCGTCGATGGAGGAGGCCTACGCGGTTCAGGATCTGCTGGTCCAACGGATGGGCGGTCCCGTCGCCTGGAAGGTCGGATCGCCGACGCCTACCGCCGAACCCGCGCGCGGGGCGCTGGCGGCCAACACCGTCCATCATGGCGCGACCCAGCTTCCCGCCGGCGGTTTCAACGTGATCGGCGCCGAGGCCGAACTGGTCTACAACTTCACATCCGCCTTGCCTGTCCGCGACGCGCCCTATGGGATGGACGAGGTGCTGGCCGCGATCGGCTCGGTCCACGCCGCGATCGAGATCGCCGACACGCGCTACGCGGTTTGGAAATCGGTCGATCAGTTCAGCCAGATGGCCGACCAGATGAGCCATGGCGTCCTGGTGGTCGGGACCGGCAGGACCGACTGGCGCACGGTCGATCCGGTCAACGAGCCCATGACCCTCTGGGTTGGCGACAAGAAGGAATATGAGGTCGTCGGCGGCAACTCGGCGGGTGACCCCAAGCGCATGTTGCTGTGGCTGGCCAATGTCGGCTCCCGGAGCCTGGGCGGCATCAAGGCCGGCGATCAGGTGACCTCCGGTTCGACCTGCGGAACCATCTTCGTCACCGCCCCCTGCAGTCTGGTGGCGGAATTCCCCGGTGTCGGAAAGGCCGAGCTTCAAATAAGCTAAAGCGATCCTTGGCGACATCTCGAAGAATCGGGAGCGTGATTCGACAAGCTCCCGATCCTCCGAGCAGCCCTTATCCAAGGAAGGGAAGCCGCCGACGGCGGTGGTGTGACGACGCCGGAGCCCGGCCTCAGTACGACCGCGGCATCCTCAGCACGTGCTCGCCGACATAGGCGAGGATCAGGTTGGTCGAGATTGGGGCCACCTGGTACAGCCGCGTCTCGCGGAACTTGCGCTCGACGTCGTATTCCGCCGCGAAGCCGAAACCGCCGAAGGTCTGCATGCAGGCGTTGGCCGCCGCCCAAGAGGCGTCCGCCGCCAGCAGCTTCGCCATGTTGGCCTCGGCACCGCAGGGCTTGCCGGCGTCGTGCAGGCGGCACGCCTTGAAGCGCATCAGGCTGGCCGCCTCGACATCCACGTAGGACCGAGCGATGGGGAATTGGATGCCCTGGTTTTTGCCGATCGGCTGGTCGAACACGACCCGCTCCCCGGCATAGGCCGACGCCTTCTCGATGAACCAATGACCGTCGCCGATGCACTCCGCCGCGATCAGCGCCCGCTCCGCGTTGAGCCCTTCCAGGATATAGCGGAAGCCCCTGCCCTCCTCGCCGATCCTGTTCTCCACCGGAATCTCCAGGTCGTCGAAGAAGACCGAATTGGTCTCGTGGTTGACCATGTTGCGGATGGGATGGACGGTCATGCCATTGCCCACCGCGTCCCGCAGATCGACCACGAAGACCGACAGCCCTTCCGACTTCTTCGCAACCTGATCCAGCGGAGTGGTCCGCGCCAGCAGGATCATCAGGTCGGAGTGCTGGAGCCTGGACGTCCAGACCTTCTGGCCGTTGACGACATAGCGGTCGCCCTTCCGGACCGCCGTGGTCTTCAGCTTGGTGGTATCCGAGCCCGTCGTCGGCTCGGTCACCGCCATCGACTGCAGGCGCAGGTCACCGCTGGCGATCCCCGGCAGGTACTTCCGCTTCTGCTCCTCGCTGCCGGCCCGCAGCAGGGTGGACATGTTGTACATCTGACCATGGCAGGCGCCCGAATTGCCACCGGCGTGGTTGATCTCCTCCATGATGATCGAGGCTTCCGTCAGGCCCAGGCCCGATCCACCGTATTCCTCGGGGATCAGCGCCGCCATCCAGCCGGCCCGCGTCAAGGCGGTGACGAACGCCTCGGGGTAGCCGCGTTCCTCATCCACCTGACGCCAATAGGCGCCATCATACTCGTCGCACAGTGCCCGCACCGCTTCGCGCAGATCGTTGTGATCGTCGTGGCTGGGGATCTCGATAGGCATCTCTTTTCCGTCCCTGGCGTCTTTTCCGTCTGTCCCATCCATAACATCAGGCGGCCCGAAGTGGTGCCAGGGTTTTGAGCAACCCGGCCATACTGCCGTATTTTTAGTCATGCGATAAAACGATACCCGCACCACCGCCAACGAAACGGCGCATGGCACCGATCTTGAACAAGCGTGAAGCGAATTTGGATTTGACGGGCGGAGGCACATTCGCGCATGGGCACGATGAGAAGATTGATGACCGCGGCGGCGGTCACGGCTGCGCTGATGGCACCGGAACTGGCCAGCGCCCAGGGCACCCTGCGGATCGGCATGACCTTGGCGGATATTCCGCTGACCACGGGGCAGACCGACCAGGGCGGCGAAGGCCAGCGGTTCATGGGCTACACCGTCTACGACGCGCTGGTGAACTGGGACCTGACCTCGGCCGACAAGGCGTCGGACCTGGTTCCCGGTCTCGCGACCGAATGGGCGGTGGACGCCAGCGACAAGACCAAATGGATCTTCAAGCTCCGCCAGGGCGCCAAGTTCCACGACGGCTCGGAGTTCAAGGCTCCCGCCGTGGTCTGGAACCTGGACAAGCTGCTGAACGACAAGTCGCCGCAGTACGATCCCAAGCAGGCGGCCCAGGGCCGCAGCCGCATCCCCGCCGTGGCCTCCTACAAGGCGGTCGACGATTACACGCTCGAGGTCACGACCAAGGAGCCGGACGCCTTCCTGCCCTACCAGCTTTCCTGGATCCTGATCTCCAGCCCAGCCCATTGGGAAACGGTCGGAAAGGACTGGGTCAAGTTCGCCGAGAAGCCGTCCGGCACTGGGCCGTGGCAGCTGGTCTCGTGGACCGCCCGCGAGCGGGCCGAGATGCTGCCCTTCAAGGACTATTGGGACAAGACCCGCGTTCCCAAGCTGGACAAGCTGATCCTGGTCCCTGTCCCGGAAGCCGCCACCCGCACCTCGGCGTTGCGTTCCGGCCAAGTCGACTGGATCGAGGCCCCGGCTCCCGACGCCATCCCCAGCCTGAAGCAGGCCGGCTACGCGATCACGTCCAACGGCTATCCCCACAACTGGACTTGGCATCTCAGCCGGGCCGAGGGCTCGCCCTGGAACGACATCCGCATCCGCAAGGCCGCCAACCTCGCCGTTGATCGCGACGGTCTCAGCGAGCTTCTGGGTGGCATGATGGTGCCGGCCAAGGGCCACGTCCTGCCCGGCAGCCAGTGGTTCGGCAAGCCCAGCTTCGACATCACCTATGATCCCGACGCGGCCAAGGCTCTGCTGGCCGAGGCCGGCTACGGTCCCGACAAGCCGGTCACCGTCAAGGTGCTGATCTCGGCCTCCGGGTCCGGTCAGATGCAGCCGCTGCCGATGAACGAATACATCCAGCAGACGCTGGGCGAGGTCGGCATCAAGGTCGAGTTCGAGGTGGTCGAGTGGAACACCATGGTCAACCTGTGGCGGGCCGGCGCCAAGTCGGATCAGGTCAAGGGCGCCAACGCGATCAACTTCACCTACTTCATCCAGGACCCGTTCACCGCCTTCATCCGGCACCTGGACAGCAGGCTGACCGCCCCCAATGGGACGAACTGGGGCTGGTACAACGACCCGGAGATGGACGCCCTGTTCACCAAGGCCAAGAACACCTTCGAGCCGGCCGAGCAGGCCAAGGTGCTCCAGCAGGTCCACGAGAAGTTCGTCGACGACGCCTTGTTCCTCTACGTCACCCATGACGTGGCGCCGCGCGCCATGTCGTCCAAGGTGAAGGGCTTCGTCCAAGCCCAGAACTGGTACCAGAACTTCTCCTCCATCACGGTGGAATGACGCCTCGGTGTTGGCGATTCGAGCGGGGGACGGCCAGCCGGCCGCCCCCCGCGCCTCAGGAGGCCCAGCGGGGAACCGCCCATGATCTCGTACCTCATAAGACGGCTGCTGTACTCCGTGCCGATCGCGCTTGGCGTGTCGCTGATGATCTTCATGCTGGTCCATCTGGCGCCCGGCGACCCGATCAGCGCCATCGCCCCGGCCGACGCGCCCCCCGACGTGGTCGAGCGGCTGCGCGTCGACTATGGCTATGACAAGCCGCTCCCGATCCAGTTCGGATTATGGCTGGGTCGCGCCGTCACCGGCGATCTGGGCAACTCGGTGGCGTCCGGCCAGCCGGTCGCGGCGGAGGTCATGTCGGCCGTCGGCAACACCATCCTGCTGTCGCTGTGCGCCGCCGTGTTCGGCTTCACGCTGGGCGCCGTGCTGGGTTTCGTCGCCGGCTACAAGCAGGGCCGCGCGATGGACAAGATCGCCACCGCCATCGCGGTGGCCGGCATCAGCGTGCCGCACTACTGGCTGGGCATGGTGCTGGTGATCGTCTTCTCGGTCCAGCTCAACGCGCTGCCGGCCGTCGGCATGGGGCCGGGCGGCTCCAACGACTGGGCCTGGGACTGGCTGCACATGCGCCACCTGATCCTGCCCGCCATCACCCTGGCCGTGATCCCGATCGGCATCGTCATGCGGACGACCCGCTCCGCCGTCGCCGAGATCCTGAACCAGGAGTTCGTCCAGGCGCTGCGGGCCAAGGGCCTGTCGGAACGCCACGTGCTGGGCCACGTCATCCGCAACGTGGCGCCGACCGTGCTCGCGGTGATGGGCCTCCAGCTCGGCTACCTGCTCGGCGGCTCGATCCTGATCGAGACGGTGTTCTCGTGGCCAGGCACCGGGTTCCTGCTGAACACGGCGATCTTCCGCCGCGACATCCCCATGCTCCAGGGCACCATCCTGGTGCTGGCGCTCTTCTTCGTCTTCCTCAACGTCGTCGTCGACCTGATCCAGACGGCGGTCGATCCTCGCATCAAGAGGGCCTGACCCCATGGCCGAAACCACGCTGCCCGGACTTGTGCCGGATGTCCCGATCGCGTCGCGAGGCTATTGGAGCAGCGTCTTCCGGCGCCTCAGCGGCGACTGGACGACCATCCTGTGCCTCGTCGTGCTGCTGATCATCATCCTGTCCGCCGTCTTCGCGCCCTGGATCGCTCCCGCCGATCCGTACAAGACCAGCGTGATCCGCCGCCTGAAGGACATCGGCACGCCAGGCTTCCCGCTCGGCACCGACGAGCTGGGCCGCGACATGCTGAGCCGCCTGATCCACGGCGGGCGTCTGTCGCTGGTGATGGGCATCACGCCGGTCATCAACGCCCTCATCATCGGCAGCTTCCTCGGCATCGTCGCGGGCTTCGTCGGTGGCAAGATCAACATGGTGATCATGCGGACCGTCGACGTGTTCTACGCCTTCCCGTCGGTCCTGCTCGCTATCGCGATCTCGGGAGCGCTCGGCGCTGGGCTGGTCAACAGCATCGTGTCACTGACCATCGTCTTCATCCCGCCGATCACCCGCGTGGCGGAAAGCGTCACGACCAGTGTCCGCAACCTGGACTTCGTGGAGGCGGCCCGGGCGAGCGGCGCCGGCGGCTTCACCATCATCCGGGTCCACGTGCTGGGCAACGTGCTGGGCCCCGTCTTCGTCTTCGCCACCGGCCTGATCAGCGTCTCGATCATCCTGGCGTCCGGCCTCAGCTTCCTGGGGCTTGGCGTCCGCCCGCCGGAACCGGAATGGGGCCTGATGCTCAACACGCTGCGCCAGTCGATCTACGTCAACCCCTGGGTTTGCGCCCTGCCCGGCGTGATGATCTTCATCACCTCGATCTGCTTCAACCTGATGAGCGACGGCCTGCGCTCGGCCATGGACGTGAGGGCATGATGGAATCGAAGGCCCAACCCCTCCTCCTGGTCAAGGACCTCAAGAAGTACTTTCCGATCCTGGGCGGTGTCCTGAACCGCAAGGTCGCCACGGTCCAGGCGGTCGACGAGGTCTCGTTCGAGGTCGCCAAGGGCGAGACGCTGGGCGTGGTCGGCGAGAGCGGCTGCGGCAAGTCGACCACCGCCCGCCTGCTGATGCGCCTAATCGAGCCCGACGAGGGTGCCGTCATCTTCGACGGCGAGGGCGTCGGCGAGCAGCACGGGTTGTCGGTTCGCGACATGCGCCGCAACATGCAGATGGTCTTCCAGGACAGCTACGCCAGCCTCAACCCGCGCCTGACGATCGAGGAGTCGATCGCCTTCGGCCCCAAGGTCCACGGCGTCTCCGGCAAGGTCGCCCGCGAACGCGCCCGGGCCTTGCTGGCGAAGGTCGGACTTGACCCCAACCTGTTCGTCCGCCGCTATCCCCACGAATTGTCGGGCGGCCAGCGCCAGCGCGTCAACATCGCCCGCGCCTTGGCGCTGGAGCCGCGCTTGGTGATCTTCGACGAGGCCGTCTCCGCCCTGGACAAGTCGGTCGAGGCGCAGGTCCTGAACCTGCTGAACGACCTGAAGCGCGAGATGAACCTGACCTACATCTTCATCTCGCACGACCTCAACGTCGTCCAGTACATCAGCGACCGCGTACTGGTCATGTACCTGGGCAAGGTGGTCGAGACCGGGACGGTCGAGGCGATCTACGGCGATCCCCGCCATCCCTACACCCGCGCCCTGCTGGCTTCGATGCCCAGCATGGACCCGGGCAACCGGACGACGGCGCCGGCGCTGACCGGCGATCCACCCAACCCGATCAATCCGCCGTCCGGCTGCCGGTTCCGCACCCGCTGCGCCTTCGCCGAGGAGATCTGCGCCAGCACCGAGCCCCGGCTGGAGATGATCCACCCGGCCGAACGCCACGCCGCCGCCTGTCATATGGAGATCGCTGGTTCCGGCCATTCCAAGGCCATGGCCACCTCGCCGCCCAAGGCCCCGCCTCAGCCCCAGCACATGGGAGTCGTCGCATGACCGCCGCCTTGCGCCAGGACCAATCACCCGTGGCCGAAGCCGCCCCAGCCCCGCTCGTCACGGTCGAGAACCTGACCGTCAGCTTCAAGGGCGGCGACGGCGTGATCAAGGCCGTCAACGGCGTTGACTTCACCCTGGAACGCGGCAAGGTGCTGACGATCCTGGGCGAGTCCGGCTCCGGCAAGAGCGTGACGCTGAAGGCGATGATGCGGCTGCATCCACCCCGCAAGACCAGCTACACCGGCCGCATCGCGATCGGCGGCCGGGAGATCCTGTCGCTGTCCGACCGCGAGTTGGGGCAGGTCCGCGGCTCCGTCGTCAGCATGATCTTCCAGGAGCCCATGCTGGCGTTCGATCCGGTCTACACCATCGGCCAGCAGATCGCCGAGACGGTCGTCCGCCACGAGGGCGTGTCGCGCCAAGCGGCCGACAAACGGGCGCTTGAACTGCTGGAGATGGTTCAGATCCCGTCGGCGGCCCGCCGGCTGAAGGCCTATCCTCACGAGATGTCGGGCGGCATGCGCCAGCGGGCGATGATCGCCCTGGCGCTCTCCTGCCGGCCCGACCTGCTGCTGGCCGACGAGCCGACCACCGCGCTCGACGCAACGGTCCAGATGCAGGTGCTGATCCTGCTGCGCCAGCTTCAGCGCGAAATGGGCATGGCGGTCATCTTCGTCACCCACGACATGGGCGTCGCCGCCGAGATCGCCGACGAGGTCGCGGTGATGTACGCGGGCCGCTTCATCGAGACCGGGCCGGTCGGCGACGTGATCGGCCGCCGCCTGCACCCCTACACCGAGGGCCTGCTGGCCTCCACCGTCCACGGCGCCCAGCGCGGCCAGCGGCTGGAGACCATCGCGGGAGCGCCACCGAACCTGGCGAAGCTGCCCTCGGGCTGCGCCTTCGCGCCGCGCTGCCGTTACGTCGAACCCCGTTGCCGCGAGACCGAGGTGCCGCTGTTCCACCCGAAGCCCGACCACGCCGCCAGATGCCTTCGAATCGACCGCTGAAAAAACCAGACCATGAGAGTTCTCGTCATCAATCCCAACACGACCGTCGCCGTCACGGAGGCGATCGTGGCCGAGGCGCGTCGATCCGCACCTCCGGACGTTGAAGTCACCGGCGTCTCGGCCCGCTTCGGTTCGCCCTTCATCCAGACGCCGGAGGACTCCGCCACCGCGGCGAAAGCGGTGCTCGAACTGGTGGACCGTCTGTCACCCGGCTTCGACGCCGTCGTGATCGCGGCGTTCTCCGATCCCGGACTGGACGCGGCGCGCGATCTCTCGCCGGTCCCGGTCGTCGGCATCGCCGAGAGCGCCATGCTGACCGCCGTCATGTGCGGCGGCCGGTTCGCGATCGTGACGCTCGGCTCGGCCTTGAAGCCGGTGCTGGAGCAAGCCGCCCGCCGGATCGGCTGCGCCGACCGCCTATCGGCGATCCACACTCTTGATCTGGCTACCGGTGATGACGATGGCGCCGCCAAGGTGACGGCGGTCCAGCGCGACCATGGGGCGGCCTTGGCCGGCCTGTGCGGGCGGGCCGCCGCCGAGGGCGCCCGCTCCATCATCCTGGGCGGCGGTCCGCTGGCGGGCCTCGCCCATCAGATCAGGAGCCATGTCGCCGTCCCGCTGCTGGATGGCACCGCCTGCGCGATCAACCACGCGGCCAGCTTGGTGAGAATGGGTGTGCGATTTTGGCCCCAGGCGCGGGAGAGCGCGTGACCCCTCACTAAAATCCACTCGCCATTCGGCGATCGTGATCCGAATGTGGCCTGCCAGCCGTTACAGGGGCCACCGTGCTCCGACGGGAAACCACATAGGGATGCTTGCCGAAGATGGATTACCTTCTCGCCCTTGCCGCCGATCCGGCGGCCTGGATCGCCCTCGCGACACTTATCGCGATGGAGGTGGTGCTTGGCATCGACAACCTGATCTTCATCTCGATCCTGACGAATCGGCTGCCGGAGGCCGACCGCTCCCGCGGGCGCCGGATCGGCATCGGCCTCGCTCTGATCCTACGCCTGGGCCTGCTTGGCACGGTCGCCTTCATCGTTCAGCTGACCGAGCCGGTCTTCAGCCTGTTCGGCCATGGCTTCTCGTGGCGCGACCTGATCCTGATCGCCGGCGGGTTGTTCCTGGTCTGGAAGGCGACCAAGGAGATCCATCATAGCGTCGATCCCGATCCCGGCCCCGACATGTTCGGCGGCAAGGCGGGCACAATCACCTTCGCCTCGGCTATCGGTCAGATCCTGGTGCTCGACCTAGTCTTCTCGGTCGACAGCATCATCACCGCCGTCGGCATGACCGACCACATCCCGATCATGGTGATCGCCGTGCTGGTCGCCGTCACCGTCATGCTGGTCGCCGCCGACCCGCTGGCGAACTTCATCAACAAGAACCCGACCATCGTCATGCTGGCGCTGGGCTTCCTGATGATGATCGGCATGACCCTGATCGCCGAGGGCATGGGCGCCCATGTGCCCAAGGGCTACATCTACGCCGCGATGGCCTTCTCGGCGCTGGTCGAAGGGCTCAACATGCTGGCCCGCCGGGCGCGGGAACGCGGCGGCAAATCCGCCCACTGACGCTGGGAACGGGACTGGCGGCGGCCCTTCTCAGGTCGGCGCCAGTTTTCGTCCCGGCAGCAGATGGGCACGCAGGATGGCCTGAGCCGGCATTTCCAGGTGGCGATGGCTCAGCAACGCCAAGGCGATCAGACAGCCGGTGTACAGGGCCAGCATCGCCGGCATCCGGAACGGTCCCGAACTGTATTCGCCGTTCACCAGGGTGACCGCCAGCGCGAACGCGATCTGGAGCGGGAAGTGGATCAGGTAGGTCGAGTAGCTGATGTCGCCAAGGAAGGCGAGGCGAGACATCCCCGCCCTCAGATTCGGACCCATCAGGTCCTCGCCCAACGCCAGGGTCAGCAGGATGGCGGGGAACAACGCCACCGTGAACAGCAGGTAGGTCACCAAGGCGTTGGCGGCGACGCGGAGTTCGGCGGGGAGGCCGGCGGTGAGGGCCTGGGAGATTTCGCCATCCAGGTTCCACACGATGGTGGCGCCGGACGCGATGATGACCCCGACCGCCGCCAACAACGCCTTCCTGGCGCTTCCCATATCTCGTAGGACTTGGACCGACATCAGGACCAATCCGCCGAGGAAGAAGCAGAAGACGCCGCGCCCGATCGTTTCGATCCCCATCTGCTTGATCACGAGGCCGATCACGACGAGAGCGGCGATTTGCCACCAGCGGGTCAAACCGAAGCGCGCCAGGGCGAAGAAGCCGGCGTAGAGCAGCACCTCGACCGACACGGACCAGATCGGCGCGTTGAAGGACCAGCCCCTTTCGAACCCCCAGGTCGGGGCCAGCAACAGGTTCAGGACGAAGTGGTAAGCGTCGTTGTTGGGGTAGACGAAGGGATGGCCCAGCCGGGAGACCATAACGCCCTGCAACGCGGCGACGGTGAGCAGGGTGACGAGATGGAGGGGATAGAGCCGGGAGAAGCGCAGGACGGAGAAGCGCCAGCCGCCGACCCTGCCACTCCGGATATCGTCGCGATATCTCCAGAAAAAGATGAACCCGGAAAGCATGAAGAAGAAGTCGACGCCGATCCAGCCTAGTTCATAGGGGATGCGAAACCCGTCGAAGAGGGGCTGGGCCGCGCGGTCGAAATCCACCAGATTCCCATTGGGGCCGTACCAGAAGTGCTGCCAGTGCCACAGGATGACGGTGAACGCCGCGATCCCCCGCGCGATGTCCAGGGCGACGTGGCGGCTTCCGGGATTGGTGCGCGAAGCGTCTCCGCCTGGATGATGGGCGGTCATGGGAAGATCATCGTGGGTCATCCAAGGAATTGTTGAAAGGGGGAGAGGTCTTCCCCTCCCCCTTTCCTTGTCCTACGCCTTGAGCAGCTTGGCGTGGTGGGCGATGTGGTCACCCATGAAGGTCGAGATGAAGTAGTAGCTGTGGTCGTAGCCGGGTTGGCGGCGAAGCGTCAGCGCGGTTCCGGACTTGGCGCAGGCCTCCTCCAGCAGTTCCGGCTTCAGCTCCTTCTCCAGGAACTGGTCCGATGTCCCCTGGTCGACCAGGATCGGCGACTTCCAGCCACCCTTCTCGGCCAGCAGGGAGGCGTCGTACTGCTTCCAGGCCTCGCGGTCGTCGCCCAGATAGCCACCCAGCGCCTTTTCGCCCCACGCGCAGCGCGACGCCGAGACGATCGGGGAGAAGGCCGAGACCGAACGGTAGCGGTCGGGGTTGCGGAACGCCATCACCAGGGCGCCATGGCCACCCATCGAGTGTCCGAAGATGCCCTGGCGCGCGGCGTCGATCTTGAACTCCGACGCTATCAGGCCGGGCAATTCGTCGCGGATATAGCTGTACATCCGGTAGTTGGCCTTCCACGGCTCCCGCGTGGCGTCGACGTAGAAGCCGGCGCCCGAGCCGAAATCGTAGCTGTCATGCTCGCCGGGCAGGTCGAGACCGCGCGGGCTGGTGTCGGGCGCCACGATGATGACGCCGTGCTCCGCCGCGTAGCGCTGGGCGCCCGCCTTGACGGTGAAGTTCTCCCACGTGCAGGTCAGGCCGGATAGGTACGTCAGCACCGGCAGCGGGCCATCGGCCGCCTGGGGCGGGACATACACCGCGACTTCCATGTCGGTGCCCGTGCTGGACGAGCGGTGCTTGTAGACGCCCTGGGTGCCGCCGAAGCAGGCGTTGCTGGAGATGCGTTGCAAGCTCATCTGGCGTGTTCCTCGTTTTTTTTCGTCTCTGAAGTCGGCCTGTCATCGGCATGCCATGGTGGGGTGCCCCGCCACGGCGGTCAAGAACAAGACGGTCAAGAACAAGAGGCGTGACAGCCGGTTGCACCGGGCGTAGCATTTACTTGGAAGAGCGAACAAATCGCTCCCGAAGTCTGCCGCACCTGCGAAATAGTCCAGTGTGATCAAAGACAGCCCAAGAAAACATCCGGGGAGGATGCGAAACATGTCCAGGTTCACGAGACGTGACACACTCAAGATCGGGGTCGGCGCCGGAGCGCTGGCCGGCGCCGGCATGCTGGGCTACCGCCCGGCCCTGGCCGAGGTCATGGCGGCCGATGTGCCGGCACCGAAACTGACGATCGAGAAAGGCGCCGAGCTGCGCGTGCTGCGGCCCGCCAAGTTCGTGCAAGGCGACGAGACCCAGTTCCTCGCCAACGCCGAGAAATTCACCAAGGACACCGGCGTCAAGGTCCGGGTCGACAACGAGAGCTGGGAGGATCTGCGGCCCAAGACGGCGGTCGCCGCCAATATCGGCAGCGGGCCGGACATCGTCCTGGCCTGGAACGACGATCCCCAGCAATACCCCGACAAGCTGGTCGACCTGACGGAGGTCGCGGAATACCTCGGCAAAAAATACGGCGGCTGGTATCCGATCGCCGAGCGGTATGGCAAGGGCGCCGATGGCAAGTGGATCTCGATGCCGATCGGCAGTTCGGGCGGCGCGCTGGTCCACCGCAAGTCCTGGATCAACGAGGCCGGGTTCGAGACCGTCCCGAAGGACACCGCCAACTTCCTGAAGCTGGCCCAGAACCTCAAGAAGAACGGCCATCCCATGGGCTTCGCCCTGGGCAACGCGCAGGGCGACGGCAACACCTGGACCCATTGGCTGATCTGGTCCCACGGCGGCGCCATGGTCGATGAGAACAACAAGGTGATCATCGACAGTCCGGAGACGGTCGCGGCACTGGAATACGGCAAGCAGCTGGTCGACCAGTTCATCCCCGGCACGATGTCGTGGCTGGATCCGTCCAACAACAAGGCGTTCCTGGCGGGCGAGATCAGCCTGACCTCCAACGGCATCTCCGTCTATTACGCGGCCAAGAACAGCCCCGATCCCGCCATCAAGGCGATGGCGGCGGACATCTTCCACGCTCCCTTTCCGATCGGTCCGGTGGGCAAGCCAACCGAGGCCGGGCTGCTGGTCAACACCATGGTGTTCAAGCACACCAAGTATCCCAACGCCGCCAAGGAGTTCGTCCGCTTCATCTTCGAGAAGGAGCAGTACGAGCCGTGGCAGAAGGCCAGCATCGGCTATTGGAGCCATCCGCTGGCGGCCTATTCCGGCAACCCGATCTGGACCGAGGACCCCAAGCACGCCGCCTACGCCGAGGTGATGAAGAACATGCTGTGGTACGGCTATCGCGGCGGCCTGGGTTACGCGTCCGCCGCGACCTTGGCCGACTTCATCATCAACAACATGGTGGCGCAGGTCTGCTCCGGCCGGGCAACGCCGAAGGAGGCCGCCGCCGAAGCCCAGAAGCGGGCGGAGCGGTACTACAGGACCTGAGCGGATGGTCAACCATCCCATCGCGGGCTCTCGGGCGGGAACGGTTCCCGCCCAGGGCAAGCGGGTGGCGCGGCCCAAGGATTCCTGGATCGTTCGCACCTTCGACAATCCCGCCGTCCTGTCGTTCCTGTTCATGCTGCCGGCGGCGACGCTGCTGTTGGTGTTCCTGACTTATCCGTTGGGGCTGGGGATCTGGCTGGGCTTCACCGACACCCGCATCGGGAGGCCGGGGGTCTTCATCGGGTTGGACAACTACGTCTCGCTGTTCCAAGACAGCATGTTCTGGCTCGCGGTCACCAACACGGTGCTCTACACGGTGATCGCCACGATCGGGAAATTCACCCTGGGCTTGTGGCTGGCGCTGCTGCTGAACAACCACCTGCCCGCCAAGGCGCTGATCCGGTCGATCATCCTGGTGCCCTGGATCGTGCCGACGGTGCTGTCGGCGCTGGCGTTCTGGTGGATCTACGACAGCCAGTTCTCGATCATCAGCTGGGCCTTGGTCGAGTTGGGCTTGATCGACCACTACATCGACTTCCTCGGCACGCCCAACAACGCGCGGGCCTCGCTGATCGCGGCGAACATCTGGCGCGGCATCCCGTTCGTGGCGATCTGCCTGCTGGCGGGGCTCCAGACGATCTCGCCCAGCCTGTACGAGGCGGCGGCGCTGGATGGAGCGTCGGCCTGGCAACGGTTCCGGCATGTCACGCTGCCGATGCTGATGCCGATCCTGGCTGTCGTGATGACCTTCTCGATCCTGTTCACCTTCACCGATTTCCAGCTGATCTACGCGATCACGCGCGGGGGTCCGGCCGGGACCACGCACCTGATGGCGACACTGGCGTTCCAGAGGGCGATACCGGGCGGACAGCTTGGCGAGGGGGCGGCCATCGCCGTGGCGATGATCCCATTCCTGCTGTTCGCGACCCTGTTCAGCTATTTCGCCCTCGCGCGGCGGAAATGGCAGCAAGGAGGCAGCGATGACTGAGGCCCAGCATGTCCGATGAACGCGCCGGGATGGACTATCTCAACACGTGGCCGCGCAAGCTGGTCACGGTCTACGCGCCGCTGTCGGCCTTCCTGATCATCCTGCTGTTCCCGTTCTACTGGATGACGGTGACGACCTTCAAATCCAACGAGGAGCTTTACAACTTCAAGGACTATAACCCGCTCTGGATCCATTCGCCGACGCTGGACAACGTCAAGCGGTTGCTATTCGACACCGACTACCCCCAGTGGCTGGTGATCACCATGACGGTGGCGGTGGTCGCCACCGCGATCAGCCTGTTCGCTAGCGTGCTGGCCGCCTACGCGATCCAGCGCCTGCGGTTCAAGGGCGGGCAGACGGTCGGGCTGATGATCTACCTGGCCTATCTGGTGCCGCCATCGATCCTGTTCATCCCGCTGGCGACCATGGTGTTCCAGTTCGGGCTGTACGACAGTCCGATGGCGCTGATCCTCACATATCCGACCTTCCTGATCCCATTCTGCACCTGGCTGCTGATGGGATACTTCAAGTCGATCCCGTACGAGCTGGAGGAATGCGCGCTGGTCGACGGCGCGTCGCGCATCCAGATCCTGTGGAAGATCACCCTGCCGCTGGCGGTGCCGGGCCTGATCTCCGCCGGGATCTTCGCCTTCACCTTGTCCTGGAACGAGTTCATCTACGCGCTGGCCTTCATCTCCTCGGTCGAGAAGAAGACGGTGCCGGTCGCCGTGCTGACCCAGTTGGTCGAAGGCGACGTCTATCACTGGGGCTCGCTGATGGCGGGGGCCTTGCTGGGATCGCTGCCGGTGGCCGTGATCTACTCGTTCTTCGTCGAGCACTACGTCTCGAGCCTGACGGGGGCGGTGAAGGAGTGACGGGAGTCTGGTCTGGAACACTGGAATATGCGTCGGCGTTGTGCGATCCATACCTGAAATTGAGGATCGCGAAGGGGTAAGCGTCGATGTGTGTGTGCCACGGTTCCGGATTTCATCACGAACACGAAACCATCAAGGACCGCGCCGGGTCGCTGAGCCGGCGCGGCTTCATGGTGGCGCTGGTGGGGGTGAGCGGGACGGCGCTGGTCGGCTGCGTCGGCGGCGGCACCGGCCTGGGGCTCAACCTGGTTTCGTCGGAGGAGGTCGAGAAGCTGGGCATCCAGAGCTGGGAACAGCTTCGGGCCGAGACGCCGGCTTCGACCAACACCACGTACCAGCGGGCGCTTCGGCAGGTCGGCTCGGATATCGTCCGCGCGATCGGACAGGATCCCGCCCAGTGGGAAATGGTCGTCTTCGCCAGCAAGGAGACCAACGCCTTCGCCTTGCCCGGCAAGAAGATCGGCGTCTACGAGGGCATGTTCGCCGTGGCCGAGGACACCAACCAGCTGGCCGCCGTGGTCGGGCACGAGGTTGGCCACAATCAGGCCGAACATTCGCGCGAGCGGCTGAACTCCGCCGCCGCGACCAGCATGGGCCAGCAGTTGCTGGCGGCCGCCCTCCAGATCGGCAATGTCGGCTACGCCACCGAGATCGCCGGGCTGCTGGGCGCCGGGATCGAATATGGCGTCATCCTGCCCTATTCGCGCAACCAGGAGCTCGAGGCCGACAGCATCGGCCTTATGAACATGGCGCGCGCCGGCTATGATCCGCGCGCCGCGATCACGCTGTGGCAGAACATGCAGGCCGCCGGCCAGCGCGCCCCGGAGTTCCTGTCCACCCACCCGGCGCCGGACAGCAGGATCGCCGCGCTGGAGGCCAAGATGCCGGAGGCGCTGAGCGTCTACAAACCCCGCGTGGGCTGAGCGGGAAGGCGAATGGGAGGCTGACCTTCGGGTTATTGATCCGATGTGGCGGCGCTCCAACGTTTGGGAACAGATGTCCGTCCACCGGATCGAAACGCCGTACGCATGACCCTCGCCCCGTCGTCGCGCCATCACCGTTCGACCAACCGTCTCCACACCGTGCTGCTCCTGACGGGCATGGTCGCCTTGCTGGTGGCCTGCGGCTGGATCATCGCGGGACCCGAAGGCGGCTTGTGGGCGCTGGTGCTGGGAGGTGTCAGCCTCGCCTTCGCGCCGCGCATGTCTCCCCAGATGGTCCTGGGTATGTATGGCGCGGTCCCGCTGCATCCTTGGGACCTGCCGAAGGTCTCGGCCATGCTCGCGGAATTGGCCGAGCGCGCCGGCCTCCCCAAGGTGCCCCAGCTTTATTGGATACCAAGCCCGACGTTGAACGCCTTCGCGATGGGCACGCGCGGCGACGCGGTCGTGGCTTTGACCGACGGGATGATCCGGACGCTGGACATTCGCGAGTTGGCCGGCGTGCTGGGGCACGAGATCACCCATATCGCCAACGGCGATCTGTGGCTGATGGGCTTGGCCGACACGGTCAGCCGGCTGACCCGCATGATGTCGCTGTTCGGCCAGATCCTGCTGCTGTTCAACCTGCCCCTGCTGCTGGCGGGAGCCGTGACGATCCCCTGGGGGCTGATCCTGCTGCTGGTGCTGGCCCCGACGATTGGCGCGCTGCTTCAGCTGGCCCTGTCGCGGACGCGGGAATACGACGCCGACCTGGGCGGCGCCACGCTGACCGGCGACCCGATGGCTCTGGCCAGCGCGCTCCGCAAGCTTGAGCATCATGGGCGTGGGCTGTGGGAATCGCTGCTGATGCCGGGCCGGCGCAATCCCAGTCCGTCGCTGCTGCGGACCCACCCGCCGACGGAAGAGCGTATCCGCCGGCTGGCGAGCCTGCGCGATCACGTCGGCGCCCGGCCACCGGCGGCGGCGTCGGGAACCGTCCCCAGGAGCGGAGCGGCCATGGACGGCCGCTTCCGCGCCGTGCCCGCCCAGCCCCGCCATCGCTTGACGGGACTTTGGTACTGAGACGTCGGCCATGAACCTTTGGGGTTAGGAGATGTGGGATTGATCCAGGTCAAGATCACCTCCGCCCCAAGGTGAGACAATCCACCCACAGTATCGGAGGGGCGCCGATCGCCGGATGATACTGCCGGCCACTCCGAATTTGGCCATGAAGCGATAGCGCCCTCTGGGGAAGGAGATCAGCCATGAAGATCAGCACCTTTCTGACTCTCAAAGGCAAGGCCGTCGTCACGGCGCGTCCGACCGACACCATTTCCAAGGTCGCGCATCTGCTGAAGCTGCATCGAACCGGTTGCGTGGTGATCACCCAGGACGGCAAGCACGTCGAGGGCATCGTCGCGGTGCGCGATGTCGTCTATGCCATGGCGGAGCGCGAGAGCCACATCCGGCATCTCAGCGGCGCACAACTGCTGGACGAGCCCGTCAGCGTGATCATGACCAAGGCGGTGAAGACCTGCCGGCCGGAGGATTCCGTGCGTCAGGTTCTGGAGAACATGATCCGCTGGCACATCCTGCATGTGCCGGTTGTCGACCACGGCGTCGTGTGCGGCATCGTCAGCGTCGATGACGTGGTCAAGCTGGCGATCACCGAGATGGACATGGAGAAGGGCGCGCTCCAGGACCGGGCGATCCTGTATCAGACGCTGGAGACGCTGCGCTGACGCGGCCACTCCTCTTCCGAAAGGTTTGCTCCTGGAAGATTTGCCCCTGAGAGGTTTGGGATGCCGGCCCCAGGCTCCCGCACCACGCCAAGGGCGCCGGCGCCCCATTCCAGAAGCCACTCGCCGGGCCGGCCGCCCCGGCAGCGGAGCAGGCTGGTCCGCCAGCGGGGGGGCCCCAGGCCGGGCTCTCCCGCCAGCGGCGCGCT
>NZ_AVFL01000039.1 GCF_000576635.1 Skermanella stibiiresistens SB22
GTCGACCAAAGAAATCCTGAACCAAGACGTCATGAAGCAGGACATGAAGCAGTTCCTGGTGGACCAGCTGTTCGTCGACATGCCGGTCGAGACGATCCGGACCGACATGGGTCTGGCCAGCGACATCGGCGTGGACTCGCTGGGCTTCACCGAATTGATGGCCCACCTGGAGGACAAGTACGGCGTCAGCATCAGCCAGGACGAGTTCGTGCCCGACAACTTCCGGAGCATCGACACCGTCATCGCTCTGGTCGTCTCCAAGCTGGCCTGACCTGAATGACCGGCCCGGAAGTCATGACGGAAACGGCAACCCTGGCACGGGTGCGTCTGGCGGTAGCGGACGTGCTCTACGGCCACCGGGTTTGCCCGGCGGAGGTGGACGGCTTCAACGTCGTCCATTTCTCGAACTACCTGCGCTGGGTGAGCGCCGCGCTGATGGAACTGTTCGAGAAGGCGGGACTTGGGCCCGGCCGGTTCAGCGACGGCACCGTCGAGATCCGGGTCGGCCGCGCCCAGATGGCCTACATGGCGTCGGCCCGCCTGGGCGACACGATCGAGGCGTCGATCCGCTCGGTCGAATTCGACCGGTCCAGCATGATCCTGGGCTGCGCCGTCCACAGCGGCGGTCGTGTCCTGACGCGGGGCCGCCTGACCATCGCCTTCGTCCAGTCCGCCACCGGCGCCCTGACGCCGGTCCCCGACGAGGTGCGCGCCGCGCTGGCGCGGGGGAGGGCGGCATGACCAGGCGACGGGCAGTTTCGGGGGCGGCCGTCACGGGGGCCGGCATGGTCACCTGCCTGGGCCGCGATCCGGACATCGTCTGGTCGCGGCTGATGGCCGGGCTGTCCGGCATTTCCCGGATCACGATGTTCGACACCAGCCAGTGCCTCAACCAGCGCGGCGGCGAGATCAAGGACGCGCTGCCGGCCGATGGCGGCCCGCGGATGGCGGCCCTGCTCGACGCGGCGTTCCGTTCGGCCCTCGCCGACGCCGGCCTGTCGGTCGACGACCTCAAGGCGAGGCGCGCCGCCCTGGTGGTCGGGTCGAGCTTCGGCAACATCTTCCAGACCGAGAAGGGCCCGGTCGAACTGGACCACTATGTCAAGCCGCTGCTGCGCGACCTGGGCCTGGACATTCCGGTGCTGAGCGTCTCGTCCGCCTGCTCGTCGGGCAGCGACGCCATCGCCACCGGGGCCGACCTGCTGGACTTCGCCGGCTTCGACATCGTCCTGTGCGGCGGCGTCGATGTGCTGGACATCTACAAGATGGTCGGGCACTCGGCCTTGGGAACACTGTCGCCGACCCGCTGCACGCCGTTCTCGGCGGATGGCGACGGCACGGCGCTGGGGGAGGGGGCCGCGTTGCTGGTGCTGGAACGGGCCTCCGGCGCCGCCCTGCGAGGTGGTCATGTCCGCGCCATCCTGACCAGCCGAGCCTCCACCACCGACACCAACACCCTGACCTCGCCCGACCTGACGGGTGCCGGCGCCATGCGGGCGATCTCCAACGCGCTGGTCCAGACCGGCGCCGCCGTCGACGGGATCGCCTACATCAACGCCCATGGCTCCGGGACCCACGTCAACGACGCGATGGAGGCGCAGGTCTACGCCGGCATGTTCGCCCGGACCCGGCCGGCGATCTCGTCCACCAAGGCGGCGTTCGGCCACACGCTGGGAGCGACGGGGGCGATCGAGGCGGCGATCTCGATCATGGCGCTGGAACGGGGCGAGGCTCCGCCGACCTCCGGTCTCGCCACCGTCCACGAGGACTGGCGCGCCGCCGCCGTCACGCTTGCCGGCCAACCGGCGCCCCTGCCGGATGGCAAGCTGGCGCTGAGCGTCACCTACGGCTTCGGTGGCGCCAATGTCGCGCTGCTGTTCCGCCAGCCGGAGGCCGTGACGCGATGAGCGATACCTCGACGAACGGCGATTGCCGGAATGACGTTTCTCAAATGAAAACGATCGCGGTCACCGGAGCCAGCGGCTTCGTTGGCAGCGCCATGATCGCCTCGTTCCTGCTGGACGACGCGCCGCTCCGGGTGCTGTCGCTGGCCCATGACGATCTCGACGGAAGCCGCGTCCGCCAAGCCGTCGCCAAGGCGCTGGCCGGGTTCGGCGGTTCGCCCGACCGGGTGGCCGCGATCGAGCCGGTCGCGATCGACCTGACCAAGGCGGAGGAAGCCGCCGCCGTGCTGGCCGGCATCGAGGCCGACGAGCTGTGGCACGTCGCGGCGCACATGAGCTACGACCCGCTGCGGATCGCCGAGGCCTTCGCCTTCAACGCGGTCGGCACCACGCGGCTGATGCTGGCGACCGGCCGGGTGGGGCGTTTCTACTTCGTCTCGACCACCGGCGTCGCCGGCCCTGGCGACCGCGATCGTGTCGGCCAGGTGATCCCGGAATGCCCGCTGGTGGAGTTCGAAGCGATCAACCCCTACACGGTGTCGAAGGCCATGGCGGAACACATGCTGTGGACAGCCGGCGCGGAGAGGGGAATTCCGCTGACCGTGCTCCGCCTGGGATCGGTGATCGGCCATAGCCGGACCGGCTGGGTCAACGACACCCGCTACGGCTACTACTCGTACCTGCAGGCGTTCAAGCGGTTCCTGGGCCGCGAGCCGGTGTTCAGCGTCGACATCGATCCGGATCGGACGTTTCCCGTGATCCACATCGACCACATGGCCGACCTCTGCCATCGCCTGCGCGCCCGGACCCATCCCGGCGACCGCGAGGTCTTCCACATCTGCGATACCAGCCTGATGACGGTGGCCGAGCATTTCCAGGTGTTCGAGGAGGTCACGGGAGGGCGCATCAAGATCGCCTTCGGTCCCGGAGCGAAGAGTTTCAACCAGGTCTTCAACAAGGTCAACGCCGACAACAACCGCTTCATGGGTACCCGCCACAGCTTCGACATGACGAAGCTGGGCGAGGCGGTCGGCGAGATCCCGAAGCTCGAAAGGAGCGGCCTGGAGGCCGTGATCACCGCCTATGTCAATTCCTGACAATCCCGCCCCTGGAAACTCCGTTCCAGCGGGCGTGATCCCGCGCGACTGGCCGATCGACCGCGTGGTCGAGCGCGAGCCGGGCCGGAAATGCGTCGCCCTGAAATACCTGTCGTTCAGCGATCCGATCTTCACCGAGCATTTTCCCGGGATGCCCATCTATCCCGGCTCCATGGTGCTCAACAGCGTCTTCGCGACCGGCCGGGCGATGATGGAGGGCGGGCCGGCCGCCTGGCGCGTGGCGGGGGTCAAGCGCGCCGCCTTCCGCCGTCCCAGCCTGCCGGGCCGCGTGCTGACCATCATCGCGACCGTCGACGCCGAGATCCCTCCGGGCGCCATGGCGGAGGTCCGCTACAGCCTGAGCGACGGACATCCGGCGCCGCTTGGCAACGGCGCCTTCTTGCTGGAACCAGTGGCCCCGTTGGAACCGGTGGCGTCATGACGGACCCGGAGAGCGTTCCGAGGAAGCTGGCGATCGTGACCGGCGGCAGCCGGGGCATCGGCCGCGTCATCACCGCCGTGCTGGTCGAGGCCGGCTACGACGTGCGGTTCACCTATCGGACCAGCGGGGAAGAGGCCCGCTCGCTGGAGGCCGAACTGCCCGGCCGCGTCCGGGGGTCCAGTGTGGACGGCACCGACGCCGGAGCGGTCTCCACCTTCGTCGGCATGGTCCAGGACGAGGGCGACATTGCCTTGCTGGTCAACAACGCCGGCGTCACCAAGGACAATCTGGTCGATCGCATCGGGGCGGACGAGGTCCGCTCGGTGATCGACAACAACCTGTGCGCCACCGTGCATTTCTGCCGTTCGGTGCTGCCCCGGATGCGGCGCGCCCGGTTCGGCGACATCGTCAACATCTCGTCGCTCGCCAGCGGCAACGTCCGGCCGGGCAACGCCCTGTACGGCGCGTCCAAGGCGGCGGTCGAGCGGTTCACCCAGTCGCTGGCGATCGAGTGCGCCCGCTCGAACATCGCGGTCAACACGGTGGCGCCGGGCTTCGTCGAGACCGAGCTGACGGCGTCGTTCCTGGACGGCCAAGCCCGGCGCGACCTGCTGGCGCGCATTCCGCTCCGCCACCTGACGACGGCGCGCGAGGTGGCCGAGGCGGTGCTGCTGCTGGCCGCGCGCCGGCCCCTGCTGATCGGCGTCACCCTGCCGGTCGGCGGCGGCGGCCACATCATCACTTGAGCCCACATCATCATTGGGAGAGATCGGGAAAATGACGGGAATGATGGCCGGCAAGGCCGGGCTGATCGTCGGGGTCGCCAACCAGCGATCGATCGCCTGGGGCATCGCTCAGACCTTGCGGAACCAAGGGGCCACGATCGGCCTGACCTACGCCAACGCGCAGATCGAAAAGCAGCTGCGGGGATTGGCCCCGCGCCTGGGCGTCGAGTTCCTGGCGCCCTGTGATGTCCGCGACGACGACCAGATCAAGGCCGCCTGCGACGGCTTCGCCGAGCGGCATGGCGGCATCGACTTCCTGGTCCACGCGGTGGCCTTCGCGGCCGGCGACGAACTGGCGAACGGCTTCATCAACACCAGCCGCGCCGCGTTCGTGCTGACGCTGGACGTCAGCGCCTATTCGCTGGTGTCGCTGTGCCGCCACGCCCGGCCGCACTTCAAGCCCGGCTCCAGCGTGCTGTCGCTGTCGTACCTGGGGTCGGACCGGGTCTGCGTCGGCTACAATCTGATGGGGGTCGCCAAGGCGGCGCTGGAATCCGCCAGCCGCTATCTGGCCGCCGACCTGGGCGCCGACGGCGTACGTGTCAATGTGATCTCGTCGGGTCCCGTCCGGACGCTGGCGGCGCTGGGCCTGCCCAGCTTCCGCGAGATGCTGGAGAAGCGGGCGAGCCAGTCGCCGCTGCCCTACAATGTCTCGCTGGCGGATATCGGCAACTCCGCCTTGTTCCTGCTGAGCGACATGTCGCGGTCGACCACCGGCTCGATCGTCTGGGTCGATGGCGGCTACAACATCATGGGCTCCTGGAGCGAGGCTGACGCCCGGGCCGGTGCCGCATGACCCGCTACCTGGACCTGTGCGGCGAGCAGAGGGTGCGGAACGGGGTGTTCGTGGCGCCCCTGCGGCCCGAAAGCTACCGCGCCGAGCACGATCCCGAATTCGCCGAGGCCGGCATACCGGTCTACGTGCTGGTCGAGGCGATGGCCCAGCACGCCTGCCGCGCCAGCGGCACGGTGCTGTTCGAGGGACGGCGCGCCGTGCCGGCCCAGATCACCAATCTGGTGCTGGCGCCGGTGCCGGCCGGCGGCGAATACACCCTGGTGGCGACCGTCGGCAGCCGCGGCCAATTCGGCTCGGTCCGCTGCGAATTGCGCGACACCCAAGGCGCCGTGCTGGCGTCGGGAACCTTCATGACCTCGGCCATCACCGCGGCGATCGAGCCGCGCGGCGCCGGCGAGGTGGCGGCATGATCACGACATTGGGGGTGGCCGGCGCCGTCACCGCGACCTTGCACGGCTTTGGCGCGGAAGGGCTGGCGGCGATGGCCGCGGAGGGTCCCTTCGACCGGGCCGTGATGCGGCCGCCGTCGCTGAAGGGCAAGGTGCTGGAGATCGATCCGGCGACGGCCCTGTCCGCCGCCGCCTGCGCCCGGCTCCGACCCCGCATGGAGGGGATCGCCGATCACCGGATCGGCATCGTGGTCGCCAGCCGGATCGGCAATTACCAGATCCTGAACAGCTTTTCCGGCAAGGTCCGGCGCGGCGGACGCTCGCCGGTGCAGTTCTCGGGATCCGGCTACAATGTCTGCGCCGGCGTCGCCGCCATGGCGGCCGGCGTCAACGGCCCGTCGCTGGCGCTGGCCGGCGGTTCGGCCAACCTGGGAGACGCGCTCGGCGTCGCCGCCTTCGACATGCTGCGCGGCGACGCCGACGCGATGATCGTCGGTGTCGTGGCGGTCGAGCCGGGTGGCAAGGTGGGAGCGGCCACCTTCCTGGCCGTGACCGCGACACCCCGAACCGGCGCGCCCGCCCTGCGGCTCGCCACGGAGCCCGTTGGGGAGGTCGGCGCGGAGCCCGCCACCCTGCCCCTGCCCGGCACCGCCGCCGCGTCGCTGCTGGCGCGGCTGCCCGAACTGGTCATGCCCTTCTCGCTCGTCATGGCGCTGGACGGCGACGCGTTCCTGGAGCCCGGCCATTTCGATTTCCCCGACGCCGCCGTCGTCAGGCGCGTCGACCTGACACACGCTTGACGGAGTGTTCGATAATGCTTGAGCAAGTTTTGGAACGCGAGGCGGTGGCCTCGGACGTCCCGTTGATCTCCGCCCCGACGGTCTCCGCGCCGTCGGTCGAGGAATGGTTCGCCTGGGCGCGGACCAGCGACAGCGTCGTGGTGGACCGGACCGGGAGCGAGGTCTCGACCCATCGGCTGAGCGATCTGGTGGCCCAGGCCGAACGCGACGGCGCGAAGTGGAGGACGCTCGGCATCTCGGCCGGAACGCCGGTGATGTTGTCCTGTGGCACCAACCTGACCTTCATCCGCCATCTGCTGGCGCTGCTCCACATCGGCGCGGTGCCGGTGCCGATCTCCAACCTGTTGCCATCCGCGTCCTATGACACGGTGCGCGAGCTGGTCAAGCCGGGTGCCGTCGTGGCCCCGTCCAACCGCCTGCGCCACTTCCCGTCGCTCGAGAACGTCGAGCATCCGTTCGGCGAGGACACGGCGCTGCTGTTCGACCGGGCCAACCTGGTTCCCCGGTCGGAACTGGCGGGTTGCCTGATCATCCTGTCTTCGGGATCGACCGGGGTTCCGAAGGCGGTGGTCCACCGGGCGGAGAGCGCCTTCATGAACGCCGGGCTGCACGCCGCGTCGATCGATTTCGAGCCGGGCGGCCGCCTGTTGCTGGCCCTGCCGGCCTACTTCTCCTATGGCCTGATCGCCGGCGTCATCGCGGCCATGATGTCGCGTAAGGACATCATCCTAAACGAGCATCCGTTCTCGGCCAGCAACTGGTTCAAGGTGTGCGACGAGGAACGGGTCAGCCTGTTCGCGACGACACCGTTCCAGTTGCGGAAACTGCTGGCGGTCGGGCGGCCGTTCCCGGCGTCGCTCAAGAAGATGACGATCGGCGGCGACCGCGTCATGCCGGCCGACCTGGAGGCGCTGCGCCGCGTCTACACCGGCAAGATCTACCTGACCTACGGCCTGTCCGAGGCGGGCCCGCGCGTCTTCACCAACCTGCTGGGAGACGACCGCCAGTCATGGGGCACGGCGGGCGTGCCGATGGAGGGGATCGAGGTCGCGCTGAACGAGCCCGAGCGGCGCGATGGGGTCGAGATTGGCGAGCTGCTGGTCAGGACCCCGACCGCCATGGCCGGATACTTGGGCGAAACCGGTTTCAACCGCGACGACTTCATAAAGCCGTTCGGCGAGGACGGAGGAGAGTGGCTGCGCACCCACGATGTCTTCATCCACGATCCGGCGACCGACACCTACCGGTACCTGGAGCGGCGGAAGAAGGTGATCGTGTCGGGCGGCGAGAAGCTGTCCGCCGGCTATATCCGCGAGATCCTGCTGCAGCATCCGCAGATCGCCCAGGCGGTCGTGACGGCCCGGGCCGACGCGGATCTGGGAGAGGTCCCCGTGGCCGAGATCCAGGTGACGATCGGCGCGATGGAGCCGTCGGCGGCGGAGCTGACCAAGTGGTGCCGCCAGCGCCTGCGCCTGATCGAGATCCCCCGCGAGTTCCGTTTCACCGACGTCCTCAAGGTCGTCAACAAGTAAGGGAGCGACGGCCATGACGGCACCGATTCTCCAGCCCTGCGAGGAGAGCTTCGCCATCGCGGCGCGCTGCGTCGCCGACGGCGGCGTCGTGATAGCACCCAGCGACACCAACCTGGCGCTGACGCTCGATCCCTGGAACGACGCGGCGATAGCCCGCGCCTTCGCGATCAAGCGGCGGCCACCGAACCAGGCGCTGACCCTGTTCGTCCACGATCCCGAGGAGTGGCGGGATTACGCCGAGGTCGAGGACGCCGGCCCGATCGACCGGGTGGTCGGCCGCTTTTGGCCGGGTCCGCTCAACATCGTGGTGCCGCGCAACGGCAAGGTGCCCGACACCATCGTTCGCGGCGGCCCCACCGTAGCGATCGGCTGCATCGCCAACGCGGCGTTGCGCGGGTTGCTGGCCCATCTGGGGCGGCCGGTCGCGATGACCTCGGCCAATCTGTCGGGGCAGGCGGACGGCGTTCTGGTCGACATGGCGCTGGCGCTGGCACAGGTCGGCGACGCGGTGGACTACATCCTGGCGGGGGCGCCCGACGGGACCACCAAGTCGAGCACCATCCTGGACCTGTCGAATGCCACGCGCGCCGGAGGCGCCCGCATCCTGCGCCACGGCGACATCACCGCGGCGGACCTGCGCGTGGCCTTGGGCGAGGTCCTGCCGATCCACGAAGCGGCTTGATCAAGAAAACGGTCATGACGACAGAGTCCCCCAAAACCTCGCGCAGGACACGGATCGCGGCCATTCTGATGTTCGTCGGCCTGGCCGGCGCCGTCGCCCTCCAATGGTGGATGTCGCGGCCGCCGCGCAGCATCCAGGCCTTCGTCAATACCGGCGTCTCGGTCATCAGGGCGCCGATCGCCGGGCGGATCGACCTCGCCCCGGAGATCCGCGTCGGGCGTCCGGTTGAGCCGGCCGACGACTTGGGCGTGATCGAGAGCGATGTGGAGAATCCCCGCGTCTCGCAGCTTCTGGTCCAGGAACGGCAGACCGAGGTGCTGATCGCGACGCTCGAACAGCAACTGGCCGGAACCCGCCGCCGCATCGAGGCGCGGAGCGAGCTGATCGCCCGGTTCGCCTTGGAGAACGTCGAGCAGAAGCGCCTTCAGGACAAATACCACCGGTCCCAGATCAACACGGTCCGCGAGGAGCTTCGCCGCGCCGTGGTCAGCGCCGAGGTCGCGGCCTCCGAGGTCCGCCGCACCGAGAAGCTGTTCGAGCGTGGCGTCTCCAGTGGCGTGGCGCTCGAGCGGGTGGTCGGTTCCGGACGCGAGGCGAGCGCCGATGTCAGCGCCCAGAAGGCCAGGCTGGCCCAGTTCGAGGCCGGGCTGGAGGCGTCGGCCGCCGGCCTCCAACTCGACGGACCCAGGACGCTCAGTGAACCGGAAAGCCGGCTCCGCCAGTTGAACACCGAACTGGTCGACCTGGAGCAGCAGGCGGCGGACGTCGCGCGCCGGCTGGACGGCGCCAAGCTGGAGCTGGAGGTGGTCCGCGAGCAGCTGGGAAGCCAGCGGCGCACCGTCGTTCGGGCGCTGAACCCGGGGGTGATCTGGTCGGTCGAGGCGCAATCCGGCGAGAACGTCGCGGCGAACGGGCGGATCGCCCAGCTGGTCGATTGCCGGGACGTCTGGGTCGAGGCGTTCTTCGATGAATCCGACACCGCCCGCATGAGTATCGGCGAGCGGGTGACGGTCAAGATGCTCTATGGCGACATGAGGTGGGAAGGTGTCGTGGAGACCTTGCGGGCCGGCGCCGGCCGGGTCACGGTCGGCCAGTACGTGGTCGATCCGCCGCCCGAGATCGCGCGGCGCCAGCTTCCCGTCCGCGTGATGACCGCGCGGATCAGGGTCAACTGGGGAACGGACCTGACGCCGGAGAAATTCTGCTTCGCCGGCGGCAGCGTCGAGGTGGTGGCGCGATGAGGGGGTGCCAGCCGGGCCTGGACCAGCCTCGACTGGGCGAGATGGGGCGGCGTCATGCGGCGTGATATCCTGCTGTTCATCTCCTACCGGGTCGTCTCGCGGCTGTATTTCCAGCTGCCGGTGCTGTTCCTGCACCTGCACATGGTCCAGATGGGCCTCCACAACACGATCGCGCTGCTGGTCGTCTACGGCTTGATCACCACCGTGACGGCCTCGCTGGGATCGACCCTGGCGCGCCACGTCCGGCAGAAGACCGTCGTGGCGCTGGGCGAGCTGATGAAGGCCGCCGGGCTCCTGCTGGTGGTGCTGGGCACCAGCGTCGGCGGCACCGACTTCTGGACCGTCATGGTGGCCCAGGTGATCGGCGGGATCGGCTTCAGCCTCGCGATCTCCACCGACTCCAGCCTGCTGCGGACCGTCACCGCCAGTGGCGGCAACGACCTGTTCATGGGCGTCCAGAGCCGGTCGCAGAGCCTGATGTTCATCGCGACGCTGGGAGCGGGCTGCGCCGGCGGCATCCTGTACGACTATCAGGCGGACTGGCCGTTCCTGGCGGCGATGGCCATGAACCTGCTGTCGGCGGCGCTGATCCTGATGATCCACGAGGACAAGGTTGTGGCTTCCGGTCCGGCCGCCGGCGCGGCGGGGCCGCGGGAGCGGGTTCGGCTCCGGCTGGATCGGGACCAGTCGTTCTGGATGAACTTCTACTCGCTCTCGCGGGCGTTCACCATGGCTCCCTTCGTGGGCTTCCTGCCGTTCTTCTTCATCATGCTGGGTGTCGACCCCTTCCTGTTCGGCGCGGTGCTCAGCCTTTTCACCTTCGCCGGATTCATCGCGGCGCTCTACTGCAACGCCTTCCTGAGGCGATTCGGATTGAACGCGCTGATGGGGGTGACCATCGGCTGCATGCTCGGATCGATGACGCTGTTCGGCTTCAGCGCTTGGTTCGCGCGGTGGGGTGTCGATTATTTCCTGGTCGGGCTGGTGGCGATCGCGCTGCTCGGCTTCGGGTCCGGCGGCGTCCGGCCGGTGACTATGGGAAATATTAGGATGGGAGCGCTGAAACCCGAGGACCGGATCCGGCTGCTGTCGACCATGGAGAGGAACTTCGGCGTCTGCAACGCCGTGCTACTGGCGGCTGGGGCATTCGTGCTGGTGGAGTACGGTTTTGGCCCCCTGATGGTCACTTTGGGAGCCTGCTACGTGATCCTGATCGGTGGTCTGCTAATGACAAGTAATTAGCCGTCTAAGTGACTAGAAAATCCGATGGCTCTGATGGTCGTTCGCGCCAACACAGTAAAGAAATGCTCCCATACCGCCATTGGTGCATGTCCGAATTAGAGGAAGCGTGGGCAGGATCGTGCTATTCATGGCTCCGAGATGCGGCATATGATCAGTTCACGGCGGCTGGCATCATAGTACCAGTGGGATGTGTGAGTTGTTCTTGGTATGGGTTGTGACCATCGGTGACATTGCCGAAGGGAGTACGAAATTCGAGGTCGGTCACCAGCGTTTCCGGCGGTTCTGATGTCCCCAAGCCGTTCTCGACGCGTGAATTCTCGCCATTCGGTCCCTGGATGAAACTTTCGCACCGTCTGCTCGCGGTGGTCGCCCTCGCGTTGATACCCTTGTCGGCCCTGCAGGTTCGCAACGCGTTCCAACGGGAGGCGCAGCAGACCGAACAGACCTACGAGGAGGCGCGGCGCCTGCTGCGGCTGATCGAGGATGAACAGGCTGGCAACGTGCTCGGCATCCGTCAGACATTGGGGACACTGCGCCAGACCGAGGCGATCGTGGGCCGGGACGTGGCCGCGTGCCAAGGTTTGATGGATCGGCTGCGGAACGAATATCCACCCTACCTCGACATCCAGGTCACCAACGCCAAGGGCGTGATCACCTGCGCCACCGATCGGAGGGCCGTGGGCGTGGACGTGTCCGACCGGCCCCATGTCAGGGAGGTGCTGGCGGGCAACGACTTCTTCATCGGCGGCTCGATCAAGGCGCGCACCACCGGTCTCGGCGTGCTGCCATTCTCCTTGGGTTACCGGGATCAGGCCACGGGTGGGATCGCGGGGGCCATCATCGCGGGGCTCGATATCGCGTGGCTGGAAACATACTTCTCGTCGAAAGCCTTGCCGCCGACCGTGGTGCTGACGGTGGCGGATCGCGACGGCACGATCATCGCACGTGTTCCCGATCTCTCCGCGCCTGGTCAGCCGGATGGCGTCGGCGCCTCGTTGTCCAATGGTTACATGGCTTTGTTCAATCGGTCGGGCTCTGGGGTGGAGCGCGTGGGCGGGCCCGACGGCTCGGTCAGGATGGTGGCGTTTTCCCCGATCGACGACAGGGTCGAAGGGCTGTTCCTGTCGGTCGGCATCGACGAGGTCGGCGCGCTGGAGCAAATCCACCGGACCCGGAACGGGGCTCTCGCCGTATTGGTGGCCATCGCCCTGTTCACGGTGGCGTCGGTCCTCTTGATAGGCCGGCGCTATGTACAGGAGCCGGCCGAGCGACTGGCGGCGGCGGCGGACCGCTGGCGCGCCGGCGATTTCTCGCTCCGGATCTTCATCCCCTCGTCGGCGCGGGAGTTCGCGGCCCTGGCCGAGGATTTCAACGGGATGGCGGACGCGCTCGAAGCGCGCGACCGGGCGCTGAAAGCCAGCGAGGGGCAGCATCGGGCGGTGTTCGAGACCGCCGTGGACGCCATGGTGGTGATCGACGACAAGGGTGTCATCCAGACCTCCAACCCGGCGGCGGCCAAGACCTTCGGCTATGACGCGGCGGAATTGAAGGGCCGGAACGTCTCGATGCTGATGGGCGAGGAGCATGGTTCGCGCCATGACGGCTACCTCCGCAACTATCTCCAAACGGGAGTGCGGCGGATCATCGGCGTCGGGCGGGAGGTCGAGGGGCGGCGCAGCGACGGCTCCGTGTTCCCGCTGGAGCTGGCGATCGCCGAATGGCGCGGTCCCGATGACAATCTTTACTTCACCGGCATCATGCGCAACATCTCGGCGCGCCGCGCCGCCGAGCGGGAGGTCGAGGAGGAGCGCAGCAGGCTGCGCAGCGTGATCGAGAACGCGCCATTCCCGGCGATCGTCCACGGCGACGACGGCGAGGTGCTGCACATCAGCCGGGCCTGGCTCGACATCACCGGCTACACCCGCGAGCAGCTGCCGACGATCGAGGCTTGGTCCTCCCTGGCATATGGCGATTCGCGAAACGACCTGCGGGTGGCGACGAAGGCTGGCGTCGATCACCTCTATTCGCTGGATCGTTCGATGGACGAGGGCGAATACGTCATCCTCACGGCCGAGGGGAACAAGCGCATCTGGGCCTTCCGGTCTTCCCCCGTCGGCGGAGACATGTCGGGTCGCCGGTTGGTTGTGAGCATGGCGGCCGACATCACCGAGCGGCGTGATGGCGAGGAGAGGCTGAAGCTGCTGATGCGGGAGGTCGACCACCGCGCCAAGAACGCCCTGATGGTCGTCCAATCCATCGTCCAGCTGTCGCGGTCGGAGGATCCGGCCCAGTTCTCCATGGCCGTCGAGGGCAGGATCCAGGCGATGGCGCGGGCGCACTCCCTGCTGGCGGCGGCCCGCTGGTCGGGCGCCGACCTCCAGCATCTGCTGACGGAGGAACTGGCGGCCTATGGCGGCGACGGCAAGGTGGTGGTGGATGGGCCGCCGATCTCGATCAGGCCGGAGGCGACCCAGGCCGTGTCGCTGGCGCTGCACGAACTGACGACCAACGCCGCCAAGCATGGCGCGCTGTCGACCGATACCGGCCAGGTCCGCGTCACCTGGACCCTACCCGAGGCGGAGACTGAGCTGTCGGTCGACTGGAGTGAAACCGGTGGACCGGAGATTTCCGGTCAACCGTCACGCGGCGGCTTCGGGTCGGTCCTGCTCCGCCAAGTCGTGGAGGCGCAGCTGGGTGGGGAGTTGCGCTTGACGTGGTCGTCCGCCGGTTTGTCGTGCGTGATCCGGTTGCCGGGCGACACTTGGCAGGCGAGTGGTGTCCGGATGACGGCTCCCGCGGCCAGCGCTCCCTTGGCCCCAGTGACGACGAGCCATGCGGGCCGCCGGGTCCTCGTGGTGGAGGACGAGGCGCTGACGGCGATGGCGCTCCAGCTTCTGCTGGAGGACGCCGGCTACATCGTGCTGGGCCCCGTCGGGCGCGTCGAGGACGCGCTCGACCTGCTGCGGTCCGGTCCTCCCGACGCCGCCGTGCTGGACGTCAACCTGTTCGGCGCCACCGTCGATCCCGTGGCGTCCAGGCTGGAGGACATGGGCGTGCCATTTCTGTTCTGCACCGGCTACCACAGCGGCGGCACCGCCGGCGAGCGCCACCCCACGGCACCGGTGCTGGGCAAGCCGGTCAACGCCAACAGCCTGCTGGCCGCCGTCAGCGGCTTGATGTCCGCCGAGCCGCGGGCGGTGGCCACCGCCGGAAACGCTTGAGCCCGTGAAGCCTCAGCCGATCCGGGCCGCCTTGGCGGTGGCGGCGACCGGCTGCTTGACCAGTTCGGCGTAGACCGTGTCGACGTTGCGGACCATGTGCTCCAGGCGGAAGCGGTCGAGATCCTCGACGGCGCCGCGCTTCAGCCGGGCCGCCGTCTCCGGTTCCGTCAGGACCCGCAGCATGGCACCGGCCAAGGCGTCGGCGTCGTGGGGCGGCACCAGCAGGCCGGCCTTGCCGTGATTGAGCAGTTCCGGCACGCCACCGACCTGCGTCCCGATGATGGCGGAACCCATCTCGCGCGCCTCGATCAGCACCAGCGGGAAGCTGTCCAGTCGCGACGCCAGCACGAAGACGGCGGCTTCGCGCATGTAGGCCTGGAAATCACTCCGGAAGCCGGGGAAGTGGATGCGGGGATGGCTTTTCAGGGTCGCGGCGTGGGCCTGGAACTCCGCCAAGTCGGGACCGTCGCCGACCAGATACAGGTTGGCTCCGGGCACCTTCTCCGAGATCGCCTCGAAGGCGGTCAGCAGTTCGGTGATGCCCTTCCGCTGGAACATGCCGGCGACGGTGACGATGGCGGGCTGTTCCAGGCCGACCGAGGTGGTGCCGCCATAGGCGGAATAGCGCGGGCTGCCAATCACCGCGTTCTCGACGAAGCGCATCTTGCGGGCGGGCAGCCCCAGCTTGATGAACTCGTTGCCGACCTCCTTGCTGACCGCGATGGTGCGGTCCGCGATCCGCATCACCCGGGAGCTGCGCTGATGCAGGCTGTGCAGGTGGCCGACCACCGAATACGAGTGGAACGGCTTCGACAGCGTCGCCAGAACGGTCCCGGTCATGTTGTGGCAATGGACGATGTCGGGCTTCCGCGCCGACACGATGCTGTTGAAGCGGTGGAGCGCCTTGGGAACGTTGCCGACCGACCGCTTCTGATCGAGGATCTGGTGGTCGATGCCGCGCGAGCGCAGCAGCGACTCGTACTCTCCCCCGCCGGACACGACGGTGACGTCGTGGCCCGCCATCGACTGGCCGCAGGCCAGATCCAGCGCGGCATTGATGATACCGTTGCCGAGATTACGGACATCGTTGAGAACGTGGACAATCCGATACATCAGTTCAGTCCTGACTTGTTGGAGGCGCGCGGGAGTGGCCGCGCGATCGTCAATAGGCGTTGCGGTCCCCGAAGACACAGCCGGCGGTCTTCAGGAGGATCTTGAGGTCGAGGGCGAGCGACCAGCTGTCCATGTAGCGGAGATCGCGGTCGAGGCGGCCCTGGGCGTGGTCCAAGGTATCGACCTCGCCCCGGTACCCGCTGACCTGGGCCAGACCGGTGATGCCGGGCTTGACCCGGTGCCGCCGGGCGTAGTTCGGCACGGCCTCGTGGTAGAGCTTGTCACCGACCTTCATGGCCGTCGCGTGGGGGCGGGGACCCACCAGCGACATGGTGCCCATGAAGACGTTGAAGAGCTGCGGGATCTCGTCGAGGCTGGACCGGCGCAGGAATCGTCCGACCCTGGTCACCCGGGGATCGCCCCGCGTGGTCCGCTGCGCGCCGCTGACGTCCTGCTTGGTGACGTACATCGAGCGGAACTTGAGGACGCTGATCTCCTCGTTCTGGAAGCCGAAGCGGCGCTGGCGGAAGAAGACGCCACCAGGGCTCTCCAGCGCCACGGCCGCCGCGATCAGGCCGAACAGCGGCGCCAGGGCGACGATCAGGGCGCCCGATCCCAGGACATCCAGCGTCCGCTTCGCCAATTCATCCCAGTTCCGCACCGGCTTGTCGCGCACCTGGACCGCCAGCCAGTCGCCAAAGCGGCTGATCGCCCCCTCGGGAGCGGCGGAGAGGGCGCCGCGGCCCAGCAGCCGCACGTCCGCGGCCATGCCGTCGATCAGGTCGAGCACCCGCTCCGCGTCGCCACCGATGGCGGTTCCCGAGTTTGGCCCAGCGGTGGGGGAGTTCTCGATCAGGACGGTCCGGATCCGGTGCCTAACGCACCAGGAGCGCAGGTTGCCGATGCCGCCGATGAAGGGCGTCTGGCTTTCCCGGTCGATCCCGGCGGCAGGGTCGAACGATCCGACGACATGGAATTCGGCATCCGGACGGGTCCCGAACCAGGCGTTCATATCCCGCGTGAAGCCAGGAGAACCGACGATCACGGTGCGCCGCCGCATCAGGGGGCGGAAGCTGGCCTTGCCGGAGAACCACAGGACGAGGCAACGCCAGCCGGCGAACAGCCAGACCGACAACCCCAGCCACCCCGCCATCACGGGCAAGGTCAGATGGATCGGCTGGGAGACCGACCAGACGATGACGAAGGTGGCCGCCAGGCTGATCGCCGCGGCCAGACCAGTCCGGAGGATCTGCGGCGTCAGCGAGCCCATTCGGCTCGGCGCGTGGATCCGGAGCACTCGGACGCACAACGTGAAGACGAGCAGGTTGATCGCCAGCGTCGCCAGTTCCGCCGTCATCTGGGTGGAAACCGGGTTCGTCCTGGATAGATTGCCGATTCCGAAAACGGTGGCTCCGGCGATGAGGGTCGCCAGATGGTCGCTGACGGCGGCCACCTCGGTGGTGAACGACCTATGGTCGCCACCAGGAGGCTGCCTTCGCACGGCGCTGATTTGATCGGCTTCAGCGGTGCCGTGTGGGTAGAGGACTGACATACATGCTCCGCAGGCGCTTGGGGCGGGTTGCATGTACATTTGCATAAAGGTCTATCGAAAAACATGAGGCGAAGGAGGATCCGGTTAATAGTGATTTTAGGGCCGGAGGGTTAATACCGCTGAAGTCCCAACCGTCTGCTGACTTGCCTGGAAGAGAAGAGATGGTTGGGAAAACTCACCCGGAAAATTCCAGTGTTGATTAGAAACCTTTTAGGGTGCTTCGTATCTTGCCAATAAGGCGTGAATACCTCCGTTCCGGTTTCAAGGAAGGCGTACTCCGCCCAGAAAGCCAATGCGCGGAGGGGATAATCGAAATTGCATAAAATTTAATATGTGTTGATACATAGGGTCGGTGGCGGGAGCGTCGAGTTCCGCATAAGGTTGTGGAATAACTGTGACATGGGCGCCTCGGCGGGCGCCTCGGAGCCTCCCGCGAGCGGCTCCCGAACCTGGGATCGTGGAACATGGGTATAGCGGCGATCATCCTGCTTGCAATCACTTATCTGGCCGGCATCGTCTGGTTCTCGCTGGCGCAGTGGATCGCCATGGAACTGGATGGCGAGCGCCGCGTGCGTATTTCCATACGGCTCGTGCTGGCGCTGGTCTGGCCGCTGACCATCCTGATCGCGACCGGCGCCGTGATGGCGCGGCTGCTGTCCGAGCAGCATCAGCCGGTCGAGCGTCTGGAGATGGCCAGCCTCCGCGACGCACCGCGGTCGGCGGCGGCTGGCGACAGCTTGGTTCACATCCTGGCGCCCCGCGACATCGCCCGGTGAAGGTGGGCATCATCCCCGCGTCTCAGCCCCAGACGCTGGCCAGCACCTCGGTGAAGACCTGGACGCTGGCCGACTGGATCGGCTTGACCCAGACCGCGCAGGTCGGGATCGGCGGCAGCACGTCGTCCAGGTCGCGGATGACGATGCCGCGCCGCTGGAGATTGCGCACGCAGCTGGCGTAGATGCTGACGCCCGTGCCGGCGGCGACCAAGCCGAAGATACCCTCGCTCGACGACGCCTCCTGCACGATGTTGGGGTGGAAACCGGCGCGATGGCAGATCCCGAAAAGCTGGTTGCGGTAGGCTCCCCAGGTCTCCACCGACCCCAGCACGAACGGCTCCCGCGCCAAGTCCGAGAGCCGTAGGTGCCGCACGTTGGACAGAGGGTGGGTGATCGGCAGCAGCGCCACGTGGCGATTGCTGTCGAAGGCGTAGCTTTCCACATGCTCGCTCTCGAAGGGGCCGATCATGAAACCCACGTCGATCCGGTCGGCCAGCAGGGCCTCCTGCTGCTTGAGCGTCGGGATGAACGACAGCTCCAGGTGGATCTCGGGCCGGTGGCGGTTGAAGGTCCGGATGAATTCCGGCAGCCGACCGTTGATTGCGAAATCCATGTAGCCAACCCGCACGGTGCCAAGCTCGCCGCCGGCGGTGCGCCGCGCCTGGGTCACCGCGCGGTCGAAATGGTCGAGGCCGATGCGGCACTGGGCAAGGAAGACCTTGCCGGCCTCGGTCAGCTCGACCGATCGTGTCGTCCGCCGGAACAGCGGAACCTCCATCGACCGTTCGAGTTCGCCGATCAGCCGGCTGAGGCCGGGCTGCGTCATGTGCAGCCGCTGCGCCGCCCGGCTGAAGTGTAGGTCCTCCGCCAGGGCGATGAACCCGCGGATATGCCGGAAATCGAAGTTCATCGCTCATTCATAGCAAATTCGGTATCAATAAACGAGAAATCATGATTTCTCAAACTTGATCGTCCCGTCGCATTCTTCCTTCCACGGCCGACGCTGATTCACCCCCAAGCGGTCGGCCAGACGCCAAGGCCCCAGGAAGGGGCCAAATCCCAGGAAGGTGCGACATGTCTTTCGATACCGAACTCGACGCGGCGCTGAACGCCGCCTTCGCCCAGGCGACCGAACTCTACCAGGGGCGCGGCTTCCAGCGCCGGGTTGGCTTCGGCAGCCGTCCCGCCCTGATCAATGTCGACCTCGCCAACGCCTGGACCCGTCCCGGCAACCCATTCACCTGCGAGAACATCGACGACCAGATCATCCCCGGTGTCCAGCAGTTGCTGGCGGCCTGCCGCCGCAACGGCCATCCCGTCGTCCACGTCACCACCTGCTATCAGGTGACCGACGAGAAGGACGCCGCCACCGACATGGGCCTGTGGCACAAGAAGATCCCGATCGAGGTGGTCGAGCAGGGCAAGCCCGAGCTGTGGGCGATCGATAGCCGGATCGAGCCGGTCGCGGGCGAACAGGTCCTGATCAAGAAGCGGGCGAGCGCCTTCCACGGGACCTACCTCGCCGGCTTCCTCCGCGCCAACAACGTCGACACCATCCTGGTCACGGGCGTGACAGCGTCGGCCTGCGTCCGGACGACCCTGTGCGACGGTCTGGCCGAGGGCTTCCGCACTATCGCGGTCAAGGAATGCATCGGCGACCGGGTGCCGGGCGCGGTCGCGTGGAACCTGTTCGACATCGACGCGAAGTTCGCCGACGTGGAACCGCTCAGCCGCTGCGTCGAATACCTCGACACCGTCGGCCGCGGCAAGGCGGCGGCCTGAACCGGCACGGCGTCAAAAGCCAAAAAAGCATAATCAAAACAATCGAACAGACAGGGCCTCACGATGACAAAGCGGATCGACCGCCCGTTCGGGCACATGTTCGGGGCGCCGTCGCGCCGGGATTTCCTGGTTGGCCTGGGGGCGGCCGGGATGGGTGCCGCGGGAGTGGCGGCCGGAGCGACGCTCGCCCTTCCAGGCGCCGCCAGGGCGCAGGGAGGCTCGCTCGTGGTCTCCAACTGGGGCGGTGACTGGAACGAGCGGACGGTTCGTTTTGTCGAGGAGCCCCTGGTCGAGGGCAAGGGCATCCGGATCACCCGTGATCTGGGGATGGAGCCGGAACGCAAGGCCAAGTTGCTGGCGGAACGCCGACTTCGGCGCGGCACGGTCGACGTCCTGCACATCAACGAGGGCGACAGCTTCGAGATGTTTTCCCAGGATGTGCTGACGGAGATCGACTTCTCCAAGGTGCCCAACTACGCCGACGTGGTGCCGGCGCTGAAGACCCGGCCCTATTTCACGCCGTGGCTCTACAGCGGCGTCGCGATCATCTACAACAAGGACAAGGTGCCGAACCCGCCCAAGTCCTACGCCGAGTTGTTCGACAAGAAATGGGTCGGCAAGGTCGGTCTGACCAACCAGCTCTACTTCAACTACATCATGATGGGCAGCCTGTTGGCCGGCGGCACGGTCACCGATGGCGAGGCCGGCAAGGCGAAGCTGGTGGAACTTAAGGAACTGGTCCAGCCACGGATCTACGCGGCGCACCAGCAGCTGGGTGCCGGTCTCGCCACCGGCGAGGTCGATATCGCCATCAACTACAAGGCGCGCGGCCTGCAGTGGCGGAACGATGGCGCGCCGCTCGAGGTCCAATACCCCGAGGAGGGCGCCATCGCCGTCATGTTCGGGGCGGGACTGCCGAAGCGGGCGCCCAGTCCGGAACTGGCGCATGTTTATTTCGACGCGATGCTGGACCGCAAGGCCATGGCCGGGTTGGCGGGAGCCAGCTTCTACGCCCCGGCCAACGGCGCCGCCGAGCTGTCGCCGGAACTGCGCGCGTTGATCGACTTCACGCCCGATCAGGCGGCCGCCCTCAAGTTCCCCGATTACGCCCATGTCGCCAAGAACACGGCCGAATGGCTCGAATGGTGGAACAAGACGATCACCCGGTGAGGGGAGGGTTGGAGCCGATGACCAGCGCCGCAGCCACGGCGCCGCACCCCTCGCCGGGATCGGCGCGGGCGCGGCGCATCCCGCCGGCATTCGGCCTCGCGTCGCCAGCGACCCTGTTCGTGGTTCTGGCGCTGCTGGGGCCGCTGGCCTTGATGTTCCGCTACAGCCTCAACCGGTTCGTGCCGGGCGAGTTCATGGTCGAGGCGCTGACGCTGGAGAACTACGTCAAGTTCCTCGGCGACGGCTTCTATCAGGAGGTGCTGTTCACGACCCTCTGGGTGTCGGGGCTGTCGACGCTGCTGTGCCTGCTCGCCGGGTTCCCGGTCGCGTATTACCTGGTCCGGCAGGCGCCGCCGGTCTGGAAGTCGCGCCTGATGATCCTGATCATCCTGCCGCTGCTGATGGGCAACGCGGTGAGGACGGCGGCCTGGATGGTGATCCTGGGCGACAAGGGGCTGCTGGCGGCCGGCATGGCCGCAACTGGCCTGTTCTCGCCGTTGAAGCTGATGTACACGCCGGCCGCCGTGGTGATCGGTCTGGTCTCGGTCATGCTGCCGTTCATGATCGTCACCTTGCGCGGCATCCTGGAAGGGATCGACCGCAACCTGGAGGACGCGGCGGAAAGCCTGGGCGCCAGCCACCTGATGGTGCTGTGGCGGGTGGTGCTCCCCTTGGCGCTGCCTGGAATCCTGGCCGGCACGATGCTGTGCTTCATCCTGTCGATGAACGCCTACGCGACTCCGGTCCTGATCGGCGGGCCCCAGTTCCACATGATGGCGCCGGAGGTCTACCAGCAGGTCGCCAAGGCGATGAACTGGCCGTTCGGTTCGGCGCTCGCCTTCATCCTGATGGCGGTGACGCTGGTGCTGACGACCGTCGCCAACATGCTGATCCAACGGCGCTACCGCCGCTGGAGTGAATGAGGGAGGGGCCGCGATGCACGCGAAATGGGTCAACCGCCTCTATGCCACGATGTCCGCCGCCGTTGTGGCGTTCATCCTGCTGCCGCTGGTCGGGATCGTCTGGGTCAGCTTCTTCTCCAACCGCATCCTGTCGTTTCCGCCCGAAGGCTACACGCTGGACTGGTACGTCAGGGCGTGGGGCATGGATGTCTTCCGCGACGGCTTCGTCACCAGCGTCCAGACGGCGGCCTGCGCCACGCTGATCAGCCTGGGCCTGGGGGTGCCGGCCTCGCTGGCGCTGACCCGCTACCGGTTCATCGGCCGCGACGCGATCCAGACGCTGCTGCTGGCGCCGATGATCGTGCCGGGCATCGTCGGCGGCGCCGCCCTGTTCATCGCCTTCATCGAGTTGGAGGTCCTGTTCGACCATCAGATCGCGGGAACCTTGGGCGGCCTGCTGATCGCGCACGGGTTGATCGCCTTGCCTTGGACGGTGCGGCTGGTGACGGCCTCGCTGGCCGGCACCGACCGCTCGATCGAGGAGGCGGCGGCCAGCCTGGGAGCGTCGTCCCTGACGATCTTCCGGCGGGTGACGCTGCCGTCGATCCGGCCCGGCATCGTCGCGGCGGCGCTCTTCTCCTTCGTGATCTCGTTCATCGACCTGGAAAAGTCGATCTTCCTGGTCGGGGCGGGCCGCACGACGCTCCAGATAGCGTTGGTCAACTATCTGGAATGGAACCTGGATTCCACGGTGGCCGCCGTGGCGACGGTGCAGATCGTCATCATCGGGACGCTGCTGCTCGCCAGCGACCGCTACGCCAAATTGGGCCGCGCGTTCTGACGCGCCGACGGCTTCGAGGAAGGATCGCCAGATCATGTCGGATGTCATTCTCCAGTCCATCGTCAAGCGTTACGACCAAACCGTGGCGGTCGATCACGTGTCGCTCTCGATTTCCCAGGGCGATCTGGTCGCTCTGCTGGGCCCGTCGGGCTGCGGCAAGACCACGACCCTGCGGATGATCGGCGGCTTCGTCGATGTCACCGAGGGCAAGGTCCTCGTCGGCGGCCGGGACGTGACGGCGCTGCCGCCGGCGAGGCGCAACATGGGCTTTGGCTTCCAGAACTACGCGCTGTTCCCGCACATGACGGTGGCCCAGAACGTCGCCTTCGGGCTGGAGATGCGCCGCGTGTCCAAGGCCGAGACGGCGGCCCGCGTTGGTCAGGCGCTGGACCGGGTCAAGCTGGCGCATTTGGCGGAACGCCTGCCCAAGCAATTGTCCGGCGGCCAGCAGCAGCGCGTGGCGCTGGCCCGCGCCCTGGTGATCGAACCGGATGTGCTGCTGCTCGACGAGCCCCTGTCGAACTTGGACGCCCAGCTTCGGCAGGAGATGAAGATCGAGATCCGGGAACTCCAACGCTCGCTCGGCATCACCACCATCTTCGTCACCCACGACCAGGACGAGGCGCTGTCGGTCGCCGACCGCGTGGTCGTGATGCGCCAGGGCCGAATCGAGCAGGACGGCACCCCGGACGAGGTGTTCGAGACGCCGAGGTCGCATTTCGTCGCCGAGTTCATGGGTGTCACCAACCTGCTCAAGGGGCAGCGCGAGGGCGACGCCCATTTCCGCGTCGCCAGCGGCGAGTTGATCACGGTGCCGCCGGAAGCTCGTGGCGCCATCGGCGGAATGGCCTTCGCGCTGCGGCCCGAGCGGATCGAGGTGGCGGAACATTCCGGCGCCGCGGCGGTCAATTCGCTTGAGGCGGAAATCGAGAACGCCACATACCGCGGCCATGTCATCGACTATCGCGTCCGCACCCCGTCGGGCCTGACGCTGGTGGCCCGCCGCCCGGCGCCCGCCTTGGGAGGGCCAAAGGCCTTGGGGGCGGGCAACAAGGTCCGCGTCTCGTGGGCCAGCGACGCCGGCGTGCTGGTGCCGCTCTGAGCCATCCACAGGCTAATTCGAACAAGACAGGGAGGGACCCAGTGTCCACGCTTCACGACAGGCTGACCGTGATCGACGGTCTGATCATCTCCGATTTCGGCCCGGAAATCTTCCGGGAGATGCGCAAGGGCGGCATCACCGCCGCCAACTGCACCTGCTGCGTCTGGGACAACTTCACCGAGACGATGCGCAACATCGCCAAGTGGAAGGGCTGGTTCCGCGATCATGGCGACCTGATCACCCAGGTCCGCACCACCGCGGACATCGCGCTCGCCAAGCGGGAGGGCAAGACCGGCATCATCCTGGGCTGGCAGAACACGACCGCGATCGAGGACCGGCTGGAATACCTGGAGCTGTTCCACGAGCTGGGCGTCCGGATCGTCCAGATGACCTACAACACCCAGAATTTCGTCGGCTCCGGCTGCTACGAGAGCCGCGATAGCGGGTTGTCCGACTTCGGGCGGGACGTGGTGGCGGAGATGAACCGGCTGGGCATCCTGTGCGACCTGTCCCATGTCGGGCCGAAGACGTCGGAGGATGTCATCACCGCGTCCAAGCAACGCGTCGCCTATTCCCACTGTCTGCCGGCCGGCTTGAAGGCGCATCCCCGCAACAAGAGCGACGAGCAGTTGCGCTTCATCGCGGAGCGCGACGGCTTCGTCGGCGTCACGATGTTTCCGCCGTTCCTGGCGAAGGGACCGGCCGCGACCGTCGACGACTATGTCCAGGCGATGGACTACGTCATCGATCTGGTCGGCGAGGACAAGGTCGGCGTCGGCACCGACTTCACCCAGGGTTTCGACAAGCCGTTCTTCGACTGGATCACCCATGACAAGGGGACCGGCCGCAAGCTGACCGACTTCGGTCCCGTCATCAATCCGGAAGGCTTCCGCGAGATCGCCGATTTCCCCAACCTGACGGCGGCGATGGAACGCCGCGGCTGGAGCGCCGGCCGCATCGAGAAGGTGATGGGCGCCAACTGGCTCCAACTGCTGCGCGACGTCTGGGGCGCTTGATCGGTTCGAACCCCAAGGTGGTCACTTCTCCAGCCGAAGGTTGCTGAGCTGCGAGCCGATCTGCTTGAAGATGCCTTGCAGCTCGGCGGCGGAGGGGGAGTTGAAGTAGTAGGTCGGCTGGGAGGCGCAGCCGCGGTAGAGGCTCTTGGTCGTCTCGCTGGTGACCATCAGGGTGATCGTGTAGATCGTGATCTTCTTGGCCTTCATCGCCGCGCAGAGGTTGGTCATGCGGGTGTTGATGTTGGTGGTCGCCTGACTGGCCGAACTGGTTCCCAGCCGCTTTTCCGACAGCCGGCCATAAGCGGTGTAGTCGCCGGTCGGCGGTTTCGAGTAATCGTGCCATTCGTTGCTGCCGTCGGTCAGCAGCACCACCGCCTTGTCGGTGTCGGTGGTGTCGTAGTCCAGCGGCAGGCCAGCCGGGGTGGGGCCGCCCCACAGCCCGCGCCACAGCGGCGACAGGGTGAACCAACCGGCCTGGAGGCCGATGTTCGCCATGGTGCCGCCCCGGTTGACGCCCTTCAAAGCCGCGATCTGGCCCAGGATCTGGCTCTTGCTGTTGGACAGCGGCAGCACGGCTGGGCCGCAGCCAAGATTGGGACCGGTGCGGTTGTTGTTGTCGGTGTAGGGCAGGGGATCGTTGATCGGCGGCCAGTCGTTATCGCCTCCCTCGGGATACTGTCCCAGGGTCGAGCGGTAGAGGAACGCGGTGAACGGCGCCGCCGAGGGCGGCAGCTCGTCGGCATCGTGGTTGACCCGCGCCTCGACGCAGCCGCGCCACGCGCTGGGCTGGTAGTCGGCGGCGGTCGGGGACGTGGGGGCGAGCCAGCCCTGGCGGTCGGGTCCCAGGTTGACGGTGGCGGTATAGGGAACCACCGACATCCACAGCGTCTGCGACGACTCGTTGGCGCCGAACAGGATGTCGACCAGATCCTTGGCCGAGGTCCGTAGCTGGCCGATCTTGTTGCTTCCCCACATCGATCCGGTGACGTCCAGCACCAGCGCCAGCTCCATGCCGCGGACGGTGCGCCTGACCTGGTTGCTGACCGAGACGGGGATGGTGTCTATCCCGAAGATGCGGGAGAAGGTGGTCGGCAAGGTGGCGCTGGCGCTGACCACCAGCGTCTCGTTGTCGGCCGCGGCGGTGACCTTGGGCGTGCCGACGGTGGCACCCAGGAAGTCGGACGGGATGTTGGCGTTGAAGTACATCCGAACGTCCGTCTCGACATTGGCGGTCGTCAGCACGCGTCCGCCCGCCAGGGCCGCCGCGTCGATCGCCGTGCTCAGCTTGTTGTACAGCATGTAGGCCCGAGCCAGATCGACGGCCAAGCCGGTGGCCCCGATCGCGGGCACCGCCATCAGCGCCGTCATGACGGCGATATTGCCTCGCCGGCCCAATCTCGACAGGAAGGGCCAGGAGAGTGGGAGCCGGGACAGGAGGGTGCGCGGGATGGAAGTCATTGCCAACTCTCCGGCGATCGGGGCCAGTTCAGGGTTCCAGCTTGGTCAGCGTGCCGAAGCGGGGGCGGTAGACCGCCATCCGGCGCAGGTCGACCGCCTTGTCGGTGTCGCTCAGCCAGCCGATGCTGAACACGTAGGGATGCAGGGTGTAGTAGACCTCGACGAACAGCACGCTCTCGCCATAGCGCAGCGAGAAGCCGGCCGGCAGCTTGGCGGCGCCGCTGGAGCCGATCTCGCCGGTCGGTCCGGCCCGGCCGGAGCGCCGCTGCCACATGACCTGCGGCCCGTTGCCTTGGTCGGCGACGCAGGTGATCAGCACGGCGCCCTTTGCCGGCAGATCCAAAGGCAGCGCTATCTGGTTGGCCGCCAGGAACAGAACGCCGACCTCGTCGCCCTTGACCACCGTCATGCCGTCGCGCAGGCGGTCGTACTGGGTGCCGACATCGGCGGTGCCCGACGCGACCCGTTCGACCTTCAAGGCGGCGGAGACATAGGTCGTCATGTCGACCATGCCGACCAGCAGCAGGATCACCACGGGTGCTATGATGGCGAACTCGAGCGCGGCCAGGCCGCGCCGGTCCGACCGGAGAATTTCGAGGATCGATGCTGGTCCGGGCATGGTTCGGCCTCAGCTCCGGAAGGGTTCGTTGCGGACGACGACGCGCGCCGAATATGTCAGCGGCGACTTGGCGACCAGTCCGGCGATCATCCCGGTCAGCGGCGCGTCGGTGTAGGTCAGGGTGTAGATCACGACCTGACCACCGGCGCCCGCGTTGGAGGCGCCTTGGTCGGCGTCCCAGCGTCCGTTGCCATTGACGTCGGTGAAGGCCTCGCCCCGGTCGCAGACACCGTTGTTGTTGGCGTCGATGCAGGGTTCCGGGTGGCCGATGCTGGAGAACCCGTCATAGGCGGTCATCACGACCGTGAGGCGGGACGGGTTGATCAGACCCATGCCGGTGTCGACCACCAGATCGCGCAGCATCTGCTCCCGCGTCACGCCGTCGGGCGGCGGCGAGCCGGTCACCCCCGTGCGGGACGCCTTGCGCGCCGCCAGTTCCAGCACGTTTTGGACGGTCAGGCCATAGCCGAACTCGACGGTCGCGATGATCAGCAGCACCAGTAGGGGGGACAGCAGGGCGAATTCCAGGGCCGTCGTGCCCCGCCGCGACAGCCAGCCCTTAGGACCGCCGGATCTCATGGTGCGACCGGCTTTTCCACCGCCAAGTGGCGGGCGGCCTCATAGAACGACAGATTGGATTTGACGTCGCGTTCCTCCAAATCGGTCCGGCCAAGCTGGGCGGCCCGCGTGACGTCGCCCTTCAGCCCCAGCACCAAGGCCAGGTTCTGGCGCATCCGCGCGGTGCTGGTCGGGCTGTCGACCAGCGGCAGCAGGAGGGTTTCGGCCTCGTTCAGCCTGCCGCTCAGGGCCAGCGACAGCGCCAGATTGTTGGCGGCGGTGCGGTCGCGCGGGTTGATGTCGAGCGCGTTCTGGTACTGCACCCGCGCCTCGTCGTGGCGGCCCAGCGTGTCGAGCGCCACGCCAAGGCCGACGCGGGCCCGCGTGTCGTTCGGCGCCTGGTCGACCACGGCGCCGAACTGGACCACCGCCAGATCCGGCTGGCGCAGCTGCATGGCGACGCGTCCCAGGCCCAGCCGGGCGTCGGTGTTGAACCGGTCGATCGCGATGGCGGTCCGATAGGCCTCCGCCGCCCGGTCGAAGTCCTGCGATCCGGTCAAGGCGTCGCCCAGCGACACCTGGAGCGCCGCGTTGCCCGGCTGGCTTTCCACCAAGGTCTTGTACAGCTTGGCGGCGTAGCCGAAATTGCCGGCCGCCCGGGCGCTGTCCGCCAGCTTCAGCTGAAGCCGGCCCTTGTCGTCCAGCACCGTCGCGGGGGGCGCCGACGCCACGTCCGGGCGGGCATCCATGCCGGCGCAGGCCGAGGTCAGCAGGCAGCCCATCACCAACGCGAGACCTGTGAGGCGGGAGGAGGGGAAACGCATGATGGTGGGGTCCTTGAAGGTCGGTTGGGTCAGCGGGCGGCGAGGGTGGCCATCAGGTCGAGCGCCGCGGGACCGGCGACGACGATGAAGACGCAAGGCAGGATGAAGCAGATCATCGGCAGCGTGATCAGCACGGGCAGCTTGGCGGCGCGTTCCTCGAAGCGGACCAGCCGCTCGCGGCGCATCTCGTTGGCCAGCACCCGCAGGGCCTGACCCAGCGGAGTGCCGTAGCGCATGGTCTGGCTGAGCGTCGCCACGAGGCTGCGCAAGGTCTCCAGCTTCAGCCGGTCGGCCATGTTGGCGAGCGCCAGATAACGGTCGGGCAGCACCCGCATCTCCGCGGCGGTGACGCCCAGCTCCTTGCCCAGTTCGGGATGGGCCTGTTTCATCTCGCGGGCGACCCGCTCGAACGCGATGTCGAGTCCGAGGCCGGCCTCGCCGCAGATCACCAGCAGGTCGAGCGCGTCGGGCAGGCCGCGCTCGATCGCGGCCTTGCGGTTGCGGGCCAGGCGCGACAGGACGATGTCGGGCAGCCGCCAGCCGGCCAGCGCGCTGCCCGCTAGGGTGCCGAACATCATCAGCGCCAGGGGGGGAGCGGGCCGGCTTTGCAGCCACAGCCAGCCCAGCAGCGCCGCGATCAAGGCCAGCGTCGCCTTCAGCCCGACGAAGAACGGGGCGGCGCCCGGCTGGGTGAAGCCGGCGGTGGCGAGCTGGCCCCGGATCAGCACCATCTCGGCCTGCCCGACCAGCGGGCCCTTGGCGAGGAAAGCGCCCAGCCGATGGAACGGACCGGGCTTGGATGCGGGCTCCGACGCGCCCGACAGCACCAGGGCGGAGTGGCGGACCTTGTCCAGCCTGTCGTTGAGCCGCTTCCGGGCGAGCCCCGTCTGGAGTGTCAAGGCCGCCACCACCATCACCAGGATGGCGCCGGCGAGCAGGGCGAGGTCGAACGGGTCGACCGCCAAGGGACCGATCGCGATCATGACAGCGCCCTCCGGATCAGCATCGACATGGTGAACAGGCCCATGATCAGGCTGCCGGCGGCGGCGGCCAGCAGCAGCTTGCCCTGCGGCTCGGTGAACAGGCGCGACAGGTAGACCGGGTTCATGATGTAGAGCCCGGCGCCGGTGACGAAGGGCAGTCCGGCCAGCACGTAGGTGGAGGTCCGGGCCTCCGCCGACAGGGCGTGGGCGCGCTGGCGCACCGCGCGGCGCTTGCGGATCACGTCGGCGAGGTTGTCCAGAGTCTCGGTGAGGTTGCCGCCGGTCTCGCGTTGGAGCACGACGGTGACGACGAAGAAGCGGTATTCCGGTAGGCCGGTGCGGGACGCCAGCGACCACAACGCGGTCTCCAGATCGACACCGACCGCCAGCTCCTCGATCACCCGCTTGAACTCGGGACCGACCGGGGCCGGCATCTCGGCGCTGACGACGCGCAGGCCCTCGGCCACCGGGATACCGGCGCGGACCGCGCGGACGATCAGGCCGATCGCGTCGGGAAACTGGTCGAGCAGCCGGTCGTTGACCGCGCGCTTGGCGCGGGTGAACATGAAGCGGGCGCCCAGCACGCCGCCGGCCGCCATGGCGCCCAGGATGCCAAGCGCCGGCAGGCCCGCGAAGGGACCGGCGACCCAGCCGCCGGCCACCGCCAGGACGACGCCGGCGATGCTGGCGCGCAGCATCAGCGGCCCCTTGGCGCCGACCATCCGGGAATCATAGCCGAAGCAGCGCGACACCGCCTGACGGACCTGGGGCAGGCGTCCTTCCGGTTGCCCCAAAGTGATCCTGACCGGCTGGTTGGCGCCCGACTTGGTCGGAACGCCGCGGTTCTCGACATCGTGGAGACCGGCGATCCGGCGGTTGAGCCGGCGCTGGCGCGTCTGGGTGGTGACGATCACCGGCACCACCAGCAGCATCAGGACGACGGTCGCCAGCAGGACGATGTCGAGGGTCTGGAGATTGCCCATCGCTTCGGTCCCCCCTTACCCACGTTCCTGGTCGACCGCCGCCATGTAGGCGGCGTCGAGGCCGAAATACTCCAGACGGTCCATGAAGGACGGCCTGACGCCCGCCGAGCGGTAGGTGCCGCGGATGGTGCCGTCGCGGTTGTTGCCCTCGAAGTCGAAGGTGAACAGGTCCTGGGTCACCATGACCTCGCCTTCCAGGCCCGACAACTCCGACACCTGGGTGATGCGGCGGACACCGTCGCGCATGCGCTGGACTTGGACGATCAGGTGGACGGCGCTGGCGATCTGCTGGCGGATGGCGCGTGGCGGCAGGTTGACGCTGCCCATCATCACCATGTTCTCGATCCGGGCGAGCGCGTCGCGGGTGTTGTTGGCGTGGACGGTGGACATCGAGCCGTCATGGCCGGTGTTCATCGCCTGGAGCATGTCGAACGCCTCGGCGCCGCGAACCTCGCCGATGATGATGCGGTCGGGCCGCATCCGGAGCGCGTTGCGGACCAGGTCGCGCTGGGCGATCTGGCCGTTGCCCTCCAGGTTGGGCGGGCGGGTTTCCAGCCGGACGACGTGGGGCTGCTGGAGCTGCAGTTCGGCGGCGTCCTCGATCGTGACGACCCGCTCGCCGATGTCGATCATCCGGGACATCGCGTTGAGCAGCGTCGTCTTGCCCGAGCCGGTGCCGCCCGAGATGATCACGTTGAGCCGGGCGCGGGCGAAGATCTCCAACGCGCGGGCCATCGCCTCTGACATGCTGCGGTAACCGACCAGCGTCGCGAAGTCGATCCGCTTGCGGGCGAACTTGCGGATCGAGATGCAGGTGCCGTCCAGCGCCAGCGGCGGCACCACGATGTTGACGCGGCTGCCGTCGGGCAGGCGGGCGTCGACCATCGGGCTCGACTCGTCGATCCGGCGCCCGATGCCGCCGGCGATGCGCTGGGCGATGTTGAGCACGTGCTGCTGGTCGCGGAACCGGACGTTGGAGAGCACCAGCTTGCCCTGCTGTTCGACGAACACCCGGTGCGGCCCGTTCACCATGATGTCGGTGATGCGGTCGTCCTCCAGCAGCGGCTCCAGCGGGCCGAAGCCCAGCATGTCGTGGACCAGTTCGTTGGCGAGCTGGGCCTGTTCGCGGCTGTTGAGCTGGAAGCGGTTCTCGGTCGCGATCTCGTCGATCAGGTTCTCCAGCAGGGGCCGCAGGGCCGCCGGCTCCAGCCGCGACACCGCCGACGGGTCGATCCGGTTCATCGCCTCGGTCCGGATGCCGTCGAGCGAGCGGGCGCGCGGCGAGGCCGGGTCCATGGTCGAGGTCGGCTCGACCGGCGCCGGGACGGCAGCCGGGGCGGGCGCGGGCGCCGGTGCCGCCTCGAGCACCCCCGACAGCGTGACCGAAGCGGCGGGGATGGCGGATTTGCGGCCGAACAGCGCGTTCATTTGGCGCTCTTCCCGCCGCGGAACAGGCGGCCCAGCAGGCTGGTGCCACCGCCCGCCGATTGGCCGGACACCGCCTCGGCCAGCTTGGAGATCTCGGACTTGAACGGGGCGCAGCGCTTGATCGCCGGCTCGCCCAGGGTGGCCGCCTCGATCAGCGGCTTGGGTCGGCAGTCGATCGCGTAATCGGCCGGGCCGCCAAGCGCGCGGTTGAACTCGGCCGGGGTCAGGGCGCCCGGAGCGCCCCGGCGGTTATGGACGACCAGCGTCTGGCGGCTGGACCCGGAGCTTTCGAACGCGCCGCGCAGCCGCAGCGCGTCGCGGGCGCCCGCCAGATTGCCGTCGGCCACGACGATCCGCAGGGCGGCCTGGTCCAGCACGGCGCGCGCCGTCTCCGACAGGTCATGGGGAACGTCGACCAGGACGTAGTGGTACTGGCTCCTCAGGCTGTCCAGCAGGTCCAGGACGGCGCGGGGGTTTGGGGCGACCGGGGGAATGATCGGCTCCTCCGTCGCCAGCACGTCCAGCCGGTCGGAGGCCGGCTGCATGGCGCGCTCCAGGAAGAGCTGGTCGACCCGCTCGGGTGCCTCGATCGCCTCGCGCAGGCCGCGGCCCGGCTTGAGGTTCAGGTGGAGCGCCACCGTGCCGGTATGCAGGTCGAGATCAACCAGGGCGATCCGGCGGCGGCCGACATCGGCGAGATATGACGCCAGGTTGACCGCGACCGTCGTCGTTCCGACACCGCCCCGGGCGCCGGTCACCGCGACCAGCTTGCCCTGACGGCCGGTGTCCTCGCCGCGCGCCGCCGTTCCGGCGGCGCGGCCGAGCAGCGCCTCGATCTGATCCGATGGCAGCGGCTTGAACAGGTATTCGGCGACGCCGAGGCCGCGCAGGTTGCGGTAGAGGGCGACGTCGTTGCGGTCGCCGATCGCCACGACGGTGACGCTGGGCTCGCAGACCTGGGACAGGGATTCCATCGCGCCGATCGGCAGTTCGATGCCGCTGAGATCGACGATCAGCAGGTCGGGGGAACGCTGGCGGGCGAGGTCGCGGACGGCGGTGCGCACATCGCCGCGCCGGACCTCGAAATCGCCGACCAGTAGCTGGGACGCGGTCTGCCGAAGCGCCGTCTCGGTCGCGGGGTCGGTGACATAGGCCAGCACCTTGCCGCCCCGCTCGGAGGTCTTGCCGCCGCGCTCGGTCTGGAGGCTGCCATGGTTGGCCGGGATGGACATCGAGGAGGTGAACGGTTGGGCGAGGGCGGTCATGTCGGTCACTGCTTGCTGATGGTTGCGCCATGGCCACCGGTCGCGGTGGTCGAGATGAACGGCTTGACCTTGTCGGTCTGGTACCGGGTGATCGCGGCCGTGTCGTGGGTCACGTCGCCGTCACCCAGAGTGCGCCCTACCACCAGGTCGCGCGGGTCCTCGATCATGACCTGGAGGTTGCGGTTGGTGACGCAGCCGAGCGGCAGCAGCGGACCGTTCTCGACGTAGTTCTTCTGGATATCGGGCCAGCCGCCGCAGGTCGGCGGCGTCACGGTGAAGCGTTGCAGCAGGACACGGGCTTGGCCGGGCATCGCCACGTCGTCGCCGAAACCGACATGGCTGGGCGGGATGCCGGCGTCGGCCAGTAGCCGGACCATGGCGGTCCGCGCCTCCGTCCCCGCGACGCCGGTGACCCGCGCCCTGGTCGTCGCGGGCGAGCCGAACGAGCCCAGCGTCTGGAGCGCCGCGGCGCGGTCGGCCTGGGCGATCCGTCCCTGGGCGTCGATCGCCACCGTGAGGTCGCCGTCGAGCGCGTCGACCACGCCGATGTTGCCGATCCGGGCCTGTTCGAGCGGCATGTCGGAAGCGGTGGAGCAGGCCGCGGTGATCAGCAGGCCGGCGAGGACGGCCGCGATGCGGGGAAGGGGATGCATTGGACTATCTCCTGCGATGGGCTTCTGAACGGGCCGCTGGGGTGATCACTCGAGGATGAAGCCGACATCGCCGCGCAGCCGCACGCCGCCGGGACCGAACAGCGGGTTGGTGCCATCCGACTGACCGGGCTTGTTGATCCGGCCGACGAAGATCCGTTCCAGGTCGGACGCCGGGATGTAGTTGTCGTTGGGCGTCTGGAACGCGCCGGGCTGGGAGACGGGCCGGACCATGTAGGGGGTCACGACGATCACCAGCTCGGTCTCGTTGCGCTGGAACCGGGTCGAGCTGAACAGCCCACCGAGGACCGGCACGTCACCCAGACCGGGAACGCGCTGGGCGACGGTGCGGCTGTTGTTCTGGAGCAGCCCCGCCACCGCGAAGCTCTGGCCGCTGCCCAACTCCACCGTCGTCTCGGCGCGGCGGACGCTCAGCGCCGGGATCTTCAGGTTCTCGATCACGACGGCGCCCTCCTCGGTCAACTCGCTGACCTCGGGCCGCACCTTCATGCTGATGCGGTCGCCGGACATGACGGTCGGGGTGAAGTCCAGGCTGACGCCGAACTGCTTGAATTCGACCGTGATCTGCCCGTCGCGCTGATTGACCGGGATGGGGAACTCGCCGCCGGCCAGGAAGCTGGCTGTTTCGCCGGACAGCGCCGTCAGATTGGGTTCCGCCAGGATCGAGACGAGGCCGTCCTCTGCCAAGGCGTCGATCACCGTGTTGACGTCGACCCTGCCGTTGCTGGATTGGTAGCCGAAGGGCAGGGAGGCGGCGCCCGTGGTGGAGCGCAGGATGCTGCCGCCCGCCACCAGGGCGTCGCGGCCGGTGGCGATTCCGAAGGTGAAGGCGCCGACGTTGAACAGGCTTTCCCAGTTGAAGCCCAGCTCCTTGGTGACCGAACGGGACACCTCGGCGATCCGGACCCGCAGGTTGACCTGCGATCCCATGGCGACCTTCAGCCGGTTGATCACCTGCTGGTCCTTGCCGAGGAACTGGCGGGTCAGTTCGGCCGCCTGGGCCGCCGCGGCGGGGCTGGGGGCGGTGCCCGACAGGATGATGCCGCCGGGCGTCGATTCGAGGTCGGCCTGGGTGTCGGGCAGCTGGCTCGACAGCCGGCGCTTCAGATCGCCCAGCGGCTGCGTCACCGAGACCGAATAGGAGACCATCGGCTTGCCGTCGGCACCCAGCGCGAAGACGCTGGTCCGGCCCGGCGCCTTGCCGAACACGAAGAAGGAGGCGCCGTTGGCGGGGGCCTGGACGTCGGCGATCTCGGGGTTGGCGACGAACACGGTGGCGGCGGGACGCGACAGCGGAACGGTCTTGCCGGCGTTGACCTCGATCGTCACCTCCGTGTCGGCGCGGGCGGGGCTGGTGAGGGTCAGCGTGGCGAGGATGGTGGACACGATACAAATCAGTGCTGCCCGGCCCAGTCGGCGGGCGGTGGTCGTCGTCATGACCTGGTGCTCCTGTGGGGCGGGTATCACTTGGATGAAACTCACTGGCCGTTGCGCGGGGAGCCGCGCAGGATCTGGACGCCCGCCGGAGCGGAATGGCTGGGTGCGGCGGCCTTGGCGGGCGGCTTCTGCAGGGCCAGCGCCGGGGACACGTCGGCGGCCCAGGTCGGCGAGACCTTCTCGTTCAAGGCGATCTCCGGCTCGTGCTCGGTGGCGACGCTGCGGAGCGCCAGGGCCAGCCGGCCCAGGCCGGAAGCGACGGAGATCATCTCGGCCTGACGGGAAGTCGCCTCCAGCGTCACGGTGCGCGGCACCTTGAGTTCGCCGGGGTCGGACTGGCCGCTGGACGCCTCGTTGAGGTGCTGGTCGATCGCCAGGACCCGCAGGTCGCTCAGCACGGTCTCGCCGACCGCCTTCTGGGTGGGCTTGGTGTCCTCCTGCTCGAAGGTCTGGGTCAGGATCAGGTCGACCCGGTCTCCCGGCCAGATCAGGCCACTGGCGGCGCTGACGGCGTCGACCGCGACGGCCACCGCCCGGTTGCCGGGTGTCAGCACGGCGGCGAGGAAGCCGCGTTCGCCGGGGCTGACGATCTGGCCCTGCATCACCGGTTCGTTGGCGACCAGGTTGCGGCGGGCGACCGAGCCGGTCACGGCGTCCAATTGATTGGCGGCGCGGCTGTAGTAGCCGCTGGGAATGTCACCCGAGGACCAGTCCTGCCAGCGCACGTCGTCGGCGCGGAGCAGGGAGCCGGCGGCGATCGGACGGGCCGCCACCAGGATGGCGCTGCCGAGGACCGGGACGGGGGCCGCGACGGCGGTTCCCGTTTCCTTGGGCATCGACCGCACCACGACGAGGCCGACGATGCCGACCGACAGGCTGACGAGTGCGATGAGCAGGATTCGCATGAGCATGACGGCACCTTCTTCAGGAAAGGCCGCCGAGCGACAGGATGGCGCCGGCGGCGATGGCTACGCCGTAGGGAATGGATTGCTTGCGGGCGACCCGCCTGTGCTCCGCCGCGAGGACAAGCCGAAGGCGGCGGCGCCAGACCCGGCGCGTCGGACCGGCGGGGGAGGGAAGCGGTACGGTACGCCCGGAAAGGGCGAGGTGGCCGGCCAGATAGGTCAGGGCCAGGACGCCACCGGCGATGGCGGTGACGGAGAGGAAATCGGCCAGCCGGTCGAAGCCCAGGAAGAAGGTGCTGGCGCCGATCAGCTTGGCGTCGCCTCCTCCCAGGAATCCAGCGGCGCAGAGCATCACCAGCGCCACGAAGACCCCGGCGGCGACGGCGGCGTCGGTCACGGCGGAGGCTCCGCCATCGACCAGCGCCAGCCGCAGGATGCCAAGGAGCAGCAGGGCCAGGGAGCAGGCGTCCGGGATCGTCCTCGCCGCGACATCGGTCGTCGCCGCGAGGACGTAGATCAGGCAGGCCGCCAGGAGGATTGGTTCGATAAGGGGCATTCTCTCTCCTCCGGCGGCTTGGGTCTGGAGGGTCTGTAAGGGAGGCTTACTTGCCGGCGGTGGTCGGCACGGCACCGATCGTCGTGGACAAGCCGGTGAACATGGTGTCGAGGCTGGTGCCGAGCGCGGTGACGCCGGTGATGATGACGACGGCGATCAGGGAGGCGATCAGGCCGTACTCCAGCGCGGTCACGCCGCGGCGGTTCGACAGGGCGGCGCCGATGGTGCGGACGACCGGCAGGTGGGAGACATAATCGAGAGTGTGCTGAACGTTTTCCATGGTACTGACTCCTGATTAAAATGCGCGGGTGTGGGGTAGGGAGGTGACAGTCCGGGGAAATCCCGCGATCGGGGCCGGTGAATGCCGGCTTTTGCCGCGAAACTCCCATTCTATTTAAACTGCCAAACGAATAACGGAGTATGAATCAGGGATCGGTTTGAAATAATGGCGATTTTACTTTGAAATTCGAAGTATCGATGCGCCTGTTAACTGTGCGCTGGAAAAGCGGTATGGTTCATGTTGTTGCTCGTTTCATGTTTGCGGTGGGCCGTGTTTGTTGCACCCAATGTGCTTAAATTTCGAAATAATCTCAAACTATCGATAGGCGTAAATTTATCTACCCCGAACGATTTAGATGGGGATTAACGGGATTGATAACCCTCTGAATCTGCAGAAAAATTATATCCAATTGCAGACAAATCCGCGATTTCGGAGGTTGGCTACTTTAATAAAATCTTAAGTGTTATGCGCTTGGGTGGAGTGTTTCCCGGTCGGCTTTGCCGAAGGTGGTTCTCCTTCGGCTGAATTCCGTACCACGCTGGCCTCGCTCGTCGTGTTGGGGTAGGGGTGTTGGATCCGACGGCTTTTCGCCGTCCCACTCTCGATGGCGGGTTTGACGGTGAAACGCGATTTCGGGCGACGGGTTGGGCCTGGCTTTCCGGGCAGGGGCGCCTTTGGCGAATTCGGCACCCTGCTGCGGCTGGTCTTCGGAACGGCGGCGTCGACGGTCGCGGCCTACCTGGACCGGCTCGATCCGGGCAATCCGCGGGGCCGGACGCGTTCCAGTGGTGCCGGAGATGGAATCGAGGCCGCCGCCCGTTGCCGGCGGGAGCTTGCCAGCGCACGGGCCCAGCGTGACCACCTCGCCAGCGAGATCCGGCGCTATGACACCGTCCGCGATGTCCTGATCGGCCAGATCGCCAGCGAAACCGATGGCGCCCGCCGCGCCACCCTCACCCAGTCGCTCACAAGCCTGGAGGACCGCCTGACCGGCTGGCTCGACGAGCATGATCTCTGGCTGGAGACCATCGCGCGGCTGGAGGCGGACCTGTCCTTCTTCGATGCTGTTTCCGGAAAGGAAAGTTCCGAGTCGCCGCCCGATCCGGAGCCGGCTGGCGCCAGGACCTCCCCGCCACCGCCGGATCCCGTCACGGCCCGGCATCTCGCGGCCCTGGGCCTGAACACCGTGCCGGCCGATCTGGACGAGCTGAAATCGGCCTATCGCGCGCGATTGAAGGCGGTCCATCCCGATGTCAGCGGACAGGCCTCGACCGACGCCGCGGCGCTGGCGACCGTCGCTTTCGCCGAGCTGCGCCGGCGGTTTGGATAGGCGGTGACGGTACACCGGGGGTTAACCATTCCGCCGCTATACCGCGCCACTGCCGGAAACCGTCGGCAGGATCATTCTTGAGGTTTGGGAACCATGATCCTATTCCGCTTCGTGTTGGCCGCCCTGATGCTCGCGGCGACCGCCCTCGTTTCCCCCTCCATCGGCATGTCCGCCGAGAAGCATGGCCCCAAGGCCGAGGCCCATAAGAGCGCGGAGAAGGCGGCGCCTCCGGCCTGTGGCGCGGTCTCCTTCCGTCCGTTGCCGCCCGGCATGGCCGACGGCGACCAGCAGTCCGGCCTGTATCGGTCGCGATTCGGCTCGGTGGTCGTGATGGCGAAGGTCCAGGGCGGCCAGCCGACCGACTACTTCATGCAATTGAACGGCAAGGCCCCGGAACCCTTCACCGCGGCGCTGCCCAAGGCCACGGAAGGCTGCCTGAAGTCCAAGAGCGTCAAGCTGCCGGTCGCCAAGGCGCAGGGCGCTTGCGTCGGCACCCGGTTCCGCGTCGTGCTCGACCGGAGCGGTCCGCAGCCGCTCGCCATCCTGTTCGCGCTGCAAGGTGACGACTGGAAGCTGTGCAACGCCGCCAAGGCGTGATCCCCGAACCCCCCCCGGTTTGGGAAGCCCTTCGATCCAGGCTGGGTCGGAGGGCTTTTTTCATGCCGGGTCGGTGAAAGCCGAAACGCGCGTTGACACGTTTGGTCAAATAATTTAGCCATGCATTTAATACCGGTAAATTCAAAATTGGGGGAGAACGCCTTGAGCGCCATGTCAAAGCCCGCCACCGTCCCGGCGGAGCGGCCGAAGACCGTCTATTACTTCGGCACCTGCCTGGTCGACCTGTTCTATCCCAACGCCGGAATGGCCGGGATGGAGCTGCTGAGGCGGGAAGGGTTGCGCGTCGTGTTCCCCCAGGGACAGACCTGCTGCGGCCAGCCGGCCCGGAACTGCGGCTTCTTCGAGGAGGCGCGGGAAGTCGCGCGCGCCCAGTTCGACGCGTTCCCGGAACCCTGGCCGATCGTCGTCCCGTCCGGCAGCTGCGCCGGAATGATGCGGGTCCACTATCCCCAGCTGTTCGCCGACCAGCCGGACCGCGACAAGGCCGAGGCCTTCGCGGCCCGGGTCTTTGAGCTGAGCTGGTTCCTGGTCCACGTGCTGGACCTCAAGCTGACCGACAAGGGCGAGCCCGTCACCGTGACGTGGCACGCCTCCTGCCATTCCATGCGCGAGATGGGCGTCACCGACGAACCCAAGCGGCTGCTGCGCTCGCTGTCCAACGTGACGCTGGTCGAGAACCCCCGCGAGCGGGAGTGCTGCGGCTTCGGCGGCACCTTCTCCGTCCGCCAGCCGGAGGTCTCCGCCGCCATGGTCTCGGACAAGATCGACGCGCTGCGCTCGACCGGCGCCACCGAGATGATCACCGGCGATTGCGGCTGCCTGATGAACATCTCCGGCGCCATGGAGAAGGCGGGAACGCCGATGACGGGCCGCCATCTGGCCGAATTCCTGCTGGAGCGCGGCTGATGTCGGTCGAAGCGGAAACCAACTCCCCATCCCACGCCGCCTCCCACACCTCGTCCCACGCCTCCTCCCATGGCGGGTTCGCCGAACGCGCCCATGTGGCGCTGAACGACAAGCCGTTGCGGGCCAATTTCCGGCGCGCCATGGACGGCTTGATGGTCAAGCGCGCGGCGCAGTTCCCCGACGCCGCCGACCTCCAGGCCCTGCGGTCGCTGGGCGCCGCCATCAAGGAGCGGGCGCTGGCCCGGCTGCCCAACCTGCTGGAACAGCTGGAGGCGCGCTGCGCCGAGAACGGCATCAAGGTCCACTGGGCCGAGACCACCGAGGAGGCCAACCGAATCGTCCTGGGAATCTTCCAGGATCATGGGGTCAAGACGGTGGTCAAGGGCAAGTCGATGGTGTCGGAGGAGATGCACCTCAACGCCTTCCTGGGTAAGCACGGCATCGAGGCCATCGAGTCCGACCTTGGCGAATACATCATCCAACTGGCCGGCGAGATGCCGAGCCACATCGTCATGCCCTGCATCCATAAGAACAAGGGTCAGATCGGCGCCTTGTTCGCCAAGCACATCGAGGGGCAGGGCTACACCGAGGATGTCGACGAGCTGACCGCCGCCGCCCGCAAGGTGCTGCGCGACCGCTTCGCCCAGGCCGACGCGGGGATATCGGGCGTCAACTTCGCCGTGGCCGAGACCGGCACGCTGGTGCTGGTCGAGAACGAGGGCAACGGCCGCCTGTCGACCACCCTGCCGCCGCTGCACGTGGCGGTGATGGGGATCGAGAAGCTGGTCGAGACATTGGACGACATCCCGCCCTTGCTGGCGCTGCTGCCGCGCTCCGCGACCGGCCAGCCGATCACGACCTATGTCAACATGATCACCTCGCCCCGCCGGGACGGCGAGAAGGATGGCCCGCGCGAGGTCCATCTGGTCCTGCTCGACAATGGCCGCACCCGCGTCTACGCCGATCTGGAACTGCGCGAGACGCTGCGCTGCATCCGCTGCGGCGCGTGCATGAACCACTGTCCCGTCTATGCCCGCGTCGGCGGCCACACCTATGACGCGGTCTATCCCGGCCCGATCGGCAAGATCCTGACGCCGCAGATCGCCGGGCTAGACGTGGCGGGCGACCTGCCCCACGCGTCGAGCCTGTGCAACGCCTGCGTCGAGGTCTGCCCGGTCAAGATCCCGATCGCCGACATCCTGGTCCGGCTCCGGCGCGAGGCGGTGCGGCCATCGCCATCGAAGGCTGGATCCGGCGCGGTGAAGGGAGGCGGCGGCGGCTGGACGCTGTCGGAGGCATCGGCCTGGATGGGCTGGAAATGGCTGCACGCCAACCCCACGCTCTACCGCCTGGGCACCCGAGTGCTGGCGCTGGCCGGCAACCTGATACCGGCGTCGCTGCCGCCCTTGAAGGCCTGGACGACGGTCAGGGCCAAGCCGAAGTTCGCCGCCAAGACGCTCCACCAGCTCGCCCGCGAAAGGGGCTATGACGATGTCTGACGCCCGCGCCCGCATCCTGTCGCGCCTGAGGGCGGCCCCGCCGTCGCCGGTTCCCGACCTGCCGGAATGGCGGGCGCCCCGGTTCGAGGCCTCGGCGCGGCTGGAGAAGTTCCGCGCCATGTTCGAGTCCATGAAGGCCGAGGTCCACGAGGTCGAGGCCGCCGACTGGCCGCTCCGGCTGCGCACCCTGTTGGCCAACCGCGGCGTCCGCGCCGTCGTCCACGGCGACGGCTCCGCCACCGGCGGCCAGCTTGCCACGGCTTGGGCCGCCGATCCCGAGGCGCCCCGGCTGGTGCCCTACGACCGGGCGATCGAGGCGTGGAAGGGCGAGCTGGTCCATGGCATCGACGCCGGCGTGACCTTCGCCATCGGCGGCATCGCCGAGACCGGGACGCTGATCCTGTGGCCGACCGTGGAGGAACCGCGCCTGATGTCGCTGCTGCCGCCGATCCACGTGGCGCTGGTGGCGGAGGAGACGATCCACGACAGCTTCGCCGAGGTGATCGCCGAGCAGGGCTGGTCCAAGCGGATGCCGACAAACATCGTGCTGGTTTCCGGTCCGTCCAAGACCGCCGACATCGAACAGACCCTGGCGTTCGGCGTCCACGGCCCGAAGGAGCTGATCGTTCTTGTGCTGCGGCGGGCGGAGGCGCCATAAGGGGTGATTGGACAAGGGACTTTCCCACGACACTTGCCACCGTGAAAATCATTCACCAAATTCAGGTGCGTGGGAAGCCTACAACCGAAGGGCCAAGGTATTGCCATGACCGAGCCGATCCGTCCCGCCAAGCTCGCGGACGCCATCGCGGACCGCCTGGAACACTTGATCCTGGAAGGCTCGTTACGCCCTGGCGAACGCCTGCTGCCGGAGCGCGAACTGGCCCTGCGCTTCGACGTGTCCAGGCCAAGCCTGCGCGAGGCGTTGGAGAAGCTGGAAAAACGCGGCCTCCTGACGAGCGGCCGCGGTGGTGCCACCCGCGTGGCGCCCTTGCTGGACGAGGGGTTCACCAACCCGCTGGCCAGCTGCGTGCGCGACGACCCCGAGGCGACTTATGACTATCTGGAGTTTCGCGGCATCGCCGAGAGTTCGGCTGCCTATCTGGCGGCGCTGCGTGGCACCGAGGTGGATCGCGAGCTGATCCGGGAGTGCTTCGCCGCGATGGAGGAGGCCCATCAGAAGGAGGACCCGACCGACGAGGCGAACGCCGACGCGGATTTTCACCTCGCGATCTACGAGGCTTCGCACAACCTGTTCATGCTCCACGTCATGCGCTCGCTGTCCGGCATGCTGCGGAACGACGTGTTCTATAACCGGTCGACGCTTTATCTCAGGCGCAACGTGCGGGAATTGCTGCTGGGGCAGCACCGGGCGATCCACGATGGCATCGTCGCCGGCGATCCGGAAAAGGCGCGGCAGGCCGCCCACGACCACATGATCTTCACGTCCGGCGCCTTGAAGGAGATCGCCAAGGCCGACGCCCGCCTGGAGGTCAGCATCAACCGCATCGCGCGGGCCGACGCCGTCGCGACGCCGCCCCGCTGACGAGGACCCCGCGGGTCTAGCGCGACTTCTTATACAGCTTGGTCGCGATCTCGAACATCTCCTCGGGGGCGTAGTCGGGCGTGAAGGCCGACGCGACACCGGTGAGATCGTGGATCTTGCCGCCTTCCGGCATGCCGTCGACGACCTCGAGTTCACCCGGCGGATCGCCGGGCAGGGCCTGCTCGCCATTGCCCCAGATCCCCGCCATGTCCTTGTAGTCGTCGGGGCTGAAGCGGTAGAGCCGGCGGTGCGATCCCTCGGCCAGGTATTTCTGGCTTTCGGGGATCTTGTCCAAGTTGATGTTCGGGGTCGGCAGCATCTTCTCGATCTCGACGCCGGTGATCTTCTTGATCGCCAGCGCGTAGGCGTGGGCGTGGACCGAGCCCCGCACCAGCAAATAGCCGCAGACCTCGCGGCCAAGCGGATCGGTCAAGGTCTCGTAGACGCGCAATTTGTGCAGCCGGGCGCCGCATTCCAGATGGAAGTTGTGCAGCAGGTCGACCACCACGTTCCCCGTCGTCGTGACGAAGTCCATGTTCCAGGAGGCGCCGTTGCTGTTCATCGGCATGGCGCCGCCGCCATTGGACAGGAACGAAGCGGCCAGGCGGATATCCTGCATGTCCTCGAAGGGCGCTCCGGTGATGTCGGCTCCTCCGGCTTCGCTGCCTTGGATGTCCGGCCCGGCGTTCAGCATGGCCACGGCGTTGCTGACCAGTTCGACGTGGCCCAACTCCTCGGCGGTGATGCTGGCGACCAAGCTGTAGAACGGCCGGAGCTTGGATTTGCTGCGGAAATTGAAGCTCTGGAACATGTAGTTGCTCAGCGTGGACATCTCGCCGTATTTGCCGCCGAGCAATTCCTGCAACGCCGCGGCGGCGTTGGGATCCTGTTTCTCGGGGGCCGGCAACTCGACCTGCAACTTGTCGACTCTCATGAACATGATGCTCTCCCGTGTATAAATTATGTACACGCACAACAGGAGGCGATAGATTTCGTTATGCATGTCACGAATTTTATTATGGTCCGGCTATGAATTTAGTGAATACGGTATTTGTTGTATTTCAATTCCATGACTACCGCGCCAAATTTCAATGCTGAACTTTACATTTCACCGTTCCGGCATACCTTTGTCGCACCCGACTTCGACACCGCGCGTCACTGGTTCCGCGGAAATCGCTTTGCCCGTCGACCTCGGCGGGTTAAGTCGGTATGCACCGTTTTTTCCCGCCTGACAGAAATTCCATGCGAAATCTCGAAATCCTCTCCCACTCGCCGTCGGGACCGTCCAAGCCGGTCCCGCTCCTGTTCGTCCACGGCGCCTTCTGCGGCGCCTGGATCTGGGCGGAGAAGTTCCTGCCCTGGTTCGCCGCCCGGGGCTACGAGGCTCATGCGGTTTCGCTGCGTGGTCATGGACGGAGCGAGGGACAGGACAGGATCCATGACTTCGGCATCGCCGACTATGTCGAGGACGTGCTGGCGGCCGCCGGGGAGTGTTCCAGCCCACCTGTGCTGATCGGTCATTCCATGGGCGGCATGGTGGTCCAGCGCGCCTTGGCCGCCGACGCGGAACTGCCGGCCGCCGTCCTGATGGCCTCGGCGCCACCCCATGGCTTGATGGCGTCCACCGTCGGGCTGGCGTGGCGCGACCCTTACGTGTTCCGGCAAATGTCGAAGATGATGGCGTTCGGAACCCAGGCGATGGGTTTCGAGGCCTTGTACCGGGCGATGTTCTCGGACTCGATGCCGCGGGAGGAGGCCGCCCGCTACGAGGACCGGGTCCAGGAGGAATCGCGCCGCGTGATGCTGGACATCGGCGGCTGGATACCGTTCCCGCCCTTGCCCAGCCACAAGCCGCCCGTCCTGGTGCTGGGCGCCGAGAAGGATCTGCTGTTCCCGCCGGATCAGGTCCACGCGACCGCTTGGGCGTTCGGCACCAAGGCGACCTTCTTCCCCGACATGGGCCATTCGATGATGCTGCAGCCGGGCTGGGAGGATGTGGCCCTGCACATCGCGCGCTGGCTGGAGAAGGGACCCGCGCGCTGATCGGGGCGGTGATCGGCGTGGAGGCGGGCGGAGCCGAGGCTCCGCCCTTTTCGGATCAGGGGATCATCCAGGTGAGGACATATGCCTGGAGCACGGTGATGACGCCGATGATCGTCACGAAGAACAGGCTGTGCTTGAGCGTGAAGCGGAATAGATCGGATTCGCGTCCGACCAAGCCCACCGCCGCGCAGGCGACCGCGATCGACTGCGGCGAGATCATCTTGCCGGTGACGCCGCCGGTCGTGTTGGCGGTCACCATCAGGATGTCGGACAGCCCGAGCTGCTGCGCCGTCGTCGCCTGGAGCGCTCCGAACAGGGCGTTGGACGACGTGTCCGAGCCGGTCAGGAACACGCCCAGCCAGCCGAGCACGGGTGAGAAGAACGGGAAGGCCTTGCCGGTGCCGGCGAGCAGCAGGGCCAGGGTGGACGACAGGCCCGAATAGTTGGCGACGAAGGCGAAGGCCAGCACCATGCCGATCGAGTAGATCGGGCGGCGCAGTTCCATCACCGTCTCGCCGAAGGTGGCGAGCGCCGTCGCCGGACGCATGCGCAGGAACACGATCGACACCAGCGCGGTCAGCAGGATCGCGGTGCCGGTGGCGGAGACCAGATCGAGCTTGTAGATCGCGTCATACGGCTTCGGCGAGGTGACGATCGGGGCGACCTTGGTCACCAGCTTGTCGAGGCCGTCGATCGGAAAGTACAGGACGGTGGAGGCGAACGCGCCGGTCTTGGCGAAGGCCGCCTTGAACGGCGCCAGGCTCCAGACAGTGACGATGACCGTCAGCACGACGAAGGGTGACCACGCCTTCATCACCTGGGCGCCGGTGTAGTCGGCGGCCGGACGGGTGGCGACGGCGGCGGGAGCCTTGGTGGTGGGAACCTTGGTGGTGGCCTGGTCGGCGAAGCGGAAGATGCGCTTGGGCTTCCACACCTTCAGGAACAGCGTCAGGCTGACGAGGCTGATCAGCGCCGACGTGATGTCCGGCAGCTCCGGGCCAATGAAGTTGGAGGTGAAATAGACGCCGAAGGCGAAGGTCGAGCCGGCGACCAGGATGGCCGGCCATGTCTCGCGCACGCCGCGGACCCCGTCCATGATGAACACGATCCAGAACGGAACGAAGACCGCGAGCAGCGGCAGCTGGCGGCCGGCCATCTGGCCGATCTTGAAGGCTTCCAGGCCGGTCACCTGACCGGCGACGATCATCGGGATGCCCATGGCGCCGAACGCGACCGGGGCGGTGTTGGCGATCAGGCACAGGCCGGCGGCGTAGAGCGGGTTGAAGCCCAGGCCGACCAGCAGGGCCGCCGTGATGGCGACGGGTGCCCCGAAGCCGGCGGCGCCCTCGAGGAACGCGCCGAACGAGAAGCCCACCAGCAGCATCTGGATGCGCTGGTCCTCGGTGATCGACAGGATCGACGAGCGGATGATGTCGAACTGCCCGGTCTTGACCGTGACCTTGTACAGGAACACGGCCGTCAGGATGATCCAGGCGATCGGCCACAGCCCATAGACGAAACCATAGCCGGCCGAGGCCAGGGCTTGGCCGACCGGCATCCCGTAGAACAGGATCGCAACCGCCAGGGCCAGCGCGACCGTGATGGTCGCGGCGATGTGGCCCTTCATCCGAAGTACGGCGAGCGCCACGAAGAAGAAGATGATCGGAAGCGCCGCGATCAGCGATGAAACCCACAGATTGCCTGCGGGATCGTAGATTTGCATCCAGGGCTGCATGATGTTTCCACTCTAGCGTGCCGATCCGGATGCCCAAGGGCGGTCCGCCAGGAGGAGTCCGGCGCGGCAGATTGCGATTTATTTTTTGCCAAGCCGGTTAATGTGGTAAAATAAATATACCGACTCTGGGAATGCTGGATAAAACAGATACCGGCGCCTTGTACATTGAAAAATGATTGGACGGAGTGTCGCAGATGTCGCAGGCCTTGAAGGGCGGGAGCGCGCACCGGTATCATCCGGATATGAACGACGCACCCGACCAGCACCAAACTTCCGATCAAGAGGCGTCCGACCACCGGTATGACGCCGACGCGGGGCCAGCCGATCCACTCAGCCGGTTGCTCCAGTGCCATCCCGAGACGGCGTTCGATTACCTGGAATTTCGCCGGATGATGGCTGGGCCATCGGCCGCCTTCGCGGCGGAGCGCGCCACCGACGCTGATATCGAGCGTCTGCGCGCCTGCCTCACGGCCATGGAGGACGCCCATGACCTGGACGATCCGTCGATCGAGGCGGCGGCCGACGTGGACTTCCACCTCGCCATCTACGAGGCGTCGCACAATCAGGTGATGATCCGGATCATGCGGCAATTCATCCGAATGATGAGCGAGGATGTCTTCTACGACCGGACCAGCCTGTATCAGCGCCGGGGCGTGCGGGACGGTTTCCTGCGCCAGCATCAGGCGATCTTCCACGCGATAGCGGCCGGCAACCCCGAGGCGGCGCGCGCCACCGCCGACGCCCACGTCGCGTCGACCACCGAGGCGGTGCGGGAGGCTCAGCGGGCCGACGCGCGACTCGAGGTCGCACTTCGCCGCCAGCAGGGCATCAACCTCGTGGTGGGTAAAGGAAAATAGCCACTTCTCGGTTCATGGGCGGGATTGGGCAAAACATTTTACCGCTTTACGCTAACGGTAAGTGAGAGTATCCGTGACGCCAACGGCCCAGCGGAGACGGCCGCATCCTGGAGGAACGCCACGACCATCCCACCATGATGCCCCGCATCCTGACGGCCCCCTGTTTTTCACAAATGACCGGCGTCAAGCCGCCGGCGACAGGAAGGCGCGCGGAATGCCAGACGGAACCTCCTCCCAGATCGCCGGAGCCATCGGCGGGACCGACGCCGACCAGCGGGCCGCCCATGATCGGATCGGCGCCGAGTTCATTGGCCTGCTCGGTGCGGATCGAGTGATCCTGGATCCCCTGAGGCTGCTGGCCTACGGCACCGACGCCAGTTTCTATCGGCTGGTGCCGCGCGTCGTGGTCAAGGTCGACACCGAGCGGGAGATCACCGCCGTCCTCGCCGCCTGCCGCCGGGATAGGCTGCCCGTCACCTTCCGCGCGGCCGGCACCAGCCTGTCGGGACAGGCGGTGACCGACAGCGTCCTGATCGTGCTGGGGGAAGGCTGGAACCGCATGGTGGTGGAGCGGGACGGCAAGCTGATCCGGCTGCAACCTGGTGTCCTGGGAGCGGACGCCAATCGGCGGCTGGCGACGCATGCCCGCAAGATCGGACCGGATCCCGCCTCGATCGACAGCGCCAAGATCGGCGGCATCGCCGCCAACAACTCGTCGGGCATGTGCTGCGGCACCTCCGACAACAGCTACAAGACGCTGGTGTCGATGCGCCTGCTGCTGGCCGACGGCACCCTGGTCGACACGGGTGACGCCGCCAGCCTCGTCCGCTTCAGCGCCAGCCATGGCGTTTTGCTGGAGCGGCTGGCGGAATTGGGCCGCGCCACGAAGGCCAACAAGGAACTGGCCGCCCGCATCCGCGCCAAGTTCGCGATCAAGAACACCACCGGCTACAGCATCAACGCGCTGGTCGATTTCGAGGAGCCGGTCGACATCCTCCAGCACCTGATGATCGGGTCGGAGGGCACGCTGGGTTTCATCGCCGAGATCACCTATCGCACCGTCCCCGATCACGCCCACAAGGCCAGCGCGCTGCTGCTGTTCCCCGATATCGGCGAGGCCTGCCGCGCGGTGGCGCTGTTGAAGCCGGCGCCGGTCTCCGCCGTCGAGCTGATGGATAGGGCGGCGCTGCGGTCGGTCGAGGACAAGCCCGGCATGCCGGCGGAGATCCGGGGGCTGGCCGATGGCGTCACGGCGCTGCTGGTCGAGACCCGCGCCGAGGATGTCGGCGGACTGGACGCCAACATCGCCGCCATCGCGACGGTGCTGGCCGGCGTCACCACCCTCGGGCCGGCCGTGTTCACCTCGAGGGCGGACGAGTTCGGCAAGCTGTGGAAGATCCGCAAGGGGTTGTTCCCGGCGGTTGGTGCCGTGCGCAAGGCCGGCACCACGGTGATCATCGAGGACGTCGCGTTCCGGATCGAGGATCTGGCCGCCGCGACGCTGGACCTCCAGGCGCTCTTCGCCAAGCACGGCTACCACGAGGCGATCATCTTCGGCCACGCGCTGGATGGCAACCTGCACTTCGTGTTCACCCAGGACTTCGCGATCGATTCCGAGGTCGAACGCTACGCCGCCTTCATGGATGATGTTTGCAAGCTGGTGGTCGAAACCTATGACGGCTCGCTCAAGGCCGAGCACGGCACCGGCCGCAACATGGCGCCGTTCGTCGAGATGGAGTGGGGCCGCGACGCCTACGCGCTGATGCGCGAGATCAAGAGCCTGCTCGATCCCCTGGGCATCCTGAACCCCGGCGTCATCCTGAACGACGATCCCAAGGCGCACTTGCGCGATCTGAAGCCGATGCCCAAGGCCGACCCACTGGTCGACACCTGCATCGAATGCGGTTTCTGCGAGCGCATGTGCCCATCGGCCGGCCTGACCCTGACGCCGCGCCAGCGGATCGTCGGCTGGCGCGAGATTTCCCGTCTGGCCGATGAGGGCGGCGACACCGCGCGCGAGACCGAGCTTCGGACCCTGTACGACTATCAGGGGCTGGAGACCTGCGCCGCCTGCGGCTTGTGCGCCACCGCCTGCCCGGTCGAGATAGAAACCGGCATGCTGACCAAGGCGCTGCGCGGCCGCCGGCAATCGCCCGCGCGGCGGCGGATCGCGGCGCTGGCCGCGCGCCACTTCGGCACC
>NZ_AVFL01000040.1 GCF_000576635.1 Skermanella stibiiresistens SB22
GTGGCGACGTCGCCGGGGCGATCGCGCGGCTCGACCGCGCCATCGCGGAGCGGGCCGGCGCCGCTGGCCAGACCGACAACCGCATTGCCTTGGTCCGCCAGTCCCTGTTGCTCGGAGTGGGCCGGGTCGACGAGGCGCGCGCCGGTGTCGACGCCATGCTCGCCCGTTCTCCCGACGACGCGGACGCGCTGGCGCTGCGCGCCGTGACCCTGGTCGCCCGCAACGAGACGGAGCGGGCGCTGGCCGATGGCCACCGCGCCGTGGAACTGGCGCCCCGTTCCGCTCCCGCCCGGATCGCCCTGTCCTACGCGCAGCAGGCCGACCTCCAACTGGAGGCTGCGCGCGCGACGATGGAGGAAGCCGTCGCGGCGCAGCCCCGCGACGCGCTGGCGCGCGCCCGGCTGGCGGAGGTCCTGCTGACCCTGGGCCTCAGGGCCGACGCGGAACAGGCCGCGCGCGCCGCGGCGGAACTGGCTCCCGATCTCGGCCGGGCGCAGACGACGCTGGGTTTCGCGGCCTTGGTCCGCCAGCGGCCATCGGAAGCGCAAGCCGTGTTCGACCGGGCGATCCGGCTCGACCCGGCCGACCCGCAGCCACGCCTTGGCCTGGGTCTGGCGCTGATCCGCCAAGGGCGCCTGGCGGAGGGCCGCAACGAGTTGGAGATCGCGGCCGGTCTGGACACGGAAAACGCGCTGGTGCGGGGATATCTGGGCCGAGCCTATGACGAGGAGCGGCGGGACGACCGCGCGCGTGGCCAGTACGACATCGCCCAGCAGCTCGATCCGCTGGACCCGACCCCCGTCTTCCTCGAGGGACTGCGGCTTCGGGCCGCCAACCAACCGGTCGAGGCGCTGGCGGAGATCCAGCGCTCGATCGAGCTGAACGACAACAGGGCGCCGTTCCGGTCGCGGCTGTCGCTGGACGAGGACATGGCGACGCGCGGCGCCGGGCTTGGCCGGATCTACAACGACCTGGGCTTCCAAGCGCTCGCCCTGCCGGAAGCCGCCACCGCGCTGAGCCTCGATCCCGCCAGCGCCTCGGCGGAACGCTTCCTGTCCGACATCTACATGTCGATGCCACGCCGGGAAATCTCCCGGTCGAGCGCGCTGCTGCGGTCCCAGTTGCTCCAGCCGATCACGATCGACCCGGTTCAGCCCAGCCTGACCGCGACCAACCTGCACATCCTGCCCGGCGCGTTCCCCGCCGAAGCCGGCTTCAACGAATATGGCGCGCTGTTCGAACGCGATCAGATCCGCCTGAACGCCACCGGCGTGATCGGCAATCTCGGGACGCGCTCCGACGAGGTGACGCTGTCCGGCATCGTCGGACGCGCGGCCTTCAGCGCCGGACAGTTCCACTACGAGAGCGACGGCTATCGCGAGAACAACGATGTCGAGCACGACATCTATACGCTGTTCGGGCAAGCGGCGCTGACGGATACGCTGAGCGTGCAAGCGGAACTCAGATCGAGGCGGACGGATCAGGGCGATCTTACCCAGAACTTCGACCCGGATAATTTCTCGCGGCGAAATCGCAACACCATCGACCAGGACACCGCGCGTGTCGGTTTGCGCTATTCACCGAGCCCTGAAGTCGACTTATTGGCTTCGGTGGTCGCGAGCAACCGTGAGGCATCCCTATTTCAGCCCACGGATGATTACATCTTTGATAACAAGATCAAGCAGAGCGGGGTCGACACACAACTTCAGGGCATATACCGAGGAAGTTTTTTCAATCTAGTTACTGGAGCCGGATTTTCAGAGATCCGCCAGAGAAATCAGACGGAATTCGAAGGCCTCACATTTGATTCGAGTTTTTCCGCCACTGAGCGTTTCGTCAATCGGCAAGCCAATACATATGGTTATGTCAACCTGATGCCTCTGCGCGACGTCATCTTTACGGTCGGGCTCAGCGGTGACCGATTTGACAACGGCGTTTTTGATTTCCATGAACTAAATCCAAAATTTGGTGCTCAGTGGAGAGTGAATTCGAATGTGCGACTTAGAGCCGCCGCATTTCGCAATTTCAAACGGCTTTTGATTATTGATCAAACACTGGAACCAACCCAAATCGCCGGCTTCGATCAATTCACTGATGATCTCAACCAAAGCTCTGGCTGGGTCAAGGGAATTGGAGTGGATGCCAACCTCGCGAGTGGCGGTTTTGGCCATCTCTATGGGGGTGCTGAATACGTCCGCCGCGACGTCGATGTGCCAGCCGTCTTGCAGCGTGATCCTCCACGACTGAGGACCTCAGAGCGTCAAGAGGATGAAGTCCGATCTTACCTTTACTGGTCCGCCAATCACAATTGGGCCATCTCCGCGGAGTTCGAATGGCAAGATATTGAAAACTTCAATCAATTTAGCGACATCGCGAGACTGCGGACCCTGACGGTTCCACTACAAGTACGCTATTTCATGGGGAATGGCCTTTTCGCGTCGCTCAGCACCAATTTGGTGCATCAGCAAGTCGAAGAGCGACTGGACCCCGTTTTCGATGAGACACGGGATAGTTTCGTTACAGTGGATACAGCGTTGGGATATCGACTGCCCGCCCGCAGGGGCTCAATTAGCTTGGAGGTGCTAAACATCTTCGATGAGGATTTTCACTATCAGGATCTTGATGCTATAACCAACACGACCACGCGTCCCCGCTTCATACCTGCCCGAACGATCCTAGGGCGGATTTCCTTAAGTTTCTAACATCCGCTTGACCTACCCATAGCAAAGGAGCAAGTCAATGCTTGGCGCACGTGCAGCACTCGGTCTGGTAGGTCTTTTTTCAGTCTGGCTACTGATAAGCAGCCCCACTTCAGCGCAAACGACAACTGGTGACGGAAAATCCACGCCAACCACCTCTGCGGAATTACCGTCAACTGAACTCTCCGATGCATTGAGAGGGGAATTGGCCAGGGGCGGAATACCCAATGCCTCCCTGGGCCTCTTCTTCGACACCAACGGGAATTTGGTTGGCGCCGCGTTTCCCGAGTCGAAGAAAGAACGTCTGAGGCCCGGTCCGCCGCCTCGCGCGGTCAACAATATTCGTGGCCTTGGGAACTTTTCGATCCTGGCTTATCAAGGCTCGAATTGCTACTTGATCAGAGGCCCGGATGGCACCCTCTACTACATGCCGCCCGGCTGCTCCTGATCCCGTGCTTCCCCTTGGCGTTGGTTTACCAATTCCTTGCAAGGCCAAGGGGAAGACAGCTATCTATTCATGGAGTTCCAGCGATAGTCTCCAGCGGAAAGACCAAGCGGCCGCGAGTATCGCCAGCGCGGGCAAAACTATCAGGCGGGCCATGATCACGGGAACTTGAAAAAGACGGCATGAATCTACCGTCAGGACAGCTTGTGGGTTCCACGCCAGAAATGGTCACATTCATGGGTTCTTCCATTCAACTAGGAGCTATCCCCATGAACAAGTTGTGCCTGAAGCTCGCGGCGGCTGGTTTTTTCGCCGCGACGTTCCTGTCATCACCAAACGTGAACGCTGACTCCTTGTCTCCCGATGCGGGGTCGCCGATCGCCCAGTCCGACGGCCATGCCATGCCGGCCACCGAGAATATCAATGCTGGCGCCCAGGTCGTCGCGTTCGACGACGTTCCCTGCTACATCGTTCGGCGCCCAGATGGCACCCTCTATGTCATGCCGCCGGGTTGCACCGGCACCGCCGACGCTGAAATGTGAGCCGCGGGCGGATCGTGCCGGGCCGGCAGGAATTACCAGCCCCACCCGGCACGTTTTGCCTCTCGACCCCTTACCCTAGACTCTATTGCGGATAATAACCGGTTGAGGTACACTATAACGGTGCATCGAGAACCAGAGGCACGCCATTTGCAAAGCTCCGATGCAGAACGCATAGGAATGGAGGGGGCCGATGTCCACGACCACGGCGACCGCTGCCGGAATGCCTACAGGTTATCTTTCCAACCTGAAGCTGGGAAGCGACGAACGCAAACGCATTTGGGACTCGCTGTCGTCCGACCGGCAGGCGGAGGCGGCTGCCAAGTTCGCGGCTGACCCGACTGCGGTCAAGGAACAAAAGTTCACGACGCTGGGCGAAGCCATCGACTACAAGTACGACACTGGAAAGCTCAACGCCGATATCTCGATCAGCGCCGCCAACCTCACCAGCGAGAACGGAGCCAAGTTCGGCTCGCTGGTCAATTTCGACACGATGGATTCCGCTGTCTTCCTGGAATTGAAGCAGGGCGCTTACCCCACGGCGGAAGATCCCACGTGGATTGACGATCAGGAGACCAAGCAGAAGTATCTGGACGCCTTCCAGGCTCGGGCTTATGACGCCTACAAGTCGGCGGCCGACAAGTTTGGCGGCTTCAACTCGCAGACCATGCTTGGCTACGACAGCAACTCGGACGGGTTCATCAACAACGAGTCGGAATTGTTCGGCTTCGGAACGCGCGGACTGAAGATGTCCGACTTCTTCGACATCACCGACAATGGCGACGGCACCAACAATTACTCGGTGCGGGCATTTACGGCGGCGGATAGTTCGAGCACCACGGCGGACAACATCGCGATCGACCCCAAACGCTTCATGGCGATGACCACGGAAGGCAAGTCGGCGTCGGTGATCCAGACATCCTATGACGGTGGCACGCCGGGGATGACGACGAATATCAGCCTCAATCTGCTTAAGTCCGGCGGCATCAATTCCGGCACCACGGCGGCGATCTCCATCACCGTCACCACCTGATCCACCCCGACCGGCCACCCTCTCCCATGAGGGCGGCCGCGGAGCCAGAGATCAGACGTCCCGCTCCGGGGGTTTGTTGCCGACATGGCAGCGCACCCGCTTCATCTGATAGAGCGGGTGCTCGTCGACCCAGCGCGCGCCCTCGGTCTGACCCGCGATCGGACAATTCGACATCGTAAGATACTGATCGCTTGAAATCATCGGGGTCACCGTCCGGCACTGGGTCGGATCGTTGATCAGGCAGAACACCATCGAGAGAGTGACGATCATCGAATTCTCCGCGTCATGCTGCATTGCAACATACACGATAACCCGATGATGGCTCTTAGGAAGTGCGACAAAGCGACGCTTTTTGCTGCATCGCAGCATTTCCTGCGCGTGAAGGCGCCCACTACGGGAACGGCGACAGCCGCTTCGGGATCCGCAGGGGGAACTCACCCTTGCGAATCAGCTTGATCGCCTCGATGCACTCCACCAACTCGGCGATCGTCGCGGGGCTGGCGAGATAGCCGAACGCCACATCGCGGTTGCGCCGGGCGATCTCCTTGTCACCGGCGGTGAAGAGCGACTTGATGTTCCAATTCCGCGCGATGGTGCGCGCGACCACCACGCCCAGTCCCCGTCCCGCGGGAAGATCGATGTTGATCAACGCCAAGTCGGGGCGGAATTGTTCGGCCAGCGCGATGGCGTCATCGACTTCGCTGACGGGTCCGATCGGGTCGTATCCCGCCCCTCGCAGGGCCTCGACAAGGGCTTCGGCCAGGATCACGTCGCTTTCGAGCAGCAGTATTCGCATGGAACGGTGTGGGGCTCCGGAAATGACACCCCAACACCAACCGGTGCCGTTCGGTTCCGTCACGCCGCCGCCTCACCAGGGCCGGGCAACCCCGCCGGGTTTCACCAGGAAGCGCTCGGCATACCCCGTCATCCCAGCCCTCGCCGCCTCGCCGGCGGCGAAATCCGTCAGCGCCGGACCGACCCGTTCGACACCGCCGAATTGAAACGCCAGTTGGGAGGTGTACCGGCACGCTCCCGCGATCTTGACATCCAGATGCCCGGTGATGGGAACCGCCAGCGGCATCAACCCTCCCGGCAGACCGACGGGCGGCGCCTCCTCCGGTGCCCGGATCGCATAGGGAAGGTCACGATACCAAAGGGTGGGCCGTTTCAACTCCAGCACCGCGCGGACGGTCTGTCGGTGATCGACATGGCCGCCCAGCGCTTGGCAGGCGAACACCAGCCGAGGATTCACGGCATCGGCCAAAGCGCCGATCCGCGCCGCCACCTCGGTCCAGATCCCGTCGGCCGGACTTACGCCGGAAAACAGCGCCCCAGCCGAGTCATAGCCGCGGTGTGGCGCTTCCGGCAGGTCGAGCCAGTGGATCCCATCGACGCCCACCACCCGCCCGAACCCGGCATCCTCCTCCCGGCGCAATGCCATGTAATCGACATCCGGCTCCAGCCCCTTGTCGGTCTGGCAGGCCAGCGCGAACCCCTCGGGATGGGCGACGGATTGGGTGAAGACCGTTGCGAGCACGGTTTTCCATCCCGCGGCCTTCAGCACGGCCAGCGTCCCGGCGCAGGAGAACGCCACGTCATCGAGATGCGGCGAAATGAACAAGGCGGTGCGGTTGGTCACGGCGGGACTCACAGCAGGTGCGGCGCCGACCGGAAACGGCAGCTCGGGTCCGCCGTCCCGCAGGTGACCTCGGCCGGATCGTACAGCCCGGTCCAACCGGTGTCCGGCCGCGTTCCCGCGACCTCTCCGTAGATCTCCTGGATGCGGCGGCCGATCGCGTGCCAGCTGTACAGGCTTCGGACCTCCTCCAGCGCCTGATGGGCCAGCCGCCGACGCAGGGCCTCGTCGTCCAGCATGCGGGCGATGGCGGCGGCCAGGCCCTCGACATCGCGGGGCTCGACCAGCAGGGCGTTCGACCCGTCGGTCAGGCAATCGACCACGCCCACCGCGTTGGTGGAGACGATCGGCAGCCCACTCGACATGGCTTCCAAGATGGTGTTGGAGAAGCCCTCCGAGTATGTCGGCGACACGAAGATGTCGCCGCGGCGATAGACCTCGGCGGCGGCGAAGTAATCGGCGTGACCCGTCATCTCGACGGCGTCGCCCAAGGCCAGTTCGGCGACCCGCTCGCGCACGGCGGCGACATCGGGGCCGATGCCCGACACGATCAGCCGAAGGTCCGGCCAGGTCACGCGCAGTTGGTTGAACGCGTCGATCAGTTCCATCACGCCTTTCCGGCGATCGACCCTGCCATGGTAGAGCAGCGTCGGCTCGGCGCCCAAGGCGGCGATGTCGCGATCGGCGCGCGGATGGAAGCGTTCGGTGTCGGTGGCGCCCGGCACGATGACGAAGCGGTCCAGACTGGTGCCGTGATGGTCGCGGACCTCCTCGGCGAAGCTCTTGCTGCCAATGATCAGTGCCCCGGCGTGGTTCAGGACCGCCAACATGGCCTGCTTGTGGGTGGCGCAGCAGGTGCCGACCCAATGACCGTCGCCTCCCTGGATCGACACCACGTTGGGGATGCCCAAACGCCTGCTGACCTCCAGGGCCGCCAGCCCACAGGGATAGCCGTATTGGGCGTGGACGAGGTCGAACGGATTGGCTTCGTGCTCGGCTAGCGCCGCTCCGACCATGGCCTCGATGTCGGCCTCGAAATCGGCCGGCCTGCCGTGGCCGACCTCCTGCTCGCCCAGCGATGCCAAGCCGATCACCTTCACTCCCGGCACCGCTGGGGGAGGACCGCCGCCATAGACGGCGGATCCCGCCGGATCGTCGCGGTATTGCGAGATCATCACGACATCGTGTCCGCCCGCCACCAACTCGCGCAGCAGGTTGGCGGCATAGACGCTCATGCCGGAGATGGCGGGAAAGAAGCGCCGGCTGATGAAACAGACACGCATGGGTCAGGCACTCCGCCGGGTGGAATCAGTCGTTGTCGCGGGCATCCGGGCCTTCAGCCAGTCGATGCTCTCGGGGATGGCGAGGTGGGCGCGGTGGGACTCCCGCGACAGCTCGACGCAGACCAGCCGGTCGAAGCCGATCGCGTCCAGCGCCCGCAGGATCGCCGGGATATCCATGTCGCCTTGGCCGAAGGGAAGATGCTCGTGGACTCCCCGGCGCATGTCCTCGACCGCGACGGTGCCGAGATGCGCCGCGAACTCGCCCACGGCGGCGGCGGGATCGCGCTCCCCCGTCACGAGGCAGTGGCCGGTGTCCAGCGCCAAGGCCAGAGGCGCCCCCGTCCGTTCCGCCACCTCGGCCTTGAGCCTCAGGTAGTCGTCGACCGTCTCGACCAGCATGCCGGGCTCCGGTTCCAGCGCCGCCGTGACGCCCTCCGCCGCCGCGGTTTCGGCGACGGCGGCGACGCCCTCGACCAGCCACTTCCAGGCATCCCCGTGGTCGACACCAGGCTGGGGCACGCCGGCCCAGAAGGAGACCGCCTCCGCCTGACAGATCGCCGCGATGCGGACGCAGCGGTTGAGGAAATCGACGCGCCGCGCGCGCCCTTCCGCCGTCGGGTTCAGCAGCGTGGGCTCGTGCTTGACGCGGGGGTTGAGCAGGTAGCGCGCCCCCGTCTCGATCACGAGACCCAGGCCAAGCTCGCGCAGCCGGCGGGCCAGAGCCTCGGCCCTGCCCTCCAGGTCGGGCGCGAAGGGGTCGAAATGCTGGTGGTCCAGCGTCAAGGCCACGCCGTCGTAACCGCTGTCGGCGATCAGGGCGAGGGCGTCGTCCAGGCGGTGGTTGGCGGCGCCATTGGTGTTATAGGCGAAACGCAGGGGCATTCCCGGGCCTCTTGGCTTTATTGCTTTTCAGGGATCGGTTCAGGAATCGGCGCCTTCGAGCGCGAAGCGGACCGCGTGGCTTTCCGGCTCGCGGTAGAGCGGGTAGAGCCGTCCGACAATGCGGTCGACCGCGGCGGTGTCGAGCCAAGCCGGCCCGCCCAGACGCTCGACCGCCGCCGCCGTCAGCGGCACCGGCTGGGCACCCTCGGGAGGCGTCCCGATGCCAACCAGCGGGCTATCGCGTTCCATCAGGCGCCGGATGCCGCGCTCGCCGACCCGGTGATAGCTCATGGTCTCGCATTCCAGTCCCGGAACGATCGCCTTGACCGCCGAGACGCCGCCGCCCGGCGGCGACAGGTCCAGGTACAGGATATCGAAGCCGGCTTGTCCCAGCGTGCCGGCGATCCGGTCCAGCCGCTCCGCCGGCGTGTCGCTGGGCGATGTCGGCAGGTCGGTGAAAGGCACGGTCGAGCGGCGCGACAGCACGCTGTCGGACAGCAGGCCCCGCAACTCGGCGGCCGGCATGTCGCACCAGGCGGCCATGGCCTTTACGGCGCGCGGTTCCTCCGCCGATGGATCGTGGCGGGCGCGGTAACGGTCGAGGTATCCATCGGGCGCGATCCGCGCCACCAGATCCAGCGGCCCGTGGGACATCGCCTTCCGCGACCGGCTGGAGCAGAACTCCAGCAGCGCCTTGTTCAGAGCCCGCTCGCGGTCGAGGTCGCAAGCCTCGCCACACGCGGTCTGCATGATTGGCACCGTCGAGCGGCCGTTCCGATCGGATCCGACGACGTACAGGTTGACCAAGCCGAAGTCGGTCGCCGCCAGCTTGGCGATCACGTCGATGCCGAGCGCGTCCAGCCGCGACAGCAGGCCCCTGGTATCCGGATCGGCCACACCGGTCAGGTCGATCACCCTGCCCTGGTCCATCGCCCGGAAACCGACGCAGTTGCCATCGCGCTGGAGCAGTTCGAGCAAGCCATGGACCAAGGCGCGCTCGAAGCTATCGCCGGCCCCCAGTCCGTTGGTGATCGGCGTCGTCAGCGGCTCGACCCCGTCCAACTGCGAGCGGTAGCAGGCGGCGAACTCGTAGGGCACCAGCACCGGCTCGCCGGAGGGAAAGCGCCGGGCGGCGACCCAGGTCAGCGGCTTGTCCGGGGTGTAGTCGGACCCTGCCGGCAGGCACAGGGTCAGGGGATCGCAAACAGCGCCCGCTCCCCGCGCCGCGACCAGCTCGCGGTGGCTGCCGCGGACCCGCTCCAGTCCGCGCAGGACGGTGTCGGCCTGGACATTCTCGGTCAGCTCACCCAGCACGCCGACCAGCGCCTGTTCCGCCGTGGCGCCATAACCGAAGCTGTCGTACTGGGTGCCGTTCTCCTGGCGATGGCAGGCGAACACGACGGGCACCCCGACGCGGTCCAGCCCTTCCACCGGAAAATGCTCCAACTCGCCCGGCGGCAGATTTGCGGTGTAGGCGTCGATGATGGATGTCAAGCTCATGCCAGGACCTCCAGCGGAATCGGGTGGGTACTGGGCGGCCCCGCCAGCAGACGGTCGAACAGACCCAGCGCGTGGGCCCGCGTGATGCCCTCGGCGTGTTCGAACGGGGTCAGGACGTGGTCGAAATCCAGCTCCGCGAAGACCGCGCGGTAGCGGCGGATCTCGTCGTGGCTCAGCGGGATCTGATAGTGGAAGCCCTTGTGGCAGCTCAGCGCTACCGGCCCGCCGCGCTCGTCCAGATCCACCTTCAGGCAGTCGCCGCAGTACAGCGCCTTGGCGCGGGCGTCGTGGAGCACGGCATGGCCTTCGTAATGCCCCTGCGTCGCGATCATGGTAAGGCCCGGCGCCAGCGTGTGGATGTCGTCCGCCGGCCACGACACGCGGAAAGCCTTGGTGAAACGCAGGCCATCACGGTGGATCACCACCGTCGGCTCGAACCGCTCCGCCAATTGCCACAAGGCGCCGAAGCCATGGGGGTGGGAGGACGCCAGGGTGTGGATGCCGCCCAGACGCTCGATCTCGTCCAAGGCCTCCGGCGTGTAGAACGGGGCTCCCTCGAACGCGATATTGCCCTCGTCGCGCAGCAGCAGCCAACCGGTCGAGCCGAGGCCGAATGCCGGTTGGCAGGAAAATCCGATGACACCCGGCATCGCCTCGGCCCAGCGGGTCGTCACCGTGCCGGACAGATCCTCGACCGTGCGGAAATCCCAGCCGTCGGGCGGCAGGGCGTTCCGGACATCCATGCAGACGGGGCAGGCGATTGGGCTTTGCCCGGCAAACCAGGGTTGCCAGAACCCGCAGTGGGAACAGGCATACTGGATCAGCGGCATGATCGCTCCATCAAGGTGAACAGGCGCAGGTCGCGCTCGGCGGGATAGGGAAAGGGCTGGCCCGCCAGGATGGCGTCGCCGAACGCCTCGATCTGATTGAGGAAGGGGCTTCGCTCGATGTCCGGGACGGACAGATCAGTCCGGGATCCGGTGACGGCGTCGATCAGTGTCAGGGTACCGCCGGGCGTCTGGCCCATGGTGTCGGTGGCGATCACCATGGCCTTGGTCCCGACCAGCTCCAGCGTCCGGCGCGGTAAGGCGTCGGGACAGTTGTAGCCGACCTGGATGGTGCCCAACGCGCCATCCTGGAACCGCCCGGTCAGGACGGCGCCGTCATCCACCGGATAGTCGTGGACACGGCGCTGGACCAACGCGTGAAGGTCGGTCCAGGGACTGCCGAGCAAGACCTCCAGCAGGTCGATGCCGTGAGGCGCCAAATCCCACAGCGCGCCGCCACCCGCCCGCTTCGGATCCACCCGCCAATTGTCCGCCGCCCAATCCGGTGGCAGCCAGCAGGCGTAGAAGATGCGGGCTTGGGTCACGGTCCCCAAGAAGCCTCCAGCCACCAGCGCGCGGAGGTGCGTGTGCGCGCCATGGAACCGCTGGTCGAAGGCGATGCCCAGCGTGACGCCGGCATCGGCGCAGGCCGCGACCATGACCGCCGCGTCCTCCGACTTGGTCGCCATGGGCTTCTCGCACAACACATGCTTGCCCGCCGCCGCGCAGGCCGAGACCACCGGTGAATGCTGGTCGTTCGGAGTCGCGACATAGACCGCCTCCACGGCGGGATCGGCCAGGACGGCCGCCAAATCGGACGTTCCCAGGTCACCCAGACCCGAGGGATCCCGGTCGCACAGGGCGACGATCCGGCCATTGCGGGCTTCGTGGATCGCGGGGATCACGTGGTCGCGCGCGACCCAGCCGCACCCGACCACCGCCCAGCCCAAGGTCCTGTCGATCATCACCATCGCTCCGGCAGGTCGAGCAGGATGCGACGGCGCGCCAGATCGTCGACGGCGGCGGTTCCCGCGACCGCCTCGTCCAGCCCACCGGGCGGCACCGGCGCGTCGAGATATGTGGCCGCCGCGTATTCCCGCGCGAAGGCGGGCGTCGGCCAAGCCGGGCGCAGGCGATCGCCCAGTCGCTCCAGCAGGGGATTGGGGCGGAGCGGCGTGCCGGGTTTCGGCGTCCGCAGGTCGATCGGCACCGTCCGGCTCCCGCTCCAGACCAGCGAGACCGCCTCGACCACCGCCAGTTCGTCCGCCGTCCGCGATGGCGCCGCGCCGGCGGCGAGTTCCGCGTCGTCATGGAGGCGGCAGCCGGGAAACAGCGCCGCGTATTCCTCGGGCGTGCGGGGCCGCCCGGCGATGCCATGCTCGAACCGGATGTTGTGGGCGTGCCCGATCAGGATCGATCCGGCGGCGCCCACGGCCTCCATCAGGCTCAAGGCGATGCGCTCCTGTTCCGGCATGAAGTAGAAGGCGTCGTGGCAGAGGATCGTCGTCCCCTCCGGCAACGCGATGGGGATGCCCGCCGTGACATCGGCGCAGACCAAGGGAGCGTCGGGCAGCAGGAAAGTCCTCGCCAGCCAGAGCTTGGCGAATACGACATCGATGCCGGCCACCGCCGTTCCGCGCCTATCCAGGTCGCGCAGGATCTGGCCGATGCCGCAGGCGATCTCCAGCACCAGCGGCGGATCGGTCCAGTGGCTTTCCAGCAATCCGAGGGCGGACAGGAAGGTGGGCGCCGACCAGCGGTGGGCGAAGTAGTGCGCGACCGGCCCGAAATTCAGCGCCGCCATGGCGTCGCGCAGGGTCAGCCGGTCGATTGAGCCGACCAGGGCGGCGGCTTGGGCGAGCGACGGCGGGGCGATGCGCGCCCAATCGTCCTGATCGCGCAGCAGCAACGCCAAGGCCAGCGGCTCGTCACCGCGATCGACGGCGTCCAGGGCGGCGAGTCGCAACTCGTCCCGCCCGGTGCGGAGGAACGGTATCCCGGCCACGACCGGCCACCGCTCCTCCCCATCGGTCAGGGAACCCGGCCCATCGGGCGCCAGGACAAGCCCGGTCGTCGGGCTCGTCAAAGTCAAACCCGCCACGGGGAAAACCGTCGTCACCGCGTCAGTCCCACCGCGCGCAACACGCCGGACTGGAACTCCAGCAGGGGTCCCTCGTGGACCAGTTCCATCTCCTCCAGCGCGTGGCGCAGTTCGAAGCTGGCGGCCCGCGCGTAATGATCCATCTGCAGGACCCGATCGATCACATCGGCCGTGTGGAAGGCCTTGGCTTCCGGCGACGCGGCGTCGGGCAGCAAGGCCCGCGCGTGACCGCACGCCGTCACCAGATGATCCGGCAGGGTGGCGGTCACCTCGGCCGTCAGCTTGCGCATGATCGGTTCCAAATGATCGCCCAGCAGCACCTCCCCCGCGAAACCGCTGTCGGGCAGGATGGCGTTGTGGAAGTGATGGCAAAGCCCCGCCAGGAACGGGAAGGTCGGATCGGCGCCATAGGCCGGGCTGACCAGTACCGCCGACACCGCCGTGATGAAGCAGTGGTCGGCGTGGCTTTCCGGCGGCTCCAGCATCAGCCGGGGATATCCCGGCCGGGTGGCGCCCGCCCGGGGCTGGCGCTCCAGGTCGTCGGCGAAGGCCGGGGGCTGGGCGGCGGCGGCATCGTACTCCGCGAGATGGCCCCGCAGGCCAGCCGTCAGCATCGGATCCAAACACCCCGCGACGGCGTCGAAACCGGCGCGGAGCACGTCGGTCGCGGCCTCGTCGTCAAGCCCGGACCGCACCAGCATGGCACGGTCGATGCCGCCCAGCCGGGCGGCGGCCACCGCCAACGCCGTTTCCCGGAGCGCCACGGTGGTGGGGGAATCCCCCGCCACCAGGCGCGCCCAGGCCCGTTTGAAGCCACGGGCGGCCAAGGTCCCGTCGAAGCTGGCCGCGCGGACCCGCTTCAGGTCGTTGACCTCCCGCAGCAGCGGGATCAGGGAGCCGTCAACCGACATCGGCGAGGCTCGCCGCGGCCGCCTTCAGGGACTGCCCGGCACGGTCGCCGACGCTGTCCGACGCCTTCGAGCCGCCCGCCGCCCCATTCTCTAGCCAAGCGCGGAACCGGCGCTCCTGCTCCGGCCAAGCGTGCTCGGGCTCGGCTCCATTGGTCATCAGCGGCGCCTTGAAGAAAACGCCCAATTCCTCCAGCACGCCGCCCTGCCCGCGCTGCCGCGCGAGATCCAGGCAGCGCGCGATCTCGATCACCAGCGGCGCCGCCAGGATCGAATCCTTGCATAGGAAGTTGATCTTCATCTGCATCCGGTGACCGAGGAACCCGGTGAAGTCGATGTTGTCCCAGGCCTCCTTGTCGTCGCCGCGCGGCGGGTAATAGTGGATGAAGACCTTGTGGTTCTCGACCTTGTACCCAAGGATGCTGTCGAGCACCGATCCCTTGGTGTCGAGCTTCGACGCGAGCGAATCCGGATCGTCGAGCGCCAGCCCGTCCCGGTTGCCCAGGATGTTGGTCGAGTACCAGCCATCGACCTTGAGCGCGCGCCCCCGCAGAGCCGGGGCGATCACGGTCTTGACCAGGGTCTGCCCCGTCTTGCCGTCCTTGCCGGCGATCGGCACGCCGCGCCGCCGCGCCAGCTCCTTCAAGGCCGGAATGTCGGACGAGACGCTGGGCGTGAAGTTGCCGTAAGGAATGCCGCTGGTGATCGCGGCGTAGGCGTAGAGCATCGCCGGGCCGATCTCGGCATCGTCGGCGTCGAGCGCCATCTCGAACGCTTCCGGCGTCGCGAACTGCGGCAACGTCACGTCCACCAGCCGCTCGGTCGAGGCGAGGTGGACGACGACCAGACTGTCCAGGCCGCCCTCGTCCTTGAAGCGCCTTAGATCGTCCTTCAGGCTGTCGATCTGGTCCCGCATCGAGGTCAGGTTCGCCCCTTCGCGGCCCGCGACGTTGCGGCAGAATTTGATGTTGCCGATCGCCGGCCACGGCCGCACGGATTCCAGTTCGGTCCGCACCAGATCGAGTTCCGCGGGCGCCAGGACGCCATGCTGTCTGACGGCGGAGGCGAGATCGTCCGGATACAGGTCCCAGCCCGCCAACTTGATGTTCTTGTAGTCCGCCAGCCCGGCGGTGGTGGCGTCGGCCAGCGGCAGACCCGACAGATCGACGGCACCGCGACGGATCATCTCCAGTCCAGCCGCGACCGTCGTCGCGACGGCTCCACCCAAACCGACTATTGCGACGCCAAGGCGGCGCGCGGGCAACTCGCTCATGAATCCTCCGGAATATCGTCGGGCGTTGAATGCGCCGACGGGGAAACTCGTAACTGTGGGTACGGAGGATGGAAGGCGGATCCAACCGGGACACTCGCCAATCGGCGAGAACTCCTATTCATAGGGATTACCCAGTCGTTCAGATCGATAAGAGCTTTATTTTGTGGAATGAGAGCTGTTTGAAATCCATTACTGCTCCATGTCGGAAACAACTAAAATAATAACGACAATTGTCCAGCTTGATCCCCACGCTGAAATCGCTGCGCGATCCCGTTGAAGTGACACGCCGCCGCGGCTTGATCGATGGCGCCCACGTGGCGCCACTGGTCCTGTACGCCCGAGATCTGGCCGAGCGGGTCGGCAGCGCCGTTCCACTGGCCGATCCGCTCGACGGCGGGGCCGAAGCGCGGATGCTGATCCTTCTGGAAACCCCTGGGCCGAGGATGCTCGGCACCGGCTTCGTCTCCCGCGACAACCCGACGGGCACGGCGGCCAACCTGTTCCGTTTCTTGGAGCAAGCGGGAATTCCCCGTTTGGAAACCGTGATCTGGAACATCGTGCCCTGGACGATCCAGGTGCCCGGCATGCCCAACCGCAATCCATCCAGGCTCGATGTCGCCCACGGCTTGCGCCACCTACCGGCATTTCTCGACCTGCTGCCGCGGCTGGAGCTGGCGGTGACCGCCGGCCGCAAGGCGGAGGCGGCGATGCCGCTGCTGGAGGAGCGGCGGGTCCCCTCCCTCGCCATGCCTCATCCAAGCCCGACCTATGTCTGCACCAGCCCGGATGTACCTCGCCGGATCGCCGCCTGCCTGGCCCAGGCGGCCGAACGGCTGGCCGCCCCTAGGCTCACCGAGCGATTGGACATCACCAGGAGTAGCGCCATGTCTCGGTCATGACCCGATCGCCCAGCATCAGACGCGCCGACAACTCCGCCACGCCCTCGGGCACCGGCCGGTATTCGAGGTACAGGCGCCATCCACCGGTCTGGGGCACACGCTCGACCACCGGTTCGACGACGGCACCGGCCGTCGCCGCGACCTCGGCCCGGATTCCGTCGGCATGATCGGGCAACCCGCCGCCCTCGAAATCGACCACAAGGAACCGGCGCTCCGGCGACGGCGGCACCGTCGGCCGCAACCGTTCCGCCGAACCGATGCGGGTCGCCACCACCCGGCCCAGCGGATGCAATTCGGCGCCATCGTCGAGGATCGTCAGCCGATAGCCGAAATCCAACGGCTGCCCCGGCACCGTAGGACGCTCCGGCACCCAATAGGCCACGATGTTGTCGTTGTACTCCTCCAGCGACGGAAACTCGTACAGTTCGACGGAACCGCTCCCCCAATCGCCGCGCGGTTCGGTCCACACGCTGGGCCGCCGCTCGTGCAGGGCCTGGACGTCCTGATAGCTGGCGAAGTCGCGGTCACGCTGCATCAATCCGAAGCCTCCGGGCGCGGCCATGGCGTAATCGGTCGCCAGCGCCGCCACGCGGCCATTGACCAGGGGCCGCCAACTCCAGTCGTCGCCGGCGTCCCGCGTCAGCAAGCCGTCGCTGTCGTGCATCTCTGGCCGGAAGTCGTCGAAGCCGCGGGGCCCGTTCTCGCCATGCAGGAACATGCTGGTCAGCGGCGCCACGCCGAGCCGCGCGATCGGACGCCGGAGGAACAGAGACGCATCGACCTCGACCCGTGTCGTGTCGCCGGGCCGCAGCCGGAAGCGGAACGCGCCGGTCAGGCTTGGCCCGTCAAGAGCCGCGAGCACGGTGATCCCCTCGTCCCCGGGCGCCGGCCGCTCTATCCAGAACTCCGTGAAGTCGGGAAACTCCTCCGGCTCGCTCCCGGCGGTGTCGACCGTCACGCCACGCCCGGACACGCCGTATTCCTGCCCGCGCGAGATCAGGCGGAAATACGAGGCGCCCAGGAACACCGCGAACTCGTCGCCCGTCGAGCCCCCGCCGGCGGGATGGTGCAGCCGGAAGCCGGCGAACCCCAGGTCCGGCAGGTCGGGGACCTCCAGTCCGCCAAGGTCGAACATGCCGGGATGATAGGCCACCGGCGTCACCACGCCGTTCTCTACGTTGTTGACGCGGACCCGCCGGCGGTACAGGAAGCCTCGATGGAAGAATTGCGCGGTGAAGCCGCCCTCGCCTGCCCACAACGCGCTGGCGCGACGGAAACGGATCGCGCGGTACTGGTCATAATCCATGTCGCGCAGGACGGCCGGCATCGCCTCGTCCGGCGCCGCGTGGGGTCTCGCGGCCCGCTCGATAGCGTCGCGACGCACCCGCTCGAAGTCGAAGCCGTCCGCCGCCTTGGCGGTGCCATGATCGGCCACCATACCGGCGGCGACCAAGCCCCCACCCAATCGGGCGGAGGCGGATAGAAAACTCCGCCTTGTAAATAAAAGGTTCGGCAGAATAAAATCGTCGGCTTGGCGGTTCATCGTATCAGCCCTGTCGGCACAAAGAACGGCGATCCCATCGCCCCACCGGGCGATCACACCGCCCACCGATAACTTCCCGGAAGGCCACCTGTTCCATGACGTTCGAGTCCCCCGCCGAGACCTCCCCGCGCGTGCCTCTCGCCGTGCGCCGGGCACTGTTTCTCGGCCCGGCGTTTCTCCTGACCGCGCTCGCGGGCGTGCTGGCGGCGGAGGCGATGGGAGGTCCGCGCGACGGGCTCGACTGGCTGCTGGTCGTCCTGTTCACCCTCAACCTGGGCTGGCTGGCGCTGAACGGCTGGCAAGTGGTCCTGGGCTTCGTCCTTCATTGCCTGGGCCGCCGGGCCTTTCCGCCGCTCGAACGCGCCGCCGCGGCGGTCGACATCGCTGTGCCACCGAAGTCCCGCACGGCCGTGGTGCTGCCGATCCACAACGAGGATGTCGCGGCCGTGTTCGCGGCGGTCGCGGTGATCGCCCGCTCGCTGGAACGGAGCGGCGAGGTCGAGCGCATCGACCTGTTCGTGCTGAGCGACAGCCGTGACGAGGAGATCTGGCGCGCGGAGGAGCGGGCCTACGACGCGCTGCTGGCTGAGTTCGCCGGCGACGCCGCGAAACCTTTGGTCTACTATCGCCGGCGGTCGGACAACGGTGGACGCAAGGCCGGCAATCTGGCGGACTTCTGCGTCAACTGGGGCCATGTCTATGATTTCATGGTGGTGCTCGACGCCGACAGCCTGATGGACGGCGCCAATATCCGCCGTCTGATCCGGCTGATGGAGGACAATTCCAGGATCGGCCTGATCCAGACGGTGTCCCATCCGGTCAACCGGGAAACGCTGTTCGCCCGAATCCATCAGTTCGCCGCCAACCTGTACACGCCGCTGTCGGTCCTAGGGCTCAACTTCTGGCAGCAGGAGGACGCGAACTATTGGGGCCACAACGCGATCGTCCGGATCACGGCGTTCATGGCCCACTGCGACCTGCCGGTGCTGCCGGGCAAGGCGCCGCTGGGGGGCGAGATCCTGTGCCACGATGTCGTCGAGGCCTGCCTGATGCGGCGCGGCCCCTACCAAACCTGGGTGCTCCCCCTCCTGGGCGGCACCTGGGAGGAACTTCCCGCCAACACGATCGACTACGCCGGCCGCGACCGTCGCTGGTGCCAGGGCAATCTCCAGCACATGCGATTCCTGCCGGCCCATGGGGTTCGCTGGCCAGGCCGCCTGCACCTGCTGATGGGCATCATGTGCTACATCTCGGCGCCGGTCTGGTTCGCCTTCCTGATCCTGTCGGCGGGTCAACTGATCCTGGGCCGGGAAACGGGGGGCGGGCAGGCAGGCTATGGCCTGCTGACCTCCGGCCTGTTCAATCCAGGCGCCGCCGCCGCGGCGATGTTCGCGCTGACCCTGGTCCTGCTGTTCCTGCCGAAGATCCTGGGCATCGCCGCCGTCCTGGCCGACCGCCAGGCCCGCGCCGGTTTTGGCGGCGGCATCCGCCTGTTGGCCAGCGCCTTGCTCGAACAGGTGTTCTCGACGCTCCAGGCCCCCGTGCTGATGGCTTGGTACAGCCAGTTCGTCGTCACCACCCTGGCCGGTCGGATCGTCCCCTGGAACGGTCAGCCGCGCGGCGACCGGAGCGTCGGTCTGGCGGAGTCGTCCCAGCGCCACGCCGGCCATGTCGTCCTGGGACTGCTGATGGCCGCCGCCGCGTCGCTGGTCGGCCCGGTGCTGTTCTGGTGGATGTCGCCGATCATCGCGGGCCTCGTGCTCAGCCCGCTCCTGACCAGCTGGTCGAGCCGCCGCGCCGCCGGTCTGGCGGCCCGGCGCCTTGGCCTGTTCCTGATCCCGGCGGAAGTGACCCCGGCGCCCGAGCTGACCGAGCTGGCGGCCCGCCTGTCCGCCACCACCCCTCCCACGGCCGAGGTCATCCGCCCCAGCCTGCCCCAGCGCTCGGTCATCCCGATGACGCCGCAGAGCCTGTACCGCCCCACCCTGGCGCGGGAAACGGCCGACGCGGATTAAGGTGCGTCCCGCAACCGGAGCTTATGGCTAACAGGGAGCCAGAACCAAGGGCGGGTCGGTGCTCGGAAGAATTTTTCATCCATGAGTTGTCTGGATACAAACCACTTCTTTCGTATACAAAACATTACTCAACACACGAAACACGAATATGGTTCGTCCAAAAGACTTCGTGGATCGAACCGCGCCCTATTAGTGATTTGCGATGCAAAACGCGAATCTGCGCATGATGGGTTCAAGTTTTTTCCCTTTAGGTAACAATAAATAATGACCTTTAACTAATAAATCATTATATGACTCCACCGTACGGCATACTCAAGACCATAGCACAGAAACGATCACGAATACCTTTGACGCCATTCGTGAGCGAAAGCTTTGGAATTCATACTTTGGTTTAGCTGGCATTGATCTTGCTCAAGTCAGGGAACGCTTGAAACCGACCCCCTGACCCGAGACCGAACCATGCCGCGAAGCAACCACCACAATCGTCGCTCCATCCTGCGTCATCTGGCCATCGGCGGGGTCGCCGCCTGCCCGATCTGCGTGGGTGTCGCCAAGGCCGTCGCCGGCGAGCCGCACCACGGCGCCGCCGGTGCGACGCCGCACTGGGCCTACGAGGGTGCCGAGGGTCCGGAGCATTGGGGAGTTTTGACCCCGGAGTTCCGTTCCTGCTCCCTCGGTCTCGAACAGACACCGATCGATATCGACGGCGCCGTCAGGGCCGAGATGGGCAGCATCGACATCGCGTTCGCTCCCATCCCGGCGACCGTCGTCAACAACGGCCATACCATCCAAGTCAACTGCGCGCGGGGCAGCCACAGCGTCATCTCCGGCGTCCGTCACGAACTGCTCCAGTTCCACTTCCATCATCCGTCGGAACACCTGCTGTCAGGCAAGGCTTTCCAGATGGAGTGCCATTTCGTCCACAAGGCGGCTTCGGGTGCGCTGGCGGTGGTTGGCGTCCTGATCAATCCGGGAGCCGCGAACGCCGCGCTGGATCCGGTGTGGGACGTCTTGCCGGTGACGGCGGGTGAGGAAGCGAAACTCGCCAACGACATCGATCCCGCGACCCTGTTGCCGGACCACCGAGCCTACTTCCGCTACGCTGGATCGCTGACCACGCCACCGTGTTCGGAGGGCGTCACCTGGACCATCCTCGGCGCGCCCATCGAGGCGTCAAAGGCGCAGATCGCCAAATTCGCGGCCTTGTTCCCGAACAACGCGCGCCCCATCCAAGGCCGCAATCGCCGCTTCCTCCTCAAGTCGTTCTGAACCAATCCGCCACCAGGAATGGCACCATGTCTCCCAACACCTCCAGATTCCGCCTCGGCATGGCGTTCGACAACACCAGGATCCGCACCAAGATCGGCATCGCTTCAGGCATGGTGCTGGTCGTCCTGACCGGACTGTCGGCGCAGAGCTGCGTCTCGCTCAACAGGATCAGCCACGAGTTCGACGCCTACGCGCGCAGCGTCGAGGTCGTCGATGCCGCCCGCGTGATCGACCGCGACATGATCGATCTCCGCCGCCACGTGCGGGAGTACGCTTTCACCGGACACCATGAGAGCGCCGAGAAGGCACGCGCCGTGATCGTTCAACTGCGCGCGGATTTCCAGCAAGCCGGGGTCGTGGTTCGGCGGGAGGACCAGAAAGCCCGGCTGACGGCCAGCAGGAAGCTCTTCGATACCTACGCCGATGACTTCGACACCATCGTCACGTGGAAGACTGAGGGGGAAAAGCTGATCGGCGATGTCCTCGATCCCAAGGGATCGGCGGCGGTGAGGGACCTCGAAGAGATCAGGCTGCTGGCGGTGAGGGATGGCGACGGCAATGCCTCCATCCTGGCTGGCGCGGCCCTCGAGACGCTGCTTCAGGGCCGGCTGGCCGCCAACAAGATGCTGGCGCGCCATGATCAAGCCGCGGCCGAGGCGGCCGAGCGGAGATTCACCGCCCTCGGCCGCACACTCCAGGCGCTGGCCGCGGCCAGTGCCGGCAAAACCTACGAGAAGGCGGCGATCGAGACGAGGAATTTGGCCGAGGCTTACCGCGAGGCGTTCGAGCGGGCGGCGGACCTGAGTGAAAGGATCGATCACGAGATCACCGGCCCCATGTTCCAGGCCGGCAACGAACTATCGGCCAACGCCGCCCAGATCCGCGACGGCGCGATCGAGGAGGAGCACCGTGTCGAAACCGAGACGAACGGATTCATCGAGTTCACCGAGGATCTGATCCTTGGTCTTTCGGTCGCGGGCTTCTTGCTTGGCGCCGCCCTCGCCTGGATGATCGGCCGGGCGATCTCCCGTCCGATCACCGGGATGACGGACGCGATGGGGCGGCTGGCCAGCGGTGACAGGACGGTCGAGATCCCCGGCGTCGGACGCCTCGACGAGATCGGCGCCATGGCGAGCGCTGTGGACGTCTTCAAACAGAACGCCATCACCACCGACCGGCTCACCGCCGAACAGCGGGTGGAGCAGGCGAAAAAGGAGGCCCGGACGGCCGCGGTCATGAAGCTTGTTGGCGACTTCGACAATTCGGTGTCGATGATCCTGCGCACGGTCTCGTCGGCCGCGACCCAACTCGATGGCACGGCCCAGAGCATGGCGGCGATCGCGGAGGAAACCGACAGACAGGCGACGGCGTCTGCGTCGGCGGCCGAGCGGACCTCGGCCAATGTCCAGACCGTCGCCGCGGCGGCCGAGGAGATGACGGGATCGCTCCAGGAGATCGCCCGCCAAGTCACGCGGTCGACCGGCATCGCCAATCAGGCCGTCGAGCAAGCGGCGGCGACCAAACCGACCGTCTTGGGGCTGGCGCAGGCGGCGCAGAAGATCAATGACGTCGTCGACCTGATCGCCGATATCGCCGGACAGACCAACTTGCTGGCGCTCAACGCCACGATCGAGGCGGCCCGGGCCGGCGAGGCCGGCAAGGGCTTCGCGGTCGTGGCGTCGGAAGTCAAGAGCCTGGCGACCCGCACGAGCAGTGCGACCGGCGAGATCTCGGCCCAGATAGCGGCGATGCAGGCCGCCACCACCGGAGCGGTCGACGCGATCCAGGGGATCGGCGTGACGATCGGCGAGATCAACGACAGTTCCACCACGATCGCGGCCGCGGTCGAGGAGCAGAGCGCGGCCACGGCGGAGATATCCCGTAGTGTCACCGAGGCCGCCGCGGGAACACGCGAGGTCTCGGCCAACGTCTCCCATGTCACGGAGGTGTCCCAACAGACCGGCGCCGCCGCCAGTCAGGTGCTGGGAGCCGCCAGCGAATTGGCGCGGCAGGCCGAGATGCTGCGCGGTGAGGTGGAGCGCTTCCTCGCCGGCATCCAAGCGGCCTGACCGCGGACGAGGTCGACCCCATCGATCGGTCAGGCCCAGGGCACGCGAAAATCGGGTACCCTGGGCCTGACCGTCCATCCACCCCATGCCGTCGCCGGATCTCCCCAGGGCGGCCCCCGATCGAGGTGGCCACTAGGACCTCGCGCGGCGGCAGCCCCCCACCTCTCCGATTTTGGATGATTTCCGCTGAGTGACTATCTCGACGCTTCCCATGCCCAGGGTCATCATGAGTCTCAAAAATGACAACAGATGTGATCAAGTGATTTGCGAAGTTTAATCTCCCAACATCAGCGTGATGGCGTAACACGCGAATAGCCTGACTTCCCCATCGCCCGTCATTTGGCTCGGCGGCGAAACCTTAACCTTCGCGGTATTACCTTTCGCGGATATGCCGCACCATTAGACTGTTGATATTGGTTGAAAATAATTAATAATACCGCCTAAGAGGGCAATGTTGCTCTTCGGAGGTTGGTGAATGACAGTGCTTCCGGGATCGCCCCTTGTGCGTCGTCTGGTGATCCCCGTTGTCGTGATGTTCATCGTCGGCTCGGCGACCATCTTCGGATTGGCGGTGGTTTCCGCGCGCTGGCAGGACAAACAGGCGGCGACCGACTCGGGCCGAATGGTCGAGCATACGCTGACCGAAGCCAAAGCCGCCCTCGCCGTGCTCGCCAAGGACTACACGTGGTGGGATGAGCCGATCACCCGCCTGTTCATCAACTTCGACGCCACCTACGCCGACCATGACTTCGGTGGCTACCTGATCGACCAGCACGACGCCGCCGCCGTGTTCGTGTTCGACCGGGACGGCGCGGAGATCTATGGCCGGGTCGAGGGGGACGCCGACCGGGCCGGCGACGGCGCCACCAATCCCAATCTCCACAAGCTCGTCCAGGACGCCATGGCATCGCCGATGGACGAGCCGGTCGTCGCGACGGGATTGGTCGAATTCGCCGATGGCATCCACATCGCCGCGGCTTCACGCTTCACGCCGGAGACTGCCGACAGCTTCGAGGAGGCGCCTCCGCTCGGCACCCTGGTCATCCTCCGCAAGATGGACGACACCTTCCTGGAACGTGTGAGCCAGATGTCGCACGTCCACGACTTGGCGATCCTGCCGCCCGGCGTCATGGCCCCAGGCTCGCTGACGGCGCCGCTGGAGGCTCCACTGGGCACCGTGCTCGGCAATGTCAGCTGGAAGCCGCCAACCCCGGGAAGGGACTTCCTCAATCGGTTCCTGCCGCCCCTGATGATCGTGGGACTGACCATGGGGCTGCTGCTGGCGGTGGTGCTGCGACAAGCCCGGCGATTCGCCGAGCGGATGTCCGCCAGCGAGGAGCGCTTGGCGCTCGCGATGGACGCCGCGCGCGATGGGTTGTGGGATTGGAATGTCGAAAGCGGCGACGCCCATTACAGCGACCGCTGGGTGACCATGCTCGGCTACGAGCCCGACGAGATCGAGCCTCGGATCGAGTCCTGGGAAAAGCTGGTCCACCCGGACGACCTGCCGAGGGCGGTCAAGGCGCTGGCGGACTGCCGCGCCGGAAGCAACCCCATCTACGAGGTCGAACACCGGCTGCGCGCCAAGAACGGGGCTTGGCTATGGATCCTGGCGCGGGGCAAGGTCGTGAGCCACAATCCCGCCGGGGGAGCCGCGCGCATGGTCGGGACCCACACCGACATCACCGCCCGGCGCATGGCCGAACAGCGCGCCATCGACGCCCGCTCCGAGGCGGAGGCCGCAAGCCAGGTCAAGAGCCACTTCCTGGCCAACATGAGCCATGAGCTGAGGACGCCGCTCAACGCCATCATCGGCTTCTCCGACATGCTGCTGCGCGAGTTCTTCGGCCCGCTGACGCCGAAGCAGAAGGAATACGCGGCGGCGATTAACTCGTCCGGCTCTCACCTGCTCGAGGTCATCGCCGATGTGCTGGACCTGTCCAAGGTCGAGGCCGGCCGCATGGAATTGCACACCGAGACGGTCGATGTCCGAGCCCTGATCAACACTTGCGTCGCCCTGATGGAAAGCGAGGCGGTCGCCGCCGACGTCACCCTGCGGGCGACGCTGCCCCGCGACCCGGTCGAGATCACCGCCGACAAGGTGCGGGTCCGCCAAGTGATCCTCAACCTCGTGTCCAACGCCGTCAAGTTCACCCCGACCGGCGGGCGGGTCGACATCGTGCTTGGCGAGCCGGTATCCGGTCGCGTCGAGATCCGCGTCCAGGACACCGGGATCGGCATGAGGCAGGAGGATATCAAGGTGGCGCTCGAACCGTTCCGGCAACTGGACGATTCCATGGCCCGCCGTCACCAGGGAACCGGGCTGGGCCTGCCTCTGGCCAAGCTGCTGGCCGAATTGCACGGCGGCGAACTCGACCTGACGAGCGAGCCGAACCGCGGCACCACCGTCACCGTCAGCCTTCCGGCGCCCCGGCGGGCGCCGGTCCTCCGCTCCGTCAGCGGGCGCTCGGCCTGAGGGGAACAGGATCGCCGGTCGCGACCCAGCGGCCTTGGGCGGTCGCGACGGGAGTGAACACCGGCATGGCTGCCGACGGGGCGGCCAAGGGGACCGCCGACGTGGATGCCACGGCGGTCGGCACGGCCACCGGAGCCGCCAACGGGGCCACCATTGGAGCCATCACCGGGGCCGCTTCCGCCCGAACCACCGGAGCCGGCGCGAGCTTGGGAGGGAACTCCGGGACCGGCGCGGGAACCGCCACGACCGTCCGCTGGGTCACGGGCGCCGGGCCGTCGCTCTGGTGAACCAATCGGGTGTGGATGAAGGCGCTGGCATTGCCCTGCCGCACGGCGAACCATTCGGTGCCGGGCGCGCGTCCCAGGACATCGAGCCGATCACCCGGCCTGACACCGCCCACGACCGGAAAATCCGTCCCCGGTCCCGCCCGCAGGTTGGCCGCCTTCGCCGCCACCCAAGCCCCCGCCACGGTCTCAAGCCGAGGTGCTGCCGGGGCGGCCGGTGGCGGAGCCTCCACGACCCGTGGCGCGCCCGGCATCATCTGACAGGCGCCGAGAGTGAGCGGCAAGGCGGCTGCCGACAGGAACGCGGTGAGCACGGAGCGGCGCATGGAGTTGGTGTCCCGGATGGAAGGGCCTGATTGCCCCGCCAAACTACGTCCAAGGCATTGCCGAGCGGTTAACCCGATACGCCGCGATATCCATCAGCCACAGTATTGGTGCAGATAGCCTTGCCGCGCCGCTTCCGCTTGCTGCAGCTTCCTGTCGCTTTCGCGCCGGGCGGAGAAGGACAGGACATATTGCTGGAGCTCGCGCGCCTGGAACGGCTTGGCCAGGAAGAACAGGCGGTCGGCCGGCGGCACGTCGCGGGTGATCTCGCGCGCGTCGACGCCGGTGAAGCCGCTGACGATGACGATGTTGATCAGCCCGTCCAGCGCCCGGATCCGCTTCGCGGCCTCCAGTCCGGAAATGCCGGGCGGCATCCGCACGTCGAGGAAGGCGGCGCCGAACGGACGCCCCGTCCGAAGCCCCTCCTTGACCAGGGCCACCGCCGGGTCGCCCTGGCGGACGCAGACCAGTTCCACCTCCGGCGCGGGCGGATCGTCGGCTTGCCCGAACAGCTGCTCCTCCAGCTCGGTCATGCGGTCGCGCCGGGGCGCCAAGTCGTCGATGACATAGCGGTAGCTGTCCAGCAGCATGGGCTCGTCGTCCGCCACCAGGACCCGGAAAGGCTCGGTCGTCGTCATGCGCTTTCCTTCAGACTGTCGAAATGGAAGACCCGTTTCTTGATCGGCAAGCGGACCACCATACGGGCTCCCCGTCCGACGCCGTCGCTTACCGCCCAGATGCCGCCGCCCATGCCGGCGAGGCTGTTGGCGCACCAATGCAGCCCAATCCCGCCGCTATGCGCCCGGCGCGTGCTGTAGCCCCGCTCGAAGATCCTGTCCAACTTGTCCTCGGGTATGCCCTGGCCATCGTCCGACACGTGCAGCTCCACCATCTCGGCACCGTCACTGCGGACCACCTCGCCACCGATCGTGATCGTTCCGCCCTCGTTTCCGCCCGCCAGGATCGCCTCCTCGGCGTTTACGATCAGGTTGCCGAACACTTGGCTCAGGACGACATGGTGACCGCGCGCGGCGGGCAGCCTCCCGACCTCGGGCCTCACCACGATCCGGATCCTCTCGCTATTCTGCAACAGTTTCGACGCCTCGTCGATCACGCGGGAGAGATCGATCGTCTCGACCTGGCGCTCGGCCCGGCTGAACCGCTCATGGTCGTAGAAGATCTGCTCGATCTGGGTCGCCTGATTGCCGATCACGCCGATATCGGCCTCGATGGTCGAGTGGCTGCTCCGCAGGCGCTCCATGCAGGCCTTCAGATACGTGACCGCCAACGCGCAGTCCTGACGGTCGGCGGTCGCCGCCTCGACCCGTCCGACGGCGATCGCCATCTTGTCGAGATGCGCCATGTCGAGCGCCCGCCCGATGTGCCACAGCTTGATCGAGATCGGGGTCAGCGCGTTCCTGACGTTGTGGGTCATGCCGCCAACCAGCTCGGCCATGCCGGTATAGAAGCTCTGCTCGACCAGCCGCTTCCGCGTCTCGTCCAGCTGCTCCAGCGTCCGCTCGAACTCGGCGCCCAGGATGGCGATCTCGTCGGGAGCGCCCGCCGCCACGGAGGATGCCGGCGGCTGGGCTGGGCACCCACGCGCCTCCAGCACCCGCTCCATCAGGCGCGCCACCGGCTTGACGACGTTGCGGTTCAGCATGACCAGGATCGCCAGCCCGGCCGCGGCCAGCACGGCGGCCATCAGCGCGATCACGTAGTTGACCATGCCGTTGCCGGCCTTGCTGATGCCGCGGGCGTAGCTGGTTTCGAGCACCAGGGCCGGCTCGCCTCCGATGTCGTTCAGGATGGTCCTGACCGTCAGGTGATCGTCCTCGACACTCACCATCCGACGCGGGTCCGCTTGGTCCGGCGCCAGCGAGGCCAGCTCCCCGGTCGGCTCGGGAAAAGCGTCCGCCACCGACCCGACCGTCTCGGCTGGAACGGCGGCCGCGGCACCGGTGATCCACGCGCCGGAGACGGGGGTGGCCGCGATTGGGGCCAGCGTGAACCGGGCGTGGACCTGCCGTCCGAGACTATCGACCAAGCCGTTGTCGAGGAAGCGTCCGAGCAGCAGGAAGCCCGCCGCGCTCCCGGTGCCATCGGCGCGATGGATCGGCGCGCCGACCACCAACATCGGCCCGTTGGAGGTCATCAGCAGGCCGGCGGGCACCTCGTCGGCGCCGTCCTCCTTGGGTGCCAGCAGGTCCATCCGACCGGCGTCCAGCCGGTCCGTCGGCAGTTCCGGTAGCGTTATCCTCTCGCCCGACGCGAGGTCGCGGGCCTCGCCCCAGACGACCGTTCCGTCGAACCGGACGAAGTACATCAGGTTGACCTTGATGCCCTGGAAACTCTGGAGCATCAGGTTCTCGCTGATGAACTCCTCGACCCGCTCGCCCCGCATGAAGGCGTAGCTGCTGTCCCAGGTCGCCCAATCCATCGCCGAGGCCCGCAGATGGCCCAGATTGTTCGACACGGCGTCGACCGCGCGGTCGGCGTTGCGCGCGGCGAGCGAACTTTCGATCGACCGGAACTCCTTCCCGACCAGCAGGTGCAGGATCAGCGCGTTGCCGACCAGCATCGCGAGGGCGGCGGCCGACAGGATGATGACGACACGGTGGATCAAGCGCATTCGTCGGCACTCCCCAGCCCATTGACGGCGGCACCGTCGCTTAAGGGAAGCAGGAACGGGACAGGCCCCGTCCGGGTCTTGCGGCCCGCCGTCTGTTCGGCAAGCCGGCCGTAGAGGCGGGCCAGACGACGCTGCCAGTCCGCCAGCACCTGCGGCAAGACCATCGGATGCTCCGCCACCAAGTCGGCGATCAGCGCCCGGTGGAACCGCAGGACGACCATGTCGGTCAAAGCCACCCCGCCCAGCGCGTGGCGCGCGTCCTCCAGGAAGGCGGTCTCGCCGAAGGCGGACCCGGCGCCGACCCGATCGACGGCGACGCCGTCGATGCTCAGCTCGGCCGTTCCGGCGCGGATCACCGAGAAGTAGCGGACAGGGTCGCCCGCCTCGAACAATGTCGCTCCGGCGGCGGGTGTCGTGGTGTCGGCCCGTTCCGCCAGGAACGCCACCTCCTCCAGTGTCAGGGCCTGGAACAGCGGAAGCGACTTCAGGAATAGGATCAGGTCGAGCATGGCGTGGTCTCCGGCGGTGGACGCCGTTTCGGTTTCGTCGAGCAGGCGGGCGGCGAGCAGCCGGGTCCAGCGATCTCCGGAGGCCGCCTTCAGCAGCGCGCCGGCCAATTGTTCGCCCACGGTGTGATCGGCGTCCCGCGCCACGGGCGGCGGACCGCCGACCGGCGGGACATCGTTCGAGGCCGCCTCCAGCAGCGCCAGCACCGGCCGGATGAAGCGGCCGGTCGGCAGGCTGGACAGCGCCTCGATCGCGTCGGCGCGGACCCGTTGGTCGGAGGAATGGGCGAGGCTGTAGAGCAGCCTGATGTCGCGCTGGTTGCCCAAGGCGGCCTTGACCAGCAGCACGCGCCAGATGATGCGGTGATTGCTGGCTCGGATGGCGGCGGCCATGACGTCGACCAAGTTGTTCGAACCGATGAGGACGCCGCGCACCGCCGCCAGCCCATGGAGATTGTGGTGAGCCTGCCGGTAGAGCGGTTTGAGGTGATCCAGCAGGACGCGCTGGGCGCGCCGCGTCCCGATGGCGCCCAACGCCAGCACGGCGGCGTTGGCGACCTCCGGCCGGGGGGAGGCCAGCCTCGGGGCTATCTCCGGTATGGCGGTGTCGCCACATCGGCCCAGGGCCTCCGCCGCGTTCTGCCGGGCTTCCGCCGAACCCTGCTCCAACCCCCGCGCCAGCGCCCGCAGGTCGCGCACCGGATCGATCGCGACGATGGCGCCCATGGAGGGCCCATCGGACGCGGAAGCCGGGTCGGCCGAGCCGGCCTCCGCCCAGGCGGGGACGAGGTCCGGCGCGAACTTGACCGCCAAGTCGACCGCGTGGCGGCGGACTTGGGGATCGGCATGGGCGTGCAGCGCCACGATGTCGGCGCGCGAGAAACGTGGGATACCCTCCCGGCGTCCGCCGTTGGAGGTGACGATGGCGCGGCGCCTCAAGCTCATCAGCAGGCTGGGCAGGAACCTGAGCCCGACCATCGCGGAGACGCAGGCGAACAGCGCCGCGATGGCGATGGTCACCAGCAGCACGGTGCGCGGTTCGGCCCAACCCTGCAACCACAGCAGCCCGACGCCGGACAGCGCGATGCCAGCGGGGTAGATCGCACCCTCCACCAGCATGCGGACCTGCGCCAGGACACGGTAGGGAATCGCCGCGTAGTTCAGCGTCTTGACCGGTTCGAAGATCGCGTTGGAGACGGCATTGGCGTTCATGTGCATCAGGACGGCCGCCGGCAGTCCCCAAGCCATCAACAGGCCCAGCAAACTGAGCAGGCTGGTCATGGGAAAGATCATGTTGCGCAGCAGCGGGCTTCCCCGCTCCAGCACCATCCGGCCGAATAGCGCCAGGATGACCAGCTCCGCCGCCTGCTGGGCCGAATAGACGATCGCCAGGAACCCGGCCAGCTCGTCCTCGTTGGGATAAGCCTCGGAATAAACCGTCATCGCCAGGTAGTCCTGAAGGCAGAACAGCGCCGACATCAGCAGGATGCCGGCGCAGATGGCGCCGACCAGCGGGAACGAGCGGATGGTGCCGGCCAGCCCGCGCAAGGCGTCGAGCACCCCGCCCTCCTCATCGTCCTCATCCTCGCCCTCGCCGATGCGGCTGAGCCGCCGGCCGATCCTGAGGCATTGCAGGAACGCGAGGCCGAACAGCGCGGCCGAGACCAGGAGCAGCGTCTGGGTCGCGATGTACTGCGACAGCATCGACGTCAGCAGGCCGCCGCCGACGCCACCAGCGCCGAACGCCATGGCGAGTTGCGCGGCGTGGCGCTTCATGTCGAGCGTCGTCAGGTATTCCGAGGCGAGCAGCCAGAACAGGGTGTCGTAGAGGATTTCCAGGCTATAGGCCGCGACATAGGCGGCATGGTTGGCGCCGGGGACATCGGCGGCCACCATGGCCCACAACACCGCGCCCAGCAGGGCCGAGGCGACGCACAGCCCGGCGGAGACCTGGAGCGTCAGCCAGCGCGACAGCACCGCCGATACGCCGGACGCCAGCGGGATGGAGACCGCCGCGAGCATGATGTAGAACACCGGCATCGAGTCGCTGCCCTCCTTGGCGAGGAAGAGGGCGGCACTGCTCGTCGTCAGGATCAGGATGCCACCGGACGCCAGCGCGCCCAGCATGGCCAGTTCGACCACGCAGGGCGGTAGGCTGAGATACCGCCTCAGCAGGAGCGGCAGGGGCGCTGGCGCCGTGACCATTCCCGATCCCCGCCGCGCGGGCTAGAACGGCAGCGCCATGGCATCCATCGCGGGGTGCCCCGCGGCGTCCCGCCGGACGGCGTCGGCCGCGAAATCGCCGACGATACCCAGGGCCAGATAGCGGTTCCGCAGCGCTGGCGGCAGGGTCGAGAAGCTCCGGACCATGCGCCGGCAGCCCGCCGTACCGCAGGCGCACTCCATGTCCTCGTCGGGATGTTCCTGGTGGGTCGAGTAGTCGTAGGTCAGTTCCTCGTTCGCCTCGATGTCGTACAGGGCGATCATCGAGAAGCCGTCAGGCCTGACCCGCAAGCCGCAATTGGGCTCGCAGCTGTGGTTGGTGAAGTCGTCGGGACCGCCATAGGGCGGGATGAACAGGTCGGCTCCGACCTGGAAGATGTCCGCGTGGGTGAAACCAGCCGCGATGATGCCCTCGCGGCTCATCGCCCTCGCCAAGTAATCCGGATCGGTGACGCTCAGGACGACCGAGCCGGCGCTGACGGGTCGCGAGGTGAACAGACCCAATCCCGCCGCCTCGGAAGGTGCCACGAAAACGTACAGGTACTGGGATAGTTTCCGCTGTGGTTTCCAGGTCGTGGCATCCTGCCACTCCATCGCATCAATCGCGTCCATCGCCCACCCAAATTCAAGCGCCAGGTGCGCCCAAGGTGGCCCGCCATCATTAATTATGAGTTAACTAACTAACCGGTTAACCACATCGAATCAGGGTCGCCGGGCATCCAGAGCCATTCGGAACGGCCATCCCAGACCATGGAGGAGCGCCACGAGGCACACCACCACGGGGGCCAATGGGCTGTCCTCGTGCATCACGAAGCCAGTTTCCATCACAGAAACCGCCGCGACGATGAGATACAGACAGACGAGCATCCAAAAGGTTGACGGCATGACGCGGACCTCCGAGCTGGTGGATGCCCAATCATGACGCCAAAGTATTAATACAAACAAACCATAAAAAAAGGGAGCCGCCGGATGGTCCGGTCGGCTCCCGAAGCTCGATCAGTCGGACGCCATTAGATGGCGTTCAGTTCCTCGCGGCGGCGGGTGCCGGAGGCGCCGCCGATGGCCGAGGCGATGGCGCCGAGCAACAGGGCACCGAAGCCCCATAGCGACGCGGAGGTCAAGGCGCTGGCCGCCGTGTCCGCCGCTTGGCGGGCGGTGGCCTCCGCCTGCTGGGCGGTCTGCTCCGCCTGCTGGCGAAGCTGGTCGACCCGGGCGCGGGCCTCGTCCTCGCTGATGCCGGCCTGCTGGCTGACGATCTGGATCGCGCGCTGCTGCGCCTGCTCACCTTCCGGTCCACCCTGGATGACGCGGGGAGCCAGCGACGCGAGTTCACTTTGCGCCGCCTCGGGGCTTTGACCGGTCTGGTCGGCCGGACGCATCAGATCCTGGACGCGCTGCTGGATCTGGTCGGGCGACAGGCCGCTGGCGTTGGCGACCTGGGGAACCGCGTCGGCCACCGTGCTGGTGATCCCCGAAACAGCGTTGCCAACGACATTGAAGGCGCCGCCGATGATGCCGCCGATGGCGGAGGTCAGAAGCCAGAAGCTGACCACCAGGGCCAGGGCCCAAGTCAGCAGGCCATGCAGTACGCCGTCGGTCTTCTCGAAGGCGCCAGCCAGACGGGCGGCGACGTAACCGCCGATGATCAGCGCCACCAAGTAGGTCACCGCCCACCAGACGACGGCCGTGGTGCCCATCGTGCTGGCCTCGGGGGAACCGCCCGGTCCCTGCGCGGGATCGATCGTGGTCAACCCCAGTCCCAAGCCCAGCATGCTGAGCAGGAGCTGGACCGCCACCACCATCAGGGTTCCGCCGATCACGGCGCCCCAGGAGATCCTGCGGTAGAGGCCCGGTTGGACCGAAACCGTGTCGGCGCCCAAACCCCTCCGCGCGCCAACACCATTTGATGAGCCAGTGGAGGGATCATAGACGCCCTCTCTCAACGGCCGATGTCCTGTCATGCGATTTTTCCTCGGCTCTTCGATAAATTTGGGGATCGATGTTTCACGATCCATCGTGGCCAACAAACAAGCGGCGAGACAGAAGGTTACGGATGCACGGTAGGGCTGCAAAAAAGATTGGCGAGAAGGTATACCACCGTCGCGCGCGCCGTTCGTGACATTTGCGGCTTGCAACGAGCCGTGAGGCGGGACAGGGTTGGGATGATTCATAATACGGTCAGGGAGACCAAAAAAATGCCGACTGGTACCGTCAAGTGGTTCAACGCCACGAAAGGGTATGGCTTCATCCAGCCCGATCAGGGTGGACCCGACGTCTTCGTCCACATCTCCGCCGTCGAGCGCTCGGGCATGAGCGGTCTCAACGATGGTGACAACGTCAGCTTCGATCTCGAGAACGACCCCCGCAAAGGCAAGACCTCGGCCGTCAACCTCAAGCGGGTCTGACCAAAGCCAAGGGGTCGGAAGGAAGGATCGACAAGGACCAGAGGGCGGCCGGGAGGTTCCGTGATAACGGGACTGGATTGGCTGCCTTCATCCTCGCCGCCCATTTCCGGGTGGCGCCCGCTCCAACCTCCGCCCAGCGGGGTCATTCCGGCCCCGCCGCGTCCGACCCCGGATACGGCAACGCCCCGGCCGGGAGCGTCGATCCCTCGACCCTCCCGGCGCGGGCGTCGTGCTGCCAGAATCAGGGGAGCCGATCACATCGGCTCTGTCACATCGGCGCCCTGTCACATCGGCCATGTCACGCTGATCAGGAACGTGCCCAACACGACCACGATCAGCGACAGCGGCAATCCCAGCCTCCAGTAATCACCGAAGCGATATCCACCCGGCCCCATCACCAGCGTGTTGCACTGGTGACCGATCGGCGTGAGGAAGTCGCAGGCCGCCCCCACCGCCACCGCCATCAGGAACGGATCCGGGTTCAGGCCCAGCCTCTGCGCGAGGCCGGCGCCGATAGGCGCCATCACCAGAACCGTGGCCGCGTTGTTGAGGAACGGCGTCACCGCCATGGCGACCAGCAGGATCAGCCCCAAGGCCCCGACCGGCGGCAGCAGGACGGCGGCCCCCGACAGCCATCCCGCGATCAGGTCGGTGCCGCCGGTGGTGCGGAGCGCGTCGCTGACCGGGATCAGCGCCCCCAGCAGGATCAGGATCGGCCAGTCGATCGCCTCGTACGCCTCCTGCGGCGTCAGCACGCGGCTCGCCAGCAGGATGACCGCCGCGCCGAAGAAGGCGATCGTGACGGTCACGAATTGCAACGCCACCAGGATCATCGCGATCGCCAGCACCGAGATCGGTAGGAAGACGTGACGCCTGCGGCCCAGCTGGAGATTGCGCTCCGCCAGGGGCAGGCAGCCAAGGGCCGCCAGCGTCTCCGGCATGGCGTCCTTGCCGCCCTGGAGCACCAGCAGGTCGCCCTGCTGGAAACGCACCCGGCGCAGGCGCTGACTGAACTGCCGGCCGCGCCGGCTGACCGCCACCAAATTGACGCCGAACCGCTCGCGCAGGCTCAGCTGCTCCGCCGACCGGCCGATCATCTGCGATCCCTGGGTGATCACGGCCTCGACCATGCCGGTCTCTCCACGCCGCGCGACCGCGATCTTCTGATCCTGCTTCATGCCGACCAGTTCGAGCTTGGCGTCCTTGACGATCTTCTCCAGCGCGTCCGCGTCGCCCTCCAGGACCAGGATGTCGTCGGCGAACAGTGTCCAGTTGCCCGACGGCACATAGCGGCGATACCGCTCCCGGATGATGCCGACCACCGTGATGTCGGCCTCCGCCATGGTCTCCAAGTCGTAGACGGTTTTGCCGACCAGCGGCGAGCCGGACGTCAGCCGCGCCTCCGTCGTGTAATCCTCGATCGAGAACATCTGGTCGCCATTGGCGCCGGCCCCGCGCTTGCGCGGCAGCAGGCGCCAGCCGAACATCAGGAAGACCACGCCGGCCACCGCCAGTCCAGCACCAACCGGAGCGAAATCGAACATGCGGAACGGTTCGCCCACGATGTCCTCGCGCATGCGCGAGACGATGATGTTGGGTGAGGTTCCGACCAACGTCGCCACACCTCCAAGCAGCGAGCCGAACGATAGCGGCATCAGCAGGCGGGACGCCGGCTTGCCGGTCCGCTTGGAGATCTGAAAGGCGATCGGCATGAAGATCGCCAAGGCGCCGATGTTCTTCATGAAGGCCGACAGCACCGTCACCATCGACACCAGGATGGCGATCTGGGAATTGGTCGTTTTCATGCGGCTGACGAATGGGCTGAGCATCAGTTCGACCACGCCCGACTTGCCCACCGCGGCACTGACCACCAGGGCGGACGCCACGATGATCACGATGTCGTCGCTGAACCCGCTGAACGCCTTGTCCGTCGGTACGATGCCGCAGACGATCGCCGCCAGCAGAGCGCCCAGCGCCACGACGTCATAGCGGATGCGATCCCAAACCAGCAGCGCGACCATTCCGAGGACGATGGAGAATGCCGCTATCTGACCGAAGGACATGAAAAACCTGTGTTGAGCGGGATGACCGGAACGCTGGTAAGGACCCGAGCCAGACTGGCGCGGCGAACCGGCTGGGCGGGAACGCGGATGACCGCCCGTGGTTCCACGGACGGGCTCGACCATGGCTCACTTTAATCACGGACGCAACCAAGCTCCGGACAGGCGGATCGCGGCTCAAATCGGATGGAATTTCGCGATGCGCTGGCAATCTGATTTGCGAATCGCGAATCCACCAAGGCCGGAAAAGCCACAAACCCTCGAACCCACGTCTTATGGCGAACGGCACGGTCTATGCAATGGGTGTTAGGCGAGATTAGTCGTCATCGGGAGCGTTCGGACATGAGTATCGACCTTGTCGTCATAGGAGAGAATTGGGGATGGCCACCGAGCGGCACCCATCATCTCGTCCGCCACCTGGGCGCGGGACGCAAGGTTGTTTGGGTGAACTCCCCGACGCTGACCTGCTGCCCCGCCTGCCCGCACCTGAAGGCTTACCCGGCCGAGGCCAACACTTATCGCCCCGACAGGATACTGGCGCCGCTGTCACTCTCCACGACGTTCCCGGCCGACCCCAACGCGCGCGCCGCCAATCAGCAACTGCTCGGTCACCAGATCCGAACGGCCATGGCGGCGCTGGACCTGCGGCGCCCGATTCTGCTGACATCCAGGCCGACGGCGATCGACGCGGTCGGCGAGTTGGACGAGCACGCCGTGGTCTACCATTGCGACACCAATTTCGGCGGTCATTCCAGCGCCGGCGACGTGGATCGGCAATGTCCCCTGCGGCAACTCGAGACGGAGCTGATCAAGCGCGCCGATTTGATCATCACGGCCTCGCCGGCCCTGGCGGCCAAGCTCCCCATGTCCAAGACCATCATGCTGGCGCAGGCGGCCTCGCCGCGGGATGAATTGGACACCGCCTCGGCCCTGTGGCGGACGCGCGCCGCCGATGTCGCCCGGCTGATCGGCAACCTCGCCTGAGGTTCAGCCGATCCCGGCCTCGCGAACCGCCTCGCGAACCCTGGGCAGGATCTCGACGCTTTCGGCCAGTAAACGGCCATCGAGACCGAGCAATCGGGCCGTCCGGCCGAACATGACCGCCCCAGCCGCGACGCCGCCCGCCTCCGCCAGAGCCTTGGACGCCGACAGCTTGAAGAAGCCGACCGGCTCGGTCGAGAACCCAATTCCCACCAACTGAAGCGACCTGCCGAACGGAACCGGGCTTCCGGCCAGCCGAGACAGCAGCGCGTCGTCGAACGCACCGGCCGCGACCCTGATCTCGGCGATCTCGACCGGCATGCGATCGGGCTCGGTCCTCAGGATGACTTGCCGGAGCAGCGCCACCTTCTCCCGGGACAAGCCATGGCACGTGACATCCGCGACGATCCCGGTTCCCCAATAAGCCGACAAGACAGACGTCATCGACCCCTGGTGGTCGAGCAACCGCCGAAACGCGCCGGGGACCTCCGGCGGCGAAATCGGTTCGGGGGCGAAGGCGCCATAGGCGGACAGGAAGTCGAGCATGGGAAAAGGCGCCCTCGCGGCACTGGACGGATTCTATCAGCCCGCCAGCGCCCCTTTCAGCAACCCGGCGGCCCCGCCGCCACCGCTGGAGTTCAGGTATTGCAGCATGACCGGCAGGAACTTGGCGGCCATGTCGGGCGACAGGCCGAGGGACGAGAAGGAGCCCGCCAGCGGGGCCAAGGCTCCCAAGCCACCGGCGGCGCCACCGCCACCGGAACCTCCGCCCAACCCGCCGAGCGCGCCAGCCGCCATGTCGGCAAGGCCGCCGCCACCGCCCTGACCACCGGAACGCGACCCCATCAACCCGCCGATGCCGGGAACCTGGCTCTCGACCTGTCCGAATTGGTCCGGCGCCATCCGCTGCTTGGCGAGGTTCAGCATCGCGCCCGCCCCGCCTTCCGCCTGCGGCTTGGTGACGCCGAGCTGCGAGGCCAGCGCGCTCACCAGCCCGCCGGCATCGGCGGCGGCGGCGGTCGTGGGCGAGCCGGCCGCGGCGGTCAGCGTCAGCGCGGACGCCACCAGGAAGGTTCGGACCATCGAGCCAGCCCTGGAAATAAACACATGCCGCATGGTTTCGCGTCTCCATCAAGACTATGAGCTTGGCAGCTCCAGGATTTCGATCTGGAAAGCCGCAGCGGTGGCGGTGACGGACGCCACCGCGATCTAATAGGAGCAGACACACCCAACCGCAACCCTTCCAGACAACAGCTAGCTGGCCCAACAGTTGTGAACACCAGCCATGCCACCCACATTGCGACTCCAGCGATGACGCGGTGCACAAAAATTGGTATGACCAGTCGCATCAGGGATCGGTCCGTTCCCGGCGTGCCATCCGGGACACGCCCACGGGCCAGCGAAGACCATGGAACGAACAACAGGAGGATGGAGTTTTGAGCGAATGGAACCAGATCGGCGGCCTTCAAGTCGCCGCCGAGCTTCGCGAGTTCATCGAGACGGAGGCGCTTCCCGGCACCGGCATCGAACCCGGCCAGCTGTGGGCGGCGCTCGACGCCATCCTGCACGATCTGGCGCCTCGTAACCGCGAACTGCTGGCCAAGCGCGACGAGTTGCAGGCCAAGATCGATATCTGGTACCGCGAGCATCGCGGCCGTCCGACCGACCTCGAGGCTTACAAGACGTTCCTGCGCGATATCGGCTACCTGTTGCCCGAGGGCGCGGATTTCTCGATCGAGACCGCCAATGTCGACGCCGAGATCTCGACCATAGCCGGTCCCCAGCTGGTCGTTCCGGTGATGAACGCGCGCTACGCCCTGAACGCCGCCAACGCGCGCTGGGGCAGCCTGTACGACGCCCTCTACGGCACCGACGCCATTCCGTCCGACGACGAGAGGACTTCCACTCCAGGCTACGACCCCCATCGTGGCGCCAAGGTGATCGCCTTCGCGCGGCGGGCGCTGGACGAGGCGGCACCACTGGCCGAAGGCTCGCACGCCGACACGGCTGGATATGCCGTGGTCGCCGGCCAACTGGTCGTGACGCTGGGTGACGGGCGCACCACCGGTCTCAAGAACCCGGCCCAGTTCGCCGGCTTCCAGGGTGACGCCGCGGCGCCGACCGCCGTGCTGCTGGCCAACCATGGGCTGCATCTGGAGATCAGGATCGATCGCGGGCATTTCATCGGCAAGGACGATCCGGCCGGTGTCGCCGACGTGGTCGCCGAGTCGGCCCTGACCACGATCATGGACTGCGAGGACTCCGTCGCCGCCGTCGACGCCGAGGACAAGGTGGTCATCTACCGCAACTGGCTTGGCCTGATGAACGGCAAGCTCAGCGCCAAACTGGAGAAGGGCGGCAAGACGATCGAGCGCCGGCTCAATCCCGACCGCGTCTACACCAAGCCGGATGGCGGCACGCTGACCCTGCCCGGCCGCAGCCTGATGCTGGTCCGGAACGTCGGCCACCTGATGACGATCGACGCGGTCAAGCTGTCGGACGGGAGCGAGGCGCCGGAAGGCATGCTCGACGCCCTGTTCACCACGCTGATCGCGATGCACGACATCAAGGGCACCAACGCCGCCGCCAATGGCGGGCTGCGCAACAGCCGCACGGGCTCGCTCTACATCGTCAAGCCCAAGATGCACGGCCCGGAGGAGGTCGCCTTCGCCGACGAGTTGTTCGGCCGGGTCGAGGACGCGCTGGGCCTGCCCAAATACACGATCAAGATGGGCATCATGGACGAGGAGCGCCGCACGACGGTGAACCTCAAGGAGTGCATCCGCGCCGCCAAGCACCGGGTCGCCTTCATCAACACGGGCTTCCTCGACCGCACCGGCGACGAGATCCACACCTGCATGGAAGCTGGCGCGGTCCTGCGCAAGGGCGACATGAAGGGCGCTCCGTGGATCGCGGCCTACGAGGACAACAACGTCGATACCGGACTGGCCGCCGGACTGAAGGGCAAGGCACAGATCGGCAAGGGCATGTGGGCGATGCCCGACCGCATGGCCGAGATGCTGGCAACCAAGATCGGCCATCCCAAGGCGGGCGCCAACACCGCCTGGGTGCCGTCGCCGACCGCCGCGACCCTCCACGCGCTGCACTACCACAAGGTCGACGTTGCCGCCCGTCAGGCGGAGCTGGCGGGCAAGAGACGCGGCAAGCTGGACGACATCCTGACCATCCCGCTGGTCGACCGGCCGAACTGGACGCCCGACGCGATCCAGCAGGAGTTGGACAACAACGCGCAGGGCATCCTGGGCTACGTCGTCCGCTGGATCGACCAGGGCGTCGGCTGCTCCAAGGTGCCCGACATCAACAATGTCGGGTTGATGGAGGATCGCGCGACCCTGCGGATCTCCAGCCAGCACATCGCCAACTGGCTGCGCCACGGCATCTGCACCGAGGCTCAGGTGGTCGAGACGATGCGGCGGATGGCCGCGGTGGTTGATCGGCAGAATGCCGGCGATCCCGACTACCGCGCGATGGCGGAGGACTATGACGGCAGCGTCGCCTTCCAGGCGGCCTTGGACCTGGTCCTGAAGGGCCGCGAGCAGCCCAGCGGCTACACCGAGCCGGTGCTGCACCGCCGCCGGCGCGAGCTGAAGCGGAAGCTCGCCAGCTGAGGCCTGGAGCCGCCTGATTGGCGCGTCCGGCGGGGACCGAGTCTCCGCCGGACGTACCATCCGGGGCGTACCGGGATAGCCTTGGAACAGCGGCCATGTGTTCCCGTTATGGCGTCAGCCACAGCGTTGGAGCGGAACATCATGAGCGGCATGCTCGATTGCCTGATCGTCGGCGGCGGCCCCGGCGGATTGACGGCCGCGATCTATCTGGTGCGGTTCAGGCGGAACATCCTGGTGGTGGACGAGGCCAAGAGCCGGTGTTCGTGGATTCCGACCTCGCGCAACCACGCCGGCTTCATGGAGGGCGTCAACGGCATCGAATTGCTGGAACGCATGCGGTGCCAAGCCCGCCAGTACGGCGCCGAGATCGGGACCGGCTCGGTGGAGACCATCCGCCGGCTGGACGACGGCACCTTCCGCGCCACCACCGGCAGCGGCCGGGAGCTGCGCGCCAAGACCGTCATCCTGGCCACGGGGGTGATCGACGACCAGCCCCGCCTGCCCGACCTGTTCGACGCCGTCCAGCGTGGCCTGATCCGCGTCTGCCCGATCTGCGACGCCTTCGAGGTGATCGACAAGAAGGTCGCCGTGATCGGCCATGGCCGCGACGCCCTGGGCGAGGTCCTGTTCATCCGCGGCTACACCGCCGACTTGACCCTGCTGACGCTTGGCACCCCGATGAACCTGACGGCCGAGGATCGCGCCAAGCTGGCCGAACTGGACATCCGCGTCATCGAGGAGCAGGTCGAGCGGGTGACCGAGGAGGATGGCCGGATCACCAAGGTGATCCTGAAGGGCGGTGTCGAACTCGCCTTCGACACGCTCTACTCGGCGCTCGGCACCCTCGCCCGATCGACCCTCGCCGGTCAGGTTGGCGCCGGGATGAACGAGCAGGGCCGCGTGATCGTCGACGCCCACTGCCAAACCTCGATCCCCGGCTTCTACGCCGCCGGCGACGTGGTCGAGGGCCTCAACCAGATCTCCGTCTCGATGGGTCAGGCGGCAGTGGCCGCGACGGCGATCCACAACCTCCTTCGCCAGCGCGACGGCTTGATCCCCCCGTTCAAGACACCCGCCGACCCCAAGCCGAAGCCGACCGGGGAGACCACGCTGTCGGAAGGCGCGGCGGAAGCCGGGGACTGAGTCATGTTCCCTCCTCCTTGACCTGCGCGTGGGCCAGCAACGCCACCAGCCCGACGCCACCCACGACATTTCCGAGCAGCGTCGGCAGGATGAAGCCCACCAGGTATTCGCTCCACGGCACGACCCCGGCGAAGGCGGCGTGTGCCACCTCGACCGAGCCCGCGATGATGTGGGCGAGTTGCCCCAGGCTGACGAAATAGGTCAAACCGACGATCACGAAGGGCTTGGCGGAGCCGGCCAGGGGCAGCAGCCAGACCAGCAGCGCTATCATCCAGCCGGCGAAGATGGCCTTGATGAAGGTGGTCAGCGCCGCCGGTTCGGCGGCGTGGCGGCCAAGCTCGGTGAATTGCTCCTTGGCCGCCGGCGAGAACACCTCGGTTCCCTCCACGGTCCAGGCGAACAGGAGGGTGCCCAGGATGTTGGCCGCGAAGACGATTGCCCAGAGCCGCGCCACGTCGCCGATCCGGACCCAGCTCTTCTGGTGCAGCAGCGGCAGCACCGCCGTCAGGGTGTTCTCGGTGAACAGTTGCTGCCGGCCCAGGATGACGACCAGGAAGCCCAGGCTGTAGCCGAAGCTGCTCAGCAAGGGCCGCCAAGGCTCGTCCGGGAGCGCCGCGCGGATCAGCCCGTCGCCGACCATGGAGAAACCCATCGACAGGCCCGCCGCCAGTCCCGACCACATCAGCGACGACGCGGGCCGGCTCAACTCCTCCTCGCCCTCCTTCCGCACCGCCTCGTGGACGATCAGCGTGCGCGGGGCGGTGATCTCGTCGACGTTCTCGCGTTCCTCGGTTCCAAGCTCGTCGGAGGGTATGTGCCGGGTGTCTGTCATGGGTGATCCGATCAGGGGTTTGCCAAGCCCCAACGCGCCGCCGCCGGATTTGCTGCGATGCCCAAGAGGATTTGGGCCTAGCGCGCCGCCAGCCGCACCGCCGGCGCCTCGCCGGGATCGCCGGCGATCTCCTTGACCAGCTTCCGCGTGATCGAGTCGCCGAAGCTGTCGCGGTTCTCGGCGGTGGTGACGAAGGCGAAGGGACCGCCGATCACGCTCTCCTCGTAATACTCCTCCAGCCAGTCGTACTCGTCCAGGATCGCCAGCGCGTTGATCGTGACGCCCTTCGCGACCGCGCGGTCGCGGGCACCCGACACCTCGACGCCGCTGTTGCTGAAGCCGTTGCCGCAGATGTCGATGACTTGGCGCGGCGCCTCGAAGCCGTTGTGGTCGAACAGATCGGCCGCCCGGTCGATGGCGCTGCCGATCGCCGTGCTGCCGTCGCGCTGCGCCCGGTCCAGCTTGGCGATGCCGTCGGCGAACCGCACGGCGTCGGCGGCATCGGCGATCCGGGTCCACGGCACCACGGTCTCCAGCGTGTTCGGCCCCGCCCATTGCACCAGGGTGACCGCGACCGCGCGGTTGCCGGTGGCGGTCAGCGCGTCGGCCACCCGCTGGCTGCGGAACGCCGCCGCGTGGCCCCGCAGCTGGAACTCCAAGGCGCCGGTCGAGATGCTGCCCGACGCGTCGACCGCCAGGACAAGCTCCAGGTCGACCGGCTGGTCGGTCGCCCGCGCGACGCCACCCGACACGCCCATGACCATCGCCACCGCCACCGCCAATCCCCAGGATCGGATCATTCAGAATACTCCACCACTCGGTTCCGACGCGCCCAAGGCGTGCCGGACGACCTTCATCATCACCGTCGGCAAGGCGTGATCGGACAGCCGATCGACCGGGACCCAGATCCCCTCCGCCGCCTTCCACGAGTCCCCGCCGACCCGCGCCGCCGCGACCTGAAGTTCCAGGTGAAAGTGGGTGAAGGTATGGCGGACCAGTCCCGGCAGCAGACGCCATTTCGCCGCGGCGGGCGCCTGGATCCCGGCGGCGGCGAGGCTTTGGGCCGGCCGTTCGAGCCAATCACCCGACGGCACCTCGATCATACCGCCGAGCAGCCCGCTCTCCGGCCGGCGGCGCAGCAGCACGGCGCCTTCCGGGTTCAGCAGCCAGAACGCCATGCCGCGCCGGGTCGGCTTGTCCGCCTTGGGCGTCTTGCGCGGCAGGGTCTCGGCGATGCCGGCGGCCCTGGCGGCGCAGCCGTCATGCCAGGGGCACTGGCCGCATCTGGGCTTGCGCGGCACGCAGACCGTGGCGCCCAGATCCATCACCGCCTGGGCGTAGTCGCCGGGCCGGCGGTCGGGCGTGATCGTGTCGGCCAGCACGCGGAGCTTTTCCTTCGACCCTGGAAGCGGCTCCTCCACCGCGAACAGGCGGGCCATGACGCGCTCGACATTGCCATCCAGCACGGTGGCGCGTCGGTCGAAGGCGATGGCCGCGACCGCCGCGGCGGTATAGGCGCCGATGCCCGGAAGTTGCCGCAATCCCTCTTCAGTATCGGGGAAATGGCCGCCGTGCGATCCGGCCACCGCTTGGGCGCACTTGTGCAGGTTGCGCGCCCGCGCGTAATAGCCAAGCCCGGCCCAGGCGTGGAGGACGGCGTCAAGGTCGGCCGCCGCCAGATCGGCGACGGTTGGCCACCGCTTCAGGAAAGCCTCGAAATAGGGACCTACCGTGACCACCGTCGTCTGCTGAAGCATGATCTCCGACAGCCAAACATGGTAGGGATCGGCGGTCCGGCCGGCCGGTGCCCGCCACGGCAGGACCCTGCGGTGACTGTCGTACCAGGCCAGCAGGGAGCGGGCGAGGACGGCCGGTTCCAGGGTCCGGGCCGGCGCCGCCGGAAAAAGGCTTGGTTCTTTGGTCGATGTCATGGTGTGTTGTCGCCCCGCGACAGGTGCTTTAACAATAGGTTCGATGAGAATAGTCCCCGTCACCCGATCAGCCACCCGTTTCGGCTCCCCACTTATCCGCCCCTCATGTTTTGGAGATCCGCGCATGTCAGCCCCCCGCCCCCTCGCCCGCATCGTGCCCAAGGTGGCCGGCAAGGCGCTGGGAAAGCGCGGCATGGCGTTCGGCACGCTGATCACGGACTGGGCGACCATCATGGGCCCGGAGCTGGCGCGCAGCACCCTGCCGCAGAAACTGGCCTTCCCGCCCGGCCAGCGCGAGGGGGCGACGCTGCATCTCAAGGTTTCCGGTTCGGCGGCGCTGGAGGTCCAGCATTCCGAACCGCAGCTGATCGAGCGGATCAACGCCTTCTTCGGCTATCAGGCGGTGGAGCGGATCAAGCTGATCCAGGGTCCCCTGCCCGGCGGTCCGCGCCGCCCCAAGGTCCAGCGCCCGATGACGGCGGAGGAGGAGACCAACATCCAGCGGGCCGCCCAATCCGTCGAGGACGAGGGCCTGCGCGACGCCCTGATCCGGCTGGGAAGGGCGGTCCATGCCAAGACCGCGCCATGACCCGAAGCGTGATCCGAAGGGGGAACCCTCCCCCGAACCCGTCCAACGCTTGCCCGAACGGGTAGGCGACCTCTATATTCACTAGCTCTTGCATCCAGGAGGGCATCTTGCGCCGCTATATGCTGGGATTGGCCATGGTAGCCGTGGTCGTTGTTGGGGCCGGCGTCGGCCTCGTGAACACCGGCGTCATCGCCAAGGAAACACCGGCACCCGAGATCATCGCCCCCGCGCGGGCCGGGTCGGTCCCGGACCATGACTCCACGCCGAAGCCGACACAGGTCGTCCAGGCCCAGCTCGCCCAGGGTCAGGCGACCCAGGCCCAGGTCGCCCAGGCGGCCGAGAAGAACGATCCGCTGAGCGAGCGCGTGCTGGGAGACCCCAACGCGCCGGTCACGATCCTCGAATACTCCTCCCTGACCTGCCCGCACTGCGCCAGCTTCCACGCAAACACGCTGCCGCAGCTGAAGAAGGACTACATCGACACCGGCAAGGCCAAGCTGGTGTTCCGCGACTTCCCGTTCGACCGGGCGGCGCTCCAGGCCAGCATGCTCGCCCGCTGCTCCAACCCGGAGCGGTACTTCGGCTTCCTCGACGTGCTGTTCAAGAGCCAGAACAAGTGGGCGGGCGCCAGCGATCCGGCCCAGGCGCTGGCCCAGACCGGCAAGCTGGCCGGTGTCGGCGACCAGCAGTTCCAGTCCTGCATGTCCAACGAGGCTTTGGCCAACAAGCTGATCGAGCGTCGGCTCGAGGCGGAGCAGAAGTACCAAGTCCAATCGACGCCGACCTTCGTGATCATGCGCGGCGACACCATCGAGAAGGTCGTCGGCGCCCAGCCGATCACCGAATTCGCCCGCGTGATCGACAAGCTGGGTTCGTGATCCGGCGGCGCTGAACTCGGGACAGGATTGGGGTCGGCCGCGCCGTGCAGTTCGTCAAGCTCCGCATTTCGGGCTTCAAATCGTTCGTCGACCCCACCGAGCTGGTGATCGAGCCGGGCATGACCGGCATCGTCGGTCCCAACGGCTGCGGCAAGTCCAATCTGGTCGAGGCGCTGCGCTGGGTCATGGGCGAGACCTCCGCCAAGAAGATGCGCGGCGACGACATGGACGACGTCATCTTCGGCGGGACCGACAAGCGGCCGGCCCGCAACATCGCCGACGTCACGCTGTCGGTCGACAATTCCAGCCGCACCGCGCCGACCGGCTTCAACGACTTCGACGATCTCGACATCCAGCGTCGAATCGAGCGGGGCTCCGGCTCCGACTACCGCATCAACGGCAAGATCGTCCGCGCTCGCGACGTGCAGCTGCTGTTCGCCGACAACGCCAGCGGCGCCAACTCGCCGGCCCTGGTCAGCCAAGGGCGCATCGGCACCATCATCAACGCCAAGCCGACCGAGCGGCGCGTGCTGCTGGAGGATGCGGCCGGCATCACCGGCTTGCATTCCCGCCGGCACGAGACGGAACTGAGGCTCAAGGCGACCGAGGCCAACTTGTCGCGGCTGGACGACGTGATCGTCACGATGGACGCCCAGCTCGGCACCTTGAAGAAGCAGGCCAAGCAGGCGTCGCGTTACCGGAACCTCAGCGAGCAGATCCGACGGACCGAGGCGGTGTCGCTGCATCTCCGCTGGGTCGCCGCCGAATCGGCGCTGGCGACGGCGCGCCTTGGCTTCAACGATGCCGAGGTGCTGGTCCGCGACCGCATGGCCGAGGTCGCGGCGGAAACGACCAAGCGCGCCGCCGACGCCGAGGGTCTGCCCCGGCTGCGCCAGACCGAGGCGGCCGCCGCCCAAGCCCTGCAACGGCTGGTGATCGCCCGCGAGGCGCTGGACGCGGAGGAGAGGCGGGTCGCCGAGGCGCGGACGGCCAACCAGCGCCGTCTGGCGCAGGTCGCCACCGACTTGGCGCGCGAGCGGGCGCTGGCGGAGGACGCCGGCACCGCCTTGACCCGCCTGACCGACGAACGGGACGGGTTGATCGAGGAACAGGGCGACGAGGTGGCCGTCGAGGAGGCCGCCCGCGAGGCGCTGGACGAGGCGCGCGAACGGGTCGACGCCCTGGACCGAGAATTGACCGCCCTGACCGAGCGAACCGCCGCCGACGAGGCGCGGCGCGGCGCCCTCCAGCGGCAGGCGGCCGAATTGGAGCAACGGCTGGCGACCGCCACCCGCCGCTTGGAGGAGCAGCGGCGCCAGCGCGCGGCGCTGGAGGCCGAACTGGCCGACCGCCCCGACATGGACGCCGCCGAGGAGGCGGTCGCGGCGGCCGAGGAGGCGCTGGAGATCGCCCGTGACCGGGCAGAGGCGGCCGAGACCACCAAGGCGGCGGCGGAGGCCACGATGGGCCGGAGCCGCGACGCACAGCAGGCGGCGGATGCCGTCCGCGCCCGGCTGAAGGCGGAGGAGACCGCGCTGGCGGAACTGCTCGAATCCGGGTCCGGCGACCTGTTTCCGCCCCTGATCGACGCGGTGACCGTGGCGCCGGACTACGAGGTCGCCATCGCCGCGGCGTTGGGCGACGACTTGACGGCGCCGCTGGACGAGGCCGCCGCCGTCCACTGGCGCTCCCATCCGGCGCTGGAGCGGACGGAACCCTTGCCACCCGGCGCCGTGCCTCTGTCCGCCAAGGTCAAGGCCCCTCCGGCGCTCGCCCGCTGCCTGGACCACATCGGTGTCGTCGCCAGCGCGGCGGAAGGCGACGCGCTCGCCCCTACCCTGTCGCCTGGCCAGATCCTGGTCACCCGCGACGGCGCGTCGTGGCGCTGGGACGGCTTGTCGGTCGTGGCGGGCGCTCCCACGGCGGCGGCGATCCGGCTGCGGCAGCGCAACCGGCTGGCCGAGCTTCGGCTGGAACTGGACGGCGCCGAGGATACCGCCGCGGCGGCCCGCGCCGATTTCGAAACCGCCCGCGCCGCCGCCGGTGAGGCC
>NZ_AVFL01000041.1 GCF_000576635.1 Skermanella stibiiresistens SB22
CTCGACAGGTGGCAGATAATCGAGCGCGGAATGTAGGCGGTGGCGATTATAGACCTGCTCGATGAAGGTGCCGATCCGAGCGCGGGCATCGGTGATGTCGCGATACCCGCTGGCGTGAACTTCCTCCTGCTTGAGGGTTTTCATGAAGCGCTCACATTTGGCGTTGTCATATGGATTGCCGATCCGGCTCATGCTGGCCTGGATGTCATGGGTGGCGAGCAGGGCTGTATGATCGTTGCAGGCATACCGCACCCCCCGGTCGGAATGATGGATCAGACTGCCGGGGGCGGGCTGCCGGGTCCTGATCGCCATGTCGAGCGCCGCGGTCGCCAGACTGGCCTGTAGATGCGTCTCCAGCGCCCAGCCGACGACCCGCCGGCTGTGAGCGTCCAGGACGATCGCGAGGTAGGCGAACTCTTCTTCCATGTGAACGTAGGTCAGGTCGGCGACCCAGAGTTGATCGATGCCGCTCGGGATCATGCCGCGCGCCAGATTGGGCACGACCTTCCACGGGTGGCGGGAATCCGTGGTGACCGGCACGAACGGCCGTGTCCGCAGGCACAGCAGGTTGTCTTCGCGCATGATGCGCAGCACGCGCTTGTGGTTGACCGACCAGCCCTCACGGCGCAACTGCGCCGAGATCCGGCGGTAGCCATAGTGTCTGTTGTCGAGCGCCAGACGCTGGATGTCGTCACGCAGGCCGGTTTCCTCCTGACGCGGCGCCGAGGCTTCCCAGTGCCGGTAGTAGCTGGCGCGGCTGATGCCGCTGAGCGCGCACATCCGCTCGATCGAGGGTTCGCCTTGCGACGGTGCCGCCGTCATTTCCTGGATGACCGCGTGGATGCCGTCACGCCAGACCCGACGGTCGGCTGGCGTGCGTCCCCGACCCGCCGCAAGGCTCGCCGAAAAAAATACCGCCTCCGGCGTTGCCTAAAGGCCCCATTTCCATCTGCTGGCGGCCGACCGTGCGTTCCAGTTCGGCGATCCGCCGCTGGGCCGCCGCGTGCTCCGCCGCCGATACCGTCCCTGAAGGCGCCACCTTCGCGGTTGGCTCCAGGCGAGGTGCCGGAGCTGACGGCAGCGCGGACTCCCCACTCCGGGCTGGTTCCGGCGCCGGCGGCGCTGCGATGACCTTGCGGGGCCGGCCGCGCGGCCGGAGACCTTCCGGACCACCCGCCCGAAAGCTATCGCGCCACGCGTGGAGCCGCTTGCGCTTCACCCCAAGCTCGCGCGATAGAGCGCTGACATTCACTCCAGCTTCCATTCGGCGGACCGCGTCGAGCTTCATATTCCGGCTGTAAACCGGATCTCCCTTCTTGGACATGCGTTCTCCTGACATGAGAACTGTCCCTTATTCTTATGTCTCAGTCCAGGGGTGCATTACACCCAGCTTTTCCCGTCCACGAGGTCGCCTCCGGCTGCGGGATCATTGACCCACCTTGGCCATCGCGGCCTCCAGCAAAAGGGACCGCGCATCGCCACACGCCAGGATCCATGCACCCCAGCAGTCTTCCTGACTGCCAGCGGCGGCGTTGATCACGCGAGCCCCGGCACGGGATCTTAACAGAACGCCTGATATATCTGATGACCTTGGTGCAGAAATCAGGGTGTGATTGGATTTCGCCCTTTCCCGCAGGTTTCAAGCGATCCGGCGTGACACCGGCATACCGAGGCCGGTCATGATGTTGATGACTATGCAGGCGACCTTGGCCTCGGTCTTCTGTGTCGGCAGAGTTCGGGCGTGGAGGCCGCGACCGATCACCTTTTTGTACCGGAACATCGCCACCTCCGCCTGGGAGCGCTGTCCATAGTCAACCATGCGCCGCCATCCCAGCCGACCGCGCTCCCCGATCATTTCGATGTGTCGGTCGCGCTGGGTCGGCTCGGTGTCAGCCGTGGCGCTGAGCACGGCATCGGCGCAAGGTGGCGCGACCATCACCGCATCCGGATGGCGCTCGTCCAGGGCGGTGTACACGCCGGTTCTATCATAGCCGCCGTAGCCCATGAAAACCTCGACCGGCTCGGCAATCCGGTCGAGCAGGGGCTCGACTTGGGAGGCGTCATCGACATCGCGGCCGGTCAAGATGGAGGCGACGATCCGGCCAGTCACCGCGTCGAAGCCGATATGCGGCTTGCGCCACGAACGTCGCTTGCTGGTACCATGCTTTTCGGCCAGCCACTCACCCGGGCCGCTCAGCTTCAGGCCGGAACTGTCCACCAGCAGGTGGATCGGACCACCAGTGGCGCGGGCCCGCGCCGGCAAGTCCATCGTCTCGGCCCGCCGGCTGAGGGTGGAGTAGTTCGGCACCGGCAGGTCGAGGCCGAGCGGCTGGAGGACCGAGCCGATCAGTCCCTCGGTCTGGCGCGGCGCCAAGCGGAACACAGCGCGCAGGATCAGAGCTGTCGTAATCAAGACGTTCGAGTACCGCGGCTGACCGCCCGGCGTTGTGCGCGGCACGGCTTTCCAGACCGCAATGGCGTCGGCCGTGAACCAGACGGTCAGACTGCTCCGCTGCCGCGGCGCCTCGTTATACGCTGCCCAGTTTGTCACGCGCCGCTTCGGCCGCGGAATATGGTGGCGGCGGATGGCGTTGGCTTCATGCGGCATGAAGACGGGGATCCGGAGCATCGAAACAGGCCGTCCCTTACGCGATCCCACACATCCGCGCAACACGCCGGCGGTCGTGTAAATTCCTAGAGAGGATTTGCATAATCAGGAACAGCTCGCGGTCGCCCGTGTTTACGAGTTCACCTACATTCTGTCCACCAATGCCCTTCGCGGGATATTGGCGGGAACTGCCATGCGCCCGATCGCCATGCGGTGAATGTAGTCGAGAACTGCGGACAAGCAACAAAACAACAGCCAACCGCAACTAGGGAGCGAAACGATGATTTATGGGAAAGGATTGACGCGCAGGGCGATCCTGAAGGGTTCCGCCGGGGCGGCGGCCCTGGCGACGCTTGGGGCTCCAGCGATTGTCGGGGCACAGTCCGACGTCATCCGTGTCGGGCATCTGACGCCACGCACCGGCTTCCTCGGCCCACTCGGGGAGTACGCCGTGATGGGCGTCACCCTCGCCACCGAAGAAATCAACAACGCCGGCGGCGTGCTCGGCCGCAAGATTGAATTGCTGGCCGAGGACAGCGTCAATCCCTCCACCGCCTCGACCAAGGCGGACCGGATGATCGGCCGTGATCAGGTCATCGCCATCCTGGGCGAGATCAGCTCGGCCTCGGGCCTCGCGATCTCGCAGGTGGCGAGCCGCGAAAAGGTCCCGTTCATCCAGACCGGCTGCAATTCCGACGAGCTGCGTGGAAAAGCGTGCAATCGATACATGTTCCATATCGAGGGCGCGAACACGATGTACATCAACGCGGTCGGGGACAGCCTGAAGCGGGAGGACTTGGTCAAGGACAAGAAGTGGTTCGGCCTGACCGCCGACTATGCCTACGGTCACGACCTGCTCGAGGTGTCCCGCCGCTACGCCGACAGGAACGGCGCCGACTTCACACAGAACGAGCTGGTGCCTACGGACAGTACCGACTTCAGCCCCTTCATCCTGAAGATCCGCCGAGCCCGGCCGGATGTCGTCATATCCAACTTGGCCGGCAACCAGATCACCAACTTCATCAAGCAGTACAAGGAATACGGCCTGGACTTCCCGCTCGCCGGCGGGGGCTTCGATACCGCCGCCGCCTGGGGCGCGGGGCCGGACGCCTTCGCCGGGATCTGGCCCGCCATCTGGCACCACACCCTCGACAACCCAACCGCCAAGGCCTTCACCGCCGCCTTCACCAAGCGTTGGGGCAAGCCGCCGGAGAATCAGGCTTGGGGCGACTATCTTGGCATGAAGATCCTCGCGAGAGCTATCGCGGAGGCCAAATCGACCGACGGTGACGCCCTGGTCCAGCATCTGGAATCCGGCGCCAAGTTCGACGTCTTGAAGGGCCGCGAGGGTTATTTCCGGAGCTGGGACCACCAGCTCATGAACGAGATGTACTCGATCCGGCCGAAGCCTCGAGACAAGCAGGCGGACCAGTGGGACATGCTGTTGCTTGGCGACCCGGTCCCCGGTCCGGGCGAGGACTTGGAGAGCATCGCGACAATCCGATCCGAAAGCGCCTGTACCCTCGGGTGATGCCAAAGTCCGGCGCGGCACCACCGCGCCGGACCGCTTCGTATGCGCGCCTCCCCTCCGCGAGGACCGAGCCTTGGAAGAGCTTCCCTTCGTCCTGGAGCAGGTGGTCAACGGCGTCGTCGTCAGCGCCTATTACCTGCTCATCGCCCTTGGCCTGTCGCTGATCTTCAGCCTGGGCGGGATAGTCAATCTGGCGCATGGCGCCTTCTATGCGCTGGGCGCCTATTTCGCCGTCGAGATCGAACGATATCTCGGTTTCGGCGGGGCGCTGATCCTGTCGCCGCTTCTGGTGGCGGGGATCGGTATAGTGCTGGAGCGGACCATGTTCCAGCGTTTCTATCGCTCCGACCCGATCCTCGGCCTGTTGCTCACCTTCGGCTTGGCCATGGTGATCGAGCAGACCATCCGCATCGTCTGGGGAGCGGCCCCCCTGCCCTTCCAGATCCCGGACTTCATCCGGGGTCAACTCTTCGTCGGCGACATGATCTTTCCCTATTATCGGCTCGCCATGTTGGCCGTCGCGGCGCTGGCCGTGGGGGGGACCTGGGTGCTGCTGAACAAGACCTCCTTTGGCCGGGTGGTGAAAGCCGGCGTCCAGAATCCCGACATGGTCGCCGTGCTCGGCATCTCGCTGGCCCCGATCATGACAGCGGTGGTGGCGCTGGGGATCGGGCTGGCGGCCCTGGCCGGCGTGCTGCTCGCCCCGATCTCCGGGGTTCATCCCGCCATGGGCGCCGAGATCATAACGGCCGCCTTCGTGGTGGTCGTCATCGGCGGGCTTGGCAGCTTCTGGGGCGTCGTGATCGCCGCCGTTTTGGTCGGCGTCGTGCGCGGTCTGGCGATCCACTTCGTACCGGCCGCATCCGAGGCGTCGATCTACCTGCTGATGCTCCTGGTACTGCTGCTCCGTCCGCGCGGCCTGTTCGGCGAGCGCATCATGCGTTTTGAGTGAGGCCGGCGATGAGCATGGAGAAAGAGACCGCACCCAACGCCAAGAACGCGACTCCCCGGACACTAACGGTGTCGCGGCAAAACTCGCCCGTACCGGTGGAGCTGGTTGTCGCCGCGATCGGCATCGTCGTCCTGCCATTTCTGTTTCAGGCGATCGGCCTAACCTTCGACAGCGCGACGATCTGCCTGATCCTCGTAATCGCGGCCTTGGGCCTGAACCTGCTGGTCGGCTATACCGGCCTCGTCTCCTTCGGCCACGGCGCATGGTTCGGCATCGGCGCCTATGCGGCCGCCTTGATCCAGTTGAACTGGACGCCCGGCGGCCTTTTCGCCCCCGTACTGGGAGCGGTCGCCGTCGTCGCACTCCTCGCCGTGGTCGCCGGGTTCCTGTTCCTACGACGGCGCGGCGTCTACTTCTCGCTGCTGACGCTCGCCTTCACGGCCATGACCTTCGCCACCGCCTTCCGGTGGACGGCGCTGACCGGCGGCGAGAACGGCCTCGGCGGCATCCAGCGGCCGATGCTGCTCGGCATCGACCTCAATGACCAGCGTGTCTTTTACACCCTGGTCGGCGTCCTGACCTTTCTGGTGGCCATGGGGCTGTGGCGGCTTCTCGGCTCACCGCTGGGGCGGACGCTGGTCGCGATCCGCGAGAACGAGCAGCGAGCCTCCTTCTCAGGATACCCGACACGCTACTACAAGCTGGTGGCCTTCGTGATCTCCACGGTCGTCACCGGCTTCGCAGGATCTCTGTTTGTGCTTCAGAACCGCTTCGCCTCGGCCGAGCCGACCAGCATCGCCTTCTCGGGCGAGTTGCTGGCCATCGTCGTGATCGGCGGCATGCGGAGCTTCCTCGGCCCGGCACTGGGCGCCGTCTTCTACATCCTGTTCCGCGAATACCTGTCGATGTGGACGGCGAACTGGCTGCTGTGGTTCGGCCTGCTTTTCGTCGGCTTCATCTTGTTCTCGCCGACCGGGCTGATCGGCGTCGGCGCGCGCCTGTGGGCGATGATCCGCCCGCCCCCGGCGGAGGAAGCGGCCATGGCGAACCGGGTTTCCTCCCGGCGCGCGGAGGAGGATACGACGGTGCCGGCCTTCCTCCGCGAGGTCGCGCGCGGCGGCGGCGCGACCCTGATCTGCGAGGGGCTGGTAAAGCGCTTCGGCGGGCTGGCCGCCGTCAGCGAGGTGTCCTTCACCGTCAGGAGCCGCACGCTCCATGCGCTGATCGGCCCGAACGGAGCCGGCAAGACGACGGTCTTCAATCTGGTTTCCGGCATGTTCCCGCCAAGTGCCGGGACCGTGCGGCTGGACGGTAAACTGGTTTCGGGGCTCTCGCCCCACCGCATCTGTCAGGCGGGGCTGGCCCGGTCGTTCCAGATCACCAACCTTTTTCCCGACCTGAGCGTCGCGGAAAACATCCGCCTCGCGTCCCAGGCGCGGCACGCCCATCGCTTCAACGCGTGGCGGCGGGCCGACGGGATTGAGGAGATCAACGAGGATTCCCGCGAGATCATCACCTTCATGGGGCTCGACGGAACCGAACGGGCCTTGGCCGGCAGCTTGTCCTATGGCGGGCAGCGACTTGTCGATATGGGCATAGCGCTGGCGTCCCGGCCGTCGATCCTACTACTGGACGAGCCCTTGGCCGGTCTCGCAGCGGCCGAACGCGAACGCATATCGGCGCTGATCCGGCGCATCGCCGACCACATCCCGGTGCTTCTGGTCGAGCACGACGTGGACCGGGTGTTCGGCATTGCCGACCAGGTGACGGTGATGAACCAGGGCCGCGTGCTGGTCGATGGCACGGTGGAGGACGCGCGCACCGACTCCCGCGTGCAGGAGGTCTATATCGGCTCCGGAACCTCCGCCATCGCCGCCCGTCGGCGGGAAAGCGCCGCCGCAAGCACCGTGGTGATGGCGGCCCGCGACGTCAACGTGTTCTACGGCAAGAGCCACATCATCAACGACGTGTCGTTCGACCTGCACGAGGGGGAGATCGTGGCCCTGCTGGGCCGCAACGGGGCCGGCAAATCGACGCTGCTCAAGGGCATCATCGGCACGGCACCTCCCGCCAGCGGGACGATCGAATACGGCGGGCGCAACCTTGTCGGCCTGAGCGCGCCGGAGATCGCCCGCCTCGGCATCGGCTACGTGCCCCAGGGGCGCGGCCTGTTCGCGGGCATGAGCGTCGCCGAGAACCTGATGCTGGGCCGCCTGCGCCGGCGCACCGGCGCCGGCAAGCACTGGGACGAGGACCGCATCTTCGAGTTCTTCCCGCGCCTGCGGGAGCGTCTCGACACGCCGGCCGATTACCTTTCCGGCGGCGAGCAGCAGATGGTCGCCGTCGCCCGCGCCCTGCACGGGGACGTCCGGGTGCTGCTGCTGGACGAACCGTTCGAGGGCTTGTCGCCCGCCATCACCGAGGAGCTGTTCACGGTGTTCGACCGGCTGCGCCGGGAGATTTCCATCATCATCGTCGATCACAACCTCGACCTCGTGCTGGCCCTGTCCGATCGCACCTACGCGCTGGAGCGTGGGCGCGTGGTGCATCAGGGACCGAGCCGACCGCTTCTGGAAGACCTGGAATACCGGCGCGAAGTCCTCTGGCTGTGAAAGTCTGTTCGCAGACGGGTCGTGCCAGCCGATGCTGTTCGTGATGCTACTTTGAGGAGAATGAGGGCTGACGCGCGAGAGGGCGCTGAGCTATGTCCGCAGCCATCGCCAACAGCCACTGGATCAGCAGCATATGGGTGCCGCCGTCAAACCCGCCAAGACGTCTCCGGCCTCGTGGGATGCTTTCCGGGATGCCTTCGTTGACGCGGTGCTGGTGGAGCTCGCGGCCATGGCAGCGGACGGCACCCGGGCGACCCGCTCCGGGCCGAAGTCGCCATTGATCGGAGCGGCAATGCGCAAGGGGATTATGGCGATCTGGTGCGTGTGCTTTTGCGGCATGCAGTGGCGCGCTATTGGCCACCTATGCGACATCCCGTTCGGCACGCTGTACACGCTGTTCGCCCGCTGGACCCGGCTTGGTCTGTGGCGCCGGCTGCTCGACCGCCTGATCCTGGCTTGGCGGCAGGCTTGCGGCGACAAACCGGTACCCAGCGCTGTCGTCATCGACAGTCGCTCCTGTCAGTCGGCGCCGACTTGCTTCACGCGCGGCTTCGATGGCGGCAAGAAGATCAAGGGCATCAAGATCCATCTTGCCGTAGACAAGTACGGCTTCGCCCTGGCGATCACCGTCTCTCCAGCTTACAGGCATGACAGCAAGGGCATCGTCCCGGGCTACATCAGCTGGCCGGCCGCGGCTTCAAGGGAACCGCCCGGGGTGATCTCAGCTATCGCGGCCAGCGACTGTCCAAGGCCGGTGAGGCGCTTGGCATCACCGTCAAACCCAGCGCCGGTGGCCATGGCGGAACCTTCACTCCGGAGGGGATTCGATGGGTGGTTGAGCGCTCGCTGGAATGGATCAACTGCTACCTTCGGTTGAATAGTATCTTTGAGCGGGCAGAAGCTCACCTCATCGCCTTCATCCAGATCGCCTTCATCTCCATCCTGTCCCCCCGCCTCGTACGCCTTGCTGCCCAGGAAATCAGCGCCTGACGTCTACAAACAGACTCTAAGCTCGCTGGATGACCAGGCCCGCCGAATAGACGGAGTAGCAGAGCCGATCCTCGAGGGGCACCGGGCGGTTGGGTTTATCGGACATGATGGACTCCTCACCATCCATATAGCACGTCCGACATAATTGTTATCACGATAAATATTGTGCTGGACGCGCCTTGTCCACTGAGCTATATAAGTAGTTATCGCGATAACATTTATTACATATGAAGGAGCCAACGTTGATCACGAAAACGCGCAACCTCTTTGCCGCCCTGACAGTCGCTGCAAGCGTCGTCGGCGCTGGCGCCGTTCAGGCGCAGCCCACCCTCCCCTCCACTTCCGCACAACCTGTCAGGAACATCGTGCTGGTGCATGGCGCCTTCGCCGACGGTTCGGGATGGCGCGGCGTGTATGACGAACTCACCGCTCGAGGATACAAGGTCAACATCGTCCAGAACCCGCTGACGTCGCTCGCCGACGATGTCGCGGCGACCCGCCGCGTGCTTGATCGGCAGGATGGTCCGGTCATCCTCGTCGGCCACTCCTACGGCGGCACGGTCATCACCGAGGCGGGCTCCGATCCCCGTGTGGCGGGTTTGGTCTATGTCGCCGCCCTCGCGCCGGATACCGGTGAGTCGACGCTCGACCAGTTCGCCGAGATCCCGCCGCCGCCCAACTTCGTCATCGAGGAGCAGTCGGACGGGTTCGGTTTCGTGAACGGTCCGAAGTTCAAAGCCGGCTTCGCCGCCGACACGAGCGACGCCGACGCGGCATTCATGCGCGACTCCCAGGTGCCGATCGCGATGTCGGCCTTCAAAGCCAAGGTCACGCAGGCGGCGTGGCGGGTCAAACCCAGTTGGTTCGTCGTGGCGACGGAAGATGGCGCGATCGATCCGAAGCTCCTGCGCAAGACGGCGCAACGCATGGGAGCGGACACCGAGGAGGTGAAGGGCAGCCACGCCGTCTTCTTGACGCAGCCCAAAGCCGTCGCGGACGTGATCGACAGGGCCGCCAAGCATGAGGCGCACGCGCCACGTTGAGGCGCGGGAAGCATCTCCCCTGACGGCCTCGCGCCGTCAGGGCGAAATCCGGCTTTCCAGGCACTGTGCCAGTGCTCCCGCGAGTTCCGTTGTGACCAGAGGACAATGCACCACGTCGGTCACGCCGGCGGCGGCCAAGGCCGGGGCGTCGATACCGCGCGCCGACCCTGTCGCCAGGATGATCGGCAAGCCCGGCGCCGCCCGATGTAGAATAGCCGCGCCTTCGATCGCGGTTCTCTGGGGATGGCAGACCAAGGCGGCATCGAACCGCATTCGCGCCGATCGGCACGCCTTCGCCGCTTCGGCCTGTTCGGTGAAGCCTACCGGTTCATAGCCGAGCGCCGCCAGGATCTCCTCGTTCCGGAGCAGGCGTTCACGCTCGCCATCCAGGATGAGAATCGTCTCACCGCCGCCACGGCGTGTCGTGGTGGCGGAGGGTCGGCTCTGGATGTGTCCTGCCTGATATCGAGCCGGTGCGGCGTAGGGCAGCAAAATCTCGAAGCGGGTTCCCTCGCCGGCCGCGCTTCGCACCGTTATGGCTCCACCAAGTTCCCGGACGATCTGGCGCGCCGTAGCGAGGCCCAACCCGTTTCCCGCAAGGCGGGTCGTGAAGAACGGTTCGAAGATGCGCTCCAGCGTGGTCTCGTCCATGCCGCGTCCGACATCGCTGACCGAAACCGACACGTACTGGCCGGGGCCGAGGTCGTCCTGCCCGTGCCGGAACACGGTTTTCGACGCACGGACATCCAAGTCGATTTCAATGGTTCCGGTTCCCTCCATCGCCTGTGCGGCGTTGTTGCAGAGGTTGAGAAAGACCTGCTGCAGCCGGGCCGGGTCCGCCAGGACGACCATCTCCTGGGGAACCTCCCGAACCGTCACCTCGACCTCGGCCGAAAGCCCTGGAAGCGAGGCCTGAAACATCGATACCGTCTCCTCGATCAGGTCTCGGACACGGACCCGTTCCCGCTTGTCAGCTCCGGCACGGCCGAATGTGAGGATCTGGTCGACAAGGTCTCGTGCCCGTTCGCCCGCGCGCCGGATCTCGTCGAGGCTGGCCGCGGTCCGGCTTTCCGGTGTCACATGGGCTTGCGCTATCTCCGCGTACCCCAGGATGGCGCCAGCGATGTTGTTGAAGTTATGGGCCACCCCGCTGGCGAGCGCGCCGACGGTTTCCATGCGGCGGGCTTGCTGAAGCCTCGCCTCCAGCCGCTGCTTTTCGCGGCTGAGGGTCTCTCGGTCGAGGGCGCTGGCGATGGCGTCGAACGCCGTGCGGAACATGCCGTATCCGTCGCCCCGGGCCAGGGAGCCTTGGCGCATGGCATCGAAACCGAGAACGGCACCGGGACATTCGTCGCTGAAGGATGGGATGCACAGCCAGCCGCGCAGGCCGACGGCCGCCAGGAGATCCATGTCGCCTCCGCGGGACAGGTGATCGACCCGTGGGATGTGGATGGTCCCATCCTGCTCCGGCATCGACCGCCGCGCGAGATCCAAGGCGCCTTCTGGCCAACCGGCGGGCAGGGTGTCCGGAGTGCCGGACCACTGGTAAACCTGCGGCGGATCGCCTTCGATGACGAAGTAGGCCCGATCCGCCGATATGAGCGCCGCGAGTTCCTCCAGCGCACGCTCGATGTGGTGGCGGACCTCATCCGGCCGGGAGGTGATGAAACGCGTCGAGATGCCCGCGATCACATGCTCGAAATCTGCCCGCAGGCGAAGCGCCCGTGCCCTCGATTGAAGCTGGATGCCGAGATAGACCAGCAGGCAGACCAGCACCACCGACATGCCATACAGGATGTTCCGAAACATTTCGGCCGCGTTCTCCGAAGCGCCCGCGCGCGCGACGACAAGGTCGCGGACGCGCTCCTGATGACGCCCTCCAGCCGACGAGAACATCTCCTTCAGGATGCCGTCCGTTTCCGGCAGCAGGTTCCGGAGCATCCGGGCATGCTCGATCAACGGTTTGGAGGCGGGGGATTCCCAGCCTGGCGGGCCACCAGCTGATGGGCCGTCCGCCGGTGGGCCGCCCAATTGCATCGCCCTGAGCCGCGCGTCGACATCCGCGACGGTTGGAGCGGAGGAGTCGAGCGTCAGATGCAGGATGGCGGCCGCCAGACCGCTGACCTGGGCTGCCCGGTTCCTGTCCCGCTCCTCCTTGATCAAGCGCTCGCCGAACACGATGAAATAAGCGAGCGAGTTTTGCAGCAGCGCGTTCCGGCTCTTGAACTGTTCCGTCAATCCCTCGGACTTGTCGACGGACCTCATCACCTCGTCGATCGCGGTGGCGATCTCGGGATATTGGCCAGTCGTTTCGCGCAGGCGGGTCACCGCGTCGCGCATCTCGTTGATTTCCAGGACCAGGGGATCATAGTTGCGCAGCAAGCCCGAGCGCGCGCTGAGCACGTCGCGATGAAGCGCGCTTTCCGCCTTCTCCAGACGGTCGATCGCCAGCAGGGCATCCTGGGACGTTCCCACCTCGGCGCTCATGCCACGCAAGGCCACCCAGGTCAGCAGGATCAGCAGCGTCGCGGCGGCGGTGACTGTCAAGCCGGTTCTCACCGCGGTTCTCCGACCGGCTGCCCCCGAAACTCGCCGGTGAGCGTCCGCAGGAACGCCACGATCACCTCCGCCTGCCGATCGGTCAGCTCCGAATTGAGCTGCGCCCGGGCCATCTTGCGAACCGCGACGTCGAGTGTCGAAGCGCTGCCGTCGTGGAAATAAGGCGGCGTGGTCGCGACATTGCGCAGGCTGGGTACGCGCAGGACGGCCGGCTCCGGCGCTGCGAGCGGATGGAAGATCCCATGCCGCTGGAATAGGTTGCCGCCGACATTGACGCCCTGATGGCAGGATGCGCATCCAAGCGATTTGAATTGCCGATACCCTTCGATCTCGTCGTCCGACAGGGCTGTCGCGTCGCCGCCGAGCCAGCGGTCGAACCGGCCGCCGGGCGTCACCAAGGATCGTTGGAATGCCGCGAGGGCACCAAGCAGTCCCGCTGCGTCAGGATCACGTCCGAACGCGGCGCGGAACCGGCCAACCATCTCAGGATCCCGCTTCAGCTTGCCAACCGCGTCGTCGATGCCGCCGCCCATGATCCGGGGGTTCTCGATCAACGCCCGCGCTTGGTCCTCAAGGGTGCGGAAGCCACCTTCCCAGTTGAGCCGGAAGCTGAGCGCCGCGTTGAAGACGGTGCTGGTATTGAGCGGAAGGTCGGACCCGTCGAGCGCCTTGTCGCGGACATTCGCGGTCGCCCCGTTGCCGCCCAGATCATGGCATGTGGCACAGCTTCGCGAATTGCCGAGCGAAAGACGGGGGTCTCCAAACAGGCGTTCGCCAAGCGAAACCTTGAGCGGATCCTCCGGCCGTGGCTCCGGGACCGGCGACACCGGCTCTTCGGCGGCGGCATGCCGCTCCAGCGGCAGCACCTGGACCGGCAGGAGCGATCCAACCAATAGGACGGCCACATAGACGCCGGTCGCGCGACGGAGCACCGCCCGCCGGCGCGAAGTCCTCGCGTTGGTTTTTGTTGTTGTCGGGGGACCGTCTTTCACCTTCGAAAACATTGCTTCTCCGACAAGAGGCGTTTCCCGGGAGACTGACGGCGACTGGTTACGGGATTGTCACGGCTGTGGACCATGATGTTACAATTGTAACCCGGCGAGACGTTCGCTGCCCATATATCATGCTCACGCGCAGGCGGGACGGCGTTGTTTCCTCAAGAAACATCGCGGCTTCGTCTTGTCGGGTTCAAAATGGCTCGACGGCGAGTGTGAAGACATACCCGACGCCACGCTCCGTCCTGATCACGCGAGGGGCACTCGCGTCGATCTCGAGCTTCCGGCGCAACCGAAGAACCTGGACATCTATGCTGCGGTCGAAGATGTCCTCGTGGACCCGCGTGGCCTGAAGCAGATGCTCGCGCGTCAACGGTCGCCGCGGCGCTTCGAGGAACGCGAGCAACAGCGCATACTCACCCTTTGTCAGCGAGACCGGAGCGCCGGCGGGATCGAGAAGCTGCCGGGCGCGGCGTTCGAGTTGCCAGCCGCCGAACCGGTATCCGCCACGCTCCGGATCGCGGGACCGCGCCGCCCGTCCCATCTCCTGGCGCCTCAACACCGCCCGGACCCGTGCCAGCAGTTCCCGCAGGCTGAAGGGCTTGGTCACATAATCGTCCGCGCCAAGTTCCAGGCCGATCACGCGATCGATCTCGTCGCGCCGATGACCCGTCATGATGATGATGGGAACGTCGGAACTGGATCTGATCTGCCTCAGCAGGTCCAGCCCGTTATCCTGGCCGAGCCGCAGGTCCAGGATGATCGCGCTGGGGTGAACGCCTTTGAAATACCGGCACATCTCTTGTCCGTTGGCCACCGCGCTGGCCGGAACATCATGATCCTGGAAATAGCCGGTGACCATGCGCCGCATCGCCGGGTCGTCGTCGACGACAAGGATGTAGCCCGCCTTCGGTTCGTCTCCGCCCGACCTGCCGCCGCCGTAAGCCCGATCATCGGAAGCCGTTTCCAAATCCTCGGCACTTCCTGGCATTCGTCGCCGCGATTCCATAGAGTCTCCACTTTGCTGCCGGACAGGTTCCGTGCCGCTCCTGAATGGGGAGACGGCGCTGCCTGTCGGAAGATCGAGCGGGCCTGTCCGAATACCGCGAAGGCCGGATGCAGGTCATGTCCGTACGATCTACGCTCGGTGGTGAATAGCAGCCCGGAAGGACAGGCGTCAAAGTCTAGAAAGTGCATGTCCGAGTTCGACATATTTGCAGCTGGATAGTACTATATTTAACTCGATAGTGAAAAGCTGTGTGGCACGACGCGGATTTTGGCGGCGTATTATTCAATGCTAACCGATTTTATGACGATTTCCAATGGAGTGGCGTGAGCGTCAAATCCTCGGCATCGCTTTCGTCCGAACGGCGGCCCAGCCATGTGGTCCAGCCAAGCCGTCCCTGACGGCCAAGTTTCAGGTGCGGAACCTGATCGGCGCGGAGGACGAGCCCGAGCGTCCAGTCCAGTTCATCGCCGACATAGTTGCGCACCAACGGCACCGTCAGGCCGACGCTCTCGCCACCGGGCAGCAGCCGCTCATACTCTTCCAGGGTCAGCGGACCCATGACGATGCGGAAGCGGTGGTGGAACAACCTGATGCGCCGGCCCACCGTGGCGGTCACGCCGAGCGTTCCGTTCTCGGGATCCGAGCCGAGTGCCAGACGCTGGCCCGGCGCGATCTCGACCCATTTCGGATCGAACTCCTGGATATCGACAGGCATCGCGAAGAAGCCGCTCAGGATCGCCTGGAGCCCTTCGGCGTTGCGGGTGTGGGAACCGATGCGCCCGGCGAAGTGCAGTTTGGCCAGATCGGGCATCCCGTCCCGGCCCCGAAGCTCCTGCATGCCATAGCCGGCCAAGGCGCCGATCTGGGCCGCGAAGGCATCGTCGCCGGGCCGGTCGTGGGAGACAGTCGGCTCGCTCGCCGCCCAGGCGCGGAACAGCAGGGAGGCCATGCGGTGATGGAAGATGTCGCCGAAGCGGGCGAACGCTTCATCGCCGGCGTTGTGGAGACGCTGATGGGCATATTCGGTCAGGTGCGACGGCAGCGGACCATTGGGACCGAACAGGCCGAAGAAGAAGGTCATGATCCGGGTACGGTCGCCGTCCGTCCTGACGCTTTCCAGGGCGCGGGGCGGGAAGATCGTGCTCGGGAACTGGCCGAGCCGAACCGGGTCCTCCTCCGGATGGCGCGACTCCCCGATCCTCGGACCGGTTGGCGAACCGGCGTCGATACGGCGCAGCAGCGCGAAGAAATCGAATTTCTCGGGTGCCCGGCTCGCCTCCCGGAGGATTTCGGACAGGGCGTCGTTTATCGGCGGGACCGCGGCGTCGGGCATCAGGCCAGACGCCGCCGTCCCAGTTTCATCGGCCATCGCATGATCTCCCCGCGCTGCGTCGTCCGCAGGACGCTCTCCGTGAAGGCGTTGATCGAGACGTACTGGGCGAAGAAGTGGTTCAGCACCGCGGCGAAGGGAAAACAACCGATGCCCTCGAAGGCGGCCTCATCAAGCGCCATCTCGATCTCCAGGCCGCGCGCCATCGCCGCGAGCCCGCCCGAAGGAAGGCGGCGGACGATGGGACGCGAGCGGATGTTGCGCGTGCCCGCGACCTGCCGCATGGCGCTGGCGTCGCTGGGATCGGCGTATAGCCGGAGCAGCGCCCTCAAGGCGTCGGCTCCCCCGTCCTCGCTATCGGTGAGCGACAGATGGTTGAGCGAGAGATGACTGATCAGATGCCAGGCGACCTCTCCTTCGGCAGGCGACGGGCGCGGTCTGGTGGGACCGGCGATGCAGCGGATTCGGGCGACCGGTGCTCCGATTTCCAGGGTGAAATCGGTTTCGCCGCGACCGAGAGGCATCAGCAGCGGCAGGTCCCGGTTGGTACACAGGCACCGGACAGCCAGTTGCCGCAGGCTGGGACGGTAGGGTGCCGCGTGAGCGTCGACGATGGAGACGAAGACGTCGCTCCCCCCATACGATGTCCGCCGCCCTTCCCTTTGCTCGCGGCTGGAGATCAGCCGAGGTGCCCGCCGGATCGTATAATAGGAGCCGCCGGCCGCTTTCGGTTCGAGGTCCTCGATGGCGTAAAAGGAACGGAAGACCGTGGCGGTGGATCCGTCGTCGTGTTCACCCTGGACATCAAGGACGGAATGCACCTCGACATCGAGCGGACGGACCCGATCGACGGGAAGATGGTGCTCGAAAGTCCTCTCGCTGACGACGACACGATCCGCCTGCCGTTCGAACAGGTTGATGATCGGGCTGGCGAACAGGACCACGGAATCCCGGCTGAGGCCCCGTTGCAGCCGTGGCTCGATCCGGCGGAGCAGGAAGACGAGTTCGAGTTCCTCGCCGCTCGACGATCGAACGGGGTCCGCCAGCCCGCCGATTTCCACGAACAAGGCCCGTTCCGGCAGGGCGAAGTATTCCTGCAATGCCCGATAGCCGGTGAAGGACCGTGCCGGGAAGGGCAGCAGCGCCTCATCGTCGCCGAGCCCGGCATGCCGGACATGGGCGGCGGCGATCACCTCCTGCCAGGGCGAGGGCCGGACAGTGGGCCGGGCGACGACAGCCGTGACATCGGCCAGGAGCTGTTCGGCCAGAGCCCCGCCGGTACCGCCCGCCGGCGGCAGGTAGATCCGGAGCGACTTCAGCTTCAGGCGGTCGAAGGGCATGCCGTTGGTCGTGCGAAGCCTCACCCGCAGGGCGGCCGCCATCCGATGCCGCCTGTCGATCGCCAGTCCCGATAGCTCGGTTGCCGCCGCGAAATAATCGACGGCGGCGACCGTGATCGGCCAGAGATGGACATCCTGGGCGGTCCTGAACTCGCATTGGGTAACGGCATCGGCGGCCAGTTGCCCCACCAGCGACGTCCCGCGCGGTATGACGTAGCCGTTCTCCAGCCGACCGCCCTCGCGGTCCGGATCGAACCGCGCGATGCCCAGCGACGGCGTCGGCGCCAGGAAATGGGGGTAGACCATTTCCAGCAGGTGCTGGGTGAACACGGGAAAACGGGCGTCGAGCTTGAGCTGGACGCGCGCGGCCAGGAAGGCGAAGCCTTCGAGCAGGCGTTCGACATAGGGGTCGGAGACTTCGGCCGTGTCCATGCCGAGCCGGCCGGCGATCTTGGGAAAGGAGCGGGCGAACTCGCTTCCCATCTCCTTGATGTGGCGAAGCTCCTGATTGTAGAAGCGCAGGAACGTTTCGTTCATCTACTCCGCCTCGGTAAGTTGCTCGGCTATCCTGACGGTGTTGCGGTCCCGGTCCACTTCCGTCCGGAGCCTTAGGCGAAGCGGCACCGGCTCCGCCCACAGATCGGCCTCGATGATGAAGACCAGCGTGGTGTCGCTGGAGCCGGCCGGAAGCAGCTTGACCTGAACTCCGCTCATCAGGCGGGGCTCGAACACGTTCAGCGCTTCCTGGATCGCCCGCTCGAAGTGGCCGCGGTCCATGGTGCCGCCGCCCTGCCCGGCCAGCGGCCGCACGCCGTAGTTCAGCACACCGGACGCGACGTCAGGATATGCGGTGAGATCGACGGACGAGCCCAGCGGAGTCGCGTTCAACAGCCAGGAAACGTCGCGCAGGATGACGACGCGCAACTGCGAGAGCGAAAAGGTGCGCCCGCCGTCCTCGGACACTCCCTCCCCGCCGTCGGTAAGACGGTCCAGGAGCGAGGGCTGGACGAGATCGCGATAGCTGGCCTTGGGCATATGGGATGACCGGAGCAGGGGGAGGGGCTTCGAACCGGCGCGGCTATTAGGTCACCTTATCGGTGGCGCTGTTGGCGATCTGGCTCCAGGCGCTTTCGCCGGCCTCGACCAATTGGCCAGCCTTGTCCTGCTTCTTGTAGGCGATCTTGCAGGCGCCGAAGCGGAAGACGATCGATTCCTCAGGGGCAGGATCGCCGTAACTCCACTCGATGCGTTCGACCGCCAGCATGGAGAAGGTCCAGGTCAGGAACACGTTGGACTGCGCCTGGGTGCCCGCGCCTTTGTCGCCGGTCGATTTCAGCAACACCAATTGCACATTGTCGAAATGCGCGCCGCTGCCGCAGGCGACGAAGAGATCGGCGGACGCGGTATCCACCTGCTTCTTGATTGTAAACGCCTCGAACTCGGCCTTGCCGGCTCCGGCGCCAGCGGTGTGCGAGGTGATGTTCAACTTGTTCTCGAGCGAGAAGCTCCATTCGTCGCCAAGCGTGATCGCATTGGTCTTCAGCTTCGACTCACCCTTGGGATGAATGCCGCTCTTCGAGGCTTGGGTGAAGAGAAGATAGGCATCGAAAGACATGATGAACTCCGGTGGAGATGAATAATTCTAGAAATCACGCCAGCTTGGTGGAAGGCAGCCGGGAGACGAGGCGAAGCGAAACCGTCAGCCCTTCGAGCTGGAAATGCGGTCTCAGGTAGAATCGGGCCTGGTAATAACCTGGATTGTCCTGGACTTCCTCGACGATGACCTCGGCGGCGGCCAGGGGTTTCTTCGCCTTGTCCTCCTCGCTCGCGAGGTTCGGCGACGAATGGACGTAGTTCTGTATCCAACGATTGAGCCAAGCCTCGACATCCGACCGGTCCTTGAAGGAACCGATCTTGTCGCGCACCAGACACTTCAGGTAATGGGCGAAGCGCGATGTCGCGAACATGTAAGGCAGCCTGGCGCTCAGTTCGGCATTGGCCGAGGCGTCCGGATCGTCGTACTTGATCGGCTTGTTGAGGGTCTGTGCCCCGATGAACACCGCCATGTCGGTGTTCTTCCGGTGAAGCATCGGCAGCAACCCGTTCTTGGAAAGCTCCGCCTCGCGCCGGTCGCTGATCGCGATCTCGGTCGGGCATTTCAAGTCCACGCCGCCGTCGTCGCTCGGAAAGGTATGGGCGGGAAGTCCCTCGACCAAACCACCGGACTCGACCCCTCGGATCTGAGACATCCAGCCATACAGTTTGTAGGAGCGCGTGATGTTGACGCCCATCGCGTAGGCGGCGTTGCACCAGAGGTATTTGCCGCTGTCGCCGCCATCGACATCCTCTTCGAAGGCGAATTCCGCGACGGGGTCGGTCTTGCTGCCGTAGGGCAGCCGTCCGAGCGTGCGGGGCAAGGTCAGCGCGATGTAACGCGAATCCTCGGAGTCACGCAGCGATCGCCAGGCCGCGTATTCCGGCGTCTGGAAGATCTTGGTGAGATCGCGCGGATTGGCGAGTTCCTGCCAGGACTCCATGTTGAGGAGCTGAGGGGCCGCCGCCGCGATGAAGGGGGCATGCGCCGCCGCCGCGATCTGACCCAGCGACGCGAGCAGCTCGACGTCGGGCGGCGTGTGGTCGAAGTGGAAGTCGCCGATCAGGCAGCCATAAGGCTCGCCGCCGATCTGGCCGAACTCCTCTTCGTAGATCTTCTTGAACAGCGGGCTTTGATCCCAGGCGATCCCCCGGTACTTCCGCGCGGAACGCGCCAGTTCCTTCTTGCTGGTGTTCAGCACCCGGATCTTCAGGGTTTCGTCGGTTTCGGTGTTGGAGACGAGCTGGTGAAGCCCACGCCATGCCGCTTCCAACTGCTGGAAATCGGGATGATGGATGATCAGGTTCAACTGTTCGGTCAGCTTGCGGTCGAGTTCCGCGACGATCGCCTGGATCGTGGCGACGGCATCGTCGCCGATCAGTCGGGTTTCGGCCAGCGCCTGCCCTGCCAGGGTGCCCACCGCGCGCTCGATCGCGTCGCGGTACTGTTCGGTGCGCGGCTTGAACTCGCGCTGAAGGAGCTGGGCGAAGCCATCGTCGGTCAGGATGGCTTCCGCGACAGGCGCTGTGGCTTGCCGAATCTGGTCCGGGCTCATGACTGTGCTTCTCCATCGTCCGATGCGGCGTTCTCTTCGGGGCTGGCCAAAGTGCCGGCCCTGGCCGAGACGGCCTTCAGCAACTCGGGGTCGGCGAGAAGCTGGCCCAGCAGGCGTTCGGCGCCGCTCTTGCCGTCCATGTATGTCAGCAGGTTGCCAAGCTCCGTCCGGGCATCCAGGAGCTTCCGGAGCGCATCGACCCGGCGCGCCACGGCGGCCGGCGAGAAGTCGTCCATCTGTTCGAACGTCAGATCGACCGGCAGGCTTCCTTCTCCGGTCAGGGAGTTTTCGACGCTGATCGCCACCCGTGGCTTCATCGAGCGCAGACGGGCATCGAAGTTGTCGATATCGATCTCGACCATCTTGCGATCGGCCAGATCCGGCAGCGGCTCGACGCGCTTCCCGGAAAGATCGGCCATCACCCCCACGACGAAAGGCAACTGCACCTTCCGCTCGCTGCCGTAGAGCTCGACGTCGTACTCGATCTGGACACGGGGCGCCCGGTTGCGGCGGATGAATTTCTGACTGCTTGCTTTCAACATGATCTAATCTTCGTCCTCTTCGATCGGTCCAAGACTGCGCAGCCCGGCCACGTTGCGGAACTGGGGAGCACCGTCGGGCGCCAGCTCCATCAGCAGCGCCAGAAAATCCCGCGACACCATCTGCTTGGCCCGCTCCAGCAGAATGGGGACGGGGCTCGACGGCTCGTTCGTGCGGTACCACTGGCAGATGCGGTCAAGCAGACCGATCACGTCGGCGCGGCTGGCGATGCCGCCGCTCACCGGCTGCGGCGGATCGTCTTGCCGCCCGGCATCGATATCCACCGGATCGGCGGTGCGCCTGGGCCGGTGATCGTCGATCACCGACTTGACCTGCGCCAGCAAGTCCTTCAGCGGGTCCAGCCGGATCGTGTCGCCCGGTCCGACATGGGTCCGGATGCTGCCTTCGATGGCGGCCAGCGAGGCGAGGCAGGATGCGATTGCCGCGCTCGCCTCGTCGAGCGCCGCCGGACCGGTTTCGCCGAACGCTCCCTCGACCTGAGCCAGCGTCGGACCTTCGCCGTCCGGATTGCCATGCCGGACCGCCTGCCAGTCGTTGAAGGCGAAGCTGCCGACGCCACGGGCCGCCGCAAGCGGGATACGCCGGATTTCGGCCAGCAATCCGGCTGAATCACGGAGGTTGGCCAGCGCGTTGAGGCGTATCGTCTGATCGTCCCCGTCGTCGGCGTCGGGAGCCGGATGCAGTTCGTCCCAGTAACCGTCCAGATAACCGGCAATCAGCGAGAGGCCGCCGGCAAGCCCGGCGAATCCCTCGGTAGCGAGCCAGGCACGAGCCAGGGCGACCGCGATGCGGATATCCTTGCCGCGCCCTGCTAGTTCGACCCCCAGATCGGCGACATGCCGCCAATCCGGCGCTTCCCCGGCCACGGTCTGGTCGCCGGCCTGCCGCTCGGGGCCGGCACGGGTGGCGCGTTCGAACTCCAGGAAACCCGGATCGTAGTCCAGGGGCTCACCGCACGGTGATGCTCCGTCGATGGGCTCGAGCAATTCCGCATAATCAGCGCTCCGCATCTTTCGCCTTCCGGGCTTGCGATACTCCAGCGATGCCGATCCGATCGATCCGGTGGTCGTTCGACACCGCATGCCGGGATTATTAAGTCATCCACCTGGGAAGTTCGGCATGCGGGATTGGCATATCGATATGCGGGCAATGAAACTACCCTAAATTACATTGACAAATATCAACATTACTTCAACGCATGGAAGAACAAGCCTGGACCTGTCTATGTTGAGGCCATCAAATCCAGGTTCCAACAAGTCCACAATAGGCGGGCCGCGCGAATGTCGTGGAACAACAAGGTCATCTGGTCGGAGGGATTGTTCCTGCGGCCGCAGCACCTTCAGCAAGCCGATCGCCACATGGAGAAGTTCGTACGCGGCCGGACCCAGGCGCTCCGTGGTTACGGCTGGGGGTTCACCGAACTCCGGATCAACCGTGAACTGCTGAGCCTCGGCAAGATCGCCATCGAGCACGCGGCCGGCGTCATGGAGGACGGCACACCTTTCGCCATCCCCGACGAAGCCGACCAGCCGGCCCCCTTCGCTCCCCCCGGCAACCTGCGCAACGCGGTCATCCATCTGGCGCTGCCGGTCTATCAGCCGGGCGCCGCCGAAGCGGATGCCAGGACCGGAGATGAAGTCGTCACCCGCTACATGGTCGCTGAACAGGATCTCGCCGACGGCAATGCCGGAGAACGGGAGCAGGTCGCGATCGACATCGGCCGCCTGCGCTTCCGGCTGATCGCCGAAGGGGCCGAACGGACGGGCTTCATCTCCATGCCGATCCTCCGCCTGATCGAGGTCCGCGCCGACCATCAGGTCGTTCTCGACGAAAGCTTCGTTGCTCCGGCACTTGACTGCGCCTGCTCATCGGTACTGGCGAGCTACGTGACCGAGATCGAGGGCCTGCTCCATCACCGTGGCGAAGCCCTGGCGGCTCGGGTCTCGCAATCCGGGACCAAGGGCGTCGCGGAGATCACCGATTTCCTGATGCTCCAGATGATCAACCGTCACGAACCGTCCTTCGCTCATCTGAGCCGGAGTTCCACGGTGCATCCCGAGACGCTGTACGGCCTGATGGTTCAGCTTGCCGGCGAGCTTGCGACCTATGCCCGCTCGGACAAGCGGACGCCCTCCTACCCGACATACCGGCACGAGGATCTGGCGGCGACGTTCCAGCCCGTCATCCAGTCGGTCCGCCAGTCGCTGAACACCGTCCTGGAGCAAACGGCGATCCAGGTTCCGCTCCGAGAGCACAGGTATGGAATTCACTTGGCCGAAGTGAACGATCGGACCCTGTTCCGGACCTCGGCCTTCGTGCTGGCGGTCCGCGCCGATGTCGAAGCGGAGCGGCTGCGCCGCGCCTTCCCGTCCCAGGTGAAGATCGGCCCGGTCGAAAGGATCAAGGAACTGGTCAATGTGGCTTTGCCGGGAATGGTCGTCGATCCGCTTCCGGTGGCGCCGCGCCAGATCCCGTTCCATGTCGGCGTGACCTATTTCGAGATCGACCGGAACAGCACCGTCTGGAAGGAAATGCAGACCTCCGGCGGTCTGGCCCTGCATGTCGCGGGTGATTTTCCAAACCTCGAAATGACCCTCTGGGCGATCCGCGGCGATTGAGCGCCGCGACCGGTCCATTTGCCCCGCTCATCCGTCCCATTCGTGGAGGCACGAACCCATGCCATTGGTCTTGCGCGTCGAGGGGCCGGGAACGATCCGGTACCGTGGATCGGACCTGCCCGAGCTGATCGAGATCGACGACCGGCTGACGGTCGGCCGCGACGAGAACAACGACCTCGTCCTGAGCGACGAACAGCGGGGCATCTCGACCGAGCACTGCCGCATCGAACGGATCGACCGGGGATACACGGTGTCCGACCGCAGCCGCAACGGCACCTTCCTCAATGACGACACCGTTGCGATCGGACCTGACAAGAATCCTCCGCTGGATGCCGGCGACCTGATCCGGATCGGCACATTCGCCCTTCATGTCGTCTCGGTACAGGCGCCGATACCGCTGTCAGCCCTGGATGAACCGGACCTTCCGCCCGCCGTTCCGAACGTCGAGCCTGTTTCCGAACCGTCATTCCCCGGCCCGGCGCAATCGGTGTGGCCGCTCGACGACGACGAAGCGCCGGCCGAAGACATGACCTTCCGGGACGCCGCCGACAGGAATGCCTTCGCGGACCACCTGCGGCCGGAAGCTTCGGCCTTCGTCGCACCCGTCGTCGGGCACGAGCGGATTCCGGACGACTGGGAGTTTTCAGCCGAAACGCCGTCCCGCGACATCGGAAGGATCGACCGGCCTCCGCCGGCTGCCGGTTCCGAACCAAGCCTCATCGACAAGCCGGCCCTCATCGAAAAGCCGGTCGGGGACCCGGCGTCCAAAGCGGTCGATGCGATGCTCAACATCTGCGGGTTGACCCGAGGCGACGTACCGGACGACCGCCTTGTCGAAGTGATGAGCCGCATGGCTCACGCCTTCCGCATAGCGGTCGGCAATCTCCACGACATGCTGGTCGCACGCTCGGAAGCCAAGCGGGAATTCGGGGCCGAGCGGACGATGATCGCGCGGCTGGACAACAATGCGCTGAAGTTTCCCATGGACCTGAACGCCGCCCTGCGGACGCTGATGATGAACGACGTTGCCGGCTTCCTACCGGCCGAACGGGCGGTCGGCCAGGCATTCGACGATATCAAGGCACATCAGGTAAGCCTGCTGGCCGCTACCCAGGCGACACTTCAGATGCTGGTGCGCCAGTTGGCGCCCGGATCGGTCACCGCCGGCATGACACGCGGCCCCGACGCCGGATGGGTGCCGGTCCTTGGCAAGGCGCGCGCCTGGGACCGTTATGTCCAGTTGCACGGCAGGATCGACGACGATCTCGCGGCCGGCGACATGAAGATGCCGGGGGATCAGCCATTCCGCCGAAGGGCGAAGACCGCATCTCCCGCAACCGGGGGATCGACGCCATGACCGCTGACCACACTGCCGACCAGACCGTGATCGTTCCCGCCGATGTCTTCCTGGGTCTCCAACGGGGCTACGACACGCCAGACCCGTCAGGGCAGGATTCGTCCAGGCCGTGGGAGCGGATCAGCCTCGGCCGCACTAGTCCGCTCGTCATGGCGGCGGCACCGCTGCTCAGCCTGTGCGGGCGCATCAAGGGCCAGGCGTCCCATGCCAACGTCGATACCCTGCGCCTGCATGTCCTTGGCGAGATCGACCGTTTCGAGCGCAGGATCACGCCGCTCGGCCTGTCGGCGCGATCGATCCGGGCAGGCAAATACGCTCTCTGCGCGACAGTCGACGACATCGTTCTCAATACCCCCTGGGGCGGCAACAGCATCTGGACGACCCGGAGCATGGTTGGCACCCTGTTCAGCGAAACCTGGGGTGGCGATCGTTTCTTCGATCTGCTGGCCCAACTGAAGCGGGATCCCGGAAACAACATCGACCTGATCGAGCTGCTCTATTACTGCATCAGCCTGGGGTTCGAGGGAAAGTACCGGATAGCGCCGCGCGGCGCATCGGAACTCGTCACGGTCCGCGAGGACCTGTATCGCCTGATCCGGAACGTCCGGGGCGACTTCGAGCGCGACATCTCTCCGCACTGGCGCGGTACCGGCCTTGGACATCGCAGCCTGGGTGCCGTCGTGCCGCCCTGGATCGCCGCATCGGTGGCTGCTGCCTTGCTGCTCCTGCTGTTCTCCGGTCTCGTTCTCGCGATCAACCAGCACTCCGATGCCGCATTTTCCGAGTTGGCGGCCCTGCCGCCGGCCGGCGCCGTCAGCCTGATCCGTGCGGCCCCCGCTCCTCCGCCCCCTCCCCCACCGCCGGAGTTCGCCGCCGGCCAAACGGAAGCGCTGCGGAAGTTTCTGGAATCCGAGATCCGTCAGGGGCTGGTTTCGGTGCGGGAGGATGCCCAGACGATCGGCGTCCGGATCGCGGGCGACGGGATGTTCCCCTCCGGCCGCGCCGAAGTACTTGACGAAGTCAAACCCCTGCTGGTCCGCATCGGTCAGGCGCTGAACGATCAGCCGGGCGATATCGTGGTCACCGGCCATACCGACAGCCAGCCGATCCGTTCCCTCAAGTTCCCGTCCAACTGGGACCTCTCGCTGGCGCGAGCCAAGGCGGCGGCCGCGCTGATCGGCGGCGCCATGACGGAACCGGCACGGCTGACCTCGGAAGGAAAAGACTCGAGCCAGCCAGTCGCTTCGAACGATACGGCGCAGGGCCGCAAATTGAACCGGCGGATCGAGCTAGTCATCTCCAAGGCCCAATGAGGGAAAATTCCATGATCGATGCTCTGAAGCTGCCGATCTCCCTGCGGACGGGGCTCATTCTCTGCGGCCTCGCCGTTGTATCCAGCGCGGCCTTCGTCGTCGGGCCGCTGATTTCGGTCGGTGACACGGCCCCTTTCTCCAGCCTTGCCGGCAGCATCGGCTTGGCCACCTTGGCACCGGCGATCTACGGTGCTACGAGGCTGGTCGAAAGCTGGAGGACGTTCCGGCAGAATGCGGCCATGCTCGATGCGGCGGTCAGGCCGGACGCCGGTTCCGTCGGCGGAGCCGAAGACGCCCAAGAGAGTGCTGAGATCGCCCTACGCCTGCGGGAAGCCCTGTCGGTGCTCAGGAAGCGCCGCTTCCAGGGAGCCGCGGGCAAACGCTGGCTGTACCAAATCCCTTGGTACGTCATCATCGGACCGCCGGGTGCCGGAAAGACCACGGCACTGGTCAATGCCGGCCTCAACTTCCCGCTTGCCGACCGGTTCGGCCGCAATGCCATGCGCGGCATCGGTGGAACGCGAAGCTGCGACTGGTGGTTCACCGACGAGGCCGTGCTGATCGATACCGCTGGCCGCTACACGACCCAGGACAGCGATGCCGGCAAGGACCATGCCGCCTGGCTGGGCTTTCTGCGCCTGCTGAGGCGATACCGCCGCCGCCAGCCACTGAACGGGTTGCTGGTGGCGATCGCGGTCAACGAGGTGACCGAAGGCGGGGAGGAGGCGCGTCTGGCGCATGCCCGGCTGATCCGCCGGCGCATTCAGGAAGTGCAGGCCGAGTTGCGGATCCAGTTGCCGGTCTACCTGCTCCTGACCAAGGCGGACCTGATCTCCGGTTTCACCGAGTTCTTCGACGATCTTGGCCGCGAAGGCCGGCAGTCCGTCTGGGGCTTCACCTTCGATCGGGATGGCGCCCGGAATGACGACTTGGACGTCACACCGGTAGACCACTTCGGCAGCGAATTCGACGCGCTGGTCGGCCGGCTGGACGAAAGGCTGATCGACCGGCTCCATCAGGAAAGCGATAGCGCGCGGCGCGGCGCCGTCTATAGCTTCCCGCATCAGGTCGCCAGCATCAAGGACGCGCTGACCCAGTTCGTCGAGGAGGCTTTCCGTCCGAATTCCTTCGAGCAGGCGATCATGCTGCGCGGTGCCTATTTCGTCAGTGGCACCCAGGTCGGCACGCCGATCGACCGCGTCCTGGCCGCGATGAGAAGAAGTTTCGGCATCGGTTCTCAGCCGAAAGCGGCCGGTATCCAGCCGAAGCGCAGTTATTTCCTGAACCGCCTGCTGCGCGAGGTGGTGTTCGGTGAAGCCGGGCTGGCGGATGCCGATCCCCGGATCGAGCGACATCGGCGCCGTATCGCCTGGAGCCTTCATGGTGCGATCGCCGTCCTGTGCGTCGCGGCGGCCGGGGTGGCGGGGACCGGCTATATCCTCAATCGGACGCTGATCACGAAGGTCGAAGCCGCCGCCGGCGGCTACACCGCGAAGGCGCGGGAAATGGACCTGGACCAGGTTGGCGATATCGACCTCGCCCGTGTCCTGCCCCTGCTGAACGAGCTGCGCGACTTGCCCACCGGCTATGCGGAACGCGGATTTCCCCGCTCGTGGCTGGCGAGCCTGGGCCTCGACCAGACCGAAAAGCTCGGATCGCAGACGGTCGGCGCCTATCGGCGCATCCTCGGCTCCGTGCTGCTGCCGCGCCTGATCCTGAGATTGGAGGATCAGCTGCGCAAGCGCCGCGACGATCCGGACTTCCTGTATCAGGCTTTGAAGGCCTATCTCATGCTCGGCGGACAGGGACCGATGGACCGCGCGTTCGTCGAGCGCTGGTTCGAGTTCGAGATCAAGGCATCCAATCCCGACCAGCGCGATGCCCCGCTACGGCAGGATCTCGGCGGCCATATCAAGGCCCTGCTCGAGCGTCCGCTGCCGCAAGTAGGATTGGACGGCGATTTGGTGAGCCAGCTCCGCGCTGTCCTGAAACAGACCTCGCTCGCCAAGCAGACGCTCGACGCCATCGCCGCCAGTCCGGAGGCCGCCGCGCTTCCCGGCTGGACCATAGCCGATCATGCCGGCCCGGCCGGCACCTGGGTCTTCCACCGCGCCAGCGGGCTGCCGCTCGCCGACGGCATTCCCGGTCTGTATACCCGCGACGGCTTCTTCAAGATCTTCTTGCCGCTGCTGCCCCATTACGCCGAAACGACGCGGCGGGAGGCTTGGGTCCTCGGCACCAAGCTGGCTAAGATGAGCCCGGAAGCGGAGGCGGAGCACGAACGCGATACCGTCGGTCTCTATCTCCAGGCGTTCGCGCTGCAATGGGACAAGCTGCTGGGCGACATCGCCGTCAGTTCGGCCAAATCCTATGACGATGCCCTGCGCACGCTCAGCATCCTGTCCTCGCCGACCTCTCCGATCCGCCTGCTGGTGGTCTCGGCCGGTACCGAAACAGCGCTGACACAGCCGGCGGGCGAAGCGGCATCCCCGGACCGTCAGGCGACGGCCGACGAGAAACTCGCCAAGCTCCTGCTTCAGCAGCGGAACCCCGACAGCATCGCCGCCCTGGCCGAGCGCTTCAGCGGCGAGCATTTCCGGGAACTGCATGCGCTGAGCACGGTTCCGCCCGGCAGTTCGGCCAGCGCGCGACCGCGGATCGACGAGGTGATCGCCAGCCTCGGCGATCTCTACCGCTCGCTCAACCAAGCCCGCTTCGGAGGCGCACGCGCCGGCGACGCGGGAGGCGGCCCGCTGCAAGGCAGCGCCGAAGGTGCGGCCGCCCTGGCCGAGATCGACACGCAGGCCGCCAGCCTGCCCGCTCCGGTGCGTCAGTGGATCACCGGTATCAGCAGGACCAGTTCCTCCATGTCGGCGGATGGTGTGCGCCAACGGCTCACCGATGCCTGGATGGGAAGCGGCGGGCAGTTCTGTGCCCAGGCGACGGCTGGCCGCTATCCCTTCGACAAGAACGGCGCCAACGAAATCTCGCTCGAAGACTTCGCCCGGCTCTTCGCGAAGGACGGACTGATCGACAGCTTTTTCGAACAGAATCTCGCGTCTTTCGTCGACAAGTCCGGCAAGCCCTGGCGATGGCGTAAATTCGGCTCGGTCGATCTGAAGCTGTCGCGGGAGTCCCTTGCCCAGTTCGAGCGGGCGGCACTGATCCGCGACAGCATGTTCCCGCCCGGCAGCGCCAGACCGGAGGCCGGCTTCCGCTTGACGCTGGCGCGGACCAGCTTCGAGATCGGCGGAATCGATATTTCCGTCGGCGGCAGGACCGCCAGCCTTGCTCCAGGAAGCGCTCAATCGGCGCAACTGAGCTGGCCCGGAAACGATCCCGCCGCCGGCACGAGCGTGACCTTCAAGCCCGGTCTAGCCAACTCCCCTCCGACGGCGATCGCCATCGACGGCCCGTGGTCGCTGTTCCGCCTGCTCGACCGGAGCGTGCTCCAGGCCACCAGCGCGACGCGCGATCGTCTTTCGGTCCGGATCGCCAGCGGTCCCGCCGAGGCCGACCTCGTCCTTCAGGAAAGCAGCCTTGCAAACCCGTTCGGGGCGAACCCCGTCAGCGCATTCCGCTGCCCCAGAACGCTGTAAATTTGGGAGCCGTTTCATGACCGTTTCACGCATCGGCTATTACGGCAAGCTTCCCGCCCGAGCCGACTTCGTCAGCCGCCGTCTGCCCGAGGATTTCATCAAACCCTGGGATGTCTGGATCCAGTCGGCCCTATCGGCTGGCGAATCCTGGAGCGGCGAATTCTGGAGGCAGCGCTTCCTGGCATCACCCACGTGGCGCTTCGCCCTGCCAGCCGGCACATGCGGCCGTGCCGGCTGGACCGGAGTTCTGCGCCCAAGCATGGATGCCGTCGGGCGCTGCTTTCCGTTCGTGCTGGCCGCGGAACTGCCCCGAGCCGCCGATATCTTCACCGTCATGGATGCCGGAACCGGATGGTTCGAGAGGCTGGAAGCGATGGCCGGCGCCATCGCCCGTCCCGACTTCGAACTCGATTGGCTGGACCGGCCGCTGCCCTCCCTCCGGTCCGCCGCCGGCGGGCAAACCCGATGGCCGTCGCTGGGCGCCGCGCATTCCGGCAAGCTCTGGCACGAACTTCCCAGCATCCTCGCGGTGACGGTGGCACTGCGACGACAGCCAATGTCCGCGCGGGCGGCATCCGGGCGGGATGCCGCGATCTGGTGGACAGCCGGCACGACGGCTGTCGCCTCCGGAGTCGCCGTCACTCTGGGATTGATCCCTCCCGCAGCCTTCCCCGCCCTGATCGACGGTTCCTGGGGCGACCATGGCTGGATGGTGACGGATGGGACGGCGCTGGCCAAGGATCCGGACCCGGTTCCTCTGGAGTGGGATCGGACGGCATGACGTCGATCATAAGGAGGTCGCCATGCGGCTGATCGTGAAATTCAACCTCGTGATCACGCTGGCTTTCGTCGCCGGCCTGATCGTGTCGGCCTTGCTGATGCGGGAGAGGTTCGTCGCCAACGCCCGCACGGAAGTCCTCGCGAATGCCCGGATCATGATGCAGTCCAGCGACTCGATCATGCGCTACACCAAGCAGGAGGTCACTCCGCTGCCGCAGGCGCTTGGACATGACAAGTTCGTCAGGGCGGCGGTACCGTTCTTCGCCGCCGGTTCGATCTTCGAGGACCTGCGCCGGCACTACCCGGATTATTCGGTCCGCAATGTGGCGCTCAACCCGACCAACCTACGGGATCGCCCAACCGAGTCCGAGGCCGACATCGTCAATGGTTTCCGGTCCTTTCCCGACCGAACCGAAATGGTGACCGAGCGGCAGACGCCGAACGGTCCGATCATGAGCCTGTCGCGCCCGCTCGTCGCGGCACCGGAATGCCTTGTCTGCCACAGCACACCGGCCAATGCGCCGAGCGCCATGATCGACACCTACGGCAGCGCCAACGGGTTCGGCTGGCAACCCAATGAGACCGTTGGGGCGCAGATCGTTTCGGTGCCTCTCAGCTTGCCGCTCGCACGGGCCGAAGAGGCGGTCGTTCACTTGCTACTGACCTGCGGATCGGTGTTCCTGGTCGTCCTGGCCGTGCTCAACCTCTTTCTCTATTACCTTGTCGTCAAGCCGATACGGGACATGGCGAAGATCGCCAACGATGTCAGCCTGGGCAAGCCTGATACGCCGGAATACGAGCGCCAGGGCAGCGACGAGATCGCGACCCTCAGCCTGTCGTTCAATCGAATGCGTCGCAGTCTGGAAGGTGCCCTTCGATTGATCGAAGGCACATGACCGCTTCTCCGGAAAACCCGTACGGCGGGGGGAGTATCGTCGATGGAACTGCCCTTTGAATTGGGTCGCTATGTCCTGCTGGAGCGTATCGGTTCCGGCGCGATGGGGTCCGTCTTCCGGGGCGAGGATCCGGTTATCGGACGTCCTGTGGCGATCAAGGCGATCCACGCGAACCTGCTGAACCCCGATGATCGCGCCCAGCATCTGGCGCGCTTCAAGGTCGAGGTGAAGTCGGCCGGACGCTGCCAGCATCCGAACATCGTCGCGATTCACGACTATCTCGAGCCGGACGGCGACCCCCATATCGTGATGGAGCTGGCACCGGGCAGGTCGCTCCAGCATCTGATGACCGGGCGGCGCCGGTTCCCGGCAGCGCTCGCGGCCGATCTGATCGGGCGGTTGCTGGCGGCGCTCGGCCACGCGCACGGGCGCGGCGTGATCCACCGCGACATAAAGCCGGCCAATCTCATCGTTGACGGGGACTGGCGGCTGAAGGTCACCGATTTCGGCATCGCCCGCCTTGGCGGCGGCGAAATAACCGTCAACGGCATGATGCTCGGCACCCCCGCCTTCATGGCTCCGGAACAACTCAAGGGCGATGATCTGGATCACAGGGCCGATTTGTTCGCCGCAGGCATGGTGCTGCTCCATCTGGTCACCGGGCGCTCACCCTATGAAGGGGCGAGTTTGGCCGGTATGCTGGTCGAGCTCGCCTCGGATCGCCCCATCGATCCGCACCGTGCCGGCGACTTCGATCCGCGCCTGACGCCTGTGCTGAAGCGCGCCTTGGCGAAGCGTCCGGTTGACCGCTTCGAGACGGCGGACGCCTTCGCGGAGGCCCTCGCGTCTGCGGTGTCGCGGCCGGACGACAGCGATCTCTGGCCTTCCGAGGAGGCACCGACGGCGACAGGCGGCTTGCAATCCGACTTCATCGAACGCGTCGAGCGCGAGTTGATGGAGGTGACCGGACCGATAGCCCGAATCCTGGTGCGCGAAGCGGGGAAAAACGCCGGGTCGGAGGAGCAAATCGTCTCCCGGTTGGCGGCCGGTATTTCCGATGCGCGAAGCCGCGACCGGTTCCTGCATGCGTTCGCCGGGCGCAGGCCGAAGGTGCCTTCTCCTTCCCCTCCCCCGCCCGAGCTTGGCGGCGGCGCCGGACTATCGATGTCGCCAGAGGCGCTGGAGGCGGTACAGACTCTGCTGGTCAGCTTTATCGGACCCTTCGGACGTATCCTGGTCCGCCAAGGCTCGATGCGGGCGGCATCGGTCAGCCAATTCTACGACCAGTTGGCGGTTCACATAAAACACGAGAAGGACCGGGAAGCATTCCGCAGGAAGTTCCTGGAAGAATTTCCGCCGAAGTCTTGACGTTGTTTCGGGCCGTTCAGCACCTGAATATCGATAGACCGGCTTTGCATGAAGCCTTCCCCTTACCGACTGGTAACTGTGACGCGACAGTCCCCAACCGCCGGCATCCGGCATTTCGGGCATGCCCGTTGAAGAAAGATCGCTGAAATGACGATCATTACCCGCGACACCGTATTCGGCCGGCTCGGCGAGTTCTCGATGAAAAGCCTCCAGGGTGCCTTCGAGTTCGCGACCTTGCGCGGCGATACTTATATCGAACCGGTACACTGGCTTGATCGCTGGCTGCGTGCCGAGGACAGCGATGCTTCGCTGATCCTCGAGCGACTTCAGGTCCCGCGCGACGCCTTGCTGAAGGACATCGAAGCCGCGCTGTCGGGCATGGTCCGGGAACGCTCCTCCAGGCTCGACTTCTCCCGTGAGCTTGAACTCGTCATGGAGCGGGGTTGGATCAGCGCGAGCCTGCTGTTCGGCCAATCCAAGATCCGCACCGGCCACTTGCTGCATGGCATGCTCGAGGACACGCGGTTGCGCCGGCTGGCCTGTGACATCTCACCGCTTCTCAAGCGGGTCGAGGCGTCGGCCATCGCGGACCGCTTCGGCGACCTGACAAAAGGATCATCCGAAGAAAGCATCGATCTTCCCGGCGATGCCGCTCCGGTGGCGCCCGCACAGGTCGCCAGTCACGAGACGGCCTTGGGCCGATACGTCACCGACCTGACCGCGGAAGCGGAGGCCGGGCGGATCGACCCAGGGGCGGGCCGCGAACGCGAGATACGGCAGATCGTCGATATCCTGATGCGGCGTCGGCAGAACAACCCAATGGTCGTCGGCGAAGCCGGTGTCGGCAAGACCGCCGTCGTGGAAGCCTTGGCCGCACGGATCGCCAAAGGCGACGTACCACCAGCACTGCGCGATGTAAGGCTGCTGTCGCTCGATCTCGCCGCCCTCCAGGCCGGAGCCTCGGCGAAGGGCGAGTTCGAGAACCGTCTGAAACAGGTGATCGCCGAGATCGGCAGATCGGCGAAGCCGATCGTCCTGTTCATCGACGAGGCGCATTCCCTGATCGGCGCGGGTGGGACCGCCGGAACGGGCGACGCCGCCAACCTGCTGAAGCCTGCCTTGGCGCGCGGGACCCTGCGCACAATCGCCGCCACGACCTGGGCGGAATACAAGAAGCATATCGAAAAGGACCCAGCGCTGACCCGACGGTTCCAGGTCGTCCAGATCGACGAGCCGGACGAGGAGCGCGCCGTCGCCATGCTGCGCGGGATGGTCCCGGTCTTTGCGGAACACCACGGGATCGCCGTGCTGGACGAGGCGGTCGTGGCGGCGGTCCGCTTTTCACATCGCTATATCCAGGGTCGCCAACTGCCGGACAAAGCCGTTTCAGTGCTGGACACGGCCTGCGCGAGGGTGGCGCTGAGCCAGAATGCGGTGCCGGCGGCGATCGAAGAGTCGATGCGGAGGATCGACGTTCTCGACACCGAACTGACGGCCCTGGCGGCGGAGCGGCGGGTCGGCCGTCTGGACGAAGCGCGGGAGGACCTGCTGTCCGCCCAACTGGTGGCGGAACGGTCGGCACTCGCGGGGCTCCAGGCCCGCCATGCCGAGGAGTCCGCCCTGGTCTCGCGGATCGTCGGGCTGGAAGCCCGTCTGCGCGACCGGGAATCGCTGGAAGAACTCGACCATCTCCGGGGACTGCGCGTCGACCTCGCGGCACTTCAGGGTGGTCGTCCCCTGGTGCTGCCCGCGGTCGATGAACAGGCCGTGGCAACCATAATCGAAAGCTGGACCGGTATCCCCGTCGGCCGGATGCTGTCCGACGAGATCGACGCGGTCCTGACTTTGGCCGATACGCTGAAGCGCCGCGTGGTCGGCCAGGACCACGCGCTCGACGCCATCGCGAGACGGTTGGAGACCGCGCGCGCCGGCCTGGGCGACCCGTCCAAGCCCAAGGGCGTGTTCCTGCTGGTCGGTCCATCCGGCGTCGGCAAGACGGAAACCGCCCTGGCGCTGGCGGAGAGCCTGTTCGGCAGCGACGACAACGTCGTCACGATCAACATGTCGGAGTTCCAGGAGGCGCACACGGTTTCGACATTGAAAGGCTCGCCGCCGGGCTATGTCGGATATGGCGAAGGCGGGCGCCTGACCGAAGCGGTGCGCCGCAAGCCCTACAGCGTCGTCCTGCTCGACGAGATCGAAAAGGCGCATCCCGATGTCCACGAGGTTTTCTTCCAGGTCTTCGACAAGGGCTGGATGGAAGACGGCGAAGGCCGGCGGATCGACTTCCGCAATACGATCATCCTGCTGACGTCGAATGTCGGGTCCGACCTCATGCTGCGGCTGTGCGAGGATGCCATGCGGCTGCCGGCGCCCGAGGACCTTTCCCGCGCCCTGCGCGATCCCCTGCTGGAGGTATTCCCGGCGGCACTGCTCGGCCGCCTCTCGGTCGTCCCGTATTATCCGCTGACGGACGCGATGCTCGATCGCATCATCGGCCTGCGTTTGGATGCCATCCGAAACCGCATCGAAGCGAGCCGGAATGCGCCGTTCACCTATGCCGAGACGCTGGTCGGCCATATCCGCGCCCGCTGCGACGAGGTTGAAAGCGGAGGAAGGATGATCGACGCCATCCTGACCGGAACGCTTCTGCCGGACATCAGCCGGGAGATCCTGAGACGACTGCGCGACCGGCAGCCGCTGACCGGCATCCATGTCGGCGTGGAACGGGGGGAACTGCGCTACGAGTTCAGTTAGGGCTTATGCGCGGCAGGACGGGGATTGGCTATGTTACCGGCGTAACCGTCTTTCGCCATGCTGACATGCGACGGTAGCTTGAAACGACGATGATCCGAAGTCACACGAGGCAAGCGGATGGCCCCAAGGCTGGGCCGCCGCGAAAGATGCAAGGTGACACAAGATCATGCGAACCGGTTTCGGAACGAGCGTCGAACGTCCCCGTCTGCGGTCGGTCGGCGCCCCTCCCCGGCAGGATGGCGGACGGCATCCATCACCGCCCCCATCACCACACAGGCGGGTCAATCTCGCGGGTGTCGATCTCAATCTGCTGGTGGCGCTCGAGGCGCTGCTGGCGGAGCGCAACGTAACGCACGCGGCCGACCGGGTCGGTCTGAGCCAGCCGGCGATGAGCCGCGCATTGGGCCGGCTGCGAGGCTTGTTCGATGACGAGTTGCTGGTGCGATCGTCCTCCGGCCTTGTCCCGACCGCGCGCTCCGAACAACTGGCGGCCGAACTGCCCGATGCCTTGAATATGCTGCGCAGTCTGCTGGCATCGCGGGAAACGGCGCCGGGATCGTGGGAAGCCACGGTCAACATCGACCTGCCCGATCATCAAGCGCTGGATCTGTTGCCACGGCTGCTCCCCCGGTTGCGGGAAGCGGCGCCGGACGTCACCGTCGTCACCGCCCCTCTCGGCACCCGGACGCTGCGGGGCCTTGAAAGCGGGTCCGTCGATCTCGCTGTCGGTCAGCTCACGACCACTCCCTTCGGCTTCTACCGCCGCACCATCCTGACCGATCAATTCGTCTGCCTGCTGCGCGCGGATCACCCGGCACTCCAAGGCGGGACGCCGGAGGCGGAACGCTTGGCCGGCCTCCGCCATGTCGTGATAGCACCTCCGGCCCTTGAAGAGCCTGGCCTCGTCTACGATAGCGTCGCTATGTTGGAAGTACCCGACCCCAGCCCGGTCGCGGTCCAGAATACGATGGCGGCGGCGATGCTGGTAGCCGAAGCCGACATGGTCCTGACTATCCCGCGCCGGACCGCGACCCGCATCGCGCGGATGCTGCCGCTGGCCGTCACGGCACCCCCGGCGCCCCTGCCCGCCTACGAGCTGTCGCTGGTGTGGCACGAGCGTCTTCACCGCGATCCCCACTATGCGTGGCTGCGCGGCGAGCTGGCGGCCTGCCTGACCCCAGCGACGGGGAATACCGACGCCCGTCCCCTCGCCGGAGCCGCGTGAAGCCGCCGCCCGGCGGCCTCGGACCAAATCGATCCTCAATCCGAAACGGGAGCATAACGCCATGCCCTACCCGGCCACATCAGGCAACCTTCTGGCCGACAACCGCTATGCGGAGTTGACCTCGCCGGCACTCGACGCACGGAAAATCAAGCTCAGGTGGATGAAGGGTGAGGAACGGATCGGCGAACCGTTCCTGTTCGAAGCCAAGATCATCAGCAGCGACCCGATCAGGGAGTTGTCCCCCCTGATCGGACAGCCCGCCACGACGGCCCTGAAGCTGGCAGGAGGGAATACACGCTACTTCAACGGCCTCATCACGCGATGCCGCTACGTCGGCATCGACGATACCCAGCGGACGAACTACCTGCTGGAAATCCGGCCCTGGCTGTGGCTGCTCGACCAGCGGCGAAACTCGCGGATATTCCAGAACAAGCCGACGCTGGAAATCGTCAGGACCATCTTCGCCGATCATCCGCAAGCGGCCTTCATCGACCGGACGAAGCCAAGCGGCCTGCCGCCGCTGGAATATTGCGTGCAGCATGAAGAGTCGGACCTTGCCTTCGTCAGCCGGCTGCTGGAGCGGGAAGGCATCTATTACCACTTCGATCATTCCGCGGACCGCCACGAACTCGTCCTGGTCAACGACACGTCGACCCACAAGCCCTGCGATCCGGAAGAGATCGACACCCACCTGAACCTGAAGAACCCGGGCATCCGCGACGACATCATCTGGGAATGGCAGGAGGAAGCGGCCCTTATCCCGACCCAGGTGATGCTGAACGACTACGACTTCGAGAAGCCGAATGCCGATCTCAAGCGGATCTGCCCGGTCGCCGGGGCGGCACCCGGCAAACGCGAGACCTACCATTATCCAGGCACCTACCGGTCGCTGTCCGAGGGACAGGTGCTGGCACGGCTTCGCGCCGAGGAAATCGCCTGCCGGGAATCCCGCGTCACGGTTTCGGGGAATCTTCGGCCGCTCAAGCCCGGCTATGTCTTCAAGGCGGCCAACCCCTTCGACGTGACCGAAGGCGCCGGCACCCGGCAGGCCAGGAAACGCTATCTGGTGGTCGGCGTGACCTTCGAAATCCAGGGAGAGGGCGGCACCCGCGAGGACGGCGACCACGATCGCTGGTTCCTGTACCGGAGCCGGGTCGAGGCCCTGACGGCAACCACTCCCTATCGGCCTCCCCCGCGGACCCCCGCACCGGTGATCGCCGGACCGCAGACGGCACTCGTCGTCGGCCATCCCGGCGAGGAGATCACGACCGACCGCTTCGGCCGCATCAAGGTGCGGTTCCACTGGGACCGCTATGGCAAGAAGGACGCCAACAGCTCCTGCTGGGTCCGTGTCGCCCAAAGCCTTGCGGGACAAGGATGGGGCGGACTGGTGACGCCGCGCGTCGGGCAGGAAGTCGTCGTCGCCTTCGAAGGCGGCTGCCCGGACCGTCCGCTGGTGATCGGCGCGGTCCATAACCAGACAAACATGCCGGCCGCCAACCTGCCGCGCGATGCGACGCGCTCCACCTTCAAGACCCGGACGTCACCCGACGGGCTCGGTGCCGGCAACGAACTGAGGTTCGAGGACCGTCGTGGAGCGGAGCACGTCTATCTCAAGGCGCAACGCAACCATGTGGTCGATGTGACGAACCTGTACGCGGTGGATGCCGGCGGAAGCGCTACGATCACGTCGAAGACCCGCACCGTTCTGGAAGGGGCCATGGTGCCGGGCGGCGCCATGGGCAGCAGGATCGAAGTGACGCCCCAGGGAATAGCATTGCGCGTGACCGGCCCGACGGGCGTTCAAAGCCTCGTGCTGGGACCGGACGGGATCACACTGGAAGGTCTGACGATCAAGCTGATTTCCAAGGGAATGATCCTCACGAAACCCGTGCCGCTGCCCCTGCCCCCGCCGATCGCGGCGGCGTTCGAAGCAACCCAAATCCCTCTGGTCGCGAAGGCCCGCACGGAAGCCCAGTTGGATGCCGCCGAGGCCGAGCGCGACCGGACCTGAAAACGACACCGGCGCCAGTTTCGGCCACGAGCTTCAAGCGACGGCATAGGTTGTGAAGGCGGCATGGGAACCCATGCCGCCTTCCACCGCCGGCTAATATGCGTCGGCCGGGTAACAGGTCACGATCTTGTACCCACCCTTGCCGTCCGTATCGACAACCGCGGTCAGAGACCGGAGTTTGCCGTTCCGGCATTCCGCGTAGGCGCCTTGAACACCCATGGTCCCTTCCGCGATCCGGACGGTAATGGATGACGACCCGACGGATACGTTCGCCAGACTGATCCGTTCCTTCTTCTTCGAGGACTTGATCCGCTCGAGATCGCGCTTGCCATTCGACGTCTTGAAATAAGCGGAGAGTGCCGCGTTCTGATCGCTGGGGGATTTGAAAGACGAAAACCTCGCTCCAACCCGGATATCACCCCTGAAGCGGGCGATCAGTTCGGCATCGCTCTTGTCGGCGTGCCGTTCGCGCGAATGCATCGGCACCCCACGTTGCGATAGAGCGCCTTCCGACTTGTCGAGTATCCGCTCGGCATCTTTATTCTTGAATGTGGTGGAGGGTGGCATTCCAATTTTCCTTTTTTAACGGTCGCCATCATTGGGATTGCGGGCGTGTGGGCGCGGGCATTTCGAGGAGGAGATTCGCCGAAAGCATCAAGCCCGGCGTCGCGTTCGAGGAAGCAACGCCGACACTTGGCGTTCCGGGGGTCAGGCGATCAGGAAGTTGGCTTCGGTGAACTCAGTCGCCTGGAGACCGACGAACATGATTTCGCCGACATTTTCCCCCAGATGGAGCACGGTCCCGAACACCTCCTGGCTTAGATTGGCCAGCGGGTTGAACTCAGGCCCGAAGCCGCCGAGATCGACGATATCCTGGGTCCCGTCGAAATCCAGGATCACGTCGGCGCCCGCGGCATCGGGCCGGAAGACGAACCTGTCTGCTCCGCCGAAACCAATCAGCAGGTCGGTGTCGGCGCCGCCCTCGATCGTGTCGGCGCCATTGCCGCCGATGATCACGTCGTTTCCGGCATCGCCGACCAGGATGTCCGGCGCGTGGTCCCCGAGCCCCAGGTCGGCGACCCCCCTGATCAGGTCGTCGCCGGCGCCACCGAAGATCGTGTCGGCGGCGACATCGCCGCCACGCAGATCATCGTTGCCGCCCTCGCCGAAGACGCGGTCGCCGGTCGGGTCGTTCCAGACGACCACATCGGCGCCTTCGCCGCCGTAGACCACGTCGGCCCCGGCCATCCCGCCGACATTGTCATCGCCTTCGCCGCCGTAGATGACGTCGTCGCCGAGACCGGTGGTGATCGTGTCGTTCCCGATGCTGCCATCGATGGTGTCGTTGCCGTCGCCGCCGTCGAGGGTGTCGTCACCCTCGAGACCGATGATGAGGTCGGAACCGGCGAGACCTTGGATCATGTCGGCTTCGGGAGTGCCGATCAGGAAATCGTCCGCGTCCGTGCCAAGAATGTCAGTCATTGTTCGCTCCAGATGATGCTTGGGTCGTGTCGTGCGAAGTCCGCTCGAGGCGGGGAGATGACGGCCCTCCGGCGGTTCCAGCGGACGGGAATGCCGGGCGCCGTTCCTCCGCCGATCAGAAAAGCACCCCCATGTTTCCGTACGGCTTCGATTTCCGACGGTTGCGTTACCGTTGAAACTCCGCGATCCCGCGACGCCTGGCGTTTCATCCGTAATACTTCTCGCGGGATCGGACATCAGGGTGAAACGCCGGACTGGTCATCTGGGCCGATCGACGATCCAGCGTCGCGACGCGGATCGTCCAAGGATCGCCATCAAGGAGCTTTTTCAGCGATGAGTGCCACAGTCCGGGACGACGTCGTCAAAACCGCGTCCCCCTTGTTCAATCCCCGTGACCCGGAGTTCATCCGGAACCCCTATCCGACCTATCACCGGCTGCGCCGTCAGGGTTCGCTCCAGTGGAACGCCGCTGGAAACCATTGGATCGCGACCAGCCACGCCGTCTGCGCGTCGATCCTGAAAGACCGTCGGTTCGGCCGGCGCTATGAGGCCATGGTCGAGAACATCTACGGCCGCGGCATGATGGGCGAGACCTGCTTCCGCCTGCTGGGCATGACGATGCTGATGCAGGAACCCCCGGCTCACACGCGCCAGCGCGGACTGGTCTCCCAGGTGTTCTCGGCGCGGCGCGTCGGGCTTCTGAGACCTAGGGTCCGCGCGCTGGTGTCCGAATTGCTCGACGGGCTGGAGCCGCGCGGCACCATGGACGTGATCCGCGACTTCGCGCACATCCTGCCGGTGACCGTAATCTGCGACATGCTGGGAGTTCCGGAGGAGGATCGCTGGCTTTTCGCCGACTCCGCCACCATCAGCACCCGGATGCTCGATCCGGTTCCGATGAACGCCCTGGAACTCCACGAAGCCAATGCCATGTTCGAGGAGCAAGGCGCCTATTTCACCGATCTGTTCGAACGCCGCCGCCGAGACCCCGGAGACGACCTGATCTCCGCGCTGATCAAGGTCGGCGACGAGGGTGGGCTGACGACCGACGAGTTGCTGGCGAATGTCTGGCTGCTCTTCGCCGCCGGTCATGAGACGACCCGCAACCTGATCGGCAACGGGTTGCTGGCGCTGCACGCCCAGCGGAACGCGCTCCGTCGCCTCCAAGCCGATCCGACCCTGATCCCAGCGGCCGTCATCGAATTGCTGCGTTATGACTCGCCGGTACAGTATGTCGGGCGCCTCGCGTTCGAGGATGTCCAGATCGGCGAGGCGACGATTCGAAAGAACCAGATTGTCCTGTGCCTGGTGGGTGCCGGCAACCGTGATCCCGCAGTGTTTCCCGATCCCGATCAAATCCGTCTCGATCGGTTGGACAACAAGCCCTTGTCATTCGGCGGCGGTATCCACCACTGCCTTGGCGCCCAGCTCACCCAGATCGAGGGCCAGGAAGCGCTCGCCGGCATCCTCGGCCGGCTGCCGGGGATGCGCCTGCGCGACGCGGACCATCCATCGTGGCAGCCCAACTTCGCGATCCGCGGGCTGAGGACACTGCCAGCGAGCTGGTAGTCGGCCCCTCAGCAGGAACGGTGGGCGGCACGATCCCGCAAACGACGCCGCACCCAGCCCATGCCGCCGGGCGCGGCCGGCGGCACTCGGGAAACAACGGCGGCGTGGCTTCACTCGACCTCGGCGCGCCCTTCGGCGGGAGTTTCGCCCGCATCCGGGGGAACTATCCTCATCACGAAGACATCGGCCTTCTCTTCCGGTCCAAACGGGCCGGATACCTTGCGCGTGACGGGGGTCAGACTTGCCAGGAAATCGACGACCGCGCCCATATCGGACTTCGTCAGTTCGGCGAAGGCGTGCCACGGCATGACGGGCGCCAGAACGCGTCCGTCGGGCCGGACGCCAGTCTGGATCGCGGCGACGATTTCCGCCCGCGTCCAGTCGCCCAGCCCCGTTTCCCGGTCGGGGGTGAGGTTCGGCCCGACGAAGGTGCCCAGTCCGGGAACTTCGAAACCCACGTCGGACCCGCCCAGGTAACGGGAATGATCCGGCTTGCCCAAGAAATAACCCGGAGTGTGGCAGTCGTTGCAGCCTCCCAGGCGGACGAGATACCCACCCCGCTCGATCGCCTCTTGTCCGGTGGGCTTCTCCTCGGCGAGCGTCGGTTTCCGGGCCGGCGCCGCCGTGGCGGCCTGGAGCGCCAGGACGGCGGAAACCCCGAGAACGCAGGCCGCGCCAGCGCTCAAAACACGACGCGATACTGAACTGAACATCTATCCGGCTCCTCGTGCTTGTTGGATGGCGCCGAGGATCGCGTGGCTGGACTACATCGGTATTTCGCGGCGAGGATCCCTGGTTTCAGTCGTAACCCGGCTCCCGAATCTTGAATGGGGAGTGCATCGTCAACTTGTTGGGCGAAGCCGATAATTGGGCGAATTTGACGGCAATCAAGGGTGCTGCGGGTTATGCGGCTTGCTCGATGCCGCAGACGTCGTGCCACGCCCGGAAGGCGCTGGTCCGCTCAATGCGGTAGTCGGTTGCGGTCATGCGGTGGCGGGGCAGGAGGAAAAGGTTGTCGATCTGATCGTTGGCGGACAAAAAGCGCTGAGCCTGCTTGGCCGACTTGAACCGCTTCATCTGCCGTTCCCGCCGTCAGGTCGGCTGGTGCGAGTTCTCCGCCCGGTTGTTGATCCCTTTGTGCTGGCGGTGCTCGACACCCGGCATGATCTCCTTCTTCGCCGCGCCGTAAGAGCCCAACCTATCGGTGATCATAACTCGAGGCGCTCGGCACTGGCGCTTCAGCAGCTTGCGCGGCAGGCGTTTGGCCGCCTTTTTGTCGCGCCGGCTCTGGACCAAGACGTCCAGCACGATGCCCTTTTGGTCGACGGCGCGCCGAAGATAATTCGTCTTGCCGGCGATCTTGAGGATGACCTCATCCATGTGCCACTTGTCGCCGGGCTGGGGTAGGCGCCGGCGGATGATGTTGGCAAACTCCTCGCCGAACTTCAGCGCCCATTGGCGGATCGTCTCGTGGCTGACTTCAATGCACCGGGATGCGAGCATCTCCTCGACCATCCGAAGGCTCAACGGGAAGCGAAAGTACAGCCAGACCGTGTGGCTGATCAGCTCGGGAGGAAAGCGATAGCCGGCTCACACCGCTCAGGCAACCCAGCCCACCGCCAACTTGACGGTGCGGTGGAATATCGGCTTTGGGTTGAAATCACCATGGCGGTTTCAGCCGACGGATACCCGGATCAAGTCCGTGTATGACGTAAATGGAAGTGGGAGACCTTCAATCAACGCTTATGCGATCAAGTTCGGGTATGATGGAAAGGGAAAAGTGAGTGGGGACTCTTGAGTCGGCGCCCATGGGATCAAGACCGATCATGACGTAATTGGCACGAGGATTACCGATCAACTACAAGCTCAGAATAAATTACAGGTGGCGCGACACTCGCTGTCAATCCCGAACATTGATCATGACGAAACGCATGCCATTTCCCTGAGGGGGGCTGCGAAACCAACACCCGACATGGCCCCCGAAGCGGATCCTCAACCCGCGCCGATCCCGGCCCCGCCTCAGGCCACACAAACCACGCCATTCAGATTTCCCGACCGTCAGAGATTGGATACCCGTGTCCCTCAAGCTTCTCATAGTCGCCAGCGAAACCCCCGATCAAGCCGAGGCGCGCCGCCAGTCCGTCGGGGCCGCGTCGCACGAGACCTACGCGTCGACCCTGCGCTCGCTCGCCGAGGACGCTTCGATCGACTTCGTCTCCTGTGTCGATGGATCGAAGACGCCGTCACATCAGGAGCTTCGCCGGTACGACGGCGTCGTCTACGCCGGCTCACCGATCCAGATGCACGAGGATGGCGAAGAGAGCCGTTCCGCCGCCCGTTTCGCTACCGACGTGTTCGAGTCAGGAACGCCCGCGTTCGGATCCTGCGCGGGTCTCCAGATCGCGGTCGTCGCGGCGGGAGGGACGTGCAAGCCGCGGGAGAAGGCGATGGAAGCCGGTTTCGCGCGCGGCATCACAGCGACCCAAGCCGGTCGCGATCATCCCCTCCTCCGGGGCCGGCCGATCGTCTGGGACGCTCCGGCCATGCATTTCAGCGTCATCGATACCATGCCGGCCGGTGGTGTCGTCCTGGCGAGAACGAAGAGCACACCGGTCGAGGCTGCGGAGATCCGGTCGGGGAATGGCGTGTTCTGGGGCGTCCAATATCATCCCGAGCTGACCATCGCCGAGATCGCGGCATCCCTCCGCCGGCAGGCTGACGACCTCATCGCGCAGGACTTGGCGAAGGATGGCAGGACCATCGAGGATTACGCGGCCTTGCTGGACGAATTGGACAAGGACGCCAGCCGCGGCGACATCGCCTGGAGGATCGGCATCGACGACGAGATCACCGACGCGACGAAGCGCACCAGCGAATTGCGCAGCTTCCTCCAGTGGTGTTCGAAGGCTGGTGGAACTCGCTGACGCGAGCCCACTCCCTCGATCAGACCCACCCCCTTGGATTAGAAAAGCCAATTCAAGCCATGAGGAATGATTAGTTTATTTATCCTCCGCTCCCCGTATCGTTGACAAACCCGGTCGCGGGCCGGACGCGGGCTCATTCGAGGGACACGAGGGATATCTCATTGAACGCCATTCCCAATCGTCGGATCATCCGGGCACCGCGCGGTGCGACCCTCAACGCCAAGAGTTGGCAGACCGAGGGGCCGCTCCGCATGCTGATGAACAACCTGGATTCCGAGGTCGCCGAACGGCCGGAGGATCTGGTCGTCTATGGTGGCCGCGGCCGGGCGGCGCGCAATTGGGAAAGCTACGACCGCATCGTGGCCTCGCTCAAATCGCTGGAACTCGACGAGACGCTGCTGGTGCAGTCCGGCAAACCGGTCGGCATCATCCGGACCCACGCCGACGCCCCGCGCGTCCTGATCGCCAACTCCAATCTGGTCGGCAAGTGGGCGACCGCCGAGGTCTTCGACGAGCTGGAGCGCAAGGGCCTGATGATGTACGGCCAGATGACGGCCGGCTCGTGGAGCTATATCGGCAGCCAAGGCATCATCGGCGGCACCTTCGAGACCTTCGTGGAGGCCGGGCGCCAGCATTTCGGGGGTGAGCTGAAGGGCCGCTGGCTGCTCACCGCCGGGCTGGGCGGCATGGGCGGGGCGCAGCCGCTGGCGGGTGTCATGGCCGGCTGTTCCGTGCTGGCGGTCGAGGCCCGCGCCGAGCGGATCGAGCGCCGGATCGAGAGCGGCTATCTCGACCGCCGCGCCGGGACGCTGGACGAGGCGATGGCCCTGATCCGCGACGCCCGGCGCGATGGCGCGCCGGTTTCCATCGGGCTGATCGGCAACGCCGCCGAGGTCTACGAGGCGATCCTCGAGACGGGCGACCTGCCCGACCTGGTGACCGACCAGACCGCCGCCCACGATCCCCTGCACGGCTACCTGCCCGCCGGCTACACCATCCCGGAATGGGAACGCCTGCGCGAGACCAACCCGGAGATGATCACGCGGGCCGCCAAGGAGACCATGGCCCGGCAGGTCCGCGCCATGCTGGCCTTCAAGCGGCGCGGCGTCGCCGTGTTCGACTATGGCAACAACATCCGCCAGATGGCGCGCGACGTAGGCGTGGAGGAGGCGTTCGACTTCCCCGGCTTCATCGCCGCCTATATTCGGCCGCAGTTCTGCCGGGGCCGCACGCAGTTCCGCTGGGTCGCGCTGTCCGGCGATCCGGAGGACATCGTCCGCAGCAGCCGGCGCCTGCGCGAGGTCGTCAAGGACCCGAGTTTCGGGCGCTGGATCGACATGGCGGAGGACCGCATCCGCTTCCAGGGCCTGCCGTCCCGCAGCTACTGGATGGGGCTCCAGGACCGCGTCGCAGCGGGGCAAGCGCTGAACGAGATGGTCGCCAACGGCGAGGTCGCGGCCCCGATCGTGGTCGGCCGCGACCACATCAGCTCGGGCTCGGTCGCCAGCCCCAACCGCGAGAGCGAGGGCATGCTCGACGGCTCCGACGCGGTGTCGGACTGGCCGCTGCTCAACGCCCTGGTCAGCTGCGCCAGCGGCGCCACCTGGGTGTCGATCCACCATGGCGGCGGCACGGGCATCGGCTATTCCCAGCACGCCGGTCTGGCTCTGGTCTGCGACGGCACGCCGGACTCCGCCCGCAGGATCGGCCGGGTGCTCGCCAACGACAGCGCCGTCGCCGTCTTCCGCCACGCCGACGCCGGCTATGACGAGGCGCTGGCGACGGTCGAGCGCGAGGGTCTGATGATGCCGCCGAAGCTGGAGGCGCCATGATCCCGCGCATCGCGGCGTGGACCTCGGCGCTGACGCTGGACGCCGTTCCCGACGCGGTCGCCGCCGTCGCCCGCTGCTGCCTGGTCGACACCCTCGGCGTGGCGCTGGCCGGGTCGGCCACGGCTGTCGCCGGCACGGCCCAGGCGGTGGCGTTCGCCTGTGGAGCCTCGGGAAACTCCACCGTGCTGGGCACGGCGTCCCAATTGGCCGCTCCCGCCGCCGCCTTCGCCAATGGGGCCGCGGCACACGCGCTGGACTTCGACGACAACTGCTACGCCGGTGTGGTCCATGGCTCCGCCGTGGTGCTGCCGGCGGCCCTGGCGGTCGCGGAGGCGGTCGACGCCTCGGGCGCCGACCTGCTCACGGCCTTCATCGCGGGGTCGGAGGCGGAATACGCCGTTGGCGCCGCCGCCACCCTGTCGCTCTATGACCGCGGCTGGTGGACCACAGGCGTCTTGGGTCCGATCGGCGCCGCCGCCGCGGCGGCCCGTCTGCTCCGGCTGGACGCGGCG
>NZ_AVFL01000042.1 GCF_000576635.1 Skermanella stibiiresistens SB22
CCCAGACCGCCCGCCATGCTGTCGGCGCCCAGACCGCCATCAAGTGTATCGTCACCGCCACCTCCGGCTAGCGTGTCGTTGCCCGCCATTCCTAGGATCGTATCATTACCGGCTAAACCATCTATGCTGTCGTTATTAGCGCTCCCAGCGAGGCTGTCATCCCCGCTGGTTGCTTGATTATCTTGATCATCGTTCGTGATGGTGCTCCAGGCGACATAGTTGGTGCCGCGGATGGCGCCGGTTGGTGGCTGCAGAACCACTGCAAACTCTTCATCAGTTTCCAGGACGGTGTCACCGGCCACATTGATCGTGATTGTCTTAGTGGTCTCTCCAGGGGCAAACTCCACAGTCCCTGAGGGCAGCCTGTTTTCGCTGAAATCAGATGCACTGGCTGCGTTTCCCCCAGTGCCGATTATGCTGTAAGAAACCGTCGATGTACCGGTGGTCGGGCCAGAACGTGTCACCGTGAAGGTGAACGGCGTCGTGCCGCTGTTGCCCTCCGCCTCGGCCGTGTAAGTTGCTGAAATGTTAATGACCGGTAATGTGCCAACTTCATCGTTCGTGATGGTGCTCCAGGCGACATAGTTGGTGCCGCGGATGGCGCCGGTTGGTGGCTGCAGAACCACTGCAAACTCTTCATCAGTTTCCAGGACGGTGTCACCGGCCACATTGATCGTGATTGTCTTAGTGGTCTCTCCAGGGGCAAACTCCACAGTCCCTGAGGGCAGCCTGTTTTCGCTGAAATCAGATGCACTGGCTGCGTTTCCCCCAGTGCCGATTATGCTGTAAGAAACCGTCGATGTACCGGTGGTCGGGCCAGAACGTGTCACCGTGAAGATGAACGGCGTCGTGCCGCTGTTGCCCTCCGCCTCGGCCGTGTCAGTTGCTGAAATGTTAATGACCGGTAATTGTTGGTCTGACATCGTTGTTTCCTGCAAATTATAAGGTTAGGACCGGCGATATATCTCATCATCGGTTAAAAATATGTGCCTATACACAGAGAAACGCTAAGAAACAGATGTCATAACGTTGACGTTCTTGTTGTTCTCCATGTTAACCATAAATCCTCCATACTACTAATGGCAAATATGATTAAATAATAGTAACGTGAAACCCGGCAACCTTAATCCTTAGCTCAAGACAGTGATAGTCATTGGACCTAAAGCAATTTCTCCAAACCTAATGGGTATGGTGACGACACAGCTGTACAAAACGGTTAGCTTCGCGACAAGCTTTGAGGAGTTGTTATTTCCGGCTTCAAGCCGAAAGGACTGTGAAATCACTAGACCTCTAGCTTACATTTGGAGTCGCTACCAATCAGGTTGGATAGTGCGAATGTCGGAAGAGGTTCCGGCACTCGGCTGGGCTGTAGAGCTTGGGCGGATTCAAGTTCCGTAGCGAACACCCTCCGCATTTGATGACGTGACGGCGTTGTCGGCGTTATCCACCAGCGCGGCGAACACCTCGTCGGGGGTCACGAAGCCGAGCGTCTTGCGCGGCCGACCATTGCGCCGGGCGGCGATCACGTCGAGTTAGGTCTGCGACCACACCGACAGGTTGGTGCCCTTGGGTAGGTACTGGCGCAATAGGCCGTTGGTGTTCTCGTTGGAGCCACGCTGCCAAGGGGCATGCGGGTCGGCGAAGTAAACGCGTAGGCCCGTGAGCGCGGCCAGTTCCTTGTGCCGCGCCATCTCCTTGCCCTGGTCGTAGGTCAGGGTGAGGCGCAGCGGTGTCGGCACCGCCAGCAGGCCGGCAGCGAAACCATTGCGTGCCGTCTCCGCCTTGGCGTCCGTCAGCTTGATCAGGACCAGCTTGCGGCTGGTGTGCTCGACCAGCGTACCGACCGAGGAACGGTTGCCGGCCCCCTTGATCACGTCGCCCTCCCAATACCCGGGCACCAGGCGTCCCTCCACCTCCGCCGGCCGTTCGCGGATGCTGGTCATGTCGCAGATCCGACCCCGCCGTTCACCATCCTTGGACCGCCGGCCGCGCTGCGGCTTGCCCTGACGCAGGCAGGCGAGCAACTCGCGCCGCAGCTCACCGCGCGGCACGGCGTAGATCGCCTCGTGCGACACTCGGAGTCCGGACGACACTTCCATTCCCTCCTCCAGGCGCTTGCGCCTCCCGGCGATCTGCTCCGGCGACCACTGCAGCCGCAGCAGATCGCCACCTCGGCAAACCGAGGGCTATCCAGTGCGAGCTTGGCCCGGCGTCTCGATCGGTCCCGCCGCGCTGCCGCCGCGATCTGCGCTGAGCCAGCAGCGTAGTTGCCGTCCTGTTCCCGGCCGCGCCCGATCGCCGTACTGATCACGCTGGGCGAGCGGCCAAGCTCCCGCGCGATTGCCCGCACGCCCCAGCCATCTTTCCGCCGCAGATCGATCGTCACCCGGTCTTCCATTGTCCAGCTTCCGTCGTTGCCTCTGCTCTCACCTCTCCTGCTCCCTGAGCAGAGGTGGTGTTCGCTATGATATTTGAATCCGCCCAGTTAGAGTGCACGGATCACAGCCACCTCGGTCAGCTTCTGACCTATGCCTCCGGTCTCGACCCGGTAACAATCGTCTGGATTGCCGCGCACTTTACTGAGGAGCACCGCGCAGCACTCGACTGGCTGAACAAGATCACCGATGAGAGCTTCCGCTTCTTCGGTCTGGAGGTCGAGTTGTGGCGGATCGGAGACTTGCCCGCCGCCCCAAAGTTCAACATCGTATCCAAGCAAACGACTGGTCACGCTCGGTCGCCCAGGCCGCGCGCGCGATTGACGACGCCGAGCTCTCCAAGACACGGATGACGCAACGGTCCTATTGGGGTGAGTACCATCTTGCGCTCGACAGAGCGGGCGGTCCGGTTTCGGGAAATCGCAAGCCGCAGCCGCAGCTTGGATGACCTATCCCATAGGCCGAAGCGGCTTCAACCTTGGAGCCGTGATGATCCGCCCAAAGAAACAGATCCAGGCGGAGCTACATATTTCGGGAGATTACGCGAAATCCTTCTTCGGTCTTCTGAGGCAGCAGAAAGAAACAGTCGAGCAGGAACTCGGCTATTGGTTAGAATGGGAGGAACTTACCTCCCGTCAAGGTAGTCGGATATCGGTATATCTGAATGACGTCGATCCCGAGGACGAGTCCGATTAGCCGCGCCAGCACGAATGGTTGGCCGTACGGCTGAATGACATGCATCGAGTTTTCGCATCTCGTGTCCGCGCTCTGAATGCAGATACCTGGCAGCCGGACAATGCCGAAAACATAACCATGCCTGTCGATCTTGTGCACGATCGCGGTGGATGACGATGGGAATCAACCTCGTCGCCGCCGTTGCCGATGGAGACTGCGCACCGGCTGCGGTCTCGGCTCAACAGGGGAAACCCATGGCAGAAGCAAAAAAAATGTGACTTTGCTTCTGGTGATTGCTACGTGATTGTTCTGCGATGCGATTGCAGCTAAACGCGCTGCTAAGTGCTTGAAAAAGTGGCGCGCCCGAAGAGATTCGAACTCCTAGCCTTCTGATCCGTAGTCAGATGCTCTATCCAGTTGAGCTACGGGCGCTTACCATTTTCTCGACACCCCTCGCGGGGCACCGCCTCTCGCGAGGCGTTGGACCGTGCGGTCCGTCGTGGAGCCGGAAACTAGCCAATGAGTTGGCGCCACGCAAGGCCCTTCTGCAAGAAATTTTGCCGCCTCCTCGGACAGGCCTCAGAACGCCGCGACCGCACCGTCGGAGCGGCAGTCGAAGGCGCCCTCGATCGTGCCGTTGGGGTGCAGCACCAAGGCGCCGGCGTGGCCCATCATGTCGCTGAAGGGGGCGACCACCTCAACGTCGTGGCCGGCGGCGCGTAGGGCCTCGATCACGGCGGGGTCGACGCGGGATTCCAGCTTCAGGTTGGTGCTGGCGGCTCCCCACGTCCGGCCCAGCAGCCAGCGCGGCGCCGTCACCGCCGTTTGCAGCGACTGGCCGAACAAGCCATAGCGGCTGAACACCGCCGCCTGGGTCTGCGGCTGCCCCTCGCCGCCCATCGTGCCATAGGGCATGACGCGGCCATCGTCGAACCGGGCCAGGGCCGGGTTCAGCGTGTGGAACGGGCGCATGCCGGGGACCAGCGCGTTGACGGCGGCCGGGTCGAGCGAGAAGCTGGAGCCGCGGTTCTGCCACAGCACGCCGGTGTCGCCCGCGATCACGCCGGAGCCGAATTCCCAGTAGGTGCTCTGGATGAAGCTGACCGCCCTGCCCTGTCCGTCGATCGCTCCCATCCAGATCGTGTCGGCCGGCGGGCCGGACTGGGGCCAGGGCAGCGCCCGCTCCGGGTCGATCCTGCCGGCCAGATCGGCCAGGGAGGCCTCCTCCAGGAAGTGGAAGGGATCGACCGCCATGCGCGCCGGATCGCTAACATGGCGGTCGCGCACCAGGAAGGCTTGCTTGGTCGCCTCGACCAAGCCGTGGACATGGGCGAAGCCCTCCGCCTCGGTCACGCCCAGCCGGTCGAACAGCGCCAGGATCATCAGCGAGGCCAGCCCCTGGGTCGGCGGCGTCATGTTGTACAGGCTGGCGTTCCGCAGGCGGACGCTCAGCGGCGTCACCTCGCGGGCGTGGTGGGCCTCCAGGTCGGCCAGCGCCACGGGGCTGCCGGCGGCCTGAAGCCCCGCCGCCAGGGCGCGGGCGAGATCGCCGCGGTAGAAGTCCTCGACGCCGGCGGCGGCGATCCGCTCCAGCGAGGCGGCCAAGGCCGGCTGGCGGAACCGGGCGCCTTGCGCCGGCACGGCGCCGCCGGGCAGGAAGATCGGCGCGAAGCCGGGCACGTCCTCCAGCTCGGGACGCTTGTCCGCCGTGAAGCGGGCTTGGCCGCCGGTCGCGGGCATGCCCTCGCGGGCGTAGTGGATGGCGTCCTCCAGCAGGCGGGACAGCGGCAACGCCGGCTTGCCGCCAGATCCCCCACCGGCCCAGCGCCGGCTGACCTCCAGGGCCTTGCCCCAGCCGGACACCGTGCCAGCGACCGTGTTGGCGGCCAGCGGGCCGCGGCTGGGGATGACCGCGTGGCCGTTGGCGCGGTAAAGCTCGGGAAGGGCCCCCGCCGCGGCGGCGCCGCAGGCGTCGATCGCGACGGGCGCTTGGCCGGGCTCGGCGATCAGCCAGAAGCCGTCGCCGCCGATGCCGTTCATGTGGGGATAGACCACCGCGACGGTGGAGGCCGCAGCGACCATCGCCTCGACCGCGTCACCGCCATCGCGCAGCACGGACAATCCCGCTTGCGCCGCCAGATGGTGGGGGGCCACAACCATGCCCCGGCGGGCGGACGACGTGTTCAGCATGCCTTGTTCTCCCAAGTCCTGCGCGGTGGAGCCGGTGTGCTGGCCGATCGCCCCGCGCGGCATAGTTCCCTGTGTGACCAATGCTTAGAAGGTTAAGGCATTGGGTGCAATCCCGCTTTGAAAACATGGGGAGCAGGTGGTCATGACGCGCTTACCGGTCGTTCTCGCCGTTCTGGTTCATCTGGTCCTGGTCCCCATCCTGGCCCCCATCTCGCCCTCCACCGCGGCCCTCGCGGCGGAGACGGCGCCGGCCAGCGCCGACGCGGCGGAGAAGCCGGCCATCGTCGCGGTGATCCAGGGACAGCTCGACGCGTTCCAGCGGGATGACGCCGATGCCGCCTTCGGCTACGCCAGCCCGATGATCCAGGGCATGTTCGGCTCGCCCGCCACCTTCATCGGCATGGTGCGGCAGGGCTATCCGCCGGTCTACCGGCCGCGCGGCGTCGATTTCCTGGATCTCGCGGTGGTCGACGGCCGGCTGACCCAGCGGGTGCTGCTGGTCGGGCCGGACGGGGCCGCCGTCGTGGCGCTCTATTTCATGGAGCGGCAGCCCGATGGCGCGTGGCGGATCGACGGCTGCGTGCTGCTCGAGGCTCCCGGCCGGAGCGCCTGATTGCCGCAGGGCGGCGGGTGCGTTATAAGCGGCCGATCACCTTGATCGGATCATCGCGATCAAGAAATCATGATCGACAGTCGTGCTGGAGAATGGCCGTGGCCGATAAGGACAGCGTCAAGCATTTCCCCGTGTCGTGGGAAGAGTTGCACCGCCACGCCAAGGCCTTGGCCTGGCGCATGGCCGAAAAGGGCCCCTGGCAGGGCATCGTCGCGGTCACCCGCGGCGGCTTGGTGCCGGCGGCGATCATCGCCCGCGAGCTGGATATCCGGCTGATCGACACCGTCTGCATCTCCAGCTACGACCACCAGAACCAGCGCGAGGCCCGCGTGCTCAAGGGCTTCGACGGCGATGGCGAGGGCTGGCTGATCATCGACGACCTGGTGGACACCGGCAAGACCGCCACCGTGCTGCGCAAGATGATCCCCAAGGCCCATTTCGCGACGATCTACGCCAAGCCCGCCGGGCGGCCGCTGGTCGACACCTTCATCACCGAGGTCAGCCAGGACACCTGGATCTACTTCCCCTGGGACGTCGAGCTTCAGTTCACCCAGCCGATCGCCCAGCAGCGCGGCGGCCTCTGAGCCACCGCGCCGAAGGCGTCCATCACTCGGCCATCGGTCGGGAAGGCGTCACGCGCTCTTCACGCGCGTGATGAACTCGCCGACTTCGCGGCGGAGCGTGTCGGCCTGATGGGCGACGCCCGCCGCGACCTCCAGCACCTGTGACGCCGTGCGGCCGGTCTCGCCGGCGGCGCCATGGACACCGTTGATGTTGGAGCTGACCTCGTCGGTGCCGCGCGACGCCTCCTGGATGTTGCGGGCGATCTCGCGGGTGGCGCTGCCCTGCTCCTCGACCGCCGCCGCGATCACGGTGACGATCTCGTCGATCCGGGTGATCGTGCCGCCGATCGCCTGGATGGCGCCGACCGCGCCCGACGTGGCGGCCTGCATGCCGGCGATCTGGGTCGCGATGTCCTCGGTCGCCTTGGCCGTCTGGTTGGCGAGGTTCTTGACCTCCGACGCGACGATGGCGAAGCCCTTGCCGGCCTCCCCCGCCCGCGCCGCCTCGATCGTCGCGTTCAGCGCCAGCAGGTTGGTCTGGCTGGCGATGTCGCTGATCAGGTTGACGACCTCGCCGATCTTGTCGGCCGCCGCCACCAGGCTGGCGACGCTGCCATTGGTGCGCGCCACCTCGGACACGGCGACGGTCGCCACCCGCGAGGATTCGCTGACCTGCCGGCTGATCTCGTTGATCGAGCTGCTCAGTTCCTCCGCCGCCGCGGCGACGGTCTGGACGTTGACGCGGGCCTGATCGGACGCGGCGGCCGCGGCGGAGGACTGGCGCGCGGTCTCCTCGGCGATGGCCGACATGGATTCCGACGACGACCGCATCTCGACCGCCTGGGCCGACACCGCCTTGACCACCTCGTCGATGCCGACGCCGAAGTCGTGGGTCAGCCTCTCCAGGCTCTGGCGGCGGCGCTCGCGGGCCTCCTCGTCGGTCCGGCGCTGGTCCTCCAGCGTGGCGGCCCGGATCATGTTGTCGCGGAAGACGCCGACGGTGCGGGCCATCTCGCCGATCTCGTCGCCACGCTCGACACCCTTGACCTCGACACCGCTGTTCCCCTCGGCCAAGCGCATCATGGTGCCGGTGATCTCGCCCAGCGGGCCGGTCACCGTCTTCCGCACGATCACGATGGCGAGCGCCGCGGCCGAGCCGACGCCCAGCACGGTCAGCAGCGCCAGCACCCTCAGCATGGTGGCGTAGAACTGGTCGAGTTCGGCCGACGCGGCGCCGATCATGGCGGCGTTCAACGCGGCGATCTCCTGAAGCTCCTTGTTGAGCGCCTGACGGTTCGACCGGTTGGCGTCGTTGTCGCCGAACAGCCTGGCGGCGGGGGCGCCGCTGGCGCGCCCGATCTCGACCAGCTTGGTCCGGAACGCCACGAAGTCGGCGGCGTTCTTCTCGGCCCGCGCGAACTGGGCCGCGTGCTCGGGCGGCACCAGCGCCTTCCATTCCGCCATCAGCGTCTCGATCGCCTTCAGGCTGCCCAGCAGCGGCTTGCCGAACTTGTCGATGCCCTCGGCGTTCTCGGCCATGTAGACGCCGCGCGAATCCATCACCACCGCGTTGACCAGCCCGTTGACGCGCTCGCCCAGCAGCGCCCGGGCCGATGCCGCCGTCATGGTTTCGACTTCGCTGTCATATGTCCGCATGGTCATGACGCCAGCCGTCCCGATCAGTGCGGCGACCAAGCCAAGGAACCCCACCAGGGCATATATCTTGGTCGAAATCTTCAACGCGTGGAGCCGTTTCATCGGATGTCCCCTCCGGTTTTCCTTCATTCCCGGCGCGTGGCGAGAGTGCTTTCAGGTTTGTCTCGAACCTTTGTAATCGACTTCACGCGCCTCAATCCGAGCCTAGAATTGACTCATCAGTGTTAATAATGATAAAATACTTTCTAAAGTATTTGTTCATATTGATTTCGCTAACACGCCAATCTGCGGCATATAACCTTTGGACGATCTTGGTTCTTCACCGCTTGGCTGACACCTTGCCAATACGCGGGTCGAGCAAGTCCCTGAGCCCGTCACCCAGCAGGTTCAGTCCCAGCACCGCCAGGGCGATGGCGGCTCCGGGAAAGATCGCCAGGGTCGGCCGCGGCGCCATGAAGGTCTGCGCCTCGTTCAGCATCTTGCCCCAGCTCGGCGCCGGCGGCTGGATGCCCAGGCCCAGATAGCTGAGCCCCGCCTCCGCCAGGATCGCCACCGCGAAGGAGATGGTCGCCTGCACCACCAGGGCACCGGCGACGTTGGGCAGGACATGGACCAGCGTGACCGACAGCGGGCCACGCCCCAACGCCGCGGCGGCCCGGACGAACGGCCGGGCCATCACGTGCAGGGCGGCGGCGCGGGTCACCCGGGCGAACACCGCGATGTTGAGGATGCCGATCGCCACGATGGCGTTGACGGCTCCCGGCCCCAGCAGCGCCGTGATCAGGATCGCCGACAGGATCGCGGGAAAGGCGAAGGTCAGGTCGGTCAGCCGGCCGACCGCCTCGTCCGTCCAGCCGCCCAGCGTGGCTGCCGCCAGCCCCAGCGGCACCCCCACCGCCATGCCCAGCCCGACCGCGACGGCACCGACCGAGATCGAGTTGCGGGCGCCGACCATGATCATCGACAGCATGTCCCGGCCGAAGTGATCGGTGCCGAGCCAATGCGCCCAAGTCGGTGGCTGGAGCCGCGCCGCGATCCGGATCGCGTCGGGCGGATAGGGTGTCCAGACCAGCGACAGCAGGGCCATCGCCGCGATCAGCAGCGTCAGCGTTCCGCCGATCAGGAGGCCCGGATGACCGAACCGGCTCATGCCATTCCCTTGGGCCGGGGGTCGATCGCGGCGTACAGGATGTCGACGATCAGGTTGACCGCCACCACCAGCGCCGCCAGCACCATCACCACGTCCTTGACCACGATCAGGTCGCGCTGGCTGATCGCCTGGAACAGCAGCCGCCCCAATCCCGGCAGGAAGAAGACGTTCTCGACCACGATGGCGCCTCCCAGCAGGAAGGCGAACTGAAGCCCGACGATGGTCGTGATCGGGATCAACGCGTTCCGCAGCACGTGCCGCCGCATCACCGCCCCGGCGCCCAGCCCCTTGGCCCGCGCGGTGCGGACGTAATCCTCGCCAAGGGTGTCGAGCACGGCGGCGCGGGTGATCCGCGCCAGGATCGCGGCCTCGGTCAGCCCCAGCGTGACGGCGGGCAGGATCAGCGACTTCAGTGCCGGTCCCAGCCCTTCGGACCAGCCGGGAAAGCCGCCCGCCTCGAACCAGCCCAGCCCGATCGACAGCCACAGCACCAGCAGGATGCCGAACCAGAAATTGGGGATCGCGACGCCGAGTTGGCTGAACGCCATGACGCCGTAATCCGCCACCCGGCCACGCCGCGACGCCGCCAGCACGCCCAGCGGCAGGGCCACCGCCGTGGACAGCAGGATCGCCAGCCCGGCCAGCGGCGCCGTCACCGCAAGCCGGTCGCGCACCAGATCGGCCACCGGCACCGCGTAGGTGTGGCTGATCCCCATGTCGCCGCTCAGCAACCCGCCGATCCAGCCGAGATAGCGGACCGGGACCGGCTGATCCAAGCCCATCTGCGCGCGCAGCGCCGCCAGCGTGTCGGGCCGGGCATCGACGCCCAGCATCAGCAGGGCGGGGTCGCCGGGAAGCACCTCCAGCACGACGAAGACGACCAAGGACGCCAGCCACAGCGTCAGCCCCAAGCCCAGCAGGCGCCGCGCGAGAAAGCCGATCATGAAAAGCGGATCATGGGCGCGGGGGACGGACGGCGATCGCCGTCACTTCCACGAGACCGCCGTCACGTCATTGGCCGGCACGGGGCTGTTCTCCCACAATCCCGTCAGGCCGGCGCGGTGGACGCCCGCCTTGGGCAGCTGGAACAGGAAGACATTGACGCTGTCCTCGGCGATGATCCGCTGGGCGTCGCCATACAGGGCGGCGCGGGCGTCAGGCTCGATCGCGCGGCTCAGCTTATCCATGACGGCCGCGAAACGGTCGCCGTGATAGCCGAAGTAATAGTCGGGCCGGTTGTAGATGTCGATGTCCAGCGGTTCGACATGGGAGATGATGGTCATGTCGAAGTCGCGGCCCTTGAACACCTGTTCCAGCCACGGAGCCCATTCCATCGGCTCGATCCTCAGCCGGACGCCGACCTCGGCCAGCTGCGCCGCGATGATCTCGCCGCCGCGCCGGGCGTAGATCGGCGGCGGCAGCTTGATCACCGCGTCGATGCCGTTGGGGTATCCCGCCTCCGCCAGCAGCGCCCGCGCCTTCGCGGGGTCGTGCGGGTACATCCCGGTCAGGTCGACATATCCGGCGCGGTGCGGGGCGAAATGGCTGCCGATCGGCGTGCCATAGCCGAACATGGCGCCGTCGATCACGTCCTGGCGGTTGACGGCGAAGGCGAGCGCCCGGCGCACCCGGACATCGTCGAACGGCTTGCGGGCGTTGTTCAGGGCCAACACCGTCTCGCCCTCGGTCGTGCCGACGGTGACGACGAAGTTCTTGTCTGCCTCCAGCACCGGCAGCGTCTCCGTGGCGCCGATGTTGGGGAAGGCGTCGACGTCGCCCGACCGCATGGCGTTGAGCTGGGCCGCCGGGTCGCTGATGAAGCGGAACACCACCTCCCTCAGCTTCGGCACCGTTGGATCGCGGAAATCGGGATTGCGCGCCAGCACGACCCGGTCACCCGACACCCAGCGGTCGAACTTGAACGGCCCGGTTCCGATCGGCTTCTGTTTGTTGGTCGCCGCCGATTCCGGCGCCACGATGGCGGCGTCATTGGAGCCCATGTTGAACAGGAACTGCCCGTCCGGCCGCGACAGGCCGACGATGACGGTCAGCGGATCGGGTGTCTCCACCGACGCGATGGCGGCGAAATAGGCCTTCTGGGCGTTGACCGAGTCGGGCCCCCGCGCGCGGTCCAGGGCGAACTTGACGTCGGCGGCATCGAAACCGGTGCCGTCGTGATACCTGACATTGGCGCGCAGCTTGAAGGTGTAGGTCAGGCCATCGGGCGAGACTTGCCAGCTTTCCGCCAGACCGGGGATCACCTCGCCCCGCGCGTCGATCCGGGTCAGGCTCTCGAACAGGTTGGCGTAGGTCACCTCGTCGATCGCGGCGGCCGCCCCGGCGGTCGGGTCCAGGTGCGGCGGCTCCAGATGCATGCCGATGACGAGGCGGTCGCGCGCTTGCGCCGAGGCCCCCGTCGGGGCCGGGACGCCCAGCGCCAGCAGGAGCGCGCCCACCGCCAGCGACAGGCGGGCGCCCAGCGCCAGCGACTGAGGGGCGAGCGACGGGGGTCGGAATATCATCGGCAAGTCTCCGCTGGCCTTGGTGCGGAGCGCATGATGGGGGGAGAGGGCGGCGGGATCAAGGTCGTGGTGCCAAAGGCGTTCCGCATGTTAAACACCGCTGGTGATCCGCTGGGAGAGATGGTCGATGTCGTTGAAGCGCCGCACCTATGTCGTCGGGGTCAGCCTGTCCCTGTCGTCCGAGGAGATCCAGGTCGAGGAGGAGATGTCGGTGGTCCATCTGGGCGACCCGCCGTTCACGCTGGCAGTGGCGGCACCCGGTGACCCGCGCGAGCCGATGCTGACGCTCAGCGATGGCAGCTTCCTGACCGACATCGCCTGGCTGACGCCGAAGCGCGCCAAGGGGCGCGTGCTGTTCAGCCTGCTCGAAGGGGCGGCCGAGGCGGTGGAGTTCCAGCTCGACATGACCGACGAGATGCTGAGCGAGCTGACCACCGAGGTCGATCGCGCCGAGAAACGGCTCTCGGGCAAGACGGGCGAGCCCGGTGAGACGGAGGCTGATGACGACGACGAGGTCGATCCGGTCGAGGACTTCATCGAGCGGGTCAACAACGGCGAGATCAGCGAGCTGGACGTGCTGGATTTCGACACGATCGAGGACTTCCGCCGCGTGCTCGGCGACGACATGACCGAGGATGATTTCCAATACCACCGCGCCACCATGGACGAGTTGGTCGAGGAGGCCCGGGTCAGGGGCCTGCCGGTGATCCGCACCACGGCGGACGCCCACGAGTTCCGCGACTGGCTGGCCCGGAACGAGGGGGTCGAGCCGGGACCGCACGCGATGATCGCCTTCGCCGAATATCTCCGGGCGCGGCAGTTGGAACGCGCCGCGTCGGCGGACGCCGCCGTCGACTCCTCAAACGACCCCTCCAACGATAACGCCGCGACCGGGAAGTGAGGACCGGCCCAGCGCCGGTCACGTCTTGTTAACCATGATTGGTCTAAACCGGCCTTTCATGAAATAGCCTCCTTTGCCAGATGGAGTTCCGCCCCCGTGGCCTCGTCGTCCTGGACCAGAGCCGCGTCGGTCTATCTGGACCGCCGTATCATCGCGATCATGTTCCTCGGCTTCTCCAGCGGGCTGCCGCTGGCGCTGACCGGGGCGACGCTCAGCGTCTGGCTGGTCGAGGGCGGGATCGCCAAGACCGCGATCGGCTTGTTCGCCCTGGTGGGACTGCCCTACACGCTCAAATTCGCCTGGGCTCCCCTGATCGACCGGCTGCGCCTGCCGCTGTTGACCGGGCTTCTGGGACGGCGGCGCGGTTGGGCGGTGCTGACCCAATTGGGGCTGATGCTGGCGTTGATCGGGCTGGGTTCGACCGATCCGGTGACCGAGCTGTGGTGGATGGCGCTGTTCGCGGTGCTGGTGTCCTTCTGCTCGGCCAGCCAGGACATCGTTCTGGACGCGTGGCGCGTCGAGATCCTGGACGAGGACCAGTATGGTGCCGGCGCCGCCGCCGTCGTGCTCGGCTACCGGATCGGCATGCTCACCTCGGGGGCCGGCGCCCTCTATCTGGCGAGCGCGCTGCCCTGGTCGATGGTCTACCTGATCATGGCGGGGCTGGTCGGCGTCGGGCTGATCACCATGCTGCTCAACCGCGAGCCGGACATCAGGGTCTCGCCCGAATCCGAACAGCGCGAGCGGGTGGTCGCCGAGTACCTGGAGCGGCGCCCCGGCCTGCGCGGCTGGCGCGCGGAGGCGCTGGCCTGGCTGTTCGGCGCCGTGGTGGCGCCCTTCGCCGATTTCATGACGCGGCGGTCCTGGCTGGCGGTCCTGCTGTTCATCGCGATCTACAAGCTGGGCGACGTCTACGCCGGCGCCATGGCGACGCCGTTCTACCTGGAGCTGGGCTTCACCAAGATCGAGATCGCCAACGTCACCAAGGCGTTCGGGCTGGGCGCCTCGATCATCGGCGGCTTGCTGGGCGGCGTCGTGGTCAGCCGGTTCGGCGTGACGCGCAGCCTGCTGGTCTGCGGCCTGCTCCAGATGGTGTCGAACCTGATGTTCGTCCTGCTAGCGCGGAGCGGCCACGACATTGGCATGATGACGGTCGTGATCGCGGTCGAGAACGTCACCGGCGGCATGGGCACCGCCGCGTTCGTGGCCTATCTCTCCAGCCTGTGCAACGTCGCCTACACCGCCACCCAATACGCCCTGCTGTCGTCCTTCTCGGCCCTGGGCCGCGACGTCCTGGCGGCGTCGAGCGGCTGGCTGGCTGACAGGATGGACTGGGTGTCGTACTACCTGCTCTCGACATCGGCGGCGCTGCCGGGGCTGCTGCTGCTGCTCTGGCTGATGCGCGGGACGGGCGCCCAGGCGCCGGCGCGGCGGCCGGCCGGCGAGGCGGAGCGGGCCTGAAGCCGCCTTCGATCGCATGAAGCGGGGCCGCCCGTTGCAACGGGCGGCCCGACGGGCGATATTCGCCCCATCATGATCCGGATCACCCACCGCATATCCCTCGACGACGACGAGATCGAGGAAACCTTCGTCCGCGCTTCCGGACCGGGAGGCCAGCACGTCAACAAGACCGAGACGGCGGTGCAGCTGCGCTTCAACGTGCGGCAATCGCCCAACCTGTCCGACGACGTCCGGCGGCGGCTGGAGCGGCTGGCGGGCAACCGGCTGACGCAGGACGGCGTGCTGATCCTGGTCGCCGACGGACACCGCAGCCAAAAGCGGAACCGGGAGGCGGTGCTGGAGCGGCTGATCGAGCTGATCCGCGAGGCGTCGATCCCGCCGACCCCCCGCCGCCCGACCAAGCCGACCTTCGGGTCCAAGCAGCGCCGGCTGGAGGCCAAGGGCCAGCGCTCCGACATCAAGCGCCTGCGGAGCGGCAAGCCGGATGTCTAGGGACGGGCGGCTGATATTGGTGCGGAAGCCGCGGCGGCTCCGTTGAGGCATCGCGGGAAACAAGGAAAGGGATCGACCCCATGGGGATGACGCTGACGGGCTTCGAGGCTGGCGAGGGTGAACCGCTGGTGGTGCTGCACGGGCTGTTCGGTTCGGCCCGGAACTGGAACACCGTCGCCAAGCGCCTGGGCGACAGCCACCGGGTCCACGCGCTCGACATGCGCAACCACGGCGGTTCGCCCTGGTCGTCCGACATGGGCTACGCCGACATGGCGGAGGACGTGGAGGACTACATCGAGGGCCGCCATCTCGGCCCGGTCTCGTTGCTCGGCCACAGCATGGGCGGCAAGGCGGCCATGGTGGTGGCTCTGACGCGGCCCGATCTGGTCGACAAGCTGATCGTCGCCGACATAGCGCCGGTGACATACCGGCACACGCTGATGCCCTATGTCGAGGCGATGCGGGCGGTCGACCTGTCGGGCGTCGGGCGGCGAGGCGAGGTCGACACCCAACTGGCGGCCTCGATCCCCGAGGCGCCGATCCGCGGCTTCCTGCTGCAAAACCTGGTGGCCGAGAACGGCGCCTTCTCCTGGCGGATCAACCTGGAGGCGCTGGGCGACAGGATGGACGAACTGACCGCCTTCCCGACCGCCGATCTGGCCGGCCTCCGTTTCGACAAGCCGACCCTGTTCCTGGCCGGCGAGCGCTCCGACTATGTCCGTCCCTCGGCCCACGACGAGATCAAGCGCCTGTTCCCCAACTCCCGCGTCGAAACCCTGGCCAACGCCGGCCATTGGCTGCACGCCGAACAACCCGACCGCTTCGTTGACAGCGTGCTGGCCTTCCTGGACGAGTAGAACGTTTCCCAAATGCCATCATCGACGCGCCAGCTTGTTGGGTGCCGCTTCGCTATGAAGAAACTGACCGGCGAAATACTGGCATAAACATAGCCGTAGGTCGGGTAGAGCGCAGCGGCACCCGACACCAACTCGCCTGCTTTGTCGGGTGCCGCTGCGCTCTACCCGACCTACGGTTGAGTGATCTGCGAATTAGTTTCATTCGCGGAGGATCGGCGCCCGGCGCCGGTGGCAACTCTACCCGACCTGCCACCCTAGAGAAGAAAACATGGAATATATTCTACCTTAGGTCTGCTATAGCGAAGCGGCAGCCGACGTGCATTCCGGCGGCTACCCACTCAAGCCGCTTCGGCGGTCAGGGTGAAGAAGCTGATCAGGCTGGTCAGTTCGCGGGCCTGGGACTCCAGCGACTCCGCGGCGGTCGAGCTTTCCTCGACCAGGGCGGCGTTTTGCTGCGCCATCGCGTCCATCGAAGCGATGGCTACGCCGACCTCGTCCAGGCCTTCCGCCTGTTTCGACGTGGCGCGGGCGATCACGCCGATCAGGTCGGCGACCTTGCCGACCGACGCGGTGATGTCGGTCAGCGCCGAACCGGCGGCGCGGACCAGCACGACGCCATCATGGACCTCCTCGCCGCTGGTATGGATCAGCCGCTTGATATCCTTCGGCGCGGCGGCCGAGCGCTGGGCCAGCGTGCGGACCTCGGTGGCGACCACCGCGAAGCCGCGTCCGGCGTCACCGGCCCGGGCGGCCTCGACGGCGGCGTTCAGCGCCAGCAGGTTGGTCTGGAAGGCGATCTCGTCGATCATGCTGACGATGTCGCCGATATGGGACGAGCTTTCCTCGATCCGCCGCATCGCGTCCACGGCGTCCTCGGCCACGCCGGCCCCCTTGTCGGCGGAACCATGGGCGGCGACCGCCGCCTCCTCGACCCGGACGGAGGTCCGCACATTGGCGCGGACGGTCCCGGTCAGCCCTTCCATGGTGGCGGTGGTCCGCCGCAGGCTGGACACCTGCTGCTCGGTCCGCTCCGCCAGATCGCGGCTTCCCGCCGAGATCCGGCCGACCACGTCCGCCAGCGTGTCGGCGGTGGCGTTGAAGTCGTTCCCGAGCCGCTGGAACACCCCGTCGTAATCCGTCCCGATCCGGCGCGTCAGATCGCCGGCGGCCAAACAGCCCAGCGCGTCCGCCAAGTCCTCCGACACGCCGGACACCGTCTCGGCCAGCCGGTTGATGCCTTCGCTGGTGGTCAGGAAGAAGCCGGCCTTGCCCGCCAGCGGTATGCGCGCCGACAGGTCGCCCCGCACCGCCGCCGCCACCATGCCGCTGATCTCCCCCTCGATCCGCAACTCGTCCGTCCGGTCGTTCCATTCCACCACGGTGCCGAGTGGCTGCCCGTGCCGGCCGGCGACGGGATGGGGAACCAGCAGGAAGGTCCTGCCGCCCAGATCGAGCCTGACTTCCGCCCCGCCCAGCAGGATGCGGCTCAGCGGACCGCCCCGATGCTCGCCGCCGGCGGCAACCGGAAAGCGGTCGATCGGCGTGCCGATCAGCCGCCCCGGCTCGAACCCCGGCACCGAGCGGCTGATTTCCGCCGACACCGAGGCGAACATCGCGGTGATCGCCTGATTGGCGTGGAACACCACGCCATCACCGTCGATCATCATGATCGGCGAACCGACCTGATCGAGCCCACTGCCCGAGCGCACCGCCGTCACGGCGACCTGCTTCAGGGCGTCGAGCGCGCGGGCCATGTCACCCAGCTCGTCGCCGGCTTCGGTGCCCGGCACGACGACGTCGAGGTGGCCGTCGGACAAATCCCCCATGGCCCGCCGCAAGGCCCGGACCGGCCGCACGATACCGCGGACGATGCGCGACGCCAGGACGACGGCCAGCGTGAAGATCACCGCCGCGATCCCGGCTGTGATGGTGGCTTGGCGGATGAAGATGGCATCCACGTCGTCGATGTAGATGCCCGATCCCACCACCCAGCCCCACGGCTGGTACCCCTTGACGTAGGAGAGCTTCGGCACCGGATCGGTGCCGCCCGGCTGCGGCCAGAGATAGTCGACGAAGCCGGCGCCGCCAGCCTCCACGGTCCGGACGAACTCGACGAACAGCGGTGTTCCCGCCGGATCCCGGGTGGTCGAGAGGTCCTGTCCCTCCAGATCGGGGCGGAGCGGATGCATCACCATCCTCGGCGCCATGTCGTTGATCCAGAAATACTCTTTCCCATCATAGCGCAGCCCGCGCAGCGTCTCCAGGGCGGCGGTCTGGGCGGCCTCGCGGCTCATGCCACCCCGCTCGGCGATGGCGCCGAACCGCTCGACGACGCCATGGGCGACCTCCACGAGGTTCCTCGTCTTGTCCTGCCGGTCGTGGAGCAGCGTCAGCCGCAGCTCGCGAAGGCCGAAACCGGCGATGCCGGCCGCCCCGATCACCATGATGACGATCAGGATGGTCAGTCTGGCGCCGATCGACGCGCCGGAATGGGGACGGGCGAAGGGAGGGTGGGGAGACATGGCGCGATCCGGCGAGAGCGGTGGATCGCTTCACCTATCACGAACGGCCTAGGCCACCAAAGCAAGCTTTGCGGTATTGCGATAAATTCATCTTAAATCCGAAGTTCGGTCCTAGCCGGGCCGATCCTCGCGGAGCCGATCACGCGCGACGCCGGCAAGCTGGCCGTCGCGGTGGTGCCGACGCCGACGCCGCTGTCCAGCTTCAGCGTCCCGCCATGCATCTCGACCAGCCGGCGGGCCAGCGGCAATCCCAGGCCGGTGCCCTGGTTCTGACGGTTGTAGGCGTTGTCGATCTGGCCGAACGGCAGCATCACCAAGGGCAGGTCGCTGGGCTGGATGCCACAGCCGGTATCTCGCACCACCAGTTCGACGCCACCCTCCGGCGGCACCCGCGTCACGATCGTCACGGAGCCGCCGGGGCGGGTGTACTTGATCGCGTTGGAAACTAGGTTCAGCAGCACCTGGAGCAGGCGGCGGTGCTCGCCCCGGACCAGCACGCCCTTGGGATCGACATGGGCCTCCAGCATCACGCCACCCTTGTCGGCCTGGGTCCGCGCCATCCGGACGCAGGCCGCCACGACGTCGTTCAGCTCGACCGTCTCCTCGTCCAATTCCATGTGGTCGGCCTCGATCTTGGACAGGTCGAGCACGTCGTTGATCAGGCTCAGCAGGTGATGCCCGCTGTCGTGGATGTCCTTGGCGTATTCGCGGTAGGTCGGGTTGCCGACCGGGCCCATGGTCTCGGTCCGGATCAGTTCGGCGAAGCCGATGATGGCGTTCAGCGGTGTCCTAAGCTCGTGGCTCATGTTGGCGAGGAAGCCGGATTTGGCCCGGTTGGCCGCCTCGGCCCGCGCGGTGGCGGCGGCGAGCCGCGCCTCCACCGCCTTCCGCTTGCTTATGTCGCGGGCGACGCTGACGACCTCGGCAAGGTCGTTCCACAAGGTGTCGGAGGAGGTCGCGGGGACCAGCCGGACCGTCACCTCGACCCAGACATGCCCGCCATCCGCGCGCCGCATCCGGCAGGTGAAGATCTGGCGCGGGGCGCCCGGCGTCAGCGTGGCCATGACGGCGGCGACCCCGTCCCTGTCATCCGGGTGGATCAGGGCGTCCATCAGGCTTCCGACCAGGTCGTCGGGGTCATGGCCAAGGATTTCGCGGCAGGCGGGGGAGACGAAGAGTTGCCGGCCCTGAAGGTCGGAGCGGATGATGATGTCGGTCGCGTAGGCCGCCAGCAGCCGCAGCTTGTCCTCTCCCAATTGGCGCCGCAGCTCGATCAGCAGCAGGCTGCCCAGCAGCATGATCCCGCCACCGGTCACGACCGCCAGGGGGAGCGCCGCCTCGGTCACGAAGGTCCAGAAGATCTCGCGCGTCGGCAGCAGCAGGACCGGCGCCTGACCGGCCACCGTCGCCACCAGCGCCAGCAGGACCAAATCGCCGAATCGCGCGCGCCGTCCACGCCGGGCGGCCAGCCACCACGCCGCGACGCCGCAGGACGCGCTGATCACGATGGCGGCGCACCCCGCGATCATGACCGGTCCCCCCAGCCAGATCCTGTAGGCCGCCGCGCCGATCGCCGCGATGATGGCGGAAACCGGTCCACCCAGCATGCCGGCCAGCGCCGTCATGACGTGGCGGCCATCCAGGATGATGGCCCCGGAGCCGGGGGCGGCCGTTCCGGGCGCGGCGATCGGGATGATCACCGGCATCATCATGCACAGGACGGCGAAGACGCCGAAGGTGGTTCCCAGCACGGCCGGCCGCCACCGGCTCCGGTGCAGGCGCGACGCGTGGATGATCCGCGAGAACGCCAAGGCCAGCAGCGCGAACAAACCCGTGTGCTGCGCCAGCTCGATCAGGATGTCACGCAGGGTGGGGTTGAGAACCAGCACTTGCTCATCGTGTCCGACGCCGGATGCCCGGCTGGGCGTCCTCATGACACCCTGCCTCACGCCGGGTTAAAATCACATTCAAAGCGAATATCGAGATCGCGCTACCGGCGGTTCAGTCGCGGCGCGTCGCCTCCAGGGCCACCGCGGCGGGCTCCAGCAGTTCGGCCGGGAAGTCGTCCTTCAGCCCGACACCCGACAGCTTCAGGCGCCGCGCCTCGGTCAGCAGGAAGGCCAGCTTGCGCGCCGCCAGCGGGATCGCCAAGCCATCGGGCCTGATGTTGGAGACGCAGTTGCGGTCGGCGTTCTGAAGGTTCGGGCGAGGCCGGAAGGTCAGATAGGCCCCCAGGCTGTCGGCGGCGCTCAGCCCCGGTCGCTCGCCGATCAGCATGACGACGGCGGCCGCCCCCAGGGTCATCGCGATGTCGTCGCCCAAGGCCACGCGGGCTTGGCGGGCCAGCACGACGGGGGCCACCCTCCAATCCGGCAGCAGGCCGAGCGTGGCGGTCAGCAGGGCCGCCGCGTGGTCGTGGACCGCCCGCGCCGACAACCCATCGGCCAGCACGAACACGACATCGTGCTCACCCCGCCGCAGCAGGGGCAGATCCTCCGGATCGAGCTTGCGGCCAAGATCGGGATACTGGAGATAGGCGGCGCGATCGCGCGCCCGGCTCCGCACGGTCACGCAGACGTGGCCCGGCAGGGCGGCGGCGATCGCCTCGGGCTCGAACGCGAGGTGGACGGCGTCCCGCGCGCGGGCATGGGCCAGTTGGAAGTCCAGCAGGTGCCGCGTCGGCAACCCATCACCGCTGCGCCCCAGCGCGATCCGCGCGGCGGTGTGGCGGCGCAGCGCGCTCCACGGATTGCCACCCGGATCCGCGGCGACGGCACCGTCCGGCTTGTCCTCGGTCCCGTCAGTCATGGCGGGCCGCCTCCGCGTGGCCCAGCAGCGCGCTGGCCCCGCTCCCCGCCAAGGCCGGCCGGACCCGGCCGGCACCGTCCAGGATCGACATGCGGATCAGCCACTCCTCGAACTCCGGTGCCGGCCGCAGCCCCAGAACCGAGCGGACGTAGAGCGCGTCGTGATAGGACGTGCTCTGGTAGTTCAGCATGATGTCGTCGGCGCCCGGTACCCCCATCACGAAATTGACCCCCGCCACCCCCAGCAGGGTCAGCAGGTTGTCCATGTCGTCCTGGTCGGCCTCGGCATGATTGGTGTGGCAGACGTCGACACCCATCGGCAGGCCGAGCAGCTTGCCGCAGAAGTGGTCCTCCAGCCCGGCGCGCAGGATCTGCTTGCCGTCGTACAGGTATTCCGGGCCGATGAAGCCCACGACGGTGTTGACCAGCAGCGGCTTGAACGGGCGGGCGACGGCGTAGGCCCTGCACTCCACGGTTTGCTGATCGACGCCGTGATGGGCGTCCGCCGACAGCGCGCTGCCCTGCCCCGTCTCGAAATACATCACGTTGTCGCCGACGGTGCCGCGCTTCAGCGCCAAGGTCGCGGCGTGGGCCTCGGCCAGCAGGTCGAGCGTGATGCCGAAGCTCTCGTTGGCCGCCTGGGTGCCGGCGATCGACTGGAACGCCAGATCGACCGGGGCACCGCGCCGGATCGCCTCCAGCGTGTTGGTGACATGGGCCAGGATGCAGGACTGCATGGGGATGTCGTGGCGGACGCGGAATTCATCCAGCATGTCGAGCAGCCGCATCGTCGTCGGGATGTTGTCGCTGGCCGGGTTGATGCCGACCACGGCGTCGCCGCAGCCATACAGCATGCCGTCGAGCATGGAGGCCGCGATCCCCTTGGCGTCGTCGTAGGGATGGTTCGGCTGGACCCGGATCGCCAGCCGCCCCGGCAGCCCGATCGTGGTCCGGAACGCGGTGACGACCCGGATCTTGCGGGCGACCGCGATCAGGTCCTGGTTCCGCATCAGCTTGGACACCGCCGCCGCCATCTCGGGCGTCACCCCGGGGGCCAGCGCCCTCAAGGTCTCGGTATCGGCCTCGTCGGACAGCAGCCAGTCGCGGAAACCTCCGACGGTCAGAGGGGCGATCCGCCGGAACGCGGCGGCGTCGTGGGTGTCGATGATCAGCCGGGTGACGTCATCCGATTCGTAGGGGACGACGGCCTCGGTCAGGAAGGTCGCCAGCGGCAGGTCCGCCAGCGCCAGACGCGCCGCGACCCGCTGTTCGGCGCTTTCCGCCGCCACCCCGGCCAGATGATCGCCCGAGCGCGCCGGCGAAGCCTTCGCCAGCAGATCCTTGAGGTCCGCGAAACGGTGCCGCGTGCCGCCGATGTCCTGATGATATGCCATGGCAGGCCCCATTTCCCAGCGATTGGCTCCTGAAGTCGATGGTGGTCAGCGTTGCAACAAATCACCGGTCTGGCAAGCCGTCGCGTCGGCCAACCAACTTGGAACCAGCCGACGAGCCCTGTTACCCCCGTCGCGTACTCCTGATAGACTTATCCGAAAGCGCACCCCAGCGGAGGAGATCCACGACCATGAACCACGCGATGACCCGTGCCGAACTGACCGAGAAGATCCTTCAGATCCGGCTTGACCGGGACCTGACCTGGAAGTGGATCGCCGAGAAGGCCGGACTCTCCAAGGAGTTCACGACCGCGGCGGTGCTGGGCCAGATGGCTCTGCCGGCCGAGGCGGCCCACAATGTCGGTGACGCGCTCGACCTCAACGACCACGAGGTCAAGCTGCTCCAGCAGATCCCGTCGCGCGGCTCGCTGGGACAGGCGGTCCCGACAGACCCGCTGATCTACCGCTTCTATGAGCTGGTGCAGGTCTACGGCACGACGTTCAAGGCGCTGATCGAGGAGGAGTTCGGCGACGGCATCATGAGCGCCATCGACTTCGACATGGATATCAGCCGACAGCCCGACCCGGCGGGCGACCGCGTCTCCATCACCCTCAGTGGCAAATTCCTGAAGTACCGCCAATATTGATCCGCATGAGACAGGCGGACGGAAGCGGAAAAGGCGGATTGCGGATCGGCGACCCGAACCTGCTGGCGATCAGCCAGCGGGGCCGGTGCTTCTATTGCGGCGAGGTGGTCGGGGCGAAAGCCACGGTCGACCACTTCATCCCCCAGTGCTACGGCGGCATCGACGACATCGCCAACACCGTGCTGGCCCACCGCCGCTGCAACATCGACAAAGGCGACCGCCTGCCCACCCCCGACGAGATCGAACGCCTGATCGAGATCCGGCGCCACGCCCGCCTACCCGTCTGGCCCCCCATCCTGGCGCTCAGGGACGCCGAGGACGGCGAGGAATGGATCGTCGTCGCCCGCGCGGTGGCGGCGCTACGCCCCAGCCAGTGACCGCGCCGTCTCGGCGCATGCCGCGCGGAGTTCCGGGACGGCGGTGATTTCCCAGAAGGTGCCGCGGGTCACCGGGCCCAGCGCGAACAAACCGTCGGTCGGGACGCCGTCGGCGCCGATCACCACGGCGTCGGGCGTCACGTCGAGGCCCAAGCCCAGCGGGTCGGGCCGCGCCAACCCGCCGTCGAGCAGACTGCGGACCAGGGGATGGCTGATGCGGGCGTAGTCGCAGGCCGGCCCCGAGCAGTTGATCACCCAGCCGGCCGGCAGCGGGATTTCCGCCGATCCTCCGCGCGGCGTCACGACAGCCGCCAAACCGTCGGTTTCCGGCGTCAGGGAACGCAGCCGGCCGGCCAGCACCGTCAGCCGCCCGCTGTCGCGCTCCCGCTCCAGGATGCCGGCGACCTGTGGCGCCATCCGATGGCGGTGGACGTCCCACCAGGGGCGGACGTGACGCAGGAAGCGGCGGCGCTCGTCGCGCGGCAGCCGGCTCCAGATCCGGCGCAGGTGCGGCCGCAAGGCGTCCAGGATGCTGCGCCAGTCGTAGCCATCCGCCGTGCCACGCCGGACCTCGTCGCGGATGCGCCGCGTCAGGGCGGTGATTCGGAGCGGGACCTCGGAATTGGCGGCGTCGTCGATGTAACTGGGATACGAGCGCGCCTCCTGGTGGACCGTCGGATGCAACCCGCGTCGGGACAGGGCGGTGATCGGGCCGCGATGGCCATTGTGGTTGAGCGAGATGATCAGGTCGGCGGTGGTCAGCCCCGTGCCCATGATCAGCACGGGGGCGTCCGGTGGGATCGCCGCCACGGCGGCGGCGTCCCAGGGGTCGGAGATGTGGAACGGGCTGGCCGCCGCCTCGGCGCCGACGCCAGACGCCGGGGCCGGTGGGAAATTGCCGATGCACAGGGCCACCGCGTCGACCTCGATCGCGCTGCCACAGGCGAGTCGCAGCGTGAACCCGCCGCCGTCGGTCCGCTTCAGGTCCACGACGTCATCGCCCAGGGTCGAGCAGGTGACGTGGTCGGCGGCCTCGCGCACCGCCTCGCCGAACTGCTCGTGGATGTAGCCGCCATAGAGCCCGCGCGAGACGAAGGCGTGGCCGCTGGGCGGGATCGCCTTGGCGGGGATGGACGGATCGTCGCGCGCCCACAGCCAGCGGATGAAGTGCTTCGGATCGTCCGGATAGGCGCTCATGTTGAACGCCCGGACGTTCAGCAGATGCGCGTCGTTACCGGTCGAATAGGCCACACCCCGGCCATAGTCGCCGCGCCGCTCCATCAGGAACAGGTGGGTCGGGGTCTTCGCCAGCCGCATCAGGTGGACCGCCAAGAGGGTGCCGGTGAACCCGGCCCCGATGATGCCGATGCGGCGTTCGCGTGGACCGGATGCCGTCGATGCTTCCATGGGCTCTGTTCCCGCGTCATGATGCCAGGATGTCCGCCACTTCCTCGTCATGACTGGCGCCGAGGGTTGGCGGGTCTTGGGATATCGGCGTCATGGTGCCCTGATTTTGTCCCGCCCGGCAAGCTCATGATGTCTATTGACGTAGTAGGAAATATCCGTGACGATCCGCTCCAGGCGCTGTTGAGCGACCTTGGATGGACGCGCGAAAGCGTCCACGACAATATTGGGGGAGGGATCAGAGCATGAATTCCGTGACTGAGACGGTCCGCCGTACCGCGATCTTCCTCTTCGGCGTCGGCGCCCTGTCCGCCGCCTTCATGATCGCCATGAGGATGGCTGGCTGAGGCTTGGCGGCTGATGGCTTGGAGGCCACCTAGACGGCGGCATTTCCCAGCCGAAACAAACCCTTGAACACCTTGAGGGTCGTGACGGCGGACAAGACGAGCCCGACCAACCCGATCACCGCCGAGGCGATCAAGGCCACCAGGGCCCAGACCGCCGCCACCGACCGGACGGCGACCTTCGAGACTGCGGTGAGAACCCGGCGGCCGGCCACCTTGAACAGGCCGGCCGTGGGTTTGCCCATCACCGCCGCGATACGCTCGGCCTTGGGCAGCTCATCGACATGGTCCAGGCTTCGGATCACCGTCAGGGCTCCGCGCGGCGAGGTCGCGCCGCCGATGGCCCCCACCGACCGCATGGCGTCCCGCAGCTTGGCGGTGTTCCCCAGCCGCGCCAATTCGACGATGGAGTGGGCGAACTCCTTGGACATCTTGCCGGTGCGGCGCGCCACCTTCGCGACCGAGACCCCCAGCTTGACCGGCAAGGCCACACCCGCGGTGGCGAGCGTCGCGGCGGTCAGGCCGATCCCGGCGGCGGACAGCGCCAGCATGACCTCGTCGACCTCCTCGCCCCTTAGATAGTGTCCGGTCTGGGCGGTCGCGTCGCGCAGGTCACCGATCACGGTCAGGTCGGACAGTACGGCCCCGACGGTCCCCGCCGTCCCCTCCCCGTCGCCCGTGACGAAGCCGCGGGTCCCCGCACCGGCCGAGCGCATCAATCCCGGCAGGAACGCCGTCTCCTCGGCGAACCGGTGCTTGAGGTCCGGGTCGATCTCCACGCCAGTCAGGTCGGCCAATTGGAAGTAGTCGGCGGCCCCCTCCGGATCGTCGCCCGCGAGACTCTCGGCGATCCGCCGCTCCAGCTCCACGCGGGGAGTCGTCTCGCGCGCCAGCGAGATAAGGCCTTCCCTGATCTCCGCGTCGGTCGGCTCGCGGTGTTCATCCGGATTGGCAACGAACACGGCGCCGGAGACGACCGCCACCACGACCGCCCCGCCAAACAGCCCGACGCCGATCCGCCTGATCAGTCCGACCGCCAAAGCCATCGCGATTTCCCCAGCTTGAAGACATGGTCATCCTAGCAGCACGGCCCACCGGCGCGGATAGTGGGAAAAAACAGGACAGTGTCTTCCGATTCGCACATCACGCTGGTTGATAACGCCGAGGCCACATACCATACGAGGAGTGCATGATAGGGAATGATGGTCGCGATATGGCGGAAATAACCGACAGCTTGGAACGGCGTGACGCGTTGCGCGCGATGGTCGCCGTCGTGCGGGGTGACGGCATCGAGGCGGATGTGGATGTCGTCCCGGCGCGTTGGTCGATCGCCGGAACCCACGACTTCGTCATTCCCGGCGCCGATGCCAAGCGGCGGCTCAAATCCCGTTTCCGCGCGACGGTCGGACCGGTCGAGGATGTCGAGCGCGAGCTGGTGGCCCTGCTGGAGACGCCGGAAGGCGTCGGCCGCAACGAGATCAAGGCGCTGGCCAGGCGGGTCAAGTCGGCGGTCAAGGAGTCCGGCCATGTCGCCGATGCCCAGGCCCGCATCGACGAATGGGTCGCCTCGGTCGCCGAGCGGGCCAAGGCGTTCGGCGGGACCTGGAAGCCGCAGGCGTTTTCCGACGATCTGGTCCGCGTGCTGGGCTTCGGCGGCCGGACCCCTCGGCTGGAGACGCTGCTCGACGCGTTGGAGGAATCCTTCGCCCAGACGGCGGGTAGGCTGGGTGTCCGCGTCCGCCGCGCCTCGCTGGAGACGGCATCGGGGCTGGGCGTCTATCTCGACAGCTTCGCCGCCGCCCGCGCCATGCTGCGGAAGCTCCGGCTGTTCGTCGGCCCGACCAATTCCGGCAAGACCCACGCCGCCATGGACCGGCTGGTCGAGGGCGGCAAGGGCGCCTACCTCGCCCCGCTCCGCCTGCTGGCGCTGGAGGGACAGGAGGCGATCGAGACGCGCGGCCGGGCGTGCAGCCTGATCACCGGCGAGGAGCGCGACGTGCGCCCCGGCGCCGACTTCGTCTCGTCCACCATCGAGATGGCCAACACCAGCCGCGTGATGGACACCGTCGTGATCGACGAGATCCAGATGATCGGTGACCATGACCGCGGCTGGGCCTGGACGGCGGCGGTCGCCGGCATGGCGGCGTCCGAGATCATCATGACCGGGTCCGCCGACGCCATCCCCTATATCCAGCGCCTCGCCGCCGCGACGGGGGAGGAGCTGGAGATCGTCGAGTTCACCCGCAAGTCGCCGCTCCGCGTCCAGGAGGGCGGCGTCACGCTGGACGACATCAAGCGCGCCGACGCCCTGGTGGCGTTCTCCCGCCGCGAGGTGCTGGGCCTGCGCGCCCAATTGCTGCAACGCGGCCATTCGGTCGCCGTGATCTATGGCGCCCTGTCGCCGGAGGTGCGCCGGGCCGAGGCCCGCCGGTTCCGCGAGGGCCAGGCCGACGTGCTGGTCGCGACCGACGCGATCGGCATGGGCCTGAACCTGCCGATCGCCCGCATCGTGCTGTCGACCACCCGGAAATACGATGGCCGCGAGGAGCGCGACCTGCTGCCGCCGGAGGTCCGCCAGATCGGCGGCCGGGCCGGCCGCTACGGCATGCACGAGGAGGGCCGGGTCGCCGTGCTGGAGGGCGAGAACATCAGCCCGGTGCGCCGGGCGCTGACCTCCAAGCCGGTCGATCCCGAGGATCCGCGTCCCTGGATCTCGCCCGCGACCTCCCACGTCAAGGCCATTGCCCAGGAACTGGCGACCGACAGCCTCGCCAAGGTGCTGCGCACGGCGGGCCAGGAACTGCTGCGCGCCCACCAGACCTTCCGCATGACCGACCTGGAGGGCCGCATCCAGGCGGCTCTGGCGGTCGATCACGCCAAGCTGCCGCTGGAGACCCGCGACTTGCTGTCGCGCTGCCCGATCGACGTGCGCGACCAGAACCAGCTGCGCCTGCTGCGCCAATGGGCGGTCAACCAGGGGCGCGGCGAGCCCAACCCCAGCCCTGGCGTGTCCGGGAAATACACCCACGACACCGGCACCGATGTCGAGCTGGAGGCGTCGGAGAAGGCGGTCAAGGACCTGACCTCCTATGCGTGGCTGGCCTACCGCTTCCCCGACGCCTATCCCGAGATGGACCTGTGCCTGGAGCGGCGGCAGGAGTTGAACGCCTTCATCGAGCGGACGTTGGCCGCCCGCAGCCTGCCGCGCGCCTGCCCCGTCTGCGGAACCACCCTGAAGGCGACCCACCGCTTCCGCATCTGCGACGCCTGCCACGCCGGCCAAGCGGCTGACCGCGCCGCCGGCCGCCCCGTCCAAGGCCAGCGGCACCGCTATCACCATCCCCAGCGCGGCGCCCAGGGGCCAGGCAAGGGACCGGGAACCAAAGGCCCGGCGCGAACCGGCGGCAAACCCCCGCGCCGGAAGGCAGCGGCCAAGACCTCCTAGGACTCACGTGGGCCGGACCTTCGGCGGGGCCGGCAGGATCATCAGCAGGCGGTCGCCGGGGCGGATGACGTAGCTGTCACGCTCGGCGAAGGGCACTTCCCGGTCACCGTCCGGACCGATGGCGTGGACATGCACGACCACGCCGCCCTTGATATCGGCCATGGTCTTGCCGATGTCGTCCGGCTCCGCCACCCGCTCGTCCATCACCATCTGGCCGCCGGTCGACATCAGGTCGCACAGGAACGGTGTCGCGTGCCGCGTCTCGACCGCGTCAGCCAATAGATAGCCGCCGATCCGGGTCGGCGTCACCACCAGATCGGCGCCGCTCAGCCGCGCCAGCTTGATGTTCTCGTCGTCCCGGATGCTGGCGACGATCTTGGTCTTGGGCGACAGGTGGCGCACGGTCAGGATCACCAGGATGTTGGTGTCGTCGCGCCGGGTGTTGACGATCACCGCCTTGGCGTTGCCGACGCAGGCCTTGCCCAGCAGCTCCTCGCTGGTGGCGTCGCCAAGCAAGCCGACGAAACCGCCCTCGGCCGCCGCCCGGACGCGGTCCTCCAGCAGGTCGATGGCGACCACCTTTTCACCCGGATGGCCCTTGGCGATCATCTCCTGGGCGGCGATCTGGGCGCTGTGGCCGAACCCGCACAGCACGACATGGCCGCGCAGGCTTTCCTGAAGCCGGTTCATGCGGAAATCCTCCACGATCTTCTGGATGACGAACTCGTAGGCGGTGCCGAGGAAGATGAACCAGATGAAGATCCGGATCGGCGTGACCGCGAAGGCGTCGATCATGCGCGCCGTGTCGGTCACCGGCACGATGTCGCCATAGCCGACCGTCGTGACGGTGACGGTCGCGAAATAGAGGATGTCGGTGAAGCTGATATGCCCGTCGATCTGGTCCTTCAGCCCATCCCGGTCGAACCAGAAGACGGCGATGACCGTTCCGATCAGGATGGCGATCAGAGCCGCCCGCACCACCAGCGTCCGCTCCGGCGACATGCCGGAATTCACGTGCAGGATCAGCTTGTGGGCCGCGGGCGGCCGTTTCCTTCCCCGCTTTGGAAGCCGCATCCTCATGGCTCGCGACGCGTCATCGCGCTCGCCAAGCCCGATCGGCGGAGAGGACGGCTGTGGGGTCGGTGGGCGTCACGAAGTCCATGGCGTCATTTCCAGTGGAGCGGTCGCGGGGGGCCTCCCCCGCGTGGGAGCGAGGATAGCGAAAACGCTCCAGAGGCGGCACACGGCGGCCCCGCGCAAAAGGATTACCCGATTCGTTGACGTCACGCCCGGCGTTTCCTAAAATGCCGCCATTCGGCCGTGACATGGTCCAGCGTTTCAGATCATCCGCTCAGATCATTTGCAGGGGCCGGCTACCGCATGGGCCTCATCGGGAACTGGGCGACGATATCGACATGGCTGACGCGGACCTGGACCTTCATTCCAAGATCATCCCACCCGGGATCCTTGACGCACCCTCGGCCAAGGACGGGGCGGCGGAGCGGGAGTCGCGAGAAACCCCGCGCGACGTGGCACCGCTCAAGGTCGCCCACGCCTTCAAGGTCTTCATCCCCGAGGTCAATGGCGGGATACCGGAGGTCATGCGCCTGCTGGCCCAGGGATTGGCCAAGCGCTGCCGCGCCGAGGTCCTGGTATCCCGCGTCCAGGGGTCCGGAGGGTCGGACATCGCCGAGGGCATCGAGGTCCACCGGACATCGGCTTTGCGCAGCGTCTGGTCGATGCCGATCTCCCCCGGCTATCCGCTGGCGTTCTGGCTGACCGCCCGCCGGGTCGACGTGATCGACCATCACGCCCCCTTTCCCCTGGTCGATCTGGCGGTCAGTCTGTGGTTCCCCAAAAAGACCGCGCTGATCGTCCATTGGCATTCGGAGATCGTGGCGCAGAAGCGGCTGTTGCCGCTGGTCGGGCCGTTCATCCGGCGCACGCTGCGGCGCGCCGACCGGATCATCGTCTCGACCCCCGCCATGATCGAGCGGTCGCCTTTCCTGAAGCCCTTCGCCGGCAAATGCGCCGTTATCCCCTACGGGATCGACATCGATGCCTGGACCCGGCTGACGGAGGGCCAGAGACGCCGGATCAAGGAGATCAAGGCGCTCCATCCCCGTCTGATCGTCGCCACCGGCAGGCTCGTGCCGTACAAGGGCTTCGGCGTGCTGATCGACGCGATGCGCGCGGTCGATGGGGACCTGATCATCGTCGGGACCGGTCCGTTGGAGGGCGCGTTGCGCCAGCGGATCGCCGAGGCCGGTCTGACCGACCGGGTGACCCTGGTGGGATACCTGGAGCGGCCGGAACTGCAATGCCTGCTCCACGCCTGCGATGTCTTCACCTTGCCGTCGGTGGAGGACAGCGAGACCTTCGGCATCGCCCAGGCCGAGGCGATGGCCTGCGGCAAGTCCATCGTCAACACGCGCCTGTCCACGGGGGTACCGTGGGTCGCCCGCGACGGCATCGAGGCGTTGACGGTCACTCCCGGTTCGGCTCCGGAACTGTCCCACGCGCTGGGTCACCTGCTGGACCATCCCGACGCGGCGGCGGCGATGGGACGGCGCGGGCGCGAGAGGGCGGAGGACCTGTTCGGCCTGAAGGGGTTCCTGGACCACACGTTCGACACGTACCGCAGGGCCCTGGAGGGCCGGCGGCATGGCGAACCGCGATGACTGGCGGGAAAAAACCCGCGACGAAACCCGCCTCGCGACTCATCGCCGGGAACATCCAGCGTGCTTGGCTGGCGACGCTGCCATCACTATCAACTTGACGCTGGGTTTGGGAGGCTGGCAAGGTCCGCGCGTTGACGCCAGACCCAGTCCGCTCAACCCAGATCGCTGGTGACCTGTTGTATCCGAGCATCCAACCCTGTGCGTCCAGACTTGAGCATCAAGCCATGCGTGCCGCCGCGCCGATCACCCGCGACGGAGCGGTGACTCCGATGCCGCGCCCCGCGCCACGCCAGATGGCATGCCAGATGCCATGCCCCACGCCATGAAGGTCATCCTCAACGTCGAGTCGATCGTCCCCCCGGTCACGGGCATAGGCCGCTACACCTCCGAGATCCTGGCCGGCCTGCTGGCCCGGGGCCACGGCGCCGAGGTGCATTGCTTCTCGCACTTCAATTGGGTGGACGCGCGGCGGGTGATCAACGCCTCCGGGGTGAGCGCGGGCGGCAACAGGGTCAGGCCGTTCCTGCGTTCCGTTCCCTACGCCTACGACCTGCGCTGCGTCGCGCGGAACGCGGTGTTCAAGCGGAGCGCCCGCAAGTTCACCGGCGCCGTCTATCACGAGCCCAACTACATCCTGAAGCCCTATGACGGCCCCTGCGTCGTCAACTGTCACGACCTGTCGTTCCTGCATTTTCCGGAGCATCACCCGGCCGAGCGCGTCCGCTACCTGGATCGCAACCTGGAAAAATCGCTGCGACGGGCCGACCGGATCATCACGCTCAGCGATTTTGTCCGCCGCGAGGTGATCGAGACCTTCTCCTTCGACCCCGCCACCGTGATCACGATACCTCTGGGGGTCGACGGCAGCTTCAGGCCCCAGGACGAGGACGAGACCCGGATCGTGATGGAGCGTCACGGGCTTCGCCATGGCCGCTATGTCCTGTCGGTCGCCACGATCGAGCCGCGCAAGAACCTCCATGGGCTGCTTCGAGCGTTCATGCGGCTGCCGGCCAGCCTCAGGAAGGAGTATCCGCTCGTACTGTGCGGGGCGGCCGGCTGGCGGGAGAGCAAGGTCGAGCAGTCGATCAACGAACTGGCGCGCGAGGGAAGCATCCTTCGCCTGGGCTACATTCCCGAAGCCGACCTGCCGCTCCTCTACGCCGGCGCCGCCGCCTTCGCCTTTCCCTCCTTCTACGAGGGCTTCGGGCTGCCGCCGCTGGAGGCGATGGCGAGTGGCACCCCCGTGCTGGCGTCGGCCACCGGCAGCATCCTGGAGGTGGTCGGCGACGCGGGACTGCTGGTCGATCCCCATGACGACGGCGCCATCACCGAGGGGTTGGAGCGGATCCTGACCGACGGGGCGCTCCGCCGATCCCGAATCGACGCCGGGATCGAACGGGCTGGTGGCTTCAGCTGGACAACCTGCGTCGACCGGACGGTGGCGCTCTATCGTGAGATGGTCAAGCCACACCATCGATGAATCGACGGTTCGTCGCCGGCCGAAATCTCCGCCAAACGCTTCCACCGAAGGATAGATGCCGATTTGCCATTGGACTCCGACTGGTTTCCTCCGTATCTTATCGATTGATTGTATTTTACGGATCTGGCGACGCCCATCCGGGCGCCGAGAGGTGTTAAGGTCACTTCGTCATGGCTGTCTCCGCTGTCGATACCTCCCTGATGCGGCCCGGGCCGAAGGTGGCGGCGCTTGTCCAGGAGATGAAGCGGAGCGTCCAGAAGTCGCAGGCGCTGATCGACCAGACAAACAACTCCACCAAGCCGGTTCCCAAGACGCAGGACCTCAGCAGCCAAGCCGCCGTGATCAGCCAGGGTTTCCGCCAGGCGATCGAGGAAGGCAAGCAGGCGGCCAAGCCCATCCCCAAGACACAGTCGCTGGTCAGCCAGGCCAGCGCCATCAGCCAGGCTTACCGCCAGTCGATCGAGGAGGGTAAGCAGGCCGCCAAGCCCATCCCCAAGACCGACGCGCTGACCCAGCAGGCCGGGGCGATCTCGCAGGGCTACAAGCAAGCGGTCCAGCAAGGCAACGACGCCAAGAAGCCGCTGGTCAAGACCGAGGCGCTCGCCAGCCAGGCGGCGGTGATCAGCCAGAACTACCGTCAGGCGGTCGAGCAGACCAAGAATTCCATGAAGGCGATCCCGAAGACAGAGGCGCTGACCCAGCAGACCGGCGCCGCCGTCGACAAGATCCAGCAGCAAGCCAAGCAGAGCGCCCAAGCCGCGGCGGCGGCGGGTGACAAGGCGCGGCCCTCGGCACCGCCCGGCGGCCACGTCAACATGAAGGCTTGAACGGGCCTATCGGGGAACATGACGGCCTGAATGGGCCTTCCGGGAACATAGGGGTTTCCAAGCGGTTTCAGGATGACCGGGGTGCGGCGCGCTCCGTCTGACAAGAAGGCGTTCCTTGAAAAAAAGCCACTCCACGACCCTGATCGTTTTTCTGGTGCTCGTCATCCTGATCGCCATGTTCGGCTTTTGGGACACGTTGAGCGCCCTGCTGGGCAGCTTGCTGATGATCGTGCTGTTCGCCGCCGTGACGGCGGGCCTCGTGGTCCTCGTCGGGTCGCTGGCGTGGCGCTGGTTCAAAGGGCGCGCCTGACACGGGTTTGTCACGCGGATTCCCGATCTGAACCCGATCCCGGGGACCACGGCTTTTCAACGCGGCCATCTCGCACCATATCCTCCTCTCGGGCCGATCAACGGCCTTGGAGCGATCCCTTGTTGAACCGAAGAAATCTGATTGGAGGCACCATGGCGATCCTTGGCGCGGGCGGACTGTTCAAATCGATCACCGGCGGCGGCGTCAAAGAGGCGTCGGCCAGCCAGTTTCCCGTCCAGAAAACGGACGCCGAGTGGCGCCAGCAGTTGACGGCGGAGCAGTATCACGTGTTGCGCGAGCATGGCACCGAGCGTGCCGGCACCAGCCCGCTCAACGCCGAGAAGCGTTCCGGCACCTTCATCTGCGCGGCCTGCGCCCAGGACCTGTTCCCCTCCGAGACCAAGTTCGAGAGCGGCACAGGTTGGCCCAGCTTCTACAAGCCGCTCGATGGCGCCATCGAAACCACCGAGGACCGGTCGTTCTTCATGACCCGCACGGAGGTTCATTGCTCCAATTGCGGTGGCCATCTGGGTCACGTGTTCGACGACGGACCGAAGCCGACCGGGCTCCGGTACTGCATGAATGGCGCCGCCATGGACTTCAAGCCAGAGTGACTGGCCCAAAGTGATGGTTCCAGGGTGTCAGGCGTGACACCCTGGATATGACGAGATTAACCATAATTAAATACAACATATGATACTAATCCAAGCCTCATGTCCCCGCCGCGGGACCTCCGGCTTGGGTTCGTTTCATGCGCCTCCGGCTATCCCACCCCTCCCATATTCCGCTCCTGGGCCTCGTCCTCATGGCGCTGACCGGCTGCGCCGGCGGTGCCGTGACCAGCGGAACGGCGGTGGCACCTCCCGCGGCGAAGCATCCGCGCGACATCCTGGTCTCCGGCATGATCACGCAGGCGACCGCCGATCGGGTGCTGGGAGAACTGGAGGCCTTCGACGGTCCCGCCGTCACGATCCGACTCGACAGTCCGGGCGGCGACGTCTCGGCGGCGCTCCAGATCCACGAGCGGCTGAGGTCGGGGGGCTGGGGGGTGGTCACCAGCGTCGCCGACGAATCGCGGTGCATGTCGGCCTGTACCCTGATCTTCGCGGCGGGTGACGACAGGGTGGCGGGACCACGCGCCCGGTTCCAGTTCCACGCGCCACGATATGTCGGGCGCGTGCCCCTACCCGGCCCGATCGTCGACCTGATCGAGGCGGTGACCCGCCGCGGCATCGCCAACACCTACGCGGCGGTGGCGCCCGACTTCGCCCGCCATCTGGCCGAACCCGGAGTGGACGCCTTGAACTCGCGGCGGGGACTGGCGCTCAGCGGCGCCCAGCTGGCGGAACGTGGTGACGGCTTCGTCACCGGGATCGAGCGCCCGGTCGCCCTTGGGCCGCCGATCGCGGTGGCCGAAGCGGATACGGTCAATCGTCGTCCATCACCCGCGCCACCGTGACGGCGTCCGATACCGAGACGCCCTTGCGGATGATGTTGTCGATGATGCGGCCCTGGACCAGATGGATGCCGACCCGGTGGGCGAACATCAAGCCGGCGACCGAACCGCACCGCGCCATGATGAACCGGCATTTGGCCTGATTGTTGATCCTCGTCTCCAGGCTGTCGTATTCGTCCCGCGGCATGTCCAGCATGCCGGGCGACCAAAACAGCTTGGCGTAGTCGCAATCCATGTATTCCAGGTCCATATGCGTGACCCAGAAGGGATTGAGGCCGTCGATGCAGATGGAATAGCCCCTGCTTCGGGCGAACTCGACAACTTCCTTGTAAAGGGTCTCGTTCTCGACCAGATCGGCCTTGTTGATCTCCAAGACCACTTTCCTCCGCAACTCATCCGTCAGGCGCTCATCGAACTTCACGAACGCCGATGACATCACGGTGGTCAGGTTGAGGTTCAATCCAATCTTGTGTCCCCGGATGAAATCGATGCCATAGTTCAGCGTCTTGAGGATCGAATTGTCGAGATTGGACGTGAAATAATTGAACAGCCATCGGTTGGCCGTGATGTCGAAATCGGGGCTCAGCCGGTCCTCGACGTTCTTGACCGCTATGTACAGCTCGAAATACTCGCGCTGGTTCTGCGCCGTTGGCCGGATATCCATGACCGGCTGGTTCAACATGAAGGGGGAGAGATCGAACACAGGCATCTGGCGCTCGATCTTGGCCAATTCCTCCAGCGTGATCGCCGGCTTCGTCCTGGCCTTGACGCCATCCGGTCCGCCGGTGGTGTCCAGGCTCTCGATGAATCGCATCACGTTGACGAAGTTGAGCGACAGCTCCATGATCGAGTAAAGGCTGTCCTCGCGATAGGGGTTGAGCCCGGTCATCTTGGTGCGGGACAACATCAGCCGTTCGATGCTTTGGCAGATATCCGTGATCGACGAGAACTTGATCCCCTTGTAGAGGATGATCATGTCGTCGTTCGACAGGTTGAACATCTGGAGAAACGCGGAATTCTCCGAAATCTCCTGAACCGTGCGCCGGATCGCCGATATGTCGTTGGCGTTCTTGTCCTTCAATAAGGACAAGTGCAGGTGGACGAGGCGCAATCCGTTCAGCTCGCGCTTGGCCGAATGCAGCAGGGACAGCAGCCTCGCGTCGTCATCGGGAGGCCTCACGGATGGGGCAGGCCTTTCGCCGACCTTCGGCCGGCTGGGATCCCGGGCGGGATTTTCCACCTTGGCGCGGTTCATCATGTCCCAAGCCCAAGCGCCGTCAGCGGCTGGATTCGGGATCGCGTCCCTATGGGGATGGAACCGAACAGGCACCGTTTCAACAAAACGCCTCCCAGCCGTGGCTCGCTCCGAAAGCCGCCGGGTCTCCCCAACGCCCTAGGCCATTAGAGTTAGCACCATAGCACGCGATCGGGGAATATCAGTCGGTTTCCGTCACGGTGGGATTCGAAATCCCACCGCGCTCACTCCCCATCGAGATGATCGGCCACGATCCGCTCGACCCGGTCGACCGTGAGCCCGGCCAGATCGGGGACCTCGACGCAGGTGACCCAGGGACGGTCGATGCCGGTCAGGCGCGCCGCCATGTGGCTGCCGAACAGGGCCACCGTCGGACGGCCGAGATGGGCGGCCAGATGCGTCGGGCCGCTGTCGTTGCCGATCACCAGCCGCGCCCCGGCCAGCACGCCGGCCAATTGGGTGAAGTTCAGCCAGCGGCCGGCGGTCAGCGTCTTGCCGGGGATCGTCCGGCACAGATCCAGTTCCTCCGGCCCGGGAACCGTGACGACCTCGACGCCGCGGGCGATCAGGCGCTCCGCCAGGGCGGCGTAGCCGGGCCAGCGCTTTTGGGGCAGGCGCGCCGAGGATCCCGGCAGCAGCACGACATAGGGCGCCACCACATCGGCGTCTGCGAGGATGCCCGAGACGTCCTCCGCCACCCAGCCAAGATCGGGCGCTGGCGTGTGGACCACGGGCACATCGGCGTCGGCCAATTGGCCGGCCAGGCGTTCCAGGCTGGGGATCCGCTTGGGGTTCGGCGCGCGGTGCGGGTGGCTGCACCCGGGTGCCGTCCCGGACCAGGGCGTTCGGGGCAGGAACCAGCGGCGATAGAAGGCGGTGCGCGCCACGTTCTGGAGATCGTAGACCATGGCGAACGGCACCGAGCGCAGCCGGTGCCGCAGGTCGAGCATCTTGTCCAGACGCCAGCGCGGCGCCCGCGGATCTGTCTCGATCCGGTCGATCCAGGGGCAGCGCTCCATCAGCCTCCGGTACGCCGGTCCTGTCAGCAGGGTGATCCTGGCGTCGGGATGGCGCAGCCGGATGTCGTGGATGGCGCCTTCGGCCTGGAAGAGATCCCCCAGCGCGCCCAGCTTGATGATCAGGATCTCTTCGGCCACCGTCACTCCCGCGCGTCCCCTCGTTCGGACCGGAAGCGGCGGCATCCGTCCCGGTCGAACGGGCGCACCATAGCGCCCGCCTTCCGGCGGCTCCAGGCTTGAAGTGGGTTCCGGCTGGCTCATCCCCTCATGTCGACGGCCATCGACAGCATGGGATCCTCCTGCCTGTGCAGCCGACCGCTCGCCGTCAGGGCCAGCCGCAGCACCACGGCGCGGCGGCGCGCGGCGTTCAGCTTGACCAGGGGTGCCTCGCGCGTCACCACCGCCCCGAAACCGTCGGCCACCATCAGGCCGCACTCCGGCGGGATCAGGTCGGCCGGGAAATCGGCGCCGACCGCGAAGTAGAAGGTGTCGCAGAACGCCTGGTACTCGGGCCATTTCTGGTCGGCCCGGAAATCCGCGACCGAACTCTTGACCTCGACGATGACGACCTCGCCGGCCTCGTTGACCGCGACCACGTCGGCCCGGCGTCCCGAGGCCAGCCGGAACTCCGTGAGGCTGTTGAAGCCACGCTCCGCCAGCGCCCGCCGCACGCCCCGCGTCAGCATCGCCGCCACGCCGGCGACGCCCGTCCGGGCGGCCTCCTCCAAAATCGGCCCGCCCAAATCCCGCCCGTCCAAATCTGGCCCGCCGTCCTCGTCATCCCCGTCGACCGTCCGCATCCAACCGCCCGTCACCAAATGTTCTCCGTCCAACTGGTACGGATCATGAACAACTTATGCCCTTTGGCCAAGTGTCAATTCGCCACTGGCGCCCCTTCCCGATCTCGACTTAAGTTGTGTGGTCGCCACCCAATTTCTCGCGTCACCTTCGCCGGACAGGTCTCCGATGGAACACGCCAATCCTTTTCCATGCGCCATGGCCAGGGCGGCGGGTCGGTGCGCCCCGGCCGGTCTATCCTGGGCCAGCGTATCGACCGAGCCATCCCGGCGTTACCCCATGGGTGAGTCATGGCTCTCCCTTCGTTCCTTTTCCGGTAATACTGGCGAATGCCGCCACCTCGCGCATCGTGACGACGAATCCGATTCCCAAGATCCGATGTGGCTAACGCAGGCCTTTTACTTGACGCGCGCGCGTACCGCGAAAATGTCGCCGTTTCCTCGTTCCACCGCTTTTCGTTTCGATTGAAAATGAATACGCTCTTCCTGTCCCTTACAGGTTGACCATGCCAGACCAGAACCGAACCGCCTTAGACACATCGGGCCTTTGGCCCCTCCTTGACCCGGAACCCCGCGCCGATCCGGTGCGCGGCCCGGGCATCGTCGCGGTCGACGGGCGCGGCCTGATCGCGTCGTGGAACGGCGCCGCCTCCACGCTGCTGAGCAACGCCGGCCCGCTGCTGGCGCTGGAACAGCCGTTCGGCCAGTTGGAGATGGAGGCGCGCCGATCCTGCGGCGTCAGCTTCATCCGTCATCCGATGGCCGACGGCGGTCTCGTCTGCCTGTGCGAGCCGATGCCCGTGGTGGCGGCACCCTTTCCCAACCTCGGCCCCAATCTCGCCCCCACCGTCAGCGCCCAGGCGGCGGCGTCCCTGCCGTTCACGTCCGGCGCCGGCCACGCGACCGGGCAGGACGCGCTGGCCCGGATCACGAGTTCCTTCGCGTTCCTCCGCAACCCGCTGCCCTTGTGGATCTTCGATCGCGGGACCTTGGCCTTCGTGGCCGTCAACGACGCGGCGCTGGCCCGCTACGGGTACTCCCGGGACCGTTTCCTGGACATGCGGATCTCCGACATCCGGCCTTCCGAGGACGTGCCCCGCCTGCTGGAAAGCCTGACCGAGCGCGGCGACCATGGCGAAACGGGACAGTGGCGCCACCGGAAGGCGGATGGCGGCGTGATCGACGTGCTGGTCACGTCGGAGTGGTTCACGATGGACGGCCGCTCGCTGTGCATGACGGCGGCACAGGACATCACCAATCATTGCCGGCTGGAGGACAGCCTGCTGGAGGCGCGGATCGAGGCCGAGCGCGCCAACCGGGCACGCAGCCGGTTCTTCGCGGTCGCCAACCACGACCTGCGCCAGCCCCTGGCGGCGCTGTCGCTGTTCGTCGGCGCCCTGGAGAACAGGCTCAAGGACCCGACCAGCCGCGACATCCTGCGCGCCATGAACACGGCCCTCGCCACCATCAAGAACCTGGTCGACGCCCATCTCGACATCGCCCGGATCGACGCCGGCACGCTGCGGGTCGAACCGGTCGGCCACTCGGTCAATGGGCTGCTGACCCGCATGGCGCTGGAGTTCGCCGGACCGGCGCGGCAGAAGGGCCTGACCCTCCACGTCGCCCCCTGCTCCGCCGTGATCCGGAGCGACCGCGACCTGCTGGAGCGCATCCTGCGCAACCTATTGTCCAACGCCGTGCGCTACACCAGTTCCGGCCGCATCCTGGTGGGATGCCGGCGGCAGGGCGATCGGCTGCGGATCGAGGTCTGGGACACCGGTCCCGGCATCCCGGCCGACCAGCTCGACATCATCTTCGAGGAATTCTATCGGGGCAACACGCCCAGCACGTCCGATCAGGCGGGCTTCGGCCTGGGGCTCTCCATCGTGGACCGGCTGTCCCGGCTGCTCGACCACTCCATGAGCGTGCGGTCGCGGGAAGGCAAGGGCTCGGTCTTCGCCATCACCGTCCCGATGGAGGGGGAGTCTGAACTTCGCCCCGATCCGGTGCGGCTCCCGGCGCGTCCGAACGACACCAGCCGCCCGCGTGTCCTGGTGATCGAGGACGACGTGATCGTGCTCCAGGCGCTGGAATTGCTGCTGGACCAGTGGGGATGCGATGTCACGGCCGCGTCGGGCTATGACGAGGCGGTGAAGGAGGTGGCTTCCGACACCGGACCGCTCGACTTGGTGATCGCCGATTTCAGGTTGTCGGGTCCGGCCAGCGGCATCGTCGCGATCCGCCAGATCGCCAAGATGCTCGACACCGATCTTCCCGGGCTGATCATCACCGGCGACACCGATCCGCGCTGTCTGAAGGAAGCCCGCCTGAGCGGTTATTCCCTGCTGCACAAGCCCGTTTCGGCGCTGGCGCTGCGGGCGGCGGTGGCGAACTTGCTGGGCCGCGAGCGGCTCCGCGACGGCGTGGCCTGATCCTCGCGGATCTCATCGCCCCAGCCTCGTGGGGGACCCTCGGGGGGAGACCGAAGAAGGGCACGGCCACGCGTGTGACCGTGCCCCGCCCCACCAGCCCGGCTCCCTTCTGGAGCCGGGCGGCGTCATTCAGGAATTGATCGTCACCGATCCGATCGACGTGTTGTCGCTGATGTCGCCACCCAGCGCGCCGAAGGCCGACGAGTCCGACGTGGCGGCGCCACCGCTGGCGCCACCGCCCGTCGCGAAGCCGCCACCCAGACCCGGGTTGCCGCCGCCGCCGGTCGTGGCGGCGCCGCCGAAGGCTCCCGACGCGCTGGTCGAGCTGCCGAGGGCCTCGCCGCCGCTCTTGCCGCTTTGCTCGATGCCGATCGACGAACTGCCCGGAAATCCACTCATCGCCATGAAGACTCTCCTGATATCCGATGTTTTCGGGGCGCCGGCCGATCCGCCGGCGTCATCCCTTCACCGATCGGGAACTGCAACGGCCATGCCACTTTCGGATTAACCCGAATATCCAAGCGCCGCGCGGGCTTTTGGGCCGCCATGGCGGATTGGCCGGGACGCGGCCGCCCCCGCCAGTCCAGTTAGTCGGACACAGTCAAACAAAGGTGGATATCAGTCCCGGCGCTGGCCATCCGCCGGTTCGCGGAAGATGAAGAGGTCGCGGTCGAGTTGGCCACCGACCTGCGGGTTGAGCAGCGCCACCTCGGTGGTCAGCCCCTGCGGATCGTTCACCCGCCACTTGCGGAGGCGCAGCGGAGCGTCCTCGAACACCAGGGTCAGGGTGCCAGCCCCAGGCTCGCTGGTCTGGACCACCGAGATCTCGATGACGTTGGCCGCCCGTTCGAAGCCGGTGACCGTGATGTCGCCACCAAACCTGATGGTGTCGCGCAGGATGATGTCGGCCATGGTCGAACCGATCGGAGCACTGCTCTGCTGCCTCAGCTCGCCGTCCCAGTAGAAGACGAACCAGCCGTCGGCCACGATGAAGTCCTTGATCGGCGGATCGTATTCCAGCCGCATCTTGTTGGGCCGGGACAGCCAAATGGTGCCCTTGACCAGCGAACCGTCGCCGCCGGCCTGGATGAATTCCGATTTCAGCGTCTTGACACCTGCCAGATACTGCTCGATCCGGGCGATGTCGGACTTCTGCGCTTGGGTCAGGGCCGCGGCGGCGGGCGCGGCGTGGACGAGGGTGGGAGCGGCCAGCGGAGCGAGCGCGATACCGGCGGCGAGGGCCAGGGAGCGTAGCGAGATTTTCATGTTCCCCAATATGCTCATCCGCCGTGACCGAAAAAGGGCGCGGCACCGCTTTTTCGCGACGCGTCCCCGCGGCCAAATCTCCCCGGAAACGCTTCCGTCCCGCCACCGGGTCGGAAGCCTCACTCCTCCATCTCGTCGGAGCGGCCCAGCACCTCGCGCTTGCCGACATGGTTGGCTTGGCTGACGACGCCCTCCAGTTCCATGCGCTCGACCAGGCGGGCGGCCTTGTTGTAGCCGATCTGGAGATGGCGCTGGACGAAGCTGGTCGAGCATTTGCGCTCCCGCAGCACCAGCGCCACCGCCTTGTCGTACAGCTCGTCGCCCGAGCCGGGCCGGCCACCGCCGCCCTCCTCGTCGCCCAGGCCGCCGGCGCCGGAAAGCTCCTCCTCGTCCTCGGTGATCGACTCCATGTAGTTCGGCTCGCCCTGGCTCCGCAGGAAGCTGACGACATGCTCGACCTCGTCGTCCTGGACGAACGGGCCGTGGACGCGGGTGATGCGGCCGCCGCCGGCCATGTAGAGCATGTCGCCCTGGCCCAGCAGCTGTTCGGCGCCCTGTTCGCCCAGGATGGTGCGGCTGTCGATCTTGCTGGTGACCTGGAAGCTGATGCGGGTCGGGAAGTTGGCCTTGATGGTGCCGGTGATGACGTCGACCGACGGCCGCTGGGTCGCCATGATCAGGTGGATGCCGGCGGCGCGCGCCATCTGCGCCAGCCGCTGGATCGCCGCCTCGATGTCCTTGCCCGCCACCAGCATCAGGTCGGCCATCTCGTCGACCACCACCACGATGTAGGGCAGTTCGGTCAGGTCGATCGGCTGGTCCTCGAAGATCGGCTTGCCGGTGTCGGGGTCGAAGCCGGTCTGCACCCGCCGGGTCAGCACCTCGTTGGCGTTCCTGGCCTCGCGCAGGCGGGCGTTGTAGCCCTCGATGTTGCGGACACCGAGCTTCGACATGGCGCGGTAGCGGTTCTCCATCTCGCGGACGGTCCACTTGAGCGCCACCACCGCCTTCTTCGGATCGGTCACCACGGGGGTCAGCAGATGGGGAATGCCCTCGTAGATCGACAGCTCCAGCATCTTGGGATCGATCATGATGAAGCGGCACTTGTCCGGCGGCAGGCGATAGAGCAGCGATAGGATCATGGTGTTGATCGCGACCGACTTGCCCGATCCGGTGGTGCCGGCGACCAGCAGGTGCGGGAAGCGGGCGAGGTCGGCGATCACCGGGGCGCCGCCGATGTCCTTGCCCAGCACCAGCGCCAGCTTGGCGGCCGACCGCTCGTAGCTCTCCGCCGCCAGCAGTTCGCGCAGCAGCACCATCTCGCGCCGGGCGTTGGGCAGCTCGATGCCGATCACGTTGCGGCCGGGCACCACCGCGACGCGGACCGACACGGCGCTCATGGACCGTGCGATGTCGTCGGCCAGACCGATGACGCGGGACGACTTGGTGCCGGGAGCGGGCTCCAGCTCGTACAGGGTCACGACCGGACCGGGATGGACCTTCTGGATCTCGCCCCGGACGCCGAAATCGGCCAGCACGCCTTCCAGCATCACGGCGTTCCGGCGCAGCGCGTCGTCGTCCAGCGTAGTGGGCTTGATCGACGGATCCGGCTCCTGCAGCAGATCGAGCGGCGGCAACTCGTAGTCGGTCTCCGGAAGCAGCTCCAGCATCGCCTCGCGCGCGGCGGCGGGCGCCGCCGGCTTCGCCTGGGGGCCGGAGGTTGGCTTGATCACCGACACCTCCTTGGGCACCGCCTTGGGCGTAGGCGCCTTGACGAATTCGGGAGCCTCGTCACCGGCCTCCGCCACGGCCTCGCTCTCCTGGTCGCCGAAGCGCGGCTGCTTGCGGTCGGCCCGGACCTGCCTTGGTCTTGGTGGACGGGGCGGTGCGTCGATGTCCTCGACGGCGTCGCCGTTCTCCGGATTGCCCCGGAATTTGGCCATGATGCCAAGGCCGCCCAGGCTGGGTGCGCCGCGCCACAGGTCGGAAGCGCCGCGGGCCGCCTGCCCGGCCATGTCGCCAGCCTCGCGGGCGCCGCGCCCCG
>NZ_AVFL01000043.1 GCF_000576635.1 Skermanella stibiiresistens SB22
GCCCAAGCGCACCAAGCATCCGTCGAACATGCGTCACGCAACATCCTCGATCAGTCACGTCACGTCAATATCCAAGCCCAAGCTCCCAGGCGGTTGGTCGACCTGGTGGTCATAGCGAGGGGCCCGCACCCGATCCCATCCCGAACTCGGCCGTGAAAACCCTCCGCGCCAATGGTACTGCGTCTCAAGACGTGGGAGAGTAGGTCGCCGCCAGGTCCGCCAACCGCCCGGAAGCCAACGGCTTCGGATCAAGGACGCGACACGACACCGAACACCGTCACAAGTTCTCAAAGCATGTCCAACGCCCTGACGCGGGGTGGAGCAGCCCGGTAGCTCGTCAGGCTCATAACCTGAAGGTCGCAGGTTCAAATCCTGCCCCCGCAACCAGACCAGCCGGCCAAGTCACTGACTTGGCCGGCTTTTCGTTGTCCGCCGTCAGGCCCTGCCTTCGCCCGCGATGAACGCCGCCTGCCGGATCGCCAGCGCCACGATGGTCAGTGTCGGGTTGCAGGCGCCGCCGGTGGCGAACTGGCTGCCGTCGGCGATGAACAGGTTCGGCACCTCATGGGTACGGCCCCAGGCATCGACCACGCCATCCTCCGGCCGCGCGCTCATCCTGTTGCTGCCCAGGTTGTGGCTGGCGGGATAGGCCGGGGTCTCGATCGAGCGCGACGCGCCGGCGGCCTTGTGGATCGCCACCAGCGTCTTGAAGCCGTGGTTTCGCATCGCGAGGTCATTCGGGTGGTCGTCATAGTGGATGTTGGCGACAGGGACGCCGAAGCGGTCGATCTCGTCACCCAAGGTCACGCGGTTGTCCGGTTGCGGCATGTCCTCCCCGGTCATGAACAGCCCGGCCATGTTTGCGTAGCGCTCGATGACGCCGGCGAAGTCGCGGCCCCACCAGCCCGGTTCCATCAACGCCGCCGTGGTCGGCAAGCCCATCGAGTTCAACTCGATATAGTATCCGCCGGCGAACCCCCGATCCGGCTCGTGCCGCGCGAAATCCGGGATCAGCCCGGCCATCAACTCGCCCCGGTGCATATTCACGGGTTTGTCGAACACCGACCAGACCGTCTGGACGACGTGGCGCAGATAGTGTCGCCCGACATGTCCCCAGCCATTGGCGAGGCCGTTGGGAAACCGCCCGCTCCGGGAGTTCAGCAGCAGGCGGGAGCTTTCCACGCAGTTGGCGGCCAGCACCACCACGCGGGCGCCCTGCCGTTGCCGCACCCCGTCGGCATCGACATAGACGACGGCCTTGGCCAGACCATCCTCGCCGTGCTCGATCTCCACGGCCCGGCAGCCCGCCCGCAGGTCGAGCCTTCCCGTCGCCATCGCGCGCGGGATCTCGACGTTCAGCGTCGACCAACGGGCACCGTGCTTGTCGCCGGTGATCGTGAAGCCATCCTGGATGGACGCCGGTCGTCCGTCATAGGGAACGGCATTGATCGCGTGCCGGCCGGTCGTGACGTTGAGGCCGAGCCGCTTGGCTCCCCAGTACATCACCTTGAAATTGTTGTTCGCCGGGAGTGGCGGGAGCCCGTTGGTGCCCGACACGCCCATCTTGCGTTCGGCCAGATCGTAGAACGGCGCCAGTTCCTCCAAGGTGACTGGCCAGTCGATCAGGCTGGCGCCGGGAACGTCGCCATAGACGGTTCGCGCCCGCAGTTCATCCTCGATGAAGCGATAGCAGCAGCCCGACCAGTGCGCCGTAGTGCCGCCGACGACCTGGCAATGCCAGACCGGCGAGACCGGGTGATCCTTGGCGACCCGCCAGGTTCCCGAGGCGGTCCTCTTGTCCAGCCACGATAGCATCTCGTACCCGGCCCATTCGTCATTGACGAAGTCGTCGGCCGTCAGGTGCGCGCCGGCCTCCAGCAGCACGACCTTCATTCCCCGCTGGCAAAGTTCGTTGGCGAGCGTGCCGCCACCGGCGCCCGAGCCGATGATCACCGCCACATCCGTATCGTCGAAGGCGTAGGTCGCCATGCCGTCTAGGTCCTGTTCAAATGTCGGTGGGAAGCGGCGGCGGTTCGGGAAGCCAGTCGAGATCGTCGAAGCCCCTCTCCACGTAGCCGCCGAGATGATGGGACGCCCCCTCGTAGCCAAACGCCTCCCAGATCTCGACGTCGTCGTAGAGGAACCTCACCGCCGTCCGCTGGATCAGGGTGAAGGCGGCGCTTCCCTCGATCGACCTCAAGGCGGCGACCCGGTAACTCTCGGATCTTTCCGCGAAGGGCAAGGGTAGGGCGGCCTCGATATGATCGATCACTTCGGCGACGCTTTGCCCCAATCCGGGAAACGCCCCGGCCAGCCGGTCGAAGTGCAGGACGACGCGGCGGTAGACGCGATCCGGAAGCCCATCATGCGGGTACAGAGTCCGAACCACCGCCTCCAGCGTCACCGCGGTTCCAGCACCCAGCGTCCGCAAAGCTCCGATCCAAGCGTCCCCTTCCGGAACGGCGGGAGCGGGAGGCAGCTTGGGGTCCTTGTGGGCCACGGCGGCTTTTGGTGAGGATATCGACATGCCGGCCCTCCCTCAGGCGCGATAGCCGGGATTCTCCCGGTCCAGCTTCCGCATCATGGCGGCGAGGTGGATATCGGCGGCCATGCGCCGCTCCTCCACCATCTGTCCCGCCGTCGTGTCGATCACGGCGTCGGTCACCAGCCGCAGCGGCTGGTTCATGGCCAGCGCGTTCCATTGATCGCGTGCCGCGACCTCCAGGTAATGCAGGTCATAGAGGCAGTGGGACACGCTCGGGCCGATCACCATGACGCCGTGGTTGGCCATCATCAGCACGTCCTTGTCTTGGAACGCCGCCACGATCTGATCGGCCTCCCGCTCGTCCAGCACCAGTCCGCCATACTGTTCCAGATAGGCGGTCCGCTGGACGAACCGCATGGAGCTTTGGTTGACCGGCAGGATGCGCATGTCGGTCAGGCTCGACACCGCCGTGGCATAGGGCGCGTGGCTGTGCATGATGCACTTCGCCCGAGGCACGGCGGCATGGATCCGCGCGTGAATATGGAAGGCGGTCGGCTCCCAGACGCCTTCGCCCTCGATGATCCGGCCGGACAGGTCGACCTTGATCAGCCCGGAGGCCGTCGCCTCCTCGAACAGAGGCCCGAAGGGCTTCAGCAGGAAGCGGCCCTCCTGACCCGGAACCGCGACCGAGAAGTGGTTGAAGACGCCGTCGTCCATCCCCTCCAGCGCCGCGACGCGGTAGGCCGCCGCCAGTTCGACGCGGGCGCGCCGCTCAAGATCCGCGTTATCCAACTCGCAGTCTCCCCGTCATGCCGTCGGCAGCTTCGATTTGTCGATCACGCAGTGGATGCCCTTGTTGCCATCCACGGTCTGGGTGACCCGCAAGTCCACGGCGATCGAGGACAATGTGTAGGCGTCCTGGGCGGACAGGTTGGTCTTCTCCTGGATCAGCTTGATCATGTCGCGGAGCGCGTGCTTGACCGCGTCGTCCAAGTCCTCGTCGAAGCCCATGGTGATCCAGGCCGTGTCGCTCTCGGCGCGCGGCAGGGTCAGCTTCATGTCCTTGCGGACGACCAGTTCGAAGGTGCCGGTCAAGGCGGTTTCGATCGCGGTCAGGCAGACCTCGCCATCGCCTTGCAACGCGTGCCCGTCACCGGCCGAGAACAGGGCGCCCTCGGTGAAGACCGGGAAATACACCGTCGTCCCGGCCAGCAGTTCCTTGTTGTCCATGTTGCCGCCAAACGCGCGCGGCTCCTTCGAGGACAGGCGGCCCCAGCTTGGCGGCGGCGCCACCCCGAAATTGCCGAAGAACGGCGATGTCGCCAGTTCCTGCCCCCAGGGCATCCGGACAACGCCGCGCGCCGCGTCGAGCGGGACATGGATCCGCCGCGCCTCGGGGAAGTCCTCCGGCAGCGTTCCCAGCAGCGGTAGCTGGATGTTCCAGCCCCAGTTCTGGCGGAAGTCGATGCTCTTGATCCGGACCTCCAGCACGTCGCCCCGCTCGGCGCCCTGGACGAAGACGGGGCCGGTCATCAGGTGCGGTCCGGGGCCCCGATGGCACCAGGCATGGACGGCGGTGTGCTCGGGCAGGATGTCGAACCCGGCCGCGGCGTCGGGCATGTCGTTCGGCTCGCCCGACAGGGTGTCGATCGTCACGGTGTCGCCGGACGCCACGGTGAGGGCGGGAGGGATCGTGCCGTCCCACAACCCCCACTGCACGGTTTCCGGGCTGGCCTTCAGGTGGTGATGGGCCATGGGGCCTCCTTGTCTCTATTGCTTGAACTCAGGGTTATCCCTTGACCGCGCCCAGCGTCAGGCCGCGCACGATGTGGCGTTGCAGGGCGATGACCACCGCCAGCACCGGCACCAGCGCCACGATGCCGACCACGGCCATCTCGCCCCAGCGCACGCCCTGCGAGGTGATCAGCTTGGGGATCGCGACCGGAAGGGTCTGGACGGTCTTGCCACCCAGCATGAAGGCGAACAGGAACTCGTTCCACGCGAAGATGAAGCACAGCACCGCCGTGGCGACGATGCCGTTCCTCAGCAGCGGGAACACGACGCGGCGGAAGATCTGGGGTCGCGACCAGCCCTCCAGGGCCGCCGCCTCCTCCAGCTCCACCGGCAGGTCCCGGCAGAAGCTGCGCAGCACCCAGACATAGAACGACAGGTTGAAGGTCATGTAGGCCAGCGTCAGGCCGGCGAAGGTGTCGATCAGGCCGATCTTGGCGAAGATCAGGTAGAACGGAATGACCAGGCAGACCGGCGGCCCCATGCGGCTCGCCAGGATGAACAGGAACAGGTCGTCCTTGCCCCGCATCTCGAAGCGCGCGAAGGCGTAGGCCGCCGGCGTGCCGATCAGGACCACCAAGGCGGTGGAGATCGTGCAGAGCAGGAAGGAGGTCAGCAGGTTCCAGACGAATCCCAGCTCGATCACATAATCGAAATGCTCGAGCGTCGGCGTGAAGAGGAAGACCGTCGGCCGCGCGAACATGACGTCGGCGGGCTTGAACATCATGCTCGCCATCCAGATCACCGGAAACAGGATGGCGAAGGCGTAGAGGACGGCGAGCACCGTCCAAAGCGGGTTTGACCTGCCGGTCGTGGCGTTCATGGCCGGGCTTCCCAAGGTGTTATCAACATGGTTGGGTCAGAAGGCGTTCAGGCGCTTCTTGGCGATCTGGTAGAAGGCGTTGCAGAACACGAAGAACGCGATCCACACCAGCACCGCCAGGGCCGACGCCTCGCCGATGTTCCAAAACTCGAAGGTCATCTTGTAGGCGAGCACGCTGGGCGATTCGGTCGCGATGCCGGGTCCGCCGCCGGTCAGGATGAAGACGGTGTCGAACACCTTGAAGGCGTCGATCAGCCGAAGGAGTCCGATCACCGCCAGCAGCGGCGACATCATCGGCAGCGTCAGCCGGAAAAAGATCTGCGCGCCATTGGCCCCGTCCACCGCCGCCGCGCGATAGGGTCCCAGTGGCAGAGCCTGGAGGCCGGCAAAGAAGGCCAGCATCATGAACGGCGTCCACTGCCAGATATCGACGAAGATCAGCGCGCCGAGCGCCAGATGGGGCGACGCGAAGATCGAGGTCTCGCCCAGGATGCCGAAGCGCTCCAGTACGTTGTAGGAGATGAAGCCCCACGATCCCGCCAGCATGATCTTCCACAGCAGTCCGACCACGATCGGCGCCATCATCGTGGGAATGAACAGCAGCGGCACCAGCACCGAGCGTCCGCGCACACCGTGGTTCAGCACCATGGCGCCGGCGAGGCCCAACATGAACTCCACCGGCACGGCGATGGCGACGAAGATCCCGGCGGTCGAGATGGCGCTCCAGAAACGCTCGTCCGCCAGCAGGCCGGCGTAGTTGTCGAACCAGATGAAGTCGCCGACGCGGCCATACTTGGCCTTATGGAAGCTCAGGTAGATCGCGTAGAGGAACGGGATCAACGAGACGATCACCAGGGTGATCATGGTCGGCGCGATCAGCAGGTACGGGTACCAGAATCGCTCTTTCCTGATGCGCGGCGCCGGTTGGCTCATCGCGGTGTCGGTCACGGCCGCCATCGATGCGGGCTCCTATCGGTTCTCAACTCTCGCTCCCCAAGGGCCAGGCCGCGTCACGGCGGCCCGGCTCGATCATGCGTCGCCGTCAACTCGGGAACCGCTCAGAGCGTGCACTTGGCGTCGCACAGTCCGACCAGCACCTTCTGCCCCTCCTTGGCGCCCTGCTCCGGCGTCAGCTGGCGAAGGCCGACCTTCTGGACCACGGCGGACAGCGCGTCGGCGATCTCTAGGTACAGCGGCATCCGAGGCTTGGCCTGGGCCACCTGCAGCGACGCCTTCATGGCGCCGAACAGCGGCTTGAGGTTGCCGTCGTTCATGACCGGCATGGCCCAGGAGCTTTCGCGGACGGGCACACCACCGGCGCCGGCGTCCAGCAGGGCTTCCTGCTGCTTCTTCTCGACCAGCCATTGCAGGAAGAGGAACGTCGGCTCCGGATTCTGGCTGTTGGCGCTGATCACCGTCAGCGACGGCTCGGCGTCGGCCGACGCGAACTTGGAGTCCATGCCGGCTTTGACCGGAATCGCGCCATAGGTGAACTTGCCGGCCAAGGGCGAGGCGCCTGGCTTGTCGACGCCCAGCACGAAGTCGGAGAACGCGATGGCCTGCGCCGCGATGCCGTTGCCCATCACGGTGGGGACGTCGATCAGCGAGTATTCCGCCGTGCCGGGAGGCGCGAACTTCCAAAGATCCGCGTACATCTTCAGCGCCTCGACCGTGGCGGGGCTGTCGAAGGTCGGCTTGCCGTCGGCGTCGATGATATCGCCGCCGTAGTTCCGCAGGATGTTGCTGACGAAGTTGAACAGGGCCCCCTGGCCCTTGATGCCTTCGAAGGTGATGCCGTAGAAATCGCTGGCTAGCGGCTGGCCGGCGAGCGCCTCGCCCTTCTTCCGGGTGAAGAACTCGGCGATGTCGCGCATCTGCTCGATCGTCTTGGCGGGCGCCAAGTCATAGCCGTACTTGGCCTTGAACGCCGTCTTCTCGGACGCGTCCCCCATCAGGTCGGCGCGCGTCCAATAGACCGTGTTGTAGTTCCAGTTGATGAAGCCGTATTGCTGGCCCTCGTGGAAGGCGACAGTCTTGTAGGGCTTCTCGATGAAGTCGGCGGTTTCCAGCTTGGCGTTGCTCAGCGCCGGGTTCTTGACCAGATCGTCGATCGGACGCAGCGCCTTGGCCTCCAGCATCTGACCCATCTGGAAACCGTGCAGCATCACCGCGTCGTAATAACCGCGGCCGGACAGCATGTCCGCTTGGCCCTTGTTGATCACCTCGCCATGGTTCAGCAACTCGTACTCGACCTTGATGCCGGTTTCCTTGGTGAATTCCGGCACGATCTTGGCGAGGACCTCCTGTAGCGGGGTCACCTCGTCCAGCACCCGGATCGTCTTTCCGGCATAGGGCTTGGCGGCCTCCGCGTAGGAAAAATCAGCGGCCAACGCCGCCGACGAGGATCCGGCCAGTAGGGCGGCCATGGAAAGGGCGATGACTGCGCTATTACCGATCTTCATGCACAAACCTCTCCACGTGTGGCAAGTCTTGGTCAGGGAAGCGCCAAGGCCTTGCCGGTTTCGGTATCGAATAAAGCCATGCCCTCGGCCGGGCAGAGCAGGGCGGCGGCATCGCCGATCCGGAAGGACGATTGATCGCGGGTCTTGATCTTGACCCTGACCTCACCGGCGATGCTGAAGGTGACGATGTCGTGCTTGCCGAACGGCTCGTGGGAATAGATCTCGCCCGGAATGGTCCCCTCGGTGCCCGGCGCCACCACCGATACGCCGTCGGCCCGCAACCCCAACGTCACGCGGCCTTCCACCTTGTGGCGGGCGACGGGAACCAGATGGGGCGGCAGGGGCAAGGTCATGCCGCGCCGGATGAACAGGAACCGCCCATCCTTGACCTCGACATGGCCCTTGATCAGGTTCATTGGCGGATCGCCGATCAGTCGGGCGACACCGACCGTGGCTGGCCGCAGCCAGATATCCTCGGGCGTGCCGATTTGCTCGATCCTGCCTTCGTCGATCACGGCGACCCGGTCGCCGACCGACAGCGCCTCCAGCCCATCCGGGGTGAACCAGATCGAAGGGGTTGAGCGCCGCATCAGCCGGCGGCGGATCTCGCCCCGCAGCTTGTGGCGGAGTTTGGCGTCCAGGTGCGAGATCGGCTCGTCCAGCAGCAGGATCCTGGGATCCTGGACGAGGGCGCGCGCCAGCGCCACACGTTGCTTCTGACCACCGGACAAGGCGCTTGGCGATCGGTCGGCGAGCTGGTCGATCTCCAGAAGCTTCAGCATCTCCATCACCGTGCCGTCATGGTCGAGCTGGCGGTCGGGACCTCCCGGAGCGCGCAGGGGTGACAGCACGTTCTCGCGCACGCTCATGTGCGGATACAGGGCGTATGATTCGAACATCAGGGCGACCCGGCGGCGCCCAGGCGCCAGGTGCGTGAACTCCTCGGCGCCAAAGCGTCCGACACCTTGGTCCTGCCGTTCCAGCCCGGCGATGATCCGGCACAGGGTCGACTTGCCGGCACCGGACGGGCCGGTCACCGCCAGGATCTCCCCCGGCTCCACGGCGAGCGTCACATCATCCAACGCCTTGATCGCGCCGAAGCTCTTGGTGATGCCGGCGAGCGACAATCCACCCGCCTCGCAACCCGCGGCTGGCCGGGTGACCGCCTCGGGAGTGTGCCTGGACCGCGCCAGCATGGTCATGGCTCGATCTCCAGGTTGCGTTCGGTCTCGGTGTCGAACAGATGCAGGTTCTCGGGCGCCAGCGAGATGGCGACCTTGTCTCCCGACCGGAAGGAGCCCGGACCGGGCATCTCGATCCGAATGTCGATCCCGGAGGAACCGAAGGGGGTCACCACCAAGCTGTCGGTGTCGCCGCGAGGCTCCCGATAAGCCACGATCGCATTGGCTTGCGACACGGCGCCCGGCGCCATGATCGCCACGTGCTCCGGTCGCGCGCCGACGATCAGACGGCCGTGCCTGAGATTCGTCAGGTGCCGCTTGCGGGCGTCGCCCAGAGCCAGGGTCTCGCCCAGCGCGTCGATATGGATGCCGCCGGTGGACCCGGCCACCTGCGCCGTCAGCAGGTTCATCGGAGGCTCGCCGATGAAGTTCGCGACGAAGACATTGGCGGGTCTGCGATACAGCACGTCCGGCGTGTCGACCTGCTGGAGCACGCCATGGCGCATCACCGCGATCCTGTCCGCCATGGCGGTGGCCTCGGTCTGGTCGTGGGTCACCAGGATCGACGTGATGCCGCGCGTCTTCTGCAAATGCTTGATCTCGGTGCGCAGCATCACCTTCTGATCGCCATCCAGGTGGGACAGCGGTTCGTCGAACAGGATCAGTTCCGGATCGCGGACAAGCGCGCGGCCGATCGCGACCCGCTGCTGCGCCCCGCCGGATAGCCCCTGGACCCCGGCATCCGCCATGTCCTTGAGACCGAGCAGTTCCAGGGCGCCATCGACGCGCTTCTTGATCTCGTCCTTGGTGAAGTGGCGGACCTCCAGGGGAAACGAGATGTTCTGGCGCACCGTCAGGCGGGGATAGAGGCCGTAATCCTCGAACACCATCGCGATATTGCGCTCGCCCGGCGACAATCGGGAAACGGGCCGGTCGCCGAACAAGATCTCGCCCTCCGACACCTGCTCCAGGCCGGCCGCCATCTTCAGCGTCGAGCTCTTGCCGCAGCCGGATGGTCCCAGCAGCGCCAGCATCTCGCCCTCCCGGCAGGCGAGGTTGAGATCCTGGACGGCCACCAGGTCGGAGCCGTCGTAGCGTTTCCACACGGAGTCGAATCTGACGGTCGTCATGCCGTTGCGCTTGTCCTTGTGGCGGTTGGAAGCGTGTTTGCCTGGGAGGCTGGCGAATGGAGGCTGGCGGATGGAGGGGGTGACGGAAGATTTGCTTCGTCACCTATACAAGCTGCGTGCCAGTCCTCCTCAGCCGCGCCAGCGCTTCCCGACCGGCAGCCGCGACCAGCCCCACCGGCACCGCCCTGCCCAATATCGGGGCATTAGTCAGTGTACTGATCAAATCTTCGCCTTCATGGCGACGCCGTTGCGCTCTGGACTTCGGGCTCTCCATTGGGGAAATTCGCGTCTGCCGATTAAGGGGAAAAACGCGATGGCTTACGCCGTCAAGGAACTGTTCAAGACGCTGCAGGGCGAAGGCGCCCAGGCGGGCCGCGCGGCGGTATTCTGCCGCTTCGCGGGGTGTAATTTGTGGTCGGGGCGGGAGCGCGATCGCGCGACAGCGACCTGCCAATTCTGCGACACCGATTTCGTCGGGACCGATGGTGAGGGCGGCGGCCGCTTCGGAACCGCCGAGGACTTGGCCGCCGCCCTCGCGCGGGGCTGGGGGCCGGGCACGGAGCGCCGCTACGTCGTGTTCACCGGCGGCGAGCCATTGCTCCAGCTCGACACGGCGCTGGTCGAGGCCGTCCACGCCGAAGGCTTCGAGATCGCCATCGAAACGAATGGCACCTTGGAACCGCCGCCGGGCGTCGACTGGATCTGCGTCAGCCCCAAGGCCGGCGCCGACTGGGTCCTGAAGCGCGGCCACGAGTTGAAGCTGGTCTTCCCGCAGGAGGCGTTCGATCCGCCGGAGTTGGAGAACCTACCGTTCGAACATCACTGGCTTCAGCCGATGGATGGCCCCGACCGCCTCGCCAACACGGCGCGGATCGTGGACTATTGCAAGGACCATCCGCGCTGGCGCCTCAGCCTCCAGACCCATAAGCTGATCGGCATCCCGTGAGACCGCCCGCGCGCGGTCCCACCATCCAATTGAAAATTCGAGGAAATCATGGCGGACAAGGCGCTGGTGTTGTTCTCCGGAGGCCAGGATTCGGCGACATGCCTGGCCTGGGCCCTGGACCGCTTCGACCATGTCGAGACCATCGGCTTCGACTACGGCCAACGCCACAAGGTGGAATTGGACTGCAGGGAGCGGTTCAGGACCAACCTGATCCAACAGGTGCCGGCCTGGGCCTCGCGTCTGGGTGACGACCACATGCTCGACCTGTCGGTGCTGGGCGAGGTCAGCGACACAGCCCTGACCGGCGAGGCGGAGATCCGTTACCAGGAGAACGGATTACCGACCACGTTCGTCCCTGGCCGCAACCTGCTGTTCTTCACCTTCGCGTCCGCCGTGGCCTATCGGAGGGGCATCCGTCACTTGGTCGGCGGCATGTGCGAGACCGATTATTCCGGCTATCCGGACTGCCGCGACGACACCCTCAAATCGCTCCAAGTCACCCTGAACCTCGGCATGGACCAGCGCTTCGTCGTCGACACTCCCCTGATGTGGATCGACAAGGCGGCGACCTGGGTCATGGCCGAGCATCTCGGCGGCAAGGCTCTGGTCGATCTGATCGTCGAGGATACCCACACGTGCTATGTCGGTGATCGGACGAACCGCCATGCCTGGGGTTATGGCTGCGGCGCGTGCCCAGCCTGCGAGCTTCGAAGCGGGGGCTGGGAACGATACCAAGCGGCGGTCGAATGATCGTCGACGCCACATTCTTCGCGCTGGCGGTCCCCGCCGTCCTGTTGTCCGGGATCAGCAAGGGCGGCCTGTCCGGGCTGGGAGCACTCGCCGTGCCGATGCTGACCCTGGTCATCCCACCGGGCGAGGCGGCGGGGCTGATGCTGCCGATCCTGTGCCTGATGGATCTGTTCGGTCTGTGGGCCTATCGCGGCACCTGGAGCCGGGAACAGATGAAGGTCCTGCTGCTGGGGGCACTGATCGGGATCGGCGTGGGCGTGCTGGCGTTTGGCCACCTGAACGACAACGCCGTGCGCGCGATGATCGGGGTGATCGCGATCCTGTTCTCGATCAACCAGTGGCTCAAGCCCTTGCTCCAACGGAAACTGGCGGAGGCGCCGCCACCCTCGGCGGCCAAGGGTCTGTTCTGGTCCGGCGTCTCGGGTTTCACCAGTTTCCTCGCCCATGCCGGTGGTCCGCCGATCCTGATCTACCTGCTGCCCCAGCGGATGGAGAAGATGCTGCTGGCCGGAACGACGGTCGTCTTCTTCGGTGTCGTCAATTTCGTCAAGCTGATCCCGTATTTCTGGCTGGGGCAATTGAGCGGCGGCAACCTGACCACCTCGCTGATGCTGGCGCCACTGGCGCCGATCGGCATCTGGATGGGCGTTTGGCTGACCAAGCGCGTGTCGGAGGCGCTGTTCTACCGCGTCAGCTTCAGTCTGCTGTTCCTGGCCGGTCTGAAGCTCCTGTACGACGGCTTGGCCTAGTTTCTCCTCTGTCGCCCCAAGGATGCCCGATCCGGCGCTAGGCCGGATCGGGTGAGGTGATGTAGAGCGCGGTCGCCTTCGATTGTGTAAGAGCCAGATATCGTTCGTACTGCGCCACCACGTCGCTGACGATCTGCTCGCGGGTGAAGCCCATCACGTCGTATCCCCGGCTTCCGTCCGAGAAGAAGGTCCGCGCCGCCCAACTATGCGGTCGCCGCTCCTCGGCCGAGGTCGCCTCCGCCGCCGTATAGGCCGGCAGGAGCTGCCGGATCGGCCGCACGCCGTAGACGAAGCTCCTGACCTCCGTCGCCGGGACGGTCAGCGCCACACCATCCTCGCCGTCGGCTCCGACCGTCACGGTCAGGCCGCGGCCCCGCATTTCCTGGGCGACCATCTCCAGCGCCGGCGATACGGTCCCGCTCAAGAATCGGTCGACGTCGTCGCGCTGGGGAGTGTGCAGGCTCAGCTCCAGCCGCTGACGCCACGTCAGTCCGGTTGCCGGGACGGCGGGTGCCGTGCCGCCGCGGGCCAAATCCGCCCGCATGCCCCGGATCAGTCCGGCGGCCAGCATGATCATGATGAAGGTAAAGGGTAGGGCGCTGATCAGCGTCATGGTCTGCAACGCGGTCAGCCCGCCCGCGAGCAGCAGCGATGCCGCCGCGATGCCTTCCAGGGCGCACCAGTAGACCCGTTGCCATATCGGCGTGTTCTCGGCGCCGCCTGCCGCGATGGTGTCGATCACCATGGACCCGCTGTCCGCCGAGGTGACGAAGAAGATCGCCACCAGCAGCACCGCCAGGGTGGAGGTGACCGCCGGCATCGGCAGGTAGGTGAAGAACTGGAACAGCGCCACCGACACGTCGGCCGTGACCGCTTGTGTGATCGCCCCCGCCGCGACACCCATGTCGAGGGAGATCGCGGTGTTGCCGAACACCGTCATCCACAGGAACGAGAAGCCCGTCGGGATGAACAGCACGCCGCCGATGAACTGGCGCACCGTCCGCCCGCGCGAGATCCGGGCGATGAACATACCCACGAAGGGCGACCAGGCGATCCACCAAGCCCAGTAGAACAGCGTCCAGGAATTCAGCCAGTCGCGTGGCTCATAGGCGTAGAGGGTGAAGGTCCGGATGAAGAAATGGTCCAGATAGGTGCCGATGTTCTGGACGAAGGCCTTCAGCAGGAAGGTCGTCGGACCGACCGCCAGCACGAACACCATCAGCAGGATCGCGCAGATCAGGTTGAGCTCCGAAAGCCGGCGGATGCCCACGTCCAGTCCGCTCACGACCGACAGTGTGGCCAAGGCGGTGATCACCACGATCAGCGGGATCTGAACCGTGAGCCCCACCGGCAATTCCAAGAGGTAATTCAGCCCGGCGTTGATTTGGAGCACGCCGAACCCCAACGACGTGGCGATGCCGAACATCGTCCCGCAGATCGCGAAGATGTCCACCGCGTTGCCGATCGGCCCGTTGATCCGGTTCTTGAAAAGCGGGTAGAGGCCGGAACGGATCGTCAGCGGCAGATTGTATCTGAAGCTGAAATAGGCCAGCGACAGCCCGACGATAGCGTAGATCGCCCAGGCGTGGACGCCCCAGTGGACGAAGGTGATCACCATCGCCTCGCGCGCCGCCTCCATCGTGAGAGGTTGGCTTTCAGGCGGCGTGGCATAGTGCTGGATCGGCTCGGCCACGGCGAAGAACATCAACCCGATGCCCATGCCCGCCGCGAACAGCATGGCGAGCCAGGAAGGATAGCTGAAATCCGGCTCGGAGTCGTCGGGACCAAGCTTCAGGTTGCCGGATTGGCCCAAGGCAAGGTAAATACAAATGAAAACAAATGCGGCGACGGACAAGATGTAAAGCCACCCAAATCCTTCGATGATCGAGGATTGGACGGAGGCGAACATTTCCTCCGACTCATGCGGATAGATGATGCCGACCGCGAGCAAGACCACGATGATGAGGCTCGCTCCCCAGAAGACAGGGGGATTGATCGTCTTCCGCCCCATATCAGACGTTCTCCTTTTCCCTCTGGCTCGACTGCTGCCGAAGCTTCAGGCGGTTGAACGCTTGACCGGGCCGAAAAGTGTCAATCCAAAGGCATTTAACTCCACGCGGAGGTCGGCGGCGGGAAGCGTCCGGCCGTGGGCCCAGTATGTCCCGCACTCCATCGGCAACGAAATCGACGACGATGAAGGGCTGACCGCGCCCTAGTTCTCGATCAGCCAATGGCTCAGGCAATTGCTCCAGAGGAAGCGGGTCGAGGTGCCGCCACCCTTGGCGGTCCGATGATCCGATCGTGGACGCGGTGCTGGGCCGCGTCCACGATCGACTGGCGTCAGTTGCGAGCCTTCTCGATCTCGGCCTTCATCTGTTTCATCAGATCCTCGCCGACTTGGGCGGAATACTGGTCGATCACCGGCTGGACCTTGGCCCGCAGCTTCTCGATCTCCTCCGGAGCCAGTTCGGTGACCTGGACCTTGTGCCCCTTCAGGGCCGCGATGGAATCGATGTTCTCCTGGTGTGAGATCCCGCGCTGGAAAGCCGTCGCCTCGTCCGCCGCCTCACGGAAGATCTTCTTCTCGTCATCCGACAGCTGGTCCCACAGCTTCTTGCCGACGAACAGCAGCTGGGGATTGTAGACGTGCCGGGTGACGGTCATGTACTTCTGAACTTCGTAGAACTTCTGGAGTTCGATCGTCTTCGTTGGATTCTCCTGACCGTCGACGGTGCCGGTCTCCAGGGCGGTGTAGAGTTCGGGGAAGGGCATCGGGACGGGATTGGCGCCCAAAGCCTTGAACAGGTCGATGAAGATGGGAGACTGGACGACCCGGATCTTGAGGCCAGCGATATCGTCAGCCTTGGCGATGGCGTGCCGGTTGTTTGTGACGTTGCGGAACCCGAGGTCCCAATAGCCAAGGCCTATCAGTCCCTTTTCCGGCAAGGTATCCGTCAAGTGCTTGCCGATCGGCCCATCCAGGACGGCGTCCGCCTCCTTCTCGTTGTTGAACAGGAAGGGCAGGTCCAGGACGACGAACTCCTTCGACAGACCGGACAACAGACCGGCGTTCATCACCGACATCTCGACCGTGCCGCCTTGGATGGCGGAGATGGTCTGCACGTCACCACCCAGCGTTCCGCCGGGAAACAGCCGGACCTTGATCTTGCCGTCGCTCTTGGCCGCGATCAGATCGGCGAACTTCTGCGCGCCTTGTCCCTGCGGGTGTTCCTTGGTGTTCTGGAAGGCGAACTTGACGGTTCGCGACTTGATGTCGGCGGCGTTGGCGGCCGTCCCCAGGAACATCAGGCTGGACAGGATCAGGCCGGTTCCGAAAAGCTTCATGCCACTCTTCATGGTATTCCTCCGTTTGTGTGGATCGTTTGTCTTTGTTGGGTCGTGGGGGCGGGGTCGGTGGTCTCAGCGTCCCGAGAAGAAGGCGGCCGGAACGGTGACGAGGGCGGGGAACAGGACCAGCAGCAGCAGGACGATCAGTTGGGCGAGCATGAAGGGCCAGACCCCCTTGATGACGTCCTCCATGCTGATCTTGGCGACGCCGGCGACGACGTTCAGCACGGTCCCGACCGGCGGCGTGATCAGGCCGATCGCGTTGTTCATGATGAACAGCACGCCGAAATAAACCGGGTCGATGCCCGCTTCCCGGACAACCGGCATCAGCACCGGGGTCAGGATCAGGATGGTCGGCGTCATGTCCATGGCGGTGCCGACCACGACGACCAAAGCCATGATCGCCAGCAGCAGGAGTGTCGGACTATCCATCAAGGGTGCCAGCAGGTCCGTGACCATGCCCGGCAGGTCGGCGACAGTGATCATCCAGGCGGAGACCATCGCGGCGGCAACCAGGAACATCACGACCGATGTCGTCTTGGCGGCTGTGTAGAAGACTTCGTAGAGCTGATCCAGCTTCAGTTCGCGGTAGACGACCGTCGCCACGAACAGCGAGTAGACGGCGGCCACGACGGCGGCTTCGGTCGGGGTGAAGATGCCGAACTTCAGGCCGAAGATGATGATCATCGGCAGCATCAGCGCCCAGAAGCTGTCGATCAGCGCCACCTTGATCTCCCGCCGGGAGGCGCGCGGCGGCGTGACGATGTTCTCCTTGCGGACTTCGATCCACCAGGCGATGGCCAAGGCTCCACCCAGCATGATGCCAGGGAAGATGCCGGCTAGGAATAGCTGGGTGATCGATACGCCACCGGCGACGCCGAACATGATGAAGCCGATGCTGGGTGGGATGATGGGGGCGATGATGCCGCTGGCCGCGACCAGACCGCCGGACCGCGCCTTGTCGTGGCCGGCCTTGACCATCATCGGGACCAGCAGGGCCGACAGCGCGGCCGCGTCCGCCACCGCCGAACCGGATAGGCTGGCGAGGATGCAGGCGGCCAGGATCGCGACATAGCCGAGGCCGCCCCTGATATGGCCGACCAGTTTCATCGCCAAATCGACGATCCGTTTGGACAAGCCGCCGACATTCATGATCTCGCCGGCCAGCATGAAGAAGGGCACGGCCATCAGCGGAAAGCTGTCGGCTCCGTTGATCACGTTTTGCGCCACGATCTGGGCGTCGAACAGGTCGAGATTGAACATCAGCGCCACGCCGCACAGCAGCAGGGCGAAGGCGATCGGCATTCCCAGCGCCATGGATCCCAGGAGGGAGCCAAGGAAGATCGTGATGGTCATGATGGCTCTCCCGTCACTTCTTGGCAGGGGTCATGAATGTGGGCTGGCTCAAGGTCTGGCCTGGATGCTGGTGCTCCAGCATCTCCTCCAATTCCTCGACCTCCTCGGACTCGCGCACCATGATCAAATCGGCCTCGGTCACCTGGCCGGTCGCCACGACGTACAGGTCGTGAAGCAGGATCAGCGCGGCGGAGACGCCGAAAACGACACCAACCCCATAGAACAGTCCCATGGAGATGCCGGTGGCGGGCGACGCCACGTCGATGTTGATCAGCGTCTGCTTCCAGCTGCCTTCGAGCATCAGCCAGGTGACGTAGAGCATCAGCAGATGGCTGGCGACCAGGCAGACTTTCTTACCCAACGAGGGCAGGCGGCGGACCAGGATGTCGACGCCAAGGTGTCCATGCTCCTTGAGGGCGACGATGGCGCCCAGGAAGGTCAGCCAAACGAACAGCAGGCGGGAGATCTCCTCCGACGCCGTGATGCCCATGTTGAAGCCATAGCGTAGCAGGACGTTGCCGAACACCAGGACGACCATGGCCGCCAGGCAGAGTGTGATGACGATCTTCAGAAGCGAGAAATAGGCTTGAACGATCCTGTTCATGGTTCCCTCCCTTTTTTATTGATCATCTTCGCGAAACGTTGTTCGCCGAAAGACTACATCGAGGAGAAGTGCCGTCTCATGCGGTCGGCATCGGCTTTTCGGCCAGTGATCAGCTGAAACGCGCCGACCGCCTGGAAGACCGCCATGCCGCCGCCGTCCAACGTCTGGCACCCCATCCGCCGCGCCACGCGGAGCAACTCGGTTTCCAGGGGGAAATAGACGATCTCGGCGACCCATAAGGCGGGGTGGAGCAGTTCCGCCGGCAGGGGCAGGCCCGGAAGCTTCGCCATGCCGGTCGGCGTCGCGTGAATCAAGCCGTCGGTCCGCGCCATGGCGTCCGGCAGATTGGAGCCGGCCACGGCGCGACCGGGGCCGAACCGTCGGCACAGATCGCCGGCGAGCGCTTCGGCCCGTGCCCCATCCACGTCGAAAAGCGTGAGTTGACCGGTACCCAGCGTCAGCGCCGCGTGGGCCACGGCGGCTCCGGCGCCGCCGGCGCCCAGCTGCACGACGCGATCGCGCCTGACATCCGGCAAGCCACGGCGGAATCCCTCGGCGAAACCCCAGCCATCGGTGTTGTGACCAAAGCTCTTGCCATCCCTGAGCACGACCGTGTTGACGGCGCCAAGCGCCCGCGCATCCTCCGACAAGTCGTCGAGCAGGGGAATGATCGCCTGCTTGCAGGGATATGTCACATTCAGGCCGTCGAAGCCCAGCCGAACCGCCGCTGTCAGCAGATCCGGCAGCGCGTCGGTTCCAAGACCCAATTTGTCCAGGTCGATCAGCTTGTAGATATAGCGCAGTCCTTGCTCGGCGCCCTCGCGCTCGTGCATCGCCGGCGTGCGCGACGCCTGGATCCCGGTGCCGATCAAGCCAGCGAGGAAAGTTGGCTTCCCAGTAGCGGCGGTGACGGAGCCTGTCATGTGGGGTTCGCCTGGAGGCTGGTGGCGAGATGGCGCAAGGCCAGGGAGTAGCCGTTCGTTCCGAAGCCGCAGATCACCCCGGCCGCCACTCGCGAGACATGGGAAAGGTGCCGGAACTCCTCCCGGCGATGGATGTTGGAGATATGGACTTCCAGGATCGGGCAGGCGCAGGCGGCGAGCGCGTCCATCAGCGATACGGAGGTGTGCGACAGTCCCGCGGGATTGATCACGATCGCGGCCGCGGTTTCGCGAGCCTCGTGGATCCAGTCGATCAGGATGTATTCCGCGTTGCTTTGGCGGAAATCCACATCCAAGCCAAGATCCGCGCCGACCCGGCGGCACGTGTCCGCCACATCGGCCAGGGTTTCGTATCCGTAGATTTCCGGCTGGCGCTTGCCCAGCAGATTCAAGTTCGGTCCGTTTAGGACGAGTACTTTCGGGGCCATCACGGTGCTCCAGGCTGAGCGGTATGGGCTTGCCGCGAACCTCCGCCGATGAGGCTGGTTCGCATGCTCTGTGGTCCTCCCAGACCGCCTGTTATTTTTTCTTGCGCCAAAATGGACGGACTGGTACGTTCTTGTCAAGAAAAAATGTACGAACTGGAACGTTCCTTAGACTGGTCTGTCCAGGTGTCAGGAAACACGGTTCGATCACCAGGCCCTGAGGCTCATCGAGCCCTTGAGCCTCTTGATGGGAGAGAAACCGAAGATGTCCGTAGCGTCGCGGCCTTTACCCAAGTCCATCGCCACCGTCTCGCTGAGCGGCACCCTGCCGGAAAAGCTGGAGGCGGCCGCCGCCGTCGGGTTCGACGGCGTCGAGATCTTCGAGAATGACCTGCTGACCTTCGACGGATCGCCTCATGACGTGCGGCGGATCTCCGAGGAGCTTGGCCTCGCCATCACCATCTTCCAGCCGTTCCGCGATTTCGAGGCGATGCCCGACACGATCCGGAGCCGCAACCTCGACCGAGCCGAGCGCAAGTTCGACATCATGGAGGCGCTCGGCACCGACTTGGTGCTGGTGTGCAGCAACACGCAGCCCGCGGCCATCGACGACGACGCGCGCGCCGCAGCCGATCTGTTTGAAATGGCGGAGCGGGCGGCGAGGCGCGGCCTGCGCGTTGGATACGAGGCGTTGGCCTGGGGCCGCAACGTCAGCCGTTGGGCGCACGCCTGGAACATCGTCCAACGGGCGGACCACCCGGCCTTGGGACTCATCGTCGACAGCTTCCATACCCTGGCTCTGGACGACGATCCCTCGGGAATCGCCCGTGTTCCGGCGGAAAAGCTGTTCTTCGTCCAGCTCGCCGACGCGCCGCTGCTCAAAATGGACCCACTGTCGTGGAGCCGCCATTACCGGAATTTCCCGGGTCAGGGTGAGCTGCCGGTCACGAACTTCCTGAAGGCGGTGCTGGAGTCCGGTTACGAGGGTCCGCTGTCACTGGAGATCTTCAACGACGATTTCCGCGCCGCCCCCGCCCGCCAGACGGCCCGTGACGGCCTACGCTCGCTCATCCTGGCCGAGGCGGAGGCGGGAAGGGGGCCGGGCCTGCCGTCGCCGGTGAGCTTCGATGGGTTCGAGTTCCTGGAATTCGCGGTCGACGAGCAGGCCAAATCGGAACTGGGCGGCTTCCTGAAGACACTTGGCTTCCGACACGCGGGCGACCACAAATCCAAGGCGGTCGAACTCTACCGCCAAGGCAGCGTCAACCTCGTGCTGAACGCCGAACCGGACAGCGCCGCTTCCGAGCATTTCCAGATGCATGGGCCGTCGGTCTGCGCCATGGCCCTGAGGGTCGACGACGCCACCCGCGCGGTCGATCGCGCCGAGGCGCTGCTCTATGGCACTTGGCGGGAGCGGACTGGCGAGGGGGAGCGTAAGATACCGTCGGTGCGGGCGCCCGATGGCACCTTGGTCTATTTGGTCGAGCCCGGATCCTCGGGCCACACCATCTGGCAGGACGACTTCAACCTGTTGCCGCCATCGGGACAGGATGGTGAGTTGAAGTCTATCGACCACGTCGCCCAGGCTTTGCCCGAGGGCCGGATGGACGCCTTCGTGCTGTTCTACCGGGCGGTGTTCGGTTTCGTGCTGGAGAGGCTTTGGGAACTGCCGGACCCTTATGGCCTGATCCGAAGCCGCGCGATCGTCAGCCCGGACAGGAGCGTCCGCCTGCCGTTGAACTTCTCGGAAAGCCGCAAGACCGCGACGGGCCGGTTCGTGTCGGCGACCGCCGGCGCCGGAGTACACCACATCGCTTTCGCGACCGACGAGGTCGAGCGGAGCGTAACGGCGCTGACCGCGGCGGGCGCCCCCATGATGCCGGTGCCGGCCAATTACTACGACGATCTCGACGCCCGTCTCGGAATGGACGACACCACGCTGGCCGAGTTGCGGCGCTTCGGCCTGCTGTTCGACCGTGATGAGCAGGGTGATTTCACCCACGCCTATACCGACAGCTTCGCCGAGCGTTTCTTTTTCGAGGTGGTCCAGCGCCGCGGCTACCAGCAGTTTGGCGCCGTCAACGCCGGCGTGCGAATGGCCATGCAGGCGAAACTTCGCGACCACTCAGCCATCGAAGACTTGATGAACTGAAGGTTCCGAAGGCCCGGCGACTTCAACGCCGCCCTTCGATCGAAATAAGACCACGGAAATCAAAAACAAGATTTTGGAAAGGGAGAGCCATGACCAGACCCGTCGTGATCGCCGTCGCGATTACAGGTTCCGTACCGCGCAAGAAGGATAATCCAGCATTGCCGGTCACGCCGGCCGAGCAGATCGAATCCACCCACGAGGCCTTCGAGGCGGGTGCCAGCCTTGTCCACATCCACGTCCGCAATCCGGATGAATCGTCGTCGTCCGATCCAAAGCTATTCGCCCGGGTTTTGGAGGGCATCCGCGAGCGTTGCCCCGGCATGATCGTCCAGTTCTCCACCGGTGGGCGTGGCCGTGATCAGGCCGCGCGCGGCAGTGCCTTGTACCTCAAGCCCGACATGGCGTCGCTGTCCACCGGCTCGGTCAATTTCCCGACCATCGTCTATGAGAACTCGCCGGCGCTGGTGTGGGATCTGGCCGGGCGCATGAAGGAGCACGAGATCCGTCCGGAGATAGAGATCTTCGACCTATCGCACATCCACGCGGCCAAGCGGTTGATCGACGAGGGTTTGATGAGTGATCGGCCGCACGTGCAGTTCGTCATGGGCGTCAAGAACGCCATGCCGGCGGACGAGCGCCTCCTCGACATCCTGCTGGCCGAACTGAGGCGGGTCATCCCGGCGGCCACCTGGACGGCGGCCGGCATTGGCCGCCACCAAAGCGAGGTGATGCGATGGGTGCTGGAGCGCGGCGCCGATGGCGTCCGCACTGGCCTGGAGGACAACATCCGCGTCACCAAGGAGCGCCTGGCATCGGGTAACGCCGAGCTGGTCAGGATCGCCGCCGATCTGTGTTCCAGATACGATGCCCGACCCGCCACGCCGGTGGAGGCCCGCGCGATGCTGTCGATCCGTGCCGACTGACAGGCGCAGGGGAGGATCGCCGATGTTCGGCCACTTGTTCACGCCGCTGTTCGCCTCCGAGGATGCCATCGGGGTGTTCGACGACCGGGCGAGATTGCGGGGAATGCTCGACTTCGAAGCGGCGCTCGCGCGCGCCGAGGCCAAGGCGGGGGTCATCCCGGTCACCGCGGCGGAACCGATCGCCGCCCAATGCCGGGCCGAGCTGTTCGATCCGCGCGACCTCGCCGATGGTGTGGCGAAATCGGGCAATCCCGCCATTCCGATGGTCAGACGGCTGACCGCCCTGGTTGGCGCCGTGGACGCCGAAGCCGCCCGCTTCGTCCATTGGGGAGCCACCAGCCAGGACGCCATGGATACCGGGCTGGTGCTTCAGTTCCGCGTGGCGCTGGAGATCATCGACGCCGATCTGGCACGGCTGGCCGAGGGTTTGGCGGGTATGGCGTCACGCCATCGATCGACCCCGATGGTTGGCCGCACTTGGCTTCAGCACGCCTTGCCCGTGACGTTCGGTCTGAAGGCCGCCGGTTGGCTGGATGCCGTGCGCCGCCACCAGGATCGGCTGGCGGAGTTGCGGCCAAGACTGCTGACCCTCCAGTTCGGCGGAGCCGCCGGGACGCTGGCGGCGCTCGGGGATCGCGGGCTCGACGTCGCCGAAGCGCTGGCCGCCGAACTCGACCTGATCCTGCCGGCGACGCCGTGGCACGCGCACCGCGACCGCGTCGTCGAATTCGGCGTATGGCTAGGCATGCTGACCGGCACCCTGGGCAAGATCGCCCATGACGTTTCGCTGCTGATGCAGACGGATGTCGCCGAGGTGTTCGAACCAGCCGGTGCCGGTAAGGGCGGCTCGTCGACCATGCCGCACAAACGGAACCCCGTGACGGCCGCCGCCGTCCTGGCCGCTTCCACCCGGACCCCCGGGCTGGTCGCGACCCTTCTCGCCGCGATGCCGCAAGAGCACGAACGGGGTCTTGGCAACTGGCACGCGGAATGGCTGACGCTGCCCGATCTCGCCATGACCGCCATGGGAGGGCTCAGGCAGATGGCCGACATGGTACCGGGCCTCGAGGTCGACCCCGGACGGATGCGGGCCAACCTGGAGACGACCCGGGGGCTGATCATGGCGGAACGGGTCATGATGGCCCTTGGTGCCAGAATGGGCCGTCTCAAGGCGCATGAGCTGGTGGAGCACGCCACCCGAAAGGCGGTCGCCGAGAATCGGCACCTGCGCGATGTCCTGGCTGAGGACCCCGCCGTGACGAACGAGCTCGCCGCCGACGAGCTGGATCGCCTGTTCGACCCACTCGGGTATGTCGGGCAGGCCGCCACCTTCGTCGACCGCGTCATCGGATGAACCGAACCAAAGGGAGTGAAACGATCATGCCCTCGACGGGTCATGTGATAACCGGGGACGGAACCCGGATCTTCCACCGCTTCGATGGAGAGGAGGGCTCGCCGGTCCTACTGCTGTCGAATTCGCTTGGGACGACCCTGGAGATGTGGGACCCGCAAATCCCCGCCTTCTCGCGTCATTTCCGGGTTCTCCGGTACGACAGCCGGGGCCATGGCCGATCCGACGCGCCACAGGGCCCCTACGACATCGCGCGGCTGGGCCGCGACGCGGTCGATCTTCTGCAGGCGTTGGCCATCCGCCAGGTGTCGTTCTGTGGATTGTCCAAGGGCGGCATGATCGGCATGTGGCTTGCCGTGAACGCGGCGGAGCGGGTCGACCGGCTCGTGCTGGCCAACACCTCGGCCTTCATCGGATCGCCGGAGACTTGGACCAGGCGGATCGAGACGGTCGACCGTGATGGCATGGCCGCCATCGTACCCGGCGTGATCGAGCGCTGGTTTACGCCGCGCTTCAGGGACGCCGATCCGACCGCCGTCGATCGGGTCGCCTCGATGCTCGCCGGCACGCCGCCCCAAGGCTACATCGCCTGCTGCGCCGCCGTTCGCGACATGGACCAGCGCGACGCCATCTCCGCCATCACGGCGCCGACACTGGTGATCGCCGGCGACCAGGATTTGGCGACACCACCCGCCCATTCGGAATTCATGGCGGGCGCGATAGCGGGCGCCAAGTTGGTCCGAACCAATGCAGCCCATCTCTCGAACGTCGAGCGATCGGAATTCTTCACCGAGGCGGTGCTTGATTTCCTCACCTCGCCAGCCAAGCCGCCAGCCAACCCTAAGGAGAACGGTCATGGATGACGCCGAACGCCACGACAAGGGCATGGCGGTTCGCCGCGCGGTTCTGGGTGATGAGCATGTCGATCGCTCGCTGGCCCGGCGCACGCCCTTCAACGAGGAGTTCCAGAACCTCATAACCCGCTACGCCTGGGGTGAGATCTGGACGCGGCCGGGCTTGGAGCGCCACACCCGGAGTTGCATGACCCTGTCGATGATGGCGGCGCTCGGCCACTGGGACGAGTTCGCGATGCATGTCCGGGCGGCGTTCAACAACGGCCTTACCCGTGACGACATCAAGGAGGTGCTGCTTCAGGTCGGGATCTATTGCGGTGTCCCCACCGCCAACCACGGCTTCCAGACCGCACGGGAAGTCTTCGATAAAATGGAAGGGAGCGAAAAGCCATGAGGCCAAACACCCCGTATACGCCGAGGGACTGGGACAGCCATCCGCCCTACATTGTCCCGGACTATCGCTCGACCCTGCTGCGTGGCCCCAAAAAGCCGCTGATCCCGCTGCCACACAGCCTGTCGGAACTGACCGGTCCGGTGTTCGGTCACGACGTCGTCGGTCCGCTCGACCACGACCTGACCCGGAACGGCGTCGTCAACGCCGAGCCGCTGGGCGAACGGATCATCGTCACCGGTAAGGTGATGGACGAGGCGGGAAGGCCGGTGCCGCATACGCTGGTCGAACTGTGGCAAGCCAACGCAGCGGGCCGCTACGTCCACCGCTGGGATCAGCACGCGGCGCCGCTCGATCCGAATTTCTTCGGGGGTGGGCGGACCATGACCGACGCCGAGGGACGTTACCGTTTCATCACGATCAAGCCCGGCGCCTATCCCTGGGGCAACCATCACAACGCGTGGCGTCCCAACCACATCCACTTCTCGCTCTTCGGGCCCAGCTTCGTCACCCGTCTGGTGACGCAGATGTACTTCCCCGGCGACCCGTTGCTGGCGTTCGATCCGATCTACCAAGGCATTCCCGAGAGTGCCCGCGAGCGGCTGGTGTCGCGCTTCTCGCTGGATGTGACCGAGCCGATGATGGCACTGGGTTACGAGTTCGACATCGTTCTGCGCGGTCCGCGCGCTACCCCGATCGACGAGGATTGACGCCATGCCGAAACAGACTCCCTCCCAGACGGTCGGCCCCTATTTCGCCTATGGGCTGACGCCGCAACCCTATGGCCGCGAGGGCATCGCGGATGGTCGCGTCGTTGATCGCACCCTGTCAGGGGCCGCGCTGGCCGGCCACAGGATCACCGTCACCGGACGCGTGCTGGACGGCGCCAAGGCTCCCGTGATCGACGCCATGATCGAGATCTGGCAAGCGGACGCCCAAGGCCGCTACGCCCATCCCGCCGATGGCCGGGAAGCGTCGTTCCACGGCTTTGGCCGCACCGGCACCGATGGCGAGGGAGCCTTCCGCATCGAGACGATCAAGCCCGGCCCTGTCGCCGGCGCCGATGCCCGGCCGCAGGCGCCGCACCTGAACGTCGCCGTGTTCGCCCGCGGCATGCCGAATCACGCGTACACCCGAGTCTACTTCAGCGACGAGACCGCCGCCAACGAGGCTGACATGGTCTTGAACCTCGTCGGGCCGGACCGGAGGAACACGCTGGTGGCCATGTTGGAGAAAACCGCGGGCGGACCCGTCTATCGCTTCGACATCCGCCTTCAGGGTGAGGACGAGACGGTCTTCTTCGATGCTTGAGGGGTTGTCTTCCCAGCATCGAACAAACCATCCGGTTCGTTCGATGCTGGGATCCTCCGCCCAGCCAAGGTAGAATGCTTGAAGAACTATCGCAGGCTTGGGTGAGGGGAAACGATGTTGACCGAAGATCAGGCCGCCGAGGAGAAGGCCATCGATGAGAACGCGGTCACTCCCTCTGGCAGGCCGTCGCGGCGGAACGATCCAGAACGCACCAGACGGGACATCCTGGCGGTCGCGACCAAGGAATTCGCGGACCACGGCCTGACGGGAGCCCGCGTCGACGCCATCGCCGCGCGCACGCGCACGACGAAGCGCGCCATCTATTATTACTTCGGCAGCAAGGAGGGCCTCTATGTCGCCGTGCTGGAGAAGGCCTACGGCGACATCAGGGCGATCGAGGCGAGCCTTCACCTGGAGGATCTGGATCCGGAGCGGGCCATCAGGAAGCTGGTTGAGTTCACCGTCGACTACAACGAGAACAATCCCGATTTCGTCCGTCTGGTCAGCATCGAGAACATCCACCGCGCCGAGCACATGGCCGCGTCGAAGTCGATCCAGAACCTCAACGTTGCGATAATCCAGATCATCGAGGGCATCGTCAGACGAGGGCAGGTTCAGGGCATCTTCCGCGACGGCATCGATCCGGTCGACCTGCACATGCTGATCAGCGCTTTCTGCTTCTTCCGCGTTTCCAACCGGCATACCTTCGGCGCCATCTTCGGACAGGATTTCTCCGACCCTGCCTATCTGGAGAAGCACAAGAGGATCATCGGCGACAGCGTGCTGGCCTGGTTGAAACGAAGCTGATCCGCCCTCGATGCCTCATCCCCATCAGATGATCCCAACTGGCTCATCCTCAGCGCCGCGTTCCCCCGGACCGCGGGTCCAGCGCGTCCTGAAGGCCGTCGCCGACGAAATTGAAGGCGATGACAGTCACGAATATCAGCAGGCCGGGGTAGATCGCCAGCATCGGCGCCGACCAGATCAGCTCCTGCGCGTTGGTCAGCATGTTGCCCCAGCTTGGCAGCGGTGGCTGGATGCCGAGGCCCAGGAAGCTGAGCACCGATTCCAGCAGGATGATGTTGCCGATCGACAGCGTGGTGGCGACCACGATAGGCGACGCGACATTGGGCAGGATGTGGACCAGCATCAGCCGCGTGTCGCTGGCGCCCAGCGCCACGGCGGCGCGGACGAATTCGCGCCGCCGGACGCTCAGCGCGGCGCCCCGCACCAATCGCGCGACCGTCGTCCAGCCCCCCAGCGCCACGATCACGATGATGCGGTAGAGGCTGACTTGGTCCGACTGCGCCAGCCCCGCCGGCAGTCCCAGCTTGCCCAGATCCACGGCGGCCAGCACGATCAGCAGCGGCAGCAAAGGCAGGGCGATCACCCCGTCGGTCAGCCGCATCAGGAAACCGTCCACTCGGCCGCCGTAAAACCCCGCCGCCAGCCCGATCACCGTCCCGATCACCGCCGATCCCACCGCGGCGGCCAATCCCACGAACAGCGACACGCGGCCGCCATGGAGCAGCCTGACCAGCACGTCGCGGCCAAGCTCGTCGGTGCCCAGCCAGTTCGCCGCCGAGGGCGGGCCGAAGCGGTCCAGCAGGCTGACGGCGTTGGCGTCAACGCCCAAGGCAGCCTCGATCAACGGAGCCGCCAGCGCCGCCGCGGCCAGCAGCACGAGCAGGATCAGGCTGACGACCGCCGCGCGATGCGTCAGGAAACGCCGCCAAGCCGTCACGTGCGCGTCTCGGTGAAGGTGATGCGGGGGTCCAGCGCCGCGTAGCCAAGATCGGCCAGCAGGTTTCCAGCCAGCGTCATCAGCGTCGCCAGCAGCAGTCCGACCAGGGCGATATTGTAGTCGTTGCCCAGGATCGAATCGTAGATCAGCTTGCCCATGCCCAGATACGCGAACATGGATTCGGTCACGAGGGCACCGGAGAACAGCGACCCGAAGCCCAGCGCCACGATGGTGACAACGGGGATCATCGCGTTCCGCAGCGCGTGGCGCCAGACGACGGAGCGCTCCGGCACGCCTTTGGCCCGCGCGGTGCGGATATAGTCCTGCCGAAGCTGTTCCATCACGGCGGCACGGACGAAGCGGGTGTAGCCACCGATGCTGACCAGGGTCAGGGTGGCGACGGGCATCACCAGATAGGGCAGGCGCTCCCACAACCCGCCATCGCCGCCGACCGGCGCCATGCCTCCCGCCGGCAGCACGCCCAGGACGACCGCGAACAGGATGATGAACAGCAACGCCAGCCAGAAGGGCGGGACCGAGATGCCGGCGAAGCAGGCGAGATTGATCGCCGTGTCGGTGGCGGTGTTCGGCCGCCGCGCCGCGAAGACACCCAACGGGATGGCGACCATCAGCGACAGGACGAGCGACATCCCAAGTAGCAACAGTGTGTTGAGCAGGCGCGGCGCCAGTACCTCGGGCACCGGCCGGGAGAACAGCCTCGAGTAGCCGAAGTCGCCTTGGAGCGCCGCCGTCAGCCAGTTCAGGTACCGTTCCCAGATCGGCTGGTCGAGCCCGTAGAGCGCCCGCAACCGAGCGGCGTCCGCCGCGGTGACGTTGGGATCGGCGTTGATCATCAGGTCGATCGGATCACCGGGCATCAGCCCGATCAGCCCGTAGATCAGGAACGACATGATCAGCAGGACCACGATCGCCTGGAGCAGCCGCACCGCGGCGAAACGCAGCATCAGCGCCGGGCCTTGTCGGCGGTACCGATCATTTCGAGCGCCACTGCTCGACCCATAGCGTCGACGGGTATTGGTGCCCCGTCGGCCGCACCCCCTCCAGCCAAGGCGGCATGATGTAGCTGTCGGAGCGGAAATACAGCGGCAGCGCCGGCAGCTTCTCGGCGTAGATCTGTTGGAGCCGGGTCCACAGCGGCTTGGCTTGGTCGTCGGCGCAGGTGACTTCCAGATCGTCGATGATCCGATCCGCCTCCGCGTCCCGGAACCCGTTGTAGTTCTGACCCGAGAAGCCGTTGTCGGCCGCCGGGATCATCGATGAATGCAGGATCGTGCGCGGGATGTTCTCCGGCGAGCTGAGCCAAGCGAACATCGCCATGGCCGGGAACTTCCGCTCGCGCATCGTCTCGCCGAACAGGACACGGGCCGGCTGGTTGTTGATCCTGACATCGACACCGATCTTGCGCCATTGGGCCTGGAGCACCTGCTGCACCAGCTCCCGCGTGCGGTTGCCGGCGGTCGACTGGAATTCCAGGCTTAGCCGCCGTCCGGAGGCGTCCTGCCGGATGCCGTCCCTCAGCTCGGTCCAGCCGGCCTCCTCCAGCAGCTTGACGGCGGCCTGCTGGTTGAAGGGGTATTTGGTGAAATCGTCGCTGTAGAAGCGATCCAGCGGGTTGACGCCGGTATGGGCCACCGATTGCTTGCCGCCGAACAGTTGGCGCGAGATCGCCTCGCGGTCCACCGCCGTCAGCAAGGCGCGGCGGACCCGGACATCGGCCAGGATGGGATTGTCCAGGTTCAGGTCGATATGCTCGTAGAACAGGCCCGGCTTGTAGACGACGTTGTAACGCTGGCCGTGCCGCTTCTCGAAGGCCAAGGCCTGTTCTATCGACAGCCCGACCTCGCCGGCGACATAGTCGATCTCGCCCGACAGCAGGTTCGCCTCCATCGCGGCGGTGTTCTCGACCGTGCGGACGACGATGCGCTTGAAGCCGGGTTGCTCGCCCCACCAGGTCGGGTTCGGCTCCAGCACCACATAGGCGCCGGCCTCGACGCGGGTGATCCTGTAGGGTCCGAAATACAGTCCCGGATTGGTGCGGTCGGTGTCGTAGAGCGTCCGGTTCCGGTACTGGCCCGGGTCCGTCTCGAACACCGGCCGTTCAAGGTGCTCCGGCAGAACCAGCAGGTCGTTGATCGCGTCGTAACCACAACGGAACTTGTCCCAGTGGACCACGAAGGTCTTGTCGTCCACCGCCGTGATGCCGACGATGTCCTTGGAGAACAGCTGCGCGTTGGTGACGCCGCTCAAGGGATGGCGGCCGACCTCCCAGGTGAACAGGACGTCGCGGGTGGTGACCGGCTTGCCGTCGCCCCAGGTGGCTCCTGGCTGGATCGTGAAGGTGGCGTCGATCGCGCGCGTGCCGTCCGACCTGGTGACCTCGACCGCCGTTCCCTTCTCCAGGCTGGGCAATTCGGTGCAGAGCAGGCAGATCAGTTTCCAGTCCTGATCGAAGGTGGTGAAGGGCCGGCGGGCCATGCCGAGGATGTAGCCTTTGGTCGCCATGGCGTCGATGCTGGGGTGGAACGTGCCGGGGAATTGGACGGCGCCGATCACCAGCTCGTCCTTGGCCGTCGCCGCCCCCGCACCCGCCGAAGTCATGCCCATCAGGACGGCCGCCACGGCGCCCATCCTCTTGAAGCGCCCGTATCCCAACAAAGTCCGATTTATCGCCACTGGCCGTTCACCTTAGACATTGCGCGCGGTACATCACTCGAACTATGGGTTCAGTCCAGCCGCGGGTCCAGCGTCGATCGCGCCGAGAGGCGATATCGGCGCCTTGGATACGGCGGCCCCACAAGGAGGTTTCGCATGGTTCCGACGATCCGTTTCAGTTTCGGTGCCGCCCTGATCGCGCTGACGGCCTTCGCCGCCATCAACCCGGCGGCAGCCGCCGAGGAGAAGCGGTTCGACGATTGGAAGCTGCAATGCGCCGATCGCCCCGCCCCTGGCGTGCCCAAGTGCCTGATCACCCAGGACGTCGTGTCGAGCGAGACCAACCTCGGCCTGCTCAGCGTCGCGATCTACTTCCGTCCTGGTTCCGACACGCCGTCGCTGGGCTTCAACCTGGCTCCCCAGGCGGTCAAGGAGGCCGGCATGGTGCTCCAGATCGACAGCAAGCCCGCCCTGGAGATGCCGATCCAGGAGTGCAATCCGAACTTCTGCGTCGTCCGGGCGGCCCTGCGCGATCAGGTCCTGAGCATGTTCCGCAGCGGAAATCGTGGCGTCGTCGGCTTCCAGATTCCGCCGGACCGGCGCATCGCGGCGCAGATCTCCTTCAAGGGCTTCTCCAACGCGTTCAAGGCCTTGGATCAGCGGAAGCGCGGCTGAGGCCGAGGCCTTGAACAGGGCGGTGGCCCGGTTGACAAGCCGGCCGGGCCGCTTGAGACTCGGGTACGATCGCACGGTTCCGTTACTTCCAAGGTAGGTCATGTCAAGCACGTCACAGCCCCGCTCAGGCGGGCAGCTCCTCGTCGATTCGCTGCGCGTCCATGGCGCCGACCGGGCGTTCTGCGTCGCCGGCGAGAGCTACTTGGAAGTGCTCGACGCCTTCCACGACGCTCCCGACATCGAGCTGGTCACCTGCCGGCAGGAAGGCGGCGCCGCCAACATGGCGGAGGCCGCCGGCAAGCTGACGGGCCGGCCGGGCATCTGCTTCGTCACCCGGGGGCCGGGCGCATGCAACGCCTCGATCGGCGTCCACACCGCCATGCAGGACTCGACGCCGATGATCCTGTTCGTCGGACAGGTGGCGCGGGACCAAGCCGAGCGCGAGGCGTTCCAGGAGATCGATTACCGTCGCATGTTCTCGCCGGTCGCCAAGTGGGCGGCGCAGATCGACGACGCTGCGCGCATCCCGGAATTCGTCAGCCGAGCCTTCCACGTCGCGACCTCCGGCCGCCCCGGTCCCGTCGTGCTGGCCTTGCCGGAGGACATGCTGCGTGACACCGTCACCGTGCCGCTGACCGGCAGGTTCACCGAGGTCCAAGCCCATCCCGGCGCCGCCGACCTGACCCGGGTCGCCGACCTGCTGTCGGCGGCGGAGCGTCCGCTGGTGCTGGTGGGCGGCAGCGGCTGGACCGACGCCGCCTGCGCCGACCTCAAGCGCTTCGCCGAAGCTTGGCATCTGCCGGTCTGCTCGTCATTCCGCCGCCAGGACGTGCTGGACAACACCAGCCCGTCCTGGATCGGTGACCTTGGCACGGGGCCGAACCCCAAGCTGCTGGCGCGTGTCAAGCAATCCGATCTGTTGCTGGTGATCGGCGCCCGGCTGGGCGAGATGACCACGCAGGGCTACGAGTTGATCGACCTGCCGGAAACCAGTCAGACCCTGATCCACGTCCACGCCTCCGCCGAGGAGTTGGGCCGGGTGTTCCGTCCCGACCTGCCGATCCAGTCCGGATCCGCCCCGTTCATCGCGGCGCTGGCGGGCAGGGTGCCGACGCGTTCCGCCCCTTGGCGGGAATGGACGGAGGGGGCACGCGGCGATTTCCTCGAATGGCTGGAGCCGGCTTCTTACGACGGCGCGCTCGATCTGGGCGCCGTGTCGGTCTGGCTGCGCGACCGGCTGCCGGAAGACGCCATCGTCACGATCGACGCCGGCAACTTCTCCGGCTGGGCGCAGCGCTTTCTCAGCTACCGCAGGCCCGGCCGCCAGCTTGGCCCGACCAGCGGCGCCATGGGATATTCGGTTCCGGCCGCGGTCGCCGCCAAGCTGGTCCACCGCGACCGCATGGTGGTCGGTTTCGTCGGTGACGGCGGGTTCCAGATGTCCGGCCAGGAACTGGCGACCGCCATGCACACGGGCGCGGCGCCGATCATCCTGCTGTTCAACAACGGCATGTTCGGCACCATCCGCATGCACCAGGAGAAGCGCTATCCCGATCGCGTCAGCGCCACCGCCCTGACCAATCCCGATTTCGCGGCGCTGGCCCAAAGCTATGGCGCCTTCGGCGCGGTGGTTGAGCGGACGGAGCAGTTCGCCCCGGCGTTCGAGGCGGCGGTCGCCTCCGGCAAGGCCGCCGTGATCGAACTCCGCATGGACCCTGAGGTCATCACGACGCGGACGACCCTGTCGGCGCTGCGCCAGCAGGCCTTGGCGCAAAGGTGACGGCCTAGACGTAGAGCGGCGCCATGCGACGCCACGCGTGACCCTCATGGGCACGGCCATTCCAGACGTGGAGGCTGTGCCCGATACCCATCAGCCGCAGCAACTGGCTCAGGTGCCGGTTGTTGCCGAGGAACGGATCGTCGGCGCCGATCGCCAAGGTGATTTCCATGCGGCGCAGATGCTGGAGCCGCCACTCGTCCGACAGGCTGACCATGAAATGCGTCGGCGTGTTGAAGTAGACGGAGTCGTCGTAGTGCCCCTCCAGCAGATCGCCGAACTGGTCGACCTTCAGCGTCAGGTCGTACCGCCCTGAAAACGCCGCCACCTTGCGGAACAGTTGCGGGTGGCGGAACGCGATGTTGACCGCGTGGTAGGCGCCAAGACTGCAGCCATGCGCGATGGTGCAGTCATGGGAGTTCTTCGATGCCATCAGCGGCATCACCTCGTTCAGGATATACTCCTCGAACAGCAGATGCCGCGCCACGCGGTCGGCTGGCCTTCGCCAGAAGCAGTAAAAGGTCTCGTGATCGACGCTGTCGACGCAGTAGAGTTGCAGATGCCCGGCTTCGATCTTCGGCGCCAATCTCCGGACCAGCCCTAGGTTCTCGTACTCCCAGAACCGGCCGTCACGGGTGGGAAACACCAGCACCTTGGCGCCCGCGTGCCCGAAGATCAGCAATTCCATGTCCCGGCCAAGCCTTGGACTGTGCCAGCGATGATATTCCCGGTTCATGACCCTGCGAGGAAATCTTCGAGTTCGCGCCGCAAGGCCAGTTCCTGGTCGGCCTGTCCAGGGTACTCGAAGTGCCCGGCGTCGAGTGTGAAGAGTTTCTTGCGGTCGCCCGGTATGGCGTTGTGGATCGCGAACTGGCCGGCGGGCGGAACGGCGGGGTCGAACAGCGCTGGCGCGACATGCATCGGCACCGTGATGAACCGGGCCGCCGTGGCGGCGTCGTAATAGCGCAGGGTGTCCAGCACGTCCTCATGCCGACGCTGGAACTTCCGCACCGCCGCCGAACTTCCCGTGGCGTCCAGCGTCAGGCGCAGCGGATGGTTGCCGAAGGTCGGCACCTCCAGATGCCCCCGAACGATGCGCGGGTCCCACGGGATCGCCAGCGCGCCGATGCCGCCGCCAAAGCTGGTACCGCAATAGGCGACGTGGCCCGCCACCCAGGGATACAGCGCCAGCATCACCGATACCGCGATCCAGAGATCATCGACGCAGCCGCCCAGGATGTAGCGGTCACGCTTGTCGATGTCGTGCAGCACATGCCAGTTCGGATCGCGCGAGATCGGCGGTCGTGTGCTCCGCGACAAGCCGCGGAAGCAAGGGAACAGCACGGCGGTGCGCGACACCGGAAGGCCGAAATCCGGCCCCTCCCGCCCACCATAGCCATGCCCCACCACCAGCCCCCGCTCGACCGGCTCGTCCCGCGGCAGCATCAGCCAGCCGCCGATGTGGAACCCGCCGGTGGACCGGTATTCGATATCAAGCACCTGCCAACCCGGATGCGCGGCATCGACCCGCGCCCCGCTCAGCGCCGGCCTGGGGTCGACCGCCAGCGCCACGTCATGGCGATGCCGCCAGAACGCCTCGAAGTCATCCGGCGGCTCCGGCGACCCGACTCGCAGGAGGTCGTCGGCGGAATAGCCATGGGTGGGATCGAAGGGGAAGGGGTGGACAAGCGGCGCCGGCATGGGGCCTCGGCAAGGCGTGGTTGGACTTCGATCGAAGCGTATCCCCATGTCAGCGACTGAAGCAAAGAAATGACGCGCCTCAGCCTATGGTTTCCAATGGGGCCACCACCGCGGCGCCCGCGCCGCGCTCCACCACGCCGACCTCCAGCGGCAGCCGCACCTCGATACGGCACCCCGCGGTGGCGTCACCAACGAACCGCGCGTCGCCGCCATGGGCGCGGGCGACGTGGCGGACGATGGCGAGGCCCAGGCCCGAGCCCGAACTGGTGGATGTTCCCTTGCGGAACCGGGCGAAAACGTCTTCGCGCAGGTGTTCGGGAACGCCTTGGCCCTGATCGGAGATTTCCAGCACGGCGTCGGTTCCGCAGCCGCGCAACCGCACCCCGATCGTGCCGGCGCCATGGGCCAACGCGTTGTCCAGCAGGTTGCGGACCATGTCGCGCAAGTCGTCCGGCCGTCCCCGTACCGGCACGGCGGTGTCCGGCGTCTCGACCTCGATCGTCCGCCCGGCCCCCTCGATCATCGGCAGGACGGCGGCGGCGGCTTCGCGGAGGGGGCGGCCGAAATCGACCAAATCCAGCGCGGTGACGCTCGCGGCCCGATTGGCTGCTTCCTTGCGGGCGAGATCGAGCAGTTGGCTGACCAAGCGGTTCATCTCCGACAGGTCGCGGCGGATGGCTGGCCAATTGGCCGACCCGCTGATCTCCGCACGCTGGAGCCGAAGGCTCAGCACCGCCAGCGGCGTCCTCAACTCGTGCGCGGCGTCGGCGGTGAACCGGCGTTCGGCGTCATAGGCGCAGGCCAGCCGGTCCAGCGCGCCGTTGACCGCCTCCACCAGCGGTTGGATCTCCGACGGCAAGCCGGCGGGCGACAGATGAGCGTTGGGGGATCCTGGAAGGATGTTCGTCGCCTCCCGGGCCGCGCGGGCGAGCGGGCGCAAGCTCCAGCCGGCGACGAACCAGACCATGACGAAGGCGATCCCGACCGAGATGACGAGGACGGCGAAGGGCTCGCCGTTCTCTTCCATCAGGGTTTCGGCCAGGGATTCCAGCGTCGGATCGGTGCGGGCGATCGTCAGGGTCCTGCCATCCGGCGCGGCGATGGTCATGAAGGCGCGGCGGTCCGGTCCGACGATGTCGAGCGGGCTGAACGCCTCCCCGGCGGGAATGTCCAGGCGCGGCAGCGGCGCTTCGATGTTCGGCGACAGGGCCACGGGCTGGCCCGCCGCGTCGAACAGGGTATAGGCGAACGCCGCCCCGGGCTGGGCATAGGCGGTGGTCCAGGCATCCGGCGGCTGGAGCGACACTTCCCCATGGGTGACGCGCAAGCCGGTCAGCAAATCGCGCGCCTGCTGCCGCAGCGTGCGGTCAAGGAGCGACGACGAGGTCTGATGCGTCTCGTTGAGGAACACGAGGCCGGACGCCGCCAGCCCGAGGCTGAAGATGAACAGCATCGCCAGTGTCAGCCGACGGCGGAGACTGTGGGCGGCCACCATCACGGTTCGCTTTCCGTTTTATCCGACGGCTCCCCGATCAATCGATAACCGATGCCGCGCCGCGTCTCGATCCGGATACCAGCACCCATCAGGCGTTTCCGCAGGCGGGAAACCGTGGCTTCCAGCGCGTTGGGCGTGACCGAATTATCGAAGGCGTATAGCCGCTCCTCCAGCACGTCGCGGATGATCACTTGTCCGGCCGCGCGCAGCAGGCTGTCCAGAAGATCGGCCTCGCGCCGGGTCAGTTCGATCGGTTCGCCATTGACCGAGGCTTGCCGGTTGTTGGTGTCGAACGCCAGGGCGCCGCAGCGCAGCACCGTGCATGTGCGGGATCCCGGCCGGCGCAGGACGGCGCGCAATCGCGCCTCCAGCTCGATCAGGTCGAACGGTTTGATGATGTAGTCATCGGCGCCGGCATCCAAGCCCTTGATCCTATCCTCCAGCGCGTCGCGCGCGGTGACGATCAGGGTTGGGATGGCGCCCGACCGGTGGTTTTGGGCGGCTTGGAGGACAGACATGCCATCGCCGTCCGGCAGGCCCAGGTCCAGGACGAGAGCGTCGTGTGTCGTGGCGGCCAAGGCCCCCAGCGCCTCCTCCACGGTGGCGGCCACATCCACCGCGAATCCCCGCTGCCCAAGATGACCGGTCACCATCTCGCGGAGTGCCGGATGGTCCTCGACCAGCAAGATCCTCATTCTTCCGTCTTCCACGCCAGTGACGTTCGATTCAGCGGAAACATCAAGTCGACCCGGGGATGGACACCGGTCCGCGATGCCGGGATCCCGCGGCGGGGTCAGCCAATCATCCTACTCCTCCGTCAGGCCACTGTCAGCTTGATGGTGTTGGATGGCGCCGCCGGAGCGGGGGATCGCCTCTCCCTTTCGGCGAGGCGATCCAAGCGGAAGACGAGTCCTCCAATGAGTGTCCTGACAAGTTCGGCAGCGCGACCATCGATATCCACTTGGCTTCCCCAATTCCAGGCCGGGGATATCCGCGCGGCCGCGGTGTCGCTTCTCTGCTTCCTCTCGACCAGCCTGGGCATCGCGGTGCTTCACCTGGGCGTCGTCAACCTTGGTGAAAATTTTCATCCGGTCATCGCCGGCGAGGTCTATCGTTCGGCCCAGCCGACGCCGGAGCGGATCGACGCCTACCGGCGGCATTACGGGATCAGGACGATCATCAACCTGCGCGGCGACAACACGGGAAGCCCCTGGTATGACCGGGAAGTGGCGGAGTCCGCCCGGCTTGGCATCGCGCATGTGGATTTCCGCATGTCCGCCAAGCGGCAAATGACCGATACCCAGTTCGGCGACCTGATGGAAATCCTGCGGACCGCCGAGAAGCCGATCCTGATCCACTGCACTTCCGGCGCCGACCGCACCGGTTTGGTTTCCGCGCTCTATCTGGCGGGTGTGGCCAAGGAAGGCGAGGAGAGATCGGAAGACCAGATATCCTTTCGGTACGGGCACGTTCCATTCTGGTTCCTGGCGGCCCACGCGATGGATAGCAGTTTCGAAGCCCGCGAGTTGGCCTTGGGCTTCCCCGATTCCTGAGGTGATCCCGAGTTCCCGGCTTGGCGCCACGGGACTGGGATGCCGCGCGATGATCCGGCCGATCCGCTGTTGAGGGAGTGTCGCCCGGAGCCGTTCCGGTTCCGGTGACGCGAACAAACACAGCGGGACGAATCCATCATGTCGGAACAAGCACTGAAGGAACTTCTCATCGAGGAGTTGCAGGATACCTATAGTGCCGAAACGCAGATCGTCGAAGCGCTACCCAAGATGGCGAACGCCGCCTCATCGTCGGAATTGAAGCAGGCTTTCCAGAGCCACCTCGCCGAGACCGAGGGTCAGGTCAAGCGGCTGGAACAGATCTTCCAGATCCTCAAGGCAGACCCCGGCGGCAACACCTGCGAGGCGACCCAAGGCTCGATCGAGGAGGCCGAGGAGCTGATTGGTGGAGGACATCCGCCGGAGGTGCTGGACGTGGCCCTGATCATGGCCGCCCAAAAGGTCGAGCACTATGAGATCGCCAGCTACGGCTCCCTGCGGACCCTCGCCGAAACCTGCGGGATGACCGATGTGGCCCGTCTCCTGGAGCAGACGCTCGAGGAGGAGAAGGCGACCGATCAGAAGCTGAACCAGCTCGCCGAGGGCGGCGTCAACGCGCGGGCCTTCAAGGCCGCCTAAATCCGATCCTTCGCGGTTCGTCATCGCTCCCTTTCCCATTGCCCCACCTCCAGGGGCGGGAAAGGGAGCCTTCTCGCTGGGCGCCAATCGCCGGAGCAACTTCAAGTCGGGAACTTCATGGTCGAGCGTTTCAAGGGTAAGACAGTCATCGTCACCGGTGCCGGATCAGGCATGGGCGCCGCCACGGCGCTGCTTTTCTCGGCCGAGGGCGCCGCCGTCGTGCTGGCCGGCCGGACCGAGGGCAAGCTGAGGAATGTCGCCAAGGACATGCCATCGGATCGCACGCTTGTCCACGTCACGGACGTGTCGGACCAGACCTCCGTCGAAGGGCTGATCGCGGCGGCGGTCGAGCGGTTCGGCCGCCTGGATGTGCTGGTCAACAACGCGGGTGTTGCGCCAACCGGTTCGATCACCGAGACACCGGTCGAGGATTGGCATGCCGTCATGGCGATAGACGTCAACGGCGTGTTCTATGGCTGCCGCGCGGCGGTGCCGCACCTGATCGAGACGAAGGGCTCAATCGTCAACGTATCTTCCGTCTCTGGCCTGGGTGGCGATTGGAACATGAGTTTCTACAACGCGGCCAAGGGGGCCGTGACGAACTTCACCCGGTCGCTGGCGCTGGAACTGGGTTCCAAGGGTGTGCGGGTCAACGCCGTCAATCCGTCCCTGACCGTCACCGACCTGACGGCGGACATGAAGGATGACGCGGAGCTTATGGCGAAGTTCAAGGAGCGGATCGCGCTGGGCCGTGCCGCCGAACCGGAGGACATCGCCCCGGTGATCGTCTTCCTGGCGAGCGATGACGCCCGATTTATCACTGGTGTCAACCTGCCGGTCGATGGTGGTCTCAGCGCCTCGAATGGACAGCCACCCCAGGCGTGAAAGGGCATCTCATTCCGGAACGGCCATGCCGCGCTGGACGGCGGGGCGGGCGCCGACCAGATCATGCCAGCGCTTCAGATGCGGGAAGTTTTCGAACATCGTCGGCTTGGTCTGTCCCGCGATGGCGATGAACGGATAGACAGAGATATCGGCGATCGTGTACTCGCCATTGACCAAGTATTCGGTCTTGCTCAACTGGATATCCAGGGCCCTGTAGCAGCGGAGCAGTTCCGACCGGAACAACTCGATCGCGTAGGGCAGCTTCTCCGGAGCCCTGACGGCGAACCTGAACATGTCGACCGAGGTCGGGCCGACATCGCTGACGCCGAAGGCCAGCCAGTTCCAAACCTCGGTGCGGGCGCAAACATCGTCGGGGAGCAACTTGCCGCTCTTCTCCGCGAGATATTCCAGGATGGCGCCCGACCCGAAAACCCGGCGCGGAGCGTTGCCCGTCCCGGTATCCGTGTCGACCATCGCGGGGATCTTGCCCAGCGGGCTGATCTCGAGGAACTCCGATTTCAGGTTCTCGCCCTGCATGATCTCCACCCGGACGATCTCGTAGGGCAGGCAGATCTCCTCGAGCATGATCGAAGCCTTGTGCCCGTTGGGCGTCGGATAGCTGTAGAGCGTGATCATCGCGTGGCGTTCTCTCTCAAGCCGGCCCCCGGCGAACGCCGCCCGGCGTCCGCCCACGCCTATGTTTGGCCCAATTCACCGGAGAAGACCAGAGGGAGCGAGCGGTCAAGGGCGCCGCTCGTCATTTGATCAGCGGCTCGGCCCACTTCATACCCCTTTCATATGGCTTTCGAGTGCCGCATGGCCGCCGTGTCGAGGTAGGGATCGAAGGCGGCCGCCACGGCGCGGACCAAGGGCCGGACCTCCTCCGGAATGGTGATCCTATTCCCTTCGATGCGCGCCAGCCCATCGGCGGCGAGCGGGGCCAATTTGGCGAGATCGGGCGCGAACAGGTCGGATGACACGCCATGCCGGGCCGCCACCACATCCAGGTCGACCGCCAGATCACACATCAGCCGTTCGATCAGGTCGCGGCGCAACCGGTCGTCGGCGCTCAAGGACTTGCCCTTGACGATGGGAGGGCGGCCGGCGAGCACCGCCTCGGCATAGCTCTCCATCACCGGATCGTTCTGGACGTAGCCGTCCGGCAGGGCGCCGATCGAGGAGGCGCCGAAGCCGATCAGCACGTCGGCGTCGTCGGTGGTGTAGCCTTGGAAGTTCCGCCTCAGCGTGCCATCGCGCTGTGCGATCGTGATGGGGTCCGTTTCCAGCGCGAAATGGTCCAGGCCGATCTGGTGGTAGTCGTTGTCGTTCAGGACGGCCGCGATGGCGTCGAACTGTTTCCACCTGGCGCGGGCGTCGGCCAGCACGCTCTCGTCGATCAGCCGCTGGTGTTTCTTCATCCACGGGACATGGGCGTAGCCGAACACGGCGAGCCGTTCCGGCGTCAGTTCCATCACCCGTTCGGCGCTCTCCTCACAGCTTTCCGGCGTCTGGTGGGGCAGGCCGTACATCAGGTCCAGGTTGATGCCGTCGATCCCGGCGCGGCGGAGCGACCGGACGGCTTCGTCCGTCACCTTGAACGGCTGGACGCGGTTGATCGCTGTCTGCACCGTCGGGTCCAGGTCCTGCACGCCGAGGCTGGCGCGGTTGACGCCGGCGCGCGCCAGCGCCTCCGGCATCTCGGCCGTCAGGGTGCGCGGATCGATCTCGACCGCGACCTCGCAGCCGGACCTCAAATGGAAGCGGGAATTCACATGGGCCATCAGCCGCTCGAAATCCTCCGCTCCGATCATGGTCGGCGTGCCGCCGCCGAAATGGACATGGTCCACCGTCATGCGGCCGGGCAGGGCGTCGGCGATCAGGTCGACCTCCTGTCTCAGCAGGTCGAGGTACTGGGCGATCGGATCGTAGCGGGCGACGATCTTGGTGTGGCAGCCGCAATACCAGCACATGGACCGGCAGAACGGCACATGGAAATACAGCGACAGCCCCTGGCTGGCGGGCAGGCCGGCCAGCCAGCCGAGATAGGCGTCCGCCTGGATTTGCGGACCGAAATGCGGCGCGGTCGGGAAGCTGGTGTAGCGAGGGACCCGAAGGCCGTCATATTTGGCGATGAGATCTGCGTTCATGACGGCGAGACTGCGCGCGCCGCGGCGGCCCCGCCTTGATTTGGGTCAAACCCTGCGCAAGGTCGGGCGCGCGGTGGAGCCGTGTTCCCGCTCCAGATGCTCGCGCAGCAGCCGCATGTTCCGGCGGTTGGCCTTGAAGCCGATGTCGAACAGGGTGCCGAGCACGGGGATGGAGCCGACAGCCCAATCCAACCCGACATTGCCGGCCATGCGCAGCAGGATGCTTCTTGGCACCCCGAGCCGCGCCGCCTGGGCCACAAGATAGGCCGCGACCACGCCGGTGGCGCTGTCACCGATCACCGGCACGATGCTGGCGATGCCATCCAGGCCGATCGGAATGCTGGTGCCTGGGATGCGCCAGCGGCTATCCAGCAGGTCGGCCAGCTTTTGCAGCCGGGCCAACTCGGCCTCGTAATCGTGAACTCGGGCGGTGCGGGGTGCCATGGGCTGTTACTTGTACTTCAGGATGACATAGATCGCGTGAATGATACCGGGAATGTATCCCAGCAGAGTGAGCAGGATGTTGATCCAGAACTGAAGACCAATGCCAACCTGAAGGAACACGCCAACCGGCGGCAACAGGATGGCAAGCAAAATTCGAAGGATGTCCATGGATCGGCCTTTCAGGTCTCAATTTCAGTTATGCAGCGTCACAACGCTATTTGGTGTGCTTCGTTCCATTCGTCATGATCTTGAAAATTGGCGGGAGCATCCCTTAGCATGGCTATTCGTCGATATTTCCTGAAAATGCCCGCGCTTGCATGATCGGCCGCGGCTTGGTTCAATGATCCGATCGCTCTCCACCAAGGGGGTTCCGATGCGCGTCCGTCCCATTCCGACCGTCGGCCTCCTGGCGCTCGCCAGTCTCTTGGCCATCCTCCCGCCCGATACGGCGCGCGCCCAGCGGCCGGTCGATCTGGAACTGGTCCTGGCGATCGACGTGTCGGGTAGCGTGGACGAGGAGGAGGCGTCGCTTCAGCGGGAAGGCTACGCCTCGGCGCTCAACGACGAACGTGTGATCGCCGCTATGGGAGGCGGACCGTTCGGCGCCGTGGCCGTGACCTATGTGGAATGGGCGGGCGACGACTATCAGCGTACGGTGGTGCCCTGGACGGTGATCGCCAACCAGGACGACGCTCGGCGGTTCTCCGACGAGATCACCGCGGCGCCCTTCATGTCGGCGCGCTGGACCTCGCTGAGCGGCGCCATCGACTATTGCGCCACCCTGTTTGCCGGCAACGGCTTGGAGGGGGTCCGGCAGGTGATCGACATCTCCGGCGATGGCGTCAACAACCGGGGCCGCCCTCCGGCGGTGGCGCGCGACGAGGCGGTCGCCGCCGGCATCACGATCAACGGCCTGCCGATCCTCAACGAACGTCCCAACCCCTGGGGAGGCGCCGCCCCGATCGACCTCGACCGCTATTACGAGGAAAACGTCATCGGTGGTCCCGGCGCTTTCTACATCGCCGCCCGCGATTTCGACGACTTCGCCGCCGCCATCCTGAGCAAGCTCATCCGCGAGATCGCCGCCAATCCCAGCGACGCGGGCTGAGAAAGATCATGGCCTGAACTTGACAATAGTCCTAGCTGATAATAGAACAAAAAGTGAACATAATGGCGGGCGGGCGATTGGGTCATGGACGTATTCGAAACACCCACGGTCGCCCCCATGGCCGCCCCCACGGCCGCCTCGTCACCCACCCCGTCCAAGGCGGCGGTGCTGGCCGAGCTTCGCGGCCGGATCAGGAGGATGGAGGGGATCGGCGGGGCGGATGGCGCGCATCTGCTGCCACTTGGCGTTCCGGAGGTGGACCGCGCCTTGCCGGATGGTGGGCTGCCGCTGGGATGTCTCCATGAGATCGTCGGCGATCCGGGAGATCCGTTCAACGTCGCCGCCACGGGGTTCGGCACCGCCCTCCTGGCGCGGATCGCCCGGCGGCGCGGCCAGATCGTTTGGATAACGCGAGGCGACGACCTCCACGCGCCGGGATTGGCATCCTATGGATTGACACCGGATCGGCTGATCACGGTCCGTGCCCGACGTGACGCCGACATCCTGTGGGCGATGGAGGAGGCGTTGCGCTGCCGTTCGCTCGGCGCGGTGCTGGGGGAGATCGGCGATATCGACATGGTCGCCAGCCGCCGCCTTCAACTGGCGGCCGAGAGCGGGGGCGTCACCGCCTTCCTGCTGCGCGGCGGCGAGACCAGGGCCCGCCGACTGGCCGCCACCGCGTCGGTGACCCGCTGGCGTCTGGCGTCGGCGCCCAGCGCGCCGCTGGCGGGAGAGCCCGGCCTGGGGCC
>NZ_AVFL01000044.1 GCF_000576635.1 Skermanella stibiiresistens SB22
GATAGGTGAACGGAACTGAGATGCCGGAGGCTGGCACCGAATGAATCCTTCACCGTTGTCGTCAGCGGTCGAAGTAGGCTGCGAACCGCTGGTGGTGGAGCGCGAACAGGTGGAGCAGTTCGGGATCGAACATCCCAGGCTGGATCCGGTCGTCACCGAACAGGATGATCCGCGTGGCCTCCTCGTGGGACATCGCCCTCTTGTAGGGCCGGGCGGCGCGCAGCGCGTCGTAGACGTCGCACAGCCGCACCACCCGGGCGCTCACCGGAATGTCTTCACCGGCTAGGCCGAACGGGTATCCGGTGCCGTCATGGTTCTCGTGGTGGTGCAGGGCCATCTCCGCGGCCAAGCGGTCATGGTGTCTCAGGCGCGCGTGGCCGAGAACCACGTGATCCCGCATGATCGACACCTCGTCCTGATCCAAGGGACCGCGCTTGAGCAGGATCCCCACCGGGATCCAGAGCTTGCCGAGGTCGTGGAGGGCGGCCGCCCGCCGCCAGCGTCCGGTCTCCCAAGCGTCGAAACCGAGCAGACCGCACACGATGGCCACCAAGTCGCCGACCTCGTGGTTGTAGGCCCCCACCCCATCGACGTCCTCGCCGAACAGGGCCACGGCCCGTGGGATGCCAAGGCATGGGAGAGCGGGACCGGCGAGCGACGCGTCCGCCGTCACCGGGTCCCTGTGCGCCTGGCCGTCCAACCCCGCGGTGCCGGCCCCCGGCGTCATCGGACGAGCACCTGCGCGGCCTCCTTCGTCTTCGTCACCGCCCGCGCCGCCTGCTCGATGGCGCCGGAGATCTCCCCGACGCTGGACGAGACGGTCGACACGGAGGCCGAGGCGCCCTGCATGTTGGCCGACATGCTCCGGGTGACGGAGCTCTGCTCCTCGACCGCCGACGCGGTGATGGTGACGTACTCGCGGACCGTCCCGATGGCGGTCCGGATGGCGTCGAGCGCGTCGACCACCTCGCCCGAGGTCGCTTGGATCCCCTCGATCTCCTGGGAGATCTGCTCGGTCGCCCTGGCCGCCTGGTTGGCGAGGTTCTTGACCTCCGACGCCACCACGGCGAAGCCCTTGCCGGCGTCGCCGGCGCGCGCGGCCTCGATGGTGGCGTTGAGCGCCAGCAGGTTGATCTGTCCCGCGATGTCCTGGATCAGGCCGACGACGCCGTTCATCGCCTGCGCGGCGGCGGTCAGCCTGCCGGTGCTCTCCCCCGCCGCGGCGGCCTGATCGAAGGCCCTGTCGGAGGCCGAGCGCGATTTGGCCATGCTCTGGGAGATCTCGCCGATCGAGGCCGCCAGCTCCTCGGCGCTGGCGGCGACCATTTGCACGTTGCCCGACGTCTCGTCCGCCGCCGTGGCCGCCGAGCGCGCCTCCGAGTTGGACCGCCCGATGGCCTCGTCGACCTCGCCGAAGTTTTCGTCGATCAGGGTCTTGAGGTCGGTCAGGAGCGTGACCTGGTCCGTGACGTTGGTGGCGAACTTGACGATCTTGCTGATCTTCCCGTCGTGGTCGAAGATCGGGTTGTAGGATCCCTCGATCCAGACCGAGGCGCCGTTCTTGCCCAGGCGCTTGAACTGCGCCGCCTGGTATTCCCCGCGCCTCAGGCGCTCCCAGAACTCGGTGTATTCGCGGCTGTTCCTGTAGCCCGCCTCGACGAACATGCCGTGGTGCCTGCCCCTGACCTCGTCGAGCGTGTAGCCCATGGCTCTCAGGAAGTTGTCGTTGGCGTTCAGGATGACGCCGTCGACGGTGAACTCGATGACCGCCTGCGACCTCCCGATCGCCGTGAACTGGGCGGCGTAGTCCAGGTTGAGCAGGCGCTCCCTGGCGTCGGACCACTCGACGGCGAAGCCGATGCGGCGGCCGGCGTCGAACAGGGGCGTCACCAGCAGGTCGAACACGCGCGCGCCGACCCGGATGGTGGCGTTGTGCTGCTTGTCCAGCTTGGCCAGCATCCCGCGCTGGTGCGCCGGGTTCTTGTGGAAGACGTCGATGTTGCTGCCGATCAGGGTGGCGACGCTGAACCGGGGCAGCTCCTTCTGGAGATCGGCCTCGGCCTCGCGCATGAGGCCGATCACCGACGGGTTCATGTGGACGATCGTCAGGTCCGGATCGGCGATCATGACGTTGGTCCGGAGCGCATCGAGCGCCGCCATCCTGACCTTCAACGCGTCGTTTCTCTTGAATGCGCCCAGCATGGTTCGGTTCCATCAAGTTTCGGACAAATCTGATTTGGTGTATCCGAAAAATCCCATAAAGATGGTTAACAGGGGTCCGATCGCGGGCCGCCACTCCTTCCCGCACGCTCCGGTGGATCGTCGTCTGTCGCACTCCGACGTGCTCGCTTGATGGTTGGCATGATCCTCGTCCACGCGGAATGGCATACGCCGGCCAAGCGAAACGCATAAGCTGTTTTATTCTTTATAAAGTATTAATTTTATCTTTATTGCCTGCGATTTCTCGTGCACCATCCCTCCAACGCGACGTCGAACGCGCCAGGGCGCACCGCCCCGGAACACGCCTTCGTACGATCAACAACGCTTTTGGAGAACCCGCCATGACCTCGACCCGCACCGTCCTGATCGAAGCCAACCGGCTGTTCCGGGATGGCCTGAAGCATCTCCTGGCCTCCACGGAGTTCGCGATCGGGGCCGAGTTCGGCACGATGGATCAGGCGGTGGATGGCGCGGTCCCGTCGACGCTCGTGATCATCGGCCAGTCCGACAAGGAACCGGGTGACGCGGGTCGGCTCCGGGACGCCTATCCCGACGCCCACATCGTGGTGCTGGCCAGTGACCTATCGGTGGACGCGCTGCGCGAGGCCATGGGCGCCGGCGTCGCCGGCTTCCTCATGAAGGACATCTCGCCCGAGGCCCTGGTCCAGTCGCTCCAGTTGATCATGCTGGGCGAGAAGGTGTTCCCGACCAACCTCGCCTCGATGCTGATGGACATGAACAACCAACCGTCGCCGCTGAACTCGGTCCGGGGCTTGACCACTCGGGAAAAGGAAATCCTCCAGTCGCTGGTCGGCGGCGCCAGCAACAAGCTGATCGCCAACCGGCTCGGCATCACCGAGGCGACCATCAAGGTCCACCTGAAGACCCTGCTGCGCAAGCTCGACGTCAACAACCGAACCCAGGCCGCCATCTGGGCCATGAACAACGGCTTCGCCGCCGAGACCGCCGCCGCTCCGACACGCCATCTTCAGGCGATTTCCGCCTGATCGTCGGTAGTGGACCGGGTTCGCTGGGTAAGGAATGGGATGTCGTGGAAAGTGGTTCGGGTAATGGGAACGTGCCGGTGACGATGCAACCGGCCGCGCGATACTTCGTCGGACGCATGCTCATGCTGGGACAGCCAATCCCCCGCGAACAATGGGCCGGCTTCGAGGACAGCGCGGATGTGGTCTGTGACAGCGTCCTGCGGAGCATGCCGATCGATGATCCAGCGTCGGACGTATGGGACAACCGGCGTGGACGGGCCGACGCCCAACGCTGACGGACATGGATGAGCCAAGTGCCAATGATGGCGTGCTGGCGCGTTTTAATGTCTCAATCATGGCTTGATACGACCCCGTCAGGGATCGCTTGGTCTGGAACGGTCGGTTAACTTCCCGATCATCGACGAACCGGATAACAAGACGTACGAATCGCGCATGATTGGGTAACGATCCCGTTACGGATGGACGTGACTTGGGCACACCAGGCGGTTACGGATGGAGCGTGGATCAAGGGGCGAACCATGTACGAAATCATGATGGATTGCCCTGGGTCCCTCCCGGTTAGCTCCATCCCAGTCGATGAAATCCGCGTTGACACCAAAAATCCAATCGCCTTTCGCTTGGCCGACACTCACGTGTCGGCGGCCGAAGGCGGCGCTTGAAACCATCACACCGATGTCCCGTTTCACGCCCGTCCGGCGAACCGTGATCGACGCTGGCAGGGTTGGAAACTTCCAGCGGAGGCATGATTGGTGACGACGATCCGACATCAAAGGCATCCAAGCGCCAGCGAGATCCAACGTTTCTGCCAGGAGCATCTCGTGTGGGATCCGCGCCGACAGCGGGACCAGGCGTTTCATAATGGCGTGTGGTTCGGCTTCACCATCGGTGCCGGCGTCTCCGGTCTCGCCTTCATCTATGGAGGGCTGCTGACATGACCAAAGACCGTCATGTCGCGAAAGACCAGTGTGCAGCCCAGTGTCTCGGCTGGAAATCTCCGCCCTCAGATCACGAGTGGGAACCGGATGGTGACGCTCGTTCCCCAGTCGGAGTCGTCCTGGGTAACGGTCCCGCCGATCTGCCGGGCGAGTGTCACGACCAGCTCGATGCCCGAGCCGCCGGAACGTGGCGGTCCCATGCCGACGCCATCGTCCGCGACGCCGACGCGCCCCTCGCCATTCGGATCCGCCCGGAACGTGACGCGCACCACGCCGGTCCGGTCGTCCGGGAACGCGTGCTTGAGGGCGTTGGTCACCAGCTCGTTGACGATCAGCCCGAGCGACACCGCCCGGTCATGGGTTAGTTCACCCGGCTCCAGATCGGCATGGACGGCGACACCCTCCCGCCGCTGGTCGAGGCCACCGCACAGGGCGCCGAGATATCGCGCGAGGTCGATGTTGCCGGTGCCTTCCTGGATCGAAAGTTGGTCGTGCGCCAAGCTGATCGCCGAGACCCGGTCGATCACGTGGTCGAAGCCGCGCCTCGCGTCCGGATCCTGGTGCCCGCGCTTCTGCATGAGTAGGATCGAGACGATGAGCTGGAAGTCGTTCTTGTCCCGGTGCAGCAACTCTCGGAACAGGGTCTGGAGCCGGGAGCGAACCAAGGCCGCGTCCGCCGCGGCGATCGTGGCCGCTTCGACCACACGCCGATGATGGATGGATGATCCCAGTATGTTGGCCATTGTCAGCAGGAAATCGACGTCCGCCCGACCGAAGTGCCGGGGAACGTCGCTATCCACCTCCAGCACCCCCCAGAGAACCCCGTCCAAACTGATTGGCACGTTGAGGGCCGATACAATGCCGTGGTCGCGCAGCACCGGTGGATATCGGAACTCCGGATCGCCGGGGAGGTCCTCGACGATCACGGGCCGTCGCGACTGGAGGGCGCGTCCGGCCGGCGATCCGACATCCGTGCCGATCGTGACGTGGTCGACCACGCCGGGGTTCCAGCCGACGCCCGCCACGATCAGCATGTCCCCCCTGTCGGGTCGATGGCGCATGATCTTGGTGTGGCGGATGCCGGTGCCACGGGCGGCTTGGCTGGCCGTGAGCTGGAGAAGGTGCGCCAAGTCGGAGCTTTCCGAGACCATGCGGCTGTAGTCCACCAGGATCTCCCGGTGGAGCGTGGCGTGGTAGGACTGGATCGGAGAGGGTGGCTGATCTTCACTCATCGCCTGGAAACCACGCGATTGGTTTTCGGTTCCCCGGGCGCCGGCGGAACGTCATTCCGCGCCCGGGTCGGCCCGTTCCCATCAGCGGGCGGTTCGGGACCAAAGGGAGTACGCGGGCACCTCGGCTCCGTACCTAGCGCGGGTCTCCTCCGTTCCCCTTGAACAGCTCCAACTCCGGCGGGACCGGGTCCGTATCCTGTCCATTGATGAGCCGCCGCGCGACCTCGACGCTCTCAAGTATGGTTCCACTCCGTCAAGGCTTCGTGATGCAACCCAGGGACGAGCCCCTGTTCTCCCGCGCCTCGCGCACCTGACCGGAGACGAACAGGGTCGGTACGCCGTGGCGGTCCAGCAGGTCGCGCGTCAGATCAATGCCGGAGCCCCTGCCATCCCCGAGATTGATGTTCACCAAGGCGAGGTCGGGAAGATCCCCCGCGACCAGGTCCATCGCCTCCGCGATGGTCGGCGCCACGCCGACGACCGTGTGTCCCGCCTCCTCCAGGATGCCCTGGAGATCCAGGCCGACGATCCACTCGTCCTCGACAACAAGCACCCTCATCCAATTCCCCCAAGCTTCGGGCGACATCACCGCCCGGAACATGCCATGGAATTCATGGAAACATCATCGACGATGAATTGTCGTGCGGACACCCTGAGGAACCGTGTGGCATCCGTTTCCCGATCGGACGATCAAGTCCTTGTCACCGCGCCCGCCGTGGCCAACCATGATCCCGGACGGCAAGTGGGTTGACGCCTTGATCGAGGGAGGAGAGCGACCATGACCCTGCTCACCGCCTTGGACATCCATCTGGAGCGTTTGGTGGGTGAACTCCACACGGCGACGCCTGGGGAACGGCGCCACCTGGAGGACGCGATCGGGCGCGTCACGCGGGCGCGCGAGCTGATCCTCCAAGCCGAACGGCGACGGGAAGCGGCGAGACGACGATTGGCGATGGACGAGGCCGCGGCGCGGAGGCAGATCGCACCACTCGGCCGGGACCCGGGGATCACCAGCCCGGAAAGTTGATCGCGACCTGTATCTCGTCGGCGGGCCGTATCAGGTCAGTGACCTGGTCGAGCGGACGGAGTCGCGTATCCCCAGCGATCACGGCATCGCTTGACGGGCTTTCCGCGGCGGGAGGCTCCGACTGATTGATTGGATACGTACCAAATCTCGCTTCATGCCTCACCGCACCACGGACAGTATGTTTCTCCAGTCGGGTTTGTCGCCGTTGGTGATGACCGGACTCACCCTCGTTGGAGGAGATCATGTGGCGCGCGGTCGATCGACGGCTGTTCCAACCGATCCGGACTGAGACGGTGGCCCCATCCGAGGCGTCGAGGTCGCGTTTGAAATGCCTGGCCGAACTGGCCCGGCAAGCGGCGCCCGATGAACGCGCCCGCCTGGAGCGATTGTTGAGTCTCGTCCTGCGGGCCTCGCCAGCGGAACGCGTCACCTGGGAGCGGACGGTCGAGATCGTCACCCGGGCTGCGGCGCGACGGTCGCCTTCGTCCAAGTGCCCCGGTTGATCCAGATCAATTTCCGTTCGCGGATGTTCCCGCGTTGGGACTATGCTCCGGGGATGGCACAGGAACATCCATCACTGGCCGACCAGTTGAACGGCGTGATCCTGCTGGCAGAGGTCTCGTGGCACTCACCATCTGGCGAATACGCCAATGCGGCGCGCGTGTTCCGACTCGTCGGGCGGATGCATGGGGTGGCGGCCGTGGCGCGTCGGGTGGGATACGACGTGGATTTGAGGATCATCCACGAGGATCTCCTCGGATAACGCTTTCCAGCATCACCCTCTGGACACTCCGGACCCTTGGCCGCCCCAGGTGTTGGATTGGGATGGAACCCGAACTCTTCCTGACCACCCACCTGGATGGGTTGATCATGTTCGCCAAGGTGTCTTGGCTGTACGCCGGGAGAAACTACGCCCAGGCGGCGCGGACGTTGCGACGCGTCGCGAGGATCCAGCGGATCGCCATCCGGGAAGGTCGGGCGGGACGGCCCATGCGGCTGCGCATAACGGATGAGGACATCTTAGGGTAGGATCGTTCATGCTCAGCCACCAGGGTAAGTCACCGTCGATATTACGCATGGCGACGTAGTACTGTAACACTGCCCTTTTTCACTTTGTTGAAGCAAAATGAATAAGGATTTTCAAGGCTTTATCCGCAACATCCTAACGGGCGTGGCCGTGATATGGGTCCTCACCGCCCTGATCATCGTGCTCCATAGGATACTGTCGTGAAGCCAAGGATGATGTGCTCAAGCGGAAAGGCCCACCTTCTGCCAGAGGTGGACTTTTCCCTTGGAGTCTTGCTTAAGGTGGCGACCAACATCCCCGGATGTTCGCCAAGAAAACGATCAACATACCGAAAGTTTTCCGTGAGAACTGAAATTATCCTATTCCAGGATATGACGGTCCCATGAGCGGGTTCCGGCAATGAAAAATGCCCGCTCCCTGAAATGGGGGCGGGCAGTTGCCTCATGTGCGTCGTTCGAAGTTGACTCAGTGGCTGAACCTCATGCTCCAGCACGCAAACTTCAATAATCTCCACGATCCAACATCACGCTGCTCGGTGGGAATACACCTTCAAGGGTGGTGATGGTGGTCATTGAAGGCGCCATCGCTGACGGTCAAACGTTTCCAAGTCGTACGGCTCCGTTTCACCAGCAGTTTCCCAAAGTAACCCGATGTCACCTGGGTCGTACTGAATTGTTTAGGCGGTATTCCGTTTCAGACCAAGCGACCCCTGACGGGATCGTACAGCCCCGTTTCCATGCGTTCGCCAACGGCCCGGAATCGGCGGAACGAGCGACACCGGACCGGGCACGCCGGCGGGATGGAGCCCTCCTCAATCCCCCTCCTCGACGTCGCCGAGCACTCCCCGCTCCCGGAGATGGCCGATGATCAGGCGCTCCACGTATTGCGCCATGGTCCTGTCGTCAGCCTTGGCAACCTGTTCGAGCGCGCTCTTCACCGCCGGCCGCACCCTGACCGAGATCGCCGCCGTGCGGGCTTCGATCCTCTTACCGTCCACCATTGGAACTTATCCTCACTCAATGTGTGCAGATAGATGTTGACCGCACTTGTGTTGATGGCGCAATCTGCATTCAACCGCACACAATGGCCGAGGGAGTGGGACATGTCCATGGTATCTCGTAGATCGTTCGTCGCAATGGCACCGGCCGCCGCGGTGGCCATCTCCGCCCCGTGTGTCGCCGCCGCTCCGGATGACACCCGACTGATCGATCTGTGCCGCCAGCACGTGGCGCTGGACCCGGTGATCACCGGCCTGTGGGATCGTCACATCCAGGTCCGGAACGACACCATCGCGACCATCGGAGAGTGCCCGAAATCTGGTCCTGGTGTCGGGGAGTGGCAGGATCGATATTGTCACACTCCCGCGTGGCATAGTGAGACCGACCATGACGATGTCGCGGAAAGTCAGTGCCGATTGATGAACGAGATCATCTACACCGAGGCACACACCACCGCCGGCGTCGCCGCGAAGTTGGACTTGTGGCGGCGGACGGATCACCGTTTCATGAGTGGCAACGACGGGCTTTGGGAGAGCATCGCCGACGACCTCGAGCGGATGACCGGAATGCGGATCGCGGAGGCCGTTGAGCACGACCACTGACATGGGCGACCAGCAAAACGTGGTGTTCAGGCGGCGATGGCCTTCCACGACAAGGCGATATCGTCCTGGGCTTCCTTCCACGCGATGATCATCGCCACGCGTCTGCCAATCTCCGTCTCGTCCAAGTCGGGACGCATCTCCACCGCCATGGCGCGAGCGGCGAACCAAGCATCGTAAAGAGGCAGGTTGAACGCGTCTGAAATGTCGTGGGAAAGGCAAACGGCCCGACGCAGTTCGGCGTCAGGTTCTTCAGGGATGGCGGCGCACACTTTTTCGACCTTGTTCGCGAAGGGGAGCACGCGAAGAATAAGTCAGAAAAGCTAAGAAAACATTACGAATTTAGAAATGGTTTCAGGCCAAGGGGCTGATGAGAATGCCCGCTCCCATGGGCTGGAGCGGGCATCCTTCCAAGATGCGATAGACAGGCTCGGATGTCGGAGGGAAGCCGACACGCGCACCAACGGGCCTTGGGGCACATCCTTACCGCTCTCATCGGGAATACGTCGTTCCGGCGGAGCTGTGGCCACCTCGGGTCCGCTGGCCGGCAGCGGACGCGCCTGGGATGTCGGGGTGGTTCAACGCCGCATCAGGCGGGCGAAGCCCTCGGCGAACACGAGGAGGCTGACGCCGAGGAGGGCCACGTCCTTGATCAGGAACTGCACAAGCCGAAGTGACGGGCAACGATTGGAGGCGCGGGAAACAAACTCGCAAACATGAAAAACCCCATCGCCAAGGGGTGGCGACGGGGTTCCAGGTGCCGAAATGCGGCGCGACGCGGATCGCTGGGTAGCGCGCACAAATGACGATCCGCATCCGCCGCCACCATGACGCGGCGCAGCATCCGGGCCAACGGAAAAACCCCTGGTTCGTAAAAATTTCACGGACGGCGGGCTATTTGAAGAGGGGATACACCCCCTGTCCTGACCACTGGACCCATTACCGACGCTGCAGCGGATGCTGTTATAGGTCCATGACGTCGAAGTCATCAATGCGGACATAACCCGGGGCTGATGGTGATCTGCACCGTAGCCCGGTACATCAGCATGTTCATGGACGAGCTGAGACGGCAGATCACCGAGATGAATAAAAGAAAGTGCGGTTAAGGTATGCCATACTGCTTAGAAACGATGATCACAAGTGAGAGGTAGCATGGTTGACCAACCGACGCGAAAAAAACATCCGGTGATAAAAGTAATTTTAGCGATTGGAGGTTTATTGGGAAGTTATCTATTTGGTCTTTTCCAAAGTGCGACTAATGACCCAATTATAGCTTGGCTGGCATCATTTTCAAAAAGTTTTCAGAAAAACAAAATAAGCAGTGTAACAAATCAAATCGAAACACTTGATTTAATTCATGGTTCTCAAACATCTTACTTAAGTTACTTGTTCAAAAAACTTTTCTCTTTAAGTGCACTTGCATTTATTGTTGTAATGCTATTTGTTGGGATTATTTGCTTTTTATACGTCATATATACAGAGTTAAAGAAAAAGAACCAAGGCGTTAAGTATGACAAAATGGTATACTTTTTTGCTTTATTCTCTACCGGTTTGTTCTTTATTTGCGCTATGGTATTAGTTTATATTTCAATGTCCTCCGCTTTTAATACGGTTACAATGATACAAGCGGTGGAGAATTATGACGTAGCTCGCCCAGCACTTCAAAATCGCCTTGAAGAATTGCAAGAAGCAGTGAAGTAACACCCATCACCACGCACCTCCCCAATCAAAGGACCACCCCCGCGCCCACCCGTGGCTGAACCACTGTGCCTTGACCGGCCGCAGGATGCTCCCCCATGCCGGTCCAATGGATGTTCGCCCCCCATGGAGCCCTCCGCACCAGAGGCTATCCCACGACCGAAAAATCGACGAATGCCGCCTCCCACCTGGATGTAACGCCCGTAACGCAGGTAACGCGTGTTTTTGCATAATGCCCTTACGCGCGCGTACATGCGCCCGCGCGTATAGCGATTAACAGAGAAGTGCCGTTACAAGCGTTACAGGCGTTACGTGGTCGATCTGGATCAGGTCCTCCACGCCAGATCGCCAACTCCTACGACCGGCCGGATCACCGGGAATTCCCGCGCGATGTAGTAGCCGATGCCATCCGTCAAGTGGCTCAAGCCGGGGTCCGCCTTCTTGTCGATCTCGCCCGTGCCACCTTCCAAGACCCGGACGCCCTCGAAATCCCGCGCGACGTTGGGCGCCTTCACAGGGTCGACCATGAGCCGGACGTCCCCGGCCGCCGATAGGAGCCGCGAGTTCACGGCGTTTACCCGAACCCGCTCCCGGGGGTTGGATTGCGGCACGCGGATCGAGAGCCTGTCCTTGAACACGGGCCGAAGCTCGGCCTTCACCAGGTCCCAGTCCGATCCCTGAACCCTCGCGCTTCCCTGCGCGCCACCCGTGGCGTCGCCATAAACGTGGACAGGCCCGGCATGCCGCTCCGACCAATCCGCGACGATGCGCCGGCACACCGCTGGCGTCGTGCTGTGACGGGGGATGTGGACCTCTCCGATCACCCCGGTCCCGCTGGACGCCGTGGGGAGGATCTCGCCCCGTGCGTTCGGAAGCGGCATCTCCTGGAGGATCGTGGCAGTCCCCGGTTCGGCGTTGAAATCCATGGTGATGATGAGTGGCGCCACGGGATTGTGCCTCAGGGGAGCGCAGTGGATGCGCCGGTCGAACGGATGGTAGGCCCTTCCACCGAACACGATGAACGACGCCTCGTATTCCTGTTCGAACATCTCGGCGCTCATCGTGCGCCGGGCGGACTCGATCTCTCTCGCCGGTAGGATATCGGCGCTCAGCCATGTGAATCCATCCCACTCCTCATCCTCGCCGCTGATCGCGTACTGGTACAGGTCGTAGTACTCGCCCCTCCCCTCAGGGACTCCGATCAACCATGCCCACCCCGCCCTATCCGCCAGCGCCGGGCGGATGTTCGCCTTCCAGATCCCCGGCTTGGTGTTGGCAATCTCGTCGATGATCCCGCCGTTCCAACTGCGCCCCTCAATGCGCTCTGCTCGGTCCAGACCGACGACGCAGATCTCCGCGCCGGTAATGAGGGGGATGGTCAGATCCGACTCGCGGATGCGGCCGCCCAGCAGCCGTTTTGGGATCATCGCCTTCAGATCGGACCAAAATATCTGACGCGCCTGATCCCGGGTCGGCGCGGCCGCAAAGTACCGGTAGTCCAAGTACTTTCCCTCCGCCGACTCCCGTAGCGCCTGGATGATGAGCGCGCGCTTGGCCCGCTCCGTTTTGCCGCTGCGACGCCCAGCCGGCACCACCTTGAACCGCGCCGGCGAGTTGATCAGCCGCAGGTGTTCCGGATGCGGGATGAGCGGATACCAGCGCGGCGTCAGCCCCTCCGCCACCTCGCCACCGGGGCCATAGACCCTGCCCTCCCGCCCGATCATTCATCCGCCTCGGTGGCGACCATGGCCTTGAGCGCGGCGGCGATCTCCTTGGCCTTCTCGGCGGCGTTCTCCTTGGTCTCCTCGTCGAACCGGTCACGCTGGCCCAGCAGGTTCTTGCCGAGGAAGATCATCATGGGGATGCTGCCGGCGCTCGCCGCCTGCCACTGCATCCGCCGGAGACTCCCCTTCCCCTTGGCCCTGGCGCCGGCCAGCATCTCCGCGAACTCCGGATCCCGCTTGCGGCGCTTGAAAGTTTCCAGCGACACGCCGACGATGGCGGCGATCTCCTCGTCGGTGCATGCGATCTGCGCCAGCTTCTCGGCAAGTCCCCAGTCGATCTCCAACGGCGGCCGACCGCGCTGGACGGCGTTGTCCGTTTTATTGGGAGAGGTCATAATTCACCTCATTCCATTGGGGTTGTACATGCCGCCCGGGCGCGCGGCGCGACGAAGCTGCTCCTGGACCATGCCCTCGAGCTGGCGGGTGATGGCTTTGCCGAAGCGGGCACCGTCCTCCTGTGAGGCGCCCTGTGGCATGTTGACCGAGACGGTGTTCGTGATGGCCGGGCCGGAGCCGCCAGCCGGGGACAGCGCCTTCATCTGCCCCTCGGTGAACACCCCCTCCCCGCGCTTGAGGATCGCGGGCACCTCGGCTCCAGCGATGCCACCGGTGTGATAGCGGGGAATGGACGGTGCCATGAACGTCGTCATCGGCAGTTGCCTGAATGGCGCGGCGTCCCTGCCCGCGATGCCGCCGGCGTGATGGACGCCGGCCAGCGCGATCGACCCCGCCTGCCCCACTCCGGCACCGATATTCGCGGCGCTGGCGGTTCCAATTCCCGCCGCGCCACCGAAGGCGCCGCCGATCAGGCCGGCGAGCGGGATGGTGATGGCCTGCCGGATGGCCATGCGCGCCAGGTCGGCCGCCACGCTGCGGGCCATGTCGGCGAATGCCTCCTTCACCCCCTTGGTGCCGTCGATGATGCCAACCAGCGCGTCCTCCATGCTCAGGAGACCGCCGTAGGAGATCGCGCGCATCTGCTCGTTGAACGTCATGCCGGAGTTGGCGAGGTCCATCAGCGCGTCTTGCTGGCGCTGAAGGCGGTCCGTCGCCACGGCCAACTGGCCCGCGAGGCGGATTTGCTGCTGGCCATAGTCGTTCGTGGCGGATATGCCGTCGCGCTCGAGCTGGATGGTCTTCTCGATCTCGGCGTTCTTGCGGATCAGGGCCTCACCCGTGAGACCCAAAGCCGACTGGTACTGGGAGGCGGCATTGATCTGAGCGCGCAGATCCTCGATATCCTCCTGGGATCTGTTGTCGTTCTCCGCCAGCGCCTTGGTCGCCGCCGCGTCGATGCGGCGACGCGAGAGTTCCGTCGTGAGGTCGGCGTTCTCCGCTAGGAGGCGGGATTCCTCCTGGATCCGGGCCATGGCCGCGGTTCGCTCCGCGCCCTCCAACTTGAGGGCGTCCGTCATCAGCTCGGTGGCGGCGATCCCTTGGTTGATCTGGTTGATGGCCTCCGCGCTTCCCTTGTCCTCATTGGCCTGCTTCTGGGCCCTGAAGAGTTCGGTGAGGGAATCGACCCGTGCCTTGTCGTGGCTGATGCCAAGCTGGATGGCGGCGTTCCGCGCCTCGATAGCGGCCTGTTTCTCCCACAGAGCGGTGCCATCCTGTTTGACCGAATCCGCCATCCGCATGGTGGCGTCCGTGAGGCGGTTGGTCTGGTCGATGGACTCGACCATGCCAGCGGCCGCCTCCTGGAAACGCATCGCCTGCTGGGCGTCGTAGAGGGCGCCGATCAGGTTCTCCAACTCCGCGACCTGCGCTTTGGTGTATTTCGGATTGAGGCCCTGGACCCGGTTCAGGATCTCCATGGCGCGGGTTTGCTGCTCGACCGCGTCCGTCCCCATGTCATACGCGGACGAGAGTTCGCCCTCGGCCGAGATCCGCGCCTTGATCTCGTCGCGCTGTTCGGCGAACCGCTTCGCGACGTTCTCCCCGGTGGCGGGGGTGGTCGGCTTCGCCTTCTCCGGCTGGACGGTGGCGGCCCCCCTGCCCGTCCCCGCCGTCGGCCGGCCCCTGGTGCGGACGCCCTCGGGGCTTTTCCCGGCGAGGACGTTGCCCGCAGCCGTCTCCCGCTCCTGGGCGGATTTCAGGCGCGCGTCGAGATCCTGGCCGGGCGCGACGCCGTACTGTTCATCCTGGTTGGTCAGCGGTCCCATCGTGCCGGAGCCGGGATTGAGCTTGTTCTCCCAAGCGATCAGCTCCTTCCGCTTGTCGATCTGTTCCTGGATCGCCTTGACCGTCTCGCGGGCCTCCTCCTGGACCGCTTTGATCTTGGCCTGGATAGCCTCTCGCTCTTGGCCTTGCGCGCCGCGGAGTTGGTCGTGCAGGCCCTGGATGGACCGCATCTTGTCCGCGTGCTCGGCCCATGCGGCGGTGCCGTCCTGGACCTTACCGTTCAGGATGACCAGGGCGGTGACGGCGGTTCCGAGGATGGCCGGGATGGCGAGGAGCGGATGTCCGACAAGCACGGAGCCCAGGCGGCCGAACGAACCGATCAGGCCGCCAACCGCCGACACGATGCCCAGGATCCAACTGCCGATCTTGACGGCGATCAGCGCCTGGATGGCGGTCTTGACGCCCTCCGTGTGCTGGCTGAGGAACCGAAATCCTTCGATGAGGCTGTCGACGGCGGACTTGAGCGCGCCGCCAAGTTCCGTGGCGAGCTTGCGGCCCTCCACGCTGTTGAGCCAGCGGGCCAACTCCTGGGCACCGTCGGCCGCCCCCTTGAGGAAACCGCCATCGGCGATGATGCGCTTGGCCTCGTCCATGGCGTTGTTGAAGCGCCGGAACTCGGCGGAAGCGCTCGCCATACGGTCCACGGGGAACTTGGCGCGGACGGCGCCGTCGAACGCGTTGAAGAAGTCCTGGATGGCGACTTGGCCCTTCTCCATCGCCTTGGAGAGCTCGGCCGTGCTCATGCCCAGGGCCTTGGCGGTCAGGGCGAAGGCTCCGGGAAGCTGCTCGGCGAGCTGGCCGGTCAACTCCTCGGCGGTGATCTTCCCCTTGGAGGCCATCTGGGAAAGCGCGGTGAAGGCGCGCGAGGCGTCGGCCGGCGACTTGCCCAGCAGGGCCATGGCCTGGGCCACGCCGAAGAAGGTGTTCTTGGCGCTCTCGACGTTGACGCTGGAGCCGGTGACGCTGGCGAGGAAGTTCACGTAGTCCTTGCCGGCGTCCAGGGTGGACAGGCCCAACCGGTCGGTCTCGGCCTTGAGGCGGGCGAACTCCGCCCTGCCCTGGATGGCGCTGTCGGTGGCGACCTCGAGGCCCTTCTCCAGGCTCTCGAAGGCCATGCCGGTCTGGGCGATGTCCCGGACCACCAGACCGGCGCCGAGTCCGGCTAGGACGCCTTGGACACTCAGGACAGCGCTCTCGAGCCTCTTGAAGCCGTCGCTCAAGCCGCCGACGGCGCGTGTGACACCACTCAGATCCGGCGCGCGTGGGGTGACGCTCGGGATGACGGGGTTGATGGGGCTCACGCTCGGCGTGGGCATGATCGGCCGTGGCGAGACCTGTGGGGTGACGGGGCGGATGGGATCCTGCCGAGGGGAGATCCTGGTGGCGTTGATCATCCCGATCTGGCGCTGGATGCCGCCCAGATCGGCGCGCATGCGCGCGAGGGTGTCGCCGCCCCTGGATGTCAGGTCGATCGGCTTGGTCCGCTCCATCTGGCGCTGAAGGGCTTGGATGGACCGGTTCGCTTGGGAAAGCTGATCTGTGGAGACCTTGAGGTCTATCCGCTGTCCACCGACAGCGTTCATGACCTTATGAACCTGCTCGGCCTTGGCGCGCACGCCCTCCAACGCGTCCTTGAGCCGCTTGGCGGACGCCTCCGCCTTCGATCCGTCGATGAGGATCTGTAAATGCGCTTCCCGTTCGATCGCCATCGGAACCCGCCGCATGCCAAAAACCAACGGGCATTATAGTTTCCGGAGAAATCAACGGACATGAAGGACTGGGGATCATTTGCTCCTGACCCCCAAAAACTTGGGTGTCATGGGGTCCAACCGTGGGGACCAAAGTGTTCCCCGGGGAACACTTTGGATTTCATCACGCTCGGTTCCAGCGTGTTCACCGGTGAAGACTGTGCCGATTGATCCGGGAGATGTGGGCCGGGACCATGCGCTCCCTGGTGGCGGCCCATCCGACGCCGATGACGATGTTGGGGATGCGGCGCACGTCATTTACCGCGTTGAACATCGGTATCGCAGCGGTGTAATCTAGGTGCGTATGACATACCGAAAACATGCCGATTGGATACCGTAATGATACTCGTGGTTGGCGGCATCAAAGGCGGCGTGGGCAAGAGCACGCTCGCGTCCAATCTCGCCGTCCTGGTCGCCCAGAGCGGCCGTGACGTCCTGCTGGTGGATGGCGACAGCCAGGAGACCACGATGACCTGGGCCGCCGCCCGGGGGGAGCGCGAAAGCGTGAGCACCGACCGGGTGACCACCGTGGCGCTGGTGGGCAAGGGGGTGCGTGACGAGCTGCGCCGGCTCAAGCCGAAGTACGAGGTGATCGTGATCGATGCCGGCGCCCGGGACACGACCACCCAACGGTCGGCGCTCACGATCGCCGACGCGATCCTCCTGCCCTTCGCACCCCGTGGGCCCGACCTGTGGACCATCGACGCGGCGGTCGAGATGATCACCGAGATCAAATCGGTGAACGAGGGTCTGCGGGCCTTGGCTCTGGTCAATCGGGCCGACCCCATCGGCGGCGACAACGCGGAGGCGGAAGCGGCGTTCGCCGAGCACGCTGACATCCTCACCCCTGCCCCAGTCCGTGTCGGCAACCGCAAGGCCATCGCTCAAGCGCACCTCATGGGGCTGGCCGCGAACGAGATGGGCCGGCCGGATCCGAAGGCCGTCGCTGAGTTGAAGGCACTGTATCGGTATGTTTTTAACACCGAAGTGGCATCTTAAATCCACCGGAATAGCACCGAAAGCGCACCGCCGATGAGCAGCAAGTTCAGCAAACCGAAGCCAGCAGGCGCCGTCAGCCAAACGGACATCGAACGGGTCATCCAAGGGGCCGACGCCGTGGACGATCGCCGCGAGGACAAGAAGTCCGTGGAGGAATCCGAAGTCCGGTTCACCATGACCTTGCCCGGCGAGATGTCGGGTCGCGTGGACCGCGCCAGGAAGTCGGCAGGCGGCCTGACCCGGCTGTCATGGATCAGGGTGGCCGTTGCCGAGAAGCTTTCCAGAGATGGATTTTAATACTGAATAAACACCGTTTCAGTATGTTTTTAGTATGCGAAATGTACTGAAACCATACTTCTTGCCGAGGAGGCACCCCTGGTTTGATGAATCAAGCCAGGGGGCCAGCAGGGTGTTTGGTTTGTGGGCGTCAAGAAGCTTCCGCCCAGATGCTACGCATCCGGATCCCCGCGAAGCATCTTGACGTTCAGCGCGCTGGAGCTGGTCGGCGGCTCGTTGGCCGCCTAGAACGATAGTCTTCTTGAGATTGTAATGCGTGAGTCAAAAGCAGCGCAGTGGGAGTTCCTTTTTAGTCGGATGAAAGCAAATTGCGATGTCGCTCTTACATCAATAAGATTAAGATTACCAATAACAACAATATTCTCAATTTCCCAAATCGATTATGTCTAGAAATTCCAATATCAATATGATTGTATATAAAAATAATATAAACAAGCCAAAATAAAGTATTATCAGTAGAACAGATATTCCGGTATCACTCGGATATAAACATTCCAATTTTACTTTTTGAACCTCTTCCTCTGGTGTAAAAAAATATAAAAATATGAATGAGCCTAGTACGCTAATTCCAAGATCCCATAATGCAGCTTTGATTTTCTTCATAATTTTCCAGTCTCCGGCCAAGATTGTTACGGGAACTTTGTTGTCGGCTTTTTCAATTTTATTGATTCCACCAAAGCCATCCTTGTTGTTTTGCTGAAAGACCACACTATTAAAGTGATAAACAATAAAACATCGTCAATCTGACCTATCCCAAGAAAAAAGTCAGGTATCATATCTATTGGCATAACAAAATATATTGCCGACACACTTAAGGATACTACTATTTTAGATAACATGAACCCCATTCTGATTAAAAACAAGAATATTATCGTTATAATAACAAAAGGTATCCAAACCAAAAAAACAATTCTTTCTAAAAGAGCTTTCAGAAAGATTTTGGGGCTTCTGAAAAATGATTTTATGTAATACATAAAAAATACCAAAATGATTGATACAATAATCAAATCACCAAAAGTAACAACTTGTACTGTGCTAAAAAGTAATTTGATGGCAAGTATTGATAAGATAAACAACACAATAGAATAAATGAAGGAGGAGATTTCTGATTTTCTTGTATGATCCAACATATTTTCCTCCAATATTGACATATTGTCATATAGAGTCGGAACGACGTCTTATTTATATTATTTTCTTAAAATCATCTTATCATTAGTTACTTTAACAATCATTACACTATTTTGTATATAACCTTCATGGATTTTAGTGGCATCAACCGCCACGAATTTCTTTGAGGAAAGCTATACAAGACGAAGGAGGCACCTAAATAATGAAATGAGCTTCATCGACCGTCAAATCTTGTCACTTATTTTCGGCCGCCTCTGGAAGGAGACGATTGTCCGCACCGTGGACAGCAATTGCCATGGGGAGATGATCTACTGAGTCACATGGTGCGGTCCGCCAGGACCTGCGCCTCGGTGCTTCACAGCCTACAAGATGGACTTCCGACGCGACATGACCGACCAGATGGACGGTGGCGATGATGCTCATGTTGATGACTCCGCAGTGGGATGGGGAGGGCAGGGGGTCAGCCCATCAGGTAGTCGCCGATCGGCGGCAGGCCGACGGCGTCGACGTCCAGCGTGCCGACGATCGCGTGGGTGTTGGCGTCGGTGAAGGTGTAGAAGGTGTGGCCGCCCCGCTCGACCGCCGAGATGGCCAGCGGATCGGGACCGGAGTAGTCCTCGTCGAATGAGTTTTTGCCCAACGAGTCCTCGACGGGATTGAACCCGTGGATCACGTCATGGCCGAGTTGGAGGCCTGGGCGCCATAGGACCAAGAACTGATCGTTACCGGCCAATCCCGTGAACGTCTCGTCACCCTCGCCGCCCTCGAACACGTCGTCGCCGGCACCGCCAATCACGGTCGCGTCCAAAGCCCCACCGCGGAAGATGAGCGGGTTGCTGTCGTCGACCAGGTGGAAGACCTCGATGCCGGTGAACGTAGCCGCCCGCACGAAGTCGCTCTCGATCGGACCGTTGGTATAGGCGAGCACTCCATTCCCATGATCGTCGATCCGTATCTCGGGACCGGCCGCGCCGTAGGTCTCTGTCTGCCCTCTGACGTTGATGATCAGGGTGTCGGCGCCGGCACCGCCCGTGTATTCGTCCGTGCCAGCAGGCAGCAGACCAGCGACGCGGACGTCGTGGACGATCGTGTCGTTCCCGGCATCACCACGCACCCGATCGTTCCCAGAGCCGCCGACGAGGAAGTCGTTGCCGGCGCCACCCCAGATGAGGTCGTTGCCGGCCTCGCCGTACAGGTGATCGTTCCCCCGGCCGCCATCCAGGAAGTCATCGCCACCTCGTCCGAACAGGCTGTCGTTGCCGGTTTGGCCGACGAGATGGTTGGCGGCGTCATCGCCGAAGATCCGGTCGTTCCCGCTCTGTCCATACGCGGCGCTGCGACCGCCAACATGAATCTCGTCCGCCCAACGCGTGCCCCATACGGTCGTTCGACCGTGTCCGAAAATCAGAGCCATAACTCTTCCTCAGATTTGATTGGTATGTGCTTTAACAGAGTTTACGCCACCTGTAGTGGTGGCCTATTGACTCATCGAGTCAGTATCCGAAGGGGTAAGCGAGATATGCTTCCATGTCCGACCCTGGCGGACATGTTGGATGGTGGAGAGGGAGACCTGGAACCTCGCGGCGAGAATGGAGGCGCGCTCCGACGAGCCACGAATGTCTTTGACCGCAGCCTCGGTCAGCCTCGCATGGACATTGTCCTCGCCGGGAGCGGCCATGATCGGACGGTGTTTTCTCCACGCGTCCAGGATGTTCGTTCGCTGGGTGCCAAGGAACAGATGCTTGGGATTCCCGCAGCGGCGGTTGTCGCACCGGTGGAGCACATAGAGCCGGTCCGGATCGCAAACATTGTCCAATGCCCACGCTCTCCGGTGGGCGCTCATGCGTCGCCCACCGGCCAGCCGTGATGGGACGACGCCATATCCGGTGGCGGCGCTGACGTATGATCGCCAAGGCCAACAAGCATCGGGACCTCCACTCTTGTCGAAGCAGGTCCAGAACTGGCAAATCGGCGAGCAGGTCAGGCTACTCCTCCTGCCCGTGAACATGGAACCACATTCAATGCAGACTTTGTCCTTCATGACATCACCATGTGGAAAATGGGGTCGGGGAAAAATCCCGGCCCCAGTATTTCTTGGAACTGACATGCGTTGAGATGATCACCTTAACGCATGGATGATGCCGATCATCCCCGAGATGTCTAGATATTGATCCGGAGTGAGGGGGATTTGACCTTCACGATCCAGATCAAGCCAATATGCCTCTGATTCAGCATCGATATCATGCTCTCGCCGGATCCTTGCTCCACGCATCCTTTCGGCGATTGTGGAAAGCTCCCGAGAAAGCTGGCTGTTCATGGGGATAACCCTGGATCGGGGGAAGGGGATGATCTCAGCCAAGGGTCACCCCCACGACGATGAGGAGCGCCGCGGTCAGATAAAGATCGAGCGCGGCCATGGCGTAGATCGCGTGCCATCGGAGGGTCGTGATCATGGCGCCTCACTCCGCTGCGGCTGTGTCGAGGGCGGCCGCCGCGACGGCGCGTCGGAACGCCTTCAGCCGATGATGGACATCCGCCCGCCAGCCGACCGGACCATCGTCCGAGGACATGCCCAGGCGCTTGAGCATGCCCTCGTAGATCACCCAGTCCCGTCCGCCGGGGTCGGGTTGCCCCAGGGGAGATCTCGCGGCGATCAGGCCGGCGGCGTGGATCTGGTCGTCGGTCGCCAGCTCGAGTTCGATGTCATTGGCCAGCGCCAGTACCTCGGCGATGGAGAGCGGAAAGACGGCGGCCGACCCGGGCGAGCGGGCGTGATAGGACGGACCGATCCGCTCCATCGCCGCGTGGGCGAATTTCGAGAAGGGGAGATGGCCGCCCGTGGCGGCGTCATGCCGGAGGCGTCGGCAGACGTCCCCGACCACGGGATCGGTGGTCAGCCAGCCGACCAGGGCGTCACGGACACAGCCAACGAGCACGCCGCGCTGGGAGGGGGTGAGCTTCATCATGGTCCATGCTCCTCAGAATGCCGCGTGGATGGGAAATTCGGCCGGGCTGCTCCAGGCGTCGGTCCGCCGACAGGTGTGGCAGATCCTGTTGCCGGGGCCGGTCGACGCGAACATCGACGAGCAGGAGAGGCACCGACGCTGGCGGCTGGCGGCCTGGGCGCGGTGTTCGTCGGGATCGGTGATCGCGAGCCCGAAGGAGAGTTGAAGAGCTTTGGAGGCGTGGTACTCTTGGGTGTTCTTCTTCACGGTGGAACTCCGTCATCTGGCGGAGCCGGGAGGGTGCTCGCAACACTCCCCGGCGCCGGGTGGGGTCAGTCGGTGAATCTGTCGATCAGGCGGGTGCCTTCGGGCGTCTCCCGCCAGGAGCCGCCGAGCGCTCCGGTCATGAGTTCGGCGACGAAATCCGGAAGGGTGTCATAGCGCTGGGCATGGGTGCCGGTGCGGCGGATGACCCACATCCCACGAAGGCTGTATCGAGCGGTGCCTGTCCGGCCGAGGGGGATTTCCCGCCGCGCCATGATGGGTCACTCCGCCGCGAGGGCGTGGGCCATGTCGAGCGCGTGCTCGACCGCCTCGCCGAAGCCGATGTCCTTCCAACCCCGGTCGCCGGTCTCGTCGAGGCAATCGGCGGCGATCCATTCGAGGTCGCACGCGGCGTTGACGGCGTCCTCCACGTCCACGATCTCGCGGCCGATCTCCTCCCGGACGCATTGGAGGGAGACCGGCAGGTGCTCGACGCGGGTGGCGGTGATCTCGACCTTGGTGGAGAGCCAGCGAAGAGCCAGTTCCACATAGACGGTGTCGGTTCCAACGCGGGAGAGAACGGGGTCGGCGGTGATGGCCATGGTGCGTCTCCGCTTGTTTATGTGCCCTACAAGCGTTAAATTAGCGCATGAAAAGCCGATCTCACAAGCAGTATTTTAGCGCATGAGAGCTTTTTTTTCATGCTCATAGGAGGTATTTTGTTACTATCGGCGGAACAGATCAGGGCGGGCCGCGCGCTCCTTGGATGGTCGGCGCAGCAATTGGCGGATCAAGTCGGGGTCAGCATCCACACCGTTCAGCGCCTTGAAACCGGCAAGGTCCCGGTCGGCAAGGCGAAGGTCCAGACCATCGAGGGGATCAAGCGAAGTCTCGCCGACGGCGGGGTCGTCTTCCTGGACGATGGCTTCGGGGTGACCTTGGCCCGGAAGGACGGGATGGAGTGACCGGCAGCGGAATAACGCCCGCCAGCACGCGACCCGAACCCGACATCGAGATGCGCCGTGCCGTGGCCCTGGCGTACCGGACCATCCGCCAGCAAGGCGGAGGGGATCTCCCCGCATGGAAGGCCGCCCGCGCCGAGGTGATGCGGCGGAAGCCAGAGATGACCGAATGGGACGCCGGGAAAAGAGCTGTCCAGATCATCAGTTGGGCGGCTTCGGAACACACGGCGTGGTTCTGGAAGAACGTGGGCGAGGGAACCTGATCAGTCGTACTGGATCGGACCGCATAACCCTTGAGGTTAAGACAAAAATAAAAAGAATTATATATTATTTAATATTAATTCATATAAAATTTGTTGATAAAACTGAAGTCATCAGACGAGAACCGAGTTTAGGGTTCACCAATTCAGATAGGAACACATCACCTTGGCTACCTTATATCTCCATCTTTCAGGCACTATCGATTGGGTGGTTTCAAACAATGTAAACCGTGGCCCTGGGCCAGTGCTCTTCTTCAACGGCATCAATACTGGATGGTATTCCTCCTATCCAAGCATGATCTCATACCACCGAGACAAGAATTTTAACGTAGATTCCGAAATAATAGGCTTAACATACTACACCGTAGATGCCGCGACTTTCGAACAACGTTCATTGGAAGGATCCACATCTTTCGCGGCCATGCCTTCGCCAGATTATTGGATTGAAGATATTAGTTTCTCCTATTATCGGAGCATATGGATAAAAAAAGAAGTTCCATCTAACTGGCGCATTCCCGATGAGTTCCCCAAGGATCCGCCAACTGAACCTGAACCAGCTCCTCTGTTCGATGGTGACGCGAACAACGTGAATTTCAATTCCCTAACCGAAAAGCAGAAAGAAGCGGCCGACGCTCATCAAGACGCCATACAGGACGCTTTGGGCGGCAACGATACCGTTACCATGCCAAACAAGGCCGCGTATCAGATCACTTCGGGCATCACCTGGAACCCGAAGCAGATCTTCCATGGCGGAGCTGGTGACGACACCCTCACCGGAGGCGACGGTGACGATCAGATCGACGGAGGTGTGGGCGATGATGTCCTGAATGGTGGTTCTGGTTCTGACACGTTGCTCGGCGGCGTGGGCGACGACGAGCTACATGGTGGAGCGGGAAACGACAAGCTCGCGGGAGACGCCTTGTTCGAGCTGGGTGAGCAGGGCAATGACAAGCTTTGGGGAGATGATGGCGACGACACCCTGTTCGGTGGTGGCGGCGACGACTTGCTGGATGGTGGAGACGGCGACGACATACTGAGAGGCGGCTCGGGGAGCGACACGATCAATGGCGGTTCTGGCGTTAACACATCCGTCCTTTCCGGCGATGGTTCGAGCCACACCGTCTATTTCAGGAATCCACTGGTCTGGGTGACAAAAGGGCCGGACGGAACGGACTCCCACGCGTTCATCCAGAAATTCCAGTTCGACAACACGCTGATCACCGGAGAGCAGTTGAACGCGCAATTGGTGAGCCAACAAGCCGTCGACGCCGCCATGGCCGAGTTGACGAGGTTGATGCGGAAGGACGGCATCTACTCGGAGATGACACGATCGGCCGAGGCGATCATCGCCAACTCCAAGACGGTCACCACACAGGCGAATCTTGGTGATCGACTGCAGTTGGCGCAATCCTTCGCGGACGCGGCCTTCGGCATCGTAGGGCTCTTTCCCGGTATCGGAAAATCCCTCGGAACGGCTTGGACCATCGGAAAGATCGCGGGATCTTCAGTGAATACGCTCGTCAACGGCAATAGGGAGCACGAATACGAGAAACTGATCGTCAAGGAGTTTGGATCCGATTTCGCCGAATTGATCTTCGGGAAAAACACCGGAGGAGTGATCAAGATTGGAACGACCACATGGTCGACGCACGACGATCTTCAAACGCTGACCGAGTTCCAGGAAGCCTATGACCAAGCCGTGGCTCAAGCCAAGGGCGCTCTGGATAGGGTTGCCCATTATGCTTCCGCCCAGATCGACGTCCGGTCCCAAATCAAGGATCTCGAACTGGAGCTCAGGGACAAGTACGCCGTTGGACATGGTTTGCCCAAGGTCAGGTTCGAGGGAGAGGGCTCGGAAACCCCGGACACCATCGCCGCCCTGAACCTTGAACCCGATCTCCCAAACACCGCTTCCATCGGCTTCACGCGGTACGATCCAAGCACCGCGACCGTCACGTCCCTCTTCTCCTCGCCGACGCTGTCGGCCGAGCAGAGGAACTTGGTTCTGACTGGAACGACGAACCTCAATGGTACCGGCAACGACTTGGACAACAAAATCGCCGGCAACGGCGGAAACAACGTACTCTATGGTAAAGCTGGTGATGACACCCTGAATGGCGGCGCCGGTGATGACCAGATCGACGGCGGTGACGGCGTCGACATGGCGACTTGGACGGGTGCCCGCCGCGAATACGGCATCACCCTCAACATGAAGGGCGACAGCGCGGTATCCGGGCCCCAGGGCGTCGACACCGTTCGGGCCGTCGAGCATTTCGTCTTCGTCGATGGTCGCTACGTCACCGACACCGGCGACACCGCAGCGCGGGTTCATCGGCTCTACGGCGCGGCGCTCGACCGCGCGCCGGACCAGGATGGCTTGTTGAACTGGAAGCACGCCGTGGATGCCGGCGCGCTGTCGCTTGTCCAGGCGGCGGATGGGTTCGTCACCTCCACTGAGTTCCAGCTCCGGTATGGGGCGCTGGACAACCCTGGCTTCGTCAAGCAGCTCTATCGCAACGTGCTCGATCGCGAGGGTGATGATGGCGGCGTCGCGAACTGGACCAACGCCGTCAACCATGGCATGACCCGCGCCGAAGCCCTCGTGGGGTTCTCGGAATCGGTCGAGAACATCCAGCGGACGGCGTCGGTCGTGGAGAAGGGGATCTGGCTGCGCGACAACACCGCCGCCACGGTGGCGAGGCTGTACGACAGCGTCCTCGACAGGCTGCCCGACGCCGGCGGGCTTGGCTCCTGGACCGACGCCATCAAGGCCGGGATGAGCCTGGACCAGACCGCCGACGGCTTCACCGGATCCCTGGAGTTCCAGCAGCGCTACGGCGCGCTCGACAACACGAACTTCGTGAAGACATTGTACCGCAACGTCCTGGACCGCGAGGCGGAGCCGGCCGGCTTGGCCAATTGGAGGGGCGCGTTGGATGCCGGCGTCGACCGCTCCGACATCGTCCTCAGCTTTTCGGAGTCGGCCGAGCACGTGATGAAGCTGGCGCACCGGATCGACGATGGCATCTGGCTGTTGTAGGAAGTGACCAGAGGCCCTGGGGATGCTCCATGGCGACACCGTCGATCGCATCCTCGATTCCCGATCAACAAGGGGAGGGGACCCGGAGCCACAGGCGCGACGCCAAGGGCGTATCAAATTACGCCATGGATATGGTTGGAGGGAGAACATGATCCTGGACGTTCTCGGGCCATTTCCACAGTACCCAGATAATCGGCGATCTCACCGGGATGAGCCTCGAATTACGCGGTGAGGGGGAGGGACGTCGTGGCCGAGGTCTTTCACTCCGGTGTCACGCACACCATGAGCTTCACGACCTATCCGTCCGACATTCCGTTGGAGGTCGCCGAATGACTCATACGAGAGGCCAAGATCCACCTTCCCCCCAACGTGCGGCGAAGGGATACCTTAGGGTTGGGACAACCAGAGTGGCCTCCACGTGCCAGTGGTCGCCGTCACCCGTCCGATCGTGAAGGGTGCGATATCTCGGCTTGGCGAACCGCGAGGGTGGGAGAGAACGTCAGCGGAAGCCTGAACCCGGATGGTGGCCCGCTAGCCCGATAGAGGCGAATTCCGATACCTCGGAAAACGGCCGGTCCGCCACGATCGGCTTAGCGCCGACGGTCCAAAGCTCTTTCCAACTACGCATATAATAGTTTTATTAAATATTATATAAAAATTTGAACAATGTGTTTCAGGAGATTGTTTTGGTCGGGTCTCACGAAATTGGACTGGTAGGTTCGGAGTTCACGGTTAACACCACCACCGCTGGCGCGCAGAGGGGACAGGCCATAACGGCACTGTCCGATGGTGGTTACGTCATCACTTGGCATACCACGTCGGAGGATCAAAATTCCTTTGGTATCCACGCGCAACGCTACACTGCGGATGGCGTGGCCATCGGTGGTGAGATCGACGTCAACACGCCCAGCCCATTCTGGGGCCCCAATATTGAGAATGCAACCACCGTCGCCGCGCTCAAGGGCGGCGGCTTCGTGGTCGCTTGGCAGTCAGTCAATTGGGTCAACAACTCCTATGACATCCATGCCCAACATTTTGGCGCCACGGGAGAACCACTGGGCACCGAATTCGTCGTGAACTCCACGACGGAGCAGGCGCAAAGGCTGCCGACGATCGCCGGCCTCGCGGATGGTGGATTTGTCATCGCTTGGTATAACGGGTACCTTGGGGCTAACTTTCAGGCCCAACGATACGATGGCGACGGCAACGCGATTGGTGGCGAGCTCAGCCTGAGCGTTTCCAGAACGAACATCGATGGCGGCGCGCCGTCCATCACGGCCTTGGAGGATGGTGGGTTCGTCAGTTCATGGTGGCACAAGGATTCATTCCTTGGGAGAACGCCATACATCCTGGCCCACCGGTATGACGCCTCCGGCGATGAGGTTGGAGGGGTGTTCCGCGTTGAAGGTTCGACGGGGAGCTTCGATCGATTTTCAACGCCTCCCCAATCGGTGTCGTCACTGACCGACGGTGGATTCATCGTCGCTTGGGCCGGGAACGAACAGAATTCGGACGGCCTCTACGCCCAGCGATACGATCCGTCGGGAAAAGCGGTCGGCGACAAGATCGTCTTCATGGACACTGGCATTGGTTTTCAGCAAGGCATATCCATAGAGGCCCTGAAGGGTGGTGGGTTCCTCGCCTCATGGTCCGTTCTTGTTTTCAATGACGGCGCATACGAAACCTTGGTCCGCCATTACGACACCGCTGGAAATCCGGTGGGCGATGCCATCATCGTCAAGTCATCGACTTCGGGGGACTCTTCTTTCGGGCAATTCAATACGGACATCGCCCTGCTGGCGGACGGCGACATCGTCGTCTCCTGGGAGACCTTCAGTGGCGAAACTGGTGTCGACATCCATGCCCAGCGTCTCTCCCTGTCATCGCTTCAGCCATCCAACTCCGCCCCGGTCGCCGTCGACGGTCATTCCGTCATCGCCGAGGACGCTCCGCTGACAGGTCATGTCTCGGCTACCGACGTCAACGGCGACAAACTCGCCTATGCCTTGTTGGATGAGGCGCGGCACGGCAAGTTGCTCTTCTCGGCCGACGGTTCGTTCTCCTACACGCCGGACAAGGATTTCCACGGCACCGACAGCTTCACCTTCAAGGCGGCCGATGGCAGTCTGGAGAGCGCCGTCGCCACCCACACCATCACCATCGACCCGGTCAACGACGCGCCGGTGATCGGCGGCTCCGCCAAGTTGGACCTCGCGTCCGGTGTCCTGTCGGCGGTGGTCGGCAGGGACGCCTTGTCGGTGTCCGACATCGACAGCCCGGCGGCGGAGCTGACCTACACGCTCGCCACCGGCCCCGGAACGGGATCGTTGACGTTGGCCGGCGCCACGCTGAAGGCGGGAGCCGTCTTCACCGACGCCGACATCGCGGCCGGACGGCTGGTCTACACGCCAGGCGCCACCACCAACACCTCGGACGCCTTCGAGGTGACCACCTCCGATGGTCACGCCACCTCGGGCGCGACCCGGATCGCCGTGTCGCTGGCGGCTCCCCAGGTCGTCCAGACCGAGGCGAAGTACGGCGGCTACTGGGGAGGGTCGGGCAGCGACTTCCTCCAGGGCAAGGAGACGGCCGACCAGTTGACGGGCGGTGATGGCGACGATGTCCTGAATGGCAACGGCGGGAATGACAGCCTGTACGGCGGTGCTGGCAACGATCGCGTTCACGGTGGCGCCGGGGACGACATCATCACGGGCGACGACGGGGATGATTTCCTGGATGGCGGCGCCGGTAGGGACATGATTTACGGCGGCGCGGGTAGGGACATCCTGACCGGCGGCGCCGGCGACGCTGACGCGTTATTCGGTGGGGTTGGGGCCGACAGGTTCGTCTTCCACCTCGGTGACGGCAAGGACCGCGTCGAGGATTTCCGGAGGAGCGAGGGCGACGTCATAGACCTGCGCGACCTCGGCCTCGTGGCCAAGGGGATCGACAGCTTCGCCGATCTCAAGGCGGCCGGGATGGTTCAATCCCCCCAGTACGGCGGCGATACAGTCCTGAAGTTCAGCGAGACCGATATCCTGACAATCAAATACGTCAACGCGAGCCAGATGGCGGAATCGGACTACTGGTTCGTCTAACCTGACTGAGGTCGCGGGAGTTGGATATCAACTCCCGCGACATAGGTTCATTCAGTCCGGCATCACCCCTTTAGATGCCCAGTACCTTCCGGATCTGAGGCAGGGTTAGGGGTCTGACCCTCTGGTCGAGTAGAGCGGCGGTGCTGATCGTCCCGGACCGCCATGCGTCCAGTCGGACTCTACCGACGGTCGCCTCCTGCTCTCGTTGGCTGCGGCGCTGCAACCAGTCACCAAGATCCTGCTCTGCAGCGCGAGGATCGACGAACGCCTCGTCCCGACCCGCTGTCGTGATAGCTGACGCGACGCCTCGTGGCATCTGATCGACCGGATAAAACCACGGCGTCAGATGTGACCGGCAGTTGATATGCAGAGGCGGAATGCGGAACGGCAGGCTGTGCCCGACTGGACTGCCATCGGCAAGAAAACGCAGTCCAGCTCTCCGACGGCAGACCTCGGACGTTCTGGAATCCAAAATGGACGTGTGAGTGAACCCACCCAATAACCGTGAGTTTTCCGCGACGATAGCGACAATGCTGGCGCCGAACACGGCGCTTACGGCAGTACGTACGATCGGCATGGCCTGGCGTTGGGCGATATCAATCGCCTCACGGATCATCTGGTTAATCCCGGTGGCGCCGGATGCGTTTGCGGCTCCGGCAGTCAGAACTCTCCTGACGCTGAACAGGAGGGCGCCGGCCTGAGCTCCGAGCCAGGAGGCGACCACAGCACCATCGACCAGCGCGTTCGCCGGGATCAGACGTCGCGCCTCTTCTGGGAGCGAACGGCTAATACCGGGCACACCGACCAGTGCGTCGATCCTCTCAATCACGAGATCGGATACGAGGGCAACCAAGGCTACGAGTTCGTGACGCAGATCTTCGTCGACGTCCAGATAGGCGCGTTCTATCAGGGGGAGGAGGGACCGTTCAACGTGCTGAACCGCTGCGTGTCTGGTCGGTAGAGTCAGATCGAGTGGGCCAAGTTGACGGAGGATTTCATCCCCCAACTCCTGCAATCGCAGCAGCGTGCGCCGACGGAGGTGCGAATTGTATCGGAGCAAGAGCAGCGCCAGCAGGATCAGCTCGTCGCCGAGATCCTCAGACGCCGACGCCCGCTTGACGACCGCGGTCATGGGCCATCCTCCGACACCGCCGCTGGATCAGCAGGGGCGGGGGTGAGCGACAGCGGGGAGGGACGGCCGATCAGCAGCGGGTTGTTCTCGAGCTCGTCGCGGTATTGCTCCGGCGTCAGATCCGGGCGCAACAACTCTCCGCGGCGCAGGTTCCAGTATAGATCATCAACTGGCAGGTATCCGTTCTGTACTGATCGTGTCAATGCCTCAAGCATCCCTGGTTCCATAACTGAATCAAGAAAATCCTGATTCAACTCGAATGAAACCTCACCAGCGATGCGGTCCCAATCACAGGCAATTTGAAGCGCTCTTTTGATACCATCGCTGACGTTCCGAGATACGCTAGAGAGAACTGATGTTTCACTAGTCTGACGGAGCCGAGTTGTTTCGGCAGTTTCAGCAGTGCGCTTCGGTTGCTCCAGCAGCCGAGCTCCCAGGATCGCCATCTGACGTTCCAACCTGTCCAACACCCGCTCGAGAACTCCGAGACCATCCCCGCGGAATTCGAGCAGTTCGCACTGGGTATCCCGAGGTAGATATACAACTCCACCCAGTTGGACGTCTGCCTCGTCCCTTTCCGCGCCGGTCACGATCAAGGTTGGGGACGACAATTTGTGGATGGCGTTCGACAGGTCCGCGGCGACGGAGACATGATTCAAGTTGCAATCGGTCAGGTCCAGTAGTGGGGAGCGGCGGATCTGGTCGGCTCCGTCGCTGGGCGATAGGAACACGAACGGCAGACGGTCCAAACGGCGCCGATCGAATGCACGTGGTTCAATACGGTCGACCTCTATCACCCGTCCGCTGGCCACCTGCCGGAACAATCTCACACGGTAATAATCCTGCTCATCCAGCTCCAACACGCGGTATTGGACCACCTCGGTGGATCCGAACTCCACCGGAATTGTCGAGTGCTCCAGCAACACCACCTGGTCTAGCACGAGCTGACCATCGACAATTCTGGACCTCCAGTTAGTGATGTTCTCCGCGGTATAGCCCACCAGGTAGGGTGTCGCCGCCAGCGGATCGTTCAGGACATCGGCTCCATAGGCGGAGTCAACGAGAATGCCGAATCTGCCCATTGCCAGTGTCTCGCGAACGGCTGTCTGGGCGAGGTTGAGCAGGGTCCCGCCCTGGGAGTCGATGTTCTCCAAGCGCGCATCCAGCCGCGCGGGAACGCGCACCGTTGGATCACGCCGGAACACGGCGCCGGCGGTTGCCTCCAGTGTCCGGGACGTCGCGGGGAAAATGGCCGCGCGCTGTATATAGGCCCGCCGTACCTCCGGGCGTCTGACCTGCTCGGCCGTCAGCGGCATGAATTCGTCAGCAGAGGATCTAACGCCATCCGCGCCAGCGAGCATGGACCGAATTCGGCGCCACGCCGGGGCGTTCTCCAGGTAGTCCGGATGGCGGTCAGTGACACTCGACCCGGGCGCGGCCGTCGGAGGTGCGGTCGTGGTCGCAAAGGTCATGGCCGCCCCTCCGACGGCCGCGTCGCGCCGAGCGTCGACCCAGCCTCGGCGGCGAGCCGCTGCGCAGTTTCATGAGACTCTCGTGCGATGCGCCCCTGTTCGGACAGGTTCCAATGATCCTTCGTCCAAGGGTTCACCACGCCGGCGTTGGCCTGTTGGTGGGGATCGTCAGCGAAATAAAAGCCGGCCTGCTCCTTGAGGCCCTTCAGCCACGCGCGCGGCGTCACATAGTCCCCGGCTGGAGTGACCACCGGGACGCCATCCTCTACGCGGTAGATGTCGCCTTTGGCCGACAGCTTCCATTGCCCAGACCGGATGGCGCGATCACTCACATCGTCCAGCGCGGTCGGCAGCACCCCCTCCGCCAAGGCCGCCTCGCGGACGTGGCGGGTGATGGCCTCCAGCTCCCGGGCGCGCTCCGCTTGGCGAGCCCGGATCTCCGCCTCGTCCAACCGGCGTTGCAGTGCGGCGACCTGAGCCTCGAGCTCGAGGACGCGGTCCATCAGGACGCCTCCCACAGCCCGAGTATTGCGGCAATACTCGGGAGATCGGACGTCGAGATCATCCAGCGGCCGTTGGAACTCCGCGTCGCGGGGATGTCGCCGTTCAGGACTCGTCTGTACGCTGCAGAATATGTAACTGTGGATCCACCGGTGAACCGTTTCAATGAGCGCGGCAACTCGGTCAGGCTGATAATCGATGTCATAGACAGCTCTCCATCGTGCTGTCCGTAATTATATCAAACCTGTTCTCTCTCCTCTCCCAAAGACTCGATATCAATTGTTTCGTTTTTTTTCGAGTAGTCAGGTTTTTGTTGCGGTGATGGTTGTCAGTTCAATTGCAGTGTGGAAATTTCCAGTGGGTAGCTGGTGGAGTCATCGTTCACGATGATGTATCCACGCCCCGATGCCGTGCGACCACGGCAAGCTATATACTGCCGGGCGTAGACATCGCGTCTCCATGTGCCTGGACCAAAATTTCGATCCATGAATTCCTCAATTGGCATGATGTAATCACTGTCAGATTCCGCATCTAACAGAGACTGTATTTCAGCCGATGGTAGATTTGACTTGCGTTTCATCGGGGCACTCCTATCCTACCGACATAGGTCAATTTTGAGGATACTTTTGAGGATACCTTCCAGATCATGGGACGTCTATCCCGGATCTCCGCCCCCTCCTGCTCAACGATGGGCCAACGGTTGATAATCGCCTCGCGGCCGTATGCCGCGAGCAGGCGCTCGAAATCCATCTCCACGGCGGCCGGCTCTACAACGATTGGATCCTCCTGGACCGGGCGATCAACGTTGGGGGAGCGCTCCACCTCATCTGCGGGAATTTGGATCGTCACGTTGCCGACGAGCCGCTCCAACGCGGCGATGCCCGCGGCGGTGGGGGTGTCGCCAAACAGGATCACGGAGCTGGGACGGCGTTGTCCCATCGTCCAGAACCTACCCAATTTAAAACCGCCAACTGGCAAATAACATTCTATTAGCGGGTTGGCGGTTTTAAATTCCGCCACCAACCGCTCTGCGGTCCGACGAGACGAGACGATTCCAGGTGCGTGTTGGACGAGGAAATCGGGAACAAGCGGCAGCACTCCCCATTCCCGGCGCGCGTGGTCCACGAGGCGCTCGAGAGTGGTGCCTCCCTCCAGCAGTTCATCCAAAGTCATCATGCGGTCCACCGTGACTCCCGGAAGCGGCAGATTGGATAGGATGAGGATTTCCCTATCCGGCCTACCATGGATCAGCCGCAGGCGGTCAATCGCCTGCGCCATGCCGCGCTCGCGCTTGGCCTCGACGCGGGCTTGAACCCGGGCATCCTCGTGTTCGTGGACCTCCACCGGCACCGACGATCCATCCCGCATCCGATGGCATCGCATGGCCTTCCGGTATCCGCCGGTCAGGTTCAACGGTTCGGGATCGTCGCAGTGAATGGCGCGCGCCTGCCGTTCGCCGGCGACGGCCGACATCTGCTCGCGGCCGATGAGGATCACCACGTCGTGATCCCTCCAGGCGTCGACCCCGAGCACCGCGCCATAGTGGCTCCACGTCGCTCCCTGGAAATCGATCGACACGGGGATCCTGCCTGTCGGCTCGCCGGTGAAGGCGACGCGCACCGGCTTGTTGGTCACCACCAAGACCCGCTTGCCCTTGGCCTTCGAGGCTATCCACGCCAGGATGCGGGCGCGCAGCGCCTTGGCGTGCTCAACCTGTCGGTCCGTCGGAGCCGAGAAGGCGGTCTCCGGGGCGATGTACGATTTCGCGAGCGTCGCGTTGCGCACCTGCACGACCCGGCCCAGCCGCTTCGCCTTGATGGCGTGGCCAGTCAGGTTGTCACCGAACAGGACGCGGTTGACACCCAGGTCCGCGTCGGCGTCGATGATGAGCAAGGGTATCCCCTTCGGAGCCGCCCTCACGCGCGAGTGTCGGTGCAGATGCAGGTTGCCGTCGCCATAGACGACCCCGTGCGCGATGTCCCGATCATGGCGCAGCTCGCTGGCGATCTGGCGGACGATGCGGCCGACGATCTCGCCATGGTGGGGCGTGAGCTTTTCCGCGATCGCCTCGATCGCCTCGTCCGACATGGCCGGGGAGATTTCCGGCCCTTGATCCGTGGGCTGAGTCCAATCCGCCAGGGTCTTCAGTTCCTTGGTGGTGATGTTGGCCTTTCGGATCGCGGCCAACATCGGGGCGCCGCTGGTGATGGCGACCAGCAGGCGATTGCCGAGGGATGCCGCGTCGTCTTGCTCGTTGGTCAAGGCGGCGGTCTGATACGTCGAGGGATCGGAAAGGATCGCCGCGCCCACCACGGAATGGGTCAGCAACGCTTGCGTCGCGTCCTCGTCGACGAACGCGAAATCTGCCTTGGGGAAGTTCAAGGGTTTCGCCTTGGTCAGATGGTCATGGACGAACAGATGCAGTCCCGGCCCCTGCGTTTGGTAGTTGTCGATGTAGGCGCAGGCGCTGAAGTGCGGGCATTTGGTTTCCCCGCGCTCACACATCGCGCCGAACAGCGATGGCACCTTCCCGGCGAGCCGCCGGCTGGCCTTCCAGCGCGCGCATGGGGCATTTCCAAGTTCGGCCTCATGGTCACGCCCGCGGTGGAGGACCACCAGGGGGGCAGTGGGCGATACGCCCATGGCGTCCCGCATGGCGTCCTCGAAATCCCGGGCCAGTTTCACGGTTGGGAGGAAGCCGTGGAATTGCCGGCGCCATAACCGTGGATGGCGAAGGTAGGCCTCGCGCAAGCCGGACGATTTCCCTAGACCTGCGGCGGCGGCCACTTGGAGCCGGGGAGGCCGCTCCAGATCGACACCGGGAAATGCCCGCGCGATCGACCGCTTGATGTCGCGCTTGGCCTTGCGCCTCTCTTTCTCGGACATGCCGTCATTGAGGAAGGCGTCCCGCTGGTCGGCGGCATGGTCCCTGGCGTCCAACCACCGCTCGACCGCGCACATCCAATCCTCGATCAAGATTTGGAGTTCCGCGTGAGCGGTGACACCGTCCACGTCCGTGGAGGGCCAGTATGGCTTCGGATCGACGACGGTTTCGGTTGGAAAGGGTGGGGTCTGTTTCGGCCCGCCTGGAGGCACCACGGGACCCGCCGCGTCCAACATGGCGCGGACCGCACTCACCCCCCCTGTTCGCAGGAGGTCGTTGGCGTCCTTGATCCCCTGAGGAGGTCGTGCGACCCAGACGTCATGCCCAGCGGCCATAAGAAGATCGCAGGCTTCCGTCAGAGACTTCGCCGCCCGACTCTCAGGTGGGTCGTTCTGCGCCGCGATGATGACCCGGCGTCCTGGCGGAACAGAACCGACCAGTCTCTTCACACCACCGAACGCGGCGCCGACCATGCCGCTCCGCCGAGCGGCATGGATACTGATCGCGTCCTCGGGTCCCTCGGTGAGGATCACATCGCCGTCGCCGCCGGAGAGCCAGCCGACCGCCTTGTTGCTTGCGATGGACCCCGCCGACAATTTGACGCGCTTGCCGCTGGTGGCATCCAACCGGATGGCTTGGAGACCATGCACGTTGCCGGCTAGATCCGTGGCGACCACCAGCAAGGCGGGGCATGTCGACGTCGAGTCAGGCCGTGCCTGGTGCCGGGGGTGAAATCTAATTCGTCCGGCGCGGTCGAGCGCATGCACTGTTTCGAGCGGGATGCCGCGCCGCTTCGTAAGGTAGGTCTCGGCCAGCGTGCCAAGGGTGGTCCGCGCCTCGTGCCATTGCCCACGGGCGAATTCCGATCGGTCATAGTCAGGCTCAGCGCTAACGGCTTTGCGCTTCTGTTTGACGACCAAAGGAGCCTGCACGCGCTCCTTGAGACCAAACTCAACGGCGTCTCGGAAGCCACGACCGCTTTCCCGCCTGATCAGGGCGATCATGTCGCCGCTGTCAGGGTCGTCGTACCAGGTGCCGGCATGCGGGCCGGCAAACCAGATTTTCAGGCTGCCCGTGTTGCTGCCGAATCGAGCATAGGTGCCATGGATGCTGACGAGATTGAGACCGAGATCAATGGCGATCTCCATGGATCGATCGGCGATCCTATGCCATTGCTCGTCAGTTAGCTCAAGGCGCGCGGGTTCGCTGCCCGCCCCCATAGGGCGGTTGGGGTGGTTCTCCATGCTGGTGGCCGATCACGCGCGCGTGCTGGCGGCGGGCGTCTGTATCCTGATGCGACCGATCACCCCGCATGCAATCTGCTCGGGTGTCGGCTCCTCCGGAGCGATGTAGCCGAGAGTTTCCAGCGTTGTGAGCGCCTTGTAGATCGTGGAAACGCCATAGCCAGTCTCAGCCGCAATATGGCGCGGATCGCCGAGACTCTGGCCGGAGTTGTCGCGCAGGGCATATCCGTCTGAATCGGCATGAGCCGCTAGAAGCGCCATCGTGTGGATGGTAACCACGCTTTGAATTCGGTGGTCCGATGCCGCCTGTACAAAGGCTTGGATCGTTGACATTCGTTGCCCCAACAGGAGCCGTGCCAGCCTATCCGAAATCGTACAGGAATCGATTAGCAAATCGCGACTCGCGCTTGAAATCCCATCGAAGCCCGCGTACATTCAGGTCAGCTTTTTCCGGCATCAATACTTTTTCCTGATGCCGGTCACGGCGTTACAAAATGCCCTCCAGCGCGTTTGTCCGACGGGAGCTGGGTGGCGGCGAAACTACAGACTACAGAAAAGCCCCGCTTCCCCAAGCGGGGCTTTTCTCTTTCGCAAGAATGATCCAGGCGCCGCGGCACCGCAACCTAATTTTGGGGATCCCAAGAATTTTCTCTCGCTCCCCTATTCCCGCGATTGATTGGATAACACACCAAAACCCCACGCGACAAAAGTCGCGCAGAGCGTGAAATTTTCATCACCAATCAAAAGAAGGGCGAATTAGGCAGCTTGAACCTGAAGAGCTTCCTCAACGGCTTTGGGGTTGTGTTCGATAACCTTGAGGTAAGCTCTCGCAGCCAGTTCAGGTCGGCGCCGCCCTTGTTCCCAATCCTGGACGGCGCGGACATCCAAACCGAAACGAGCAGCGAACTTCGGCCGGCTCAAACCAGTACGCTTGCGGATCGCGGCGACGTCCACGGCATCTGGAACATGGACCTCATGGGTTACAGTAGCTCCAGGGTGGCCGCCCATATATGCCACGGCTTCGCTCATCGCCTCGATCAGCTCGTCACCAAGCTTGCTCATTTGTCTCTCCTAGTTTGCTGGGCCTTGAGCGTTGCCGCCAACGTCGTTACCACTCTTTTCTGGTCGGGGGTCAGGTTCGATTGTTCTCCCTTCCCATACACCAACAAAGCGAATAGAGGCATATTATCGTCATAGTAATAGTAAATTGCCCGAACGCCCCCAGACTTACCTCTACCATGGGAACCGAAGCGTACTTTTCTCACGCCGCCTGTTCCCACGATTTCTTCACCCATCAAGGGATTTGCCGCTAAAAAGTCTATCAAGTCCTTTTTTTCTTCGGTTGTAAGGATCTTGTCTGCTCTTCTAGTAAAGGGTGTTGTTTCAACGACAGTGATCAGCGTGTCTGGCATGATCCTTATATGCGGCAATGCCGCACCATAGTCAACACGGATTCCGTGTTAAATCGAACCGCTATGGCTTATAGGGTATACCCATGCGGAACAGTTCCGCGAAACACCGAACCCTAGCTTCCACCTGTTCCATTAGGGTCCACTTTCACCAAACGGTACAGCATGGTATGGTGGTCTAGATCCTAACGGAACAGATCGAGGGGGAAGATGTCCATCTACGGGTACGCGCGGGTCTCCACGACCGACCAGGACCTGACGCTCCAACGCGACACGTTGAAGGCGGCCGGCTGTCTCGTGGTCCGCGAGGAGAAGGTCACCGGAACGACCAGGTCGGGTCGGTCCGAGCTGCGGACGCTGATGGAATTCCTGCAGCCGGGCGACACGCTGATGGTGACGCGAATCGACCGGTTGGCGCGATCCATCGGTGACCTCCAGGACATCGTCCGCGAGTTGAAGGCGAAGGGCGTGGCGCTGAAGGCGACCGAGCAGCCGATCGACACATCGACCGCTGCGGGCAAGGCGTTCCTCGACATGTTGGGGGTCTTCGCGGAGTTCGAGACGAACCTGCGGCGCGAGCGCCAGCTTGAAGGCATCGCCAAGGCGAAGGCCGAGGGTGTCTACAAGGGGCGGAAGCCGAAGTTGGACAAGACCACCATCTTGGCCTTGAAGGCGGAAGGCCTGGGAGGTAGCGAGATCGCCCGCCGGCTCAAGATCGGCCGGACGAGTGTCTATAGGATCTTGAGGACCGCATGATGACCTTTACGAAACAGTCAGCCATGACGGATGCCGGCGGGGCGTCAAGGTATGGGCGACCAGGACATCAGCATCTAGTCGCAGCGCTTTTGGTGGTAATGGCCACGTGCTTCCTACCATCGAACGTCCATGCGCAATCCGTAGTCAACAGATCCGACACCGCTTGCTTATCGCTCGACACCGTTCGAAAAGCGGATCAGGCAATGGCCGAGAAACGATACGGTGAAGCCCACTCGCTTTTGAGTGGACCAACGTGTCCGAGGGTGAACAAGGGGACCAAAGTCCGTGGTCCATTGAAGCGCGACACCGTCATTTTTCATGATGGTAGCAGCATGGAATTCGTGCTGGTCCAGTTGCCGAATGGGAAGCGAGTTTGGCTTCAATCAGGAGAGATCGAAAATTAGATGACCTCGTCGTTGATACGGATATTGGCATAGTGTTGGAGATGGCGTGATGACCTTCGAGGAACTGCTCGTCGCGGCGAACGGAGGCAAGGATCGGAGGCCGGGTCAATGGACCCCGGCGGCGTGCAAGGTCTGGCGCGAGGCCGAGCCGGAGGACGCTCGCCTGCTGGAGGCGGCATGGGCTTGGGAACTGGCGCACGATCGCCGGGCCCAGATGAAGGACGAGGTCGCGGTGCGGGAGCGGCGGCGGGCGATGGACGAGGCGACGGCCGCGGCGAAGGCGGAATAGCGAGGATCCAACCTCAACCCGTATCACAAGAGCCAGATGCCGTCGTCGATGCGGTGCGCCAGCTTCATCACGTGCTCGGCCGACTCCGAGAAGCTGAGGACGATGTCGGAGCGGTCGACGCCGGCATCCAGCGCGCCCCTCCAGTTGGCCAAGCCGGCCGGCTCCGCCTCGCGGTCGAGCACGTTCCTGTACAAGGTTTTCACGAAGTTCGTGTTGTCGAGGGCGCCGTAGCGCTGCTGGAACTCCAGGGATCCTGTGAAGCCGTCGGCGGTCTGGTCCAGGCTCATCCCGGCCTTGATGGCGTCGGTCCAGGCGCCAAGCCCGCTGGCGTCGGGTAAGCGGTCGAGGACGCTGTCGTACAGCCTGGCCACCGTGGCGGCAGTGTTGTCGCGTACCCAGATGCCCTCCCGCAGGACTGGCGCCATCCGCTGGATGTTCTCCGCGGACTCCGAGAATCCAATCAGGGCCTCGGCGCGCGTCATCCCGGCGGACATGGCGCTGGTCCAGTTCGATAGGCCCCCCGTGTCCGCCTCGCGGTCGAGCACGTTGAGATAGAGTTGCTTGACGAAGCCCACGTTGTCGGGTGCCCCGTAGTGGAGGCGGAATTCCGTGGAGTCGGCGAAGCCCCCGGCCGCCTGCTTGAGCGTCATGCCGGCCTTCAGCGCGCCGGTCCAGTTGACCAGGCCGTCCATGTCGGGCAGGCGGTCGAGGGCGGACTGGTAGAGGCGATGGATCTGCGAGGCGTAGTGGTGCGCGTCCTGGACCAGCTCGCCATCGACATAACGGCTCGTGCCCGTGTCCTTGCCCGAGATCGCCGACCTGCTGAGAAGGGCTGTCTTCTCGTAGAGATCCATGGCGTGTTCGGTGTTGGGAAGTCCCAGGCCTGGGATGACCTTCCTGATCGCCTGACCCGAGGTGTCGTAATCCCGAGCCTCGGTGAAAATCGACAGCAGAACTTTGAGTTGCAACGGCAGGTTATCGGAGTGGGCGAGCTTCCCCAGGCCAACCACCCGATCGTCGGTGTGTTCGAAGTGGAACATCCGCGGATCGGCGGCGTGTTTCGGGGCGCCGGGTGAGCCGAAGGTCACGCCGAAATACCTGTGGTTGCTGGGGTCGCTGGGGTCTGTGGGGAGGACGCCTGGCTCCTGCATGAACATCTGGGCCATGGCGCCGCCGAGGCTGTGCCCGGTCACGTAGACCCTGGGGATCGCAGTTTCCTGGACATAGTGCTTGATGGCGTCGACCAGCGGCTTGTAACGGGCGTAGTACGTGGAGAAGCCCAGGTACTCCAGGCCATCCTCGAAGTCGGTGGTCCCCCTGAAGGCGACCGCGAGGGTGGGCGTTCCGTTGACCTTGGCGTAGGAGACGTGGGCCACCACGCCGAATGGATCGATGCTGGTGGCGCCGAACGACCGGTAGATGCCGTCGCGCATTTCGTACTTGATGCCGTATTCGCGTGTGTCGGTCGCCCTGGGGGACAAGCCCAACTCCTGGGCCAGGACGGGCCGCCATCCACTGGCGCCATCCTGGGCGGGGCTGATGTCATCGTACGATCGGTTCGCCAGCTTGGCCAGTTCGTAATAGACATTGTTCACCGACACCGCGTTGTCGCCAAACGCCTCGAACTTGATGAACTCAACGTCGGCCGAGATCAGGTCCTTCTCCGCGGTCTTCAAGTTGTAGGCCGACAGCCAGGAAGGGTCACCCTCGCTGAACGCGTAGTCGCTGGGTTTTCCCGACAGGTACACGGTGTCCATGTCCGGCTTCAGGAGCAAACCTCCCTCGCCACCACGGATCGTGTCATTGCCGGCGTCCCCGGCGATCCTGTCGTCGCCGTCGCCACCGACTATCGTGTCGTTCCCAGGACCGCCATGGAACACCTTGAGCGGATCCCATGACACCGATGGAGTGAGTTGATACCACGCCGGATGCGGCAAGGTCACGGTATCGTCGCCGTCTAGGGCATTGGTGATTTTGGATGGAAAGTTATCAATCGCTTTATGTTGTTCATCACTCAAAGCATTGAAGTTGACGACGTCATCATTGTTGGTGAATAGTACTGAAGGGGTTTCAGGAGGTTTAGGAGGTTCGGGAGGTTCAGGGGGACTGATGGGGATCTCTCGCAGGTTTACCTGAACAACAAATGTATAGTAATCTTGATATACAACAGGGCTATATCTGTATTCGTATGGATTAAAAGCTAAATAGAAAGAGGCTCCTTCCTGCGATGAAACGCCTGCGTTGCCGGTTGTCCATGTATCTTTATTAAGATTTTGGTAAAAACTGTTAGTGCCATAATTAATGAATGGAAGGGAATATGAATATAATGCCGCTTCATCGACTGAGTAGAATGTTGAATAACCAATAATATTGGCTGAAGTGTCTTTCCCAAAATTGAATTTTATGAAAAATACCCCTATATCGTCGTAAGTTCCAGTAAATAGGAAGGTTGTACTCTTCGTGATGGTCTGTTCATAAGATAATGAATAATCCGGACTATCATCTATATGGGCATA
>NZ_AVFL01000045.1 GCF_000576635.1 Skermanella stibiiresistens SB22
CAGGGCGACACATAGTGGCACTCGCGTGTTGACGTGGGGAAGCGGCGGCGGCATGGTGCCCGCGTTTCAGTAATTTGACGCGCCGTCGCGTCACGATCGCGCGGCACCTTTTCGCAGCCCGTCCAGAATCCGGTCTCCGCCGCCGAACCGCGGCGCCGATTCGGGATGGCAACCAACTTTAGAGCCAGGAACCCGTCACCATGCCGACGCCGTCCACCTCCACGACCCCCGCAAGCCCTGCCGGCGTCCCGCACGAGCAGTTGGCCAACGCGATTCGTGTACTCGCCATGGACGCGGTCGAGGCCGCCAAGTCCGGGCATCCGGGCATGCCGATGGGCATGGCCGACGTGGCGACGGTTCTGTTCGGCAAGTTCCTCAAGTTCGACCCCAAGGCGCCGCAGTGGCCCGACCGCGACCGTTTCGTGCTGTCGGCGGGCCATGGCTCGATGCTGCTCTACAGCCTGCTCCATCTCACCGGCTACGAGGAGATGACGATCGACGAGCTGAAGCGGTTCCGCCAGCTTCACAGCAAGACCCCCGGCCATCCGGAGGTCCTGCAGTCCGGCGGCATCGAGACGACGACCGGTCCGCTGGGTCAGGGCCTTTCCACCGCCGTCGGAATGGCCTTGGCAGAACGCATCCTGAACGCGCGCTTCGGCGACGATCTGGTCGACCACTACACCTATGTGATCGCCAGCGATGGCGACCTGATGGAGGGCATCAGCCACGAGGCGTCGTCCTTCGCCGGCCATCTTGGGCTGTCCAAGCTGATCGTGCTGTGGGACGACAACCAGATCTCGATCGACGGGCCGACCAGCCTCAGCTTCACCGACGACACGCTCAACCGCTTCCGCGCCTATGGCTGGGACGTGCGCGAGATCGACGGCCACAATCCGCAGCAGATCACCACGGCGATCGAATACGCCCGCACCACCGACGCGCCGTCGCTGATCGCCTGCAAGACCATCATCGGCTATGGCGCCCCGACCAAGGGCGGCACGCACCACTCCCACGGCTCGCCGCTGGGCGCCGACGAGATCAAGGCGGCGCGCGAGAAGCTGGCCTGGACCCACGAGCACTTCATCATCCCGGAGGACATCACCAGCGTGTGGCGCGGCTTCGGCCAGCGCGGCGTGGCGGAGCGGGAGAACTGGGAACAGCGGCTGGACGGCGCCGACGACAGCCTGCGCAAGAGCTTCCAGCACGCCGTCTCGGGCGAGTTGCCTGCCGATTTCGATAGCGTCATCAACGATTTCAAGGCCAAGGTCTCGGCGGAGAAGCCGAAGCTGGCGACCCGCGTCGCGTCCGGCAACGTGCTCGACGTGCTGGTGCCGGCGGTGCCCGAACTGATCGGCGGCTCGGCCGACTTGACGCCCAGCAACAACACGCGGGTCAAGAACACCGGGGCCGTCCAGCGCGGCGACTTCCATGGCCGCTACGTCCACTTCGGCGTGCGCGAGCATGGCATGGCCGCCGCCATGAACGGCATGGCGCTGCATGGCGGCATCATCCCCTACGGCGGCACGTTCCTGACCTTCAGCGACTACTGCCGCCCGTCGATCCGTCTGGCGGCCCTGATGAAGGCGCGCGTCGTCTTCATCATGACCCATGACAGCATCGGCCTCGGCGAGGACGGCCCGACCCACCAGCCGGTCGAGCATGTCCCAGCGCTGCGCACGATCCCCAACCTGCTGGTCTTCCGGCCGGCCGACGCGGTCGAGACGGCGGAGTGCTGGGCCATCGCGCTGAAGAGCGTCCACCGCCCATCGCTGATGGCACTGACCCGCCAGAACCTCGCGACACTGCGGACCGAGCACACCACCGAGAACCTGTCGGCCAAGGGTGGCTACATCCTGGCCCAGGCCGACGGCGAGCGGAAGGTCACCATCTTCGCCACCGGCTCCGAGGTCGAGATCGCCATGCAGGCGCGCGGGACCCTGCAAGCGGACGGTATCGGCACCGCCGTGGTCTCCATGCCGAGCATGGAGCTGTTCGAGGAGCAGGACGAGGCGTACCAGGACGAGGTGATCGGCGAGCACACCGTGCGGATCGCCGTCGAGGCTCAGATCCGCCAGGGCTGGGACCGCTACATCGGCCGCAAGGGCACCTTCGTCGGAATGAAAAGCTTTGGCGAATCAGCGCCATACCAGGATCTCTACAAGCATTTCGGCATTACCGCCGATGCCGTGGTGACGGCCGCCAAGGCCAGGTTGTAAACGGGCGCGATCAAGCCCGCGAACGTTTTGGGATTAGGAGGAATCGATGGCTGTTAAGGTTGCGATCAACGGGTTCGGGCGTATCGGCAGGCTGGTGCTTCGCGCGATTTACGAATCCGGCCGCACCGACGTGGAAGTCGTCGCGATCAACGACCTCGCGGACGTTCACACCAACGCGCACATGTTGAAATACGACAGCGTCCATGGCCGCTTCCCCGGCACCGTGGAAGCCCGTGACGGAGTCCTGGTGGTCAACGGCCACGAGATCAAGGTCGTGCAGGTCCGCGACCCGGCGCAGCTGCCCTGGGCCGACCTGGGTGTCGAGATCGCCCTGGAATGCTCGGGCATCTTCACCAAGCGCGACGACGCCGCCAAGCACCTGACGGCGGGTGCCAAGAAGGTCCTGATCTCCGCCCCGGCGACGGACGAGGACCTGACGGTCGTCTATGGCGTCAACCACGACAAGCTGACGGCCGAGCACAAGATCGTCTCGAACGCCTCGTGCACGACCAACTGCCTGGCTCCGGTCGCCTTCGTGCTGAACAACCTGGTCGGCATCGAAAAAGGCTTCATGACGACCATCCACAGCTACACCGGCGACCAGCGGATCGTCGACACGATGCACAAGGACCTGCATCGCGCCCGCGCCGCCGCGTTGAACATGATCCCGACCTCGACCGGCGCCGCCAAGGCCGTCGGCAAGGTTCTGCCGGAACTGAAGGGTAAGCTGGACGGTACCGCCATCCGCGTGCCGACCCCCAACGTCTCGGTCGTCGACTTCAAGTTCATCGCCAACCGGGCGACCAGCGTGGAGGAGATCAAGAAGGCGATCTCCGACGCCGCCAATGGTCCGTTGAAGGGCATCCTGGCCGCCTATGACGAGCCGCTGGTGTCGACCGACTTCAACCATGACCCGCACTCGTCCATCTTCGCGCTGGAGGAGGCCAAGGTCATCGACGGCAACTTCGTCCGCATCCTGACCTGGTACGACAACGAGTGGGGCTTCTCCAACCGGATGGCCGACACGGCGGTCGCCATGTCCAAGGCCGGCTGATAGGCCGACATACGGAAAGGGCGGGAGGGGCATCGGCCGATGCCCCTCCCGCCCCTTTTTTAACGCGCGCCGCGGTGTTAAAGCAGCTTGCCGATCAGGATGCCCGCCGCGAAGGCGACGACCACGCTGGACAGCGGGTTCTTCTCGATCTGGCCGCTGACATTCTCGACACCGCGCTGGGTCTGCCGGCGAACGTCGCGGTAGCCCCGCTCGGCGGCGTCCTCGACCTGCTGGCGGCCGGAATCGAAGCGTTCCGAAACCGCCTTGCCCGTCGTCTGCGCCGTGTCGCCGAACTGTTCCACGAACTGATCGAACCGTTCGGTAAGGGCCGAGATGGCGTCCTCGGCGGATTCCTGTGTGCGCGACCGGGTTTGCGAATAAGCCATGATGGCAACTCCCTCGTTTTTGTACGCGATTACCCCTACTCAACCCCAGGGGAGAGGGTGGGTTGCCTGATTAACTTTATTTAAGCCGATAAACCCGCCAGGGTGAATCGGGAAAGACCGACCCTCATACCACCTTGTATAAGAGAGTTTCCGCACACCGCCGAAGGCTCTCCCATGGACCGGATCACCACCATCGCCGCCTTCGTCCGCACGGTGGAACTGGGCAGCCAAGCGGCGGCGTCGGAGGATCTGGGGCTGTCCAGGGCGATGATCGGCCGCCATATCCAGCAGCTCGAGGACCGCCTGGGGGTCCGCCTGCTCAACCGCACGACCCGCAAGCAGAGCCTGACCGAGGCCGGGCTATCGTTCTTCGAGAAATGCGCCAGCATCCTGGAGCAGTTGAGCGAGGCGGAAAGGGTAGCCTCCGAGCTCCAGGCCGAGCCTCGCGGCACGCTCCGCGTCAACGGCCCCATGAGCTTCGGCAACACCCAGCTGGCGTCGGCGCTGGCCGCCTATTGCGAGAAGCACCCGCGCGTCCGGATCGAACTGGTGCTGAACGACCGCCAAGTCGATCTGGTGGAGGAAGGCTACGATGTCGCCGTCAGGATCGCGCGCCTGACCGACAGCAGCCTGATCGCCCGCCGCATCGCGCCAGTCCGCTTGGCGCTATGCGCCGCTCCCGCGTATCTCCGCCGTCACGGGATACCCAAGGTTCCCGCCGATCTGGCGAGGCACAACTGCCTGCTCTACAGCTACGCGGCACCGCCACTCGATTGGACGCTGATCGACCGCGCCGGCGTGGAGACGACGGTTCGGGTGGGCGGGACCCTGTCGGCGAACAATGGCGACGCCCTGGTCGCCGCGGCGGTGGGCGGCCTGGGGATCGTACGGCAGCCGACCTTCATCATCGGTGACGCGCTGCGGGACGGCAGGCTGGTGGAGATCCTGACGGAATACAGCCTCGCGCCGACCAGCGCCTACGCGGTCTATCCACACGCCCGCAACCTGTCGCCCAAGGTCCGCAGCTTCGTGGATTTCCTGGTCGAGCATTTCCGGGGCACGCCGCCGTGGGACATCGGGCTCGACTCGGTGGTGGAGCGGCAGCCCGATACCGGGTCAGCATCCCGTTAACCCTTCGCCTTTAAAATCTCCGGTTCGAGGGTTGAGGATATACGGCAACCGGAGATTAGACATGTCGAAGCGGACCATGGCGCTCATCCTCGCGGTGACGCTGGTTTCAGGGCTTGCGGGCCAAGCCGGCGCCCAGGACCTGTCGCTCACCATCCCACCGGGAGCGGAACCGGAGATCGTCTTCGACCATGACCGCGACGCCTGCGAGAAATTCGATGTGCCCGACGTGCCGACCCGCGCCTTCCGGATGGCGGACGAGACGATCCGCTTGATCGCCAGCCATTGGACCAACCGCGCCTTCTCGGGGCCCGACCTGGACCATCTCAGCCACCCCTGCGACATCGTGTACGAGGGCGGCAACAACGACGATCCCGCCGCCTTCGATGACCGAGGCTGGCTGGTCAGCACCTACACGCTGGACGGCGTGACGGTTCACGGCCTGGTCCACAACGAGTTCCAGGGCCATCGGCGCCCCGCCCTCTGCCCGACCGGCCGCTACATGGACTGCTGGTACAACACGGTGACCTACGTCGTCTCCAAGGACGGCGGCCGCAGCTTCAAGCCCCCCGCCACGGGAAGCCGGCTGGTCGCCGCCCTGCCCTATCGCTACGACCCGACCCGCGGCAAGCGGAGCGGGCTGTTCAACCCATCCAACATCATCCGGCGCGGCGACCACTTTTACACCATGATGACGGCGGCCCCGCAGGAGGCCCAAGCCGGTGGCGTCTGCCTGATGCGGACCGACCGGCTGGACGAACCGACATCGTGGCGGGCTTGGGATGGCCATGACTTCACCGTCCGCTTCGCCGACCCCTACCGCGATGGCGGTGGGGGCACCTGCGTCCCGCTGCCTGGACTGACCCGGCTGATGGCGAGCCTAAGCCTGCATCGCCCCTCCGGGCTGTATATCGGCCTGTTCACCCACCAGCAGCGCCCACCCGGCGGCTCGACGGTGGTCGATGGCGTCTTCTACGCGACCAGCCCCGATCTGGTGACCTGGTCGAAGCCGAGGCTGTTGTTCCCGACGCCGACGACGCTCGACAAGGGCTGTGACACGATGCCGGTGGTCTACCCCGCGCTGATCGATCCCGACTCGCCATCGCGGAACTTCGAGGACACCGACGACGATGCCCACATCTACATGACCCGCATCTCCATGGATGGCTGCAAGACCGGTTGGACCCGAAATCTCGTGCGACTCCGAGTCCACATTGAACGATGATCCGTCTGGGAAAAGACGACGGAGGACGATGTCGCCGTTAAGACAGTGTGAAGCTAGCCAATACTCCAGTAATTTATTCAATCTACATTCACGTTGACTCATTCTTTATGTAACCTAGTGTTTCAAATACACGGTATCATATTAATTTAATCGCAAACTAATTAAACAATACTGTCGCACCAGCATTCATAAAATTGCCTTCGTGTGAGTACGAATATAATTTGGAGGAACCTCCACCTAGGGTTCTTTCATGAAGTTCGCACCCGCGACGATCGTCGATCCGGCCCAAGCGTTCATCATCCGCTGGAAGTCCTCCGGCGCGGGAGAGCGCGCCAACTGCCAACTCTTCCTGTCCGAGTTGTGCGACCTGATCCAGGTTCCCCGGCCCAACCCTACCCGGGACGACGACCGGCACAATCTCTATGTCTTCGAGCGGACGGTGGCCTATCCCCGCGCCCACGGCGCCGTCAGTACCGGCAGGATCGATCTGTACAAGCGCGGCTGTTTCGTCCTGGAAGCCAAGCAGGGCAGCGACCAGAAGGCCCAGTGCCTCAAGAGCCGGCGCGGCATGGCGGTCCGGGGCAGCAACTACTGGGAGCGCAGCATGAGCGACGCCCGCCGCCAAGCCGTGACCTATGCCCGGGCGTTGCCCGATTGGGAAGGCTGGCCTCCCTTCGTGATCGTGGTCGATGTCGGGCACTCGATCGAGCTGTTCGCCGACTTCAGCCGCACCGGCGCAGGCCACGAGCACTTCCCCGACCCCGCCAGCTACCGCATCCTACTGGGCGATCTGGCCAACTCCGCGATCCGCCAGCGCCTCGCCAAGGTCTGGACGGCACCGTTCGACCTCGATCCGGCGCGCGCCCCGCCCGTGCCGCGCCTGGCGCGGGGCCGGGCTGGCAAGGTGGCGGCGCTGGCCTGAGTACGAGTACGGTGCTTACCGGGCGCTTTGAAACGTGTCGAAATGCAGCTTCGAGGCGAACACCACCGCCTGCGTCCGGCTGTACACCTTGAGCTTCTGGAGGATCGCGGAAACATGGGCCTTGACGGTCGTTTCCGCGATGTTCAGCTCGAACGCGATCTCCTTGTTCAGCTTGCCGGTCCCCAGCATCTCCAGCACGCGGAGTTGCTGGGCCGTCAACGTCGTGATCCGTCGCGCGATCTCGGCATCGTCGTCACGGCCGTTGCAGGCGGTCGTCTTCTCGTCCCGCGATATGTTGGGCGGGATGTAGACGTCACCCTTGATCACGGCGCGCAGCGCCTCCGCGATCTGGTCGCGCGGTGTCGATTTGGGGATGAAGCCAACGGCACCGTAGTCGATCGCCTGATGGACCAGCTTGGAATCCTCGTGCGCCGACACGATCACGACGGGGAGCGATGGAAACTGCGCCCGCAGCGTCAGCAACCCGCTGAAGCCATTGACCCCCGGCATCGACAGGTCGAGCAGCGCCAGATCGAAGTCGCCCTGGGAGCGGATCGCGTCGATCGCCTCCTCGAGATTCGACGCTTCGACGGGAAGACTGCCCTCCACCGAGAGGGAGAGCGCGGTTTTCAGGGCGTCTCGAAACAGCGGATGATCATCCGCGATCAGAACCTTGCACATGGCTGCTTTTTCGCGCTCGTTGTGGCGGCGTTTCCCGGTTGCCAAGTGTGCGTCGGGTTACGGCGCGATGCAAGATGGAACTCGTCTCAAAAGCAGCCATCCCAAACGAAACGGGGCCAGCGCGAGCCAGCCCCGTCCACTGTCACGGGAAAACCGATAACCATGGGATCCCCGAACCCGAGCACCGTGAGCCGGTCAGGCCTTCGGCAGCTTGAACACCCAGAGCATGCCGCCCTGGTTGATGTCCTTGACCTTCTTGGCGACCTCGCCACCCCACAGCGGGACCGCACCACCCCAGCCGGACACGATCGAGACGTACTGTTCGCCATCCATCTCCCAGGTGATCGGGCTGCCGACGATGCCGGACCCGGTGTTGAACTTCCACACCTCGGCGCCCGTCTTGGCGTCGAACGCCTTCAGGTAGCCTTCCGGGGTGCCGGTGAACACCAGGTTGCCGGCGGTGGTCAGCACGCCACCCCACAGTGGGGCCGGGTTCTTGTATTCCCACACGATCTTGCCGGTCTTCGGGTCGATCGCGCGCAGCGCTCCGATGTAGTCGTCGAACAGCGGCTTGATGGTGAAGCCAGCACCCAGATAGGCGGCACCCTTCTTGTAGGTGATCGCCTCGTTCCAGATGTCCATGCCCCACTCGTTGGCCGGGACGTAGAACAGGTCGGTGTCGGGGCTGTAGGCCATCGGCATCCAGTTCTTGCCGCCGAGGAAGCTGGGGGCGGCGAAGATCGGCTTGCCCTGGCCCGCCGCGGCACCGCCACCGTCCATCGGGTTCGGCGGGCGGTTGGCGTCGTTGTAGATCGGCCGGCCGGTCTTCAGGTCGAAGCCGGTGGCCCAGCTGGTCTGCGTCACGAACGGCGTGGCGCTCTGCAGCTTGCCATTGGTGCGGTCGATGACGAAGAAGTAGCCGTTGCGGTCAGCCTTGGCGCCGGCCTTGATGACCTTGCCGTCCTTCTTGAGGTCGAACGAGATGAACTCGTTGACGCCGTCGAAGTCCCAGCCGTCATGCGGCGTGGTCTGGAAGTGCCACTTGATCTCGCCGTTGTCCGGATTGATCGCCAGGGTCGACGACGTGTACAGGTTATCGCCGGGCCGCAGGTGCGAGTTCCAGGGCGCCGGGTTGCCGGTACCGAAGAAGATCGAGTTGGTCTCGGCGTCATAGGTGCCGCCCAGCCAGGTGGCCCCGCCGCCGGTCTGCCAGAGATCGCCCGTCCACGAGGCGTTCTTGGTCCCGGTCATGGTGCTTTCCTTGCCGTTGAGGGTACCCATGTTCCCCTCGACGGTCGGACGCGTCCAGACCAGCTCGCCCGTCTCGGCGTCGCGCGCCTCGACCGCGCCGACGACACCGAACTCGCCGCCGGAATTGCCGGTGATGATCTTGCCGTTGACGATGATCGGCGCCGCCGTCATCGAGTAGCCGGCTTGGTAATCGGCCACCTTCTTGTTCCAAACGACCTTGCCGGTGTCCTTGTTCAGGGCGACCAGGCGGGCGTCGAGCGTGCCGAAATAGACCTTGTCACCCAGGATGGCGGCGCCACGGTTGACCACGTCGCAGCACGGCATGATGCCTTCCGGCAGGCGGGCGTCGTATTGCCACTTCTTCTCGCCGGTCCGGGCGTCCAGCGCGAACAGGCGGGAATAGGAGCCGGTCACGTAGATCACGCCGTCATGGACCAGCGGCTGCGACTCCTGGCCGCGCTGCTTCTCGCCACCGAACGAGAAGGCCCAGACGGGAACCATCTTCTTGATCGTCTCGGTGTTGATCGTCTTGAGCGTGCTGTGGCGCTGGCCCTGGAGGCCCATGCCATAGGTCAGCACGTCGCCGGGCGTCTCGGCATCCTTTTGGATGTCCTGGTCGGTCGGGCCTGCCGCCCGCGCGGCGTCAGCCGAGAAGCTGACCGCCAAACCACCGGCGACGGCGCCGGCGACGGCGATGGACGTGAACATTCGCTTCATTAAGTCAGCCTCCCTTGAGAACACAGCCCTTGGCGCCGCAATCCGGTGTGGTTCTTCCAAATCTTCCCGGATGTGGCTGCCTATTTGTCCTTGTCTGGGAGATTACCCGCACGGCACAATCGAGCAATTGCCAAAAAGTACAATGAGCCAGGGCAGTATTATTTCAGACCAACGGAAATAATCCCGCGCTCCAGGGGAGGCGGGATCCGATGATTAAGCGGGTATTCAGTTCACACGTGGCAAGACAGACTGTTCTATCTTTGGATAGAGATGGGCAACCGACCGCGTGAACTCCTCCCGCAGGACACTGAGAACGGAAAAACGCTCCGGGATCTCGATGGCCATGACCTCGTTCATGTCGAGGCCAGCTTCCGCCGAGGCGCGGAGCGTGGCGTCGAGCCAGGTCAGGTAATCGCGGGTCTGGCCGATGGCGGCCTCGTCGGTCCGGATGGTGCCGTGGTTGGGCACCAGCACGGCGATGTCGAGGGCTTCCAATTCGTCCAGGGAGAGCAGCCAGCGGGCGATGTCGGCGTGCGGCGTCGTCGGTGCCCGATCCGAGAACACCAGACCACCCGCGAACAGCACCCCGGTGGTCTCGTCGAAAATCGCCAGATCGGCGGCGGTGTGCCCCGCCAGCGGCATCAGCCGCAACCGGTGCCCGCCCTGGACGACGGTGGCGCCCAGCACCGGCTCGGTCGGAGGTCCAGCGTCGGTGCCGCGCATCCAATCGCCCAACAGGCGGTACATGTTCTCGGTGACGGCGCGGCCGTCGCTCCTGATGCCGTCGATGGTGCCGGGCAGCGCCGCGATCGGCGCGTCGGCGAAGGCTTGCGAGCCCAGGAAGTAGTCGGGGTGCAGGTTGCTGACGAAGACCCTGGCGATCGGCCGCCTTGTGACCTTGCCGATCGCCGCCCGCATCTCCTCGCCATAGCGGCGGCTCGGTCCGCTCTGGACGACGATCACCCCGTCCCCGGTCGCGATGAAGCCGGAATTGAGGATGTTGCCACCGTTGGCACTGGTGAAGTGTTCGCGGGCCCCCTCGAACACATAGGTGTCGGCGGCGATCCGGCGCGGTTCCAACCCGTAGGACTTGTCACGCGCGCCAGCGGCGATCGGCCAGCCGATCGTCGGCAAGATCAGGCAGAGCAGCCCCAAAGCCTTGAAGCGCTTGACCGTCATCGTGTCGAGGTCTCCAGGGAGCTTTGGCGCCACGCCAGCGGCACCGAGGCCCGGATCTCCGTTCCGTTGTTGTCGCGCCCGGTGACCAGCAGCGCGCGCCCATCGGCTGGCGGGGTGACCTCGACGGTGAAGACGGGGTTTTCCGAAACCGGCTCGTGGCTGTCGATCCTCGCCAGCTCGCGCCCGTCGCCATCACGGACGACCAGCGTCTCGATGAAGAAGGCGGGAATGCCGGGAGCCAAGCCGGTATCCATCGGGTGGCGGACGCGCAACCGCAACCTCGTCGACTTGGATTGACCTTCCGCGCTGGCTTGGACGGCGGGCCAGGCGCGTGCCTGGACCTCGCCCAGGTGGCGTTCCCAGGTGGGGTCGCCATGGGCCAGGGCCGGCGAGGTGCAGCCACCGCCGGCGGCGTCGACGAAGACGCCACCGACATGCCAGACTCCATCCGGCGTCAGCGCCGCGGCGCGGATCGCCGTCGCCTGCTGGAGCTTGAGGCGCAGCGCGATGGTCGGACGGGCGGCGATCGGGCGATAATCCAAGATGCGCGGAATAGGATTCATGTCGGCGAACACCGCGATCCGCTCCACCGCGCCGAGCGCCGTCGCGTCGACGGCGACAGGAACGTTGAGCGCGTCCTCGGCGCTGGCCGGTGCCGTGACCTTGACGCGATCGTCGAACCGAAACGGCGCGTCACCGAGCACCAGGGCCCGCATGTCGTCCCACATCACCGAGCGGAACGGATCGGTCTCCGTCGCCCCCGCAGGATCGGCGGCGCCGATCATCACGGCCAGCATAGCCCCACAAAACCTCCGAACGCCAAACCTCGGCACGTCCAACCTCCCCATGATGGCGCCGCCTCGATACAGGGCGGCGCCCTTTTCATTCCACGGGCCGATTGTGGGTCAGGCCGTGGCGCGCGTAGATTTCCTTGACGGTACCACTTTCCAGCAATTCGGTCATGACATCCCCAACGCGATACGCGAGGTCGTGACCATCCTGTTTGACCGCCATCCCGATCGACCATTCCGACGGGTTGAGGTTCGGCGCCGGCATCGGTTTGATGGGAAACTTGTCGCCACCCGCCGAGCGGAGCGCTCCCTCCAACTCGCTGAGCGGCGCGAAGACCGCCGCCACCGCTCCGGCCCGCAGGCCGGCGACCGCCTGCCCGACCGTGGGATAGTGGACGACATTGGCCGCCAGCCGGCCGCCGAAGGCGCCGGACAGGTAGAAGTCGGGAACGGTATCCAGCTCGACGCCGACCTTCTCGGTCTGGAACACGGGAAAGCCCGCTGTGTCGGAGACGCGCGCGGGATCGCGGGCGATGGCATAGGTCTCCCTCTGGTACGCCCCGAAGATCACGACCAGATCGTTCCGCTGCGCGAAGGCTCGGTTGACCGGCACATGCATCATGACATCGGCAACGCCGCCGCCCAAGACCGAGCCTTTCCAGACCGCGTTCCGCAGGTCGTCGTCCATGTTCTCGTCGGCCGTCAGCTCCATGAACTCGACCCGCAACCCCATCTTGTCGGCGACCGCGGCGGCCAAGTCGACGTCCGTGCCCTTCAGGGTGCCGCCATCGCGGTGGGAATAGGGCGCGAAGTCACGGTACACGGCGACCCGAAGGACGCCTCGGGACATGACGGTGTCGAGCGACGCCGCGGCGGCCGGTGCCAGGACCGGCATCAGCAGGGCGGCCGCCACGAACAGGCGGCCGAGGACGGTGCCGATCATCCGCGAACTCACTGCTCGGCGACCGTTTCGAGCCAGGCGCGGATCGTCCACAAGGCTTCCTGTCCGAGGGCGTCGTCGAACTTCGGCATATAGGTGATGCCGTTGCGGATGGCGCCGTTGCGGACGCGCTCCTTGAACCATTCGTCGCCGGCGTCGCCCGGCTCCAGGAAGCGAAGGTCCGGCGCGATGCCGCCGGAGACGGCCCCCAGACCATGGCAGCGGGCGCAATTCTGATTGAACGCCGATTTGCCGATCTCGATCGCCCGCTCGTTGCCGCGGTAGGGGTTGCTCTCCCGCCATTCCACGCCCAGCGGATCCAGTCCCGTCGTGTCGACCGCCTGCGGGGTGACGTCGCCATGGGCGAAAGCGCCGGTCGGGATGGCGCCGGTCGAGATGGCGACGATCCCACCGAGCAGGAGGGCGGCGGCCAGCCGGACAAACCGAGCGTTCATTATAAGGTCCTTTCGCAAACAGCGGTGATCGCTTCGTTGCGGTGGATCATATCCACGAGCCGGCGCGAACCTAATTGGACTATGGTAGCAGCCGCACCGCTTCAAAATTACGCAAGTATTGATGCCATAAGGTTTTTCCGCCGAAGTACTGGCGCCGGGCGGCATGGTTCCAAAGTCTAATGCGCCGCGGCGGAGGGATGCCGATACCTTGGCCGCGACCTTGAGGTCTGGGGAGATGGGGAAAATGGAAATGTCGAAGGCCACATTACCGGCACTACTTCTAATGGTGACGCTCGCCGCGCCGGCGTTTGGGCAGACCGTCTTCGTCTCGAACGAAAAGGACAACACGCTGAGCGTGATCGACGCCCAGTCCTTGAAGGTGACCAAGACCATCAAGGTCGGCAAACGGCCCCGCGGCATCACGCTCAACGCCGACGCCACCCTGCTTTATGTTTGCGCCAGCGACGACGACACGGTCCAGGTGCTGGACGTCGCCTCCGGCAAGATCCTGTACAACCTGCCTTCGGGCGAGGATCCCGAGCAGTTCGCCCTCCATCCCGACGGCGCCCACCTGTTCGTCTCCAACGAGGACGACAATGTCGTCACCGTCGTCGATATTCCCAAGCGGAAGGTCGCCTATCAGATCGATGTCGGCGTGGAGCCGGAAGGCATGGCGGTCAGCCCCGACGGGGCTTGGGCGGTCAACACGTCCGAGACGACCAACATGGTCCACTGGATCGACACCGCCAAACGCACCCTGGTCGACAACACGCTGGTGGACTCGCGCCCGCGCCACGCCGAGTTCAGCAAGGACGGCAAGCGGCTCTGGGTGTCGGCGGAGATTGGCGGCACCGTCACGGTGATCGACGCCACGACCCACAAGGTCGAACACGTCATCCAGTTCGCGATCAAGGGCGTCGCCAAGGACAAGATCCAGCCGGTCGGCGTCAAGCTGAGCGCCGATGGCCGGTACGCATTCGTGGCGCTCGGTCCCGCCAACCACGTGGCGGTGGTCGACGCCAAGACTTTCGAGGTGGAGAAATACCTGCTGGTCGGGCGGCGCGTTTGGCACATGGAATTCACGGCGGACCAGAAACGGCTTTTCACGTCGAACGGTGTGAGCAACGATGTGTCGGTTATCGATGTCGACACCATGACCGTGATAAAGTCGATCCCGGTCGGCCGCTATCCTTGGGGAGTGGCGATCAAGGGATAAGTCAGTCACGGCACCGTGACGGGGTCGGAAACCGGCCCCCGAGGAAACGCAAGGGATAGATGACCGCACCCGCATTGGAGATCGAAGGGCTCAGCTACGGCTATGGCCGCGGCTTCGCCCTGGATGACGTGTCGTTCCGGGTCAATCAAGGCGAGTTCACGGCGCTGCTCGGCCCCAACGGCGCCGGCAAGACCACCCTGTTCTCGCTGATCACCCGCCTGTTCGAGGCGCCACGCGGCGCCATCAAGGTCTGCGGCATCACGATGCGGGACCACCCGACCAAGGCTCTGGCCCGCATGGGCGTGGTCTTCCAGCAGCCGACGCTGGACCTGGACCTGACCGTCCGGCAGAACCTCCACTACTTCGCGGCCCTCCACGGTATCGCCCGGCGCGACGCCTCGATCCGGATCGGCGAGGCGCTGGAGCGGCTGGACATGGCGGAACGCGATGGCGAGAAGGTGCGGCAGTTGAATGGCGGCCATCGCCGCAGGGTCGAGCTGGCGCGGGCATTGCTGCACAAGCCCGACCTGCTGGTGCTGGACGAGCCCACCGTCGGCTTGGACGTTCCCGCCCGCCGCGGCATCGTGGAGCATGTCCACGAGTTGTGCCGGACCCAGGGGATGGCGGTGCTCTGGGCCACCCACCTGATCGACGAGGTCCACGCCGACGACCGCGTGGTCGTGATCCACAAGGGCCGCATCCTGGCCGATGGCAGCGTCACCGACGTCAATCGGACCAACGCCTCGGCCAACCTGACGCAGACCTTCCACCGGCTGATCAATCAGGTGGCGGCATGAGCCCGCATTATTGGCGCGCCTTGCAAGGCATCGTGACACGCGAGGTGCTGCGGTTCCTGCACCAGCGCGAACGTTTCCTGGCGGCGCTGGTCCGTCCCCTGGTCTGGCTGCTGGTGTTCGCCGCCGGCTTCCGGGCGGCGCTCGGCCTGTCGATCATTCCGCCCTACGAGACCTACATCACCTACGAGACCTACATCATTCCGGGTCTGGTTGGCATGATCCAGTTGTTCAACGGGATGCAAAGCTCGTTGTCCATGGTTTACGACCGCGAGATGGGCAGCATGCGGACGTTGCTGGTCAGCCCCCTGCCCCGCTGGTTCCTGCTGACCGCCAAGCTGCTGGCGGGAACCGCCGTGTCGATCCTGCAGGTCTACGCGTTCCTGGCGATCGCAGCCGCCTTCGACATCGTCCTGCCACCCCTCGGCTACCTGCTGGCGCTCCCCGCCCTGGTCGTCAGCGGCTTGATGCTGGGTGCCGTCGGCATGCTGCTGTCCTCCACCATCCGGCAGTTGGAGAACTTCGCCGGCGTGATGAACTTCGTGATCTTTCCGACCTTCTTCCTGTCGTCGGCGCTCTACCCCCTGTGGAAGATGCGCGAGTCCAGCGTCACCCTCTACCAGATCTGCGCCGTCAATCCCTTCACCCAAGCGGTCGAACTGATCCGCTTCGCGCTCTACGCCCAGGTCAATTGGGAGGCGCTGGGCTGGACGACGCTGGCCCTGGTGATCTTCCTGGGCGCGGCGATCCAGGGATACAACCCGGCGCGCGGCTTCATGCCAAGGCGGGCCCAGGCGGAGTGACGCCATCGAAGGGGAGGCCGTGACTTTATGGGTAAATCGTTCGGCCGGTTGTTGCCCGCGACGGCGACAAGGGTTAAACCAAGGGGGCAATCGTTCCCAGCCGCCCCACGCCGCGCCCTTCCGGAACCCCGTTGAATGACATCGAGCCCCAACGCCTCGACCCCGACACCGCCCACGAGCCTACCGGCCCACACGATCGCCATCTACAACCACAAGGGCGGGGTGGGAAAGACGACGGTGTCGTTGAACATCTCGGTCTGCCTCGCGGCGGCGGGTTACCGGGTCCTGCTCGTCGACATCGATCCGCAGCAGAGCAGCACGACGGTCCTGTCGCGCACGGGTGCGTCCCCCAACCTCGTGGACGTCATCCGCAAGCAGGCGGTGATCGAGGACGCGCTGCACGAGACCGTCGTGCGCAACCTGTGGATCATCCCGTCGACGCGCGCCCTGACGTTGCTGGAAACGGGCTTGGACGACAGGGTGCGGCCCAACCACGGGCTCAAGCGCTATCTGACGTTCTCGGAGGACCGTTTCGACTTCGTCGTGATCGACTGCCCGCCCGCGATGGGCCTGCTGTCGTTGAGCGCCCTGATCGCCGCCGACAGCGTTTTGATCCCGACCACCTCGGGCGCCTTCTCGATCCAGGGTGTGCAACGGACGGTCGAGACGGTCAACGCCCTGCGTGGCGGCCTCAGCCCCGGCTTGGTGGTCAACGGCATCCTGATATCGCTGTTCGAGGGTACCCGCCGCGACCAGCAAACCATCAAGGATCTGGGCAGCCAGTTCTCTGGACTGCTCTACCGCAACCGCATCCGGTTCGATCCGGAGATCCTGAAGGCGGAGGTGAAGCGGGCACCGTCGACGCTGTTCAACCGCGGCACCCACTCGACCCAGGATTACATCTTCCTGGCGGCCGAACTGCTGGGCCGCGTCCATCGTCACCGCCGCCTGCCCGACGCCGATTTCTCGTTCGACACGGTGACGAGGACGATCACCGACACGCTGGCCCTACCGGAGTTCACATCGCTCGCGGTGACCCCCGACGGTGACGATCCGCTCGGCAAGGCCGACCGCGATAAGTTGTCGCCGGGAGGCTACGATGCCCTGGCTGACGCCGAAGGCGGGCGCCGGTCACATGGTCAGGTCCGAAAATGGGGTCTGGCCGCCGCGATCTTCCTGGCCGGCATGGTGTGCGGCGGATCGCTGGCGACATGGCTGGGGCCGGATGCCTTGGCCCTGCCGCTAACCGCCTGGATCAGTCCGTGATCAGGCGGCGGTGCGAGCCTTGGTCGAGATATTGGCCGGAGCCGGAGCGGGCGCCGACGTCGTGTCGTCGACATTGCCGCCCAGGCGCTTGACCCGATCCGCGGCGCGCTTCCAGGCGCGGTCGAGGAAGGTCATGTCGCCCAGCTTGTCGCTGGGATGGTTGTACTTGTCACCACACAGAGAGAGGATGACCATTTTCCGTTTTTCCTAAAGCTCAATTCCGATACCGTGAATCTAAGCCTTCACAGGTTTCGCACCACTGGCTTTGCCGCATTGCAGCATCGCATCCTGTGAATGCCCCCCTTCACGGAAATCTAACTTTCGCGTGCGCCGCACCCGGATTCCGACAATCTCCACGGTCGGTGGCGCGCACCCCCAAAGTGGGTATCCGTTGGCATGACCCCTTTGGAGGCGCTGACCCAATTCCCGGATAGGGTGTTCCATCTCCTGGAACGATGCGCGCCGTTGGAGAGCGGGACCGCAAACAAGGCTGACGCGCCGGAGGAAAAAAGATGCTTGAGGCCATGCAGGACGTCATCGAACTCGCCACGGCGCCGAACGCGCGGGAGAGGCTGGTACGGCGTTTCATGAGGGTACGGGGCCGGACGGTCGGATTGGTGGCCCCCCTCACCCCCGAGGACCAGATCATCCAATCGATGCCCGATGTCAGCCCGACCAAGTGGCATCTTGCGCACACGACCTGGTTCTTCGAGGTGTTCGTGCTGAACCGGTACGCCCAGGGCTACACCGCGTTCGACGAGCGGTTCGGCTTCTTGTTCAACTCCTACTACAATAATCTTGGCAGTCGACATCCCCGTCCCCAACGGGGACTGCTGTCCCGGCCAAGCTGGGACGAGGTCCAGCGCTACCGCGACCATGTCAACGCCGCCTGCCTTCGGCTGATCCGCCAAGCGCCGGACGAGATGCTGGACGAGCTGACCAAGGTTCTGACACTGGGCTTCAATCACGAGCAGCAGCATCAGGAATTGATCCTGACCGATATCAAGCACGTCTTCTCGTGCAATCCCTTGCTGCCAGCCTACCAGACGGCGCCCAACCAGCCGGCTCCCAATCAGCCGGTCGCGTCCACGGCGCCCCAGAAATGGTTCGAAAACGCCGGCGGCCTCGTCGAAATCGGCTGCGACGCCACCGACACAGCGTTCTGTTTCGACAGCGAGACGCCGCGCCACCACACCTATGTCCAGCCCTACCGCTTCGCCGGCCGGCTGGTGACCTGCGGCGAGTACCGCGAGTTCATCGACGCGGGCGGCTATTCGGACCCGAGGCATTGGCTCTCGGACGGGTGGAACGAGGTCGAGACCCAGCAGTGGAAGGCGCCGTTGTACTGGCAGAAGCAGCATGGCGAGTGGCAGGTCTTCACCATGTCGGGCCTGCGTCCGCTGGTCGATAGCGATCCCGTCTGCCACGTCAGCTTCTACGAGGCGGCCGCCTACGCGTCCTGGGCCGGAAAACGGCTGCCGACGGAGGCGGAGTGGGAGCTGTTCGGCCGGACCCAACGGGTCGAAGGCAACCTTCTGGAATATGGCGGCCTGCATCCCACGGCGTCGCCCTGCGCCGGGATGGGCCCGTGGCAGATGTTCGGCGATGTCTGGGAATGGACGGCCAGCCCGTACTCACCCTATCCCGGCTTCAAGGCGCCGCCGGGTGCCGTGGGCGAGTACAATGGCAAGTTCATGTGCAATCAGATGGTCCTGCGCGGGGGATCCTGCGCGACGCCCTCCGATCACATCCGCGCGACCTACCGGAACTTTTTCCCGCCCGGCGCGCGCTGGCAGTTCTCCGGGTTCCGATTAGCCGAAGATCTTTGACACAAGCTAGCGTGGAATGCGATAGAGTGGAGGTTGTCCACCTCAGATTGGAAGCTACCGCGATGGCGCCCCCCACACTGGCCGATGCTCTGGCGGCCAACCACGCGTTTTACAACTCCTTCGCCAACCAGGATTTCCCGGCCATGGAAATGCTATGGGCGAAGGAGTCCTCCGTCTCGTCCATCCATCCAGGCTGGCCCCCGATGTTCGACCGGGAGGCGGTGCTGTCCAGCTGGTACGACATCATGACGAGCGAGACGCCGCCAACTGCGTCCTACCGCAATGACAAGGCCTTCATCCATGGGACCACCGCGGTGGTGGTCTGCGAGGAGTTGGTCGATGGCAACGTGCTGGCGGCCACCAACATCTTCGTCGACGAGCGGGGAGCTTGGCGGCTCGTCCATCATCAGGCTGGTCCCATCGTCCCCCGGAAGGTGGCGCCCGTCGATTCGCCTCCCCGCGCCGTGGTGCACTGAGGGGGTGGATTGGGGGGTTCATCGACGGGTCTTCATCGATGTCGTCTCATCGGCGATCCGATCGGGACCTCAGGCGGGGTCCCACTCGGGCGCCCATCCCGGATTGACCAGCCGGCGGTCGCCCAGCAAGCCATCGATCTCGGCGCGATCCTCGTCGGTGAGCTTGAAATCGAAGATCTCGAAGTTGCTCCTCAGGTGCTTCTCGCCGCTGGCCTTGGGGATCGCGGCGACGTTCGGCTGGTCGATCAGCCAGCGCAACGTCACCTGGACCGCCGACTTGCCGTGCCGCTCGCCGATCCGGGTCAGCACAGGGTGGGCCGCTACCTCGCCCCGTGCGATCGGGCTATAGGCGGTCACCATCAAATCGTGGGCCCGGGCGAATTCCAGGATGGGCTTCTGTGACAGGAATGGGTGGTACTCGATCTGATCGCATAGCAGGTCGGCGCCGTGCCGCTCGATCGCCTCCCGCAGCAGCGCCACCGGAAAATTGCTGACTCCGATTTGGCGCGCCTTGCCCCGCGCCTTGACCTCGGCCAACGCCTCCAGGCTCCGCCCGAGCGGGAACTCCGGGTTCGGCCAGTGGATCAGGAGCAGGTCGACGTGATCGGTCCGCAGCTTGGTCAGGCTCTCGTCGACCGATCGCTTCAGGTCGTCGGCCTCCAATCGTTCGTGCCAAACCTTGGTCGTCAGGAAAATCTCATCGCGCGGAACATCGGAGTCCGCCAGCGCCAAGCCGACCTGATCCTCGTTCTTGTAGGCTTGGGCCGTATCGACATGCCGGTAGCCCATGGCGAGCCCCGCCCGGACGACATCGGCGCATTGGGCGTCCGACAGCTGCCATGTGCCGAGGCCAAGCGCCGGCACCCGTACCCCTTTGAGGTTCACGTAATCCATGGTCATTCCTTGGTGATTGTCCCGATTACCCAGTTCCCAGGGATCGTTCCGGAAAGTGGCAGGGCGGACGGTTGGCAACGCGCCGCGGCGCGCCATGGTTCCACCTCGGGGGAGGCCGCCAGGAGCACCGCTCCCCCTAATCTGGCCTGGGATCATAGGGCGAAACGCCGAACGAGGTAACCTTGACGGCGCGGGCGGTCCGACGCATGATCGCGGCATGTGACCACCGCGCCGCCGCTCCAGCGGCGCCAATGTCGTTCATGGTGGGCCGTTCGTAGTGGGTGGGTTGGTCTCGATCATGCGCGTAGTCCGGCGGCCCTGGGTCAAGGCATCGATCGCGGTGGTGCTCGGCATGCTCGCGGCAGGGTGCGAGACGCCGCTTTCCGGAGCGGCTCCGCCAGAATCGATCGCGGTCACCTTCCGCACCGATCCCGTCACGGGCAATACGGATGGACCGTTCGATACGGTGACTGGCAGGCCGGTGCAAACCCGGATCGGCGACGATGGCATCCTCCGCGTGGTGATCGACCGCGCGACCCACGCGCCGCTCCTGGTGCCGGAACCGGAGGCCAAAACCACCCCGAACCCCTCTCCTTCTCCATGAGACGGCCGTCGCCCTGGCATCTCGCTCCGGCGGTGATGGTCTTGCTCGCGATCGAGTGCGCCCTCCCGCGGCAGGCTGGCGCGCAGCAAGCGGCATCGCCCGGAGCGGGGACGGTCGCGTCCGGCATCACGCCGGCACGCTACGCCATGCCGACCGCTGGATCGGGACGCCTGACCGCCTCGGTGCCGCCTCTGCCCCCCACGGCGCCGCCTCCCCTCGAGCTGTCCGGCGAGCCTCCGGCTCCGCCCGCGAGCGCGGCGCGACCCGTCATCGCGAAGATCACGCCCTACCAACTCCCAGTCTTCTGGCCGCCGCCGCCCCGCCGCAAACCGGAGTGGTTCAAGGAGCCCATCGCCGCCCCTGCCACGATGATGGCGGCGACCGCTCCGGTTCCCGCTCCCATCCCCGTGACACCCAGTCCACTTCCCAGCCCCACCGGAGCGGAGGGGTACACCGCCGTGGTGCCGATCACGGTCTTTGGAGCGGCGGAAAACGCGTCCCCGAAGTCGGAGCCGACACTGGCGGAACTCGCCGGGACCGTGCCGATCGTCTTCACGGTGCGTCTGCCAACCATCGTCCTGCCGGAGCCGGATTCTTGATCGCCCCGCCTCACAGCTTGGCCGAGGCGAGGAGAACCTCCACCGTGCGGGAACTGCCGCCGCGCTGGAGGGTCAGGCGCATGTTGCCGGCCTCCGGCTTGCCCAGCCGGGCCGCCAGATCGGCCAGATCGCTGACTGGCCTGTCGTCGGCATGGGTGATGACATCGCCCGGCCGCGCGCCCAAGGCGGCGGCGTGGGAACCCGGAGCGACGCTGACGACGCGGACGCCGGGGCGGGCGTCCTCCGCCCGGATGCCCAGGGCTTTCGGTTCGGCCAAGCCACCGGTGCCGGCGCCCGTCGATTTGTCCGGCCCGCCGATCAGGCTGGCGACCGCGCGCTCCAAGAGGTCGACCGGCATCGCGAAGCCAACCCGCGACGGACCGGCCGGGGCCGCGACGACGGCGGTCGCCATCCCGATCAGGCAGCCGCCCGCGTCGAGCAGCGGACCACCCGAGCCACCGAGATCAAGGCTGGCGTCGGTCTGGATCGCCTTCTCGATGCGCCGGCCCGCCCCTAGATCAACCGGCCTGTCCAATCCGCTGATGATGCCGCGGCTCAAGCTGACGCCGACGCCATATGGGTTGCCGATGGCGAACACCCACTGTCCGACCTTGAGCTTGGGGGACGGGGCGCGGGTGATCGGCTTCGCCGCCGGGGTGGCGTCGACCCGCAGCACCGCGATGTCCAGGTGGGCCGCGACGGCGATCATGATCGGCTTGGCGACACGGCCGTCGCTGAACCGCACAGTCACTTGGCGGCCGGATTGGATGACGTGTTCATTGGTGACGACATGGCCGGCGTCGTCCCACAGGAAGCCGGTGCCGACCGCCTTGTCGCCATCACCCACCGCCTCGATCGTGACGACCGCTGGGGCCACCGCCTCGTACACGGCGGCTGCGTCCGGCTCCGCGCCGCCGGGCGCGCAGGTCACGGCCAGCACCGGAGCGCTCCAGCCGATCAGGCCGGCAAGCGAGGTGACGATCAATCCGGTGTTCAACGGTGTGTGCATGGTGGGCTCCGGCGGGGCGGTCGGGGTTGATCAGGTTCGTTCAATCCCATGGCAAGGTCCGTGCCAGTGGCGGAACACCTCCCTTTTCAAGAACTTACCCCAGGGCGCCGTGGCAGGACTTGCCGGGCGTGCGGGAGGGCGAGATGCAGAATCTGCCTAAGTGGCCTATCCGCTTTTGCCTAATGGCCCTGCTGTCGCTGGTGGCCGGCGTCACTCCGCCGCGTCCCGCCGGAGCCCAGGGAGGCCCGAACCTCGGGAGGCCGCAGGTTGGCGAAGCGATCCTCAATCGGGATGTCGAGGTCCGCGTCTCGGCGGATGACGGCTCCCGTGTCGTGATGAACCTTCCGAAGGGCAAGACCGTGGAGGCGTTCGGAACACCACGCCGGACGTCCTGGACCCAGATCGGGCTGGCCGGGCGCGATATCGGCTATGTGCCAAACGACAGCCTCGACAGCATCTTCATCGCCCGGACGGTGTCGAACCAAGCCGCGGTGGTTGGGCGGCGCCGCTGGACCCTGCCGGACGGGACGCTGCGCGGCACCCATGTGCTGGCGAGCGATTCGGCTGGCATGGAGGTCAAGGACGGCAAGAAGCGCGAGGCCAAGCTGGAGCGCGGCGCGGTGCTCAGCCTGCTCGACATGCGGGATGGCAAGGCGCGGATGTCGACCGAGACGATCGCCAGCGTCACCCTGCCGCCCGACCGGCTGCTGCCGATCATTGGCGTCCACGACTACGACTTCTCGGGCAGCGGTCAGGCGCGCAATTTCTTCGCGGCGCGCGTCGGTGATTTCCTGACGCCGGTCGAGGCGGAGAACGGCTGGTCGGCGTTCATCGCGGCGGCGGGACCGCAATATGCGCCCTACACCCACTTCATCTATCCGATGATGGGACGGGAGGGCGTCACCTTCGCGCTGGCGTTCGGACCGCTCGACCGCATGGGCGTCAACAACATCTGCGTGGCGCTGGCCCAGCGCATGCTGGACTGCTGGGTGGTCCAGGTCGAGACGTTCTGACGGCGTTTAGAACGACTCACGGTGTCGGCCGCCGGGAGGACGCGCCACGCGCCTCCGGATCGCCAAGCCGGCGAGGCAGCCCAGCGTCACGCCGCAAAGGTTGACCGCCGCGTCCTCGATGCTGCCGGTGCGACCCGGTACGTGGAGTTGGGCGAACTCGACCGCGCCACCCATGATGACCAAACCGACGCCGACGAGTGGGATCGACCTGTTGCCCGGCATCGCCAGCGAACCCATGACCGCGAGCCCCCCATAAGCCACGAAATGCACGAGATATGAGCGCGCCGCCGAGCCCGGCACCGACAGTCTGGGGTTGAGGCTGCCGTAGATCACCAGCAGCGCGCCAGCGATGAACAATGCCATCGCGATCGCGCGGAACCTTTGAGACCCCAGCAATCCGGATAGGTTGCCCTCCGCGCCCAACAAGCTCACGGATCGCTCCGAAGCCGGCTGACCTCGATCAAGTCGATCGCGGCGCGGCCCAGGCGCGCGTGGCCGAAGGCGGTCGGATGCACCTGATCCCAGAAGATGTGGCGGTCGGGGTTGGCGCAGGCCCGGCCGCCGTTGACGCAAGGGTCGGACAGGTTGACGTCGGCGACACCCAGCACGCCGGGATCGTCGAACACCCGTTCGACCAGGGCGTGGAGGTCGAGGCGGATGACGTGTCCGCCTTGCCGCGAGTCGACACCGGCCAGGGTCTGTTCCAGCGCCTGATTGAAACCCAGAGTTGTTCGTGTCGCGATCAAGCCTAGCGATGGGCCGTATTGCCGCACGGCCGGTACCTTGGCCAAGTCAGGCAGGTTGGGAACCAGGATCGCGCCGGCGCCGGCCGAGGCGAGATCGTCGGCGATGCTCCCCAGCACCCGGACGGCGTTCATCGCCAGCACGATGGGATCCTGGCCGGAGAAGCCGCCCAGCAGGTCGTTGGCGCCGCCGAAGACGACGAACAGCGTCCGGCCCATTGTTTCCCGGTCCGGCTCTTCCGCCAGGAAACCGTCAGCCTGCGCTCGCAGATTGTGCGGGCTTCCCGGATCGTGCGCCCTGGCCCCGCCATAGGCGTGGTTGGTGCCGCCCGAACTGGACGGCTCGACCGCGAGATCGAGATGCCGGGCGACATGCTCGACCCAGACCGGGCCGTTGCTGAAGCGCCCTCCTGACGCGTTGCCAGTGTCGGACAGGCTGTCGCCGAACACGACCATGCGGTCGAACGGCCGTCGCTCCGCCGCCGGGGAGGCGGATGAGAGGGCGGTTTGGATGGCGATTACCATGATGATGATCCAGCCTGGACGTGTCATGCTGCTCTTAGCCCCTTGGGCGCTGCCGGAACCCCTCTAAACGCGCGAGATCGTCAATGTTTCCGCCTTCGGAACGAGGGCAAGCGCGTCGTCGCGGGTTCCTTTGGGATTCCAATCACGACCGGAAGTCGCCATCTTGAAGGCACATCTCCGGCCCTAAGGTGTTTGGCCCCGGTATGTGCAGGGTTTTGACAAGGCGGTAATTCATGCGGGATCTGGTTCGTCGATGGAGCGTCGTGGTGCTGTTCGTGGGTCTTTTCGCGAGCGCGCCCGCCGCCGTCATCGCCCAGGAGGAATCGGGCCAGCAGGATCCCGGCTGGATCGGCCGCCAGATCCAGAACCTGCTGAGTGGCCCCGGTCGAACGGTGACGATCGGCCGGATCAGTTCGAGTTGGAGCCTGGATGTCACCCTGTACGATCTCGCCATCGCCGACGACGACGGCGTTTGGCTGAAGGTCGATCAGGCCAAGCTGGACTGGGCCGCCGGCGCGCTGTTCCGCCGCGAGTTCCGGATCTCCGGCTTCGACATCAATCGGATGGACCTGGAGCGCCTGCCGGCGGCCCAGCCGGAACCACCACCCAGCGACGAGCCGTTTGCCCTTCCCCAGCTGCCACAACTTCCGGTTGGGCTCGATCTCCAGCGGCTGGTGGTGAAGGAGCTGAACCTCGGCGCCCCCGTGCTCGGCGGCGAGGCCGCGACCTTGCGGATCGACGGCAAGGCGGAGTTGGGCCGCGCCGACCAGGGCGTCAGCGCCGACCTGAACATCGCCCGGCAGGACAAGCCCGGCGGCGGCAAATTGGTGCTGGCTTACGCACCGGACACAAACCAGCTCGACCTGGATCTCACGGTCGAGGAACCGGAAGGCGGCGTGATCGCGCGGGCCGCCAGCTTGCCTGGACTGCCTCCGGTCAATGTGGCGTTGCGAGGTTCCGGCCCGCTGTCCGGCTGGAATGGCAGGTTGGACGGCACTGCCGGAGATCTGGCGCGGATCGGCGCCGACGCCATGATCCGAGGCGTCGAGGTGGCCGAGGGCGCCCAGGGCTATGGCCTGACCATCAAGGGCGACACCGGCTTCGCCAAGCTGCTCGATCCCCAGACGGCTGGGTTGATCGGCGAGACGGTCGGGATCGAGGCCGAGGCGGTGATCGATCCCAATCGCCAAGTCAGCCTGAACCCGGCGCGCGTGACCCTGGCCGCCGGCGATGTCCAACTGGCCGGCAGCTACCAGTTCGACCCGCAAGCCCTGGACTTCACCTACGCGTTGACGGCTGGTGCCAACTCGGCGCTCCGATCGCTGGCTCCCGACGTGGCTTGGCGGGATATCCGCTTGGCGGGCACGGCGAAGGGTCCAGTGGCGGCGCCGACCATCACCGCCGCTCTGACCGCCGACACCATCGACGCGGCGCAGGCGGAACTGGACAAGGCCGTCCTGTCGCTGCGCGCGGTCCCCTCCGGCCCCTTGGATCAAGCCGGCTCGACCATCGACGTCACCCTGGACGGCACCCTGACCAATCCCCGCTCGGAGACCGATCCGCGCATCGCCCAGGTGGCGGGACAAGAGGTCAAGATCGCCGGCAACGCCGTGGTGACTCCCGGCACCGGCGAGATTCGCGTCGCGGACCTGCGCGCCGGCACCGCCGCCGGAACCGCCAGCGCCACCGCGCTGATCCAGCGTTGGGGCCAAGCGATCGGCGCCCAGGTGGCGCTCGACCTGCCGGACCTCGCCCGCCTGCCGGACGTGCCGGTCACGGGTGCGGCGACCTTGCGGACCGACCTCTCCATGGAAGAGGACGGCCGCGTCCTGCGCGGCACCGCCACCGCCGACGTCACCGGTTTGAGCAGCGCCGACCCGGCGCTGGAGCCGATGCTGCGCGACTTGGCGGGCGAAACCGTGACCTTCCGGCTCACCGCGGACAGCGCCGACGCGGCCCAGACGATCAACGTCACCGAACTGGCGCTAAACGCGCTGGTCGCCAACCTGACCGGGCACGCGACGGTTCGGGAGTTCGGCCAGGATATCACCGGCGTGGCGGACCTGACGGTGCCCGACCTGTCGCGGCTGTCCTCGGTCGCCGGGGCGCCGCTGGAGGGAGCCGCCCAGTTGAAAGCCGACCTGAGCGGCGGTAATCAGGCGACGCTGGTCCGCGCCGACTTGACCGGCTCCGCCACCGATCTGCGCACCGGAACGCCACCGGCCGACGCGCTGGTCGGACGCAAGATGGACTTGGCTGGCTTGGTGACCGTCGGCACCGACGGCTCGATCGACATGTCCCGTTTGAAGATCGATGGCCAGAACGTGGCGCTGACCGCCTCGGCGGCACTCCGCGACAACAAGCTGGACGCCAAGTGGCGCGCCGACCTGCCGAGGCTGGCGGTGCTCAAGCAGCCGCTGGGGACCGACATCGCCGGATCGACGACGCTGGAGGGTACCGCGACCGGACCGCTCGACGCTCTGGAGGTCCGCGCCGATCTCGGTGGCCGCGACCTGCTGCTGTCCGGACGAAAGGTGCCCAAGGCCGGGCTGGCGGTGCGGGCGACCCGTTTGCCCAGCGCTCCGCGCGGGACACTGGCGGCCAACGCCGTGGTCGACGGCCAACCGCTGGACGCCCGCACCGCCTTCGCGATGGAAGGACAGCGGCTGGACCTGACCGACATCTCGCTGGGAGCCGACCGCAACCGGCTGACCGGCGCGCTGCGGGTGGCGCTGGACCGGCTGACCGCGTCCGGCAAGCTGGGCGGCGACATGCGCGACCTCGACGTGTTCTCCGGCTTGGCGGGACAAAAGCTGGCGGGCAGTGGCAGGCTGGACGTCAAGCTGGACGACCCGAAGGGGCAGCAGGCCGCCATCGCGACGGTGCGGGGACGCGATATCTCGGTCGCGGGTCCCGAGGGTCCGCTGCTGGTCGCCAACCGGATCAACCTGAACGCCGACGTCAAGGACGCCCTTGGCGCCATGCGGTTCGACGCCAAGCTGGACGGTTCCGGCATCGCCGCCGGGGGCGCCGATCTGGCGAGCCTGACCGTGACGGCGTCCGGCACGGCGGCCAAGGCGCAGTTCCAGGCCCAGACCAACGGCACGGCCGGTGCTCCGGCCCAGCCGGCCCGCGTCGCGCTGGCGGGTGGCTTCACCCAGGAGGGCGGCTTGCAGCGGCTGCGGCTGGAGCGCCTGGACGGCAGCTATGGCGGCCAGCCGTTCCGGCTGGTCAACCCGGCGACCGCGACCTTCGGGCCGAACCGCTACGAGGTGCGGAACTTCCTGCTGGCCAGCAACCAGGGCCGGATCGCCTTGGACGCCGGCTTGGTGAGGAACGCGATCGAGGGCACCGCCACCCTGACGCAGGTGCCGCTGGCGCTGGCCAAGCTGGCGGCGCCAGCGCTCGGCATCGACGGCACGCTGAACGGCAACGCCAGCTTCGCCGGCACCACCGCCAACCCGCGCGCCGACCTGGACCTGCGGGTGTCCAATCTGACGGTGGACGGCACCCAGGCGGCCGGGCTCGGCGGCATCGACATCTCGACCACCGGACGCTGGCGCCAGGGGCGGCTGGCGCTGGATGGCAACGCCACCAACCGGCGGGCCGACGGCATCAACATGACGCTCCAGGCGGAGCTGCCGCTGGTCCTGCGTCAGGACACGCTGGCGGTGGAGTTGCCGCAGAACGCGCCGGTCTCGGGCGCGTTGCGCGGCAACGTCGAACTGGCCACCTTCAACGACCTGCTCGCCACCACCGGCGACCGGGCGGCGGGGCGGCTGGACATCAACCTCAACATGGGCGGCTCGCTGGGCAATCCCCAGTTGGGCGGCTTGGCGACCATCGCCAATGGCCGGTACGAGAACCAGGCGGCGGGCACCGTGATCAGCGAGATCGCCATGCGGCTGCGCGGCGACGGCACCCGGTTGACGATCGACCAGTTCAACGGCAAAACGCCGGAAGGCGGCATCGTCGAGGCTTCCGGCTCGGTCAACGTCGACCCGACCGACGCCGACGCCTTCAACGTCAGGGTCGGCGCCAGCAAGGCGCAGCTGGTCCAGATCGATCTGGCGACCGTCCGGCTGGATGCCTTGCTGAGCCTGACCGGCCCGTTGGACAATCCGCTGCTGAGTGGCCCCGTCACGATCGAGCGGGCCGACATCCGCATTCCGGAACAGCTGCCACCCAGCATCGTCGACATCAAGGTCGAGGAGATCAACCGCCCCGGCGTGGCGCCGGGAACCGAGGCGGCGCCGGAGGAGGCCGCTTCGGCGTTCCAGCTTCGGCTCGACATGACGGTGAAGGCGCAGAACCAGATCTTCGTGCGCGGCCGCGGCCTGGACCTGGAACTGGCATCCGACATCAAGGTCGGCGGCACGGCGGCCGAGCCGATCCTGACCGATGGGCTGAGCTTGGTCAGCGGCACGCTGGACCTGCTGACCAAGCGGTTCGACTTTCAGCAGGCCAATGTCAGCTTCGTCGGTGACGGCAGCATGGACCCGACCCTCGATGTCGCGGCACAGGCCAAGACCGCCGACATCACCGCCGTGGTCGCCGTGACCGGGCGGGCGTCCAACCCGAAGATCGAGCTGACCTCGACGCCGGAGCTGCCGCAGGACGAGGTCGTGGCCCGCGTGCTGTTCAACAAGCCGTTCAGCGACCTGAGCGCGATCGAGGCGGTCCAGCTGGCGCAGTCGATTGGCCAGTTGGCGGGTGTCGGAGGCGGCCCCGGCATCCTGGACAACCTGCGGACGACGCTGGGCGTCGATCGGCTGGAGCTGCTGAGCGGCGAGGCCGGCGAGGGTCTGTCGGGCGCCGGCGTCGCCGCCGGACGCTATGTCTCGAAGGATGTCTATGTCGGCGCCGAGCAGCGCGTCGGCGAGGCGGGAAGCCGTGTGGTTGTGGAGATCGACATCACCGACAACCTAAAGGCTAGAACCGATGTCGGCACCACGTCTGGCGCCGGCGTCGGCCTGCTGTACGAGTGGGAGTACTGATCTCGGGCTTCAGGCGCCTCGGCTCAGATGCTGAGGCGCTTGAAGATCGGTTCGGGGATGTTCTTGATGATGGTCATGATGACCCACCAGAAGCTGGGGAAGTAGCGGATCTCCGCCCCCTTCTTGGCATAGCGCAGGCAGGCGCGGGCGCAGTCGCGGGGAGAGGCCACCAGGAACAGGCCCGGCATTCCCCAGGTCATGGTGGTGTCGATGAATCCTGGCTTGACCGTGGTCACCGTGACGCCCGAGCGGAACAGCCGGTTGCGCAAGCCCTGGAGATAGGCGTGGAGCCCCGCCTTGGCCGAGCCGTAGACATAGTTCTTGATCCGCCCCCTGTCGCCCGCGACCGAGCCCAGCACCACGACATGGCCGCTCTTCCGCGCCTCCAGGATGGGCGCCAGCCGGTGCAGCACCGAGACGGCCCCGGCATAGGTCGCCATGATGGCGCGCTGGGCCTGATCGGGATCGGCGTCGATGGCCGATTGGTCTGGCATCAAGCCGAAGGCCAGGAAGACATTGAGGGGCTTGTCACCGAACCCGGCGGCGCGCGTGGTCACCGCGTCGACGAAGGCGTCGTGGCTATCCACCACCTCGGCGTCGAAATCGATGACCTCGACCTGGACATCATGGCGGATGCGGATGTCGGCGGCGCCCCGCTCCAGGTCTGCGGTGTCGCGTCCGGCGAGCAGCACGTCGTCACCTTGCGCCGCCGCCTCCAGCGCGAAGGCCCGCGCGATCGAGGAGGAGGCGCCCAGCACCAGCCAAGTCGAGTTGGTCATGGCGAGACTCCCCGGATGTCGAGCCGGCGCGACAGGTCGGACTGAATGCGGCGGTCGGGATCGATACCGTCGAGCACGTGGCGGAAATCTCCCAGTTTCGGGTACATGCGGGCGAAGCTGGCGGCGTCCAGCACGGCGTCCTTGGCGAGGTAGATCCGGCCGCCGTGGTCCAGAGCGATCGCGGTCAGCCGCGCCATCAGATCCTCGACGCCATCGCGCCTGGGGAAGTCGAGCGCCAGGGTGTAGCCGCGCGTCGGGAACGACAGCAGCCCCCTGCCCTCGCCACCCAGTGTCTTGAGGACCGCCAGGAAGGAGCCGGCGCGCGCCTCGGAGATCGCCTCCAGCAGCTTCCGCATGCCGGCGACGGCCTCGGCGTCGGGGATCACCGCCTGGAACTGGTGGAAGCCGCGCTTGCCGTAGATGCGGTTCCAGTGGTGGATCGCGTCGAGCGGATAGAGGAACTGGCGGATCGGCATGGTCCGCGTCCTGCCCTCCGCCGAGACCCGCCGGTAATAGGCCTGGTTGAACAGGTTGATGCTGAGCGGGTTGAGCGTGAAGCCGGGCAGATCGATCGGCACCGCCCGCGCTTTGGACGGCTTGGCCGGCGCGTCGGTCGCGGCGGTTTCCGCCGTCTCCAGGATGCCGCGCCCCATATCGCCGCCGCGCGCCATGCCGTCGATCCAGCCGACGCTGTAGCCCGCCGTCTCGCGCGCCTCGGACAGGCTGGCCATGAAGGCGTCCAAGTCGGGCATCCGCCGCTCCCGGACATCGACCGAGCCGGAGAACACCCGCCGCAGCCTAAAGCAGGCGTGCAGGATGACGCCGGTCAAGCCGACGCCGCCGATGGTGGCGGCGAACAGCTCCGGCCGCTCGGTCGGCGAGACGCGAGCCATCTCACCCGTGGGCAGGATCAGGTCGAGCCACAGCACATGGTCGCCGAAGCTGCCGACGCGGTCGTGGTTCTTGCCGTGGACGTCGTTGGCGATGGCGCCGCCGATCGTGGCGAAGGCGGTGCCGGGGGAGGTCGGCGGCAGGAACCCGCGTGGCAGGAACGCGGTCAGCAGGTCGTCGAAGGTGACGCCGGCCTCGCAGACCAGCGTGCCATCGGATGGGTCGAACGAGACCATGCGGTTGAGCCGCTCGGTCAGCAGGATGTTGCCGCCGTCGTTCAACGGCGCGTCGCCATAGCTGCGCCCCAGCCCATGGGCCAGGATGCCTCGGTCATACCGGCCCTTGAGCAAGCCGATCGCGGTCTGGCCGCGTTCCGGCCGGCAGGCGTCGACTTCGGCCCGGCGGGTGCGGCCCCAGCCGGTCAGGGTCATCTTCTTCCAAGTCATGCTAGTTCAAATCCACCTGCTGGAACTCACCTGATCACTTCCACGGGCAGCCGGCGGCGGTCAGCCGGCCGCTGTCAGCCGGTTTTCCGACGGCTGGCGGGCCAGCTTGAACGCCGCGGGCAGCGCCACGAACCCGAGACCGACGGCGAACCACAGGGTGGTCAGCCGGATGATGACGGTCGCCGCCAGCGCCGTGTCGGCCGGAACGTCGAGCAGGGTCAGCAGGGCGAACATGGTCGCCTCCGTGCTGCCGAGCCCTCCCGGCAGCATGGAGATGGCGCCCACCAGCATGGCGAAGGCGAACACGAAGATTGACTGCTGGAGGGTGATCTGGGCGCCCAGATCGATCAGCAGCCAGTGCAGGGCGTAGCACTCGCACAGCCAGCCGATCACGCCCATCGCCGTCGTCAGGGCGAAGACGCGGGGATCGAGCAGCCGCGAGGTCTTGCGCACCACGCCGCGGGTGGCGCCGAACAGGCGCGGCCAGCGCCCGATCAGGCCATAGGCCAGCAGCACGACGCGGAGCGGCACGGTCGGCCGCAGCAGCATCAGCAGGGCCACCACCAGCGCGCCAGCCGCCACCAACGTCCCGGTGCCATAGGCGGCGCCGAACGACGACAGCCCCGTCAGGCACAGCAGGGTGATCGCGACCGCGTCGCCCATGCGGTCGCCGATCAGCAGCGGCGCGGTGCGCTCGTACCGATAGCCGTGGCAGCGCTCCAGCAGCCAGAGCCGAAGCGCCTCGCCCAGCTTGCCCGGTGTCGTGGTCATGGCGAAGCCGGCGACGTAGTAGAGCGCCGTGCGGCCGGCCGGCACCTCGATGTCGAGATGCCGGCCGTAGAGGTGCCAGCGCCACGCCCGCATCACGTAGTTGCCAGCCGAGAGCGCCAGCAGCCCGACCAGCACGACGGGGCTGAGCTCCGCCATGCGGTGCCAGACCTCGTCGAGGCCGAACCAGATCCCCGCCGCCGACATGGCCGCCACGAAGACCACGGCGGTGATGACGGCGGCGTATTCCGCCCGCCGCATCAGGGAGCGTGGCGAGGCGGCGGGACCGGTTGGCGATCCTGTTGTCTTGGGCGAGGTCTGATGAGCGGTCACGGTACCTCTGAACGGTCTTGGGACTGATGGCCGGCAGGCATGATGCCGCCGGGGAATGGCGTGTGATCGGACAGGATGATCACACCGGCAGATGGGCGATGGCGACGATGGCGAAGACGGTGCCACAAACCACCCAGGATATCGGGTCACGGGCGGCGAAGACGATCGGGTCGTCATGCATTTCCCCGCGCGTCGTGGCCAGCCAGATGCGGCACTGCCAGAACAGCATCAAGGGCACGATCGCCCAATAGAGCACGTCCAAGGTGTTGAGCCCGAGGGCCAGATCCGACTGGACGTAGAGGGCGAGCACAAGGCACGAAGTGAAGGTCGACGCGACGCCCATCAGCCGCATGATGCTGAGGTCCTCGGCGCGATAGCCGCGGCCGGCCGGCTTGCCCTCGTTCCCCGGCGGGAGCGCCATCAGTTCCGCCACCCGCTTGACGATGGCGAGGCTGAGGAAGACGAAGCTGGAGAAGCCCAGCAGCCAGAGCGAGACCGGATAGCCCGACGCCTCGCCGCCGCCGAACAGGCGGATGGTGTAGAGGGTCGCCAGCATGAAGACATCGACCAGCGCGAGGCTCTTCAGCTTGAACGAGTAGAGGATCGAGCAGACGGCGTAGGCGACGACGACGGTGAAGGCTCCCGCCAGTGCCGCCAGCCCACCGCCAACCAGGAGCAGCACCGGCGCCACGATGGGACCGTGGTGGAGCGGCAGGGCGCCGCTGGCGAAGGGCCGGTTCCGCTTGCGGTGATGCTGGCGGTCGGCCGCCAGATCGGTCAGGTCGTTGATGATGTAGATGGCCGAGGCGGTGCAGCAGAACGCCAGGAACATCAGCAGCGCGTCGCCCCAGGCCGACAGGTCGAACAAGGCGCTGGCGGTGACGATCGGCACGAAGACCAGGATGTTCTTGATCCACTGGTGCGGCCGCAGCGCCTTCAGCAGGGTGCGGGTCCAGGGCGCGCGGTCGTCCACCCGCGTCTCGATCTGGGTGACCGCCGCCGCCGACTTGCAGACGCTTTTCGGCGCGTTGACCAGGACCGCCGCCTCGGCGTGGCGCCAGATCTCCAGATCGGAGAAGTCGTTGCCGGCATAGGCGTAGGGCTGGCCGCCCAGGTGCCGGTGGATCGCATCCGCCTTGGCCTTGCCGCGCAGGTTGTCGAGCCCGTCGGAGGCGATCACCTCGTCGAAGATCTTGAGGTGACGGGCGACCGCGTCGGCGAAGACGTGATCGGCTGCGGTCGCCAGGATCAGCCGTCGGCCCAGCCGCTTCTGCTCGTGGAGCCACGTCAGCAGGCCGGTGTTGTAGGGCAGCAAGGCGGGATCGAGCCGGGCGTGGAGCGCCAATTGCTGCTTGAGGTGCGCCTTACCCTTCAACAGCCAGCCGAACAGGGCGAACATCGCGCGCCAGTCCTTGATCAAGGCGAACACGCATTCGATCAGGCTGTCGGTGTTGAGCAGGGTGCCGTCCATGTCGACGCACAGGGGCACCTGCCGGTCACGCGCGGCCTGGGAGGTCGTCGCGCCGGCGTGTTGTCCGTCCAGCGCGCGGCCGGCCGACGGTGGGTTGGAACGATGCAGGGCGTCGGTACTTGCCATGGTCCGCTTAATCCGTGATGTCGCTAGAGGCCGTAGTTAAGTCCATGGTGCAATTTTAATGGCATTCGCCCTAAATAATCGCTCCAGTTTGGGCAGTCCCGGATTGTAGTCATCGTGATTGAATACCGGGAGAGCCCAAAAGGTGCCCTAGCCATCCCGACGCGGGACGCTTTTTACCTGTCGGGACTAACCAAGCGCCCGGATGTTTATTCCACGTTTCCTTGGGGTTAGTCACGGCGCGGTTGTGGGACGGTCTCAACCGGCGCCGCGACGCTGGCAGGCATGCCGCCGGCGTGGTTGGCGCGGGGTCTCGTTTTCCCTATATTGCGGCCCATGAACCCGACCCTGAACCCGCACCTGAATTCGTTGGGCATCGCCAAGAAGCCCGCCGACACCCGCGTGGTCGTCGCCATGTCCGGTGGCGTCGACAGCTCTGTCACGGCCGCCCTCCTCCGCGAGGAGGGTTACGACGTGGTCGGCATCACGCTGCAGCTGTACGACCACGGCATGGCCGTTGGCCGCAAGGGAGCCTGCTGCGCCGGCCAAGACATCTACGACGCGCGCCAAGTCGCCGACCGCATCGGCATCCCGCACTATGTGCTGGATTACGAGAACCGCTTCTCGCAGGGCGTGATGGACGATTTCGCCGACAGCTATCTGCGCGGCGAGACCCCGATCCCGTGCATACGCTGCAACCAGCGCGTCAAGTTCCGCGACCTGCTGGAGACCGCCCGCGACCTGGGCGCCGAGGCCCTGGCGACCGGGCATTACGTGCGCCGGGTGATGGGCGACCGGGGCGCCGAACTGCACCGCGCGATCGACCCGGCGCGCGACCAGAGCTATTTCCTGTTCGCCACGACCCAAGATCAGTTGGATTACCTGCGCTTTCCGCTGGGCGGCATGCAAAAGTCGGAAACCCGCGCCTTGGCCGAGCGGTTCGGGCTGGTGGTGGCCGACAAGCCGGACAGCCAGGACATCTGCTTCGTCCCGACCGGCTCCTATGCCGAGGTGGTCGAGAAGCTGCGCCCCGGCGCCATCGAGCCGGGCGACATCGTGCATGTGGACGGCCGCGTCATGGGCAGGCACGAGGGGATCATCCATTACACGATTGGCCAGCGGAAGGGCCTGGGCATCGGCGGCCAGAAGGGCGACCAGGGCGACCCGCTCTATGTCGTCCGCCTTGACCCGGCGCGCCAGCGCGTGGTGGTCGGCCCCCGCGCGGCGCTGGCCCGCGACCGCGTCGTGGTCCGCGAGGTCAACTGGCTGGGCGCGGCGCTGGATGGGGCGGCGGATGGGATGACAGACGGAACGTTGGACGGCATCAAGGTCGAGGTCAAGCTGCGCTCGGCCCAGCCGGCGGTGGCGGCGACGGTCGTGCCGGCGGGAACGGGCGATGCCGGGGGTGGCGGTGTCGAGGTCATCCTGGACGAACCCCAGTTCGGCGTCGCGCCGGGGCAGGCTTGCGTGTTCTACCAGGGCGACCGGGTGCTGGGCGGCGGCTGGATCGCCCGCGCCGAAAGCGGCTTGGCGGCGGCCTGAGACGGCCTGACGAGGTCCGAAGGGGGGATGATGACACCCCCCACCCCGTGCGAAAATGTCATCATCCGTCATCATGGACCCCCTCGGCGCGCCTTTTTGGTGATTCGATTTTCGAAGATCCCCGCATCGCGGCCCACGAGCTTAACACGCGGCCATTAAGAAATTATTCCTTTATCATCCACTCCGGTTTCCCGTAAAATCGCTGGCCTCAAAATCGCCGAGAAGCGCTTGACAGGCCCCGTCCCGCCGAACTATATCACCGGCCTCCCGGCGACAAACCGGGCCTGCGGCGGAGTAGCTCAGTTGGTCAGAGCAGAGGAATCATAATCCTTGTGTCGGGGGTTCAAATCCCTCCTCCGCTACCATCGAAAACCCCTGTCAAGTCAGACACTTGGCAGGGGTTTTTTGTTTTGTTCCGGCACACAAACCCGTTGACGTGGCGTATTCGTAAGCCCTTGTTTTAACAAGGTTTGCAGCAGGTTACTTTTATTACTCGCCGCAAGAACGCCGCAAAACGCGCTGTTGATGTTGCTTTTATGTTCCGGGTAAACGGACAGAATTGCAGTTGATCAGGGGTTGAGGCGCCGACCTCCAGGCGCACTCCGTCGGGCAACATGACCATGGCCCTTCTCGCGCTGACTTCCGCCACCCTGGAGCGGGCAAGGGATACTGAATTCAAAAGCGGCTTGCCCGATGCTTCCCACTTATCGCCTACATCGCCCAAAAGCTACTTACACCATGTATACAGGAAGCCATCGGCGAACTCGTGGCGACGTGCGACATAGGAGAGGGTCGCTCCTGGCGCACACGCTCCGCCCCCTTGGGACGCCTCTTCTCTTCCACACTCCACCGACGACGCCGTTCCCGTCCGGTGAAGGCGCAACTCAATCATGACGACATTGTTTGGCAACGGCTTTCAACGATTCGCATTAAATGATTGGCAAGCAGAATAACCTCCAAAGCCTCGGCGGGATTATCAAGCGTCACATCTCGGTGGGAGTGAGGGTTTTTGTAGGAGCCTATAGCTCCGGCGAAAAGCTCCATACGAGCACTACGCTCGCCTGGCTCCACTGTCATATCAGTCAATGGGCCGTTATCCGGCTTAAAGGCCGACCGCATCAACTTGACACCAAGCTCAGGAATGTTCGTTGCTGCCCTTACCGCAACCTCGACCGCCTTCATTGCCTGGAAGACAGCTACATCGAATTCACCTCGCATGAATGCCATCCAGACTTTTTTCGCAATTCTTGGATGCAACGCCTCCTTTGGAAGAGTGCGAGCGACAGCGTATTTAGCGAAGTCAGTTTCATCCTCAAACTTTTTCGCGCGACGGCTGAGCTGCCGCCACCCCCTGGAGTTGCTTATATCTTCTGCGGGGACCAGCAGTCCTTGCGCCTCAAGCCAGGCCCACGCTTCGATCAAGGCAAGATCCACCTCCTCCTGGTGCGAGCGCGGATAGGAGCCTTTTTACGATAGGCTGCCCCAGAGTTGACCTATGATGCTTCCGAGATGAAACTTCTTACTGGTCTGAGACGTGCGCAACAGGAAAAGGATCTTCGCCCCAAGCTCCTCAGGTTCGAGAGCGAGCAGATGATCCACATCAGGAATAGCTTCTACGAGTCTCAGCACGTTCCAACCCCTCATGCCGCATTCGTGCAACATAACGTCCTTTATGTTACACAAACGGCGGCTTCGGGCGAGCGGTTTGGCGCAGACTCGTAAAGTGGAGGAGGCGCAAGAGCACGGCTGTGGCTAAGGAAATAAAAAATTATCCCATAATTTATACAATTTAATTAGGAGATTTTTTTATGATATAGCGGATTTCAGCTGAAGGATATGCTCCGCGAATGTCTGGCGTGCCTTCCATGAGTTTATAAAGGATAAAACGTCCTTCATATGGGATTTTAGAAATATCTACATAGTCCACCTTAACACTTAAAAACTTATTCGTGAGAGCGTTTATATAGTCAGAGGTTTTTTCAGATTGGCTTTCTTGGATACGTTCTAAAGTTTTAGGATATATTTCTCGTTGATAAACATTCACATTTTTCATTAACATTGAAAATGTTACTTCATATCTACTTGATCTTGGAAGTGAAAAAGACTGTTCCGCCATCTCAGGCCCTACACGAAGCCAATTAACACCAGCTCGACTTGGGTACAAAAATTTATTTTCATTTATTGTCGCTGTAACCTGAACTTCTGCATCCGACTCATGAGTTCCATAAAGCTCTATCCCCCTTATTATCAGCCAGACTTCATCGCTATTATTTGAATTTTGCATCTCAGAAGAAGAACCTTTTTGTTCTGCTGATGATGATCCTGGCATGTTTTTTGCTGTTGGCTGGTTCGGGATAGGAGATAAGCGGCCAAACACCAAAAGGATTATGCACGCTGCTGTCAATGCCATCCAGAACGCAACTACACCTTTTATCCAAGTAGGGTAAGGCTCCATAAATGGCACGATATCAGTAATGACTTTCAACATCGTTAAACCTTTCTATGCTTGACCATCTTTAATTATAGGATCTTCCTCTAAGACAAACAATTGCAAAGGGTGTAGCTCCATTTGACTCCCGAACCGTTTAGACTAGAGCGGCTGTCAAAACCTTCTTCAACACAGCGATATCAATGGTTTAGCTCTTGCTGAATGAGGTTATGATAGGTGCTCTAAGTTAGTGTCCTAAGGAAAATCAGTACCGCCTTATCCCACAACCTGCTGGCGAATGCCAATAAACTCTAGTAGCTCTTAACGGCGAAGCCGTCCCTCTGTGGAGGCGGCGCTGGTCTGGACGCGGGGGCACACGTTGGCGCAGCCAACGTATAAGTGCACATATTCATGAGCAATCCACCGCCTTCGATTTTTGACCCTGCGTACTGGCGTGTGGATCATCCGAAATTTCTGAAGATCGCCATCTTACAGCAGTTCATTGGACAACATCCGCTTTTAAGACACCTACCGGCTCTTCACAGTGCAATAGCTATTTTCCGCACGGCTTATTGTTAGGCGCTGGATCGCACTACTCATCAGCATTATAGCTTTTCATCTTCTGGTAAGTGATCGATTCCAGGGCCTACGCTGACCATTCGTACTTGCCGGAACACGTTGGCTGTGGTGAGGAGATTGGACCGCCCATGCAGACCATCAGCCAAGACGGCAGCGGCAACAACGCCGTCCAGATCACGGGCGACGGGAACAGCGTCACCATCAGCTGCGGTGGTATCGTCCTTTTTCTCCAAGCGAAACACTCCCTCAAGCGCGAGCCACGCTCCGATCTTGACCTGCTCCGACCGGAAACCCGGCTCCTGAAAATCCTCGGTCGCGAAAGCGAGATGGCTTCGCTGACCGCTTGGGTGGATGATCCCCGACCTGTCTTGGCGCGCGGCATCATCGGCCGAGCCGGCAGCGGTAAGACCCGGCTCGCCATCGAGCTTTGCGATGTGGCGGCCGAACACGGTTGGCGGGCGGGCTTTCTCGACAGCGGCGATCTTCAGGCATTCGTCGAGGCGCAGCGCACGGCCATGTGGCCCCAGCATACGCCGATTCTGGTCGTGGTCGATTACGCCGCCCGCCGCGCTCGCGCGCTCAACGCTTGGCTCCAGAGCCTTGCCCGGCGCGCGGACCCAGCTCGACCGCGCCTTCGGCTGCTCCTGCTCGAACGGCATGCGACCCCAGGTGAGGGATGGTGGGAGGAGTTGTCGCGCCTCCATGGCAGCGACGATAGCCTCTATGATCTCCTGGAGCCCTCCGAGCCCATGTCTTTGCCACCGATCAGCGCGATCGAGCAACGACGGGCGCTGCTCGGCGGCGTCATGAACGCCTGGTGCCGACTCAATGGTAAGCCTGTCATGGTTCCGCCAGCGGCAGGCGCGGATCCGCAGTTCGATCATCGGCTTACCGATCCCCTGCTCGCCGCCGAGCCGCTCCACCTCTTGATGGCGGGCCTCGTCGCCGCCAAACACGGGCTCGCAACCCTTTTAAGCCTCGGCCGCCTCGATCTCGCGATCGAGCTAGCATGTTGGGAACGCGACCGGTTGACGAGACTCGCAAGCGACCGGGGCATCAACGAGAAGCTGCTCCTTCATTTGGTCGCCTGCATCACACTTTGTCGGGGCGTCGAGCGTTCGGAGCTTCGGGCGCTGATCGACGAAGAACGCGCAGTCCTGCCTTATGAACGCGGCATTGAGCGCGATCCGCTCGCCGAAGCTCTCGTAAACGCACTACCAGCCCAAGGAGAGCATGGAAGCTTGCGCTACAACGGCCTCCAGCCGGACATCATCGGCGAGACCTTCGGCCTGCTCGTGCTCACGACCAATCCAGATCTAGATCAAATGGCGCTGATCGACCGCTGCCGAGAGCGCGCCCCGGCACGGACGGCGCAGCAACTCGTCCTTACCATTCAAGACTTCGCCCGCCCAGCGGCGGAGCTGGTCACCAGTACCCCGTCTCTGCGCCGTCCAGAGGCGCGGCTGCCGCAGGCTTGGCTGGGCGAAGGCAATCCGGCTCTCCATTGGCTCGATCATCTCGTCGCCGGCACTGGCGACCTCGAACGGCTGATGACGATCAGCGACCAAATGCCAAGGTATACGCTGCTGCTGGGTGAGCGGGCGATGCTGATCCTGCATCGGATCACTGAGGTGGTGCGCGAGCTGGCGGCGGCGCGGCCGGACGCCTTCCGGCCCGACCTCGCCATG
>NZ_AVFL01000046.1 GCF_000576635.1 Skermanella stibiiresistens SB22
CATCTGTCGTTCGCGTCGTCGCGTTGGCTGATGGGAGTTCTCGGCCCGGTTGTTGAGGCCCTTGTGCTGGCGGTGTTCGACCCCAGGCATGATCTCCCGTTTCGCCGCGCTGTAGCTGCGCAGTTTATCGGTCACCATGACGCGTGGCGCCCGGCCTTGCTTCTTCAGGAGCTTGCGCAGTAGGCGCTTGGCCGCCTTCTTGTCGCGTCGGCTCTGGACCAGGGCATCGAGCACGAAGCCGTCCTGATCGACTGCGCGCCACAGGTAGTGCTTCTTGCCCGCGATCGTCACGACCATCTCATCCAAGTGCCACCTGTCGCCGCCCTGTAGCCGGCGTCGGCGGATCCCGTTGGCGATCTCCCGGCCGAACTTCAGACCCCATTTGCGCACGGTTTCATGGCTGACCTCGATCCCGCGCACCGCCAGCATCTCCTCCACCATCCGAAGGCTCAACGGAAAACGAAAGTAGAGGTAAACTGCGTAGCTGATCACTTCGGCGGGGAACCGATAGCCGGCATAGCTAGGGATGCAGGGTGGTGTCGGCATGCCCCCTTCGTACCTACCAACCACCAAACCGGCAACACCAAGCCGTCAAGTTGACGGTGCCGGGCCCAGGCCATGGCCGATTGGAATGCTGCGGCCGCTGCTGCGTGAGAGTTGCCAAAACCTCGGGGTCTTTGCAAGTCAGACAAGTTCCCGTGACAACGCCGGGAGGAGTCCTTGACGCTGCAACTGTAATACTGGGGTCACGGCAGGGATTTATATACTGGCATTGAAGATTGATTGCGACTTCGCGTGAGGGACTTGGGCCGCCAATTGAGCATATAGTTTTCTGCTGTGCCCGATATTGATTGCGTCCGTTGAATTTATTTTTTATCCGATGTTTCTGCTCTGGATCAGCCTTTGTTGCCTTCGGACAAGCCACAGAATGGCCGGAAGCGCCGCGATCAATGCAACAGCCCAGATCAGAGTGTAATCCGAACCGGTCAGCGGGAGAGTACCGCTCCGCCACGCGGCACTTACCGTCTCCAGGTCGTCCCGTAGGGAGGGCAGGGGAAGCATGGTAAGGTTGGCGACCGGGATCGAGCCTAGGATGCGCCGTGGATCCGGCTCGCTATCCCGCCCGTTGTCCAGCGGCAGGCTCCGGGCGAGCTGATCGACTTCGCCGCCACCTGAGAAGAACCGGGGGTCGAGCGTCAAGGGGAACAGGGATGTCCCGCCGTGCATCTTCATCTCGATCATGGCGTTGACGTCGTTGCACACGCCCAGCGAATAATAACCGCCGAACGGAAGTTCCCGATGTCGTTGCTTGATCGCGGTGTATGTGCGCACGATACTGCCGGCCAGGCGTGTCACCTCCACGGCTTCGGTTCCCCGGTAGCGATGCGCGACCCTGCCCATGACCCAGGCTTGATCCCGGGTCACGCTCGGGCGGAACACGGCTTCTCCGTCGATCCCGAAGTAGAAGGACAGATCGGCGTCGACCACGGGGCCGCGGATGATGAACTCGTGCTGCGAATGGCTGACCGGGACCAGCAGGGTCCGATCCGTTCCAGGGACCGGAATCCCGGTATCGATCCAGAACGGGGTGAGGACGTCGCGGCCGCGATATATCAGGTCACCGAAATTGGCGAAATACCGGGAGTCCTTGACTTCCAGGTCATGTCCGGACGTCATCAGGGCTTCCATCAGGGCATCCGCCGCATCCACTGACTGTCCGCCTGTCGCGACCCGGTATCGTTTTCCGCCGCCCGGCGAATTCAACGAGAGGCGATTCAGCACATCGGCAAGCCGCTGGCTGCTGGCATATTCGTTGGCGAGCACGGGGTCGATCCGGTCGCCGGCCTGTAATCCGAAACCCAGGGGCCGCAGATAGGCGTCCGGTGCCGGGGGATCGCCTGTTGCGGGCAATCCCAGTTCCTCTTCGAGGTTCGCTCCCTCGGTTCTCTCCGGCTGCGGATCTGCCTTATTTCCGGAAGCGTCCATGGCCGCCGCTGCGAGCTGAACGGCTCGCCCCATTCCCGTTACAGTCATCCCTGGGAAAAGGTCCAGTGCCTCGAAGTTCTTGCCGAGGATCAGTTCGCGCAGCCGCTTGATCTCTTCCGGTCCGAGGATGCCCCCCGCTTTCGGGTCATGGCCCAGGCGCCTGTACAATGCCTCCACGAAGTCAGGATTAGCGGACAGCTCGGACATGACCTGCGATACGGGCAGCCAACGTTGCTCGTCCGCCATTATCGGGGTACGGGACACCAGCATGCCGGTCAGGAAAAGAGCCAGATGAACAGCTGTGAGCCGCAGGCCGGGGCTCATCGCGGCTTGCCCGCCACGAGTGCAAGACGATTGGGCATCGCCCCGCAGATCCCGCTCCTGACGCAGGACTCCGCCAAGTGGAGGAGTAGAATTCGCCGGACCTCTTCGATCGTGTGAGGATCGGACTGAGTCGAATGGCCGGAGCGAACGACATACTCGGACTCAGCGCCCTCAATATGGGCACTCCTGTAATCGACAACGCCATCATCCCCGGTCTCAACCGGGCCGTCGCCGCGCACGGCAATGATAGAATGCGCTTTGACCCCTTGGGCGATAGGGGTGCGCGCCAGCATCTGGACCAGCAGACTGCCGGGTGTCATGCCGTAAATACTGCCGAACCCTGCCTGCCCTGCCAAGACCGATGTCTCGATACCCAGCGTGCCTACTTCCGAAGTCGCTTTCAGGATGTTGCCGGGCAACCGTACCAGGCTTGCGATGTAATGGCTGATCCGGTCACCGGCGACATAGCTGCCGCCGTGAGGGGTGGCGATGAAGATGAGGCGCTTGACTGATGGAAACGGCTTGATGAACAGGGCGCTTTTCAGCATCTCGCGGCTCTCCGGGCTGACATCCAGTTCCTCGGGCGGCTTCTTGAATGCCGCGTTCCAGAACCTGTCGCCGGTATCGATCGCCGCCATCTTGGCCAGCAGGCCGCCCTGGCTGTGGCCGATGACGACCATTTCATGCAGCGATGGATCGGTTCCGTCCGGGTCCAAAGCGGCAATTGCGTTCTGAAGCGCTTCACGCAGCAGCAACGCGGAATAAGGGACCGGATTGCCCGTTTCGTACGCGAAGAACCAGAACTGATAATAGTCACGGATGCGCGGGCCGCTCCTCAGGTCGTTCAGCATCTCGGCCCAGCGCACGGGACTTGACGCCGTCCCATGAACAAATACGACAGGAATGCGCCCGGATCGATAAGGCTCCAGTGCGACCAGCCGTGACGGCACGTTCCTGTCGAGCAGGTTGCCTCTCAGAAAGCCGACATATTCTAATTCCCAGGCCGGGACTCCACTCAGCATGTAGGCGAGCGAGGCGGTATATTCGATCTCCAGCGGAACCTGCCGGTGATCGATCAGAACCGATCCAGCATCGGAAGCAGCATAGAGCTCAAGCTGCCCGTGAACCGTGCCGCTGCCAAGCTGACGCCAGGGATCATCAACGCGCAGCAGGGCGGTTACCGGCGTCTTGACGCGCGGAGCAACCTGGAAACCTGTCGTCAGATATGCCTGGGCCGTACCTGCTGCCAGGGGCGCGCCGATTCCGGACTGGCGATAGCGGTTGTTCAGGCCGTGGATTTCCAGCTCGGCGACCGGGAAGAAGCCGGTCAACTGGCGTCCGCCCCACGCGAGATCACGTGGATCGAAAGAGATGTCGAGCTGGCCTAACGGCAGCTGGTAGATCGCCGACCGGATGGTGATCTCGGTCCCTTCATCAGTAGCCAGTCCCGAGGTCAAGCCGCGATTGTACAGGTCGCTCGCGAGCCGGAGCCGTGGATCATAGGGGTCAGGCGGCTGGCCCGCGGATCCTGGAAACAGAAAGGCGTAGGCGTAGAGGGCGGATGCCAGGTAGTAAGGGCGATTATCATGTTCTGCCGCCTGGACGAACGACATCTCCGCAAGGGCAAAGAGCTCGTTGGCCTGGCCTCGCCCCTCGGCGAACGCCGCATGGAGTTCAGAGATAGCGTATTCCGGCCGCTCGTAGAAAAGAGCCTCCAGATCCCACTGCCGCAGCACGTTCCGGGTCTGATCGCTGAGCGTGCGCGCCGACAGGACGTTGCGGGTGAGTTCCTGATGCAGCGTCGCGTGGTCCAGGCGCTCGACGCTGATCGGTCCGGCACAGCCGCAGGCCAGGAAGATCATGGCCAGCAGAATCATGCCCTTAAGTCGGAGATCTAGCCGCGCCATCCTGGGGGTACCTTTGCCGGAAGCATAATGACCCGCCGTTCCTAATATCCGGGAGGCGCCCCGACGGTGACATACGTGACGCTTCCGTTCACGTAAGCCTGGTTGTACCAGGTGCCGCCGCAACCGTAATAGCTTACCCCACCGGCTGCTACGACGTGTGGCGAGCAGGGAAGGACTGTTACATAGGTCGGGCTCGATGCGGCACCCGCCATGTAGCCCACCGTCGCGCCGACCGCCACTCCGGCGACTGCCCATCCCCAATCATCGTCATCATCGTAGTGGTCATGATGATGATCCCAGTCGTCGCTGATGTTCTGCGCCGCATTGCTGCGAGCTTCGGTGCGCTCGGTTTGGCCTTGCTGGCGGGCGTCGGTCCGCTCGGTCTGGCCCTGCTGGCGGGCATCGGTACGCTCGGTCTGGCCCTGCTGTCTCTGCCCCTGCCGCTCGGTCCGCTCCGCTTGACCGGATGTGCGCGTATCGGCGCGCGCCTGGGTGCGGGTCTGCTGAGTCTCGGCTCGCTGGCCCGAACGCTCGGTCGCCCCTGCCTGGCGCGACGCGGTCTGCTGCGTCTGGGCGCGCTGACCCGACCGCTGGGTGGCTCCGGCCTGCCGAGCGGCGGCTCCGCCTCCCGAGGCGGATCTCTGCCCTGAGAAGCTGCCGCTGGAAGCTGCACCCGATCGGGAAAAACCGGCCCCGCCGCCGCGCCCGCCACCGCCACCGCCGCGTCCTCCACGCGCGGCTGCGTCAGCCACCATTGCGGCGGTCAGGAAAAGCGACGAGGCAATAGCGATGGCGGTTCTTGCTGGACGGGATATCATTTCGACGCTCCTTCCAGGCTGCCGGACTCGGACGAGGCGGCATTGGGTGGCGCTTGATTGGCGGGCGCTTCGCCGGTTATAGGAGGCTGATCTTCGGGTTGCCGGCGGACCCTGACCAGGAATGGGATGCGCTGGGCCCCATCCGGTGGGATGAAGGCGAGATCGACTTGCGAGAGGTCAGGGTTCAGTTTCCAGTCAGAAAACTCGGCCCGATACTGCGGCGCGCCCTCTTCGTTTTTGTAGGTGATCGACAGTCGTTGAGGCAGGTGTGTATTGCCGGTATCCAGCCAGACTTCGAAGTCCACATCGGCGCCCCGACCCGCCAAGTGATCGGTCGGCACCGTGGTGAGCATATCCCGCTCGACATAATCGATCGCCTCAAGCCGCTGATCAAGTTCCTCCGGCAGCGTGGTGACCAGCAGCAGCGCCAGCGGCAGCCGGATGTCCAGATCCTGAACCACGTAGCGGATCACGTCGTCGACGCTGCCTGCCTTCTCGACCTGCCCATAGACATTGTCTTCGCGATCGAACACGGTGATCGCGTGGCCGTCATAGGTTACCAGAGTTTTCTTCCCGTCGCTCTCCTCCGCCTCGATCCGCAGCCGGTCGGGACGGCTCAGCGTGACCTGGCGTCGCTCGCCGAACGTGATTTTCTGACCCGTGTCCTGCACGACGTCGAAGCCAGCCCGGATGGTCACGCTGAACCCCTGGGCTTGGGCGAGTTTATCGGCCATGAGATGCAGGGCGGCCAGCGCCTCGACGTCCATCGGCGCATCTTCGGCCGGCTGGTCGTCATCCGACAAGTACTGATCAGTCGGCTGCTCCTGGGACGCTTGTTCCTGGGAGGCCTGTTCCTGAGCGCCCGCCGCAGGTCCAACCGTCAGGAAGAGGAGGAGCGCGGACCATGACAGCCACCGGGCAACCGTCATCGCTGTCCCTCCTGCACGCCGCGCTGGTAGGCAGCCGCTTCGCCCTTCTTGTGATAGTCGTAAAGCATACCGCCGGCCAGACCGGCGCCCGCGCCGATGGCCGCCCCCATGCCGGCGTTGCCGGCAATGGCCCCGATCAGCGCCCCACCGGCAGCACCCCCGGTCGTACCGGTCAGCGCTCGCTGCTGTGTCGCCGACATGTCACTGCAAGCGGTGAGGGAGAGTACCAGGGCCGTGACGCCGATCAACCGCTTGAACGTCCTTTGAAGACACATGTCAATCTCCACTGGTTTCACTACCTGGAACGCAGCAGTCAGCGGCTACATGGATAATGTTGAGCCAGATAGCGGAAGATCCCTTCGACCGGCAGCGTGTTCATGGCACCTGGGTTCTGCTTCGCCCAGGCGACGAAGCCTGCGATAGCCTCGTTGCGCATCGGCTTCGGCCTCGGCTCGCAGAACAGCGGCGGTTTCGCTTCGGCTGCCGCAGCGATCTGATGGTATTGGTAAGCTCCGACCGCAAAACCGTGGCAGAAGTGCAGCGCGGCGATCCCGGTAGCATCGGTCGGCGACGCCTCACACAGCCGTACGAGTTCGCCGGTGTTCGTGACTTGGAAATCGGTTTCGGAAGGGTCGGCCGTCTTTTGCGCGCGTACAGATGTGACTGCCATGACAGTCATGGCAGCCATGACCACCAGCAGAACAGATTTTTGTCGGTGTTTCATCGTATGCTCCCATGTAGCAACCATCGGCGACGAAGTATCGCGGTTCAGCGGGTCACTGGCCTTGGAATGTGGTCGATAGCGCTCTACGGATCATGAAGTGCGTGATGATCGGCAGGGTACGCCGCCAAGGCACCTTTCGATGAAACCTCGCAGCCGGTATTCATGAGTTCTATGCTGAGTGGCAGCGCATCTATTGCGGCGAAACTCTCGCTGATCTCCTTGAGCTTCCCTTGAATTTCATGACGCAGCCATGAGAACCCTTTGTCCAAGTTTGCGAGTGCGCAAGCCGGAGTATTTTATTGATCCTTAAGATTATTGAACGCTGATCAGCGCTGTGACAGGAAGTAACATTCAATAAATTTCGGCCATGATACGGTAACATGCACCTGTATCACCAATCCGAAGACGGTACCCGATAAACGAGCGTTCAGTCTTTTTGGTTGGCTGCTTCCTCATGGGAAGAGACATCAAGTCCGGCTTTCCTCAGCCCATCGACCATCCCGACAATGATAGCCGGGGCGATGTTCCGCCGCTCGAACTCGAACATGGCTTTTTCGCCGAAATCCGGATAAAGCCGGAGAATTTCATTGACCTCGTAGTTGGCTTCGTCCTTGCTTCCGATCTGGCCGTAGATCATCGCCAGTATGACATGGGTGTAGACAAGATCCGGCGTCCCAATTTTTCGGGCCTCCTCCAGAGCCTCGGGGTATCGCCCATGCATGTAATGAAAAATGGCGATGAACATGCGGTACCAGCTTGGCTGAGCCGGGTTGCGTTCGAAGGCTTCCCTTATGAGGGGAATGCCTCTGTCCCAGTCACCGGTCAGGCTGTAAGCCCTCCCGAGATCGGCAAGAATGTCGCTGTCGTGCGGGTTAAGGGTCCGCGCGTGTTCGTACGCTGCAATGCTGAGGTACGGCTCACGCCTCAGCCAGTGGGCAATCGCGACGGCTTGGAGCGGCAATGGACTGTCCGGCGCCAATGCTACGGCGCGTCGCGCTAATTCCAGAGCTGAGCCGGCCGGATCGGGACGCTCGGCATTGGGGTTGAAATCGACCCGGATCTCATCCGTGTAAATGAAGGCAAGTGCCGCCCAGGCATCCGCATAGTTGGGATCCATCCGGATCGCCTGTTCCAGGCAGGCTCGAACCTGCTTGTGCTGCTTCGCATTCGGCTGGCGCCAGTACTCTCGCGTTTGCAGGATGCATTCGTAGGAAGACAGCGCGTCCGGCGGGCGGCCAGCATTACTTCGCAGTTCCGCCTTGTCGATGACGCCATGCGGCTGTACCACGATGCGGGCGACCTGCATTGCGATATCCTGCTGTAGATCGATCATGTTGCCGGGATTGAACTCCTGGCGGAAACTGCCGGACCAGAGATACTGATGATCCTCCGCCCGCAGCAGCGCGACGTTGATCACGATCCGGCTGTCCATCCGGTTGATGCTGCCCTTCAGCACATAGTCCACGCGCACCCCCGGAATCGCATCGCGCAGAACCTTCTGCGTTTGAAAGCGGAAGCTGCTGTCGGCACCGAGGACGAAGATATTCTTGAACAAGATCAGAGCGCCGATCACAGCCTCGGTGGTGCCCCTGGCATAGATGGTCTGCGCCGGGTCGCCGCTGTCATTTTCGAAAGGCAGGACGATGAGGGTTGGTCCCCGCTCGGCAATTATCCGGCCCTTTTCCGTTTCCTGGGGCTCCAGCAGAAGAAACAGAACGGCCGCCCCTATAAGAGTGACCGCCAGCAGGATCGCAAGGAGGAGGCGAACAATTGGAAGGCGCCCCCCAAGCCGCAGCGGCTTGTGCGGAAGAGGACTTGAGGACGCCAGTGCGGCAGGGGCTTGATCAAAAACCGCCGGGGTTGGAATGACTGCCGGCATTCGTCCGGCATTCATCCGTTCGTCTGCCATAACCGGGGCAACCAAGGACTTGGCTTCTGTCCTCAGGCTGAAATGCGGCACGTAGCCGCCTTTCGGGACAGTGATCTGAACCCTGTCCGAGGCTCCTTCCGTCAGATAGTAGTGCTCCAGACAGCGGCGCATCCGACCGGCTTCAATCCGGACCAGCGGATCGGCCGTCGGATCGAAACTCGGGCTGCGTCCAAAGATATCGACCGCGATGGTGTAGGCCTTGATCCGGTCTGAGCGCCCGGCAAGCGTTTCCTGCACGATGAACTTCAGGAAACATTTCTTTCTGTCGGAATTCGCGAAATTCCGGCTGCTGATGACGTGCTGAAGTGCGTCATGGATGAGATGCGCAGAAATTTCCTGTTCGGCATCGTGTGACATAGGACTTGCCTTCTATTGATCGCGGCAAAAGGAGGGTTCGGCTGCACGCGATTGTGGGCAATTGCATTAGTGCCTGGAAAGTCTGGTTCTGCTTTGGTTCTCAACCTTTGGGTGTTGAAAGAAACAAATGAAACCATCGGTCGAATGAACTGACAATGAACCGTGTGTCCGTTGATGCGAAGCGTTGACCTTAAATTCAAAATCCATGGATTGTCCAGTGGAATAATCATTTAACATATTCTCCACATCATCCCACAAAATATAAAAATATTTTGTTTCGCTAATTCTCTATTGTACATTCAAAATAATTGAATAATATTCTTTTCGCTAATGATTATTAGTTATTAACATTTGAGCAAGCGAGATTTTTACAGCATGATTGCTGTCGATAATGTCTCTGAATGAACCTATCATGGCACAATACTTTTCGATCTGCATTTGACGACAATCAGAATGCGAATTTCATCATTTCTGGAGTGATATGTGCCTTTAATCCACAATGTCCCTATCGATTTTTCCGTACGCAAATGCGGTGAGCCTGGCATGTTACGGTATCAAGTTACGGTTGCAGCCTTTACAGGAGCGGGCGGTCCGTTTCAGTATCTGTGCTGGTATTCCTGGGATACGTGCCCGCACGTCACCCCTTATCCCAACGTCCTGACAGGCTCACTCTAGAACCGACAGGAGCATCCATGTCGGATGGGGCACGGTACGTCGTCGAGCGGTTTCCGGACTTGGCGAACGCTGTCAAGCAGTACAGTTCGGACAACCGGTTTTTCCATGGACTATGCGAAGATTACGGAGCAGCGGTCGAGGCTCTGCGTCAGTGTGAAACCGTGTACAGTCCGGCCGCTTTCGAGCGCGCGGAGGCCTGCCGCGCCCTTATCCTGGATCTCGAGCGTGAAATTCTGCTTGAGCTGCATCAGTGGAACGATGCCTCCGGTCGCTCCGCATGAAACGGGCCGGCAAATGTTACCGTATCACACTTTCGCCACCCCACGCCTGGTTCCATCCTGCGGCCCTCGGTGCGTGGCTGCGGCCCTGCCTGCGGCTCCCAGTGCCTGAGCATGTTCGAAAGCCGGTATCTTATCATGAGAGGTGGAACCGTGAGCCGCGCAACATCATATCCGTTCATCAGCGCCAGCATCGTCTCCGTTTTGCTACTGGGTGGTTTGACGATGTCCACCGGGAGTGCCGCACCTCCCAGCAGCGAGGCCCAGAAAAAGAACTCCGACTATTATATCGAGCTCGTGCGCCGGGATGTGCGTCAGGACGCACGGGAGATCATCGGGGAAAAATTGGCGTTCACACAGGCCGAAGCCGATAAGTTCTGGCCGGTCTACGAGCGCTACGAAGCCGAGCTGAAGCGCCTTGGCGACGAGAAGGTGGCGTTGATCAACGACTACGCCGACAATTACAAAAACATGACCGACGCCAAGTCCGGCGAACTGACCAGCAAGGCCATCGATCTGGATATTCAGCGCACCGGTCTCCTGAAGCAGTACCTGCCGGAGTTCCAGAAGGCGCTGACCAACAGGCGGGCAGCACAGTTCTACCAGATCGAGATGCCCCTGCTGAAGATCGTCGACCTTCAGATCGCCTCGCAGTTGCCGATGATGCCTTGAGCGGGTGGCTGTGATCCTTGAGGCGGGAATGGGGATGGAAAGCTGATTATCTCGTCCCCTGTTCCCCTGATTAGACGGTTTACCGGTATCAGCCCCCGCAGGATGGCTGCACTCGGACGTCGATACAGGCAGCCATCCGCATCCGGGCACCTGGAGGATCGTTGCAGCCTGCCTGCACTTCACGGCGTCCAATCGACGGAGGCACTCCATGACAATCTATTCTCTTCAGGGAAAGCGCGGTCTCGTCGTGGGCATCGCCAACGAGCACAGCATCGCCTACGGCTGTGCTACGGCGTTCCGGGACATGGGTGCGGAACTTGCCGTCACTTACCTCAACCAGAAAGCCGAGCCCTATGTGCGGCCGCTGGCGGAAAAGCTTGGTGCCGGCATGACCATGCCATGCGATCTCAGGCAGCCGGGCGAACTCGAGGCGGTGATCGACGCCATCCGCGAACGCTGGGGCCGGCTCGATTTCCTGCTCCATTCCGTCGCCTTCGCCCCCCGCGAGGACCTGCATGCCCGCGTCGTCGACTGCTCGGCGGAAGGATTCGCCCTCGCCATGGACGTTTCCTGTCACTCGTTCATCCGCATGACGAAGCTGGCCGAACCCCTGATGACCGGGGGAGGGTGCCTGATGACGGTCACTTTCTTCGGTGCGGAAAAGGTGGTCGAACACTACAACATGATGGGACCGGTGAAGGCCGCTCTGGAAAGCTCGGTCCGCTACATGGCGGCGGAACTGGGCGGCAAGGGCATTCGCGTTCACGCCCTCTCCCCAGGAGCCATGGCGACGCGCGCGGCGTCCGGCATCGACCGGTTCGACGAGCTGCTCGCACGCACTGCGGAACGGGCGCCGACCCACCATCTCGTCACCGTCGAGGACATCGGGCCATGCGCCGCATTTCTGGCCAGCGATGCCGCGAGGCAGTTGACCGGCCTCACGCTCTATATCGATGGCGGCTATCATATTGTCGGGTAGGAACTTGCCGGATAGGAACTTGTCGGCTGGGAACCGTCCGATCCGGCTCCCGGCTGTAGCACTGGCCGTTCTTGTTGCGCTGCTTCTGCACTTGCCGCCGCCGGTCCTGGCACAGCCGGCGGCGGGTACGCCCGGCAAGCAGGTCGACATCCTGCTGCGAGCGTTCCCCGGTGGGCTGACGCCGGAGCAGGCGGATGCCGTGCTCGGTGTCATGGATGAGACGGAGCTGCGCGAGGCAATGCGCCCGCGCCTGCTGACTGGATCGGAGGGTGAGGGAACCCGGCGGCCCACGGAGGAAACCGCACCAGCAGCGGCCCTTGCGCACCGGATCGATGCCGTGGCTGGCGCCTTTCCGCGTGTGCCTGCGGCTATTGCGGATGCCTTTGCCCGGCCCAACGGGCAGGATGCCGCCGTAGGTCCGGCAAAGCTCGTTCTATCGATCCTGTTTCTGTTCGCTGTCGGGGCTGCGGCTCTGCTGACTGTTCGACGGCTGCTGCCCGATCCTGACCCGCCCGACCCTGATCCGCCCGACCCTGATCCGAATGACGGCGACAAGGTCCTATACCGGGCCGCTCGCAGTCTCGGTATTCATTCAGTATGGGGTACCGCGTTCCTAGTGGGTCTGCTGCTGGGTTACGCCATCCTGCGCCCCTCACATCCCGCAGCTCCGGCGATCCTGGTGGCGGTGCTGGAGGCGACGATTACCGTATTCCTCGCCGATCTGGTCATCCGGTTCCTGTGCGCGCCGAACCATCCGAAAAGGCGGCTGCTGCCCGTCGGCGACCAGGGTGCCCGATCCATTTATCAAACCGCAGTCGTCGCAGCCTCGCTCACCGCAGCGACGCTGGGACTAGCGGATTTGCTTGGCGCACTGGGGACGGCCTATGATCCGTTGATCGCTCTGGTTCTTCCGATCAGCACGGCACCGTTCCTCTACCTGCTGTATCGGCTATGGAGCAGGCGGCCTGCGATGGCCCATGCGCTCAACAGTCATCTCGGACTGGGAACCCGCGAAACTCCGACTCTCATCCTGGGACTGTCTCTGGTAACCCTCTATCTTGCCGGTCTGTGGCTGAGCGCCGCCGCCGCGACCCTGAGGCAGGAACCTGGGACAGGGCTGCGGCTGCTGCTGAGCCTGTTTCTCTCGGCGGCCGTACCGTTGCTGGCGTTGATGCTTCGGTTGCCGATCATCCGGTTCTATCGGACATCGGATGAACAGGCCGACAGCAAGGCCGCTCTCCGATTGATGCGAGCGGTATGGGCCGCCCTGATGGTGCTGACCGTGGTGGCGACAGCCTTCATCTGGGGCTTCGATCCCAGCACCCATATCGGGCTGGGCGGCATCGTCCTGCGCCTGCTGTTCGACATCGGCATCATCCTGCTGCTCGGCTATGTCGGGTGGGAACTGCTTGCCCGGTCCTTCGATCGCATGATGGCGACCAACAAGGTCGGAGATGCGCGGACGGCGCAGCGCATGGCGACCCTGCTGCCGCTGGTCCGAAAATTCCTTCAGGTCGTGCTCATCGCCATCGTCGCGATGATCGTCCTGTCCTCCATGGGAATTGCGATCGGCCCGCTGCTGGCGGGCGCCGGCGTCGTCGGCATCGCGGTCGGATTGGGCGCCCAGTCGACCATCGCCGATGTGCTGTCCGGAGTATTCTTCCTGCTGGAGGATGCCTTTCGTATAGGCGACTATGTCGAGGTCGGCAATCTGCGCGGCACTGTCGAGGGGATCTCGCTGCGCTCGCTCAAGCTGCGTCACCACCGTGGCGCGGTCCACACCCTGCCGTTCGGGCAGATCAAGGCGCTGACCAATTTGACCCGTGACTGGTCGCTGATGCGTCTGGAATTCCGTGTCGCGCCGGATACCGACCTGGATCTGGTCAAGCGGGTCATCAAGGGGATCGGCAGGGAACTGGAAGCCGATCCCGAGATGGGGCCCAGCTTCATCGAGCCGTTGAAATCGCAAGGGGTGCGCCGCGTCGAGGACGATGCCGTAATCATCGGCGTCAAATACGTCACCAAACCCGGCGAGCAGTTCGTGATCCGGCGGGAAGCCTATCAACGCATCCTCAAGGCCTTCAAGGCGAACGGCATCGATCTGGTCGGCCGCGGCGTGGTCGTTCGGGTCGACGATGCCCAGGCTGGCGAGCGCGCGGTCGGCTTCGCCGCGGCGCAGGCGATCCGCAGCGTGCTTGAGTAGAAGGGTAGAGACCCTTGAACTTCGAAGGCCCTGGCCGGCCGCTCGCGGCGATGGTGTCCAGGTCCGCCGCAACCGCAACAGGGAGGACACTTGAAATGGCGAAAAACAGGAAGACGACCAGGAGCGTGGAGCCCATGCAGCCGTATGGCAAACTGAAGACGCGGAACTATAACGACGAGCTTGCCAAGCTGCATGTCGAGCTGGTCAAGCTGCAGCAATGGGTCGTCCACAAAGGCATAAAGATCTGCATTGTTTTTGAAGGACGCGATGGCGCCGGCAAGGGTGGGACGATCAAGGCCATCACGGAGCGTGTAAGCCCGAGGGTGTTCCGTGTCGTCGCCCTGGCGGCTCCAACCGAGCGCGAGAAATCCCAGTTGTATATTCAGCGCTATATCCCATACCTCCCGGCCGCTGGCGAAGTGGTGATATTCGACCGAAGCTGGTACAACCGTGCCGGCGTCGAAAGGGTCATGGGCTTCTGTACGGATGAACAGGTTGAGAAATTCCTCGCCGCCGTGCCGGCAGTGGAGAAGGCCATCGTCGAGTCCGGCGTGATCCTGCTGAAATATTGGCTTGAAGTGAGCCCCGAGGAACAGACAAGGCGGCTGGAAGCCCGCATCAATGACGGGCGGAAGATCTGGAAACTGTCGCCGATGGACTTGAAATCCTACAGCCGGTGGTATGACTATTCCCGTGCCCGCAATGACATGTTCGTTGCGTCCGATACCCCGTGGGCACCCTGGTTCGTTGCGCGGTCGGACGATAAGAAACGCGCACGTTTGAACATCATCAGTCACCTGCTCAGCAATATCCCCTACGAAGAAACTCCGGCCGAAAAGGTGAAACTGCCCAAACGGCAGGAACCGAAAGACTATAAGGATACTCATTATCCGTTCAAGTTCATACCGGAGATGGCGTGGCAAGCCGAGTAACGCGGCAAGTGCTTTGACATGAGGCAGTACGCATCCGACACACTTTTCCCGTCGTAAATCTGTTTGATGTGACGGGTGACGTGTGTCCAGGCCCCACAGCATTTTCGGCCGAGACTCGCCAACCTGTTCGGATGTTATGGAAAGAAGGGAGGACTAGCCCTGCGGGGGGACTGTGAATGACCGGGTTTCGGGATTGTCTCCTGTTCGCTTTAATGGTGAGCCTGTTCACCACCGGGGCGCTGGCGCAGACCGGTTCTCCATCCAGCGCTCCGGCTGACAGCAGGTCCGGGTGGTTTTCGGACTGGTCCAGGGAGGATAAGGCAGTGGCCCTGAACCTGGGGATCGGCGCGGTTGTGCTCGGGTGGGGCTTTGCCAACTGGGATTATGGCTCGGGCGGTCCCAGCTTTCATGATGAAGGCTGGTTCGATCGGGAAACGAAAGAGGGCGGAGCCGACAAGCTGGGGCACCTTTATACAGCCTATCTGTTCAGCCACCTGTTCGCCGGACAGTACGAACGCTGGGACTTCGACAAGGATCAGGCAATCCGTTTGGGTGCCTTGTCCTCCTTGGAAGTGACCGGCCTTATCGAGGAGGGGATGCCTTCAGCGACCGCTACGGCTTTTCATACCAGGATATGCTGTTCAACACTGTGGGGGTAGATGCCGGCTATCTGCTGTGGTCCTTTCCTGAACTGTCGCGCAAGATCGACCTGCGGGTCGAATACAACCCATTCACAAGCGGCGACTAAAACTGGGACGTCACCACCGATTACGAGCGTCTCAGCTACCTGATGGCGATCAAGACCGAAGGCTTCGACTTTATCTAGAATCCGTACCTGATGTACCTGGAACTGCATATCGGCTTTCGAGCGCGAAACTACGACGCCTACAGCCAGCGACCCGATGTCGATCTCCGGAAGCAGTATCTTTATGTCGGCATCGGCCTGAATTTGTCGAAGCTGCTTCGGCCTTACGCGGACACCCCGGTGTTCAACTACTTGCAGATGCCGTACACATACGTGCCGTTTACCAAAAAAATTTCCGGCCCACCGTAGAACTATCGCCGATCGGGCGTGCTCGGGAGCGGGTCCGGACGCCCGGCCGAACAGGTAGCCTCACGCTGTCGCCTCAGGACCGGGACACGGCACAGGATCGGTATCGAATACGGGCAGGATCATGTCGGATCACCGAATGCAGAGGTAAGCAGCCGGTTCCGCAGCCACGGTTTGGTCGTTTACTGAAGGGACGGGTGATGGAACTCATTCGGGCAATGCTCGAGCAACAGCCGTTGATGGCGCTGTTTCTCACGATCGCGGTAGGTTACATCGTGGGAGAACTCAGCATCAAAGGATTTTCCCTTGGCGTGGGCGCGGTTCTCTTCGTCGCCCTGGCATTGGGGTGGTTCGCACCCAAGGCGGCGCCGGCGCCGATTGTCGGAACGCTCGGCCTGTCGCTCTTCCTTTATGCCGTCGGCATCCAATACGGCAGGCAGTTCTTTCTTGGATTGACAAGCGCCGCTGGGCTGAAGGCAAACCTGATGGCGCTGGCCGGGGTGTTGCTGTCCGGTGCCGTCAGCCTGCTGTTCGTTAGGACGGCGGGCATCGATCCGGGGCATGCGCTGGGGCTGTTCGCGGGATCGGGAACCAGCACGGCGGCGTTGCAGCCGGCCGTAGCCCGGCTCGGCGACGATCCGACTGTGGGCTACTCGGTGTCATATCCGTTCGGCGTCGCCGGCCCCATCCTGCTTCTCTACCTTGCCTTCGTCATTCTGAAGCCCAGGATCGAGGCGCATGCGGGATCCGGCATGGAGTTTCTCGAGATCACCCTACTGAATTCGCAATTTGTCGGCAGGAGATTGAGCGACTTAGCCGTCACGCTTCCCGCACAGGTGCGGATCGTGGCGCTACGGCGCAACCACCATAACCAGCCGGCGCCTCCGGACACCGTCATCGCCGAGAAAGACGTTCTGCTGGCCGTCAGCCCCACGAGGGCGGCGCTCGACCAGGCAAGTGGGATCCTGGGCGATGCGGCCCCCGGGCGCATCACCGGTGATCGCCGCGATCTCGACTATCTGCGCGTATTCGCGTCCCGGCCCGGTTTAGTCGGCCGGATGCTGGGCGATCTCGACCTGCCAGGCGCTGGGAATTCGACCGTGGTCCACGTCCGGCGCGGCGACGCCGACCTTGAGGCGCGGCCGGATCTCGTGCTCGAGTTCGGCGACCGTGTCGGCCTGCTCGCTCACCGGGACAACTTCGTGGAGCTGCGCAAATTCTTTGGTGACTCGATCAAAGGCACCGCCGAGTTCAGCTACATCTCCATCGGTCTGGGCATGGCGCTGGGATTCCTGGTCGGCGCTATCGCCATATCGCTGCCCGGCATAGGCAGGATAGTGTTGGGACTGGCGGGCGTGCTGATCGTGGCATTGATCCTGGGCAGCCTCCGTCGTACAGCCGGCCTGAACTGGACCGTTCCGATTTCGGCCAACCTGGTGCTGCGCAACCTCGGGCTCACCCTGTTCCTGGCCCAGGTCGGCATGGCCTCCGGCCCCAGGTTCGCGGCAACCGTTACGGAAACGGGTTTCCTGATGCTGGGAATGGGCGTGGTGGTGCTGGCGGCACTGGTCCTGCCGGTTCTCGTATTGGGCCTGTTCGTCTTCCGGATGCCGTTCGACGACGTGGTGGGCATCGTCGCCGGCGCCACCGGCAACCCGGCAATCCTGGCCTACGCCAACCGGCTGGCGCCCACGGACCGCCCGGATGTCGGGTATGCCATGATCTTTCCCGCCATGACGATCGTGAAGGTTCTGTTCGTCAATATTGTCCTGACACTTCTATGACATGGCTGCAACGGCTGAGGTGCTGACTACGCGTACTGAAGCGGGCAGGCGCAGAGGGAGAGTCGGGTACAGGCCGCGCTGGACGCTTCTGACCAGGAGGTGAGACATGAAAAGTCTGGCGGCTTTTGTCATGGCTGCCTGTTTCGTTATCTTACCGGCTTGTATGTCCTTTGCCGAACTGCCGGATCCCGATCAAGGAACATTCCTTCGGGGAAGCGAAATCACGGAAGTCGTTAACAGGGATTTCATTCGCTTCGATCCGCATTGCGTCCCGCATCGACAGCGGTTCGGAGCGCGCCTAGACCTCCTGGCCGGAAGGCTGGCAGCATTCCAGGCGGATGGCAATGAAATGGAGTGCTCGAACCAGATCTACCTCGAGGCGAAAAGGTTCTATCACTATACGGCTTATTGGGATCGTCTCGACAGACGGCTTGACGATCTTGCGAAGAGCCTTGAACAGCCGGATCAGGTCTTTGCCACGCACTAATCAGCCGAGACTGGGCTCTGGGGACCGTGCTACGAGCAACCGTTCATGAAGCTCGAAGCGACCGCGCTCGCCTTGATTGGGCTGGAGATGATGGGCGTGGCGCCGAAGTTCGCGGTAAAGCTGCCCCCACCCTTCGATACGCCCCTGGCGGCGTTCGAGCATTTTCGCGGCTTCCTGGTGTCGGACATCGGCCGGACGGGCATGGATCATCGAGGTGAATTGGGCGGCATAACGACAATCGCATCCCTCACATATTTTAAGGATTACCTTCAAAACTACCTGAACAACGAGGTCGAGGGTCTTCCACGAAACGAAGGAGGAGCTGGAGCGAAAACCCAGGAATACATGGAAGAATTCTTGAAGATTGTTCAAGAATGGCAGGATCCGGCTACCGGATATTCGGGACCGTCTAATTGGGGCGACGGTCGTTTGTACAAAAGCGCTGATCTAAGCTACACGTTCCACATCATCTCATACAGGCGAGGCAACGTCGATCACTGACCCAGGATAATCGATACGACGATGGCCATCGAGAACGAGCCTTATCCATTCGGTTGGAAGCACGACGGCAGCTATGTGAACCATAATAACTACGACGTGGCGAATATCTTCCGATATGGCTGGCCGCATATGTCCCCGGAGCAAAAGCGACGTGCGGCATCAAAAATCAGGGACATGTTGCACTGGACCTTGAACTCGTCCCTGCAGAACGACGGTTCATTCCGGACAGTCCCGGCATTCTTCAGCTGAGTTGGCGCGGAGTTTTATTTCGGTGTATCGTTTCTCCAGACGATTGGCTTCTGGGATGAATCCAAGCGGTTCTGGTCCGGAAAGAGTTTTCCCGAGGCGGATGCCTTCTGCACGCGCATCAGGACGAGACTTGTGGCAATTGCACTTAGGACGCATGAGTCCAGTGCGGCACTCTCTCAGATTGAGAAAGCCTGCTGAAATTCACTCGCTTTGATACTGAGCAGAAGAGTTGGGGAGATCATGAAACCGATCGTGACTTTGACCCTGAACCCCACCATCGACGCTTCGGCGAAAGTGGAGGTTGTCCGTCCGACCCACAAGGTCCGGAGCTTCGAAGAGCGCTACGATCCCGGTGGCGGCGGCATCAATGTCGCCCGTGTGATCAACGAACTGGGTGGCCGCTCACTAGCCGTTTATCTAGCGGGCGGCCTGACCGGCGGCGTTCTCGACACCATGGTGAAGAGGGCGGGTGTCCGTCACTGGACAGTGCCGGTTTCGGGACTGACGCGAGTCAGCCATGTCGTCCATGAATTATCAACCGGCAAGGAATTCCGCTTCACCCCCGAAGGTCCGGAAATCCTGGAGGAGGAATGGCGCACCTGCCTTGAACAGCTTACCATGCTCGACTTCGACTATCTTGTTGCAAGCGGCAGTCTGCCGCGCGGCGTGCCGGAGGATTTCTATAGGATCGCAGCCGGAATCGCAGCGGCGAAACGAGCGAAGTTCGTCCTCGATACCTCCGGTCCGGCACTGAAGGCCGCTCTTGGGCACGGCATCCACCTCGCCAAGCCCAGCCGTGGTGAACTCGAAGGGCTGACTGGGCGGGATCTGAAGGATCCCGGTGCCCTTGTCTCGGTGGCTCAGGAGCTGATGGCGTGGGGAGCGGCCAAACACCTCGTAATAACGATGGGGCATGAAGGCGCGCTACTTGTCTCGGTTGACGTGGTCAAGCACCTGCGCGCGCCTGAGGTGGAGGTCAGGAGCGCCGTCGGGGCTGGCGACAGCTTTGTTGGCGCGATGACGCTGGGTCTCGCCCTTGGGCGTACGGTCAAGGATGCTTTCGCCTTCGGAGTTGCGGCAGGAACGGCAACGGTAACGACGATCGGCACCGAACTGTGTCAGCGGGAGCGTGTTGAAGCATTTTACGAAACCTTGACGCAGGGATAGCCGTGCAGTTGTTGCACAGCACGAAACCAGCGCAACATGCGGATATCCGGTTTTTCCTCCTTCAACGGCGCGGAGACGGCAGCGGCATGATCCCAAATCCATGATGGTTCGCAACTGCTCCACTCCGCGCCCGACCCCGTCCTGCTGGATCTATCGAATACCCAGTGACGTCACCGCCTCCTTGAGAATACCGGCGCTGCGCGCCAGAGCCGCCGTCTCCTGCTCGTCCAGGCGCGGATAGACGGTGCCGAGCACTCCCCCCAGCCCGACGATCCTGGGCAGCGACAGTGCGACGTTCTGAACGCCCGCTACTTCCGGGTTGACGACCGAGCAGGTCATCACCGCTCGCTCGTCGTCGTAGATCGCCTGGACGATACGCGCCAGTCCGCCGCCGATGCCGTACCACGTGGCGCCCTTGCCCTTGATGATCTTGCCGGCGGCTCCGCGTACGCCCTGATCGATCTCGGCGCGGACGGCGTCCGTCAGAGGCCGGCCGATCTCGTCGGCGAAGGCGGACACCGGCATCGCGCCGGCATCGGCGCCCGACCAGTGCAGGACTTCGCTGTCGCCGTGTTCACCCAGAACATGGGCGTGGACCGACTTGGGCGAGATGCCCATATGCCTGGCCAGCAGCGCCCGGAAGCGCGCCGTGTCCAGAACCGTTCCCGAGCCGATGACGCGCCCGACCGGGAAATCCGGCGAGGTCCGCCGGGCGATCTCCAGCGAAACCTGGGTCATGACATCGACCGGGTTGCTTGCCACCAGCAGAATCGCTCCAGGAGCCGCCTCCAGCACGCGTGGGATGATGTCGCCGAACACGGCGGCATTTCGCTCCAGCAGTTCCAGCCGCGTTTCGCCCGGCTTCTGGTTGGACCCCGCGGACAGCACGACGACGCACGCGTCCCCCAGTGCGGTGTAATCGCCCGCGTTGACGGAGATGGGATAAGCGAAGGGGGTCGCGTGATGGATGTCCTCCGCCTGGGCGATCGCGAGGTCGGTGTTGCGGTCCACCAGCACGATCTCCGTACTTACGCCACGCATCACCATGGCATAGGCCGCGGCGCTGCCGACGAAGCCGGCTCCGACAATTCCGATTTTCATGGCGTGATCCTCATGGTCCGAGATCGAACAAACCGATATTTCCCAAGCACGTCTTCACGGAATGCACCGATTGCTCCCATCAGCGGTTCATCGTCCCTCGCAATCCGGCAAGTAGAACGACAACGGAGTGGGCCGCCGCCCGATACGTGCAGCCGGACAGCGGGGCTGCCATCTCCCACGGACTGATGTCTTGCGGCGCATCGAGCGCGGTGTCGATCCATCGGCGCCACGGGCGTGCGCCGTCGCCCACCGGCGGAAGCTCGAATTCCAACGGTTCCCAAAACGCATTCAGGATCAGGTATATGCTGATCCCCTCCTGGCGGAGCTCCACCTCGAAAGCAAAGGCGAGGGAATTCTCCTCCCAGTCCGGTCGTCCTACCTTTACGCCGTGCCAGGTTTTGCTCGCCTGTCGGATCAGCTCGTTCAGACTCCAGCGCCGGCGCTCATGCTCCGTGTCGCGCAGGCGCCGTCGGCCGCACAGCAGGGTCACGAACCGATGGACGTCCGCATGCCGCTCGACCAGATCCCAGTCGAACCAGCTGAGCTCATTGTCCTGGCAGTAGGCGTTGTTGTTGCCGGACTGGGTGCGGCGCACCTCGTCCCCCATCAGGATCATCGGCATACCAAGCGAGAGCAGGGTGACGGCCAGGAAGTTTTTTACCTGCCGGTTCCGAAGCTTCTCGACAGCCGGATCGTCGGACGGCCCCTCGATGCCGCAGTTCCAACTGCGGTTGTCATCGGCGCCGTCGCGGTTGCCCTCGTCATTGGCCTCGTTGTGCTTGTGGTCATAGGACACAAGGTCGTTGAGGGTGAAACCGTCGTGGCATGTGATGAAGTTGACGCTCTGCTCGGCTTCGCGTTCCTCGTGCCCGTAGATATTGGGGCTCCCCACCAGCCGGTCCGCCATCCGCGCCGCCGATCCCGGCTCACCGTGGAAGAGGGCCCTGACGTCGTCGCGGAACCTGCCGTTCCACTCCTTCCAGCTATCTCCGATGAAGCTGCCGACCTGATAAAGACCCGCCGCATCCCAGGCCTCGGCAAAGAGCTTGGTGCCCGCGAGCGCCGGGTCCGTGTCGATGTCCCACAGGACCGGCGGGTTCGGGATCGGCTGGCCCGTCGGGTCGCGCGCGAGGATCGACGCGAGATCGAACCGGAAGCCGTCCACGTGCATCTCCTCCACCCAGTAGCGGAGACTGTCCACGATCATCCGGCGGACGACCGGGTGGTTGGCATTCAGGGTGTTTCCGGTGCCGGTATAGTTGGCGTAGCCTGAACGATCCTCCTGAAGGATGTAGAACGCGGTGTTGTCCAAACCGCGAAAGCACAGCGTCGGTCCGTCCTCGCCACCTTCCGCGGTGTGGTTGAACACGACGTCGAGTACGACCTCGATGCCCGCCCGGTGCAGCGCCTTGACCATGTCGCGGAACTCGTCCACCGGGCCGAGAGGGTCTTGGCGCGAACTGTATGCCTGATGCGGGGCAAAGAACGAGACTGGTGCGTAGCCCCAGTAGTTGACCTTTCCCGGCGGGCAATCCTGGGCATCGAACTGGAACACCGGCAGCAGTTCGACCGCCGTGATGCCCAACTGCTGAAGGTAAGGGATCTTTTCGATCAGGCCGGCGAAAGTGCCGCGGGTCGTCTCGCCGACACCGGAACTGGGATGGCGGGTGAAACCGCGCACATGCATTTCGTAGATGATGGTCTGCGCGGATGACAATCGCAGCGGCTGGTCGCCTTCCCAATCGTAGGCGCTTGGGTTGACCACGACGCTCTTCATCGCCGTCGCAATGTTGCTATCGGCCCCTTTGGCGGCATCGCGGCTGTAGCGATCCGGAACAACCACGCCACGGCCGTAGGGATCGAGAAGAACCTTGGCTGGATCGAAGCGCATACCGCTCGAAGGGTCCCATGGCCCTTCGACACAGTAGCCGTAGATCTGGCCCGCCATGACGCCAGGAATGAAGACGTGCCAGTAGTGCCCGGTGCGATTGGATGCCGGATCGATGCGGATGGCGCGGGCGGGCTGGGCGTCGTCGGCGTCATCGAACAGCAGCAGCACGATCCCGGTGGCATGCTTCGAGAACACGCAGAAGTTCACCCCTTCGCGGCACGGCGTCGCCCCCAGGGGTGAACTGGTTCCCCGTTGGTCTTGGGGCTGGCAGGCAGGGATCGTGTGCGCCGGATCATCTATCAGGGCACTGGGCATGGTTTCACATCCCAGATTTCGGCCGCATACTCCCCGATGGTGCGGTCGCTGGAGAACCTGCCGGAACCGGCTACGTTCAGGATGACCTTGCGCGCCCACCCCATGGGGTCGGCATACAGCTCGAGCAGCCGCCGGTCCGCCTCGAGATAGGCTGTAAGGTCCGCCAAGTGCATGTAGTTGTCGCCGCCCGTCAGCAAGGTCTGGCGCAGCGGCTCGAAGATGCCCGGCTCATAGCGGCTGAAGTGGTCGGAGAAGATCAGGTCGAGGGCGGCACGGGTTTCCGGCTCGTTGTCGTAGTGCCACTGCGGGCTGTACCAGCTACGGCTGCCGGCCACCTGCTCCGCCGTCAGGCCGAACATGAAGAAGTTTTCCTCTCCGGCGGCCTCGGCCATCTCGATCGTGGCGCCGTCGCGCGTGCCGATCGTCAGCGCTCCGTTCATCATGAACTTCATGTTGCTCGTGCCGCTCGCTTCGTAGCCGGCGGTCGAGATCTGGTTGCTCACGTCGGTGGCGGGGATCAGCCGCTCGGCTAAGGAGACGCAGTACTCGGGCAGGAACACGACCTTGAGACGGCCGCGCACGGCCGGATCGCCATCGATGGTGCCGGCCAGACTGTTGAGAAACTTGATGATGATCTTGGCCAGGTGGTAGGCCGGCGCCGCCTTGCCCGCGAAGAAGAACGTGCGCGGCGCCATCTCAAGATCCGGATTTTGCCGAAGCCGATCGTAGAGCACCACCACGCGCAGCGCGTTGAGCAGTTGCCGCTTGTACTCATGGATGCGCTTTATCTGACAGTCGAAAATCGTATCGGGGTCCACCGTCACGCCGGACGTCAATTTCAGCCAGTTCGCGAACTGCGTTTTGGCCTCGCGCTTCGCGGCGCTGACGGCATCGCCGAAACCTTTATCATCGGCCAGCGGCCTCAGCCTCGCCAGCTCGTCAAGGTCCGTGATCCAGCCGTCGCCGATGGCCCTGGTGATGCTGTGGGCAAGGTGTGGGTTGGCCAGCAGGAGCCAGCGCCGGGGCGTCACGCCGTTGGTCTTGTTGCTGAAGCGCTCGGGGAACGTCTCGGTCAGATCCTTGACCGTCACCGTGCGCAGCAGTTCGGAATGGATGGAGGCGACGCCATTGGTGCTGTGCGTGCCGACGATGGCTAGGTTGGCCATCCGGATCCTGCGCTCGGAACCCTCCTCGATCAGAGCCACGCGCTCGACGCGGCCGTCATCGCCCGGGAAGCGAGTCCGCACCTCGTCGACGAGGCGGCGGTTGATCTCCAGGATGATCTCCAAATGCCGGGGCAGCAGCAGCGCAAACCAGGGCAGGGGCCATTTCTCCAACGCCTCCGGCAGGAGCGTGTGGTTGGTATAGGCCAGCGTTTGCCTGGTTAGGCCCCACGCCTGATCCCATCCGAGCTGCGCTTCGTCGAGCAGGATCCGCATCAATTCCGGTACCGCCAAGCTGGGGTGCGTGTCGTTGAGCTGGATGGCGACCTTGGCGGGCAGGGCGGTCCAGTCGGAATCGTGCCGACGGAAGCGCCGGACGAGGTCCGCCAGCGAGCACGCGACCAGAAAGTATTCCTGCACGAACCTCAACCCTTGTCCCATGCTCGTGGAATCGTCGGGATAGAGTACCCGTGTCAGGGACTCCGCAGTCAGCCGCTCGGCCAGCGCGCTCACGAACTCTCCGGCGCTGAACGCCCGGAAGTCGAAGTAATCGGGCGCCGCAGCGGCCCAGAGCCGGAGCGTGTTGACGGTCTTGCCGCCGTAGCCGACGACCGGACGGTCGTACGGGATGCCGAGCAGGCTGGATGGCCTGCCGACGACCACGCCCAGGGAGCCGCCACGCACCTCGAACGAGCAGCCGAGCTGGACTTCCACCGTCTCTCCAGGCCGGGCGATTTCCCAAGGGTCGGGACGCCGCAGCCAGTTGTCAGGCTGCTCGACCTGCCAGCCGTCCTGGATCGTCTGCTTGAAGATGCCGTACTCGTAACGGAGCCCGTAGCCCATCGCCGGAAGCTGCATGGTGGCCATGGAATCGATGAAGCAAGCGGCGAGACGGCCGAGCCCGCCGTTGCCCAGGCCGGCGTCGGGTTCCTGCTCCAGCACCGCGAGCCAGTCGAGGTCCTTGTCGGCGGCGGCCCGCTCGATCGCCGGATCGAGAAGGAGATTCAGGATGTTGTTGGACAGCGAGCGTCCGATCAGGAACTCCATGGAGAGATAATAGACGCGCTTCGGGTTCTCCCGCTCGTATGTCTTCTCCGTGAGCACCCACCGTTGCGAGAGCACATCGCGGACGGAGCGGGCGACGGCTTCATAGCGTTCCCACGGTCCCAGAGCCGCCTGATCGGCCACGTTGTCGTACATGAGGTGCCGCTCGTAGAGCGCATCGCCCGTTCCGGTGAACTGGATCGGGCCGCACCCGTACTGCTCAAGGAGTTTGCTCCTGTCAACGGTGCTCTGTGTCGAAGCGCCGACTACCGTCGTGTCGCTGTCCATAACCTGTCCTCCCCGCGTGACGGATGCTCAGTCCCCGCTCACTACCCCTGCCGGCGGCATCGGTCCGTAAGGGCCAGCGATCGGTCGGTGTCCGGGGCTTTCAGCTTCAACTGGTGTTTTCCCGTCAATTGTCTTCTCATGACCGGGCTCCTTGATACGGAACCAGGCGACGTAGAGGGCGGGCAGGAACAGCAGGGTCAGGGCAGTGGCTACGACCAGGCCGCCGATGATCGCGTAGGCCATGGGTCCCCAGAAGACTTCCGGCGCGATCGGGATCATGCCCAGGCTGGCGGCCGCCGCCGTCAGCAGGATCGGGCGTACGCGATGCATCGTGGCGTTGATCACGGCATCCCAGGGATGCTCCCCGGCCTCCAGGTGTTCGTCGATCTGTGCTATCATGATGACCGAATTGCGGACGATCATCCCGATCAGCGCCACGACGCCCAGGATTGCGACGAACCCCAGCGGCGTGCCGGTCGGCGCCAGCGCCGCGACCACGCCAATCAGGCCGAGCGGGGCGACGCTGATCACCAAGAACAGTTTCTGGAAGCTCTGGAGCTGGATCATCAGGATGGTCAGCATCACGAAGATCATGATCGGGAAGACCGCCACGATGGAGGTCATGCCCTTCGCGCTGTTCTCGACCGTGCCGCCGACCTCGATGGAGTAGCCCGGCGGCAGACTGCGCCGCAGTTCGTCGACCACCGGTGCAAGCTGGTTCACGATCGTCGGCGCCTGGAGCGGCGGGACGAGGTCGGCCTGGACGGTGATCGTCGGCAGGCGCTCGCGCCGCCAGATCAGCGGCTGCTCGAGATCGTAGCGCAGGATCGCCACCTCCCTCAGCGGCACGGTGCGGCCGTCCTGAAGGGCTACCTGGAGGTTGCGCAGCGTTTCGATCGAGCTGCGCTCCGCGTTGCTGGCCTGGGCCACCACGTCGATCAGGTAGATGCCGTCGCGCACCTGGGTGAAGACGGCACCCGACACCGTGGCGTTCAGCGCCTCGCTCAGCGATTTCGAACTGATTCCCAACTGGCGTGCCTTGTCCTGCTCGACATCGACCCGCACCACTTTCGACGGTTCGTTCCAGTCGTAGTTGATGAGCAGCGTGTAGGGATTGGCGCCGATCGTATCGGCCAGCCGGTAGGCGGCGTCCCGGACCTCGCCGACATCCGGTCCGGAAACCCGGTACTGGATTGGCCAGCCGACCGGCGGCCCCATCTCCAGTGGGCTGACGCGCGTGCTCAGATCGGAGAAGTCCTCGTTCAGCACCTTTTCCAGCCGCGCCCGCACGCCGTCGCGGACGTCGTATCCCTTGGTCACCACCACGGCTTGGGCGAAGTAATCGTTGGCGAGCTGAACGTCCAGGGGCAGATAGAACCGGATGGCGCCCTGACCGATGTAGAAGCTCCAGCTCTCGATTTCCGGATCAGCGGCCAGCACCTTCTCGAACCGGTTCACCACCTCCTCTGTCGCCTTGATCGAGGAGGTCTGGGGCAGCGTCAGGTTGACCAGCAGCTCCGCCCGGTCGGATGCCGGAAAGAACTGCTGCTGAACGAAGCGCAGGCCGAACACGGACAAGCCGAACAAGGCAACCGTCAACACGATCACGATATATCTCGCCCGCATGGCGAGGCGCAAGCTCGCCCGGAACGCCCGCATCATGCGGCCCGGCTCTCCGTGCCCGGAATGCCCCTTCCCTGGCTTGGGCGGGCGCAGCACCTTCACCCCGATCAGCGGGGCGAACATGACGGCCACGATCCAGGAGAACAGCAGCGCCATCGCCACCACGGCGAACAGCGAGAAGCAATACTCCGCCGCACCGCCCTGGGCGAAGCCGATCGGGATGAAGCCGGCAACGGTGATCAGGGTGCCGGTGAGCATCGGGAAGGCCGTCGAGGTGTAGGCGAAGGTCGCCGCCTTATCAAGGCTGAAGCCTTCCTCCAGCTTGGTGATCATCATCTCGACGGTGATCATGGCGTCGTCCACCAGCAGGCCCAGTGCTATGATCAGGGCGCCGAGCGAGATCCGCTGGAGTGCGATGCCGTAGTATTCCATGCCGATGAAGGTCATCGCCAGGACCAGCGGGATAGAGCAGGCCACCACGATGCCGGCGCGTATGCCTAAGCTGATGAAGCTGACGACAAGGACGATGACGACCGCTTCCTTCAGCGCCTTGGTGAAACCCGCGACCGAATGGTCGACCACGACGGACTGATTGGCGACGAGATGGGTGTTGATGCCGACCGGCAGGTTCGCTTCGACCTGACGCATCCGTTCTTGGATGTCCTTGCCGAAGTCCAGGACGTTGCCGCCGGCCGCCATTGAGATGATCATGCCGATCGCGGGTTCGCCGTTGTAGCGGAAGATCGGCGACGGCGGATCGGCATAGCCGCGCCTGACCTGGGCCAGATCGGCCAGCCGGTAGAACTTGCCGCCGGCGCGCAGGTTGATCGCCTTCAGGCTCTCCTCGGAGGTGAATTCGCCGCTGACCCGGACCGTGACCTTCTCATCGCCGGCCTGAACCACGCCGGCCGGAGCCACGGCGTTCTGCGCCTGAAGTTCGGCAACGATCTGGTTGCGGTCGATCCCCAGCGCCGCCAACTGCCGGGTCGAGAAGTCCAGATAGATCTTCTCGTTCTGAATGCCGACGAACTGGATCTTGCCGACATCCGGCACGCGCATCAGTTCGGCCCGTGCCGTTTCGGCGTAGTCCTTCAGTTCGCGGTAGCTGAAACCGTCGGCCGTGAAGGCGTAGACGGTTCCGAAGGTATCGCCGAACTCGTCGTTGAAGGCCGGCCCTTGGACGCCCTGCGGCAGGGTGCCCTTCATGTCGGCGATCTTCTTGCGCACCTGATACCACAGGTCGGGGATCTCCCCGGCGGGCGTGAAATCCTTCAGGTTGACGTAGACGACCGAAAACCCAGGCCTGGTGTAGCTCTTGACGTAGTCGAGGTACGAAACCTCCTCGAGCTTCTTTTCAATCGGATCCGTCACCAGATCGATCATGTCGTCGATGGTGGCGCCGGGCCACACGGTCTGGACGACCATGGTCTTGATGGCGAACGCCGGATCTTCCTCCCGCCCGAGCCGCGTGTAGGCGATGCCGCCGGCCAGCGTCAGGGAGATGATCAGGTACCAGGTGAAAGAGCGGTGCCGCAGCGCCCACTCGGAAAGATTAAAGCCGGTCATGATGCCACCGCTGTTTCGATCTGCTTCCCCAGCCGGACCCGCTGGCCTTCCGCAAGACTGTGGACGCCGGCGGTGACGACGATATCGCCCTGGGCAAGGCCATCGGTGACGACGACCGGCCCACCGGCATGCCCAGGCCGGAGCGAGACTGCGCGCCGCCTGACGGTCTGGTCCTTCGGATCGGCGACCCAGACGAAACTCCGCTCCGCCTCCTGGAAAATCGCCGTTCCCGGCAGTTCGACCACGGGAATCGGAGGCTGCTTGAGCCGTCCGGTCACCGTGGCACCGAGGCGCAGCGCATCGGGCGGGTTCTCCAGCGCTATGCGCACGGCATGGGTCCGGGTGACCGGATCGGCCTGGGGCGAGACTTCCCGGACGCGGCCAATCACCGTGATGTCCGGCGCACCGGCCAACGCCACTTCGATCACCGGGTCCTTCGGCGCCGACTGGACACCAGCCTCGGCGATATTGAACAGGGCCTCCCGCTCCTCCGGCTGGGCGACCCGCACCACCATCTCGCCGACATCAACGATTTGGCCCGGATCGGGGCCGGTAGCGGTCACGACCCCATCCCTGTCCGCCGCCAGTTCGGTGTAGCCGATCCGGTCGCGGGATGTCTGGAGAGCGGCCTGTGCGGCTACCACCTTGGCATCGGCCGTGCGCTTGGACAGCAGGGCCGCATCGTAAAGCACCTGAGTGGTGTTGCCGCTTTTCAGAAGCTCGCGCTTGCGCGCTTCCTCGTTGCCCGCCTGCACCTGCTCCGCCTGTGCGGTAGCCACATCGGCCTCGGCCGTCCGCAGGGCATTCCGCTGATCCTGATCATCCAGCCGGGCGAGGACATCGCCGGCCCGGACATGGTCCCCGACATCGACCTTCCGCTCGATCAGCTTGCCGGCGATGCGGAAGCCCAACTCAGCCTCCGCCCGAGCCTCGATCGTCCCGGTGACGGAGCCGGACAGGTTAAAGGCCACGGGTTCGACGATGACGGTCCGGACCGCCCGGATGACGGGGGCTGCGTCGGCTTCCTGCGCGTTCCACCGTTCACAGCCTCCGAGCGTCATTGCGCCCGCCATGGCCATGGTCAGAAATGCAGCCGGCAGCAAGCGAGCGCCCGGTTTTGGAACCTGCCTGTTCATCATGTTCCGCTCCCCCGCCTGATCGTGACCTTCTGTCCCGGTCTGAGTTTCTGGCTACCGCCGATCACGACCGTTTCGCCAGCCTTGAGCCCGCTCGAAACGGTCACCGTGCCGGTATCGTATTGAAGGACGGACACCGGCCGCAGGGTGACGGTATCCTGCGGCTGATCGACGACCCAGACCGCCGGCTCGCCGGCCGCCGTTTGGAACAGTGCGGACGACGGCAGATTGATGACCGACTGCGTCGGCAGCCTGGCCCGCCCGACGACGGCCGATCCCAGCAGGAAGGCGGGAGGCGGGTCGGTCAGGGCGACCTTGACCGTGTAGGTCCGGGTGACAGGATCGACCCCCGGCGAAACCTCGCGGATGGTTCCCTCGGCGACGAGGTTCCGATCACTGACAAGGCGGACTTCCACCGGGGGCAGTTCAGCCGACTTCCTCTCGAACCGGAGGCCGGCTCCCGGAACCTGAAACACGGCCTCCCGCTCGTTCGGATCGGCTAGTCGCACCACCATCTGGCCGGATGCCACCACCTGGCCCGGCTCCGCCCCCTTTGCCGTGATGACACCGGCGCGGTCGGCCCGCAGTTCCGTATAGGACAGCGTATCCTGGGCCAAACTGAGCTTCGCCTGAGCGCCTGCCAGTTCGGCCTGTGCCTGGGCGTAGCGCCGCTGGGCGTTGTCGTACTGGGTCCTCGTCGTATAGCCATCGGCGAGCAATTTGCGTTGGCGCTCCTCCTGCGTCCGGCTCTGTTCGATCGATGCCTGTGCCGCGGCAACCTCGGACTGGGCGGCCTTCAGGGCGTTCTGCTGGTCCTGGCTGTCCAGGTGTGCAAGCAGGTCGCCCTCGGCAACCTTGTCGCCGACATCCACGAGGCGCTCGACGACCTTGCCCCCGACGCGGAACCCCAAACTGCTCTCGCGGCGTGCCCGGATTTCGCCGGTCAGGGCAGCCGTTCTGTCGAACTGCGTCATCTGGACCCCTAGAGCACGTACGAGGGTCGCCTCGGCGGGCGGAGGCGCCGGCTGCTCGCATCCCAGAAGGACCAGGCTCACGATGATTGCCGTTCTCGCCGTCCATGGCATGGTATCGATATCCTTTCTGGGACCAGCTCAGCGCCGCCGCTGTCTTCCGAGAATTTCCAGGGTATGGTGCGCGATCATCCGCTCCTCGTCGGTCGGAATGACATAGACCTTGACGCGGCTCGCCCTGATCGAGATCAGGCGAGCACCCGCCGCAGGGACCGCCGCGTTAGCCGCCTCGTCCAGTTCGATGCCGAGCCAGCGTGCCTTCCGACAAATGCGGGCGCGGATCGCGGGGGCGTTCTCTCCGATGCCGGCGGTAAAGACCAGTGCATCGAGCCCCTCCAGGGCCGCCGCCAGCGAGCCGATGGCAAGGCTGGATCGGTAGACGAAGTAGTCCAGAGCAAGCCCCGCGCGAGGATCGTCGCTGCCGAGCAGGTCGCGGACATCGTTGCTGATGCCCGACAGCCCCTTCAGCCCGCAGTCGTGATAGAGCAGGTGCTGGATGGCGTCGGCGGTCATGCCCATGCTTGTGAGCAGGTGGAGGATGACGCCGGCGTCGAGCTGACCGGGGCGCGTACCCATGGGCAGACCATCCAGTGCCGTGAAGCCCATGGTGCTGTCGAGGCTCCGGCCACTGCGGATCGCGCACATGCTGGCGCCGCTGCCCAAGTGCGCCACCACAAGGCGTCCATCGGCGATCTCGGGCGCCAAGGCGGGCAGGGTGTGCGCGATGTACTCATAGCTCAGGCCGTGGAAGCCGTACCGTCGGACACCGTCCCGATACAATGCTTCCGGAATGGCGTAGCGGTCGGCCACTTCAGGATGTCCACGGTGGAAAGCCGTGTCGAAGCACGCGACTTGCAGGACATCCGGCTGCGCCACGCGGATCGCCCGGATCGGCAGGAGGTTGTTCGGCTGGTGCAGCGGTGCCAGCGGGGCCAAGTCTTCCAGCTTGGCGAGCACGTCGTCATCGATGGCCACGTGGGTATCGTAGGTCGGACCGCCATGGACGACGCGGTGGCCAACCGCGACCGGGAATGCGCCGCCATGGCGGGCTCGCAGCCAGCTTCCCAATTGGCGAAGTGCCGCCTGCGCGTCCGGCACGTCGGCAGCGGTGAAGCTCTCGTCCGCGACGACCTCGCCCCGCGCATTCCTGGCGATCAGCCGGGGATGGCTGCCGATTCCCTCGACCTGTCCCTTCAGGTCGAGGTCGAGGCTGCCGGTGCCTCCGCTGGCTGCCCCGACGATATTGAAAAGCTGGAACTTTATGCTCGACGAGCCGGCATTGGCGACGAGGATGGTGTCTGGCATCGCGTCACCCCTTTATCGGGTTCTCATTGCGCCGGCGATGCGCATAGAGAGCGGCAACGGCGCAGGATGCCATGCGCGTCATGACGCTGTCGGCCCTGCTGGTCAGGATGATCGGCACGCGGGCGCCGAGGACGAGGCCGGCGGCATCGGCGTTGGCCATGAAGCTCAGGTTCTTCGCCAGCATGTTGCCGGCTTCAAGGTCCGGAACCACCAGGATGTCGGCATGACCCGCCACGGGTGAGTCTATGCCCTTTATCCGCGCCGCCTCCTCGCTGATGGCGTTGTCGAGCGCCAGCGGCCCATCCAGCAGCCCGCCGGTGATCTGTCCGCGCTGGGCCATCTTGCACAGAGCCGCCGCCTCGATGGTCGAGGGGATCTTCGGGGTGACCGTTTCGACCGCCGAGAGGATCGCCACCTTGGGCTGCTCGATGCCGAGCGCCTGGGCAAGGTCGATGGCGTTCTGGACGATATCGACCTTGTCTTCGAGCGTCGGCTGGATGTTGATCGCCGCGTCGGTGATGACGAGCGGCTTAGGGTATGTCGGCACGTCCATGATGAAGGCGTGGCTGACCCGCCGGCCGGCCCTGAGACCGGTATTGCGCTTCATGATCTCGCCCATCAGTTCGTCGGTGTGTAGGCTGCCCTTCATCAGCAGCTCGGCCCGGCCGGTCCGGACCAGAAAAACCGCCTCCTCGGCGGCAGCGTGGCTGTGCGGCGCATCGACGATTTCGTAGGGCGAGATATCCAGCCCTGCCCGTTCGGCCACGGCCCGGATCTTCCCGGCGGGGCCGGTCAGGATCGGCACGATGATGCCGGCTTCGGCCGCTTCGACCGCCCCACGCAGTGAGGACTCGTCACAGGGATGCGCCACGGCAGTCGGAATCGCCGGGATTCCGCAGGTCAGGGCGATCAGGCGTTCGTACTTGTCATGCCGCCGGTTGGTCGAACCGGACTGAACGCTCACATCGGTTGGCGATTCCGCTTGCGTCTGCTTCATTTCCTGCAGTCCTCTGCGCGCCAATTCTCTGCACAGGCGGTAGTCGCCACGGCGGGTGACCACCGCTTCCGGCATCACCAGTAGAGGATCATGCCGACGTCACCGGGCATGCCATCGGGATAATCCAGGATCTGAGCCCTTAACTTGTAGCCGAGGGGGCGCAGATGCTGATCCCACGTCTCGTAGGCCTCCTTGGCGAAACCGGTCAGGGTTTCGGGCCAGATCGGTTCGAAATTGTTGATCGCCCGCCCTTGGTCCGTGCAGAACGCGCTGGAGAAGCGCATCACCTGAATTTCCTTCTCACCGCGCTCGGCTGCCCGGCGCACCGCCAGCGTCACCCGCGCCTTGGCTTCCGGATGGACGTGCTGGTTCATGAAGGCCTGGTGGACGTCCTTCTGCTCGGCTTCGAGCTTCTTCTGGCGTTCGAGCGCCTGGCGCAGCTCGGCCATTTCCTTGTCTTCGGAGATCTTGCGAAGTTCTTCAGGACGAATCATCCCTTCCAAATTGCTTGAGCTTGCTTGGGTCATGGACTCACTCCCAGTTTGGTGACATCAGCCAGCTTGGCGGTGGGGGACTCCGCCGGGTTCCTTCACTCTGGTCTGCGGTTGCGTTTCCAGGCCGAGCAGCAGCTCGATCTGATGAAGCCGGGCGAGTTCGTCCGGGCGCGATTTGCCGTGAACGTCCAGAAGCTGTCGTGCGGCGTCGACGACGGTGCGGCGGCTCTGCTCCGTCGGCACCAGTCCGGGCAGGGCTGCCAGAGCCTGTTCCCGGTCCAGTTCCATTAGGAAGATCTGTTCCTTCAGGATCTCGCGGAACCGGTCCACGGAAATCCGCTCCTGATCGCGGCGCTCCCTGCCGATCCTGCAGAGCATCTGAAAGCCGCGCTCATCGACGCCGTGCCCGCTCTCGCGGACCTGGATCATGATACGGATCAGCGCTTCCACGCTGCCCCCCTCCGCGACCCGTGACTTGATCTCTTCAAGCCGCAGCCGCACCAGCGCCTCATGAGCCTCGTCCCGGACCCGCTTCGGGCATGCCTCCGCTCCCGGTCCGTGCAGGCCAACAAGCGCCTGGAGAACCGGCGATCCATAGGTGTTCATGAAGACCGCTTCGGATGCGGCGTCGCGCATGTCGCGCCAGGCATCGAGCGCCTGGACGATCTGTTTGGATATCCGGTTCTGGGCCTTGAGGTATGGATTGTCGTCGCGCACCGGGCGCCGGTTTGCCCGTACGCTCCCGGCCATCGCCTTGACCGCCTGCATGGCCGGATTGAGATCGGACAGCATGTAGTATTTGGCCCGGTGCGAACTCATGCGCCGCATCGCTTCGGCGCCGGGCTCGGTCGTAATGGCGCGAACCCAGGGCCGCAGGAACAGGTCGTACAGTCCCAGGTTGATGTCCGAAACCCGGGCGACCGTTGCGAAACGCAGGTCGTCCTCCGGATCATTGACTCCGAACGCGCGGATGTCGTCAAGCGTACGGGGCAGAAAACGGGTGACGTAATTGCCGACGATCAGATCGTCCTCGGCGGTATCCGACGGTTTGGGCTCGATGATCAGTTCGTAGAGTCCGGGTGGCAGCAGATCGACCAGATCGATGTTCTCGACGAACTCCGCCGTCTCCTTCCGGGCGATCTTGCCGGACACGAAGATGCCGAGATGGCCGATATCGTGATGCAGGTTGTAGATGATAGTCTGCTCGCGGGAGCGGATGTCGTCCACGCTGCTGTATAGATCGAGTATCCAGCCGAGCGCCTGCTGGGGTGGCGTGATGTTGTCGCCGAATGAGGCGAACACCAGGATCGGTGAGCGGATGTTGCGCAGATCCACCCGCTGCCCGTCCTTGGTCACGATCTGACCGGTGGACAGCTTGTTGCCGACGAACAGTTCGTCCGTGATGGCCTGGATCTCCTCGCCGTTCAGCAGGAAGAAGCCGCTCCACCATTTCTCGAACTCCAGGTAACGCTCTTCTTCCGTGTCAATCCTGGAATACAGGTTGTACGGCTTGCTCCAGGAAGTGTGGCTGGGATTGAGCCGCTCGAAGTTGGACACGAGCAGGGAGCCGTCGAAGCGGCCATTCCCGAGATCGCTGGAGAGCGCGGTCATCCAGGTGCCGCCGGACAGGCCGCCCATATAGCGCATCGGGTTCTGCCCCTTGACGCCGGCCCAGTACGACAGGGGCGAGCCGGCGATGATCATCGGTCCCATAAGATCGGGATGGAGGGCGCCCATCGCCATGATGGCCCATCCCGCCTGGCAGTTGGCGATCACGCACGGCTTGCCCTGGGCGTTTGGGTGCAGCGCATGTACCCGTTCGATGAAGGCCGCTTCGGCGGATGCCACATCGCCCAGCGTCTGGCCGGGAACCGGTTCGGGCAGGAAACTGATGAAATAGCAGGCATGGCCGGCCGCCAAGGCGTTGCCGATCTGGCTGTCCGGCTTGAAACCGCCGATGCCAGGACCATGGCCTGCCCGCGGATCGACAATGACGAAGGGGCGCATTGCCGGGTCGATCCGCACCTGGGATTCCGGACTGGGAAAGATGCGCAGCAGCATATAGTTGCAGGGCCGCTCGAGAGCCCTGCCATCCATGATGATCTCGTGATGGAAGGACAGAACCGGCGGCTTCCCCGCTTCGACATGCTCCACAGCCTGATTGCCGCGTTCACGCATGACGTCCCAGAACAGGATGCTGCGCTGGAATGCATCCGTAAAATACTCGAAGGCTTCGTTGATCGGGTTGAAAGGAAGAAATGGAAAGGGCATCGGGCTCGCTGCCTTTGCAGGTGGCAAGCTCTCCGGGGAACTCGAGCTACCCTTTGAACTTGGCAGGCGTGTCGGCATTTAGAACTCCCTGGCGTTCATTCTCGATCACGATCATTCCTCAACTTAACGTTCCACGGATAATTCGCCAGTAAATACAATTGAAGTCTTGCGAGTTTTATACTTCTTAAGATTCCGTTAGGAAGTTTAAGATTGATTGTGCAGGTTAACCTGCGTTGTTACAACAGCGCAAAACAATGAGCGCAAAATAATGCAGCTCTATTGTGTTGTAAGTCTATTTTGCAGCTATTTTCCAACTGCCTTCAGCGATCTGACAAAGCGGCAGAACGTAGACAACGTTTCGGTCCTTGAGCTTGCTGTTTACTTCAGCATCTCGACACGGCATATTGCTGTGCTTGTAGCTGCGCAGAACGGTGATGGTGCCGCTGTTCCCTGTCTGCGGGTTAGACCAGGGACGGGATTCACCATCCGCCGCGTTCCGCATCATGTCGGCGCCGATCTGCATGATGATCTTGGTATCATCACCTTGATAATGCGCTTGCCCAAGCCGGCTGCCGAACAGCAGTTGAGCATCAGCGGAAGATGTCACCAGCATAAAAGCCACCGAGGCCAGAGCCTGTCGGAACAGGACAAGATTCTTGTTTTTCATTGTCATTACGCCTCGTCTGCATCGGACCATCGAATCCAGTGGCAGGAAGCTTCGCTTGGAGAAGCTCCCCCTGCGGAACCTCCCGCAATTTCTGTGGCGCCGTCCTTTGCGTGCGGCCTGCATGGGTTACAGTCAAAATGATCATAGAGGGTGAAAGCAGCTGTTACCTAGACTGTTACCGTTGCATGGATTGGCTGTTACCTGTCAAATGGCCACCGGAAGCGCTGCCGGAACCGGGCGTACAGCCGTGTATGCGGTAAAACCTCCAGACGTACAGACCTTCAGCAACAGCAACCAATTCAGTCAAGTACCCTGCCGCCATAATCCTGCCGCCCATCACTGAAGGTTTCTTTTGCACTGAAATGTAGATGTTACTGTAACATCGTATCGCTGGGTGGGCATCCGTCGTATAGATATTACATAGCAACCAAGATGATGGCGACCGAGTGAAGAAAAAGCCGAGAGAATGCCGCCAGATCATCATTCTGGAAGCTCTGCGCTTTAAGAAAAATCATGCGTGCCGGCTTGGTCTTGTCCATCAGCATGGATTAACGAACCGGTTGTCGAGCCAGGTTAAAAACAAACGGTAGATGGAGGGAAACGTGACCCGATACAGCGTCATTGCAGCACTTGCCTGCTCCATTATTGCAGCGCCGATGGTAACTATCATCGGAGTGCCCACGGTTGCGGCTCAGCAGCAACAGGTCAAGCCGGATGGAACCATCGATTTCAGTGGCGCTTCGGCCGCGGTTGGCGTGGGATATACCTGGGGAAGCGGTACGCTTCATTACAAAGGCAAGGATTATCCATTTTCCGCTTCCGGTCTGACGTTGGCCGACATTGGCGGTGGCACGAACGTCGTGACCGGCGAAGTTTACAAGCTCAGCGATGTCAATGATTTTGGAGGCACTTATTCGGTTGCCCAATCCGGCGCCGCCCTGGTTGGCGGTGGTGGCATAGGGTATCTTGAGAATTCAAAGGGCGTCATCGTGAAGGTCACGTCAAACAGCAAAGGCGCCCGGCTGAACCTTGGCATCGGCGGCGTGGAAGTCGCCATGAAGTAATAGAAAGCACTTCTTGGTTGCTCGGTCCGCCTCTCCGCGCCCAAGCGAAGACGGCTGACTGGCACGCATAGAATGTGCTTTCATAACCGGGTGAATAGTAAGCCCATTCTTAACGTTTTTCTGCGTTCCAGTAGGTGCCCAGCAGCCAATGCCCATCGACATCAACAGCAACGAAGATTTTGATTTTGAGAGTAACGACTAGGATCGAAAAATAAATCTGTTACAAAGCGGCTCTGGCCAGTGTTGATAACAAGTATAGATTCGAGTCAAAATGCTGAGAAGCTCTTTCTTGACTTGCTACCCTGGTTATATCACCAATGGCCTTCACCTCACATGGCTTGGTAGGACTGAAATGGGAAGAGATGAGCATGACGAAATCCTCCACGTCGTTAAGGAACTATCTGTTGCACCATCTGAGACCGCCTCGCCAAGGGAAAGCGATCGATCGGCAAGGCGAGAGAAGCCAGCTGTGGTGGCCAATCCCATGAGATCTTGTTCGCAGATGGGGCGTGCCGCCCTATGCTGACCGGATTGCTACTTTGAGGCGAAAGAGGGCTAACGCTTCGGGACTGGCAGGCTATGTCCGGGGCCGTTGTCAACAGTCACCTAATCAGGAGCATATGGGTGCCGCCGTCAGAACCGCAAAGATTTCTCCAGCATCCTAGGACGCCTTTGCCGATGTGGACGCCTCTGGGACGAGGTTCTGGCGGAACTCGCAGTCATGGAGGCGGACGGCACGAAACCGACGCATTCGGGCAAGGGCAAGGCCGACAGCGGCAGTGTTCCACTACTCGCGCGACCGGGTGGGGGTGCATCCCGAGGGCTGTCAACGTGCAGGCAATTTTCACCGAGGGTCACCTGAAGGGCTTCGCCGGGGTGCTCCAGGCCGACGCCTACGCTAGCTACAACGCGCTGTACGATCCGAAGCGCAATCACGGTCCGGTCGGCGATGCCCTATGCGGGAACCATAGGCGGCGCAAGTTCGTCGTCCTGGCCAACATCGCGGCCAGCGCCAGACGCGGCAAGGGGACGACGCCGATCTCGCCGCTGGCGCTGGAGGCGGTCACGCGGATCGACCGACTGCTCGAAATCGATCGGGCGATCACCGGCCGGAGCGCGGACGAACGCTTGGCCGTGCGCACGGAACTGAGCGCACCGCTGGTGGCGGACCTGGAAACGTGCATGCGAGCCGAACGCGCCCGCCTGTCCCGCCACCATGACGTCGCAAAGGCGATCGACTACATGCTCAAGCGCTGGGACGGCTTTACCCGCTTCCTGCGTGATGGCAGGGTATGCCTGATCAATCATGGTCAAGGTTGGGGTGGCGCCATAGGACGATGCTGTTGGCGAATTCGCTGAGGCGGCGGGTTGAGGTCAGATCAGCG
>NZ_AVFL01000047.1 GCF_000576635.1 Skermanella stibiiresistens SB22
TAGTCAGCCGTCTGTTCAATGCTCAACTTGCCCCGAAACCTGACAGAACCCGTAGAAGAGGTCGGTTCCGGATCGCTTGGTCAGGGACTGACAGACACGGGCGTACTCGGTGGCGTTGCGGGTTACGACAACCTTTGGAGCGGACAGGTGGCAGGCGCCGTAGAGACGTCGAACGGCCTGTCGCAACCGGCTGTCGATTGAGGGGGAGTCAGTCGGTATCAGGGTCATGGCGCCTAGTCCCGGACCAGGATGGTCGCGGCCGTCACGGGATCGTATTCATGCTGGCGGATGACCCGGTAGCAGCCGCCGGGAAGAGCGAGAGGGGCATGTTCCTCGTGACAAAGCCGTGCGCCCTTCCCACCGACGACGAGGTAGTCGGGCCCGCCCGCTCCCTCGGCGAGCCGCCACGCGGCGATGCCGGTCCCGGCATCAAGGACATGGGCATGGGTGCCATCCTTGCCGGAAGCGACCAGAAGCCGTCCGGAGGGAGCGGCGATCCGGCGGGCGCCCGGCGGCACGTTCTCGACGAGTTCCAGAAGAACGTCTCCCTGACGGAACTGCATACGGATTTCCCTCCCAGGCTCAAGGACATGCCATTCAGTCTACAGATGCGCGCCGACGCTGACGATGTATCGATGGGAGTGGTCCGGAAAGCGGGGAATCACTTGAATTACAACGGCGATGCAGGTTTAACGCATCTGTTCCGCGGTCATCTTCGCCAGGCCTCTTCATTCCCGAACCCCATAACATTTGTAGAAGGCCAGACTTAAGTCCTGTGGAGGGATCGGTGGACGCCAGCATCATTGAGGCACCCGATGACCTGTCCGAGCAGGTTTAGCGTAACTCGGCCACCGTTGTTTCCGACATGATCGTGCGATTGACCGGGGCAGGATTGCGCAAGGACTAGCTCGCCCCTCTTCTGGCCACCAAGGCGCGAGCTCTCGCGCCTCCCAAGCAGGGTTCAGAAGTGTTGCAGGTTCGACATGCGAGCCGAATGACCGCCCTGTCTTACATCCGCGATCCAATATGCACATCCCCCTTCGTCGTTCGCACAGTGAGGCCGAGTGCGGCGGAGGCTGATCGCAAATTTTTCATACCAGTGACATAAAAACTCGCAAAAATTCCCTTAAAGATGTTGACGCGTGCGAGCAATTAGGGCACGATACTGAAATCTAGCGATCTACACTAAACCGACTAGCTCATATCTGCGAGGAATCAGTCAATGTCAGACTCTCCTATCCGAGCGTCATTCAGCATGAACCGCAAAAGCCGCGAGGCCATCAAGGCAGTCGCGGAACGCTATGGCATGGATCAGGGAGACGTCCTGGATCTGGTGCCAATTCTGATGACCGTTGCCGCCGAGCGCTCCCTCTCGGACCGGCGCAAGAAGTTAGGCGCCATCTCAACTCTGGCGGACCAAGCTGCTCGCTCCCTGGAGAGCATTGTCAGCCTGGCACCGCACATGCGCCCCGTGATCGATGAGGTCATCGGGATGGTCAAGGATCTGCCCAAGATGGAGGAGGCCGCGATCGCATCCAGGGACGTCTACGGGCTACCCTACTCTGTGCTCGAACGCTTTCGATATTTCCGAGAGCTCGTTGAGGAGCGTGACCTATGGCCGGGACACTTTGGCCACCCGAACCTTCCCTCTCCGCTACTTGATACGATCAAGGAAGCGGCCAAGGAATCAGGAGGGGGCGTCACCGTCCGCGAGGTCACATCTGAATGGTTTGATGGGAAGCTGCGCCACGAAACGGAATTTGTCGTCACCTATCCCGGGCCGGAGGCTGATCAGAACCTCTTCGTGGGCAGGAGCGCCCCGTGGAGTGCCTTCTCGGCCATTGTCGGGGGCGTCGATTTTGATGCGATCTACGACGCCATGCATTCCACCGATGTCGCGGAGTCCGATCAAGAGGACGCGCGATGAGCCTCACCCTCACGGATCACGCCCGAGTGCGTATGAACCAGCGCGCCTTCCGGGGAACCGATCTAGACCTCATCCTGACAGTCGGTACTACGACGCGTGACGGCGTCCTCCTCCGAGCTCAGGACGTCCAGAGAGCGATAGAGATCCGCAAGAGAGAGATCGCACGTCTCCAGCGCCTCGCGGGGGCTTACGTCGTCGTCGCGGGTGAAAAGGTAGTGACGGCCTATCGCCCGTCCCGCAGGCGTCAGAGCCGTGTTCTCGACCAGGCATAATCAGGGGAAAACAACATGCCATTCATCTACGCCTTCTCCGACAGCCGATACGAGCGCGGTGTCAAAATCGGGCGCTGCTCGTCCGCTTACGCCATGACCGCCTGGAAGGCGGCTCCGTCGTACTCCCCTTCTCCGATGCACTACCTCGCGGCGTGGCAGGTCGATGCCCCACTCCGCTGCGTCGACGGGAGCTCCCACGCCCGGGTCGCAGACCTTGAGGCCCACCTGCACCGCGCCTGCAATCCACATTTGGTCTTCCCCCGCAACGGTCGCGAGTGGTTCGATCTCTCCGGACCGGAGGCCATAAAAAGGATCTCCAGGATCCTTGGTCGGGATCCGGACCGGGTGAACGGTCACGAAGGGATCGAAATCCTCAACGACAATCTTCGCTACCCCCACCCGACCAAGCTCCGCGACTACGGTATGAAGGTTGTTGTTTGGGTTTATCGGGAGCATCTGACCGACCGGCTGAAGACCCAGTTTGTTCATGACTGGACCAGCCCCAGGGAAACCCGTCGCCGCTACAGCCGCAACGGCTTCTCCGAGATCATGGCCTTCACTTACGCGGGCGCCGTCAGCGGGGACGGCAACGCTTCGATCTACGAGGCATGGTGCCAGGTTATGATTGAGTTCGGCCCCGGCTCTGATGATCGGGCCTATGGCTGGCTGAATCCCGGCGCCAAGCCTGAGGACATCCGGAACCGCTACCAGTCCCTTGGACTCATTCCCCTCGACATCGCCTCATCGAGACCTCCGGATGGCGTGCGACCTGCGTACAATCGCCCTGTCTGATTTGCTGCTCGATTTGTAAGTGGGAGCGCGCTTCATCATGTTCCCCCTTCACAGTTCATAGTCCCATAGCACAGAGATCTCGGATCCACCGCCGGAGGGCGGTCAGCCGGAACATCTGCCTCAGCAATGGACTCTTTGGTCCGCCAGTGGCGCAGCTTGCGCCATGCCTCAGCGAAGGTCGGGTGGATCGTGTAAGTGCGTGTGCCGCAATTGGTGTTGAGCCAGGGCTCAGGCGGCACTGTCAACTTGATCGGCGTCTGACCGCGGTGGGGCAGCTTGCGGACGCGAGCGCGGATCTGGTCTGTGATTACGCGGCCAGCCGGGCGCCGGCGATCTCGGCCCATTTCTCGAAGGCCTGGGTGCGGGCGGCGCGGTAATCGGCGGCGGTGAGTTGGTTGCGGGGAAAGTGGAAGAGGTTGTTGATCGGATCGTGAATGGACAGGAAACGCTGGACCTGCCGGGGCGACTTGAAGCGCTTCATCTGGCGTTCCCGCCGTCGGGTTGGCTGGTGCGAGTTCTCGGCCCGGTTGTTCAAGCCTTTGTGCTGACGGTGCTCGAAGCCGAGCTTCAGGTCCTTCTTCGCCGCCGCGTACGATTTCAGCTTGTCCGAGATCATGACCGACACGGCGGCCTATACGGATACCGTCTTCGGGCTGTTCTGGCTGCTGGGCTACCAATTCAGCCCGCGGCTCGCCGATCTCGGCGACGCCCGCTTCTGGCGCATCGACCGGACCGCCCATTACGGCGCCCTCGACGATCTGGCGCGTCATCGCATCGACACCGAACTCATCACCCGGAACTGGGAAGATCTGCTGCGCCTGGCGGGGTCGCTCAAGCTCGGCCGCATCCAGGCCGGCGCCATCATGCGCGTTCTGCAGGTCAAGGACCATCCGACAACGCTGGCGCGTGCGCTCGCCGAACTCGGCCGCATCGTGAAGACACTGCACCTGCTCGGCTACGTCGACAGCAAGGAGAAGCGACGCCGCATCCTCACCCAGCTCAACCGCCAGGAGTTCCGCCACCGCCTGGCCCGGCGCGTTTGCCACGGCGACCGGGGCGAGATCCGGAAGGTCCATCGCCAAGAGCAGGAGGAGCAGCTCGGCGCCCTCGGCCTGACCCTCAACGTCATCGCGCTCTGGAACTCGACCTACATCCAGGCGGCGCTCGACCAGCTCGCCTGCGAAGGATGGGACGTTTGCCAAGCCGACGTTGCCAGGGTCTCGCCGCTCGCTTTCAAGCACATCAACTTCCTTGGCCGATACGCCTTTGACCTGCCGCAGGCCGTCGCCGAGGGCGCCCTCCGCCCACTTCGGAATCCTAATTCCGAATAGGAGTTTCGCATAGCCTTATGACAGTACACCGTTCCGCTCAGACGCACGGGCCAAGCACATCCGGACAGACGCATGCCTGCCAGGCACCACGGCGAGGGATGCGGCCATGGGTTGGCCACGAAATCCCCCAGGGGCTTTTCCACCCTGGGGAGGGCGATCACTCCGTGCTACCTGCCCAGGTCTCCCGCATCGGTATCAGCGGCACACCCACCTCGCCATCAGGCGTCGCCCCACTCGGCGATGATCGCGACATCATGTTGCCCACCATAGCCGCATGACCCACCCGGCCGGACGTGCCCGAGACCTCGCCACGACAGCGCGAACCAGACACGATCACCCTCCGCCTCGTCGGAGGACGGTTTTGTTATGCGATCATCGGCGCGAACTGGCGCCGTGGTCCGTCGACACTGGGATGTTGGCGGACGCGGTGCCGGGGGAAGGATTCACACGGCATGGCCCCGCGCCGCGCCGGACATCCTCGCCGAACGTCAAAATCGCCCGCCAGTGGGGCTGAACGCCATGGGAGCATGTCGGGTTGCCGAACGGTCCCCAATGGCCATCAGCGCGCGACCAGGAGCGTTCCAGGGCCATCGACGCCGCCGAGGTGAGCCACGGTCCCACGCGGACGGGTCCGCTCGAGATGCCTGGGCCATCAATCGGACATGGTGTTCGATGCCGATTCAGAAAATAATCAAATTGAAAAAACATATTAATAAAACACCGAACACACCCGTTTATGTTCCCTTGTTCAACAGTTATTGTTCTGGGGCCGAATTTCCGTTTATAATCAATGGGTTATGAGGTGCTATTGTGCCAAATCGGGGGGTGCTATTGTGCCAAATCGGGGGCTCTATTGTGCCAAATCGGGTGCGTTTTTTTGACCCTGTCCGCGTAAGCCATTGATTTGCCTAACTTCCATTGTGCCAAATCGGGGGGCCATTTTTGACCATTTCGCCCTTCCATTGTGCCGAATCGGGGGCCTTATTCAGAATAGGGCTATTTGATGGCGAAATGTGCGGGTGGAAAACAAATTTTCGGACAAAGTTCATGACATTCATCGAGGTGCATCGGCATCCATCGCGGGGCGGATGTCGGCCATCGGCGGGGCGGGGGACGTCGATGCCCAAGACGATCTGCCAACCTCACCGTTCCCAACATCCGCTCGCCGCTCGCCGCTCGCTGGCTCGCCAGCCTGCCTCGTCCAAATCCCACCGCCGTCATCGCCCGGTCATTTTGGCGAAGTCGCCAACAGCATCAGCAGCGCGCCCGCCACAGCCATTGGATACGGAGAACACAGGCCTACAAGGATCGGCTATGGTACTGAGTGTATAACAAAACCTTGATGGTAGGTATGGTCCGGCCTATCTAAGGGGCATGGCGAAACCCCTTGTCAGCGATGAGCTGTGGGCGGCGGTGGCGCCGCTGTTGCCGTCACGCCCGCCCCGTCCGAAAGGCGGTCGGCCTCCGGTCGATGACCGGGCGGCGCTGACCGGCATCCTGTTCGTGTTGAGGAGCGGCATTCCGTGGGAGATGCTGCCCCGGGAGATGGGCTGCGGCTCCGGGATGACCTGCTGGCGGCGGCTGCGCGAATGGCAGGCCACGGGAGTCTGGGAGAAGTTGCATCGCGTCCTCCTGGACAGGTTGGACAAGGCCAACGCGATCGACTGGAGCCGAGCGGCGCTGGACGACGCCACTGTTCCGGCGAAAACAAGGCCATCCGGCGAAACTGGTGGAGGGCTTGGCGCCCGATAACGCCAATTATCAGGCGCCAGGAGGGTTTTTCGGGCAGGCCGGCGCCGACGCCCCCACCACGATCGCCGGATCGCCGAGTCCGGCCCTCTTCCGCCACCCGCGATCTCTGTGGAAAATGAAAATGGAGATGGACGGCATGATTGACCACAGCGGCGGGGGAACCGTTGATCGGCGTGGCTGGCGATGCCGTCATGCGCCATTCCTATCCACCAACCCTCTAACCGCCAACATTTAGCCGTGAACCTGACAATGCCCTCGAATTGATTTTGTCAGCGTCTGAGGCGAGTTGCGTAGCAGACAGGGGGTCAACCACCAAAGGCTGTATCCAAGCTAGGGAGATCAGCTCCGGCAGCGTGGCCACGGGCTGCACATGGATGACCCCACCGCCTTGGTTGCTTGACCACTCAGGCGGAGGTGTCGTCAGCAGCGCCTGATGTGATCAGTACCGGAAGAATTTCCCGGAGCTCGTCTCAAAACGCACAACCATACCTTTTGCCACACCCTCTGCGCCGGATGGCGCGTGACTGCTGATGCGCGCGAGAACCTCAGGAGCCACTTGAGTTTGCATGTTCACGACCAGATAATAAAGAAGGCCTTCTTCTTTTGCTATAGAGAGTTGTGCGGCGATCTGCGGAGTCAGTGTTACTTCGGCACCGCTTTTCACCTCTGCCAGGAAAGTGTCCGTTCTGGCATCGGGGTAAGTGATGCGCCTGAGCGCGTGGGAATAGGATCGGGTCTTCTTCACCACCGAACGGATGGCTGAAAGGGCGGCAGCCTCGAAGGCGTCCCCAAACCGCTTGTTCAGAGACACCGTCAACGCTTTGCTCGCGTTGAAGCTGAAAGCAACGGCGCCGACCTACTCTGCTCGAGTGATCGCGTTCTCGGCGACCCTTGGACCGAAGTGGACAGCGGCCTGCTCTAGACTGCGCACCCCCATGTTCAAGAGCTTGGTTTCGCCTGGACCCGGGATCAGGAGCGACGCACCGAAAGCCACCCATTCGCTGATGTCCCCTTCCTCCTCCTCTATGTTCGGGGTGTAGAAGTCGAGGATCGGATCGGCGATCTCGTGGGGCAGCGCTGGATTGAATGGCTTCTGGATGACCATCTTCGCCGTGTCGACGACGATCTGTTTCCAAAGTTGTTTGACCAAGTTGCGCGTGTTGACATGCACCTTGGGGTCCGGAGGATCTTTGGATGAATGTGGTTTCTTGCGTGGCTCACCCCTGACAAGGACGTAGTCCTCTTTTATCGGCGGTGGCGCCGTCTCGACCGGCACACCCTGCAGTCCAGACGGGTCTATGGCCGAGAAGAGGGCGCCATCGACATAAGAATAGGGGTTGTGATCGGCGGCTCGACCATGGACCGCGAGTGGATCCGCCGTGAGCCAACGGCCGAGACGGGTGTGCAGGTACCGCGCGCCAAGACGGACGAGTCCGATCTCGATGTCCTCTTCAGCTCCGGAAAAGCCGCGATCGTCCCTGAAACGCCCCCAACGACCGGGGCGGTAGTCCGCCTCCACCGCTCCGTACGCGTCGTAGGTCCGCCGCTCAACGACTTCGCCCGTGGCCTTGTCCATCATCGCGGCGGTCGATCCGAGCCGATCACCGATGCGCAGGAAGACCTTGAATGGTGGAGATCCTTGCGGTGTCGGCAGGTTTCCACGTGACAGGAACGCCTCGGCGCTGCCTCCCAAGCCACCGGTATGCAGGGCCGCGAGAGTGCCAATCCGCAGCCGAACCTGTTCGGGATTGTCATCATAATCGCCGGAGGCAAGGAATTCGACCGGCCCAATCCGTAGAGTGTCGAAAGGCTCGAGCGTGTGCCGCGCGATTCCGCCTGGTCCTTTCGCCGATTTTAGAACGCGATTCCCGGCGGTGTAGGCAAAGCTGAGATCCCAGGCCGGATCCCCAGTTGGAGGCGAGGAAGGTGATAATTCCGCGGGAAGGGAGCCTAGGACATCCCATCGGCGGGCCCGCACCAGTTCCCCGGCTTCGTCATAATCGTAGACGAACCAGAGCGAACATCCGCGATTGGCCAAGCTCAGACATGCCGCCTCACGATCGACGCCAAGGGCAACCATGTTCCCGGCCGCGTCATGCCAAGCGCGCGCAGGTCCGCCCGACACCATCCGGTGCGGACTGGAGGCGCCGGCTCCATAGTCGATTCGGCCTAACCAGAGGTCGAAGGGAACTTGGAGATCGGCGTCGACGAGCGTCAGGTTGCCGAGCCAGTCATTGTCAAACTCTTGGCGGCGAACTCGCAGTCCGGGATCAAGGAGCGGGATCGGCCCTGAGTCACCCAATTGCAACTCCGGTCCAAAGGGTGACGACCACGTGTCGTTCTTTGATGGGGTCGCGTATTCCGAAAGGATCTTGGATACCCTGTACCTCCCGTCGTACGCAACGTCCCTGCGTCGAACTGGCTTTGCCCCCTTTGGCCACGAGGAAACGGACAGATCCTCTATCATGACCGGGTTGTCGATCGGGTCATAGCCGAAGATCAGACGGAGGATCTCGAGTTGTGTCGTGTCAGGTCCGGGTTTGGCGTAGCCGGGACCCGGTGCGTTCCAGAGCGCGGGCGATGAGCGGGTGACGGAGTAACCAGTGAGGCGACGCTTATCGTCCCGATCCAATTGCGCCTGGGTGCCCGCCGCATCGAAGTAGGTGATGCCTTCGACTAGACCGTCCGCCCCCCAGGTGATGCCGCGGACCAGTGGCCCGTAGGAGCTATCCACATGACGGACTCGATCTTGTGCCGTCCAGGCGTAACGTTCCTCGCTTTGGCCCGCCACCATCAAATCGCGATGCGCGGCACCGAGGGTCCGCCTTGTGAGGCGGCCCGCCAAGTCGAAGTCCGACCTCGTCGCATAGACCCGTGGCGCGTAGGAGTAGGCTGCGCCCAGCCCTCTTGGTGCCGCGACCTGCCTCCGGATCAGCCTTGGGAAACCGCGGACGTCGTAGTTCGTCAGAGTGAAGGCGCCACGATCGCGCACCGAAACGAGATGCCCGATCGCGAAAGCCGGATCATCAAGGAAGCTGGGATCATTCGACAGCTGGCCCGGTTCGTAGGCGTCGTATTGGTAGAATTGTTCAAGGCCCATTCCGTTTGAGACATCTGGTGGTGTATAGGCCTCATGGTGCGGTTCGCAGGGAGAGAGGTCGACGCCGACAACCCGCCCGAGGACGTCCCTGTAGATGTTGGCGCCGCATCGACGCGCGTCGGTATAGCCAACGACCCTGCCAAGATCGTCCCAAGCGTATCGCGTGGTCCCGGTGTTCGGCTCTGTTTGGGTGACAAGCCGCCCAAGGGAGTCGTACTCGAAGGTTCGAACGACATCCGGTCGGTCACCGTCGAGCGGGCGGCGAAGCGTGCTCACGATCTCACCCGTCGGAGCCCGCTCGAACCAGGTACGAATGCCATCACTGGGCTGAGTGGTTTCGACGATCTCTGCCTTGGGGTTGCCATGACCGTCCAGCTGCCAGACCATCCTACCCTTGCCGCCGGGTGCCAACTGGAGGACATCCCGAAATTCGACCTCGAATGGTTTGTAGGTGTAACGGCCGAGTAGATCGTTACCGCGATGGATTGTCTCCACCCGACCGAACGCGTCGTAGCGGATCCATGCGGAGGCGATCCCGGCTGGAATCGGCGGCAGCCCAGCGTTCGCCAAGATCGCCTCGGGATTTCCCGTCACGTGGTAGGGCCCCCGCCCGAATTCAGGCCGTCCGGCGGCGTCCCGCTCGGTCCAACCCTCGAAGATCCAGCCGGAGTCGTCCTGGGAGATCGAGAGGATTGGTTCGCCGAGCCCGTTGCGTGCTTGGTAGGAGGTTACGACCGCACCTTGCCCGACATGGCGGTCCCGGCGGCTCCAATTGGCGGGACCCCCGTCGAAGTACCGATAGGTGGCGGCCGTGACAAGGTTGAAGGGCGCGTCCGGATCCGGTAGGAGGATCTCGGCGGTTCGGCCAAAGTGATCGAGGCGCATCTCCGAGACCGCGCCCGATGGTGAAACGGCATGGGTCGCGGTGCCGAAGCCCCGGTGGTAAGTCACGGACGATTCCCTGAGCACCGGTCCGCAGCCCGCTTCGTGAGCCCGCAGGAGCGCTGGCAGCATCCCGTACGCGGCGTCGAGCACGAATGACGTGCAAGGTCCAGATGTCGCGAGCCGCGATCGGACGAGGGAACCCGTGGCGGGGTCGTACTCGTTCGTCAAGAGCCTGATCCAGCCTGGGGCCTTGCTGGTTTCAGCGGGTACCGGCGCGACGGCGAGACCCGCTGGATGCGTTCGGACGACGCTTGAATGACCTGTTAGCAGAAATCCATCGATCGATGCCAGATCGCCTTGGCGATCGTAGCCATAGCGGTGGCGGCGCAATATCTGATAGGGACCATCGTTGGGCTTTTCGCTGGTGACGAGGGAGAGATCGATGTAGCAGCGCCAAATCTCGAAATCGCAGCGGTGCGCTTCGGGGAGGTTCATGCCCGTGTCCGATCCCGCCCAGCTTACGGATACCGGATCCAGGCTTGGCAGACGGTTGAGCGTGCGATCGAAGCCTTCCGGTTGACGACCTCGAAACTCCACCTTGGCCACGTTTCCATGCCGGTCCGCTTGGATCTCGGTCGTTACCGGGGCAGGCTTGTCCTGGATCGGGGAGGGCTCGATCGTGTCACCCCCTCCACGCTCGCCGGCCTGACGCGCGGCGCGGCGTTGGACTGGCCGGTCAGGGTCGAAATGGTGCTCTTGGATCGCCGCGACGTAGGCGTGACGAACGGGTCTGAGGCCGTCGAACAGCGTGTCCACGGCGTAGTGGAACTCCGTGGATGACAGCCAGCGTTCCTCGCTCCGTCCCTCGACGCCGGGTTGCCTGACGTCGACGCGGACAAGCCGTGCCACCAAGGCGCCGTCCGGCTCACCCTCGCTCCCCGTGACACAGGCCTCGTCGATGGCCTCCTTCTGGCATGGACCAAACCAGTAGGTCCGTTCCGTGATGGCTGCGGTGCCGCCCATCCGTTCCGAGACCTTCCGGAAACCCATGAACCGTCCAAGCCATGGATCGAAAGCGGGGTCGCGGTATGTGATCTCCACGGTGCGGTCGAACGCGTATGGACCAACGCCGTTGGCTTGTGATTGGTCGTGCGTCCGCACGCGTGTGACCACTGGCTCGATGGACGGCACGCGCGTGGCCCAGGGCCGACCGTCCTCCTCAGCCTTGCGCATCAACGCGGGAATGGTTTCGTAGTCGATCTTGGTCACCGCCCCCAGACCATTGTCGATGCCTATCAGGAGACCGGGCCTTGGTCCGTTACCCCTGGACTTTGGCGACGGTGTCGGTATGAACGGCATGGTGAGGGTTCCGCCTCCGGTCAGCACGACGAGGTCATCGGTGCCGTTCGCATCCATGTCGGCGAAGGTCGTCCGGTGCGATGGCAGGGTCGTTGTTCCATGCTGATGATCGACGAGCCGGCCTACGGCGCAGGGCACCGCGTTCGTGGGGTCCACGCAGTGGAAGGTGCGGCCATCGACGTTCACCCAGAGGCGCACGTATCCTGACCAAGTCGTGTCGCCGGGATCCATGCGATAGGAGATTATGTCGGCAAGTCCATCGCCCGTGACGTCGTGGACGAAGCGCTCCTCGCGGCCATCCCAATCCCCGCCATCGGAATGCCAGGGCAGGGGGCCGGAACCAGCCTGCGCGATGATCTCCCCATTCGCACAGGGATGTGCGTCGAATCGATCCGCGCACGCGAACCCGCCGCGCCCGTCTCCAGGCCGAATCCGAGGTTGGCCATTTGGGCCGAACCGGACGAGATCAACAATCCCATCGGCGTTCATGTCCTCATAAAAGAAGCGCACACCACTTGGCGCGTCGTGGCGCGGGACGATCGACGTTCCACCGGGGCTGGAGAAGGGGATCTGCGCGGGACCGGTGCCACCGCCAGGTCTACCATCCTCACCCCGACCTAGGCGACGCGTGAAGGAGGGAGTGGATAGGCGGTAGAATCGATCAATGGTCGGTCCGTCGGCACTGAGTGAGTCCGCGAGACCATCCCCGTCGATGTCCACGTACCAAGCGGGCGGGCTCGCCTGCTCGTGAAAGGGAGGTCCAAGATAGGCCGTTGGCCAAGCACGGATGTCCCACGATCCCAGCTGCCAACGCCAGCCTTCGGACGTCGTGGGACTGTCGCAAAACGCGGGATGGGGACGAATGGGCTCCGCTCGGATCGGCCGGAAGCGCGCTTCTCCCGCCGCCCATATCGAGGAGCCGTCGCCGTACAGGCCGATGACCGTTGGAGCGCCGCGGGAGCCGAGAAAACTCGCTATGAGCGGGGGCTTTCCGGATTTGGGACGGATCAGGCCCGCGAGCGAACCCGGTTCGCCGTCGCCAGCGTCGAGGCAGACGTGCTGGAACTTTGGAATGACGGCATTAGGTCCGATGTTCCGAAGCCCGGTCATGAACCGCGCGCTGCGGATGAACTGTGACTGCCCATTGGGCCAGATACAGACAAGCCCACTCTTCAGTCCCTGCGGGCCGTCCTCGACCGAGAGGAAGACGGCACCGGGCTTAAAGAAGCACTCAGCCTCGTTCTCCCAGGATTGCACGACATCAGGAAGGCCATCGCGATCGAAGTCGATGATCGCGGCGCTGGAGAGGTACGGCAGCACCTTGCGGTCCTGAGCCAAATCCTGCGGACCACCTTTGATCTCGGACAGGAAACCCGTCGAGCCGTAGACCGTTCCCTCATAGTGGAATGTTGTCGGCGGCAACGCGGCGCAATCCGCGCCAAATGGGATACCGCCGCCGAGCGCTTCTCGGTGGCCGCAGTTGCCCTCCATTCGCACCGAGGCCAGGAACGAATGCCCAAACAGGGGCGCTTGGGTAGCCGGATCGAAGGGAAACCCGCGCGCCTCCAAATAGCTCAGGCGATAGATGCGCAGGATTTCGCGCTGGCCCGTGGCGTCCATGGTGGCGCTCGACACCCCGACCCGGGACAGTCGGAGGTCGGGCATCGCCTGATCCACGCGCGCGTAGGCGGCGATCGGGAAAGGCGGTGCCTCCCAGTCGAGTTGAACATGATTCGCGAAGGTTTCGAGTTCGGGCACCCCTCCGATCCTCGGCGTGTCATGGACGTCCGTGAGGAAGTGAAGCCCGCGCTTACCCATGCGCCGCCATGTGTACACCGCGAGATTGGCGGAATGGCGCTGATCGATCTCGCGGACGAGCCGCCATCTAACCGGCACCGGCCCGTCCAACTCGAGGGCGCCGGAGGCTAATCCCGGTTCTGTCAGCGGCTCTCCGAACTCGAGCATCGGTCCGTCCTTGACTTGGACACGCCAAGTGCGCGTGTTTGAACTGAGGAAGAACCGCTCGAAGGAACCTTCATTCTCCAGTCTGAAATGCCGCCAGCCGGAAGCCCAGGATGGGATGGTTTCACCGATTGCCGAACAGGATGGAACGTCAAGCGTCACCGAGGGGCCGCCGGAGCAGACCTCGACAAGCGGACGACCGCCGTAGGCGTAACGCTCAAGCGTAGCGGCGCCGCCGCCGCGAACGCCTTTGCCTGACGGCCAGCCAGAGAGCGGACGTTGCTCGATCACGGGCAGAGACAGGAACCATCCGTATCCCGCGTCCCCATCGTTCCGGAAAGCTGAGGAATAGGAGAGTTCCAAGGTGGGACCAACATCGCCACGCGCGAGCGGCAATTCGAAGGGGTAGGCGTGGTCGAAGTTCCCGCGAGATCCGCCAGCCCCGGTGCTCTTCCCCTCACCGAATAAGCCGGCACCGTTCGCCGATGGCATCAATGGATCCGCTGCGGCAAATCGCGCCGCTGCGGTTCCTATGATTAGGAAGGTCAACAGTACGGTATTGAAGAAAAGTTTCAATGATGAATGTTTCAAGAAGAACATTTGTGCACCTGAATATACTTGGGAAACTCGCTCAAATGTATCAAAACCTTATAGACTGAAGTTATTCAATAAACTGGTAAGCCAAAAATTCCGGAAGGATACGAGTGATCACGCGCTGCTGCGTTGGTGCATGGATGCCGTTGTTGTCCCTGCGGACAGGATTCGATGGGAAGACTGCCCCCTCCTGAGAGAGCATAGAAATGTATGGGGTGCTCAGGCTGCGACGGCTGGCATCTGGGCATCATTCGCGGCCATGGCCGGGTACCATTTTTTGAACGTCTCCGGCAGAGTGCCGTCGAGGGTCTGAGAAGCTGTTTGTAGAAGTCAGGCAGAGGCTTCCTCAGCCACGAGGCGCTTGATGCGCCTGGACAGGATGGAAACGAAGGCGATCTCGATGAAGGCGACGAGGTGCTCCTTGGTCCGCTCGAAGATCGAGTTCAACCGGCGGTAATTGGCAATCCAGGAGAAGGAGCGCTCCACCACCCAGCGGATTCCGGCTGGGAGGAACTTGCCATCACGGCCGCGAGCGACGGGCTTGACGGTGATGCCCAGCTTCCGGCTCGCCTCGGCCAGACGCTTGCCCCGGTAGCCGAGGTCGCCCAGCGCCGATCCCCGGAAACCTTTGCCGGAGAGCTCGCGGAGCACCGGGATGATCCCTTTGGTATCATGCACGTTGGCTGGCGAGACGTCGATCGCCAGCGGGATGCCGTACTTGTCGACGCCCAAGTGAACCTTGACGCCATTGATCTTCTTGCCGCCATCGAAGCCGCGCCCGAAGCAACTCGGCGCTGAGCGGCAGGATCTGCCGTCAATGACGACAGCCGTCGGCTCCGCGGCATCACCGCGGGCCAGCCGCCAGGTCCGGCGCAGGCGGTCGAGCAGGCGGCGCCACAGGCCGAGCCGGGTCCAGCGGGAAAACAGGGTGAACAGCGTGTTGAACGGGATGTCGCACAGCTGCCCGATGGCGCGCCACCGCATGCCGCGGAAGCACAGGCACCAGATCGCCATGATCGCCTTGCGCAACGCCGGCCCAGCCAGCGCCGGCTGCGGTCCGGAGCGGGTCGGCTTCGTGCCGTCCGCCTCCATGGCTGCGAGTTCCGTCAGAACCTCATCCACGAAGACGTCAACGTCGGCAAAGGCATCCCAAGTGGCCGGACGAGTCTTGGCGGTTCTGACGGCGGTACCCATATCCTACTGGCTCGGCGACTGTTGACGACGGCTCCCGGCATAACCCGTCAACCTCCCGCACGTCAGCCCTCTTTCAGCTCAAAGTAGCATCCCGGTCAGCACAGGTCGGAACGTCCCGTCTGCGAACAGATTCTGAAGACCAACGGGGGTGGTCACTTTTTTGGCCAAGCGAAAGCAAGCGCCTGGTCGAACAGTGACGATGCCGGGTTTTCGCGAAACCCGTGGTCGAAGGACAGCTGGGACGACACTGCCCAGGCCGCCGTCTACCAAGCCGATCCCGCCAAGGCCGAAGCCATGGCGAAAGCCGCTGGTTCCCGCATCGGAGCCTTGCCTCCGGCCTGATCGTCGCCTCACCCTCAGAGCAACGGAACCCCTCAATTTCAGCGACTGACGCGGACCGCGACTGGCGTGGTCCGCGTCCAGACCGACATGGGAAGCACGCTCGGTAACCAAGCCGGTCTACTACCAGAACCTGACTGACGTCATTGCTGGGCTTGCTACCGCGATTGGGTCCGTGTTCATCGCCCGCGCTGGGACCACTGATCGCCCGTTGAGCGACGGCCGTGACTGGCTAGATCACCTTTATGGCCGACAGCCCGCGCCATGGCCGCCCTCACCTACATGGAAGCCAGCGTGGCGAGCGCATTCCCGTCGTTCTTACCGCAGCAGTTCGGCGTCAGAGATACCAGATCCCGTAGTCGATGTAGGGTGCGCGCTGCATGACATGCTCGGCCGACTCCGAGAAGCCAACCACCATGTCCGCCTTGCTCATGCCAGCGTCGATCGCGGTCGTCCAGTTCCTCAGACCATCGGCGTCCGCCGTGCGGTTCAATACATTCTTGTAGAGTTGCTGGACGAAAGCCTCGTTGCCTAGCGCGCCGTAGCGCGCCTGGAACTCGGCCGAACCGATGAAGCCCTCGGCCATTCCCGTCAGCGACATGCCGGCCTTGTGTCCGTCCGTCCACGCCGCCAAACCACCGGCGTCGGGCAGACTGTCGAAGGCGCTGTCATACAGGCGAGCGACCTCCGCCGCCTTGTCATCGCGAACCCACCAACCATAGTACGTCATTCCCTGGAGGGATCGCCCCTGGTTCTCCGGGGATTCGGAGAATTGAACGAGGGCTTCGTCCCGGCCCATCCCGGCGTTCACGGCGGTCACCCAGTTGGAGAGACCCGTGGCGTCCGCCTCCCGGTGCAGGACGTTGCGGTAGAGGGTGTTGACGAACCCGACGGTGTCCTGGACGCCGTAGCGCAGATGCGCTTCGGCCGACTCCAGGAACCCCTGGGCGGCTTGCTTCAAGGTCAGGGCGCCGCTCTCGACGGCCGTCTTCCAGTTGACCAGCCCCCCCATGTCGGGCTTGCGGTCCAGGGCCGCCCCGTACAGGCGGTGGATCTGCGCCACGACGCCAAGCCAGTCGCTCGTGTATTCGCCGTCGGCGAAGACCTTCCTCTCGACGCTGGTCAGGGAGGTCGAATTGATGCCGAAGCCGATGGTCGATTGAACGGGACTGGGCGAGCTCAAGGTGTAGTGCCTCATTGGCATGGGCGCGTACAGGGTGTCAGCTCCCTCGCCCCCATCGAGCATCTTCACGCCGGTGTCGATGTGGATCCTGTCGTTTCCAACACCTCCCCGCACCCAGTCGTCGCCCTCGCCTGGCCGTAGGACATCATCGCCGCCCCCACCATTTATGATGTCGTTGCCGCGGTAGCCATGGATCACGTCGTCGCCCCCACCACCGGCGATGAAGTCCTTCTTAGAGCTGCCCGTCATCTTGGTCGAGGCGCCCCCGTCCAGGATGATCACCGATTCGTAACCCTCCGATTGGGTGAGCGGCGAGTCCGGGGAGTCCAGGACGTAATCGACCGTGATGTTCGCGTTCTTGGTTCCGCCCAAGCTTGGATATACCGTATTGGTCAGCCGGATGGCGTTCATCAGATCGGACACGCCGCCGTGCTGATCGACCATGCGCGTGAGGCTCTCCACAAGGTCCCTCTGTGCCGTCCTCGCGAAGTTGTCCACGAGTGCGTCGGCGTCCCTGGAACTGATCGTGTCGAAGTTGTTCAACAGGTTCGAATACAGCGTTGTGGCGTTCTGGTGGTAGTTCTGGACGGCGGTACTCGCGTCATAGACCCGCGAGAAAGCGTCCCAATACGCTCCCAGGCCATTCTTGACGGCCACTCCCCGAACGATGTCCTCCGCGGCCGTCTGCATGCCGTAGCCAATGGCGGAGGTGGCGATCTTCACGGTTTGGGATCCGAAGGTCGAGTACGTTCCGGATGAGGCGTCATAGGATCCGGATATTCCCGCAGAGTAACCGGAGTTGGGATTGTAGTTCCAATGATCCGACAGCTCCCCATGATCCAACTCTTGTGGGATCACAAAATCATCTGGAACAGATAGGGTGCTCCATTTTTTTGATGTAAACGTCCAGTTAGCCGTTTTTACTGTATAAGTTTCTGTGTCAAAATTTGGCGGTCGAATAAAAGTGGCTGATGATATCCCAAACTCACCATAATCGTAATAATCTCCAGGACTGTATTTGCCACCGTATTGTTCATATTTTTGATGGAAAGTATTTTGAGACCCAATAGTCAAGCGAGGGTTCCGCCCAGTAAAACTGTAGTCAGATGGCGGTGTCTCCAATAGTGCGACGAACTCCATGGCGTAGTATAGGATTCTGGACATGCTTCCCTCACTCACTGATACGCCCATTGAAAAGAAACGTTATAAAAACTCAATAAAATTTAATATTTATCCTTTTTGGAATAGTTTCTTTTGGTTGGGCTTTGCGATGGGACCCTCGATTGGTATTTGTATTAAAAGCGTTCATTAACCTGCTGACACATAGAAAAAACAATGGCTTATATGCTTTCGGATGAGGTGTTGTCATACGCTTCTGGTCAAACGCGCGCTCGATACCAACACGATCCTGGCCAACGGGGTGAAGCCGGGTGCCCCACCCGCCCAGCCCCAACCGTCAACGGCGACCAGCCGGGCCGCCATGAAGGCGCGGCTCCGCCAGTTTCTCGACCAGGTCCAGTATGACTGATCAGCCAATCCGCGACCCATGCAGCAGAGAAACCACACGATGTGCTCCGAGGCAGTCCACGCGCTGATCCGCTCTCACAACAGCCAAATGCCGTCGTCGATGCGGGGCGCCAGCTTCATCACGTGCTCGGCCGACTCCGAGAAGGCGAGGACAATGTCGGAGCGGTCGACGCCGGCATCCAGCGCGCTCCTCCAGTTGGCCAGGCCGCCGGGCTCCGCCTCGCGGTCCAGGACGTTGCGGTACAAGGTCTTCACGAAGTTCGTGTTGTCGAGGGCGCCGTAGCGCTGCTGGAACTCCGGGGATCCGGTGAAGCCGTCGGCGGCTTGGTCCAGGCCCATCCCCGCCTTGATGGCGTCGGTCCAGGCGCCAAGCCCGCCGGCGTCGGGCAGCCTGTCGAGGACGCTGTCGTAGAGCCTCGCCACCGTGGCGGCGGTGTTGTCGCGGACCCAGATGCCCTCCTCCAGGACGGGCGCCATCCGCTGGATGTTCTCCGCGGACTCCGAGAACCCCACCAGGGCCTCGGCGCGCGTCATCCCGGCCGACATGGCCTTGGTCCAGTTCGACAGGCCTCCCGCGTCCGCCTCGCGGTCGAGCACGTTGAGGTAGAGCTGCTTGACGAAGCCCGCGTCATCGGGCGCCCCATAGTGGAGGCGGAACTCCGTGGAGTCGGTGAAGCCCCCGGCCGCCTGCTTGAGCGTCATGCCGGCCTTCAGCGCGCCGATCCAGTTGACCAGGCCGTCCATGTCGGGCAGACGGTCGAGGGCGGACTGGTAGAGGCGGTGGATCTCCGAGGCGTAATGGTGCGCGTCCTGGACCAACTCCCCATCGACATAGCTGCTCGTTCCAGTGTCCTTTCCCGAGATCCCCGACCTGCTGAGAAGGGCGGTCTTCTCGTAGAGATCCATGGCGTGTTCGGTGTTCGGGAGCCCAAAGCCCGGAATGACCTTCCTGATCGCCTGACCCGACGTGTCGTAATCCCGGACCTCGGTGAAGATCGACAGCAATGCCTTGAGCGTCAATGGCAGGTCGTCGGAATGGGCGAGCTTCCCCAAACCAACCACCCGATCGTCGGTGTGTTCGAAGTGGAACATCCGTGGATCGGGAGCGTGTTTCGGGGCGCCGGGAGAGCCGAAGGTCACGCCGAAATACCTGTCGTCGCCGAGGACGCCGGTCTCCTGCATGAACATCTGGGCCATGGCGCCACCGAGGCTGTGCCCGGTCACGTAGACCTTGGGGATGTTGGTTTCCTGGACATAGTGCTTGATGGCGTCGACCAGCGGCTTGTAACGGTCGTAGTACTTGGAGAACCCCAAGAATTCCAGGCCATCCTCGAAATCGGTGGTGCCCCTGAAGGCGACGGCGAGGGTGGGTGTTCCGTTGACCTTGGCGTAGGAGACGTGGGCCACCACGCCGAATGGATCGATGCTGGTGGCGCCGAACGAGCGGTAGATGCCGTCGCGCATCTCGTACTTGATGCCGTATTCGCGCGTGTCGGTCGCCCTGGGGGACAAGCCCAACTCCTGGGCCAGCATCGGCCGCCATCCGCTGGCGCCATCCTGTGCGGGACTGGTGTCCTTGTATGACCGGTTCGCCAGCTTGGCCAGCTCGTGGTGGACGTTGTTCACCGACACCGCGTTGTCGCCGAACGCCTCGAACCTGACGAACTCGACGTCGGCCGAGATGAGGTCCTTCTCGGTGGTCTTCGTGTTGTAGGCCGACAGCCAGGAAGGGTCCCCCTCGCTGAACGCGTAATCGCTGGGCTTTCCAGACAGGTACACGGTGTCCATGTCCGGCAAACCTCCCTCGCCACCACGGATCTTGTCGTTGCCGGCGTCCCCAGAGATCCTGTCGTCGCCGTCGCCACCGACAATCGTGTCGTTCCCAGGACCACCATGGAAGATCTTGAGCGGATCCCATGACACGGATGGAGTGAGTTGACGCCACGCCGAATGCGGCAAGGTCACGGTATCGTTGCCGCCCAAAGCGTCGTATATGGAGCCAGGATGAGCGTCGACCGCTTCTTTCTGCCTGTCTGACAAGCGGCGGAAATCAACAGAGTCCACGTCGGATGTGAAAAGTGGGTCCGGCTTCGGCTCGTCCGGCGGCGTGGTTGGAAAGCTCTCCGGGGGATGCCAACCACTTGGGACATCCCAACGCGCCCATCTCGAATAGGTCGCATACTCTTTGATGGGTGCGATCTGAGTGGTTGGCGCCCACGGGATCTGGAATTCGGGAAGATAAGAGCCATGCCCATCTTCCGATTGTGGCTCAAAGCTCACCGCATCCAGCGTGTAATACATGAAATAGCGATATCCGGGACCGTATTCACGCTGTAGTTCGAGGCTGGGCGTGATGTATGCCCAGTCCCCATACCATTGCATCATTCCCGCATACTGACCGTTTAGCGTGATCTTGGGCCCTAGCTGAGGCTTTTCCTGGTCGTAGACTTCCCAATTCCCCACGGCCGAGAAATGAAACCAAACCAAAGCCATTCAAACGAACTCCACGGACGCGATAATGTTAGATAATTTTATTAAAAATATCATAAAAAATTTAGAGGGAATTTGGTACTAGGTAAAGGGGTGTCTTCGTCACTCTTCGTGGAAACGACGTCGGGCTGGAGGTTCTAGATCAGTGGTTCGCCTCGATCGCACATCGGTCACATTCGTCGATTGCCAGCCTGACCCTACCGTGCCCCTTCACGGATGACTGGAGAGACACCACAAGTCGCTTGTGCCGTTCGACCAGCATTTTGAAGTCTCTTCCTCGAATGTTCTAGATGGTCATCCCACCGCTGGAGATCTTTTCGGGGTTTCCAGATGCTTATCAATCCGAGCTATTCCCCACACCCTGCCAAAACCTCTCGGCGCGCGGCCGCTCCAACAAGGCGATGCGGCCGACCAGCATGTTCATCCGCCCCGACACGTCCGGCTTTTTGGTGTTTACCGACAGGCATCCATCCAGGCGAAGCAGAACGAGGCATTACGACCACAGGCGTCAACTCGAGCGATGCCTCAGCGCATCGACCACCACCTTGAACGCGGCTGAGTTCTGGCGCTTGCTGGGATAGTAGATGAAATAGCCGTCAAACAGGGGCGACCAGTCATCAAGCGCCAGGACGAGTTCGCCAGACCTGATGTGATCCGCGACGATATTCTCCGGGACGTACGCGATGCCGTAACCGTTCAGCGCCGCGTCGATCATCGCGTAGGAATTATTGAAGGTAAGCTGGCCGTCGACCCTGACCCGTAGCTCCTGCCCACCCTTCGCGAACTCCCAGGCGTAACGTCCGCCGCCCGTGGACTGGCGCATGTTGATGCAGTTGTGTCGGACCAGATCCTTGGGATGTCGCGGCGCGGGATGCGCCGAGAAATAACCGGGCGAGGCCACGGCCACCAGCCGCCAGTCGGGACCGATGCGGACCGCGATCATGTCTTTTTCCACGCTCTCGCCCAGCCGTATGCCGGCCTCGAAACCGTCCTCGACGATGTTCCGGAAACCCGTGTCGAGGCTGAACTCCAGCTTGATGTCCGGATAGTCTTTCAGGACCGGCCGCAGTTTAGGCCAGACCGCTGTCGCGAGCGCATGGTCCGACAGCGTGATCCTGATGCTGCCGGAAGGCTTGTCGCGAAACGCCATGAGCGCCGCGATATCTTCCTCGATCTCTTCGATACGGGGTGCGAGAGACTGCCTTAACCGCGCTCCGGCCTCGGTTAGCCCAACGCTCCTGGTCGTCCGCGCCAGGAGACGGATGCCCATCCGCGTCTCAAGTCGCTTGATCGTGTGGCTGAGAGTGGATTGCGCGATGCCGAGCTTTGCCGCAGCTTTGGTGAAGCTCCGCTCCCGCGCAACCGCCAGAAACCACAGAAGATCATTGAAGTCCTGTTTCGACATGGATTTTTGCCGTCTCGCCTTCATGGATTTATGCTATGCATCGATTAATGCAAACGAATTATAGCCAGTAATCGAAGGCATGGTCACGCGCCATCTTATGGGAGCCCGCGGCATCTGACTTTGCGGGAGCCCCTGAAACCCTGAGGTGGATAATGCACTCGGCCCACGACAAAGCCTTGATCCAACCCGCCACGCCCGCCTGGGGCGCCGTCGCGTCCATGGCGCTTTGCATATCCGCCCTCATCGCCCCGATGGGCCTGTCGCCCGCGATGGCAGGGCAGGTTGCGGGGCCAGAGCTTAGGAGCACGTCTATGCAGATCAAGCGCAACGGAGAACAATCCTCGCAAAAAGGGCCAGACGCGTGGTTTACCGGACAGGTGCGCATCGATCCGCTGCACATGGCCCCGGAGCCGGCGCGCGTGGGCTCCGCCTCAGTCACGTTCGAACCGGGCGCCCGCACGGCGTGGCACACGCATCCCCTCGGCCAGACGCTGATCATCGTTTCCGGCACGGGCTGGGTTCAGCGGGAGGGCGGTCCCGTCGAGGAGGTCCGGCCGGGCGACGTCGTGTGGTTTCCGCCAGGAGTCCGGCACTGGCACGGCGCCACCCCGACCAACGCCATGACCCACATAGCCATCCAGGAGTCTCTTGACGGGAAGGCAGTCGATTGGCTCGAGAAGGTCAGCGACGAGCAGTACGTGCGCTGAAAAGGCTTGGTGAAACCCTCAATCGCTAAGGAAGCCCACACAATGTCCAATGCAAAACGTTTCGAAGGCAAGACGGCCTTCATCACCGGGGCCGCCAGCGGCATCGGCCGTGCGACCGCTGTGGCGTTCGCGGTCGAAGGCGCGCGCGTGGTGGTTACCGATCGGGTCGAGGCGGCTCTGCGGGAGACCGGGGAATCCGTAAAGGAGATCGGCGGCGAGGTGCTGGCGATCGCTTGCGACGTGTCGAAGCCGGAAGAAATCGAGGCCGCGGTCGCACGGGCCGTCAATACCTTCGGCCGCATCGACTGCGCGTTCAACAACGCCGGAGTCGAGAATAAGGCGACGCCGCTTCATGAAATCGAGCTTGAGGAGTGGGATCGCATCCTCGGTATCAATCTACGCGGCACCTTCGTCTGCATGAAGCACGAGATCGCGCAAATGTTGCGTCAGGGTGGTGGCGTTGTGGTGAATACCTCCTCAGGCGCCGGCATCCGCGGCGTCGCGGGCGGGGCATCCTATGCGGCGTCCAAGCACGCGATGATCGGCATGACCAAGTCCGCCGCGCTCGATTATGCCAAGCGGAACATTCGTGTGAACTGTGTCCTGCCCGGCAACATCGCCACGCCAATGATGGACCGCTTCACCGATGGCGACATTCAGAAGGCGATCGACCTGGAGCCGGTCGGCCGCCTTGGAAAGCCGGAAGAGATTGCCGAGGCCGTGCTGTGGATGTGCTCCGACCTAGGCGGCTTCGTGACCGGAGCGTCGGTCGTGGTTGACGGCGGCTGGTCGCTATAGCCGCCCACTCAGCGATCATGGATCAGGAGAAACAGCCGACATGCGAATTCGCCAAATCGCCGCCACCGCCACTCTGGCGATACTATCATCGGGTTCCATTATGGCTCAGGAACGTATCCAAATATCGTCGGAATGGGGGACGTCTCGGCGGAGCTGGTGGACAACGCCGCGGCGCGTTCGCTGATCAAGATGCTGCCGATCACCATCGAGATGAGCGATCACCTCCGCCAGGAGAAGACCGGCAACCTGCCGACACCGCTGCCGGAGGTTCCGCGACAGCGGGACTTCGTGGCCGGCACGCTGGGGCTCTGGGGACCAGACCATTTCGTGATCTACTATCGCGAGGGCCGTGTCCCCCAGCCCGGAATCGTGATCCTCGGCAAGGTGACCGGGGAAGTTTCCATCTTCGACCGTCCGGGTCGGATTGCGGTTCGGATCGAGCACGCCAGCGAGTGAGGCATCTGGCGTGGAGCACGACCACAATCCGACCCGCGGTCCGCAACGCGGCCTTGCTTGATCGTGCGGATCGCCTGGGTCAGGGCATGGCACCGCCGCGTGAGTTCCGCGCTTTCCAGCCGGTCGATGTGGCTGGTCGAATAACTGGCCCTCCCGGTGAGCGTTCAGGCCGATGCCAGATCGGATTTTCTGTTCCGCTGCTACTCAGACTCCTTCAGTGGCGATTTCCGGCACGGCTGACCTTGCTTGTTCCGGGCACCACAGAGGCGTCCGCCTTCCTTCGCGCGCTCTTCTGAAGCATCTGAAAACTTGTCCGAAACCATCAGTCCACCCACGGCAGCGGCAACCCATCCTCCCGGCCCTGCTCGGCCTGGGCCAAGATCAGGTCGGAGCGGATCTTCTCCAACTGCGCGATGCGCCCCAACAGGCGGTCGATGCGCGCCATGACGTCCGGCCGGCGCGCGATGACGTCGGTGGACTTGCTCTCGCCAGCCGTCGTTTGCCGCACCTCGCTCAGCACCATGCCCGCCTTGTTGGTTGGCGAGGCCGGGTCCTCGCCTATGGCGGTGTCCAACTCCATGGCACGTGCCAGCCAGATCTTGCACATGCGGATCTCGGCATCGATGTCGCCCAGAGGGACGGCGTCCCAGCCGGTGGCCTCGTCCTCGGTCAGGGCCCGGCTGTAGAGGTCGTGCGTGCGGTTTCCCCTGGCTCCCTTCGGCGTCTTGCCCCCATGCAGTATGCACCGCGTCCTGCCCGCGAGCGGCGGCTTCTGGCAGGGGGTTCCCCGACGGTTCCGGGCTCCACAAAGGCGCCTCGAAGGGGCTTCCGAAGGATCTTTCATGGGGTATTTCTCAAATTGGCCGTGGCAGCGGGCGGGACACGGGCATCGGCAGCTTTCCACCACCACGGTGCGTCGACGTCCAGATGGTGGCGGCGGCGGCTTGAGGATGGGTCATTGGCTCTCCTCCCGGCCGGTTTCCGGTTCCCCCTGATCGATCACGGCGTCCTCGATGGCGTCGAGCGCGTTCTTGATCCGGCGGGCTTGATCGAGACCGGTGTCACCGTCCGTCCCGGCGATCAGGTCGGCCCTCAGCTTCTCGAGGCTCCCGATCCGGCCGAGCAGGGTGTTGATCCGCGCCATCACGTCGGGCCGCCTCGAGGTGGTGTCGGCGCTCATCCTCCCACCGTCCAATGACCGTCTGATCTCCGCCAGCTCGAAGCCGGCAAGGTAGGTGACGTTGTTCGGGTCGATGGCGATCTCGGCCTCCAAGGCGAGGGCGCGCGAGAGCAGGACGCGGCACATGCGCAGCTCGTCGTCGACGCCGCCGAGTGGCAGGCTGTCCCAGGCGGCCCTCTCCTCGTCGCTGAGATGGGCGGAATACAGTCCGTGCTTGTGGTTGCCGTTCGCCGCCCCGCCGGTCTTGCCCTTTGGCGTCTTGCCACCGTGAAGCCGACACCGCTCGCGGCCCTTCATCGGCCGAACCTTGCACGGTTCACCCAGTCGGTTCTTCGCTCCACAGAGGCGTTTTGGCGGCGTGTTCATGGGGTTGTTCAAAACTGGCTCGGATGGTTTGAAATTCCTGGCGCAAGGAATGTTGACCCAATCAATATGCTATTGCTCATTAAAAATAGAAAGACAATCCTTAGGGCCGTGCTGCACCACCCGGATTGGCAAGTGACCAGAGCTTGGCCTCATGCTCCTCGATCGCCCAATCCCAAGTACGGATGCGTATCCCTGCTCGGTCGTAGAGGTACAGGTCGCGAATGCGTGAAGTCTGGTCGAACAGCGCGCGGGCGTCAGCCTCGCTCACTTGTAACTGTCTGCTCGGTTTGACAAGTCTGTCATCCCGCCCGATCAGGATGCCAGCGGGAATGACCGTCGAATAGGCATCGAGACCGTAACGGTTGCGGAAAGCTCGCATATCGCTAAAATCCGAGGCGTAGTGCAGGAGTTGATTTTCAGCCTTAATGAGTTCCTTTGTCGGCCGAAGCCGGTTCCGATTATTGTCAAATTCATAAAGATAGCACTGCGGCGCTTTCACCTCCCAGACATATGCTGTGATTTTGAAAGAACTTCTCGATACCATGATCCGTGCCGAAACTGTGAAATCCGACTCGCCAAACCTATTGGCTTCTTCCCGCCCGGTCATGACGACATCCCGATATGTCTCAAGACAGAGTGCGTCAGCTATCTCTGCGAGATAGGGCTGGCATTCTCGCTCCGTTTGCCGGGAGTTATCGTAAACGAGGTGGCGTAGGGGACTCAGCGGCTGGCTGGTCATAGAGATTGGGTTGTTTTAGCATAATGCTCCGCCGCCAAGCGGGACGCGAAGACGTGCTGAGTTGCAAGATCGTCCATGTCGCGCACCGCGTCGAACATCAAAAATCTCTCGCCAAAGCGGATCATCAGGAGCAGGTGTGTCGGATACTCCAACACCTCTCCGCCCGGCAAGCTGGTACGGATACTCATGCGTTCAAGAGTGAAGCTGCAATCGGGGAAAAGGTGGAAGATAACGCCCCCCTCGATCGTATTGCCATTAGGATGAGCGATCATGTACTGGTTCTGGTGGAGCATCTCGTAACCATGATGACCTGTGGTTTCCGAGACGCCGTCCAGCGTGTAGAGGTTTGGGTAAGGGGTGCCGTAACGATCGATCCTCTCTCGGACCATACCCTCCTCTCTGCCGGGATACAGCGACAGAACAGCGATATGCTGATCGACATGAACGAGTATCCGGGGGTCGTCGTACAGTCCTTCAGCAATGCGGTCGAGCATGTCGGGCGCGGTAAACAGGCGCCTACGGGCTACATCACGCAACCCTTGCGTGATACGTGGAATGTCAGGCCTAAGATCAATGGCATCATCCAACATGGCAGCACTGTTCCCGGTAAAATCTGCCCCTGATCCAGTTTACATGGCAGTAGGGATCCCGCAAGACATCCTGGTTAGAAATGATCCGCGCATTCCAGTCCCGGTGTTCGTTGCTGACACGCAGCGGAGCCAGAAGTTGTTGGTCAACTCCGACGTTGTGGAGCGCCGGACCTGAGTGACATTGGAATGGAGTGGAAGATCAGTCATCTCAAACAGAAATTATGAAACCCTATGGAAAGAAAAGTATTATTAAAACAAATGTGTAAACACGTACGTAGCTGCATAAGCATTATCAGAGAATATATTTTCTAGGTAAGCCATTTTTTATTTTATTTCATGGAGGTCTCTGTGGTATGTGTTCTGAGCCAAGGGGGTGGATCTTGGCAGTCGTCGTTCGCCAGACCAACGACAAGTGCTTACGCGCTGGAACCCCGTGGAGGCATCACCCTCTGCGGGATTTCCGCTTGAAGTGGTGCGTATTTGCCCGCTCAACGCCATTCAGCCGCACTTGCCTTTGCTCAGATCAGTGATCCGCCGCCTCAGTTCGTCCATCGACATGCTTGGAAGCTTGGTCGCCGTGGCCTGTGCCAACCGCTGGCGAGCGGATGCCAAGCCGCCAATGGCCGCCTGGGCGTCCGCGAGCTGCTTGCCGTTGTCCGGCAGCGGCACCTTCGGGATGTCGTCACGGGTGATCAGGGGCGGGGTATGGCCTCCACCGGCCGAGCCCTCGGGGAGGCTGGTGTCGCCATCCCAGCCACGGGCGCCGGTGACGCCGGCGTTGTTGTTCGAGATCTCGTTGCCACGGCTGGCTATGCTGGTGATCCGATGGATGTTGCGATGGCCGTAGTCATAGCCTATCGCCCCGCGCTTCAGTCCTCATTCACCTGGAAGTAGCATTCCGGAAAAGACCAGCCGGCGCTTCCCCACTCTGCGAACAGACTCTTAAACCACTGATTTCACCTTCCCATACTTCGCAAGGGGCCCTTTGTTTCGATACGCGGGAACCAGCTTGAAACTGGCCTGAAACGTACGCATCATCCATGTTAATGATTTTTGGAGGCGTGCGATGACGTGGCGCTACCAGACCCACAGCAGCGGCAACAAAGACGCTTCAACGCGCAGCGTCGTCGCCAGCACGGCCGCTACCGGCGCTATGATCGGCGCGTTCGGCGGGCCGGTTGGCGCGGCCCTTGGGGCCGGGATCGGCGGCCTTGTGGGGTGGTTCGCCAAAACGTCATCCTCAACGCCAACTTCTGCTCCCACGCCTGCTCCGACGCCGGTCGTTGTCCTCCCACCGTTCAAACATGTCTCGGTCAACAACCTCGACTCGCTGCGCAAGCTGCATGATGACCTCTGGTCCGGCGCCATTCATCCACGCGCTTGTGCTGTGCAGGTAACCGGCCCCATGGCTCAGACCGTGAGCAAAGCCTACAACGCACTCTACAAGGTGCGTGGGCTGCGGCGTCGTGGAGAGATGGTCGCCATAGCGGCCAGCATCGAGGCGACAGCAAAATCCATCGATGGATTTATCAAGCCGTCCGCGTCCAACCTCGTCGCCCCCTTGACGTTTATCGCGAAGGAGCTCGGCGACAGCTACTATCAGGAAGACCATTTCACCGCCGCTCTGTGCCTACCATGCGCCGACATCGTCTGTTCGATTCTTGTTGCCGGCCTGCACCTCGCGCATAACGATGGTGATGTGGTCATGCTAACGGCTGAGGGTCGCAGGAGTTTGCCACCACATCCCTGACCCATTTGCCCAAAACCGTTCCTAAATTCGTAACGTTTTCTTAGCTTTTCCGACTTATTGTTTGCACGCTCCCCTTCGCGAACAAGGTCGAAAACGTGTGCGCCGCCATCCCCGAAGAACCTGACGCCGAACTGCGTCGGGCCGTTTGCCTGTCCCACGACATCTCATACGCGTTCAACCTGCCCCTTTACGACGCTTGGTTCGCCGCTCGCGCCGTCGCGCTGGAGATGCGCCCCGATCTGGACGAGACGGAGATCGGCGGACGCGTGGCGATGATCATCGCGTGGAAGGAAGCCCAAGACGATCTTTCCCTGTCGTGGAAGGGCATCGCCGCCTGAGAGTGGTGGTCTTCTTGGGGGTATCAGGACCTCATTTGGAGGAGGTCACCCAAGAATGTCCTCGTCCTTGACGCGCAGATCCATGAGCCGGCCCACCTGTCCATCCCGGATCGCGGCTCGCTGGATCCGCGCGACGCGTTGCAACATCCGTGCCGCTTGGGCGTGGTTTCCTCCGGCATGCAGCCATGACACCTTGGCGAACATGATCAGACCATTCAGGTGCGCGGTCAGGAGGAGGTTGGGTTCCATTCCAATCCAACACCTGGGGCGGTCAAGAGTCCGGGGCGTTCAGAGGGTGATGCTGGAAAGCGTCATCCGAGGATGTCTTTGTGGGTGATCCTCGGATCCACGTCGTATCCCGCCCGGCGCGCCACGGCCGCCAGTCCATGCATCCGCCCGACAAGTCGGAACACGCGAGCCGCATGAGCGTATTCGCCCGATGGCGAGCGCCAAGACACCTCGGCCAGCATGATCACGCCGTTCAACTGGTCGGCCAGTGATGAGTGATCCTGTGCCATGATTAGGCCCTGTTATGGCTTGATCACTATGCCTATCTATCAGGGATGTCAGAGAAAAGCAGACTTGTTGTGTTGAACGACGATCAATGGGCGGTGCTGGGACCCTTGATCGATGAGTGCCGGCCTCGGGGCAAAACGGAGCCTGTCGCTCTGCGCGAGACGGTTGAGGCGATTGTCTGGCGGCATCAAAACGGTGCGAAATGGCGTAGCGTGCCGCCGGATCTGGTGCCTTGGTGGCGGGCGGCGCAGACCTTCATCCGCTGGAGCCATTTGGGCGTTTGGGAACGGCTTCTCGAACGGGCACAGGAGCGCGGCGTGGACCTGGGCATGGCTTTTCTCGATGGCACCTCAATCAGGGCGCACCACAAGGCGGCGGGGGCACCCAAAAAAGGGGATCTGGAGCACAGCGCGATGTGCGTGAAGCGCTTGGCCGCTCTCGCGGCGGCTATGGCACCAAGGCGTGTGTGATCACCGACGGCGCCGGCCGGGCGATAAGCTTCGCCCTGGCGCCGGGCCAGGCTCACGAGTTGCCGCTGGCCTCCGATCTGGTCGATTGCCTACCCGATATCCCAGGCTGGGTCGTTGGCGACAAAGGCTATGCCTCACACGCGTTTCGCCAGTTCATCTGGGATCAGGGCGCCCGACCGGCGATCCCGGCCAAGAAGAAGGAAGCGCCCGTCGCGTGCCCGGCCTGGATCCACAACAATCGCAACCGTGTCGAGCGTCTGTGGGCGCGCCTCAAGGAGTGGCGCGCCGTCGCAACCCGCTACGAGAAAACCGCAGCCTCTTTCATGGGCGTCCTTTGCCTCGCCGCCGTCTTCGACTGGATCAAGCCAAGCTCTAAGCTATAACAGGGCCTAAAGCGTAGTCCAAACACGGAAACATCCGCGAACGGAAATTGATCCGGATCAACCAGGGCACTTGGACGAAGGCGACCGTCGCGTCGCGGCCCGGGTGACGATCTCCACCGTCCGCTCCCAGGTGACGCGTTCCACCGGCGAGGCCGGCGGGACGAGGTTCAACAATCGCTCCAGGCGGGCGCGTTCATCGGAGACGGCTTGCCTGGCAAGTGACCGTGTGGGCTCCGATAGGCGACGAAGGTTAGGATCATGTCGACGCTCCCACCGTCGTTGGACAGTGGGAGGTGGACGCCGGAGACGCCTCGGACCGTGTCGTCGCCACCCCGGTAGGATGGCGCCGTCAGCCTGGGCGCCCGTGTTTCGATGACCTCCAGCCTATCGGTCCAGAGCGGGCCACCGCGTTCGATATGGCTCAACTCCGACAGGCGCGCGCCGGTGTAATCCCGCCGAGCGCGGGCGACCACTCCCGTCCTGATCAGCCGGTACCGGAAGTCCGGCGGATCGCGCGGGACGTCGACCAGGATGATCCAGGGCAGCAGGCTTGGGATCTCCAGGATGGGATCGAGGTCGCGCCGCGCGGGCATGCTCCGACCGCCAAGCTTGCCTTCTCAATAGGCCAGCCCGTCGCGCGCGAGCTCCGGAACCTCGGAGGGCCTGTGCCGCAGCCCCAGGATGTCGTTGGGCGTTCGGCCGCTCCTGGATTCCGCGTCATCCACGGACGGCTCCCCACCGACGAGTCCGCCACCGCGGACGGATCCGTGTCGGGGTGGTGGCGCTTCCAAAAGTTGACATCAGCATGGGGACCGGGTTTCGGGGATGAGGTTCCGGGTGGGTACGACCAGCGTCACGGCCGGACGCCCACTTGGATCGGGAACCAACTCGGCGCCGATCCGCTCGACGAGCGCGTCGACGATGTCGCTTGGGGGAAGGGCGTCACTGGCCGACCAGGAAGCGTTCCCGACATCCGCGACCCCGATCCTGAGTTCGACGACCCCGGCTGTCTGGTGGTGCCTGAGCCGGACCGTGATCGTGGCGCGCTCCTCCCCACCACTCCCCTCGACGAGGTCGAGCTGGGCGGAGATCAGCTCGTTGGCGATCAGCCCGAGGGACACGGCCGCGTCGACGTCGCACGTGAAAGGGTCGGCGTCGACCTCGATGGAGTCCTCGAACAGAGCCGCCAGCGCGGCGCCGGTCTCCCTCAGATGGCGGGCGAAGTCGATCACGCTCCAGTTGGCGAAGGTCTCCAATTGCTCGTGGATGCTCCCCAGCACGTTCACCGGTTGGCTGACGACGCTCAACCATTGGCGCATCGCTGGATCAAGGCGGCGCCGTTCCAGGTTGAGCAGGCTGATGATGGTCTGTAGGTTGTTGCGGACGCGGTGGTGGATCTCGCGGATCAGGTCCTCGCGTTCGGCCAGGCGTTCCCCGAGCTCATGGTGCGCGCGGCCCAGGGCTTGTTCGGCCTCCACCCGCCGGGTGATGTCGGTTTGGTATCCGACGAAGAAGGCCAGGGTGCCCGCCGCGTCGAGGATGGGGCTGATGTGGATCTCGCTCCAGAAGGTCGAACCATCCTTGCGGTGGTTCAACAGCGTGGCGGTGACCGGGCGGATCTCCTCGATCGCCAAGCCGATCATGGCGCTGACACTCCGATCGGTCTCCGATCCGGCCAGGAAGCGGCAGTTGCGCCCCAGCACCTCGTCGCGCCCGTGGCCGGTCAGGCGCAGGAAGGCGTCGTTGGCCAGGACGATCGGGTTGTCGGGTAGGCGTGGGTTCGTCAGCACCGTCGGCGTATGGGATTGACGAACCACCTCGACCAGAGGCCAAGCCTCCAGGCTGGGCTGGGCATTGTCGACTTGGGGCGGTTCGTCGTCCATGGCTTGCCAATCATGCCGCTCGGGGTGTCATCACCAATGACAACAACACAACAGGCTGGAATGCGTCGCATGCTTTTATCAGCCACCGATAATGGAAGGCGCGGGAGCTTCGGTGACGATTCCTCATGTCAGCAACGCTCCACAGATGAAGGCGAGACCGGAGACGCCGGCGCCGATGGTGAAGCCAAACCATGCTCCATTGCGAAACGCCTGGTCCCGCTGTCGGCGCAGATCCCACACGAGATGCTCCTGACAGCGACGTTGGATCTCGCTGGCGCTTGGATGCGATCGTTGCCGGTTCGCCGTCACCACTCATGCCCCACTGGAAGTTACCAACCGTGCCAGCGTGTCGATCACGGTTCGTCGGACGGGCGTGAAACGGAGCATCGGCGTGATGGTTTCACGGGGTGACGCCATGGAACGCGCGGAAACATCCGCCAAGGCAACGGAGCGGCGGCAAGCCCGCTTCCTGGGAAGGGGTTCCCGCGTCGCCTACCGCGCGACGCGGGGCCACAGCCACCAGATCAGCGCTCCCGCGGCCAGCAGCCAAACCGTCACTATGAAGACCATGCCCGCGCGGCTCATGGGCCTCCCCTCGGCCCTGGCGGCGGCGGCGAGATGCTCCGCCATCAGATCGGGGGGCACCAGCCGTGTGGCCACCATGATCGCGAGAGGTAACAGGATCACCTCATCCAAGTAGCCGACGACCGGGATGAAGTCGGGGATCAGGTCGATGGGCGAGAGCGCGTAGGCGGCGATGGCCAGCGCGAACACCTTGGCGTACCAAGGGGTGCGTGGGTCGCGGGCGGCGAGCCAGAGGGCGTGGACATCCCGCCTGATCACCCGCGCCCATTCCTTGATCCGTCGTGGCATCCGCTCCCCTCACGCGCCGCCGTGACGATGGACAATGGCGGCGCGTGAACCTTCCGCCCACGCGAGCGCCCTCGGATCCTCCTGGATGATGTCGAGGAACTCGTCACCATCATCGCCCATGTAGTCCCGGATCAGCCAGAAGAACTCCAGCTTGGCGAGCACACCGACCAGCGTGTCGGGCGGCGTGTCCAGGACCTCGCCCATGCCATTCCAGAGCCCATGGCGAGGCGGTCAACCCCGCCCACGACGATTGTCCCAGACGTCCGATGCCGGATCGTCGACCGGCATTTCCCGCAGGGCGCAGGCGCAAATCACATCGGCGCCGACGGCGAAGCTGTTCCACCGTTCACGGGTTAGTCGTTCCCCGAGCATGAGCAGGCGGCCAATCAAGTATTGACCCGCCGGACGCATCGCCACGGGCACGCGCCGCGCCCCTGAACCATGATCCATGACATCCCACTCCCTTCCAAGCCTTGGCGACGGCCCCGCCGATCAAGCGGAAACCGCCTGGAGGTGGCGGGCCGGCGTGGCGGCGGTCTCGGCGCCAAAGCCGTTGTTCATGGCCCAGATGGCGGCCTGGGTGCGGTTGTTGACGTCGAGCTTGCGCAGCAGCGTCTTCAGGTGGACCTTGATGGTCGCCTCGGTGATGCCGAGCCGGTTGGCGATGGCCTTGTTGCTGGCGCCGCCGACCAGCGACTGGAGGATCTCCCGCTCGCGTGTCGTCAGCCCCCGGACCCAGTTCGGCGGCGACGGCTGGCTGGTCATGTCCATCAGCATGGCGGCGAGGTTGGTCGGGAACACCTTCTCGCCCAGCATGATCAGGTGGAGTGACTGGACCAGCGCCTCGGGAGAGACGCTCTTGGTCAGGAAGCCGTCGGCGCCGCCAGCCATCGCCTGGCGCAGCAGGTCGACCGAGACGTCGTCGGCCAGCACGACGATGCGGGCGGCGGGGTGGGCATCGCGGAGCCGCTGGAGGTCGGCCGCCTCCTTGATGGCCTGACCCGTGACCACCAAGGCCGGCGTGGCGCCGTCTGTGGCGGCGCCCTCGATCGCCAGATCCATCGTGTTGAACTCCGCGCCGACCGCGAACTGGGTGCCGGCCAGCAGTTGCTTCAGTCCCTCGCGGAACAGCCGGTTGGATTCGATCAGAACGGTGCGGGTCGAGGTCATGGCGGGGTCTCTCCAAAAGCGGTGTTGATCGAACCTCGCCCAGGTCCGAACCGGTGGACCATGGCGCGTTCGACGTCGCGTTGGAGGGATACTGCCCGTAAAATCTTGAGCAATAAAGATAAAATTAATACTATATAAAGAGTAAATCGGCTTATGAGTTCCGCTTGACCGGCATACGCCGCTTCGCCCCATCGGCGGCATCGGTTGGCTGGCGACGCCGTATCACGCCTCGACGTGTGGGTTTTGTGTGCGGAAGTTGAAAATCTCCGCTAGCCCCACCACGCGCTCCATGATCATCTCCCTGGAAGTTGTGACCAAAATGTCCTCGATCATGCCGTGGCCGATGAGGGTCCGGAGGATCTCACCCCATGTGTCCTCGACCCAATCCAAACGCCCCATCGCTCATCTCCAGCCAATACAACGCTGAACCTAACAGGGACGGGTGAACGAACGGTTGAGGATCCATGCCGCGAACCGCCGTTCGCACACCGTTGGGGCTGGTGTCCTTATCCATGGGGGAAACGCGTTTCGCGTCGCGTTCCGCGAAGCGCCACGATCCATCAGGCCGTGAGCGTTTCCATCGGCTCTCATCAGGCTCCACGCTCATGGTATGGTTTGATCCGTGGACTGTTGATTGGGACGGATGGGCATCGCCATGGGCATGAGCGCCTTCAAACTCTTTCTGATCCTCGCCGTCATTGGTGTCCTATTCCTGCCAACGCTGATCCGCCGATCACGAGGTGTGCCGATGATCCTGGAGCGGTTCAGGGCGCGTGCCTCCGGAGAGGACACCGCTGGGAATGGACACGCGGCCGCGTCACCATACATCTTTGGGCGGGCCGCCAGACCAAGCATGGCGGAACGTCTTGGCGCAACGTTGGCCCGTCTGAACAGCCGGGTAAGATCGTGGAGGGGATGAACGCCGGACATCCATTGGGATCCGCCACGATGTCCGAGAACAGCCGTCGAGGACCAAGCCGCGACGAACATCGCCTAGTTAACTAAATTTTTATTCGATAATGGATAGTTTCCCGGCGTGATAACCATCCCGGAGATGATCCGTCATGCCAGCCACGTTGGTCGCCGAGCCCGATCTCCCATGCTTCGGGATCCCACAGGCCGAGGTCCTGTTCGGCGGGGGCGTCGACAGGGTGGGAGCGTACAACCACGAGGTCGGCGACTTGGTGACCATCCTGTGCGGGCTGCTCGGCTTCGGCGCTGGGGAGACCGGGCGCTGGCGGGAGGCGGCCGCCCTCCACGACCTCGGCAAGCTCTGGATCCCGGCGGGGATCCCGCTCAAGCGGGGTTCCTTGGACCAGGACGAGGTGTCGATCATGCGGGATCACGTGGTTCTGGGCTACACGCGCCTGAGGCACCATGACCGCCTGGCTGCGGAGATGGCCCTGTACCATCACGAGAACCATGACGGCACCGGATACCCGTTCGGCCTCGCCGGCGAACACATTCCGGTGAGCGCCCGGGTGGTGCGGTTGTGCGACGTCTACGACGCGCTGCGCGCCGTCCGGCCTTACAAGAAGGGGATGTCCCACGAGGAGGCCATGGGGATCATCCTGTTTGGCGACGACCGGATCCAACCTGGGATGTTCGATCCGGAGCTACTCCGCCTATTCGCGCTCCATCACCAGCGGTTCGCGGCGTGCCTTGACGGTTGACGCTCCCAACGACCGGATGCTTTGTTGGTTCCGAAGCGAATGCGTTTCGCATCGCGAAATGCGACGGACCAAACTGAGGCGCCTCAGTCACGGGCGCTGATCCGCGTCGCCATGAGATCACCCTCGGGGGCGATAACCCCCTCAAAAACTTTCAGGCCGTCCAAATACCTAACCTTTATGCGTATACCACTAGAAAACTGTAATTTTATCGGAAATGTGCAAGAAGAAGGCCGCCTCACAGGAGGCGGCCTAAGTCTAGGGAGGAAACGCCCGAAGAGGCGTCGCGGCATCTCTACCGCACTGCGCAAATTGCATTGGGGTGAACTTGGTTCCAGAGGAAATGGGGGCGGAAATGCCTGCATCCCTTTTTCCACGGCGCCGTCTGATTTCGGAGGGGCGTGCCATCGAGCATGGCGACCGGCTTCAGCGCGCTGAACGTCGAGCATGGTCGCGGGGAACCGCCCGCGGCATCGCGAGGATGGGCGGACCGGGCTTGATGCCCACATCCGAGAGACAAACTTCGGGGCTCCTGGGACCGATCGCGTCGATCCGAGAGTCACACTCATGGCAACAGAAAGCGCCGCGCCCGGCTCATCTCCAACTCGGCGATCGTCGCCTTGGCGAGAACAACCAGATCCTTCCGGTCGGTGTCTGGAAACAACGGTGGGGCTTCATCGATGATGCAGAAGGAGCCGATCGCCTATTGTTTGTGGATCAGGGACGCGCCGGCGTAGAAGCGGATCCGGGGCGGCCCGATGACGAAAGGGTCGTCCATGAAACGCGGATCGACGCGCGTGCCCTCGACCACGAGAACCTGCCGCCGCTGGATGGTATGGACGCAGAAGGCGTGCTCGCGCGACGTCTCCCCAACATCCAAGCCAGCCTTGGCCTTGAACCACAGGCGACTTTCGGCGACCAATGAAATGAAGGCGGTTGGAACCATGAAGCGCTGACGGGCGAATTCCACAAGT
>NZ_AVFL01000048.1 GCF_000576635.1 Skermanella stibiiresistens SB22
GCTGACCTCGATGCCGCGGAAGGCCAGCATCTCCTCCACCATGCGAAGGCTCAACGGAAAGTGAAAGTACAACCACACCGTGTAGCTGATCAGCTCCGCAGGGAAGCGGTGGCCGGCGTAGAGGGACTTCGTCATGCCAGCTCATACCCGACCCATGCTGCTCTAGGCAACCCGCTCAGCCGCCAACTTGACGATGCCGTGTTGCCGACTGCGAACATGCCGCCCCTCACAGATTGGGATAGACCGGCCCCTCACCACCCTGTGGCGGCACCCAGTTGATGTTCTGGTTGGGGTCCTTGATGTCGCAGGTCTTGCAGTGGACGCAGTTCTGGGCGTTGATGACGAAGACGTCCTTGCCGTCCTTTTCCACCCACTCGTAGACGCCAGCCGGACAGTAGCGTGTCGAAGGCCCGGCATAGACGTCGAGTTCGGAGGTTTTCTGCAGCTCCGGGATCTTCAGTTGCAGGTGGATCGGCTGGTCTTCCTCGTGGTTGGTGTTCGACAGGAATACCGAGGACAGACGGTCGAATGTCAGCACGCCGTCGGGCTTCGGGTAGTCGATCTTCTTGTGCCGCGCGGCCGGCTCCAGCGACGCGGCGTCGGTCTTGCCGTGGCGAAGCGTGAAGGGCGAGGTGCCGAAGATCTGGTTGATCCACATGTCGAGGCCACCGAGCGTCGCGCCGAGCGCCGTGCCGAACTTCGACCAGAGCGGCTTGACGTTGCGCACCCGCTTCAAATCCTTGCCGATCAGACTGCCACGCCAGCCGTTCTCGATCTCCAGCGGCTCGTCATTGGCGCGACCGGCGGCGATGGCGGCGGCGAGACGATCGGCGGCGAGCATGCCCGAGAGCACGGCATTGTGGCTGCCCTTGATGCGGGGCACGTTGACGAAGCCGGCCGAGCAGCCGATCAGCGCGCCGCCGGGGAAGGAAAGCTTCGGCACCGACTGGTAACCGCCCTCGGTGATGGAGCGGGCGCCGTAGGACAGGCGCTTGCCGCCCTCGAAGGTGCCGCGAATGGCCGGATGCGTCTTGAAGCGTTGGAATTCCTCGAAGGGGTAAAGGTAGGGGTTCTTGTAATTGAGGTGCACGACGAAACCGACTGCGACCATGTTGTCTTCGAGGTGATAGAGAAAGGAGCCGCCGCCGGTTTTCATGCCGAGCGGCCAGCCGAAGTAGTGATGTACGAGGCCTGGCTTGTGGTTCTCGGGCTTGACCTGCCAGAGCTCCTTGAGGCCGATGCCGAACTTCTGCGGCTCGCGATACTTCTGCAGATCGAATTTCGCGATCAGTTGCTTGGCGAGCGAACCGCGCACGCCCTCGCCGATCAGCACATACTTGCCCATCAGCGCCATGCCGCGCGTGTAGTTCAGGCCCGGCTCGCCGCTGCGATCGATGCCCATGTCGCCGGTGGCGACGCCAATGACGGCGCCGGCGTCGTTGTAAAGCAGTTCGGTTGCGGCAAAGCCCGGGTAGATCTCGACGCCCAGCGCTTCGGCATGGCCGGCGAGCCAGCGACAGACATTTCCGAGCGAGACGATATAGTTGCCGTGATTGTTCATCAGCGGCGGCATGAAGGCATTCGGCAGACGCACGGAGCCGGCCGGACCAAGAAAGAGGAACTGATCGTCCGTCACTTCCGTCTTGAAGGGATGGTCGGCCTCCTCGCGCCAGCCTGGCAACAGCGCATCGATGCCAATGGGATCGACCACAGCGCCGGAGAGGATATGGGCGCCGACTTCCGCGCCCTTCTCGAGCACGACGACCGACAGTTCCGGGTTCACCCGCTTCAGCCGGATCGCCGCCGACAGGCCGGCCGGCCCCGCGCCGACGATGACGACGTCGAATTCCATGCTCTCGCGTTCGGGAAGGTCCATCTTTGTCAAAGCGCCTTTTCGAGTTCCGGGAGGATCACGAAGTTGTAGAAGCGTTTCGGGCAATGCGGTCATGTCCAGCGCGCCTCCGCCGCCATCGCGACCGGACCATTCTCCGCGGCCGCCCACAGGGAGAGCCCGTCATCGGTGCCGCGGGCATGCAGCCCAAACGGTGTCCCATCGAAAAGGGGCGACTGGCTGCGAAATGAGAATCGAAGCGGCGGAACGCCCCGGAGCTCGGTGGCAAGCATGCAAAGCAGCGTGGCTTGCAGAGGGCCGTGCACGACGAGGCCCGGATAACCCTCTTCGGTCATCGCATAGGCCCGGTCGTAATGGATGCGATGCCCGTTGAAGGTCAGCGCCGAATAACGGAAGAGCACCGTGGCCGCCGGCTCGAAGCGTCGCCGATGCTCGCCCGCCTGTGCCGGTATGGGAGGCCGCCCCGCGGAGACGCGTGCGTTCCCGCGATAGACGATGTCCTGGCGCTCGGTGATCATTTCCTCCCCGGCGACCACGATCCGATGCTCCACCGCGACAAAGCACAGGATCCCGGCGCTTCCTTGTTTGACGGCGACATCGGCGATGCGGGATCGACGGGTAACCGTATCGCCAATACGCAGGGGCTTGTGAAAGACGAGGCTCCCGCCCGCCCACATCCGCCTCGGCAAAGGTACCGGTGGCAGAAAGCCGCCGCGCGCCGGATGGCCGTCCGCGCCAAGCGATGCCGTCGGCGCGGGCTGCTGGCCAAGGCAGAAGTGGATCATCGCCGGAGCGACATCGCCGCCGCGGAAATCACCCGTCAGGTTGAACGTGGCCGCAAATTTGCCCGCGAGTTCGACCGAAATGTCGGCATCCACGCTTTCCTCGCGGCCGACCCACGAGCGCAGGTGATCGGCGTCCAATGGAACGGATGGCGTCATCGCCCTGTCTTCCCGTCGCCCGCCGGCGCCGCAAGCTGTCCGAGCGCGGGCACCGGCCCATGGCGGCGCTCCGCCCCCTTGAAGATCGGCGCGGGCGCGGGATAGGATACTGGGCCGTCCGGGGTCTCGACGGTGATGCGCCGCAGATGCGGATGACGGGACAAAGCCGCCATGTCGTTGACGGCGGCGAAGGCGACATCCGCCTCGGCTAGGCGCGACTCGGCTTCGACCGCTGGCACGGTCGCGAAGACGGCCGCCACCAGCGCATCGGTCTCGACGCGGTTGCGCACCCGCATGACGTTTGTCGCGAAGCGTGGATCGTGGGCCATCTCCGGCTTCGCGAGAAAGACGGTCGCGAACTTTCGCCATTCGCGGTCGCTTTGGATCGAGATCAGCATATCCGTTCCGTCGCGCGTCGAGAACACGCCGTAAGGCGCGATGGAGACATGCGCGAGCCCAATCCGCTTGGGAGGCCGGCCGCCCTCCTGTAGCAGCAGCGGCACAGTCAGCCAGTCGGCCATGACGTCGAACATCGACAGACGAATGTCAGCGCCCACGCCCGTGACGGACCGGCCAATCAACGCTTCGAGGATGGCGCTGTGCGCCGTCGCGCCGGTTGCGATATCGACAATCGAAATGCCGACCCTGGCGGGCGCCTCAGGTCCCCCCGTCACGGAAGATAGTCCCGACTCGGCCTGGATCAGCAGGTCGTAGGCCTTGCGATCGGCGTAAGGCCCGGTTTCGCCGTAGCCGCTGATCGAACAGACGATCAGCCGCGGATAGGTCTTGCGCAGTGCGGACGACGCGAAGCCCATGCGATCCAGCGCACCCGGCTTCAGGTTCTGGACGAGAATGTCCGCCTGACCCAGCAGGTCGGCCAGGTGCGCCCGGCCCTGTGTCGAAGCGAGATCGAGGATCCTGGAGGACTTGCCCCGGTTCAGCCACACGAAATAGCTGCTCTGGCCGCCGATCACCGCATCATCGTAGCCACGGGCGAAATCGCCCTCGGGACGCTCGATCTTGATCACCTCCGCACCGGCATCCGCGAGCCTCGACGTACAAAAGGGAGCAGCCACAGCCTGCTCGATGGCGACGACCTTGAGGCCTTTGAGGGGAAGGTGGTCCATCAGAACGACCTTGGCAGGCCGAGGACATGCTCGGCGACATAGGAGAGTATGAGGTTCGTCGAGATCGGGGCGACCTGATAGAGGCGCGTCTCGCGGAACTTGCGCTCGACATCATATTCCGCGGCGAAACCGAAACCGCCGTGGAACTGGATACAGGCATTGGCCGCCTCCCATGACGCCTTGGCGGCCAGGAGCTTCGCCATGTTGGCCTGCGTGCCGCAGGGCTGGCCGACGTCGTAGAGACGGCAGGCCTCGAAGCGCATCAGGTTCGCCGCCTCGACCTCGATGAAGCTTTCGGCGATCGGAAACTGCACGCCCTGGTTCTGCCCGATCGGCCGCCCGAAAACCGTACGCTCCTTGGCATAGGCCGACACCTTATCGATGAACCAGTATCCATCGCCGATGCATTCGGCGGCGATCAGCGCGCGTTCGGCATTCAGGCCGGTCAGGATGTATTTGAATCCCTGCCCTTCCTCGCCGATGAGGTTCTCGACGGGGATTTCGAGGTCGTCGAAGAACAGTTCATTGGTTTCGTGATTGACCATGTTGGAGATCGGCTGGACGGTCATTCCCTTGCCGGTCGCCTCCCTGATGTCGACGATGAAGATCGACATGCCTTCCGACTTCTTTTTGACCTGATCGAGTGGCGTGGTGCGTGCGAGAAGGATCATGAGGTCGGAATGCTGGACACGCGAAATCCAGACCTTTTGCCCGTTGATCACGTAGCGGTCACCCTTCCTGACCGCGGTCGTCTTGATCTTCGTCGTGTCCGTACCGGCGGTCGGCTCGGTCACGGCCATCGACTGCAACCGCAGTTCGCCCGTCGCGATCTTCGGCAGGTAACGCTGACGCTGTCCCTCGGAGCCGTGCCGGATCAGGGTGTTCATGTTGTACATCTGGCCGTGGCAAGCACCCGAATTGCCGCCGGAGCGATTGATTTCCTCCATGATCACGGAGGCCTCCGTCAATCCGAGGCCCGACCCGCCATACGCTTCCGGAATGAGGGCCGCCAGCCATCCGGCCTTGGTGAGGGCATCCACGAATTCTTCCGGATAGGCCAGCTTCTCATCGATCCTCCGGTGATAGTCCGGGGGAAACGAGGCGCAGAGATCACGCACGGCGTCCCTGATATCCTGATACTCATGATCGCGCGTCGTCAGCATTCACGTCACTCCGATGTCTTGAATTCGCCGGCGGGCCGCGCTCAGCGGAGCACGAAGGGATTGGCGATCCCCTCGGCCAGATTGATCCAGACGCATTTCGTCTGCAGATATTCATCGATCGCCGCCTGGCCGCTCTCGCGGCCGATGCCGCTCATCTTGTAGCCGCCGAACGGCGCCATGAAGCTGACGGCGCGGTAGGTGTTGACCCAGACCGTTCCGGCCCGAATCCTGTCCGCCATGGTAAGGGCGCGGCGGATGCTGGAGGTCCAGACGCCCGACGCGAGACCGTAGAGGGTGTCGTTGGCGATCTCGATCGCCTCGTCCTCATCCTCGAAGGGAATGATCGAGAGGATGGGGCCGAAGACCTCCTCACGGGCGATCCGCATGGAATTGGACACGCCGCCGAAAATCGTCGGTTCCACGAACCAACCCTTGCCCAACCCCGGATCGTCTGGCGTTCCGCCGCCAAGCAGGCATCGCGCTCCCTCGTCACGCGCCACATCCATGTAGTCGAGGATTTTTTCGCGCTGCGCCAGCGTCGTCACCGGGCCGACCTGCGTCGTCGCCTCCATCGGATCACCGAGGCGCGCGGCGCGGGCGAAATCGACCACCCTCGCGGAGACCTCGTCATGGACCGAGCGCTGCACCAGCAGGCGCGCACCGGCGATGCAGGTCTGGCCGGAAGCGGCGAAGATGCCCGAGATCGCGCCCTTCACCGCGTCATCAAGGTTGGCATCGGCGAAAACGATGTTGGGTGACTTGCCGCCCAGTTCGAGGGTCACATGCTTCAAACCCTTCGCGGCCCCCGCATAGATTGCCGCTCCAGTCGCATCGCCCCCTGTGAACGCGATCTTGGCGACCATGGGATGCCGCGTGAGCGTCGGGCCGATCTCATGACCGTAACCGGTCACCGTGTTGATCACGCCATCTGGGAAGCCGGCTTCGCGAACGAGGTCCATCAGCGCCAGCGTGGAACAGGAGGTGTGCTCGGAAGGCTTGATGACGACGGTGTTGCCCGCCGCGAGCGCCGGCGCGAGCTTCCATGTCAGCAAGAGAAGGGGCGAATTCCACGGCGTGATCGCCACGACGACGCCGAGCGGCTCGCGTTTGGTGTAGGAAAACAGGTCGGCTTTGTCCATCGGCAGGACGCCTCCCTCGACCTTGTCGGCAAGTCCGCCGAAATAATGGAACCATTCGGGGATGTACCGGCACTGGCCGACCATCTCGGCATGGAGTTTGCCGTTGTCGCGCGTCTCGATCGCGGCGAGTTTTTCGGCGTCGCGCGTGATCAGATCCCCAAGACGCCTCAGGAGCTTTCCCCGGGCAGTGGCCGACATCGTCGCCCACGGTCCCCTGACAAAGGCGCGATGAGCCGCCTCGACCGCCGCCTCCGCATCGTCGACACCACAATGCGGCACTTCCGCCCAAGGCTCCGCATCGAACGGATTGATCGAAGCGAGCCAGCGGTTGGTGACGCTCTCGACGGCCTTGCCGTCGACGACGTTACGGAAGCGTGCGAGTTCGGTCATCACGGGCCTCGTCTTCAGATCGGCTGGTAGCCAAGGGCCGCCCGGAAGCGGTTCTTGATATGGACGCCGTCGCGGGGCGGCAGGACTCGCGGGAGGTTTTCCGGCTTGATCTTCAGCGTCGCGAGTTTCAGGCCGTCCCGGGCGGCGACCCTCGCCTTCAACGCGTCGACGCCGGCCATCTCCGTGATTTCCCCAGTCCACGAGAAGCCGCAGGATGCCGCGACCTTGTCGAGGCTGATGCCCCGTCCGGCATGGCTTTCCTGCATGCCCGTCTCACCGAAGTGGCCATTATCGAGAACGGCGATCGTCAGATTGGCCGGCCTGCGCAGCGCGATGGTCGCCAGCGCGCCGAAGCCCATGAGCATCTCCCCATCGCCGGTGATGACCAGGACGGACTTCCCGGGCTGCGCCGTGGCGAGCCCCAGGCCGACCATCGCCGCACTGCCCATCGCGGCCCAGAGATAGTAGTTGTTGTCATGGTCTCCCGCCGCCATGACGTCATAGGAGGCGGAACCGAGGCCGGTGACGACGAGCAGGTCCTGGCGATCCGCGAGCAGGCGGCGGACGACCTCGCGCCGGTCGAGCGGGCCACCCTTTGTCACTTCACCCACTTCTTTTCTCCGATCAGGCGTTGTCCGAGCAGTACGGCACAGGAGGAATTGCCGTTGAAAGCCATGGTGGCGGCGCCATGCAGAAGCGGCGCGACGTCCTTCGGATCGTCCGCCCGCCATGTCATCACGCCCATCAAGTTGAGTGACCTTTCCGTCGCCTGTCCCATCGGGTTCTGCCAGCCGTTGAACTCGGCCCAGTCGCCGCGCATGGTCACGACCATCAGGAGCGGAAACTGCGCGCAGACCTGCAGCGCCAGCGTGTTGATGCAATTGCCCACGCCACTCGACTGCAGGAGAAGAGCGCCCCGCTCCCCGCCCAACCAGGCGCCGGCGAGATAACCGATGCCTTCCTCCTCGGTCGTCAGGACGACGGAATGGATCGTATCGTCGGCCTCCGACAGTCGGATGGCGGTCGAGTGACCGGCATCGGGAACGTAGACGACATGTTTGACGTCGTGGTCCTTCAGGACGCGGAAAACATCGTCCTGCCAGCCCGTCCCGGATGCGCCTTGGAGCGCCGCTTCCATATTTTTCCTCCACGGTTCGCTAAGTTCCGCCCTTCACTTACAGAACCCCGAGCGATAACGTAAAATTCAATTATTCGAAAAGAGATATACAGATGTTTTATAGCTTGATAGGTTTGGACGGGAGAGGAGGCTGGGCATGGACATTCAGCAGCTTAAAACCATCATCCATGTCGAGGAGTTGGGCAGCCTGAGCAAGGCGGCCGAAAGGCTCAATCTCGCCCAGCCGGCGCTCAGCCGTCAGATCCGGCTGCTTGAGGAGGAACTCGGCGTCCATCTCTTCGAACGGCATGGCCGCGGCATGGTCATCACCGCCGTCGGCGAAGCGGTACTGGGTCATGCCGCGACGATCATGCGCGAGATGGATGCGATCCGTTCCACCACCGCCGCCGCGAAGACGACCCTCAGCGGCAAGGTGGAAGTCGGCATGACGCCCACCGTTTCGGAGTTCCTGATCGCGCCGTTGATGGAGCGAGCCAAGGCCCTTCACCCGAATCTTGGCTTGCGTTTTTCCTCGGCCTTCAGCGGGCATCTGATGGACTGGCTCAAGCGCGGCGAGCTCGATGTCGCGTTTTCCTATGATCTCGAACACCAGCCATCCCTCGTCATAAAGCCGGTCATGGTGGAGAACCTGCTGCTGATCGGTCCGGCATCCGCGAAACTCAGCCTGGACCGCACGGAGCCGTTTTCGTCGCTGGCGGCCATGCCCCTCGTGCTGCCGAGCCCGAGGCACGGCCTCAGGCGTATCGTTGACGAGTGCGCGCGCAAGGCCGGCGTTCAGCTCACGGCGGCCGTGGAGGTCGACTCCTTCGGAGCCATGCTCTCACTGGTGAAAAGCGGCTTCGGCTCAACGATCCTGCCGCTCCCACCCATTTATGACCATTTGTCGCGCGGAATCGTGACGGCAGCACCGCTCATCGATCCAGTTCCGAGCCGAAAGCTGGTCGTGGCCTTTGCATCGGACGCGCGTATCAATGCCGCGGCGCGTTACATCGGCGGCTCCTTCGTCGAGATCGCGCGCGATCTCGTGAACAGCGGGGTCTGGTCCGGCTACATGATCGACGATCCGGCGATCTCGAAGCCGCTCTGATCGCTCGAGGAGGGCGGAAAGCACATGAACTCGCAGCAACTGGAGTATTTTTGCAAGATCGTGGAGCACGGGAGCATCTCGCGCGCCGCCCTCGCGTTGTCGATCAACCAGTCGGCTCTGAGCCGTCACATCCGCAACCTCGAAGAGGAACTCGGCGTTTCGCTATTTTATCGCAACGGCCGTGGCGTCATGCTCACCGACCACGGAAAAAGGCTGCTGGAACGCGCGACGCGGGCCTTGGAGGAGATGGAGCTCGCCAGGCAGGAAGCGGCGAACGCGCGCTCCACCGGGCTGGAAAGCGTGATCATCGGGATGACGCCGACCGTCGGCAGATTGCTGGTCCGGCCTCTGGCGCAGGAATTGATCAGCATGCACCCGCGCATCAAGCTGCGCTTTGTCGAAGGTCTGTCGGGCGATCTCGTCGAATGGCTGGAACGGGGCCGGCTCGATATGGCGGTGATGTACCAAGCCACCGGGGTGACCGCGATCCGGTCGGAAAAGCTGATCACGGAACGGCTGGCGCTGGTCACCTCGGCTTCCGCGCAGCCGCTGCCACCCCGAACGCGGACAAGCAGCCTCGGCTCCTTTCCGCTGATACTTCCAAGCGCGCCATATGGCCTGCGTCGCCTTGTCAACATGTCCGCGGCGAACCAGCACATCGATCTCAAGATCAGGATCGAAGCGGACTCCTTCGAATCCATGCTGAGCCTCGTGAAGGCCGGCCTCGGCTCGACGATCCTGCCGGAAAGCGCCGTCGAGGCGGAGGTTCGGCGCGGCGAGTTGCGGACCTCCCTGCTCATCGACGAGCCGATCACCTGGGCGATCGGGCTCGCGACACCCACCAATCGCCCGCTCGTTCAGGGTCTTTCCGGCATCGCGGCGGTCATCCGTCGTGAATTGCGGCGGTTCGACATGTCGCGACGCGATCCGGAAGGCTCAGAGGCCGGCGATCGAAAACCCACCATCAACACTGAGCATTTGTCCCGTGACGAAGCGTGAGGCGTCGCTCGCGAGGAAGAGCGCCGCTTCGGCGATGTGGTCGGGCGCGCCGAGATGGCCGAGCGGGGTGCGCTCGATGCGGCGCCGATACCCTTCCTCGCCAACGATCGCCATGGCTCCCTCCGTCGGGATCGGACCCGGCGAAATGGCATTGACGCGGATTTTCGCGTTCCCAAGCTCCATGGCCAGTTGACGCGTGAGGGCGCCAATCGCGCCCTTCGCCGCGGAATAGGCCGTCGTCCCGCGATAGCCGAGTTGGCCTACGGCGGAGCCGAAGAGGACGAGGGCTCCGCCTTCCTCCGCGCTTATCAGATCCTGGGCGATCTGCGCACCCCAGATGACGGCATCGACACCGACGGCGAGTTGGCAACGCAGCAGGTCGGGGGTGAGGTCGCGCAAGGGACCATAGCGTGTCCAGATCGCACTGGACACCAGCAGCGACAATCCGCCTCGCCCGACGAAATCGGTTGCCGCCCGACGATACGCGGCGCGATCCGTGACATCGACGCCATAGGCATCAGCCCGCCATCCTTGCTGCCTGAGGCTTGCTGCGGCGCGCTCGACGGCCGCCTCGTCGATATCGAACAGGCCGACACGAGCGCCATGCCGAGCGTAGGTTCTCGCGATCGCAAGACCGAGGCCTTGCGCGCCGCCCGTCACGATCGCTGTCTTGCCATCAAGCATCATCAACCCCTGGATTGAAAAACGGCCGGTACGCGCGGCGGCCCGAGAGGCGCCGCGCGATCGAATCAAGCGTGGAGATTGTCCCGGAAGGTCCTCCCTTCGTAGTCGGACCGCATCAATCCACGCTTCCTCAGGATCGGCACCACGCCATCCACGAAGTCCTCGACGCTCGTGGGGTTGACGGTCGGACTGATGTTGAAGCCGTGGCAGCGGGATTGACGCCAGAAGGTTTCGATCTGGTCGGCCACCTGCTCGGGCGTGCCCACGAGTTGCGGCATGCCATAGGAGGTGCCCCAATGCAGTGCCGCCTCGCGGATGGAGGGCACACGCCCCTCGAAGACATCGAGCATGGCGGACAGCAGCCCCTGCGACGCGTTGGTGGTCACATCGGCAAGAGGCTGATCGAGATCGCGATCATCGAGATCCGCACCGATCATCGCGCCGAACCGGCTGAGCGCCGTCTTCACGGGCACCCGTTTCGCCAGCGCCGAACGCTTCGCCCGCGCCTCCGCTTCCGTTCCGCCGATGATCGGCTGGAGGCCGAAGAAGACCCTCGGCCGATCCGGCTTGCCGGCGGCCAAACCCGCCGCATCCGCGGCCTCGACGAATTTCGTCATGGCGCCGAGGCGCGGCTGCAGACCATAGATCGCATCGGCATGGGTCGCGGCAAAGCTCAGCCCGCGTCCCGACTGCCCCGCCTGGAAGATCAGCGGCCGGCCCTGTGGCGAATTCATGACAACCGGATAGGCGTGGCACTTCATGTACTTACCGTCAAAGTCCACCTTCCCGACACGAGCGGGATCGATGTAGACCCCCTTCTCCCTGTCGGCCACCACCGCATCGCGTGGGAAAGCATCCCACAGGCGGTAGCAGATCTCCATGTAGTCCTCCGCCTGATCGTAGCGGGAATCATGGTCGGGCCGCGTCAGGCCCAGCGCCTCGAAGTCGTTGCGGACGTGGCTCGTGACCACGTTCCAGGCGACGCGACCTCCGGTTAGGTTGTCCAGCGTTCCCAAACGGCGAACGGCGAGGAAGGGCGGCGTACCCGCCGTCGAAAGGGTCACACCGAAGCCCAGATGCTCCGTGACGGACGCCATGTAAGGAATGAGGGCGAAGGGGTCGAGGCGTGGAAAGTAGGACCCGAAGGCCATCGTGTCGGCGGCGCTCGCCTGAGATTCCGCTGGCAGAGCCAGCGTATCGGCGAAGAATACCCCATCGAAGCGGCCACGTTCCAGCGTCCTGGCGAGACCCTGCCAGTAGCCCGGCGTGGTGAAATCGGCGCCCTGCCGATCGCCGGGGTCGGCCCAGGTCATCTGCGTGTGCGTGATCGGGCTGAAGACCAGCACTTGGTTGAAATGGATATGGGGCATGGCGTTCCTCCAAGGACATTGATGGCGTGCGAAGGCATCGCCGCGGATCAGGGACTGACACGGCGGCCGGAATGATGTTCGGTCGCGGTAGGTGGCGGCTTCAGCTGCGGCTGGTGGCGGTGTTTCGCCCCGTTACGGCGGCCGCCGTGTAATCGGCGGTTGGCGGATGCCAGCTGCCGTCGAGCGCCAGCGCCAGATCCGCCTCGTGCTGGGCTTTCGCGCGGGTGACAAGCCTCTCCCGGGACTCGACGCCAAGCGCTTGCAGCTGGGGCAGGTCCACGCCGATGAGCTGTCCGCCACGCTTGACGAATTGACCGGCGACCATGACGCTGTCGACGAGGCCCGGATGTCCGGAAATGGCGACCATGCCCAGGGGGTAATTCACGGGGAACACCGTCGGATCATCCATCTTCAGAAAAATCAGGTCCGCTTCCTTGCCGACTTCGAGGGTCCCGATCCGCCGATCGAGTCCACAGGCCCGGGCACCCTCGATCGTCGCGAATTCCACGACGTCGCGGCAGCGTAGATCCAGGCCCCGCTGGTCGGGCGCACTGCCCTTCCCCTCATTGTCAAGGCCGCGCTGGGCGATCAGCGCCGTGTTCATCGTGCGGAACATGTCGCCGCACACCGCCGTGCAAGTATCGATCGAGAGGCTCGGACGAATGCCGCCCGCGAGAAGCCGCCCGGTCGCCGGCCAGCCGAAACCCATCTGGATTTCGACGAAGGGGCTGACGGAGGCCGTGCAGCCGCAATCGCCCATCATCGCGATCTCATCGTCGCCGATCGTGTTGCAATGGACCACGGTGGTGCGATGATCGAGCAGGCCACGCTCGAACATGCGGCCAACCGGGCGGTTCCTGCCCCAACCGGCGGAGCCCCCGTGAACGGTGACATTGAGATCGAGATCGCGGGCGAGACGCACATCGGCCTCGGTCCGTTCGATGGACGTATATTGCGGTCCGCGCAGGCCGAGCGCCAGGGTGACAAGTCCGTCATCGCCGCTGAAGATCGTTTCGCGCAGGCGCCGTAGATCCTCATCGATCGGCGTGTTGTTCGGAAACCCGAAATGGGCGCTGTAACCGAAGACGGAGCGGCCCGGCGCATCGATGAGCCCTTGGGCCGCCGCGTCCGCATGCTCGGGCGACGAAATCCCATGCGACCAGTCGAGCATGGTGGTGATGCCGGACGACAGGGCTTCGATACGGCCGAGCAGGTTGCCGAGATAGATGTCCGACGGCGCATAGAGATGCTTGAAGGTGGCATGCGCGCCCTTGGCATATTGCGCCAGCGACCAATCGCTCGCCAAGCCGCGCAGCATGGTCTGCCAGGTGTGCCGATGCGTATCGACGAAACCTGGCATGACGAGCATGTTGGAGGCATCGACGATCTCCGCTTCGCCGGCCTCGATCTTAGGGTCAATCGCGACGATGCGTGATCCTTCGAGAAGGATGTCGAGCTTTTCACCGTCGCCCCGCAGACCGTCCAGCGTCACCACAAGTCCGTTCTTGATCAGCATTTTGCGCGGCATGTCGTATCCTTGTATCGCTATGGCTCAGCAGGCGGTGGAAAACCGCTCGATGCAGGTTTTGAGGATTTCGACCGGCGGACGCTTCCACCAGTCGTGCTCCGAGAAGATCTCGACCTCGTGGGGCCCGGCATAACCGGCGTCCTGCACGAGCCGGCGGATGCGCGGCAGATCGATACAGCCATCACCCATCATCGCTCGATCGGTCAGGAGGGTGCGTGTCGGCAGACGCCAGTCGCTCACGTGATAGCCACGGATCAGGCCCGCGGCCCGGCCGATGTCGTCGGCGAGGTTGGGATCCCACCAGAGGTGATAGGCGTCGACGATCACGCCGATGTCGGCGCGAAAGGAGCGGCAGAACTCCAGGGCCTGCCGTAGCGTGAAAAACAGCCCACGATCGGCGGCATACATCGGATGCAGGGGCTCGAGCAGAATCTGGAGCCCCGCTTGGCGGACAGGCTGCAGCAAAGCCTGCAAACCCTCGGCGAAATAGAGGCGCGCCCGCCCCAGGTCCTTGTTGTCGCCGCCAACCCGCCCGCCGGTCGCGATGATGCCGGTGGCACCGATGCTCCGCGCGGCCTCTATCATGCCCAAGGCTTCATCGATCGCCGTTTGCCATGCGCCGCCGCGCGTTGCGGGAAAGGCGGGCAGCCGCGCATAGGCGGTGACGGAAAGTCCTTCGCCGCGCAGGATCCGCGCCGCCTCCGCCACTCCCACCGCACCGACCTGCTCCTTCGTGACACCGACATGGCGGATGCCATAGGCGGCGCAAAGCTTCGCCGCCGAACCGAAATCGATCGAGGGTCCAAGCGTCACGAGGTTGATGGCGAGGTCCGGACGCAACGTCATCATGCGCCGACCCGATTCCATCCGCGTCCGCCCTCGCCAAGAAGCGCGTGGCCGTCTTCGGTCACGACGAGCGAGTCCTCGAGCTTGATGAGCCCGCGTCTCGGATGCGCGAGCGTCGTCTCGACGGAGATCACCATGCCCGCCTCCAGCGGGCGATCGGCATCGTAGCCCTCATAGGGAATTGGACCGCGGCCCGTCAGGCGTGGGGCTTCATGGCTGATCAGCCCCATGCCGTGGGCGAGGAAATGCGCATCCGGCGCGATTGGCGAGGCATGCAGGCGGTCTTCGGCCACACGGTAGATGTCGTCACCCGTCGCACCGGGCCGAATGACGGCGAACGCCGCCTGCTGCACCGCCTCGACGTCGTCGAGCAGCCCGACCAATTCATCATCCGGCTCGCCGAGAATGGCCATGCGCGCGAGGTCGCCGATATAGCCTTTGTCATTCCCGCCGGAATCGATCGACAGGATGTCGCCCTTCTTCAAGGACTGCGCCGAGGGGGCCCGGTTGAGGCTCGTGCTCAGGGAGAGGAAGCAATATTCGAAGGTCAGGCCACGCCCGACCTCCTCCAGTCGCAGCCGCTGGATGATGTCCTCCTTGGTCATGCCTTCGGTGATCGCCGCCACCGTGGCCATCATGGAGTCGATCACCTTCTGCGACGCCCTTCGCAGCAACGCGATCTCACGTGGCGTCTTGATCGCGCGCAGCCGCTCCAGCGGGAAGAGGGCGTCGTGGAACGTCGCTTCGGGAAACGCGTCCGAAAGGATGCGCGCAGCGTTCATCGGCAAAAAGGCCGTCTCGACGCCGATCCTGCCGACCGGCAGCCCCGTCTCGCGGATATGGGTGATCGCCTCCCGCAGCGCGTCCTCGACGCCGGACGGACCTACCGAGCTCATGGGCGTCCAGAAGGGCGATACCTGTCGCTGGTGCCGCTCGAGTTGATGGCCGATATAGGCCGCCACATCCGGCATGGCCTTGGCGTAGATGAAGATGGGCAGGTAGCGGCTCGTGCCGAGCGCATCCATAAAGTGGAAGAAATCGGACCGGTGCCCGCCAAGCAGATACTGTATGTTGTGCTTCGAGGTCGCGAGGAGCATGTCGATCCCCGCCTCCTCCATGAGCCGGTCCAGCTTGCCGGTATCGAACGGCGGCTCGTGCGTTTCCGCTCGAAGGGGCGCCTGCGTCGCGATGGAACTCATGCGATTCTCCAAAGGTTCTTGACGGGCTCAGCCCAGATGATGGTTTTCGCGCCGGCCGGCGCCGCCGAGGTAATCTTCGAGATACATCTCGTATGTCGCCTGTCCGGTGAGCCGATCGAGGTCGCCCGTCGACAGCATGGGCGGGCCGACCCCGCCTTCCCGGTCCGCCGCCATCTCCGCCCGCGCCGCGTGGTAGGCGGCCATCATCGGACGATGTCCTTTCAGGACGATCCGGACGGTCGTGTCGCTCAGAACGTCGATATCGGCGAGAGCCCGGTTCGACGTCCCAAGGATGGCCGGCGTCTCCAGTCCGTCCAAGACATCGCGCAACTGCTCGGAGGTTTCGACGCCGCGCACGAAGACCATGTCGGCTCCGGCTTCCGCGAAGGCGCGCAGCCGCCGGCGCGCATCCTCGATATCCGCCAGCCCCGCGCCGCCGGTGCGGCCAACGATCATCAGGCCGGGATCGGTGCGCGCCGCCAAGGCCGCCCTGATCTTGCCAACGGCTTCATCCAGAGGAACGAGCCCAGGCACGCCGCGGGCGCCAAAGCGATCCGGAAGGTCCGTATCCTCGATCGTGATGGCGGCGACCCCGGCCTGTTCCAGTTCCTCGACGGTCCTGCGGACATTGAGCGCGTTGCCATAACCATGGTCGGCATCCACGATCAGCGGGAGGCTGCTGGCACGGCAGACGCGACGGGCGAGATCGGCCAATTCGCTGAGCGTGATCGCCGTCACGTCGGGCGCCCCAAGCACGGCGATCGATGCCACCGAACCGGCAAGCATCATGGCGGGGAACCCCAGTTCGCCGGCGATGCGCGACGAAATCGGATCGAAGACGGAAGCGGGCGAGACACAACGTGGCCCCGCGACCAACGCCCGCAGATCACGACGTTTCCGGGAGGCCGGCAAGGCGGTTGTTTCGATCGCGTCACGCCGCACGGCCAGCCCCCAGATCGAGAATGCGTTGAAGATCCGCGTGGCTCGCACCTTGCCAGCAGAGGCTCACCAAGGCCGCCGGAGCGACGATGGGCGATCCGTCCCGCGCCAGAAGATCGGCGCATTTGTTGGAAAGCTCATCATACGTAAGAGGACGCCGCACGCTGCCGCGGGCCGCCTCCACAAGAACATCGTGGCATTTGCCGTCGCTCGTCTCGACCCTGACACGGGCGGCTTCAGGCGACATGGCGTCGTCGGCGATCGCGAAGACACGCCCGGCCAAGTGCCGAAGTTCCCTGTCATGAACAGCGTCATTCGTCAGATCGTCGAGACCAACCCTTCCCCTCTTCCAGGCGACGGCGACGCTGTGATGCAGGCTGAGCCTGGCTTCGTGCCCATCTTCCGGAAGCGCCCGATCGGTCACGGCGAGCAGGAGCGGATGTCCGGTCACGACGATCCTGCCGATCCCGACATCGTTGGAAAGCGCGCGCCGCAACTCGAAGATCCCGTCGATGACGGGATGGAGGAAAACACAGGTCGGATAGGGTTTGGGCGAGGTGTCGCCGCTCTCCCAGTCGTCACCCAGTCCACGCGTGATGAGGGCGGCGTCGGAATTGACGGCCGTCACACGCAGGTAACCCTTCGGACCCTCCAGGGCTGTCGGTGAGGCTGCCAACCCGGCCTTGGCGTAGAGGGCGGCATGGAGCCCGTTCCGGGCGGCCGACCCGACACCGATGGTCTTCGCCGCCGAACCGAAATTCTCCGCGATGCCGGCGGCTTGCGAACAGGCGATCCCGATGGCGTCCCGCACACCGCCTTCGCCGAGCCTGAGCATCTTCGCCGCGGCGGCCGCCGCGCCGATCGTTCCGCAGGTCGCCGTGATGTGCCATCCGGCGGTGTAATGGTCCCGGCCGAGCGCGCGGCCGACGCGGATGGCAACCTCACCACCGAGGGCGACCGCCAGGAGGACGTCCGCCATCGAGGCGTCATCCCGTTCGGCGATCGGCAGGATGGCCGAAAGGATCGGTGCCGTCGGATGGATGAGCGTCGCGGGATGGGTGTCGTCGAAGTCGAGGATGTTGCCGCTCGCCGAATTGACGAGCGCCGCCGTCGCTGGATCGACCTTCTTCGGCACGCCGAGAACCGTTGCCGTCGGAGTGCCAGCAAGAGCCTCGTGCGCCATCAAGAGCCGGCCGATTTCGGGATCGGCGCTCCCCGCGACCATGTTGGCGACGATGTTGACGAAGCAGCGGCGGGCGACAAGCTCGACCGTGGCCGGTAGCGAAACCGTCTCCGCCACGAAGCGTGCGAGGGCTTGTGTCGCCCCTGCCGCCGGCGAGGTGCCATCAACGCGGTTCAACATCGTTGTCTCCTTCCGGTGGCGCCATCGGTTCGAAAAGATTGCGCATCCAGGCCACGCGCGCCGCGCGCAGCAGACGCGTCTGGCTTTGGACCACGTCGTCGCGATAGCCCTCGACGAAGCGGGTCCAGGCGGGCGCGCGGCGCTGGTCTTCCAATGTGGCGAGCGCGGCCTCGCGGTCTTCCGACCAGTGATATCGAATGACACGGTGCTGCCGCCCGACGAGGGCGACGAAGGTTCCCACGAGATGACCAAGCGCCCGCTCGTCGGCGGTCGAATGCGCGCGACAGGCGTTCCAATACGCCGGAAGCGCGCCCGGCCGAAAATCCGTCACCTCCTCCACGAGGCAGACGGTTTCCGATCTCGCGACCGAAAAGCGCGGCTCTCCTGGGAGCCAGTCACGCCCTTCGCCCCAGACAGGGTTCAACGCATCGACGGGGCAGACCTTCAGGAACATGTTTTCCTGCGCGAGCATCAGCGCGCGACCGGCGACAAGGTAGTTCGTCCTTTCCTCGTCGATGCCGGAGAAGAGCCGCGACTGCCAATCCTCGAAGGAATCGTAGCGATAGAGCATCACGATTTGCTCCGCCGGCCCCGCGACGGTTTCGAAATATCCGATATTGCGCTCCAGAAGCCGCGGTATGTGGCGAGGCGTGTTCCAGCGTTCCTGGTATTCCCAGAAGCGGTCGATCTCGCCAGGCTTGAACGTGTAGCAACGCCTTTCGAACAACATGGGCCCAACCCTTCCCAGCCTATCGCGCGCCGTAAAAGCCGGCATCCATTCCGGTCCGCCAGTAGGCGCCGCCATTGGTGAAACCGCCATCGACCAGGATCTCCTCACCGGTCACCATCGCCGCATCGTCGCTGGCGAGGAAACAGACCACGGAAGCCACCTCCGAAGGTTCCGCCGCTCGGCCGAGTGGCGTCAAATTGAGAAGGCCCTGGAGATGAGGCGCATCTCGGTTGATATCCGTCACGACAACGCCCGGGCAGACGCAATTGACGCGGATCCCAGAGGATGCGAACTCCATGGCCGCCGATCGCGTCAGGCCACGCATGCCCCATTTGCTGACCGCGTAGGCGACGTCCGGATGGCCGGCGAAGGCCGAGTTCGAGCCGATGTTGACGATCGCGCCTCCACCCGCGGCCTGCATGAGCCGGGCGGCCGCCTGAATGCCGAGAAAAGCGCCGGTGAGGTTGACGTTGAGAACGTCCTGCCAGTCCACCAGCGCATAGGTCGCGATGTTCTTGCGCTTCACGATGCCCGCATTGTTGACGAGGATGTCGAGCCGGCCTTTCCACGCGATGATGTCCTCCATCAAACCCCGCCAGGATGTTTCCGACGAAACGTCGTGAATGAAGAAGCGCGCTTCGAAACCATCCGTCGACAAGGCCTCGACAGCCGCCCCGCCCTCCTCCTCAAGCACATCGCACAGCACCACCGCCGCACCCTTCTTCGCAAACAGCCGCGCCATCGCGAGCCCCTGCCCACGCGCCGAACCGGTGATCAGGGCAACCTTGCCATTCATGTCGGACATCTTGTCTCCTTGCGGCCGCGAGTGGGCCGCCATGCTTCACACCGAGAGATGTTCAGAGAGGATATGCGGCGCGGCGCGCAGTCCGGCTGTCGTGCCGGACCAGGCCACATGCCCTTTCTCGATGACGTAATGCTGGTCGCCAAGACGCATCAGATGCTCGATGTTCTTGTCGATCAGCAGGATGGCCTGACCGCGAGACTTGACCTTTTCGATGCAGGACCAGATTTCCGCACGGACGAGCGGCGCCAGCCCTTCGGTCGCCTCGTCGAAGATCAGCAACACCGGATTAGTCAGCAGGGCACGCCCGATCGCCAGCATCTGCTGCTCGCCGCCCGACAACTGGTTCCCGCCGTTGCCGATGCGCTCGGCCAGCCGGGGAAACAGGTCGAAGACCTCGTCCACCGACCAACGGCTCTCCGCGGGGGCGCCGCTTCTCAAACCCATCGTGGCCACGAGGTTCTCGCGCACCGTCAGGTTGGGGAAGATGCGCCGCCCTTCCGGCACCAGGCCAAGACCCATCCGCGCGATCTTGTAGGAGGGTAGACCCAGGACCTCTCTGTCCATGAAGCGTACGGAGCCGCTGAAGGACGGCATCATTCCGCAGATCGTCTTCACTATCGTGGACTTGCCCATGCCGTTGCGGCCCAGAAGCGTCACCACCTGACGCGGCGCGACATCGAGACTGATCCCGAACAAGGCTTGGATGGAACCGTAGGCGGTGGTCACGTCGCGAAGTTGAAGGAGCGTCGTCATGCCGCGATCTCCTCTTCACCGAGATAGGCCGCGCGCACCGCCTTGTCCTTGCGGATCTCCTCCGGCCTGCCGCAGGCGATCGGCTTGCCATAGACGAGAACGGTGATGCGATCGGCCAAGGCGAAGACCGCCGACATGTCGTGTTCGACCAGCAGGATCCCGTATTGCCCCTTCAGCCGTCGCAGGAGCGTGACCATCTCCTTCGATTCCGAATGGCTCATTCCCGCCATCGGCTCGTCAAGCAGCAGCAAGCGGGGCGCCATCGCCAGACTCATGGCGATTTCGAGCTGACGACGCCCGCCATGCGCGATCCGCGCGACCGGCACATCGGCGACATCCAGAAGACCGACCTGCCTCAGGATATCGCGTGCCGGTTCGACCAGGGCCGCATCCGAATGCACGTTGGTCCAGAACGAGAAGCTGGAGCCGCTGCGGGCCTGAACCGCCAGCATGACGTTTTCGATGACGGTGAACTCCGTGAAGACGGAGGTGATCTGGTAGGAGCGCGCGAGACCGAGCGCGGCACGCCGATGCACCGGCCATCGGGTGATGTCCCGTCCTTCCAGCAGAATGCTGCCTTCCGTCGGCCGAAGCGTGCCGGACAATTGGCTGATGAGTGTGGTTTTGCCCGCACCGTTGGGCCCGATGATCGCGTGCAGTTCGCCGGGCTTGATGGTCAGGTCAAGATTGTCGGTGGCGAGCAGTCCCCCGAAGCGCTTCACCAGACCTTTGACTTCGAGGAGGCTCATCGCACACCTCCGTCGCGCGCGACCAGGAAGCCGTAGAGCCCCTTCTTGAGCGTCAGGGTCACGACGATGATGACGATGCCCAGAACCGCGGTCCAGTTGCTGCGGATGAATTCACTGAGGTTCCAGGGCAGATCGATGTAAAAGGACGCCAGCAGTTCCTCCAGCACGACCCAGACGGTAGCCCCCACCAGCGGGCCGATCAGCGTACCGGCACCGCCCAGGACCGTCATGACGACCAGATCGCCCGACATGATCCATTCGAGATACGAGGGTGTGGCGAAGCGCGTCAGGTTGGCCAGCAGGACGCCGGCGAGAACGCAGATCTCAGCCGAGATGACATAGGCGACGAGCTTGTGGCGAAGCGTGCTGAAACCGAGCGCCCTCATCCGCGCCTCGTTGAGCTTGCATCCCCGGATGACCATGCCGAAGCGCGCGTGGATCAGCCGGTGAAGCAGGAGGAGCACGAGCATCAGCACGAAAAAAGCCATGTAGTAGAAGGTCGTGGCGTTCGCCGCGTCCAGCGGGAAGAACGCGCTCCGGCTCGGCAAAGGCATGCCTTCGTCCCCGCCGTATTGCCTCAGGCCGACCGCCAGATAGAAAAACATCTGCGAGAACGCGAGCGTGATCATCACGAAGCCGAAACCGCTTGTCCGCAGACAGACGAGGCCGATCGGCACGGCGATGACACCCCCGGCAGCGAGCGCGATGAGGAGATGCGCCCAGCCGTTCGCGAGGCCGGAGTGGAGCGAGATGGCGACCGCGTAGGCCCCGATCCCGATGTAGAGGGCGTGGCCGAGACTGACCATGCCAACGTAGCCGAGCGCGAGATTCACGCCAATCGCGGCTATGGCGAAGATCATGATCCGCGAGATCAGGACAATGTAGAACGGTTGACCGATCCCATGGGCGACGAGCGGTGCGACCGCGAAGGCGGCGATCAGCACGAGGGCGACGCAATTTGACAGTCTCATTCGGGAAAGCATGTTCGTATTCATGACGTCACCGGTATTTCGCTGGGAACAGGCCGTTGGGCTTGAGCGCGAGCACGGTCGCCATGAACACATAGATGAGAATGGACGCGACGGCGGGACCAGCGCCGCGCGCGATTTCGGGATCGAGCAAGGCCCGCATGATCGCCGGCAGGAAGGCGCGGCCGATCGTGTCGACGATGCCGACCACCAGCGCGCCGTAGAAGGCGCCCCGGATCGATCCGATGCCGCCGGTGACGATGACCACGAGAACAAGGACAAGGATCGGCTCGCCCATGCCGGGCTGGATTGAGAGGATCGGCCCGGCCATGACGCCCGCGAAGCCCGCCAATGCGGCACCGATCGCGAAGACCAGCGTGTTGACGAGACGGATGTTGACCCCGAGCGCGGCGATCATCTCGCGGTCGGAGGCGCCGGCGCGGATCCACATGCCGACGCGGGTCCTGTTGATCGCGAGATAGAGGCCAAGCCCGACAAGAAGCCCAGCGACGATGATCGCGAAGCGATAAGACGGATAAGACAGGCCGAAGAGCGTGACCGTGCCGGAGAGAAATTCCGGCGTGCTCATGAAGACGGGCGCTTGGCCCCAGATGATCTTCACGGTCTGATTGAAGACGAGGATCAGCCCGAACGTCGCCAGAACCTGATAGAGGTCCTCCACGCCATAGAGCCGGGACAGCAGGAGGCGCTCGAGTAGATAACCGACGACGAGCGTTCCGGCAACGGCGAGGATCGCCGAGACGACGAAGGATCCCGTCATCGCGTGCAGTGCCGCCGCGATATAGGCTCCGATCATGTAGAGCGAGCCATGGGCGAGGTTGGCGAAGTTCATGATGCCCATCACCAGCGTGAGGCCGGCGGACATCAGGAAAAGCAGGATGCCAAGCTGCAATCCGTTCAGGAGTTGCGCGGCGATCAAGGACATGCTCATCGGAATTTCCCAGTCATTTGAAAGGGCGACCCGTGCTCCGAAGCTGGCCGGACAGGTCGTGTGGCTTATGGCAGGGGGCATTCCTGGTGATAGCTGTCCTGCTGGTCCGGGAAGGTTTCGACCGTTTTCATGCGGTAGTCGCCACCATCCTTCTCGGCGGCGAAGACGTACATGGATTGGATCGGGAAATTGTTGTTGTTGAACCGCAACTTGCCGCGCGTGGTGCCTTCGGAACCCTCCTTCAACGCGGCGCGGAAGGCTTCCTGGTTGGCGACATCACCGTTCACGCGCCGGATCGCGGCATCAAGCAGAACGGCGCTGTCATAGCCCGCGGCGACATAGTTGGCCGGCATCCTGTTGAATTTTTTCTTGAAGGCGTCGAGAAGCGCCTTGCTGGCTGGCGTATCTACCGAGGACATCCAGAACTCGCCGACATGGACACCGACCGCCGCGTCCTTGAGGCTTGGCAGAGACTGGTCGTCGAGAAAGCCGGTGGTCAGTAGCGGGATCGTCGCGTTCAATCCCGCCTGATGATACTGCCGGGTGAAATTGATGCCGAGCGCGGGCGGGAAGAAGACGAAGACCGCGTCCGGCGCCGTCACCTGGATTTGCGCGATCTCGGCGGAGAAGTCGGGCTGGGTCAGCGCCGTGTAGTTTTCTTCGACGATCGTGCCTTCAAACGTGCGCTTGAACCCGGCCGCGACATCCTTGCCGGCCTGATAGTTGGCTGCCAGGATCATCACGTTGTTGTACTTGCCATTGGCGTAGCGCCCGACGACCTCGGATATCTGGTTGGCCTGACGCGCCGTGTAAAAAGCGTACGGCGAGCAACCTTTGCCGGCGACAGGCGAAGGACCGGCTCCGGAGCTGATCAGGAAAACCTTCCTCTCAGTGATCGGGCGATGGACGGCCATCATGATGTTCGAGCCGGTGATACCGGTGATGATCGGAACTTGGTCCTTCTCGATCAGCTTTTCGACGAGCTGCGTGGCCACTTCCGGCTTCCACTGGCTGTCTTCCCGGATCACCCGTACCGGGAAGCCGCCGAGCTTGCCGTCGTGCTGCTCGAGAAAAAGATTGAAGCCCTCGTACTGGTCTTCGGCCAGGGCTCCCGCGACTCCGGTGAAGTCGCCGATATAACCGATCTTGATTGGCTCCTGTGTCGCGGCGGGGCCGGTCGTGGCTCCGAGGCTCAGGCCGACGACGACTGTGGAAATGATCTTGCGCATTTTTTTCCTCCCAGAGGCCCAACGAGGGCAAGGGAAGAACTAAACCGATCACTTGCCAATGGGAACATGACAGTCCGTCATAACTGTATTCCAGCAGGCTAGCCTCGGCATTTGAGCGGGTGAACGACCCCGCAAACAGGTATGACTCCAGGTCATGTTTTCACTGAAAACAGCGCATCATATACATGGCCGCGAGGTCGATCCGACTATCGGAGAACGCGTGCCGCTCCGTCATCCAAGGATCACGGAACCGGGCGGAGCGTTGGAGAAAAAGGTTCGGGACGGCGCCCGTCGCACGCGGCGAGACCGAACCACGCGGCGGGCCGCTTCCGAAGCCCGTCAATGATCATCGCCTCATGAGACGGCGACATCCGGCGCGCAACGTTCGCGTGACCGGCCGCCGTCGCGAGCGATCCCATGGTTTCACGGAGGATCAGCAGGACATGAAGGACAAGGCGACAGCCCTACGATCGGATATCAAGCTTGCCCATGCGGACAGCTTCTACATCGACGGCAAGTGGGTGAAACCGTCCACCGGCGCGTTGATCGAAGTCTTCGACGCCGCCACCGAGGAACCATTCCTGCGCGTCGCCGCGGCGGCGAAACAGGATATGTCGGACGCCATCGACGCCGCTCGGCGTGCCTTCGACAGCGGGCCATGGCCGCGCATGAAGCTGGCGGAACGCGCGAGGTACCTGCGCGCCCTCGCCGCCGGGATCCGCGCCCGCCAGGACATCGTGACCGAGATCTGGTCGCGGGAATCGGGCGTCGTCCTTTCGACATCGCGGTACGGCATGGACATGCTGCCGCTGCAGTACGAGCGCTACGCCGATCTCGCGGAGACCTTCCCCTTCGATGAGCGGGCAGAGATCACCCAGGGAAAGGGGACCGAGGCCTGGATCGTGCGCGAGCCGGTCGGTGTCGTTGGCGCGATCATCCCCTGAAACGCGCCCGCGCTGCTCACCGCGATCAAGCTCGCACCGGCTCTTCTCGCCGGCTGCACCGTCATGTTGAAGGCAGCGCCGGAGGGACCTGGCAACATCAACCTCATGGCTGAGATCGCCCATGAGGCCGGGCTGCCGCCGGGCGTTCTGCACATCCTGACGGCCGAGCGCGATGTGTCGGAACTGCTGGTCTCCGACGCCCGGATCGACAAGATCGCGTTCACGGGCTCGACCGTCACCGGAAGGCGTATCGCCGCGGTGTGCGCCGAACGGATCGGGCGCTATACGCTCGAGCTTGGCGGCAAGAGCGCCGCCATCATCATGGACGACTTCGACCTGCAGCGCGCGGCCGATATCCTAAGCCGCGAGCAATGCTATCTGACCGGGCAGGTCTGCTCGTCGCTGACGCGGATCATCGAGGATCGCGGACGACACGACGAGATGGTCGATCGTCTCGCCGCGACCTTCTCCAAGGTCCGCGTCGGCGATCCGCTCGATCCGACCAGCGAGATGGGGCCCCTCGTTTCGCGCCGCCGGCGCGACCGGGCGCTGGGTCTCATTGAACGCGGCCGCGACGAAGGATCACGGCTGGCGACGGGAGGCGGCCAACCGGCCCACCTCAAACGTGGCTGGTTCATCGAACCGACGGTCTTCGGCGATGTCAGCAACAATTCGACGCTCGGTCGCGAGGAGGTCTTCGGACCCGTGCTCTCCGTCATCCCGTCGGACGGCGTCGAGGATGCCATCCGCATCGCCAACGACACGATATACGGCCTGAACGGCAGCCTATTCACCAATGACCCCAAGGACGCGGAAAGGGTGCTTCGCCGCCTGCGGACCGGCACGGCAGGTCACAACGATCACCACACCGATCTCGGCATCGCCTTCTGCGGCTTCAAGCAGTCCGGCGTCGGGCGGGAGGGCGGACGGGAAGGTCTCCTGCCGTATCTTGAAGCCAAGACCATGATCCTGGACGCGGCGATCTGATCATCCAAAAGCGCGCACCAGAGGCCGGCGGGCTACAGCCCGTCCGCCTCTTCGCGTTGGGCGCTTTGCTTCGCAAGGCCGCGCGGTGTGACCGCGTCCAGCCATTGCGCCCGAGCGCCGCGGCAAACCCGATATGACTTCCGGTTCATACCCCGAGCGCCGGACCTCTTCTAAAGTCTCCAGGTTGGTGTCATGTGTCGCCGGACGGTTTCTAGGAGGAAAACTGATGCGCCTTTTCAATCCAGCCTTGATAACCGGTGCCTTCGCACTTGCACTCGCGCCGGCGTCACACGCGCAGGACCATCAGATCGGCCACCACGTGTTTAGGGGCACCAACCCAGATCACGTCCCGCAAGCATGGTCGGACGGCACCTTGGTGCGCCGCAGCGACGCGCGGTCGCCGCCCTCCCCGTCGCCGTAGACTGGGTGCTGAAGGTCGAACGCGTCGGCATCCCGCGCCGTGTCGAACCGATGGGCTTCACGCTGGGCCATGACGGATCGCCGGCGTCACCGGCTTTGCCGGTTCAGGGCTCGTGATCGCCAGCGACGCCCAGAAAGGTTCCAACGGCAATGCTTTCGCTTCGCATCGCCGGTTGCATCCCATCCCGCATGGTCGTGGTTTCAGGGCTGGATGAACCGGCCGTCGAGATAGATCATCGGCGACCGTTTTTCCGACATTCCCTCCGTCACGTGGCGCACCCTAGAAAGGACGACGCTATGCGTACCGTATTCATGCACCTGATCGACAGCGCAGAAGATGTTGGCCACCGCGAGCGGATGATAGGGAAGGTGCGAAGGACCCACCTTCCAGAGGCCATCCGCGAAACGCTCTCCACGGCGCGACTTGCTCGAGAAGACGGTGCACACCTCCTCCTGCGTTCCGCTCAGGAAATTGATGCAGAACGCCCCCGCCTCCATCAGCGGACCATGGATCGTCGCGGTCCTGTTGATGCAGACGAGCACCGAGGGCGGATCCATGCTGAGGCTGATGACGGAGGTCGCCGTCATGCCGTGCCAAGCGCCGCCCTGATCGGTCGATATCACGGCCACGCCGCTTGCCAGTTGCCGCATCGCCGTCTTCAGGGCATCGGCGACCTGCCGTTCATCAAACGTCGACACCGTATCGTGCAGTACGTCATATTCTTGTTTTTGCAGCATTGTTGGATCTCCTTTTCACCCCTTCAAGCTAAGGCGGAGCGGCGTCCTCCCATAGACCTCCCTTTCGGCAAGCTGCTTTCCGCAAAGCGAAAGGATCGCCTGAGGCGACACAGACCGGTGCCCGGTAAAGGTTCGAGGCGTCGGTCGTGAACAGCATCGAGTCCTTGCGGGTCTTCGTTCGTGCGGTGGATCTCGGAAGCCTCTCGGCGGCCGGCCGCGCGCTGGGCCTTTCTCCCCCGTCGGTCTCCCGCATCGTCCGATCACTGGAGGAGGAAGCCGGAACGCGGCTTCTCAATCGCACCAGCCGCAAGCTTGTGCTAACCCATGCTGGCATCGCCTTCTATCGCCAGGCGGGCGACGTTCTGGCGGCCTATGACGGGCTCAAGGATGTGATTTCCGAGGCGACGAAGGAGCCGCGCGGCCTGCTGACCGTCCATTCCCGCATCAGCGTCGGCCGATATTTCCTGTTGGACGCGATCCCGGATTTTCTGAACGCCTATCCAAAAGTCGATCTTCGCCTCTGGCTCTCCGAAGACGTCCGCGATCTCGCGGACAATCGCATCGACATCGCGCTTCGCCTCGGTCGACCGGACGAAACGTCCTTTGCCATGCGACAGCTCTCCCCCGGCGTGAAAACCTTGCTTTTTGCGAGCCCGTCCTACTTGCGAGACCACGCTCCTATCCAAAAGCCCGAGGACCTGCTGGCCCACAGTTGCTTGACGGGACTGCGGGAAGACGGCCCGGACGGGGGCGTCGGCCTCTGGCACGTGCGGGAAAACGGCGCGGTCCGGACGCTCCGTGTACATGGCAGGCTGCAAGCCAACGATGGCTGGATGCTGCGCGACGCGGTTCTCGCCGGGCTCGGGATCGGTCTGCTGCCGGGCTGGATGGTCCATGAGGAGCTACGCCTCGGCAAAGTCGTGCGGGTGCTTCCTCACATCGAGATCACCCCCCTGACCTTCGACCAGGGCCTCTACGCGGTTTTTTCCAAGACCCCGAAGATTGCGGCGAACACCCGGGTGTTCCTTGATTTTCTTGTTCAAACCTTTCGTTCTCACGACACCGGAAGCCTGGAGAGCACGGACACCTGAGCGAAACCCGCGATCAGGAAGCCGCCGAGGCGTTTTTCAGCATCGTCACGTTAACATAATGGGGTAGTGAAAGGTGTTCGCGTAGGGCATGGTGGCGGGATGAAGCGCCTCCCTGATCCGCACTATCGTCACCGCTTTCCGGCCGAAATCGTCAGCCATGCCGTCTGGCTGTACCACGCGTTCTGTCTCAGCTGCCGGGACGTCGAGCTGATGCTGGCGGAGCGCGGTGTGGTGGTCTCCTACGAAACGATCCGGCGCTGGTGTCGAAAGTTTGCCGAGGCCTTCGCCAGCCGACTGAGGCGACGCCGACCAAGGCCGGGCGACCGCTGGCATTTGGATGAGGTGCTCATCCGAATCAGAGGTGTCCAGTACTACCTCTGGCGTGCGGTCGATCGGGACGGCGTGGTGCTGGATGTGCTGGTGCAGAGCCGGCGCATCATCAGGCAGCCAAGCCGACGATCATCCCGCACGTTGAACACCGGCAAAAGTCGTTATCTGACCAATAGCACGGAGAACTCCCACCAACCGACCCGGCAACGGGAACGGCGCATGAAGCGGATCAAGTCACCCCGGCAGGCCCAGCAGTTTCTCTCCGCCCGAGGTCCCATTCACCAGCACAGCCATCCCAGCCGTCATCTCATGAGTGCCGCCGAGTACCGCGTTTGTCGAACCAACGCGTTCGACGTCTGGAAGCAGGAAATGTGTGTCCGGACGGTCTCATAGAGGCTGGCCTATGACTCATCGACGTCTTCGCACACCCAATCCAAGTTGAACTGACAATGCCCGTCAACCTCCCACGCGTCAGCCCGCTTTCATCTCAAAGTAGCATTCCAGTCAACACAGGGCGGCGCGCCCTGTCTACGAACAGATTCTAAGATGGGTAAATCAACGGACTGTTGTACAGACGACATCAGTCTACGACCGGCGCAGCACGTCCTGCCATTCGGGATGACGGTCTATCTGAGCTTTGGCGAACGGACAAAGAGGGACGATGGCGATCCTTTCGCGACGGGCATCCTCAATTGCCTGTCGCACCAGTCGCTCGCCGATCTTGCGGCCGCGCAAGACTGCCGGAACTTCCGTATGATCGATGATGATCAGCCCCTTCCCGGCCCGGCTGTAGGTCATCTCGGCTTCAACCCCGTCGACGAGTAGCCGGTAACGACCCTTCGAGGCACCATCCTCCCGCTCGACCTTTTCTTCCGTCGGGTGAGAAACTGGGCCAGACTGCGCGGCATCCGGCGGCCGCACCTGACGCGGCCGCCCCTGCACACACTCCAGCAGATAGCGGTCCCAGCCGCCCAGATCGGCAGCGGCCTCGTAAGTCGAGACGAGGAACGCGATAAGAGCCTCGTCAGCATCGACCGCGGACTGCACGGCCTCGTAGGGCAGGATGAACTCCGATAGGCCCTCGTGCCAGAACGCGGCCTCGGGCCTGACCGACGCGCCTCGGAAACCATTTGGCGTCGGATAGGCGTAAGCATAGAAGGCGGGGTAATCGATGCCGCCACCGCCGGGCCAGAAACCCGCCGAGGAGACCTCGCGGTCGTAAGCCTCCTGTGCCACATCGTTGGGCAATGAGGGAATGCCACCGGGATGGAGAGGCGCGCGCCGTCCTGAAAAGCGGGTGACAGCCAAGTCAAAACTGCCCCAGAACAAGTGAACGGGACTTGACTTGCCAATAAAAGAGGTTCGGAACCGATTGAATACTCTGTCGACCGCCATCGATACGTGATGGAAGCGCTGAACGGCTTCCCGGTCGTAGGGCCGGTCGCGATGGTCTTCGGTGAACGGTATGGGGTTGGGCACCTCGTTCGGATTGTCGTTGAAGGTCGGCGTGCCTCCAAGGTCGGAAATCAACCGCACGAAATTGGCGTGGAACGCCGCGACGGTGGATGGCCCCAGCGCAAACGATGCCTTGCGACCCTTGCCAGAGGTGCCGACGACCATATGCTCCCGAAGGTCGAAGAGGATCTCAATGCCTGGACCATCGGGGATCGGCGAGGAGGTCAGGCCGAGCGGCGTGATATAGAAGGTCGCATTCCAGGAATGGTTGAGCCACGGGGTATGAGCAAGGCGATATTTCCCCGCGATCTGCAAATAGAGATGCAGGGCCGAACACGTCTCGCGCCAGCCAAGGTAGTCTAGATGGGGCCACTTGTTAGTCATTCTATTTTCTCCATTCGGACCATACCCGGTGCGTGACGTGTCATCTCATCTAGACCGCGCTGGTCCGTGCCTCGACGACTCCTTTCCAGCACCGGTCAATCTGGTATTGGGATGTGCTCATCCCGGTCATCGATCGGGAGATCGAAACGTCCGTTGCCCCAGTCTTGCGCACGCCATTCGGCCTTGGCCTCTTCGATCCGCGCCCTGGAAGAGGCTACGAAGTTCCACCAGATATAGCGCGGTCCGCTGAGCGTTGCGCCGCCGAGGATCATCAGCCGAGCACCTTGGCCGCCAGCCGCGACCGTGATCCTGTCACCAGGCCTGAAGACCATCATCTGAGATGCCTCAAATTCCTGGCCAGCAACCGAGATCGAACCTTCGACGATGTAAATTCCCCTGTCTTCGTGATCGTCCGGCATCGGCAGTCGGCATCCGGTTTCGAGCGTCACGTCAGCGTAGAACGTCTCCGAGAACATCGTCGCGGGTGCTTTCTGGCCATAGGCGTCCCCAAGGATGAGCCGGACCGAAACGCCCCCGTCCTCTATCACCGGCAGCGTCTCTTTGCCGTGGTGCTCGAACATGGGGGCCATGTCCTCATGGCTGTCGGGCAGCGCCAGCCATGTCTGTATTCCGAACAGGCTGTTCGGACCGGTTCGGGCGGCTGCGGAGGTGCGCTCCGAATGGGACACACCGCGTCCGGCAACCATCCAGTTCAGCGCGCCCGGACGGATCATCTGGTCGGCACCGGTGCTATCCCGGTGATGGAAATCGCCGCGATAGAGGTAAGTGACGGTGCCGAGACCGATATGCGGGTGGGGCCGAACGTCGACGCCTTGTCCAATCAACAGCTCGGCCGGCCCCGCCTGGTCGAAGAAGATGAACGGCCCGACCATCTGCCGGTTCGGCGCCGGCAAGGCGCGCCGGACCTCGAAGCCGCCAAGATCTCGGGCACGTGGAACAATAAGGGTTTCGATCGCATCGACGCCCACCGCATCGGGGCACCCCGGTTCGATTGCTGGGTTCCGACTCATGCGCGTCATCCTTACTTGGGTTTCCCAGACAACCTCGCCCTTGCTGATGCGAATGTCCGATTTCGATCAATCCGGCCCATGCGAGCGGTGAGCGCTTTCTGCTGGACCGAAACCCAATCTGGCGGGCGAGCGTCTGTCCAACTAGTCCTGCGACAGGGTAAGCTGTGTCGCAGTGAGTGGAACGCACTGGCGATGTCGCCGCGTTCAGCGACTGAGTGGAGCGATCTTCGAACTTCTGCCGTCGGATTGGGCCTCGCACTGATCTTGTTCAGCGACGATCCCCCCACGGTGTGGATTCAGTTCGAAGTTTTTGATCAGCATCTCCGTGCGGCGTGTTGCGCGGAGAGGGAAGAGGTGAAGGCACCCCCATCCCCCTGTATATCAGGCAACGCGGACGGAGTTCGGGCGTCCCGGGTCGAGCATTCGGTTGAGGACTTGAGCTTCGACAGCGACTTCAGCAGCGCGGGTCTAGTCGGTGTGGAAACGCAGCCTGTCACCGGTGACCTGCTTCCAGCGTGCGAAATGGCCTACGACGCGGGCTCTTTCGTTATAGCCGCTGTCGCGTTGCCAAGCCATTCGCCCTTTCCCTCCGATCGCCTGGATATGGTGGACGCGTTGGGAAGAATCGGTGTCGGCTATGCCGCTGAGCTCGGTTCTGCCGCAGCTTTTCGCGGGGTAGCGGATTGGATGGAAGGGCGTGCTGTGGGGCGAGAGAGACGGCCGAAGCATGCGAAACCGGAAGAACCCCTTCAAGGGGTGTCAGTTCACGTCGGAGGTAATGCTGTGGGTCGTGTGCTGGTACCCGCAATCCCCGATTTCCTACCGCGACTTGGAACTGATGCTGCGGGACCGGGGCTTGTCGGTCAACCACACCACCGACCACCGCTGGATCCAGGCCTACGCGCCGGAGTTGGAGAAACGGGTTCGGCCGCATTTGCGCCTGACGAACGGCTCGTGGCGGGTTGACGAGACCTATCTAAAGGTCAAGGCCCGTTGGATCTATCTGTACCGGGCGGTCGACAGCCGCGGCCGGACCATCGATTTCCGGCTCAGCGCCCCGCGCGACACCGCAGCCGCCAAACGGTTATTCCGGAAGGCCTTCGCCCAGTCGAACACGGTCAACCCGCGAACCATTACGGTCGACAAGAAGGTCGCCTATCCCAAGGCCGTGGCCGACATGAAACAGGACAAGCGACTTTGGCGCTTCTCCAAGCTGCGTCAGATCAAGTACTTGAATAACATCGTGGAACAAGATCACCGGCGAGTAGAGCGGCTGGTCCGTCCCAGCCTCGGCTTCAAGAGGCTCCGAACCGCGTGGAACATCCTGGTTGGTTACAAAACTCTGGCCATGATGAGAAAAGGACAGGTGAAAGGGATCGGCGGGGACGACATCGTCGCCCAAGCCGCCTTCGTGGATGCGCTGTTCGACCCTGCCGCCTGAGGATGATCCATACCTGCGGCAGTTTTGTCCCCATCAAAACTTCGCAACAGAACCTCTTTCCATTTGATGGGATGTCGGAGTTTGGATCGATACTAACGCACCCGTTCCCAGACAATCGTCACCTTCGCCCCACCGGGGCGCTGAAATTTCTCTATCATCCGGTTGCCATCGACCTCCATCTTCAACTCGTTTGTTGTCCGAACGTCCCCAATCCAGTTGGGAAAGGACGAACCCTCCACAGTGTTTCCGCTAAAATCGCCGCGTGCATCGACCGTGTATCGGCCATACAAGGCAAGAGTGCCTGCCATGACGGCCCTGTTCTCCTCGTCGGTCCCCTTGCCACGCTCGTTTGACTTGAAGCGGGGGATGCGCGGGTCGTGCAGAAACTCGACGAAATGCAAGTCGCTGGTAAACACTAGTTTGCCCTGAGGCTCGGAGCCGTATGGAAGCGACGTCGTCCCATTCACCTCCACCGTCGCGGCGGTCATTTGCCAAGTCCCGACGACTTTGTTCAGGGTTTGCGCCGCCACCGGGCTAGCGATGGAAAGGACGATCGCGGCGGCGGCAAGCATTGCTCTGCGCTTAGTCATGTCAATCTTCCTTGTCATCGGCCGAAAGGGCAATGTCGCGCTGGGCTTCGAGCGCATCGAGCCGCTTCGTCAGGGCGGCGCGGATATTCTCATAGGCCGTGCTGCCGAGAGCGAGCCGCAATGGCGGGTGATCCGAATCGGCCGCCTCGATGATCGCGTCAACGGTGTTGGCGGCGTCGCCGCGGATCACGAACTCACCGCCAGCGATGAGACGGCGAACCTTGCCCGCAGGCGTTTCCTCATAAATCTCGGAAAGCTCCGCATGATCGAGAGCCGCGCCGAAATTAGTTCCGGTAGGCCCCGGCTCGGCAATGATGAAGTCGATCCCGAATGGCGCAACCTCCTGGGCGACGGCCTCGACGAAGCCTTCGATGCCCCACTTGCTGGCATGATAAAGGCTGAAGCCGGGGTACGCGATCTGTCCGCCCTCGGAGGATACCTGGACGATGCGTCCGCCACCCTGGGACCGGAGATGCGGCAGGCTGGCACGGACAAGCTGGATCGAGCCGGTAAGATTCGTCGCGATCTGGCGATCAATCTGCTCGTCGCTGAGTTCTTCGCCGGCGCCGAACAAGCCGTAGCCAGCGTTGCTGACCACCACGTCGATCCGACCGACGCGTTCGAACGCCTGGTCAATGGCTGCGCGGACCGCCGCCGTATCGATCAGGTCCAGCGGGACCACATGGAGCCGATCGGCATGGGCGCTCGCGAGATCTGACAGCGCGTCTGTGCGCCGTGCGGTGCCGATGACGCGGTCGCCGCGGTCCAGTAGCTTCTCCGTCATGATGCGTCCAAGTCCGGAGGACGCCCCCGTGATGAACCAAGTTTTCGTCATGGCATGATCCTAGATTGGATGATGACAACGTACCCACTCCCCTTTGTTGTGATAATACGCTCTAATCTGTATGGGCTGGTGAACACGGATGACCAATGGCGAGACCAACGCTGACGGATCTGACCGCCTTTATGGCGATCACGGAGCACCGGAGCTTTCGAAAGGCGGCCGACGTGCTGGGTGTCTCGCGCTCTTCGCTCAGCCACACGATCGCAGCGCTCGAGCGCAACCTTGGAGCCCGGCTCCTTCACCGGACGACCCGAAGCGTAGCCCCAACCGAAGCGGGAGAGCGTCTTCTTAGAAGGCTGACTCCAGTGCTTCGGGATCTTGACCAAGCCATTGATGCCGTGGCTGACGATGGGGGCCATCCGAGTGGCACGTTGCGCATCAATGGCGGCGAGGAAGCCATGCGCCAACTGCTCAGACTGATCGTGCCCGTCTTTTTGAAGCGCTATCCGCACGTTTCGCTCGACCTGATCACCGATGGCCGCCTGGTCGACATCGTGGAGCAAGGGTTCGATGCCGGCCTCCGGCTCGCCGAAGCGGTACCACAGGACATGATAGCGGTTCCGCTGAACGAGGACTTTCGCTTTCTGGCTGTCGCGGCGCCGGCCTATTTGGTGAAAGCGGGCCAACTGCTCACGCCGGACGATCTTCGACATCACCAGTGTATTCGACAGCGCCTCCCGAGCGGCAAGCTATACCGGTGGGAGTTTGAGCGACACGGGCAGGAGATCGCGATCGACGTCCCTGGTGCAATGACGCTCGATCATACGAGGCTCATGATCGAGGCGGCAGCCGACGGCCTAGGTATTGCCTATGTGCCCGAGACAGCGGCGCGACCATGGCTGGAAGCCGGACGATTGATCGCACAATTGGAAGACTGGTCGCCCGCCGTTGGCGGACTGCGGCTCTACTATTCGAGTCATCGTCATGTTCCCGCCGCTCTCCGAGCGTTCATCGACGTGATGAAAGGTGTCGGCTGATGCGCGGGGCACCGTCAGCTTGAGGGCTGGTGCTTGCGAAGGCGGATGGCTGGCGGGTATGGGACGGGGATGACGACGTCCCCTGCTCCTTCCCACGCCGGCTACCGGTTCCCCGCCGAAGTGATCGGCTATGCGGTCCACCTCCATTTTCGGTTTCCGCCGAGCTCGCGGATGGTCGAGGAGATGCTGGCGGCGCGCGGGATCGAGGTCAGCCAAGAAACCGTGCGCGGATGGGGCCCGAGGTTCGGCCGCGAGATCGCCAACGGGATCCGCCAGCGGCACCGGCAGGGCGGCGACAAATGGCGCCTCGACGAGATGGTCATCACCATCGCGGGCAAGAAGCGCTACTTGCGGCGGGCGGTCGCCCGCGACGGCTTCGTGCTCGAGGCCCTGGTCCAGAGCCGACGCGACGAGACGGCGGCCAAGCGCCTGCCGCGCAAACTGCTGAAGAAGAGCGCCGGGCGCCGCGCGTCCATGGTGACGGACAAGCTGAAATCTCATGCGGCGGCGAGGAAGGAGATCATGCCCGGCGTCGAGCACCGCCAGCACGAGGGGCTCAACAACCGGGCGGAAAACTCCCACCAGCCAACCCGCCGACGGGAACGCAAGATGAAGCGGTTCAAGTCGGCCCGCCACGTTCAGCGCTTCGTCGCGATCCACGATCCCATCGCCAACCTCTTCCACTTTCCCCGCAACCAACTCACCGCCTAATCACGGACCAGATCCGCGCCAACGCCACCATACTGCCCCGCAGTGAGCAAACGCCCACCAAGTTGACGGTGCCGGCGGCATGGGTTTGGGAGTTGGCGAATGAACGCCCTGCTCGATGGGCTGATCGTCGCCCTGCGGGAAGGGAACTCATCAAGCCGCCGCTCGTTCTAGCAGCTTGGTCAGGACTGGCCTGATCGCGGATCCCGTGACCTCGTTCAGGTGGAACT
>NZ_AVFL01000049.1 GCF_000576635.1 Skermanella stibiiresistens SB22
GGTGATCGGCGCCACGACGCCGCACGCCGAGGTGGCGGCCAGCGCGGTGGTTAAGCGGGTGATCCCGACGCTCGCCAAGCTGGCCGAGGGCATCGGCGACGCCCAGGTGCGGAACCGCGGCACCATCGGCGGCTCGATCTGCAACAACGATCCGTCCGCCGACTACCCGGCGGCGCTGGTCGGCTTGGGCGCCACCGTCCACACCACGACGCGGACGATCCCGGCCGAGGACTTCTTCACCGGCATGTTCGAGACGGCGCTGGAGCCCAACGAGATCGTCACGGCCGTGGCCTTCCCGAAGCCGGGCAAGGCCGCCTATGTCAAGTTCCCGAACCCCGCCAGCCGCTACGCCACGGTCGGCGTGCTGGTGGCGGAGGTCGGCGGTGGCGTCCGCGTCGCGGTGACGGGCGCCGCTCCCAGCGTCTATCGCTGGACCGAGGCCGAGCAGGCGCTGGCCGGTGGCCTGAACCCGGCGGCCCTGGATGGTCTGACGGTGGATGCCGACGGCCTCAACGCCGACATCCACGCCAGTGCCGAGTACCGGGCCAGCTTGGTCAAGGTCATGGCCAAGCGGGCGGTGGCGGCCTGCGCCTAGGTGCAGCCACTTCCCGCACCTCTCCGGCGCACCATATGCCGATCTTCGGCCTTGCCCTCACATGACGCGTGATCATGACAAATCCCCTGCCCGCTTCCGTCGATGAAACCTTGGATCTGCTTCAGCGTGGCGACTATGTCGCCGAGCGGTCCCTGGCGACGGCCCTCTATCTGGCGATGAAGCTGAACCGTCCGCTATTCCTCGAAGGCGAGGCGGGGGTCGGCAAGACCGAGATCGCGAAGGTGCTGAGCAATACGCTGGGCCGCCGGCTGGTCCGGCTGCAATGCTACGAGGGCCTGGATGTCGCCTCCGCCGTATACGAATGGAACTACGCCCGCCAGATGATCGAGATCCGGCTCGCCGAGGCGACCGGCGACCGGAACCGGGAGAGCTTGGGCGGCGACATCTTCTCCCCGGAGTTCCTGATCAAGCGTCCGCTGCTCCAGGCGCTCGAGTCCGGGATCGACGGCCCGCCCGTCCTGCTGATCGACGAGTTGGACCGCACCGACGAGCCGTTCGAGGCCTATCTGCTGGAGGTCCTATCGGACTTCCAGATCACCATCCCGGAGATCGGCACCATCAAGGCCGAGCATCCGCCGATGGTGATCATCACGTCCAACAGGACGCGCGAGATCCACGACGCGCTGAAGCGCCGCTGTTTCTACCACTGGGTCGATTATCCCAACGCCGCGCGCGAGCAGGAGATCCTGCGGGTCAAGGCGCCCAACGTGCCGGAACGCCTGTCGCGACAGGTGGTGGGCTTCGTCCAGCGCCTGCGGAGCATGGACCTGTTCAAGCTGCCCGGCGTCGCCGAGACCCTGGACTGGGCCCAGGCCCTGACCCAGCTCGACCGGCTGGAGCTTGATCCGGAGACGATCAACGACACGCTCGGCACGTTGCTGAAGTACCAGGACGACATCGCCAAGATCCAGGGCAGCGAGGCCAACCGCATCCTGAATCAGGTCAAAGCCGAACTGTCCGCCACCCCGTCGCTCTGACACCGAGATGGTTCAGGACACCCGCGACATCGAGATCGACGGCGGGCGGCTTTCCGCCAACATCATGCATTTCGCCCGCTGCCTGCGAGCGGCGGGGCTGCCAATCGGGCCGGGCAAGGTGCTCCAGGCCTTGGAGGCGGTCGAGGCGGTCGGCATCGGCAACCGCAAGGATTTTTACTGGACGCTGCACGCCGTCTTCGTCAACCGGCGCGACCAGCGCGAACTGTTCGATCAGGCGTTCCACGTCTTCTGGCGCAATCCGGACATCCTCAAGCGCATGATGGCGCTGCTGCTGCCCTCGCTGAAGGCCGACCTGAAGCAGGAAGGCCCGGAGATGTCACGCCGGCTTGCCGAGGCGCTCCAGAACAACAAGCCCAATCCAGGCGCCGGGGAGGCCGGTGAGCAGGACCAGGAGATCGAGATCGACGCCTCGCTGACGTGGTCGGATCGCGAGTTGATCCAGACCATGGACTTCGAGAAGATGTCGGCCGCCGAGATCGCCATGGCGAAGTCGATCATCAAGCGCATGTCGCTGCCGATCATGACCGTGCCGACCCGGCGGTTCGAGTTGAGCCCCGCTGGCCGCCGCGCCGACCTGCGGGCGACATTGCGAAAGACGCTGCGTTCGGGCGGCGACGTGATCGACTTGGCGACCAAGCGGCGGCGCGAGCGGCATCCGCCGCTGGTCGTGCTGTGCGACATCTCCGGCTCCATGAGCCGGTACTCGCGGATGCTGCTGCACTTCCTCCACGCGGTCACCAACGACCGCGACCGCGTCCACACCTTCCTGTTCGGCACGCGGCTGACCAACGTGACGCGGTACCTGCGCTACAAGGACATCGATGTGTCGCTGGAGAAGGTCTCCGGCGTCGTCCAGGACTGGTCGGGCGGAACACGCATCGGGCGCAGTCTTCACGACTTCAACCGGGTGTGGTCTCGGCGCGTGCTCGGCCAGGGCGCCGTGGTCATCCTGATCACCGATGGCCTTGACCGCGACGCGGCGGAGGGGCTTACCGAGGAGATCGAGCGGCTGCACAAGAGCTGCCGTCGGCTGATCTGGCTCAATCCCCTCTTGCGCTATGACGGGTTCGAGCCGAAATCCAGTGGTATCCGGGCGATCATGCCTCATGTCGATGATTTCCGCCCGGTTCACAATCTAGCCAGCCTCGCCGATCTGGCGAAGGTGCTCGACCATGTCGGACCCCGGCGCCACGGCGGCATGGCGCGATGGCTTGCGGAGGTGGCTTCAGCATGACTTACGAGAACAACATTCCCGAGATCGCGGCGGCCCTGCGGGCCGAGGGCAAGCGGGTGGCCCTGGCGACGGTGGTCTCCACCTGGGGCTCCTCGCCGCGTCCGGTCGGCAGCCAACTCGTCGTGGACGAGACCGGCGCCATGCAGGGCTCCGTGTCCGGCGGCTGCATCGAGGGCGCCGTGGTCCATCAGGCGCTGGAAACCATGAAGGACGGCGAGCCGCGCGTGCTCAGCTTCGGCGTGGCGGACGAGACCGCGTGGGAAGTGGGACTGGCCTGCGGCGGCAAAGTCCAGGTCTATGTCGAGGCGGTGGAATGAAGACCGAACTCCTTCAGAGATTGGTCACGGCACGCGCGGAGAAGCGTCCCGTGGCCCTGGTGACCGACCTTGGATCGGGCATGCAGACGCTGGTCGGGCAAGATGTCGCCCATGGCGGCTTCGGCCTGGACCGCGAGGAATTGGCCGAGGTTCAGAAGTACCTTCGCGAGGACCGCAGCGGCATCGTGGAGATCGGCGACAGCCGGCTGTTCATCCATTCCTACAATCCTCCGCTACGGGTGATCATCATCGGCGCCGTCCACATCGCCCAGGCGCTGGCGCCGATGGCGTCGCTGGCTGGATACGATGTCGTGGTGGTCGATCCCCGCCGCGCCTTCGCGACCGACGCCCGCTTTCCCGGCATCACCATGAATGGCGAATGGCCGGACGACGCGCTGAAGGAGTTGGTGATCGACAGCCGCACCGCCATCGTCACCCTGACCCATGATCCCAAGCTGGACGATCCGGCGCTCCACGTGGCGCTCCGCTCGCCCGCGTTCTATGTCGGCTCGCTCGGCAGCAGGAAGACCCATGGCAAGCGGGTCGACCGACTGCGCGAGGCTGGCTACAGCGAGTCGGAGATCAGCCGCATCCACGCCCCGGTCGGCTTGGCGATCGACGCCGTGAGCCCGGCGGAGATCGCCTTGGCGATCATGGCGCAGATCACCCAGGTGCTGCGCCGGGAACCCTCCTCCAGCGCGGCGGCGGCCTGACCGCGGATGCGCTTTGGCAAGGTACCTCCCCAGGACGCCCTCGGTGCCATCCTGGTCCATTCGGTCAAGAGCGACGGCCTCGCCTTCAAGAAGGGCCGCGTGCTGGGCGGCGACGACATCGCCGCCTTGGAACGCGCTGGCATCGAGCGGGTGACCGCCGCCTGTCTGGATGACGGCGATGTCGGCGAGGATATCGCGGCGTCCCGGGTGGCCCAGGTGGCGGCCGGACCCGGCCTGACCGTCAGCGCCGCCTTCACCGGACGGGTCAACCTGTTCGCGTCGACGGCCGGTGTCTGCGTGGTGGACGTGGACAGGCTCAACCGGCTGAACCTGATCGACGAGTCGGTGACGCTCGCGACACTGCCGGCGTTCGCCCCGGTGGAAGCCGGACAGATGATCGCGACCATCAAGATCATCCCCTTCGCCGCCCCAGAGGCGGTTGTCGCCGAGGCCGAGGCCATCGCGGCGGAGGGCGGGCCACTGGTGCGCGTCGCCGGTTTCCAGCCCCTGCGGACGCTGCTGATCCAGACGCGCCTGCCCGGCATGAAGGAGAGCGTGCTCGACAAGACCGTCGGCGTCACGCGCGACCGACTGACCGCGATCGGCTCCACCCTGGTTGACGAGATCCGCGTCGATCACACCGAGGAAGCCGTCGCCGACGCGGTCGCCAAGGCGGCGGTGGGCGACATCGACCTGCTGCTGATCGCGGGCGCCTCCGCCATCACCGACCGGCGCGACGTGCTGCCGGCGGGTATCGAGCGGGCCGGCGGCGCGGTCGAGCACTTCGGCATGCCGGTCGATCCCGGCAATTTGCTTCTGCTGGCCCATCGCGGCCCGCTGCCGATCCTGGGATTGCCCGGCTGCGCCCGCTCGCCCAAGCTGAACGGTTTCGACTGGGTGCTCCAGCGTCTGGCGGCCGGGGTGCCGGTGACGCGCCGGGATATCATGATGATGGGGGCTGGTGGCCTGTTGACCGAGATCCCGACGCGTCCCCTGCCCCGCGCCGCCGCCACCGCCACGGAAGCCCAATCGCCCCGGGCACCTCGGATCGCGGCGCTGATCCTGGCGGCGGGGCAGTCGCGTCGCATGGGTGCCCTCAACAAGATGATCGCGGAGGTTGACGGCAAGCCGATGGTGGCGCACGCGCTGGAGGCCGTGACGGCATCCCACGCCGGTCCCGTCGTCGTCGTCACCGGGCATGATCCGGACGCGGTCCGCGCCGCCTTGGCCGGCCACGAGATCACGTTCGTCCACAATCCCAACTACGCCGACGGTCTCAGCACCTCTCTCCGGGCTGGACTGGCGGCGCTACCCGATGACATCGACGGCGTGCTGGTCTGCCTGGGCGACATGCCGCGCGTCGGGGCCGACACGCTGAACCGTTTGATCGCCGCGTACAGCCCGCTGGAGGGCCGCGCCATCTGCGTTCCCACCGTCAACGGCAAGCGCGGCAATCCCGTCCTGTGGGACCGGCGCTTCATCGCGGAAATGCGTGACTTGGCCGGAGACGTCGGCGCCAAGCACCTGATCGGCGCCCACTCGGATCAGGTCTGCGAGGTCGCGATGGAAGGCGACGGCACGCTGCTGGACATCGACACGCCGGAAGCGTTGAAAGCGCTCAACGGCTGACCCGAGGCGTCTTTTCCCGCACCAACTCCATCCAATTACGGGCGAGGTCGCGGACGAACTCGCTGGCCTCGTCCAGGTGCTCCGCCAACTCGGCGTCCATCTGGCGCGCGACGGCGGCGTGGTCCTCTTCCGGTTCGGCCTCGGTCTTGTACATCTCGACCCAATCGCGAACGATGGCGGCGTCCACCTCGGGGTGGAACTGAAGCCCATACTGGCTGTCGCCCAGCCGGAACGCTTGGTTGGCGCAATCCGGTCCGGTCGCTAGCAGCACGGCACCGGCGGGCAGGTCGAACGTGTCGTAGTGCCACTGCATGATGTGACGCTGGGACCCCAGCGCGTTCAGCAGCGGATCGTCCGCGCCAGCAGTCGTGCGCGCGATCGGCCGGAATCCCCGCTCCATCAAGCTGTGCTTGTAGACCCTGGCGCCATGGGCCCGTGCCAGCAGCTGGGCGCCCAGGCAAACGCCCAGCACCGGCTTGCCACCAGCCGCGAATCCGCGCATCAGGTCGAGCTGGGCCGGCAGGTAGGGGTTGGACTCGTCATCGCCGGCGAACTGAGGGCCGCCCAGTACCAAGGCCGCGTCGAACTCCGCGGTATCGGCGGGCAGGCTCTCACCCTCGGGCGGCGTGACGGTCACGAGGTCGGCGCCGAACTCCACGAGGTATTGGCCGAGCAGCCCGGCGGGCGCCCGCTGGCTGTTTTGGATCACGAGGATGCGCACGATGGCAGGTCTTCACATGTCGTCGAGGGGATATATTGGCCGGCGGACGCGCTCGAAGTGAAGGCGTCCATAGTCCGAGGTGGTGACGCCGTCACCGGCGCATTCCACGATATGCTTGGCGATGGGTTGGAAGCCAGCGCGATAGTGGATGCGCGACTTCAGCATGATGTGGCGCTTCGCCGCCGGGTCGATGCCGAGGCTGAGCAGGCATCCCAGGTCCCAGGGTTCGTGATGGCGCTCGATCAGGACGATCTCGACCGAGCCGGTATCCAGAACGACGGTTCGCCCCATGCCGACCCGCACGCCCGTGTACATCGGCCCCCGGATCGTATATTCGCCGTCGGTGATCACCCGCACCACGCCCGAGACGGTCAGCGGCCTGCCCTGCAGCCCGATCGCCGGCATCGCCAGCTTGCCGCCAATGTCCAGCGTCACCCGCGCCCCGACGCCCGCCTCGATCAGCCGCGCGACCGCCGCCGGGTCGTGGATCGCGAAGGCGACGACATCCTTCAAATCCTGCCGGATGATCTCGGCGAGAACGGTGGTCACGTCCTGCGTGCCGCCGGAACCGCAGTTGTCGGAATGGTCGAGGATCAGCACCGGACCGTCGGCCAGCCTCGCGGCGCGCGCCACCGACTGGGCCAGCGGCTCCGCGTGATAGACGAATTCCTCCCGGCGGCGCCACGCCTCCTCCAGCAGCCCGTCGCGGATCGACTTGGCCTCGGTGAGGTCGCCCTCGGTCACCGTCACCACGCCGATGCCCGCGTCGCGGATATCCGCGTGGGGGAAGCCGCCGAACACGCTGACCGCCAGCGCGCCGTCCCGCTCCAGCCGTCGCGCCTCGTCCACCAAGTCGCGCATGGGTGCCTCCGCCGTGCCCATCCGCATCACGTGCGGCAGCATCGGCTTGCTGCCCCAGGCCATCGCCGGACGGCAGGTTCCCTTGACGGCGCCCAACGTGATCCGCCCGACGCGCTCTCCGGTCTCGTACATGTCGACGTGGGGATAGGTCTTGAAACCGGCGACGGCGGTGGCGTTGGAGACGATTTTTTCCGACAGGTTGCCATGCAGGTCCAACGCGACGCCGATCGGCACGTCGGGCGCCAGCTTGCGGACGCGAGCCAGCAACTCGCCCTCGCCGTCCTCCAGGCTTTCGGTGACCATGGCGCCATGCAGGTCGAGCAGGACGCAGTCGCAGCCCTTGGCGACCTCCTCCAGGATGGCGCCGGTCAATCGCATGTAGGCGTCGTCGCTGACCGGGCCGCTGGGCCAAGCCTCGGCGGCGACCGGGGTGACGATCTCGGCACCCTCCGCCTCGGCCAAGTCGATGAAGGCGCCCATCGGCGTGGCGGTGCCCCGGTATGCGTTGTAGGCGTCCGAGCCCCATGCGGGGCCGCCATTCCCGAACCGCTCCAGCGGCGTCGGCACGGGGGAGAAGGTGTTGGTCTCATGCTTCAGCAGCGCGATGACGACCCGCATTTTCCCTCTCTCCCCAATGCCTGTTTTGGACCGGCGCCTAAATGTCCTCGCGCCGCTCCAGTGTGGTCCGAACCTTGTGTGCGATCAAGGCGCCGATCCGGGCGTCCGCCGCGTTGCGGGTGTCCAACTCGGCATGGGAATCGTCCTCCTCCAGATCGAGCATGGCTCCGGACAGACGGCCAGTGCGGACGGCGCCCAGGACGGCGCCATTGTCCACCAGGCCGGAATGGGAGGCGTTGATCAGGACGGCGCTGGGACGCATCTCGGTGATGGTCTCCCAGTCGATCAGCTCGCGGGTCTCCTCCGTCAGGCGGAGATGCAGGCTGACCGCGTCGCACCACTCGAGCAGATGGAGCAGTCCCACCGGCTGGACATTGAGGTCCGCCCACAAAGGGCTCTCCCGATCGACCAGCGGATCGTAAGCCCAGACTTGAAGTCCCAAGGCGCGGGCGCGGCCGGCGACCTCACGGGCGGTCGGGTTGAAGCCGACGAGCCCCAGCGTCTTCTCCCCCTTGCCGGGCATCCAGCCGGAGCGGCCCAGCAGGCGGGTCAAGCCAGAGATCACGCGATCGGCGGTCGTCAACTCGGCCCCGGCCTCATAGGTGTGGATCTCGATGCCACGCTCACGGCACGCCTCCAGATCGACTTGGCCCGCGCAGGCGCCAAGGCAGCCGATCACGCGCAGGCGCGGCGCCGCCGCCAGGAGATCGGCGTCGATGATGGTCCGGTCGCGCACGATCAGGGCGCGCGCGTCGGCGACGGCGCCGCTCAACGCGATTCCATCACGCGCCAGCGCGTGGTCGTATCGGACTTCGAAGCTGCGGCCCAGATCATGGACAGCCGCTTCATGCATGGGCTCGGATATGACGATATCAGGCACGGCGACCTACCGTGTTGGAGAACAAAAATTGGCGGGGAGGCTATGCGGGAGTCACGACTCTCGACGCATCGTTCCTAGATTAACGGAAGCACCCCCCAGTGCAATCCCCCGGACGAGAAAAAAACTTCGGGCGTCAGATCCGGGGGGTGACCGCTGGCTCGGCTTCGCCCAATTCGGCTCCACCTAAATCGGCCCCACCTTGGCCCGATCCGCTCTGCATGCCCCATAGCCGCGCGTAGATGCCATCTTGGCGCAGCAGCTCGGCATGTGTGCCCGTCTCGGCCACCCGACCGTCATGAATCACATAGACACGGTCGGCATCGACGATGGTGGACAGGCGGTGCGCGACCACCAGCGTCGTGCGGCCGTGCTGCAAGGTCCGCAGCGCGCCCTGCACCGCCCGCTCCGACTCGGTGTCGAGCGCCGAGGTCGCCTCGTCCAGCAGCAGGATCGGAGCGTTCCGCAGCATGGCCCGCGCGATGGAGATCCGCTGCCGCTGGCCGCCCGACAGCTTGACCCCGAACTCGCCCACCATCGTGTCGTAACCATCGGGCAGACCGATGATGAAGTCGTGGGCGGCAGCCCCCTTGGCTGCGGCCACGATCTCGTCCTCGCTGGCGCCAAGACGACCATAGGCGATGTTGGCCCGGATCGAATCGTCGAACAGCGCCACCTCCTGGCTGACCAGCGCGATCTCGTTCCGCAAGCTGGACAGGGTCGCGTCGCGGACGTCGACTCCGCCGATCAGGACGGCGCCGCCGGTGACATCGTAGAAGCGTGGGATCAGGTTCAGCAGGGTCGACTTGCCGGCGCCCGATGGTCCGACGAGCGCCACGGTCTGGCCCTCCGGCACCTCGATGGAGATGCCGTGCAGCGCCTGCTTGTCGTCGCCATACGAGAACTCGACCCGGTCGAACCGAATGTCGTGCCGCGCCACCTCCAGCGCCTTGGCCCCTGGGCGATCGACGATCGATGGCGCCGTGTCGAGCAGGGCGAAGACCCGGTCGGCGGCGGCGAGGCCCCCCTGAAGCTGGCCGTTCAGCTTCGCCATCCGCTTCATCGGCTCGTAGGCCAGCAGGAAGGCGGTGATGAACGAGAATAGGGCGCCCGCCGTACGCGTCCCGTTGATGACCTGGAACCCGCCATAGACGATGACGCTGACGATCGCCAACCCGCTCAGGACCTCGGTGATCGGCCCCGACATGGCCGATACCTTGAAGCCCTTGTGGATCAAGTTGTAGAGATTTTCGATGATGCCGCCGACACGATCCCTCTCGTACGCCTCCATGCCGTACGCCTTGACGTGGCGGGCACCCTGGAGCGTCTGGTTCAGGATCGTGGAGAAGTGACCAAGCTCCGCCTGCGTGTTGGCCGAGACCTTGCGCAGCCGCTTGCCGATGCTGGCGACGAAATACGACGCGATGGGAAACGCCAGGAAGGCGCCGGTCGCCATCACCCAGTCCTGCTGGAACATGACCGCCACCAGGATCACCAAGGTCAGCACGCTCTTGCCCAGGCCGGTCAGGCACTCCGCGACCGCCAGTCGCATCAATCCCACATCGTTGACCATCCGCGAGATCAACTGCCCCGCCGAGGTGCCATGGAAGAACGATAGGTCGGAACGCAGCAGGTGGGCGTACATATCGCTTTGGACATCGGCGACGATCCGCTGCCCGATCTGGTTCATCTGCACGCTGTGGAAGTAGGTCGATATCCCCCGCAGGGCAAAGGCGGTTAGCACTCCCGCGGCGACCGGAAACAGCATGGCCTGATTGCGGTTCTGGAACACCTCGTCGATGATGGGTTCCATCAGCTTGGCCATGGCGCCGGTGGTGATGGCGGCGAGGGCCATCCACATCACCGCCTGCGCAAGCGTCCAGCGATAGGGCCGCAGGTAGGTCGCGATCAGCCGCCGCAGCAGCGGCCAAGTGGCCGTGTGGCGCGTCGTGGCCCTGTCGAAGGGTTTCGTATCGAATGTTTTCGTCACGGAGCGAGGCGTATCGGTTTTCATGAAGCGCGGTATCGGACTCGGAAACAGGTCGGCCGAAGGTCGTCAACCCTCCCGGCCACATCGAACCGGCCCGAACTTGACCGATCCGAAGGCAATTAGCCAGAGATGACTTTCTCCACAACCCAGCCTCCATCGTCGCGGGACGACGCGGCGCGAATGACGGAACTGGGTGAAGGCCGTCACAGCCAGGATGTGCCGCCGGACGTAACATTTGATCATCGGTTAACCACCGCCGAGTACCATTGGCCCTCACGGCGGTCCCCATAAAGCATCACGCAGGTGCTCGCATGCCAGACGATACCAGCCTGATCCGCACCCGTCCCCGCATTGGTTTGGCCCTTGGCGCGGGTGTCGCGCGCGGCTGGGCGCATATCGGCGTCCTCCGGGCACTCCATCGGCTGGGCATCGAGCCGGATATCGTCACTGGCACCTCCGTCGGTGCGCTGGTCGGCGGAACATTTCTGGCGGGGCGCCTGGACGCGCTGGAGGAGTGGGCGCGCGGCCTGAGCCGCAGGAAGATCGTCAGCTATCTCGATCTTCGGGTCCGGAACGGCGGCCTGATCGGCGGCGGCCGCTTGATGGGCGAGATGAAGAAACACATGGGCGACCGGAGGATCGAGGATCTACCGATCCCCTTCGCCGCCATCGCCACCGATCTGGTGACCGGCCACGAGGTCTGGCTGAGGACCGGCGGATTGGCGGAGGCTCTGCGCGCCTCGTTCTCCCTGCCCGGCGTCTTCCCCCCGATGTGCATCGACCAGCGCTGGCTCGTGGATGGCGCGCTGGTCGATCCGGTGCCGGTGTCGGCGTGCCGGGCGCTCGGCGCCGAGATGGTGATCGCCGTCAACCTCAACGCCGACATCCTGGGCAAGGCGCGGAAGCCGGGTTCCAACATCGCGACCGCCGCCGGTTTCGACCTGCTCCAGGTGCTGGAGCAGACTCCCGCCACGCCGCAAGCCCCGCCGCCGTCGCGCCTGGATAGCCTGACCCGACGCATCTTCACACGGGACTACGAGGGTCCCAGCGTGTTCGGCGTCATGGTGTCGTCCCTTGGCATCATCACCGACAGGATCGGCCGGGCGCGATTGGCCAGCGACCCGCCCGACGTGCAGATCTCGCCCAGGCTGGGTCATGTCGGCTTGCTGGAGTTCGACCGCGCGGCCGACGCCATCGAGGAAGGCGTGGCCGCTACCGAGCGGGCGATCCCCGACTTGGCCGACGCGATCCGGGTGTTCAGCGCCAACCTTCGGGATACCGCCCGCTGACGGTATCATTCAGCGCGGCGGGATCGCGCCGGCCGGCACCTGGGCCACGCAGTTCTCCACGATCCTGTAGCACTGCCCCAGCGACGCGGACGCCCCGGCGGAACCCGTGTAGCTCAGCTGCTGGACGACGCCATTCCGCACCGTGAAGGTCGCCTCGCAACTGCTTGAATAGCCACCACCGCCTCCCCCGAACAGAGGGATGCCGATGCCGAAACCGACACCAGATCCGCCACTGCCCCCGCCGACGCCAAACGACGTGGTGGGGCCACCGCCGGAATATTCGGCGCTGGCATAGGTCATGAACTCGCTATCGCCAACCTGGGCGGTCCGCTGCGGGACGCCGGCGCAGGACAGCAGGGTCTCCTTGGGCATCCCGACAAGGGTCTGGCGGGCATCCGCGGCCTTATCGGCGTTGGGATTGGCGCAGGCGGCCAGCAGTGTCGCGGCCCCCGCGATCATCAGCACGGTCCTGAACGACATCGGTCCCATCACCTCACGCTCCCTTCGCGAATTCAACGTCTTGACTGGAGATAGAACAGCGCCGCGTGTCCACTGGTTCACTCATCACGACTTGATCCTGGCCGCGCATGGTTCAAGCTTCATCGGGTCGCATGCGTCAAACCGGGAGAAGCCGCTTTGATCCAGATCCTGAAAGACCTCCACCACCTGATCACCGGCGCCGTCGCCGCCATGGCCATGATGGCCGTGGCTCCAAGCGCGCTAGCCATTTGCCTGCCGGTCGCGTCGAACCCCGCCGGCCCGATCCGGCTCGCCGGCTTCACCACCATCGCGGCCCCGGCGGACGGATCGCTCCGGCTCACCTTCCTCGGCCATTCCACCTTCTTGATCGAAAGCCCGGAGGATGTCGCGGCGGTGACCGATTACAACGGCTATATCCGGCCGGAACGGGTTCCCGACATCGCGACCATGAACAACGCGCACTCGACCCACTACACCGACAGCCCCGATCCCGGCATCGGCCACGTGCTGAGGGGTTGGGCGGAAGGAAGCGGCATGGCGATCCACGATGTCACGGTCCGGGACATGCGGGTGCGGAACGTGCCGACCAACCTTCGCGACATGGGCGGCACGCGGATGAACGGAAACTCCATCTTCGTGTTCGAGGCGGGAGGTCTCTGCGTCGCCCATCTTGGCCACCTGCACCATACCCTGACCGATCAGCATTTGGCCGAACTTGGCGTCATCGACGTGCTGCTCGTGCCGGTCGACGGCGCCTACACCATGGCTCAGGATTATATGGTCGAGGTGATAGACCAGATCAGGCCACCGGTCGTGATCCCGATGCACTACTTCGGAGCCAGTACCTTGAACGGTTTTCTTCAGCGGATGGATAAGCGTTACGAGGTGAGGATGGCGGACAGCGCCACCGTGACGCTGTCCCGACAGAACTTGCCTTACCAGCAGATCCTCGTGCTTCCCGGCGGCTGAGGACGCTAGCGCGCGAAGCGCATCTCGACACGGCCGCTCCAGGCGGGATCGGCCATGTCGGGCCAGTCGTTCTTGTCGAAACCTTCCAGCCGCTCGAGCCGATCGCGATCCGCATCCAGCACGAACCGCTTTTCCGCCTCGTTCAGGCGGAGCGCGCGCCAAGGAAGGGCGAACAGCTTCCCGCCGAAGCCCAAGGTTCCGCCGAACGACATGACGGCGTAGACCACCCGCCCGTCGGTTAGATCGACCATGGTCGCCTCGATCGTCCCCAACTCCTCGCCCAGGGGATTGCGGACGCCATCGCCGGCGAGCGATCCCGCCGACATGACACGTCGGTGCAGAATATCGCCGTCACGGCCCATCCAGAAGTGGTGGACCCTGCCGCTCCAGCACAGGTCGGCCATGTCGGGCCAGTTGTCCTTGTCGAAGCCAGGTGCCTCCTTGAGGCGCGCCTTGTCCATGTCGATGGTCACTTGCCGCTTCCGCTCGTCGACGCGAAGCGCCTGCCACGGCAGCGCGAACAGCTTTTCGCCCATTCCCAGGATGCCGCCGAACGACAGCACCGCGTAGGCGACGCGTCCGGTCGGAACATCGATCATGATGTCCTCGATCCGTCCCAGCGGCTGGTTTTCCAAGTTGCGGACATCATCGCCAATCAGCGACTGGGCCGACAGCACGCCTCTCCGGCGCCATCCCTTGGCATCGGCCACGAAGCGGTCCGGCTGGGGCGTGGTCGAGGCGACCGACACCGCCAGCCACGCCACACCCAGCGCGATCAGCGCCGCCGGGATGGGATTGTCGCGGATCGCGTCGGCCAGCCGGTGACCGCCGCGCGACCGCAGCGCGCCGGTGATCTCATCCAGCAACTCCCGGGGTGCCACCTTGCTTTCCAGCTGCGACAGCGTCCGCGCCAGATTGGCTTGGGTCTCGCCGATCTCGCGCTGGATCTCCGACGCGGAGCGGCCATACCCGGTCACGACGCGCGGCTCCGGACCAGACCAGCGTCCCCCTTCAGGGTTTCCATCGTCCGCTCAGGCTTCAGGTTCAGGTTCCTCATGTTGCTGACGCCCTTCAGCAACATGATGACACCGACCAGTAGAACAGCGCCGCCGACGATCAGGGCCGCCATCCATGGCACCACCACCTTTTCCAAGCCATATGTCGCCGCCAGCATCAGGAACAGGATACCGACGAACAGCACGGCGCCACCCACGACCAGCGCCACGCCGCCGCGGGTGATCTGCCCGACTTTCTGTCCAGCCTCGACGCGAGCCAATTCGATCTCGCGTTTGACCAGGAGGGTAGCCTCCTGGCGCAGGTTGGCGAAGAGACCGCTCAAGGGCAAATCAACCGTCCTGTTTTCTTGCATTCTCCACTCCCGCTGACAGTCGCGCGCCCCGAAGGTCGGAGACGACACCACGAACAGTCGCACAACCACCGAGACGCGCCGGAGTTCCCGAAAATTACGGAGATCCGGGCTTCGGCCCGTGTGAACCCGCGTGTTCATAACCAGCCGCCGCGGCTTGCTCGTCGCCGCAAAAGCGGCGCTCGCCCGTTGCCGGTTCGGCCGACACCTCGCCATAGCCGGGATCGGTCGGCACGATGTAGACCTTGACACCATCCTGGACGAACGCCTTGACAGGGCAATGCGCCGGGGCTTGCCTTTCGGCGTCCAGGCGCTCCCCGGCGCGCCATCGTTCCGGTGACACGAAGTCGCCGCGCCATATGCCCAGCCGGCTATCCTTCGCCACCCTCTGCGCCTCGGAGTATTCGGGTGACGCTCCGGGTTTCGCGACGGCCATCCCTTGCTGGACGAGCAGCAGAGCCAAATTGCCAGCCCTGCCGACGCACTGGACCTCGCCGCCGCCTTGGTCACGCGACGGTGGGTTGCACGACACCGGCATGAACCCGAGCATCTTGCGGAGCGCGAAGGCGGCCTCGTGGCCGCACTCGTACAAGGTCGACTTGTTCAAGCATCGTTGACCCAGTTCGGGCGCGTCGATACCACCCAACTGATGGACGATACCCGACACCTCGACAGTATCGCCGTCGATAACATGGACCGGCGGTTCGCCGCTGCCGCTGGCCGGGTCGGCGGCCAAAGCGCCGCCATGCCCCAGGGCCAGCATCCAGGCCACGGCCAGCACCCAAGCGGGTTTGGAAGATCGGATCCTCAGTGACCTCATGGCAAGCGAACCCTCCGCCACCCGTCAGGGCGCCACCGCGTTGGTTGCGCCGACCCATGACGGAGGGTAGCGATCATAACCGAGTCTCAAGCACCACGGGGCGGAATCGAGCCGTTCTCGTCCGAAATCGTGATCTCGACGCGCCGGTTCTGCTGGCGCCCACCGCTCGTGTTGTTGCTGGCGACGGGAAGTGCCGGCCCAAGACCCCGTGTCACGATGCGCTGCGGGTTGATCCCCTGCGAAACCAGGGCCTGACGAACGGACTCCGCCCGGCGCTCGGACAGGGTCTGGTTCAGTTCAACGCTACCGGTGCTGTCCGTAAAACCCGTGATCTCGACCGACCGGTTCGGGTTCTGGCGCATGAACGCCGCCAACTGGGTAACGGTGCGGTCCGCCGCCGGGCGCAGTTCGGCGCGCCCGACCTCGAACAGAACGTCACCCAGCGTCAGCACCATGCCGCGGTCGGTCTGCTTGGCCTGAAGCTCGGCCAGCTGCCGTTGCAGGCTCTGGACCTGACCCGAGCGGGCGTTGAGCATCACCTGGTCGCGGCTCTGGTTGGCCTGGGTGATCTGCTGCTCCGCGTCGCGCAGGGCGGCGGTCTGGGCGGCGATGTCGGCGCGGCGGGCCGCCAGATAGGCTTCGTGGTCGACCGCGGCGACATCCTCGCCTGCCGCCTGGGCGGCCTGGGCATCGCGAAGCTGCTGCTCGGCGCGCTGGAGTTCGAGCGCCGCGGTGCTCACGACCTTGGGATCGTTGCGGACGCTGTCGTAGGCGGAGGCCGCCCGGCTGACGGTCGGCGTCTCGGTCGGGGAATTGGCGCAGGCGGCCAGCAACGCGCAGGCGGAGGCGCCCAGCGCCAGACGGCGCAGGATGGTCATGTGCTTGTTCATTTCCAGCGTCTCCCTCAACTCGTCGGCCGATTCATGGGACCGGCGTTCAACTCGCGGCGCAGCGTGTCGATGCTGGACTGCACGGCGGCAACGGCTTCCTTGGTGGTCGCGGTACGCGCCTTCAGTTCGGCGAGACGGGCGTCGACCTCGGCCTCCTCGGCCAGTCGGAGCGCCTTCTCGTTGTTCTCGTCCTGCATCTCGCGGCGGGCGCCTTCCAGCTTGTCGCGCGCCATGTTGAGTTCCACGGGTGAATGCTGGACGGCACCAGCTTCCTCGGCGTTGCGGATGATGTTGTCCGACAGCGTCACTTGTTCCGTCGGCGCCGGGACGTTGCCGGCGCAGGCGCTCAGCGCCAGGGCGCCGGCGACCAGGCAAATCCCGCCCAGGCTCCGGGTTTTTGACGGTATTGGCATGACAACACACTCTCGTCGGCTGTTGAACTTCGCGGGTCACGCCCGCACCGCTCTACAACCAGCAAGAACCATGGTTGTTCCATCGCAAGGTTTAAGGGAACTCGGATGGGTATGGACTGACCGGACATATCGCCAAGCCGGCGTGCCAGTGTCATCCTCTCGACGTAAACCAAAGAGTGCAGCCATCCAATCAGCTGCCAAACCGGGAGGAAACATCATGGAAATCGCGAGAAGAGCGCTCTTTAAAACGGCCGCCGCGGGCGCCGCGACGCTGGCCGCCGGTCCAGCCCTGGCCCGCGACTGGGGCGATCCGCAGCCCGTGCGTTATCCCGATGACGCGATCGAGGTCGTGGACAAGAGTTTCGCCAACTACCGCGTCGGTAACGCCAACGTGGAGCGTCTGGCGACGGGGCTGCGCTGGGCCGAGGGACCAGTTTATTTCCGGGACGGCGGCTATCTCGTCTGGAGCGACATCCCCAACAACCGGCTGATGCGGTGGACCGAGGAGAGCGGCGCGGTCAGCGTCTTCCGTGCCAATTCCAATTACACCAACGGCAACACCCGCGACCGCCAAGGCCGGTTGATCAGCTGCGAACATGGCGGCCGGCGCGTCACCCGGACCGAATACGACGGGAGCATCACCGTCCTGATCGACAGCTTCGAGGGCAAGCGGCTGAACGCTCCAAACGACGCGGTGGTGCATTCCGACGGTGGCATCTGGTTCACCGATCCCGGCTACGGCATCCTCAGCGACTACGAGGGCGGCAAGGCCCAGTTCGAGCTGCCGACCAACGTCTACCGGATCGACCCCGGCACGGGACGCGCCACCGTCGTCGCCGGGGATTTCCGCCGACCCAACGGGCTCTGCTTCTCCCCGGACCAGTCGAAGCTCTACATCGCCGACACCGGCGAGGACGTGCCAAAGCAAATCCGCGTGTTCGATGTGGTGGATGGCAAGAGCCTGACCAATGGCCGCGTTTTCGCCGACATGGCGCCGGGCTTGGCGGATGGCATGCGCACCGACATCGACGGCAACGTCTGGGCCGCGGCCGGCTGGGCTGGCGAAGGCTTCGACGGGGTCCATGTCTTCTCGCCCGAAGGCAAGATCATCGGCAAGATCCACCTGCCGGAGATCTGCTCGAACGTCTGCTTCGGCGGCCCCCGGAGGGACCGCCTGTTCATGACCGGCAGCACGTCGCTCTACGCGGTCTACGTCAACACCAAGGGCGCCCTGCTGCCCTGACGCCCTTCGGCCTGACTAACCTGATCAGTGATGATGATGACCATGCCCATGGTCGCAACGGCCCTGGGCATGCTTGTCCTCGCATGACATGCCATCCGACACCGGGACGAGGCTGATCCAGGCGTTGAGCGTCGTCGGGTCGTACCCGACCTCGCGGCGGTCGCCGACCTGGATCAGCGGACGGCGGATCAGGTCGGGGTCCTTGATCAGGACCTCGATCGCCGCCGCCTCGTCCAGTTCCGCCGGCACGACGGCCTTGCTGCGGACGGCGGGCGCGAAGCGGTTGAACCACTCCTCGACGGGACGGTCGTTGAAATAGGGGCGCAACGTCTCCGGCGTCCAGGGCTCGGACAGCAGGTCGCGGGCGATCACCGTGTGGCCGGCGGCCTCCAGTTGGGTCTTCTGCTTGGCGTTGGCTGTATCGTCGGGCTTGGCATAGAAAAGAACTTCGGCCATGGGGGGTCTCCGGTAATGCTGCGTTGACCCCATTGTGCAACGCCACACCTCCCGTTTCCCCCGCGCGATCCGTCGCACCTTCCCACACGCGCCCCGTCGATCAGGCGTTCGCCAGCGTGACCAGCGCCTCGGCCAGCACGCGCGCACCCGCCGCCAGGTCCGCTGGCTTGGCGTTCTCCGCCTCGTTATGGCTGATGCCGCGTTCGCAGGGCACGAAGATCATGCCGCTGGGGCAGACGTCCTGAAGGAACTTGGCGTCGTGCAGCGCCCCCGAGGACAGGTCCATCGTGGGGATGGCCAAGCGCTCGGCGGCGCCGCGCATGGCGGCGATGACGGCCGGGTCGAACTCGGCCGGCTGGCTGTTGAAGGTCTCGATGATCGTGACCGTGCACGGATTGGCGTGGGCCCGGCAAACCGCGTCGACCTGATCGCCCAGGCGCTTCAGGGTCGAGGCCTCTGGATGGCGGAAGTCGATGGTGAAGAAGACCCGGCCCGGAATGGTGTTGGGCGATCCCGGCTGGACCTCGAACCGGCCGACGGTGAAGCGGACAAGGTCCTCCTCGTCGAACATCAGCCGTTCCAGCGCCGACACCATGGCGATGGCGGCGGTCAGCGCGTCGCGCCGGTTGCGGCGCGGGGTGGTTCCCGCGTGGGCCTCGTCACCCAGGATCTCGACCGCGAACCAGCGCGAGCCCTGCATGCCCGTGACGATCCCGACGGGCACGCCGGCATCCTCCAGCCTGGGGCCTTGCTCGATATGGCATTCCAGATAGGCCGCCACGGGGAAGCCCAGGGGTCGCACCGGCATGCCGCGCTCGCTCGCCAGCACCGCCGCCAGCGCGTCGCGGGCGGAGATGCCGTCGCGGTCGACCGCCTGCAGGATCTGGTCGAGCGGAACGGCACCGGTGAAAGCCGCCGACCCGGAGCAACCGGGCTGGAAGCGCGAGCCCTCCTCGTTGGTCCAGGACACCACTTCGATCGGCCGCTTTGTCACGACGCCCGCCTCGTGGATCGCTTGCAACGCCTCGAAGGCGGCGAGCACGCCGAACGCGCCGTCGAACTTGCCGCCGGTCGGCTGGGTGTCGAGGTGGGACCCGCTGATCACCGGCGGCAGGCTATCGTCAGTGCCGGCCCGCCGCAGGAACAGGTTGCCGATCGGATCGGTCGCGACGGAGAAGCCAAGCTCGTCGCCCCAGCGCGCCAGCAAGCTCCGCGACTGGGCGTCGCCCGGGGACAGGGCTGGACGGTTGACGCCCCCGCCCGGCAGGGCGCCGATCTTGGCCATCGCCATGTGGCGCTTCCAGAGGCGGGCTTCGTCGATATACGGGATCCTGGTCATGCTCGAGCCTGCGCGGAGGAGGGAACGACTTGTCTAGCGTCGCGCGGCGGCGCGGGCAAGCTGTCCGGGCGTGTCCGGCGCGTTCATGATCTCGGCCGCCGCCTGCGCCGTGTTGCCGCCTGCGTCGCGGAGATCGATCGTGGCGCCCCGCCTCAGCAGCAAATCGACGATCTCGGTCCGGTTGAACATCGCCGCCGTCATCAAGGCGGTCCTGCCACCATTGCCAGCGCCATCGACATCGGCACCCGCGTCCAGCAGCATGTTGACGATGCCGATGTCACCCTTGAACGCGGCCGCCGCCAAGGGCGTCTGTCCCCTGTCGTTCGCCAGTTCCATGTCGGCGCCGTGGTCGAGCAGCAGCTTGACGACGCCGGCGTTGCCATTATACGCGGCGATCATCAGCAGGCTGTCGCCCTTCTCGTTCCGCAGGTTGGGCGGCAATCCCCGCACCATGTACTCGGCCACCTCGTCGGTCAGGCCGGCCCTGACCTTCTGGAAGACCTCCAGCAGGAACGCGAGCGTTTCCTCGTCCATCTGAGGCGCTTGATTGGCCATGTCATTTCTCCCAGGTCCATTCGCCATGGGATGAACGAACGAGCGCGCGATTCCGCCCCAACCTTCCGGACCGTGATCTCACCGCGCGGCGGCCCGCACCGCCTCCAGCAACGCGAGGTCGGGCTCCGGACCAAGCTCGATGCCATGGGCTTCGGCGAAGGCGGCGATGGCGCCGTGGGTCTTGCGTCCCATCAGGCCGTCGGCTGGTCCAGGATCATAGCCGGCGTCCTTCAGCAGCGTCTGGATCTCGCGCAATTCGCCGCGTGTCACCAGACGCGGGCGCTCCGGCTTCGGCACGGTCGCGGCTGGGACCTGGGATGAGGTCAGGGGTGGTGCTGCCGGCTTCGCGGTGGTGACTGGCGCGACCTTGGCCACCAGGGGAACCGGCTTTGGCGGCGCCACGATGCTGGGGTTGTTCAGAGCCGCCATGTAGAACAATCCGAACAACGCCGCCGACAAAAGGCCAATGACGACCATCGGGCCAGTGGCGGGAGCGTTCGAGGCTTTCGGAGCGGGCGGTTCGCCGCTCGGCACCGCCGGAAGCCTGAACTGGCCGAGATCGATCGACATGGGGGTACCCGACACGCTTGGGATGTGGAAGCCAGCGTGATTTTATCAGCTTCCAGGCTTCGAGGTGATGGAAATCTCACGCCATTGACCGGGCGCCAACCCGTCGAAGGTCCAGTCCCCGACCGCGCGCCGGATCAGGCGCAGCGTCGGGAAGCCCACCGCGGCGGTCATGCGGCGAACCTGCCGGTTACGCCCCTCCCGCAACACCAGCTCGATCCAGGATGTCGGTATTTCGGCGCGATATCTGATGGGAGGATCGCGTGGCCACAACCCAGCCGGTTCCTCGATCAGGCTGGCCCCGGCGGGCAGCGTCGGCCCATCGTTCAGCGTGACGCCCCCCCGAAGCGCCTCCAGCGCCCGTTCGTCCGGGACGCCCTCGACCTGCGCCCAGTAGGTTTTCGGCCGCTTGTGACGCGGGTCGGCGATCCGCGCGGTCAGCTTGCCGTCGTCGGTCAAGACCAGCAGGCCTTCGCTGTCGCGGTCCAAACGGCCCGCGACGTAGACACCGGGGATCTTGATGAATTCCGACAGCGTCGCCCGGCCGTGCTCCCGGTCGGTGAACTGCGACAGCACGTCGTAGGGTTTGTTGAACAGGATCACCCTGCCCGCGCGCGGCGGGGCCGCCTTCGGACGCGTCACCTTTCGATGCGCGGCCTTGGGATCGAACGCCTTGCCGCCCCTCATCGCGCGTCGGTCAGATGTGGCACGACGCCATGCCCCGGCGCTCCAGGTAGCGCTGGTGATAGTCCTCGGCGCGCCAGAAGGCCGAAGCCGGCGTGATCTCGGTCACGATCGGCCGGGCGAAGCGGCCCGACGCCTGCGCCCGCTCCAGCGAGGCGCGGGCCATCGCCTCCTGCGCCGGGGAATGGGTGAAGATCGCGGAGCGGTACTGCGCTCCAGCGTCGGGTCCCTGCCGGTTCAAGGTCGTCGGATCGTGGATCTGCCAGAACACGTCGAGTATCTGGTCGAAGGAGACCCGCGCGGGATCGAACTCGACCTCGACCACCTCCGCGTGGCCGGTCTCGTCCGAGCAGACGTCGTCGTAGGTCGGGTTCTCCGTGGTGCCGCCAAGATAGCCCACCGCCGTGCCGGTCACGCCGTCGACATGACGGAACGCCGCCTCCACTCCCCAGAAGCATCCGGCGCCGAACGTCGCTTTTTCCATGATCCGCCTCCCGTCGTCGCGTGTCCTCCACCCGCTAGCGCAGGTAGAGCCCCAGAAAGTCGAAGGTGCGCTGATCGGCCAACTTGCCCGCCTCCGCCTCGGCACCAGAAGCGCCGGGACGGGCGAAGCCATGGCCGACGCCAGGATAAGTGTGAATGGCGACGCCCGCAACGGGGCACAGGCGATCGACCAGCCGTTTGCGCGTCTCCGGCGGGATGAACGGATCCTTCTCGCCCAGATGCATCATGAACGGGCGGGTCAGCTTGACCGCCTCCGCCAAGTGCTTGTCGATGTTGGTGCCATAGTACGCGACGTTCGCCTGGGTATCGCCCCGGCACGCCATCAGGAAGGCGATCCTGCCGCCGGCGCAATATCCGACGGTGGCGACCCGCTCGTTGCACAGCCCCATCTCACGCAGATGGAGCACGGCGGCCTTGACGTCCCCCAGCATCTGGTCGTCACTGGACTCGGCCATCCGCCGCCTGCCCTCCTCGAGCGCCGCCTCGTCCCCGGGCTCGATCTCCGGCAGGTCGCCCTGCCGCCAAGTCAGGCTGGGACAGATCGCCAGGAAACCCGCTTCGGCGAAGCGGTCGGCGACGGCGCGCATCGTCTTGTTGAGGCCGAAGATCTCATGGATCAGCACGACACCCCCGACCCGGCTCCGGTCAGGCTCGGCGAGATAGGCCGGCATCTGGTGGTCGTGCACATCGATCGTAATGTCCGGCATTTCTCCACTCCCTGCGAGTACGGTCCTCGTTGATTCGGGCAACCGTGTATTAACCAGATTATGCTACACGGCTGAAAGACGTATGGGGAGACTCCCGAACGCCATAGCCAACTTAAAATGGTCGAAGTCATGCTAAGCAATATATCGGCCAGGATATCGGCGTCCCTTCCAGCCATCGCCTTCCTCGTCGGCCTGGCGGCCGGCACGGCTCTTCCGGCCCACGCCCAACCCCATCAAGCGGCTGAATGGGGAAAAGTCTCGGCCCCGGCGCCGGGATCGCCGCGGATCTTCGGGTCATACACCAACGGATGCATCGGGGGCGCCCGGTCGCTGCCGACCGAAGGTCCGGGCCATCAGGTCGTCCGCCTGTCGCGGACGCGGTATTTCGGCCATCCGGAGACGATCGAGTACCTGCTCAATCTCGGCCAGCGCGTCGCGGCGACCGATCTGGGAACCTTGCTGGTCGGCGACGTGTCGCAGCCGCGGGGCGGGCCGATGCCCAGCGGGCACGCGAGCCACGAGGTCGGATTGGACGCCGATATCTGGCTGCGGCTCGACCTGCCGCCACTGCCCCGGTCCCAGCGCGAGGACCTGGATCTGCCCAGCGTGATCGACCCCATCACCAAGCATGTCGATCCCCGTCTGTTCACCGATACCCAGGCGATGCTGTTGCGGCTGGCCGCGGACGATCCGCGCGTCACGCGCATCTTCGTCGCCCCCGGCATCAAGCAGGCGCTGTGCGAACGGACATGGCCCGACCGGTCGTGGCTGCGCCTGATCCGCCCCTGGTTCGGGCACGAGGCGCATTTCCACGTCCGCATGACCTGTCCGCCCGACCAGCCGCAATGCGCCGATCAAGCCCCTCCGCCGCCCGGCGACGGCTGCGGCGCCGAACTGGCGAGCTGGTTCGAGAAACCGCCGCCGGTGCCCACCCCCGCGCCGCCGCCGAAGGTGAAACCGGAGCCTCCGCCGATGCCCGTCGCCTGTGCCGGAATTCTCGTGATGCCGCCTCACTAGGCAAACGGCGGTTCATTAAAACAGCATTTCGCCCATGATGTAATCGTAAAATTTCCGTTAACAAAGCGCTTGCGCATCTTTCGTTCGCTCTCCTAATATCGTTATCGATAATGATATTGGGCAGGGGCGATCATGGCGCGGCTCGGCGAGGCGGGGACGATCCAGTTCAGCAAGGTTCGGAAGGGCAGCGTGCTCTACGACGACCTGCGCCGGCAGATCGTCAAGGGCGGGTTGAAGCCCGGCGATCCGATGCTGGAGATCACCGTCGCCCGCGAATACGGCTGTAGCCAGGGCACCGTCCGCGAGGCCCTGATGCGGCTCCAGGAAGACGGTTTGGTCGTCCGCGGCGGCTACAAGGGAACGACGGTCTCGGTGACCGGCCCGGCCGAGGCCCGCGAGATGCAGTTAATGCGGCTCCACCTGGAGACGCAGGGCGTCCGCCGGGCCGCATCCTTGATCGACGACCAGTTCCTCGCCCGCTTGTCGGGCATCGTCGAGGAGATGGAGCGGGTGGCGGAGGCCGGCGACGAGTACGCGCTGACCGAGCTGGATTGCGAGTTCCATCTGACGATCTTCGGCCGAGCCGGCCTTCCCGCGCTCGACGCGATCCTCAGCCGCTGCCTGCTCCACCTTCACCGGATCACGCTGGCGGAACCGGGCCGCACCCGCCCGCTGCTGATCTCCGCCCAACGCCATTGGGACGTGATCGACGCCCTGCGGACGCGTGACGCCACCACGGCGGTCGCGGCGATCACCCATCACATCAACACCGTTCTGGAAACCGGCATCGCCGGTGAGGAGGGCTGATGGCTCCATCACCAATCCTGGCGCGGGCCTCCGCTCGATCGGACGCCAACACGAACCCCGCCCTGGCGGCTCCGGTCGCCGAGATCCGCGACCTCCAGGTTGGCTTTCGCACCGACGAGGGTGGCTTCAACGTGCTCGACGGCGTGTCGTTCACGGTGCGGACCGGCCGGACGCTCTGCCTGGTCGGTGAATCGGGTTGCGGCAAGAGCGTCACCGCCCTGTCGATCATGGGTTTGCTGGCTCCCAACGCGATCGTCGGCCACGGCGAGATCCTGCTCGACGGCACCAACCTCCTGGATCTGTCGCGGAAGGAGTTGAACGAGCGCCGCGGCGACCGGATGGCGATGATCTTCCAGGAGCCGATGACCTCGCTGAACCCGGTCTTAACCATCGGCGACCAGATCGTCGAGGGTATCCGGCGTCACCGACCGGTCGGACGGGCGGAGGCGGAACGCCACGCGGTCGAGATGCTGAAGCGGGTGCGCATCCCGGCGCCCGAGCAGCGCATGGGCGACTACCCCCACCAGCTTTCCGGCGGCATGCGCCAGCGCGTGATGATCGCGATGGCGCTCGCCAACGATCCCCGCCTGCTGATCGCGGACGAGCCGACCACCGCCCTGGACGTCACCATCCAGGCGCAGATCCTGGACCTGATCAAGACGCTCCAGGACGAGACCGGCACCGCCGTGCTGCTGATCACCCATGACCTGGGCGTCGTGGCGGAGGTGGGCGACGACGTCGCGGTCATGTATGCCGGGCGTATCGTCGAGCAGGCCTCGGTCACCGACCTGTTCGCAGACCCGCAACACCCCTACACGCTGGGGTTGCTGAGTTCGATCCCGCGTCTCGATTCCGAGATCGGCCGCCTGCCGACCATCCGGGGTTCCGTGCCCGCCCCCGCCGACATGCCGTCGGGCTGCCGCTTCTCGACCCGCTGCCCCTTCGCCGACGATCACTGCCGGACGGAGGAACCGCCGCTGGCCGACCTGTCGCCCGGCCACGCCGTCGCCTGCTGGAAGGCCCCGCTGGAAGTGCGCGCGGCCTGAGGAAGGCTTGAGGAAGGATCGCCATGACGATGCCACCAGAGAACATTCTTGAGATCAACGGCCTGACCAAGCACTTCGCCACCGGCAAATCGCTGCTGCCCGGTATCGGCCGGTCGGTCAAGGCGGTCGACGGCGTCAGCTTCACGGTCCGCAAGGGCGAGACGCTGGCGATCGTCGGCGAGAGCGGTTGTGGCAAGTCCACCCTGGCCCGCCTGATCCTGCGGCTGATCGATCCGACCGGCGGCACCGTCCGCTTCCACGGCCAGGATATCGCCAGTGTGCGCGAGCGCGACATGCGCCCGCTGCGCGCCCGCATGCAGATGATCTTCCAAGACCCCTTCGCCTCGCTCAACCCGCGCATGACCGTGGGCGAGATCCTGACCGAGCCGATGCGGGTCCACAAACTGGGCTCGCGGCGCGAACAACGGGAGAGGATGGCCGAGTTGCTGGAACTGGTCGGCCTGTCGGCGCGCCACGCCGACCGTTACCCGCACGAGTTCAGCGGCGGCCAGCGCCAACGCATCGGCATCGCCAGGGCCTTGGCGGCGGGGCCGGAACTGGTGATCGGAGACGAGCCGGTATCGGCCCTGGATGTGTCGGTCCAGGCCCAGGTGATCAACCTGCTGGAGGATCTGAAACAGCGGCTCGGCCTGACGCTGGTGATCATCTCCCACGATCTGGCGGTGGTCCGGCACATGTCCGACCGCGTCGGCGTCATGTATCTGGGCAAGATGGTCGAACTGGCCGATACCAACGCCCTGTTCACGGCGCCGCGCCACCCCTACACCCAGGCGCTGATGTCGGCGGTGCCGCTGCCCGACCCCATGGCGCGGGCCAACCGGCAATTGCTGGAAGGCGACGTTCCCAGCCCGCTCAATCCCCCCAGCGGCTGCCGGTTCCACACACGTTGCCCCCACGTCCGCGACCGCTGCCGGACCGAGGAGCCGGTCATGGGCCCAAACGCCGAAGACCACGGCGTCGCCTGCCACTTCTGGCGGGAGATCGAGGCGCCGCCTCGGCCCGACGCCGCGGCACGGCCGATCAGCGCGGTCTATGCCCGGCGGCGAGCCCTCTACATGGAGCGCAGGGCGCTCCAGGAAGAAGCGCCAGCCCTTTGAGGCGGCGCATCCAAAGCCCAGGAACAGGGAGCCTTCGACTCATGACATTCAAGCCTTGGCACGCCGGCCTGCTGGCCGCTGGTCTCCTCACCCTCGTGGCATCGGGAGCCACCGCGCAGACGTTGCGCGTTGGCCTGCAGGAAGATCCCGATCTGCTCGACCCGGATCTCGCCCGCTCCTTCGTGGGGCGCATCGTCTTCGCCGGCCTGTGCGACAAGCTGGTCGACCTGGGGCCGGATCTGGAGTTCGTCCCCCAACTCGCGATGGAATGGTCGTGGTCCGCCGACAACAAGGCGCTGACGATGAAGCTGCGCCAGGGTGCCACCTTCCACGATGGCGAGCCGTTCAACGCCGAGGCGGTCAAGTTCAACATCGAGCGCTCGCTCAACCTGCCCGGCTCGACCCGGCGCAGCGAGATCGCCGCCGTCACCTCGGTGGATGTCGTCGATCCGTACACGGTGCGGCTCAACCTGTCGCAACCCTTCGCCCCCTTGCTGGCCGCCTTGTCGGACCGCGCCGGCATGATGATCTCGCCCAAGGCGGCGCGCGAGGCCGGCCAGGACTTCAGCCGCAATCCCGTCTGCTCCGGCCCCTACAAGCTGACCGAGCGGGTGGCCCAGGACCGCATCGTGCTGGAGAAGTTTCCCCAGCACTGGAACGCGGCGGCGTACCCGATCCAGAAAGTCATTTACCTGCCGATCCCCGACACCACGGTGCGGCTGGCGAACCTGCAATCCGGTGGGCTCGACATCATCGAGCGGACGGCGCCGGCCGACCTCCCCACCGTGCGGAGCGACAGCTCGCTGAAGCTGGAGCAGGCGACCAGCCTCGGCTACCAGGGGATCACGCTGAACCTCGCCAATGGTCCCAAGTCCGAGACCCCGCTGGGCAAGGACCCCAAGGTGCGCGAGGCGTTCGAACTGGCGCTCGACCGGACGATCATCAACCAGGTCGGCTTCGAGGGCGAGCACACCGTCGGCAACCAGCCGGTGGCACCCTCCAACCCATATTACGACAAGAACGCGCCGGTGCCGGAACGAGACCTGGAGCGCGCCAAGAAGCTGATGGCAGAAGCTGGCCATGGGCGTGTCAAGGTCGAGCTGATGGCGCCGAACAGCCCCGACAACCTGCGCGTCGCCGAGGTGATCCAAGCACTGGCGGGAGAAGCCGGGTTCGACGTGTCGGTCAACGCGACCGAGTTCGCCTCCGGGCTCGACCGCCAGACTCGCGGCGACTTCGAGGCGTTCCTGATCGGCTGGAGCGGCCGGGCCGATCCGGACGGCAACATCCACAACTTCATCTCGTGCAAGGGTGGGCTCAACGACGGCAAGTACTGCGACGCCGAGGTCGACCAGCACTTGAACGCCGCGCGCACGACGACCGACACGGCGGCCCGCAAGGCCGAGTACGCCAAGGCGGCGGATCTCTACCTGGCCGCCCGCCAGCGGATCTACCTGTACCACCAGAACTGGTTCTGGGCGATGACCTCCAAGCTGAAGGGTTTCAAGCCCCATCCGGACGGCATGATCCGCCTGGAGAACGTCAGCCTGGGCAAGTGATCTCCAACCAGATCCCCACTCTCCGCGACTAAGGGAGGAACGCCCCCTTGCTGGCATACATGGCGCGGCGCCTCGCCGTCAGCATCCCGACCCTGCTGCTGATCTCGATGATGGTCTTCTCGCTTCAGCTGCTGCTTCCCGGCGATCCGGCGCTCGCCATCGCCGGGGAGGAGCGCAGCCCCGAGGTGCTGGCGGCGATCCGCGAGATGTACCATCTGAACGACCCCGTCCCGGTCCAGTACTGGCACTGGCTGACCGGAGTCCTGTCGGGCGACATGGGTCAGTCGATCCGAAGCCGGATGCCGGTCACCGAGCTGATCATGACCAAGCTGCCGGTCACGCTCCAGCTCGCCACCATGGCCATGATCATCGCGCTGGCCATCGGCATCCCCGCCGGCATCGTCTCGGCGGTGCGGAAGGGCACCGCCTGGGACGTGGGGGCCAACGTGGTGGCCCTATCTGGCATCTCGATCCCCAATTTTTGGCTCGGCATCATGCTGATCATGCTGGTATCTGTCCAATGGGGATTGCTGCCGGCGTCGGGCTACGCCAGTCCGCTGGAGGACCTGTCGCGGAACCTCCAGACCATGATCATGCCGGCCTTCGTGCTGGGCACCGGCATCGCGGCGATCATGATGCGGCATACCCGGAGTGCCATGCTGTCGTCGCTCCGCGCCGACTATGTCCGGACCGCCCGCGCCAAGGGCTTGTCGGAGCGTGTCGTCGTCCTGCGCCACGCGCTCCGCAACGCCCTGATCCCGGTGGTCACGCTGGGCACGCTCCAGCTCGGCGAGTTGCTATCCGGCGCCGTGCTGACGGAGCAGATCTTCACCATCCCCGGCTTCGGCAAACTTGTGGTCGATGCGGTGTTCAACCGGGATTACGCCGTCGTCCAGGGCGTCGTCCTGTTCACCGGAACCGCCTTCATCCTGATGAACCTGCTGGCCGACATGCTGTACTTCCTGTTGAACCCCCGGCTCCGCGCCTGAGGGAGGACACCATCATGACCATGGGCAACGCGCTCGCCACGGCATCGCCGAACCGACCCGTCCCCAGCCGGAGCCGGTCCCGCGTCTGGCGGAAGCTCAGGAGCAATCCGGCGGCCCTGGCGGGCGGCATCATCGTCCTGCTGTTCATCGCGATGGCCATCGCGGCCCCGCTGATCGCCCCCTACGATCCCAACGTGTCGAGCTGGCTGACGATCCGGAAGCCGCCGACGGCGGCGCACTGGATGGGCACCGACGATGTCGGGCGGGATGTCCTGTCCCGGCTGATGGTCGGCAGCCGCGCCTCGCTGTCCGCCGGAATCGTCTCGGTCGCCATCGCCTTGCTGATCGGCGTGCCGTTCGGCGTGATCTCGGGCTATTACGGCGGCTGGATGGACGCGGTGATCTCCCGCGTGACGGAGGCGGTGCTGGCCTGCCCGTTCCTGATCCTCGCCATAGCGCTGGCCGCCTTCCTCGGCCCCAGCCTGACCAACGCGATGATCGCGATCGGCATCTCGGCGGCCCCGATCTTCGCGCGTCTGGCGCGGGGTCAGGTGCTGTCGGTCAAGACGGAGGATTACGTCCAGGGTGCGCGCGCGGTTGGCTGTTCCAATCTCAGGATCATCCTTCGCTACATCCTGCCCAACATCTTCCCGCCCCTGCTGGTCCAATCGACCCTGACCGTCGCGACCGCGATCATCGCGGAGGCCAGCCTGTCGTTCCTCGGGCTGGGCCAGCAACCGCCGGACCCTAGCTGGGGCAGCATGCTGAACACCGCCAAGAACTTCATCACCCAAGCCCCCTGGATGGCGATCTGGCCCGGCATCGCGATCTTCGTCGTGGTGTTCGGCTTCAACATCCTGGGCGACGGACTGCGCGACGCGCTCGACCCGCGCGACAGCCGCTGAACAAAAAGCAAAGAGGGATCAGCTCATCATGTTCACCACCCGTCCGGAAATCCTGGGCACCTTCGGCGCCGTCACGACGACCCATTGGCTCGCCTCCGCCGCCGGCATGGCGGCGCTGGAGAAGGGCGGCAACGCCTTCGACGCCGCCGTTACCGCCGGCTTCGTGCTCCAGATCGTCGAGCCGCACCTGAACGGACCGGCTGGCGAGGTGCCGATCCTGATGTACAACGCGTCGGAAGGGCGGGTCCGGGTGATCTGCGGCCAAGGCACCGCTCCCGCCGCAGCGACCATCGAGGCTTACAGGAACGAGGGGCTGACCCTGGTGCCCGGTACTGGCCTGCTTGCCGCCGTGGTTCCCGGCGCGTTCGACGCTTGGCTGACCATGCTGCGTGACCACGGGACCATGGAATTGTCCGAGGTGCTGGAGCCGGCGATTTACTACGCCGAGACCGGCCACCCGATGCTGGCCCGCGTCTCGCAGTCGATCGACACGGTCAGCGGCATGTTCCGCGAGGACTGGCCGACATCGGCGGCGACTTGGCTGCCCAACGGCGACGTGCCCCAACCCGGAGCGCTGTTCAGGAACCCCCGGCTGGCGGCGACCTACAAGCGGCTGGTCCGCGAGGCGCAGGGCCCCACCCGCGAGTCGCGCATCCAGGCCGCCCGCGACCAATTCTACCGGGGATTCGTGGCCGAGGCGATCGATCGCTTCTGCCGGACCAACGAGGTGATGGACGTCTCGGGCCAGCGTCACCGCGGCATGCTGACCGGCCACGACATGGACGGCTGGAAGGCGACCTACGAGGAACCGCTGACCTACGACTATCGCGGCCATACCGTCTGCAAGACGGGGCCGTGGGGCCAGGGTCCCGTCTTCCTGCAGCAGTTGGCGCTGCTCAAGGGCTTCGACCTGGACGCCATGGACCCGAACGGCCCCGACTTCATCCATACCGTGATCGAGTGCATGAAACTCGCCTTCGCCGACCGCGAGGCCTATTACGGCGACCCCAACTTCGTCGACGTGCCGATGGAGACCCTGCTCTCCGACGCCTACAACGACGAGCGCCGCAAGCTGGTCGGCGACACCGCCTCCCTCGACCTGCGGCCGGGCCGGGTTCCGGGTTTCGAAGGACAGGCGGACCGCGCCGTGCCGGGTGCCGCCGGACGGGTCGGGGGAGATGCCAGCGGTGCCGGGGCCGGCGAGCCGACCATGGCCCATCTTTCCGAGAAGCGCGTCGCCGAGGAGCGGGGCGAGAAGCGCGGCGACACCTGTCACATCGACGTGATCGACCGCTGGGGAAACATGGTCTCGGCGACGCCCAGCGGCGGCTGGCTGCAAAGCTCGCCGATCATCCCCGAACTGGGCTTCTGCCTGACCAGCCGGGCGCAGATGTTCTGGCTGGAGGAGGGCCTGCCGGCCAGTCTGGCGCCGCGCAAGCGTCCGCGCACCACCCTGACACCCTCCATGGCGCTCCGCGACGGCAAGCCCTATCTCGCGTTCGGCACGCCGGGCGGCGACCAGCAGGACCAATGGCAGCCGATCTTCTTCCTGCGTCATATCCATTATGGCCTCAACCTTCAGGAGACGATCGACCAACCCCTGTTCCACACGGAGCATTTCCCGGGCTCGTTCTATCCACGCGCCAGCCGACCGGGCAGCCTATCGGTGGAGGCCAACCTACCCACCTCGACCATTGAGGAATTGCTGCACCGCGGGCATAACGTGGAAGTAATGCCGGAATGGTCGATTGGCCGTCTCTGCGCCGCTTCCCACTGGGATGGCATCATCAAGGCCGCGGCCACGCCCCGACTGATGCAAGCCTACGCGATCGGCCGTTAGACCTTCGGGCTTCAGACTGGACGCTCCCCCGCTCCGGGGAGGGGGGAGCGTCGTTCAGGAAGGCCCCATCGAAATGGAAGTCACGTGACCCCGGAGCTAACCCAACTCGCCATCATGGCCGCCGTCCTGCTGGGTGTAGGCCTGTTCGGCGGCCTTCTCGCCGGCCTGCTGGGCGTCGGCGGCGGCATCGTCATCGTTCCCGTGCTCTACCACCTGCTCGACCTGCTGGACATCGACAGCGACGTCGCCATGCAACTCGCGGTTGGCACATCCCTCGCCACCATCATCCCGACCTCGATCGTGTCGATGCGCGCCCATCTTAGGAAGGACGCGGTCGACGTCACCTTGCTGAAAAGCTGGGGGCCGGCCATCGCGGTCGGCGTGGTGATCGGAGCCGTGCTGATCGGCTTGGTCGAGGGCGAGGTGCTGATCGCCGTCTTCGCGGTCACCGCCGCCGCGGTGGCCCTCCATATGGCGTTCTCGCCGGCCAGTCTGCGCCTGTCCGACCATCTGCCGACCGGCATCCCCCGCTTCGGCATCGGCATGCTGATCGGCCTGATCTCGACCATGATGGGGATCGGCGGCGGAACCCTGACGGTGCCCACCCTGGTCCTGTGCAGCTATCCGATCCGCCGCGCTGTCGGGACCGCTTCCGCGATCGGCCTGATCATCGCGTTCCCCGGAACGATCGGCGCCATCATCGGCGGCTGGGGCTCCGACGAGTTGCCGCCGTTCTCGCTGGGCAACGTCAATCTCGTGGCGCTCGCGATCCTGGCTCCGGCCACGATGCTGGCGGCCCCCTGGGGCGCGCGGCTGGCGCACTCCATCCCGGCCTTGACCCTGAAGCGCGTCTTCGCCCTGTTCCTGGGAATTACGTCGGCTCGGATGTTCTTCGACCTACTGACTTGAGCCAGTAGACCGACCCATCCGTCCAATTTTTGTCACAGCCTCGGGAAACCCTTCGTCAACTTTGGATCGCCAGGCTTCAAGCCACGATGCCGAAGTACAAGACGAAGGACCGACCCGTGCATTCACCCCTGCCCTCCTCCGCGCTTCCCAACCTCTCCGTGGCCGATGTCGCGCGCCTGATGGATCAGCCATCCGTCGCCAACCGCGTCGACACGGCGACCAAGGTCGCCGAGCAGATCCGCCAGGGCGGGCTTTCGGGAAGCGCCAACGAGATGGCGACCGAAATCCTGATGAGCTTCGCGCGGGATTCCGAGATCGCGGTGCGGCAGGCGATCGCGTGGCAGTTCCGCAATAACGACCGCCTGCCGGAGGCCTTGGCGATCCGCTTGGCCGAGGATCTGGCGGAAGTCGCCGCCCCCGTGCTGAGCCACCACGCCGGCTTCGAGGACGCTTTCCTGACGACGCTGATCGGCAAGGGCGACCAACGGAAGATGGAGGCGATCGCCGGCCGCCCGACGGTGTCGATGGTGGTCTCCGACGCCCTGATCGACGCCGGCGACGTCGCGGTGGTGTCCTGCCTGCTGGCCAACTCCGGCGCCGAGATCGCCCCCGGCGGCTTCGGCCGGATCGTGGACCGGCACGGCGACACCCAGTCGGTCGCGACCATGGTCGCCAACCACCCGATGCTCCCGGCGCCGGTCGCCTGGAAGCTGCTGGGCCGCGTCTCCGCCGCGGTGATGCGCGACTTGTCCCGGCGCCACAAGATCCCCGACATCGTGCTGGAGCGCTGCATCACCCGCGGCCGCGAAGCGGCCATGATGATGATGATCCGCCCCATGCTGGCGGATGGCGCCCATCTGCGCGGCTTCCTGGAGCAGATGCACTGGCAGCGCCAGCTGACGACCGACCTGCTGTTCCGCATGCTGTGCTCGGGCGACCTGGAAGCCTTCATCACCGGCATGGCGGTCCGGTGCGGCGTGACACGCGAGGCCGCCGCCGTGATGGTGATGGACGAGCGTCCCACCGGCCTGACGGCGGCGTTCGATCAGGCTGGCATGAAGGCGTGGCTGATCGAGCCGTTCCGCGTGGCCCTATCGGTTGCCCGCCGTTGGCCACGCACCCTGCTGAACGCGCGGCGCCGTGATTTTCAGCTGGAGGTCCTGGCCCGGGTGTTCGAACAGTGCGCCGACACGGATGAGCGCGATGTCAGCGACCTGATCCTCCAGGTCTTCGACCTGCGCGGCGACCGCTCCATCTTGGAGGCGCGCGACCGCCTGAACCTGCCGGTGCCGAAACACAACTAGCTCATTCGAAGGATGTACCCCGGTCTTTCCATTCCGTCTGGACCGACCGGTGAGGTAATAAACGCGGATGACCAGCGCACGACCCGACGCGTTCCCCGCCGAGCGAACGATGACGAGCGGCTATCGAATCCCAGTGTACGACGCGCCGCGGCCGGAGCAAACCGGTCCCGATCCCGTGGCGGAACGGGAGTCGGTGTTCAACGCCGTGCTGATGGCGGTGATGGCCGGCCGGCGCATGATGGTGGTGACGGACCTGACCCCCGATGGCGGCGGCACCGTGGCCCACCGTGTCGCCGACCATGTCGCGGCGTCCACCGGCTTGGGCCTGCTGGCGACCGCCCGCCGCGGCGCCACCTTCGAGGATCTGCTGACGCAGGTGGCGGTCACGCTGGGCGCCCGCCCGACCGACGATATCGAGCATCTGGCCGTGGCGCTGGAGCGTTGCCTGGAGGAGGCCGGCGCGGGTTTGCTCGTGGTGCGCGACGCCGATCTGCTCGACCCCACGGTGATCGCCGACATGTTCGAGCTGTCGGGCAGCGTCACTGATACCGGCCTCTACATGCAGGTCCTGCTGACCGGCGGCCCCGACCTGGACCGGCTGTTCGAGCATCCGGCCCTGACCGGCGCCGCCCGCCAAATCGCCAGCGCCCGCTGGGCGATCGGTCGCGAAGCTGCACCAGCGTCACCGCCAGCGCCCGTCGTCCAAGCGCCCTTGATCCAAGCGCGGTCTCCCGAGCCAGAACCAGAGGCAACGCCCGAAGCAAGGCCACAGCCGACATTCAAGCGCCAGCGGCGACCGGTGGAGCCGATCCAGGCGCCGATCGGTCCGGCCCCCCTGCGCCCGGAAGGCCGACCTGAGATCCACCGCGAGCGTGAACCGGCGCTGGCACCGGCGAGGCGAGGGGGAGCGCGCTGGGCGCTGGCGGCCGTCCTGGTGCTGATGGCGTTCGGCGCCGGTTTCGTCACCAACGCCCTGTGGCCACAGACGTCCCGGACCGAGTCCCGCTCAACCGCCGAACTGCTCGATGGCGATGGCCGCTCCGCTCTGACGGCTGGTTTGCCGTCGGTCCCGGCGATCCAGCCGGCGCCGCCACCCCAGACCCAACCGGGCGCGGAGCCTCCCGCCGCCACTCCCGCGTCACCAC
>NZ_AVFL01000050.1 GCF_000576635.1 Skermanella stibiiresistens SB22
AATAACTCACCAAGAGGACTTGAATCCCGGCCCGCAATAAGAGAACGGTGCTTGGCTGAGCGTGCAAGGTCAGCCGCCGTCCAATCGCTTGACGATTGCGGAATCATGCGGATTTTGTAAAAAATCCGCATTTTCTGTCAACATTGTTGTTTCTTTCGGTGTATTACCTCGCGGCATCCGTCGCGATATCGCTCGTCATGCCTTGCCGCACGCCGACGTCGAAGCTGGCAACGATTTCATCTTCGTCATCGACCTCTACCGTCACGCTGCCATTCAGCTCGACGCGGGCGACGTAGGTCTTTATGCCGCAGGCGCCGTTCAGCGATTGCCCCGTCCTCAAATCGAACATCCAGTCGTGCAGCGGGCAGACCAACGAGTGACCGCCGAGCAATCCATCGGCCAGGGGCCCCGTCCGATGCGGGCAACTGGCTTGGGTGGCGTAGACGGCGCCCTCGCGGGTCCGGAAAACGGCGACGCGGCGGTCGCCGAGCTTGAAGGTGCGGCCTTCACCGGTGGGAAGGCCCGCCAGGGGTCCCAGATTGAAGCTATCGGCCATGGCTCAACCCTCCGCTGGTACGAGTGACGTGAATTGGTTGGGGGTGGCGGGCTGCTGGCCCTCCAGCCAGGGGTCGCGATAGGCGTCGATCGACTGCTGAATCGACTTGTCCAGCCGGTCGCCGATGCCCTCGCTGTCGTCGATCACGATCGACTTGATCTTAGCGAGCCCGACCCGCTCGACATAGCTGTAGGTCCGCTCTTTCCACTTGGCCGTCTCGCGGTAGTACTGCATGAAACGGCCCATCACCTGGAGCGCCTCGTCGTGGCTCCCGACCACGCAGAGCAGGTCGCCCTTGCGGATGTGCGCTCCCGCGGCGCCGCCGATGTAGATCTCCCACTTGTCATCGCCGATCGCGACCGCGCCGATGTCCTTGACATAGGCTTCGGAGCAATTGCGCGGGCATCCCGCCGTCGCGAGCTTCAGCTTGCCGGGGCTGTCGATGCCGCGGAAGCGGCGCTCGATCTTGGTCGCCAGCGCCATGCTGTCGCCCAGGCCGAAGCGGCAGTGATCGGTGCCGATGCACGACTTGCAGGTGCGGTAGCTCTTGCCCCAGGCGTGGCCCGCCGGCATGCCCAGCTCCTTCCAGACACCCGGCAGGTCGTCACGCGGCACGCCCACCAGATCGATGCGCTGGCCGCCGGTCAGCTTGACCAGGGGGATCTTGTATTTGACCGCCACATCCGCGATCCGCTTCAACTCGTCCGGGGTGCAGACGCCGCCGGGCATCTCGGGCACGACCGAGAAGGTGCCGTCCTTCTGGATGTTGCCGTGCATGCGGTCGTTGATGAAACGGGCGTCGCGCTCGTCCTCGTACTCGCCCTTCCAGACGGTGGAGAGCAGGTTCGCGAGGCCGGGCTTGCTGCTGGGGTCCTCCTTGCCGCCCGCCAGCACCTTGAAGACCGAGGACACCGACCGGAGGTCGTTGGCGACGATCGCGTCGATCAGGTCCGTCGTCGACAGCGGCACGCCGGGCACGTAATAGTGGATCGAGGGATCCTCCTCGGCCTCGCCGCCGCAGAAGAAATCGACGAGTTCGTTGATCAGGCCCTTGCACGAGCCGCAGCCCATGCCGCCGCGCGTCGCCTTCATCACCGCCGAGGCGTTCCTAGCACCCCCGGCGACGCAGGCGCCGATGGCGGCCTTGGTGACGCCGTTGCAGTTGCAGACCTGCGCCTCGCCCGGCATCTCCTCCAGCGTCACCTTCTCCGCCGGGGCGCCGATGTCGAACAGCAGCGACAGCCGTTCCTCCGGCAAGGGGGTGTCGCGGTCGAACGCCTGCATCAGATAGGCCGCCTTGCTGATGTCCCCCATGAGGATGCCGCCGACCAGACGGCCGTCGCGGACGATCAGCTTCTTGTAGGTGCCGCGCTTGGGCTCGGTGAACTGGACGACCTCGTCGCGCTCCTCGGTCGGCTCGGTGATGCCCATGGCCGCGACCTCGACGCCCATCACCTTCAGCTTGGTCGCCAGCTTGGAGCCATGATAGGCGGCTTGGCGGTTGCGGCCGGTGATGTGCTCGGCCAACACCTTCGCCTGATCCCACAGCGGCGCCACCAGCCCATAGACCCGCCCGCGGTGCTGGGCGCACTCGCCCACGACATAGACGTCGGGGTCGTCGATCGAGCGCATGTGGTCGTCGACCACGATCGCCCGCTCCACCGTCAGGCCGCAGCGCATGCCGATCTCGGCGTTGGGCCGGATGCCGGCGGAGACGACGATCAGGTCGCACTCGACCGTGGTGCCGTCCTTGAAGGCAAGGCCGGTGATGCCACGCTCGTCGCCCAGCACCGCCGTGGTGGACTTGTGTAGATGGACCTCGACGCCCATCGCCTCCATCGCGGAACGCAGCATGGCGCCGGCCGGGCCGTCGAGCTGCTGTTCCATCAGGTGCTTGCCGATATGGATCACGTGGACTTTGCAGCCGTGGTTGATCAGGCCACGCGCCGCCTCCAGCCCGAGCAGGCCACCGCCGATAACCGCCGCTTGGCGGCTCTCCTTGGCCTTGGCGATGATGCCGTCGCAGTCGTCCAGCGTGCGGAAAGCGTAGACACCGTGGCGGAGCTGGCCGTCGGCCCCCGTCATGCCCTCGACCGGCGGGATGAAGGCGCGGCTGCCCGTCGCGATCATCAGGTGGTCATAGGAGACGTGGACGCCGGCGGCGGACCGCACCGTCTTGGCGGCGCGGTCGATATCGGTCACGGGAGATCCCGCGTGCAGAGTGATGCCGTTGTCGCGGTACCAGTCCAGCGGGTTCATCACGATGTCGGCGGGGTACTGGCTGCCGTTCAGGACGTTGGACAGCAGGATGCGGTTGTAGTTGCCATATGGCTCGTCGCCGAACATCGTGATGTCGAACATGTCGGCGCCGCCGCGGGCGAGCACTTCCTCCACCGCGCGGGCGCCCGCCATGCCGTTGCCGATCACGACCAGTTTACGCTTGCCCATGGTTCACTCCAGGGAAGTTGGCTATAGGAAAGAGGTCGGGAGGTATGGACGGCCTCAAATCTCGATCAGGCCGATGTCGAGCACGAGCGTGCCGCCCTTGCCCTCGGGTGCCGCCAGGAAGACCTCCAGCTTGGTGTCGGGGAACAGGTCCTCGACCACGGCCAGCGGGACATGGACGCCGGCCTGGGCGCCAACCGGGAAATAGCGCATCGGCGCGCCGTTCTTGGTCAGGACCAGATAAACCATCTCGTCCAATGAGTTGCCGGCCCTGAGGTAGATCAACTGGGTGCGCTTGTCGGATGGCACGGTGTAGGCCAGGGCCGGATCGACCTCCGTCGGGCGGGACAGGCCGCGCCCTTCGAACTCGAAGACGCCGTTGAGAAAGCGGGGGGTTGAATCCATCATGTCCGGTTACTCCAAGAGTCGTTGCCAGTTGGTCTTCGATTATGGGGTTCAGTGCCTCAAGGTAGCGTCCGCCCGCTCGACGCGGACGGCGCAAACCTTGAATTCCGGAATGCGGGAGACGGGATCGAGGGCGGGGTTGGTCAGCAGGTTGGCGCAGCCCTCGCCGCCCCAGTGGAACGGCACGAAGACCGTATCCATCCGGATGGTGGTGACGAGACGGGCGGTGAGCGTGGCGTCACCGCGCCGGGTGACCAGACGCACCCTGTCGCCATTCCGGATGCCGTGGTTGCGGGCCATGCCAGGGTGGATCTCGACGAAAGCGCCGGGCTCAGCGTCGGTCAGGGCGGCGACGCGGCGGGTCTGCGCGCCGGATTGGTACTGCGACAGCACCCGGCCGGTGGTCAGGTAGAGCGGATAGAACTGGTCGGGCTCCTCGGCGGAGGCGCGGTGATTGACCGGGTTGAAGCGCGCCTTGCCGTTGGGGGTAGGGAAGCTCTCGGCGAACAGCCGGGGCGTTCCCGCGTGCCCGGTGTCCGGACAGGGCCAGAAGACGCCATCCTCAGTCGCGACCCGTTCCCAGGTGATGCCGGCGTAGTCGGCGACACCGCCGGCGCTGGCCCGGCGCAACTCCTCGAAGACCGCGCGCGGGTCGTCGGAAAAGTAAGCTCCGCGGCCGAGCCGGTCGGCGATGGCCTTGATCACCTGGAGATCGGTCCGGACGCCATCCGGCTGGCAGGTGGCGCGGCGCCGCAGTTGGACCCGGCCTTCCATATTGGTCATGGTACCCTCCTCCTCCGCCCATTGGGAGATGGGCAGGACGATGTCGGCCATGGCCGCCGTTTCCGACAGGAAGATGTCCGACACCACCAGCAGGTCGAGTGCCCGCAATCCGCGCTGGACGCGGCTGACATCCGGGGCGGAGACGGCGATGTTGCTGGCCATCACCAGCAGCACCCGGATGCTCGGAAGCTCCGGATCGGCGCGGCCCAGCGCCGCAAGCAACTCGCAGGCCGACAGGCCGGGCATCGGCAGGCTGCTCTCCTCGACGCCCCAGATGGCGGCGGCGTGGGCGCGGTGTTCCGGATTGTCGAGCTTGCGGTAGCCGGGAAGCTGGTCGGCCTTCTGGCCGTGCTCGCGCCCACCCTGGCCATTGCCCTGCCCCGTCAAGGTGCCGAACCCCCCATGGGGCTTGCCGACCTGCCCCAGGGCCAGTGCCAGATTGATGAAGGACAGGGTGTTGTCGACACCGCTGCTCTGCTGTTCCGGCCCGCGCGCGGTCAGGATCATGACCGATTTGGCGGTGCCCAGCATGCGGGCGGCCTCGGTGATCCGGGTGGCGGGAATGCCGGTGATGCGCTCGACCCGGTCGGGCCAATAGGCCGCGACCGTGCGGCGGACCTCGTCGAACCCGGTGGTGCGCCGGGCGATGTAGTCGAGGTCGAGATGGCCTTGCTGGATCAGGACATTGAGCAGGCCGTTGCCGAGCGCCCCGTCGGTGCCCGGCGTGATCTGGAGATGCAGGGAGGCCAGCGCAGCGGTGGGCGTCAGGCGCGGATCGACCACAATAAGGCGGCCGCCACGCCGCTTCTGTTCCTCGAAGTACTGCATCATGACCGGCAGCGATTCCGCCGGATTGCCGCCGACCAGCAGGATGACGTCGGCCTTTTCGATGTCCTCCAGCGGGAACGGCAAGCCCCGGTCGAGACCGAACGCCTTGATCCCGGCCGCCGCGGCCGACGCCATGCAGAAGCGGCCGTTGTAGTCGATGTTGGGAGTGCCCAGTCCGACGCGGGCGAACTTGCCCAGCGCGTAGGACTTCTCGTTGGTCATCCCGCCACCGCCGAACACGCCGACGGCGGCGGGACCGTGGGCCTCCTGGGTGGCGCGGATGGTGCCGGCGATCCTGTCCAGCGCCGCGTCCCACAACACGGGCCGCAAAGGTCCATCCTTGCGGTCGCGCATCAGGGGCGTGGTCAGTCGTTCCGGGGACGTCAGCAGGTCCGCCGCCGTCCAGCCCTTGCGGCACAACCCGCCCCGGTTGGTTGGGAAATCGCGGGAATGGACGGTCAATCGCGGGCCGTCGGCCGTCTCCTCCCGGACCAGGGTCATGCCGCATTGGAAGGCGCAATAGGGACAGTGGGTCTCCGTCCGCGATTCCATGATGCCGTCAGATCCCGGCATTTCATCAAACCTTGGCGGCGGTCATGTGGGCGGCGCCCCATGTCGTACGCCAGCGCTTCTTGACGCCGGTCAGGCCCAGGAAGGCGATGATCGCCAGCATTGCGAAGACCAGGAAGCCCGCTTGGTAATCGCCGAACCACTGCTTCGACAGGCCCAGGCTCGATGCCAGGTAGAAGCCGCCGATGCCGCCGGACATGCCGACCAAGCCGGTCATGACCCCAATCTCGCGCCGGAAGCGTTGCGGCACCAGTTGAAAGACGGCGCCGTTGCCCATGCCCAGGGCCTGCATGGCGCAGCCGAACACGATCAGAGCGAGCCACGCGTTGGGCAGGCCGAAGCTGACGATGATCAGGAAGAACGCCGCTATGGCGTACATGATGCTGAGCGAGCGGATGCCGCCGATCCTGTCGGCGAGATAGCCGCCAACCGGCCTCATCACGGAACCGAGGAAGACGCAGGCGGCCGTGAAATAGCCAGCCTCGACGGCGCCGAGGCCATAGACATCGTTGAAGTAGATGGTCAGCGATGACGCCAAGCCGACGAAGCCGCCGAACGTCACACTGTAGAAAAACATGAACCACCATGCGTCGCCGGCCTTTAGAACGGCCAAGTATTCCTTGAGCGACTTGGGAGGCGGCGCGTCCGGGCTGTCCTTCGCCATGATGATGAAAGCGATGAAGGCGATGCCGAGCGGGATCAAGGCCAACCCGAACACGCTGTTCCAGCCGTACCACGCGGCGAGCGACGGCGCGAACAGGGCGGCGAAGACGGTCCCGGAATTGCCGGCTCCCGCGATGCCCAGCGCCGTTCCCTGATGCTCGGGCGGATACCAGCGCGACGCCAGCGGCAAGGCGACGGCGAAGGACGCTCCGGCTACCCCCAGGAAGAGCGCCAGCAGCATGACCTGCCAAAGGGCCGAGAGCTGGATCAGCCACGCCACGCCGAGGGCGGCGATGACCAGGATCTGGCCGATGACGCCGGTCAGCTTGGGCCCGAGACGATCGACCATGAGCCCCATGACGACGCGCAGGAGGGCCCCGGCGAGCACGGGCGTCGCGACCATCAGGCCCTTTTCGGCCGCGCTGAGCGATAGGGTCTGGGAGATTTGGACGCCGAGTGGGCCGAGCAGCACCCACACCATGAAACTGACGTCGAAATATAGGAACGAGGCGAAAAGGGTCGGTGGATGACCCGCTTTCCAGAAACTGGATTGCATGTAGCTCCTTCCCGAATGATTCCCACGGACTTGGTGATGGCGCTATGAACCATAAAATTGAGCATTCTTTTGTTTCCGCAGTATCCGTTAGAACCTTGGCAACCCCCGTGCCAACTTGTTGGGTACTAGCGCGATGGTACTGGTTATTTGTGCGGCATATCACTTCAGGCCCAAGTTGGGACGGTGATTTTCCCGCGAGGAAGGGCTAGACGAGGATCTTCCGAATTATGGAAAGCCGATGATACGACGCCGCCCGGCATGGAGCCATGCCGGGCGGCGGTGATCGCTTGAAACGCAGGCGGTTGGCTCGGTGGTGGGTGCCCGCTCTTTACTCAACCTGCCGCTTTGTCGACACTGTGACCAATCGTTGTGCGATCAGCCCTGGAAACCCGAGAATTTGGGTTGAACGGATGTCGGTGCCGCCGCTTCCGGATCGTCGCGGTCGGCGTCCTCGCTTTCTGGCGCGATATCGGCGATGGCGTGGTGATCCAGGCGTTTCGCCTCCTCGATCAGTTCGGCGGCCTCGCCTGGCTTCTTACTTTTCGCCTTTTCCAGACCCTCGCGAGCCATTTCATGGGCTTGATCCTCATTGTCCTCAGCGATGGCGGCATCCTTTTACGGAATGAATTATGAATCGGGACGTCATGGGGGGAACGGGAGACGGTCACCCTCGTTCCGACGACTTGACAGACGAACTGGCCGCAGCGCGCCATCGCGTCCTATACTGGCGCGCGATCCACCATGCCCCAGTCGAACATTCGGGAAAGTAGCCAAGCATGCAGGAGCATCCGTTCGCCGAATACACCAGGGCGCTGTGCAAGGACCCGAAGCTGTTCCACGATCTGGAGGAGCACGAGGCGGAAGCCGCCATTGCGATGGTCCTGCGCGGCGAGGTCGATCCAATCCAGCTTGGCGCTTTCCTGCTGCTGCTGCTGAGGCGCAAGGGCGAGACCGGGGCGGAACTGGCTGGCTTCGTCCGCGCCGCCAAATCCGTGCTGGCGATACCCGACGACGCAATGGTTCCCGACCTGAACTGGCCGTCTTACGCCGACCGCCATTGCCAGCAGCCGTGGTTCGTCCTGTCGACGCTGTTGCTGGCGTCTGAAGGCATCAAGGTGCTGATGCACGGGATCGAAGGCCACGCCTCCACCCCGGCGGCCCTGGCGCGGCTTGGCATCCATCCCTGCGGCTCGCTGACAGAGGCGGCCGGCCAACTGCGAAGCTCCAACTTCGCCTATATCCGCTTGCGGGACTTCTGCCCGGAGCTTGAGCGGCTGTTCCAGCTTCGACCGCTGCTCGGCGTGCGGACGGCGGTCAACAATATTTCCCGCGACATCAACCCGCTGGGGGGGCCAGCGCAGATCCAAAGCGTCTTCCATCCGCCCTATCGCCCGTTGCATCAGGAGATCGCGATCCGCCTGGGCCAGCCGCACGTCGCCATCTTCAAAGGCATCGGCGGCGAGGCGCAACGCTCCCCCCTGAAGGAATGCACGGTCGCGACCGTGATCGACGGCGAGGCGGCGGAGGAGTTCAGGGCTCCCCGGCTGGCCGAGCGGATGGAGACGACATACCAATGGCGGGCGGAGGACCTGGACTTGCGCCACCCAGCATCGCTGTGGGCCGGCGAGCTGGATAACCCGATCGCCGAGCAGGCGGTGATCGCCACGGCGGCGGGTCAGGCTGAAGGCGGTCGGCCGGGCCGACAAGATCGAGCGGGCGGAGGAGATGGCCGAGGCCTTGTGGCGCTCCCGCCCGCTGACGCGGTTCCACCAGTGACGGGTCGCTTGACGTCGGCATGACCGAGGCGCGCGCGACCGGCATCAAGATCCAGTTCGGCATCGCGTCGGAACAGGGCCGGCGCCCGCGCAACGAGGATTACGCGGGGCTGTACCAGGGCACGCCGGCGCAGCGCGCCCGCCGGGGCATCGTGGCGGCTGTCGCAGATGGCGTCGGCGGAGCCAAAGGCGGCAGGGTCGCGGCGGAACTGGCCGTCAGGACCTTCATCGACGGGTATCACGCCCAACCAGAGACGATCGGCGTCCAGCACGCCGCCGCCGCGTCGATCGACGCCTATAACGGCTGGCTCCACCAGCTCGGCCAGACCGACGCGGCGCTGGAGAACGCGGCCTGCACCTTCACCGCGCTGATCCTGCTGGGGCGCAAGGCCCATGTCCTGCATGTCGGCGACAGCCGCGCCTATCGGCTGAGGGATGACCGGCTGGACTTGCTGACCGAGGATCACACGCTGAGGCATCCGGACCTTCGGCATGTCCTGTTCCGCGCCATCGGCATCGAGCGGACGGTCCGGCTGGACCACGCAGTCGAGGCGTTGAAGCCGCATGACCGCTTCCTGCTGTGCTCAGACGGCGTCCATGGCGGTCTTGGCGACCGCCGCCTGAGGGAGTTGCTGTCGCGCCGCCTGGTGGCGGAGGAGACGGCTCGCGAGATCGCCGCCGCGGCGTTGGACGCCGGCAGCGCCGACAACGTGACCGCTCTCGTCATCGATGTCGTCAGCCTGCCCCCGGTCGAGCACGCGGAGTTGGAACTGGCGATCACGGCGCTGCCGGTACGCGACCCGGCGCCGAGATCGGGCGAGACGGTGGACGGTTTCCAACTCGACGGCGTGCTGTCCGACGGACGCTACAGCAGGCTGTTCCGCGCGGTGGACACCCTCAACGGCGACCGCGAGATCGTGGTCAAGTTCCCGCAGCCGACCGTCACGGAGGAGACTACGTATCACTTGGCGTTCCTGCGCGAGGCCTGGGTGGCGGCGCGAATCCACAGCCCCTGGATCGGCGAGGTGATCGACATCCCGCCGGAACGCCAGACCCCCCTCTATTCGGTCATGCCGTTCTATGCGGGCGAGACGCTGGAACGGCGCCTGTCGCGGAAACCCCGGCCGAACCTGCGGGAAGGTGTCGAGCTCGCGCTGAAGCTGTGCAAGGCGGTCTCCACCCTGCACCGCGCCGGGATCGTCCACCGCGACATCAAGCCCGACAACGTGATCCTGGAGTCGGGCGGCGGGCTCCGGCTGATCGACCTGGGCGTGGTCCGCCTGCCCCGGATCGAGGAGTTCCCCACCGCCGACATCCCCGGAACGCCCAGCTACATGGCGCCCGAACTGCTGGCGGGGGAGAGCGGCGACGAGGCGAGCGATGTCTACGCCCTCGGCGTCACAGTCTACCGGATGTTCTGCGACCGTTACCCCTATGGCGAGATCGAACCGTTCAGCCGGCCCCGCTTCGGCAAGCCCACTCCCCTGTCGCGTCACCGGCCCGACCTGCCCGGCTGGCTCGACGCCGTGCTGGAGCGCGCCGTCGCGGTGGAGCGTGGCGAGCGCATCGCCGACGCGATCGAGTTGGCGGCGGAGTTGGAGAACGGGCTGTCGCGCGGCGGTCCCGTCAGTCTTCGGAAGCCGACGCTATATGAGCGCGACCCGGTGCGGTTCTGGCAGGTCTTCTCGGTGATCCTGGGATTGACACTGCTGGTTTCACACCTCTAAACGGCATCGTCATATTAACGGGATGGGGTCCGCGTGTTGCAAGGATGAGGGGATGTCGTAAGGGGCGCCTTGTTTCGATGCTCCGGATCCCGCCTTCATGCCGCATAAAGCCAACGCGGCTCGCCGCCACCACATTCCGCAGTCGAAGCGGCGGGTGACGAACTGGGCGGTGTATAACGAGGCGCTGCGGGGCATTGTCACACCCTCGCTGGGCAAGCCTCTCACGAGCAACTTCTGTGCTACTCTCGCTGGAAGAAGGAATATTTTATGCTCCTGAAGTCGCTGCAAAAGACATATTATGTTGCGAGTTGCTCGCACCCCATGTTTATGTGACAATGCCCGAAGCCAAGCAGCCCGCACATGATGGCCACTAGGTCGCCGACCTCGAATTTGTAGGCTCCCACCCCATCGATGTCCACAGCCCTCGGTCTGGCGCGGCGCCAGGTGGAACACAGCGCGCAATGTTTGAGCTATCGTAATCGCGAGGTCCGAGTAGTGGGGCTGACCTCCCAGTGTCGTCCGCGGCGCCGCTTTCCAGGCGGTGATCGCCTCATCCGTGAACCACACGGTCAGACCTACCCGCTGTCGCAGCGCCTCGTCATACGCTGCCCAGTTCGTCACCCGCCACTTCGGCCGTGGAATATGGTGGCGACGATCGGTATTGCATTTATGCGGCATGAAGGACAGATCCGGAGCATCGAAACGGACTTTTCCCTACGCCACCCCGCCCATTCGTGCAACACGCTGGGCTAGGGCCTAGTCGGATAGAGAACGCGGCTGGAGGGCTGAGGCATGTATCCAATCCACGCGACACAGTGTCTCTAGCCCGATCAGTCAGGCCGCGCGGACCTTCGCGAGGAATGCCGTGACCTCCTCACGTAGACCAGACGCCGTGCGGGACAGGTCCTTGGCGCTCGACAGCACACGGGTCGCGGCCAAACCGCCTTCCGCGGCGGCCCCGCTCACCTGAACGATCGCGTCGGACACTTGGGACGTGCCCGCGGAAGCTTGCTGGACGTTGCGTGCGATCTCCTGCGTCGCCACGTCCCGTTCGGCGACCGCCGTGGCGATCTCGGACGCGATCGCGCTGCTTTCGGCGATCACCTCGCCGATCTCCCGGATCGAGTCCACCATGCGTTGGGTGACGTCCTGCACATCCGCGATCTGGGAGGTGATGTCCTCGGTGGCCTTGGCGGTCTGGTTGGCCAGGTTCTTCACCTCCGACGCGACGACGGCGAATCCCTTGCCCGCCTCGCCCGCCCGCGCGGCCTCGATCGTCGCGTTCAGAGCCAGGAGGTTCGTCTGCTGGGCGATGTCGTTGATCAGCTTAACCACTTCCCCGATGTTCCGGGTGGCGGCGACAAGGCCCTCGGTCGTGGCACGCGTCGCCTCGGCGTTGCGGACAGCGCGATTGGAAATCTCCGACGACTGACGAACCTGCGATCCAATGTTGCGGACCGATACCGCCAGTTCCTCGCAGGCGACCGCCACCGTCTCCACGTTGGCGGTCGCCTGTGTGGCCGCCGCGGCGACCGTGCCGGCTTGGTCGTTGGTCTGTTCCAGCGTCCCATTCAGGATACGCGCCGCCGATTCCAGTTCAGACGCGGCTGTGGAGACCAGGCCGACGATGGAGCCGACGCTGCGCTCGAACTGGTCGGCCAGACTGTTCATGGCCCGCCGCTTCTCGGATTCGGCGCGACGCTCGGCTTCCGCCGTCTCCTCCTCCATCCGCTTGGCACGGACCATGTTGTCCTTGAACACCTGCACGGCCTGGATAATGTCGCCGACCTCGTCCTTGCCAGTCGTCTTCGGCAGTTCGGTTGTCAGATCGCCGCCGGCCAAGCGGAGCGTCGTCTCGGTCAGCCGACGCAGGGGTTTGACCGAGTGGATGGACCACCACGCGAGCCCGGAGCCGATGAGAAGCGTCGCGCCGCACAGGGCGAACATCAACATCTGGAAGCGCTGCGCGATCGCACTGGCGTCCGCCGCGACTTTCCGGTTCTCCTCCTCCTGCAGGTCGATGAACCGATTGATCCGGGCAAGCCACTCGACGAACGCCGGACGGGCCTGTCCGACCAGGATATCCCTGGCCTGAGCGGTGTTTCCCACCTGCTGGGCATCGATCACCTTCCGGGTCAGCGGCAGGGTCTTGGCCTCGATCTCCTTGATGCCCGCCAAGATCTCACGCTCCCGGGGCGTGATGTCGCTGCGCGCGAGGAACATCCCGTCGAGCAGATCCGCCGACCGGGCGTAGTCGGCGGACAGCCGATCGATGTTGGCGAGTTCGGACTTGACCTCTCCGCCTTCGGTCAACAACGTGACATCGCGCAAGCTGATCGCCCGATCATGGACGCTGCCTCGGAAATTGATCGCGTATCTTTGTTTGACATTATTGACGTCATTGATCGTCGATAAACGGGTGCTGATGGTGTTCACTTCCTTGACGGCTATCAGCGTCAGGACCATCAGAAGAGCAAGAATGCCGCCGAAGCTGAAAACCAGTCGGATGGCTATCTTTGATTTCTTGAGCGTGCCGAACATGCTCCCCCTCCCAAATTTCAACTTTAAGCACCAAGCCGATTTCACACATCTTCGGACAACCGCGAGGTTTTGCCAGCTTTAATCATAATAGATTAATTATCTCTTTGAAGGGTCGATCAGATCTTGGGGCAAGTTGCGCAACGGGCAGGCGCCTGACCACCATTTGCCGTTTCAGGCGACGGAGATCAGGTCCCGCAGCGGAGCGACACGCTGAACGTGGGTTAGAGCGCCTTAACAAAACCATCTTTCGACGAAGCGGAGGGTGATCAGGGCGGCGGCGAGGTGATGGAAAGCGGCGAAGATATGCAGTCCGCGCTCGTATCGCATGGAGATCCGGCGGAAGCGGGCGAACCAAGCCAAGGTGCGCTCGACCTTCCAGCGATGCAGTCCGAGACGCCCGCCGTCCTCGAGCCACGTCGGGCAATGCGGGGAATGATCCCGCGCTGGCGCACGGCGCGTCGGCATCGGGAAAAGTCGTAAGCCTTGTCGGCGCGCGGCTTGTCGGGACGGCGGCGTGGCCGGCCCGCGCACTGGCGGACCGGTGGGATGGCGTCGACCGTGGGCTCCAGCGACCGGCTGTCGTGGACATTGGCGGCCGACAGGGTCACGGCCAGTGGAACGCCGTTGGCGTCGACGACTATGTGGCGCTTGGAGCCCGGCTTGCCGCGGTCCGTCGGGTTCGGCCCTGTTTCAAGGCCCCCTTTTTGCCGGGACTCTGGAGCTGTCCAGCGCCGCCCGGCTCCAGTCGATCGCGTTGGTCTCGCCCAACCTGTCCAGGAGGACGCGATGCAACTTCTCCCAGACTCCCGTGGCCTGCCAGTCGCGCAGCCGCCGCCAGTAGGTCATCCCGGAGCCGCGGCCCATCTCCCGGGGCGGCATCTCCCAAGGAATGCCGCTCCTCAACACGGACAGGATGCCGGTCAGCGCCGCCCGGTCATCGACCGGCGGCCGACCGCCTTTCGGACGGGGCGGGCGTGACGGCAACAGCGGCGCCACCACCGCCCACACCTCATCGCTGACAAGGGGTTTCGCCATGCCCCTCAGGTAGGCCCAAGAAACCCGTCCATCAAGGTTTTGTTAGGCGCTCTTATCCATGAGCCTGAACGGACGGTCGATCGTTCTCGGCTTTCGTTTGCGTCAAGCCGCACGGGATTGGTTCTCTACCATCGATGTGGGGCCGGGTAGCATAGCATGGCATCGACAAAATAGACGAAAAGGGCGAACTCGACCCCTTGGGGATGAGAATTTTAAACGCCGCACGTTTGCAACCTTAGGTCGACGTCAGGCACTGGGGCGACATCCGGATCTTTCTGGCCGTGGCACGATCCCCCCTTTGGCGGGGTGCCCGAACGCTCAACATCAGCCACCCGACTGTCGGGCGGCGGATTCGTGCGCTCGAGGAAGCGACAGGATATGCGCTCTTCCAACGCACGGCCGCTGGATTTGTCCTGACAAACGAGGGCAACGGCATCGTTGCGTTGGCGGAGCGGATGAAGGAAAGCGCCCTTGTGATGGACGGCGGTTTGCTGGAGAGGAACGGGAAAAGCGGGGGAGCTTGCGCATCTTCTCAGCCTGTTGGTTTGGCGCCTACGTCCTGCCGCCGATTGTGGCCGACTACTCCAGGGTCCATCCTCGCGTGGACGTCGAAATCCTGACGGGCACGCGGCTGTTCAGTCTGGCGCAGCGGGAGGCTGACGTCGCCTTCCGGATCGTTCCCTTCGACACCTCCGATGTCGTGCAACGCAAGCTCATCCGTTTGAACTACGGCGTGTACGTCGCCTCGGACGGTCTCTATCCGGCATACCGTGACGGAGCCGGGTTCCGCCTCATCACGCACGACACCTCGACCGGGAAGTTTCCTGACATAGACTGGCTCATGGAAGCGTTCCCGAATGCCCGACCCGTGTTGCGCTCGAACAATCGCAATGTCCAAGCGCGCATGTGCAGGCAAGGCGGCGGAATCGCCGTCCTGCCGCAGGTCGTCGGCGATCAGGTCGCAGGGTTGCGTCGACGCGCCCTGCCGTCTGAGCCGCCGGGTCGTGACATTTGGATGGGCTACCATCGCGACCTGAAGCACCTCCAGCGTCTCCGGGCCTTCATCGCGACCGTGACAGTCCACATCTCCCACATGCAGGCCTGAATACGCGTGGGAGAGGCGACGCGGATCCGGTCGATCTGCGCTGGGACGTCCGGGAACGCCATGGTGCGCGACATTCGACGCCCCCCCCCCGCTTCCGAACCTGTCGGGTGCCGACGGCTCACGTCCCCGTCTGTCGACCCCAGAAAAATAGGCTGATGCGAGGCGGCGCAGGTCTGCGATCGGAGACCGTTCGTGGCGCGGTTCCTCAGAGCGTCGATCCCTTCGCTTCCGGCTTGTCTCGAACGAAACTGAACACCGGACGTGCAGGATCGTCAGTTTTCCCGACGTTTCTGAACACGTAGCTTCTGACCTGAGGCTGCGGCTCGATACTTCCGTTCGGCTTCCTGTAATGGCAGCACCGACGCCGAAGCGCGACGCCCACTGCGAGTGTTGCAGTAGCGTCCAGCCGGAAGTTTTCGAGCAACCAAACCAGCTATCGGGGGAAGACGATGCAGATAGGATTCATTGGGCTTGGCAGAATGGGCGTACCCATTGCGCGCAACCTCGTCAAGGCAGCCACGACGTGAGGGCTTGGAACCGCACGATCTTGGCACGGGAGACGGTCGAAGGGATCACGTTGGTGGACAGGCCCGCGGACGCCTTCCAAGCCGAAGTGCTCTTCACCATGCTTTCCGACGACGCCGCGACCCGGGAGGTGGTGCTCGACAGCGCGCTGCTCGAGGGCGCACGCAGCGGGCTGACCCACGTCGTCACCTCCACCATCTCGGTCGCCTTCGCCGACGGGCTTGCGGCGCGCCATGCAGAGGCGGGCATCGGCTTTGTTTCACCACCAGTGCTGAACCGTCCGGGCGTTGACGCCAAGGGCGAGCTGAACATGCTGGTCGGTGGCAAGGAAGACACCGTCGCCGCCATGGAGCCCCTGCTCACTTCGTTCAGCAAGAAACATTGGAGGCTCGGCAAGACCCCCGCCCAGGCCAACGCCGCCAAGCTTGCGGCGAACATGATGGTCGCGATGGCGATCGAGGCGATGGCGGAGGGGATCGTCTTGACCGAAAGCGTCGGTCTCGATCGGTCTCGCTTCCTCGATTTAATCCTCGGGACACTCTTCGCTGGCCGGACCCATGAGACCTACAGCGCCCAGATTGCGTTGGGCGCCTTTGAGCCGGGATTCAAGACCAAGCTCGGCCTCAAGGATCTGCCCCTCGCGACCGAGGTCGGGGTCGCGACGGGACGCCCCCTGCCGCTGCTCGACGCCGTGCGGGGGCGGTCGAGCGATGCCGTATTGTCCAGGGCTGGGGGAGATGGACTGGTCGATCATGGCCGATGTCACCCTTCACGGTCCGCATGGTTCGCAATCTGAAGGAATTCAACAGGGGAACGTCCAATGAAGACCTGGCTCATCACCGGCTGCTCCAGCGGCTTCGGCAGACGCCTTGCCATGGCCGCTGCGGAACACGGTGACCGGGTGGTCGCAACGGCTCGCGACCCAGGTTCGATCGCGGACTTGGCTGCCGCCTATGGTGACCGGATGATCGCGTTGCCACTGGATGTGACTAACACCTCGTCGGCCGCCTCCGCAGTGCAGAGCGCGGTTGACGAATTCGGCTACTTCGACGTTCTCGTGAACAATGCCGGCTACGGCCACTTCGGCGCGATCGAGGAGGGAATACCCGAAGAGTACCGTCCGATATTCGACGTCAACGTCTTCGGCCTCATCAAGACGACCAAGGCCGTGTTGCCTGTCCTAAGGCGCAGGGGCGGAACGATCGTTAACCTGTCTTCGGGCGCGGGCATCGCCGGCTCTGCGGGAGGCGGCAACTACAACGCGGCGAAGTTGGCGGTCGGGGGTCTGTCGGAGGCTCTTGCCGACGAGCTGAAACCGTTCGGCATTCGGGTGATCATCGTCGAACCCGGCCGCCTCCGCACCGATTTCCTGGGTCGATCCCTCACCATGGCGGCCAAGCAGATGCCGGAATACGAGGCGAGCTCGGGAAGGCGGCGGCGGTATCGGGAACCCAACGACGGCGTCCAGGCTGGCGATCCCGTCAAGGCGGTGGAGGTGATCCTGCGACCGTACGACGACGGTGACCCGCCGTTGCACCTTCCGCTTGGTTCCGTGGCTTACGAGACCGCCGAACGGAAGTTCGCGGCGTTCAGAAACGACATGGACGCGTGGCGCGACGTCGCCATCCGCACGGACTTCGACCTGGCTTGATGCCGGATCGGATCGATGCCCAGCGAACATCGACAATCGAAATCCCTTCAGTATGCAAAGGACAGGCACGATGGAGTTCTCAAACCGCAAGGTATTCGTCGTCGGCGGCAGCCGAAGCATCGGCGCCGCGATCGTGCGGCGCTTTTCCGAAGCCGGCGCATCCGTGGTGTTCACCTATGCCGCCTCGGCCGATGCAGCCAATCAGCTCGCGGCCGAAACCGGCGCGCAGGCGGTCCAAGCGGATGCCGGCGACCGCGAAGCACTTATCGCGGCGATCGGCAACGCCGGGCCGATCGACATCTTCCTCTACAATGCCGGGCTGCTGGTGCTCGGCGATCCACTGACGATCGTCGCCGACGACGTTGACCGGATGATCGATGTCAACGTGCGCGGCGCCTATTTCGGCAGTGTCGAAGCATCTCGGATGATGCCCGACGGAGGCCGCATTCTCGTCATAGGATCCGACACCGCTGACAACATGCCGTGGTCGGGGCTTTCAGCCTATGTGATGACCAAGGCGGCGATGCAGGGCATGACACGTGGCTTGGCACGGGACATGGGCCCGCGCGATATCACGGTCAATGTCATCCAGCCTGGACCAACCGACACTGACATGAACCCGGCCGCAGGCCCGCGGGCGGCTTCCATGATCGCGCAAATGGCCATCAAGCGCTACGGCACCGCCGACGAAGTGGCGGGCTTGGCGCTTTATTTAGCCAGCACGCAGGCGCGTGGGATCACAGGTGCCATGCACACGATCGACGGCGGTTTCGCTGCCTGATCGTAGGTGATGTGCCGAGCGGTGAAAGCGGACGGCTACAGCGGTCGGACGGCATTTGATCCTTCCTTGAAGCGGTCATTCGATCGCTTTGGAAGAGATCCGTTTCTTCAACTGCGCTCGGAGATTTCGAGAATGGGCACTCGAGAACGGATTCAGTAAGATCTCTGCCGAACAAAAGTACATTCCGGTCTGGCTCTGCCTGTCGCGTCCACGCTTCCCGCTAGGGACGTCCAGATCGACTACCCGGGCGGTCTTTTAAGAGCGACGGGAATGGGGCCGATGCTCGACAGCACACCCGTCGCAGCTCATAATCTAGGGTTCCATGCTAGCTAGTTGCTCTACCAAGGCTGGCCGCCGTGACTCCCGAAGAAACCACCGGTCGGACCGCTCTTGTCGATCAGGGCCATCCTGATCGCAGTCTCGGCTCTCTGTTCCGGTGCCAGAGAACCCGTGTTGTTGCTATGGTGCACGGAGGCCGACGAGCACGGATTTCTCCCTGGTTCGGTGATCTTCAAGCGGCCCGGACGGCGTCCGGGCGTCCGAGGTGGAGCATTCGGTTGAGGATGGTGACGGCGATCCGCGTTTCGACCTCCTGGCCCGCCCGGGTGTGCGAGCGCATGGTGTCGCCGATGATACTCTTGTATCGGCTCATCGCACCCTCCGCCCCGGCCCTCGTATCATAAGCCCGAGATTTTTTGCCAGCCCATGCGGCCCTGCTCTGCAATGACCTGGATATGGCGGTCGCGCTGGATTGGATCGGTTTCGGCCGATGGGCTGAGCACGACCTTCGAGCGTGGCGGCACGACAACCGCAGCTTCCGCGGAGTGCTCGTCCACACCATCGTAAACCCGATCCTGGTCGTAGGCGCTGTCGGCAATGACAGCGGCGAGCGGCTCGTCAGTCTGGTCCAGCAGCGGCCCGACCTGACCGGCATCGCTCTCGCTGCTGTTCGTCAGGGTTGCGGCGACGATGGTGTTGGTCGCCGCGTCGACCGCCAGGTGGAGCTTGCGCCAAGTGCACCGCCCCCGCATGCCATGCTTGTAGCAATGCCACTCGCCGGCGCCGGCGACTTTCAGACCGGTGCCATCAATCATCAGAATGACCGCGCCATCCGGCAGGGCAGTCCGCGGCGCCGGCGTCAGCTGTGCCACCCATCGGCTGATTGTCGTGTGATCGGGAACCGGCAGGTCAATGCCCATGAGGTCCAGCGGCGATCCGAGTATCCCCTTCGTCTGGCGCAGCGGCTGGTGAAACACCAGCCTGACCATGAGTGCTGTCTCGATCGCTGTCTGCGAATAGCGCGCCTGACCGCCGGGCGTTTTCCGTGGCGCTGCCCTCCAGGCTGCGATGGCTTCATCGCTGATCCACAGTGTCAGGCTGCCACGCCGCCGCAAATCGGCCTCATAGGCCGACCAGTTCGTCACTTTGAACTTCATTTTCGGGATATGATGGCGCTGGGCGTCATTGTGTTTGTTCGGCATGTCGGGGGCTGACCAGTCCGCGGGAAGGAAGAGGAAGCCGTTCAACTGGGCTGCCCAATCTGCTGGCAACTCGTTCATCCCTGCCTCCCTGCGCCAACGCCTCCATGTGCCACTAGTCTCCTCGCGCCAAGCGCCGATCGCGGATGCCGTCGGCGATCTCCCGGCCGAACCCTGGGCCCCACCGCCGCACCGTCTCATGGCTGACCGCAACGCCGCGCGGCGCCAGCATCTCCTCGAACATCCGCAGGCTCAACGGGAACTGGAAATAAAACCAGACCGCGTAGCCGATCACCTCGGCCGGGAATCGGTAGGAGCGTGGCGAGGCAAGCCGTGTCGGCGGCCATGCCGCGACTTCGTCGATCATCCGGTTCCACACCCGGCAGACATCGCGCCGCATGGTCGCGGGTTCCCGGCAGAAATCGACCTGATCGATAAACCCCGGAACCGCGCCGATCCGCCAACCCACGTCCGGCGACACGATCGACAACTCACCCGTATACTTGTCTGCTGCCTCCGAAGCCCTCGTCCGTGAGAGTGGACGTATCCACCACCCGCACGGTATAGGGATTGTCTCCAAGGTTTCCCCGATACCCGCGCGGATTGCTGATGAACCGAACACCCTCGTCGGTGAAGTCCTGGTATAGACGGGAATGGCCGAAGCACCATGTGGTCAGCTTCCCGCCGTCCAGACAGTCCGACCAGATCGGCGTCAGGGCGGCGGTGCACGCGGCTTCCCTTTCCAGGTCCCGCAGGGGATCGTCGGTGAAAGCGATGGCGTCGGCATGTGGGGCCATATGGGTGACAATCATGACTTCGCGGATATGGGGGTCAGCCGCCGCGTCTCTCACCCGCTGGGCCAGCAGCACGACATGGTCCACGGATCGGTCATCCCGTCCCTGCCCGCCATCGACGACGCGCATGTCGAGGTGGCTCCTGGTGGCGATGCCGCACACGAGCGTCTGATCTATCACGATGCCGGGACCTGTTCCCAGATAGTGGATGCCATCATGACGCTCCGCGAAACTCCGCAGTTGTTCGACAGTTTCCGCTATCAAGTGCCCGCCATCATACTCGCATGGGCCTTCGACAAAGATCACGGTGTCGAACGCCCGCCGGGCCATCAGGATCTCCCGCATGGTTCGCTGGAGACAGTCCGACACGTTACCGACGATCACCAGGGTGCCAGTGCCGCTCCATGTCCGCACGACCAGCCAGTCCAGCGGCTGATTGTCGGGATACCGATCGACGTGCAGATCTGAAACCAACGCGAATTTCATTTCGAGCATCCCAACCCATCGAACGTCGCCTTCTGGTCCAGGGTCGAAGATGCGGCCCGACGCTCGGGAACCGTTCCACGAACCTGGCTTGCCGAGGAGTTCGTTCGCCGGGCCAGCCCAGGCCCCCCAACCCAGGTCGCCCTCTTCGGGACCTGTCGTCCATCCTCCGTGCGCGGGCCGCCGCGGATCATGGCACCGGGCGGAATTCATCCACCCCTCCCTGGCGGGAGGGTTTTGTCGTTGACTCACGATGTCGCGCCAAGTTCTCAAACGTTCCGTTTCCCGATTGAGGCCAGAGTTCGCCACCGTCGGTGATCACGTTCCAGACGTCTGGTCTCTCGGCATGTACACGGTCCAGCATCGTACCCACATCGGTCCAGCAAGGCTGGCGCCGACCGTGATGCTCCACCAGCGATCCGAGCGGGTTGAAATGAATGCCCAACCGCGTCAACAGACGGAGCAACGCCGGCTCCATGACGGCGGCCCAATGGGACATTTCCTCACGCGCGCTCATCTCGACACAGGATTTGATGAGGCCAAGCGGTAGATGGATCAGTATCTTGCGCCACTCATCGGACGAGAGCCGCGCCTCGAATCCTCGATCGGGAACGTAATTGCGGAAACTCTTGACAATCGAGAAGCGGGAAATCTCGGCCGTGCGCATGATCGGGAAGGGAGCGGTACGGTCGGTGACCAAGGCGCTGGCGACACGCTGTATCGGCAAGGCGCGACGCCAGCCATCCTGATCGGGCAGAACCAGCCGCACCGTGCCGATCGCGTCGCCCGTCGCGTTGTGGGTCAGGATGGAGTGAACGGAATGGCTGTCGAACTCGTCCCGCTCGAGCCCGTCGGGCCTACTGGCCGGATCTTCGAACCCGTTGTCGATGCAGTAAGTTTGAAAGCGAATCCGGAAACAGGCTTCACACATTTCCTGAGATGTCGCGATTGACGATGAAAATATTTCGTTGTAGCAATTTAGAATATTAAAAGATGGCTGTTGACAAGAATGTTGTGGCATCTCCAATTGAAGATGGGTTGCCTCCGATATCAAAGAGTTACGGTTGCTGCTTGAGTTATTTGCCATTTTTCGCTCCATTATTTTCAGTATTTCTTTAGGAAGCACGCATCACTGTCGCATTGAGCATCAGATTTTAGGTATGGATCGTTATTGCGGCCTATTTTATAATTATCCAGTAAAAACGGTCTTAGTAAGGACGAGGATCTTAAATTCCAGAATACACCATTGAATACAGCGTAATGAAATACATTTCAACACAAGATACGTTAATTTTTTGACAATGTTGCACGCAGAACTTTAATCCTATTGCCAAATGAAGAGGAATATGAATACTGTTAACCTCATAACCAATGTTATATTGAAATTCAATGGCATGATTTTCGAAGTTAAATAGTGTCTTTTTCCCGTGAAATGCGGTCTGTGGCAGCGTAATTGCTAACCTGGGGTTCAGGCGGACGTACCACAGTTCCTGTTCGTGGGCACGTTTGAAAAGACGCATCGTCGGACTGGATCTTATGTGAAAGATTCCTCCGCGACCGCCTCAGGTCGCCAACCATACTGGCGTGAGGTAAATGCGTTCCTGGAGGAGATTCTGCGGACGGTGTGGATGGCGGAAGCCGTCCACCAATTGCGGTTCGAGTCCAGCAATCCGGGAAAATCGACAGTTGAAATGCCGCCCGCCTTGCCCTAGTCGAACTGACACCTACGATAATCATAATTTCACGTATAGCGGTAAAACTTTCGAGGAACACCAAGCGCCCCAGATGGAGAGCGGGCCGCCGCAGGATGAAGGTGCGGCGAACCTCGGTCACATTGGACGCCGCAGCTTGACGGCGTGTGGATTTTTTGACGGTGGTGTTGTGAGCCTTGGGGAGCGCGGTATGGCGCATTGGTCAATGGCGATGACATGCCGTTCGATCAGAATTTCATCCAGTGTCAAACGGCCGGTGGGCAAGCCGCGTAAGGGCTTTGTCACGCGAAGTGACCCGACGCGCAGAGGGCCGGGAATCATCGACTGGTTCAGGCGGCGATCGCGGCAATCCACTCGGCCATGGCCCGCGCCCGGAAGGCGCGCGAGGTTCGGCGGGAAATCAGATGGCGTTGGACGTTGAAAGTGTTGTGGGTGGCGGCAAGCATGGGGACGAAGCGCTGGGTGGAACCGGGCGACTTGAAGCGCCGCATCTTCCGTTCCCGTCGGAGGAGTGGTTGGTGGGGAACCTCGGCCCGATTGTTCCGGAGGACGCCTCGTTCATGGTCGGCGCTCACGCCGATCTCCTTGGGCGCGGCCCCGTGGGAGCGCGGCTTGTCGGTCGTGATCCGGGTCGGAACGAAGCCGTGTTTCTTGAGCGGCTCGCGGATGAGCTTTCGGGCCGCGGCCTTGTTCCGCCAGCGCTGGATCAGGACCTCCAGCACCTCGCCCTCATCGTCAACCGCCCGCCACAGGTACATCCGCTTGCCGGCAACGCACACCACCATCTCATCGAGATGCCAGCGAGCACTGGGCTCGCACCGCCGTCGCCGGAGGTTCCGCGCGACCGCCGGGCCGAACTTGCCGACCCAGCGTCGGACCATTTCGTACGAAACATCCAGTCCCCGCTCGGCCAGCAAGTCCTCAACGTCCCGGTAGCTCAGCGTGAACCGAGGATAAAGCCATACGGCATGCCGAATGACGGTCGGCGGGAACTTATGACGGGCCCACGAGATCGGATGCATCCAGGTAGGTTATCGTCGTCGCTGATGGAGCGCCACGGTTTCCGTGACATTGCCGTTCCGAACGTTAGGTGGATAACGCTCGCTTGATGCACCGCAAGGAAGACCTATCAATGGGCTAACCCGTTAGAATAAATGGTTTTATGGCATCGCCTCGAACTTAAGTTCGCCGAGCGACACCACCTTGTCGGTGCGGGTCATCTTGAACTCGGTGTCAGGCCCGAGCCACTTGTTCCAAGCCTGATTGATCTCGTCGGCGGCATCCATCGCGCGGAGCGTCTCGTTGACCTTGGCGAGCAGGGCGGGCTCGTCCTTCCGCATGCCGATGCCGATCGGCTGGAAGACCATCGGCTCGTCGATCATCTTGAGCTCGACGCCCTTCGTCTTCGATTCGTTGACGAGCTTCGTGATCGTCATCGTGTTGGCGACGATGCCGCGCGCCTTGTTCTGCTGGACCGCCATGAAGGCCGACCCGGTGTCCTGGAATGTCAACGGCTCGGAGCCGTTCATCTTGATCGACATCTCGGAGGTGGAGCCCTTGGTGGACGCGAGGCGCTTGCCTTTGAAATCCGCCTTAGACGTGGCCGGATCGCTGGCCTTGACCGCCAGCATCTCCTTCGCGAGGTAGTACGGATCGCTGAACTGGATCTGCTCGGCCCGACCGCGCGTGTAGGCCAGATTGGCGATCGTCAGGTCGACACGGCCAAGCTTCACCTCCGGGACGCGCGCCTCGACCGAGAGCGGGGTGATCACCGGGGTGACGCCCCAGCGCTTGGCGATGGCGCCACAGAGATCGACGTCGAAACCGACCATCTCACGCGTCTTCGTGTCCGGCGCCGCGAAGGGCGGCACATCGGCGAAGGTGCCGCAGCGCAACTCCTTCCGGGCCATGATGTCGTCGAGCTGGTCGGCGCTGGCCGACGTGTACATGGACATGGACGTGGCCGCGGTCGCGGCCACGGTCAGGGCGAGACTCAAGGTCTTGAATGCCATATCGGATCTCCTTGGGAGGGTGACGCGTGGATCAGTGCCGCAGGTCGGACAAGAACCGTTGGGCTCGGGCGTGCTGGGGGTCGCCGAAGAAGACGCTGGGTTCCGCCGTTTCGAGGATCTGGCCGGCGTCCATGAACCAGACGCGGTCGGCGACCTCGCGGGCGAACCCCATCTCGTGGGTGACGCACATCATGGTCATGCCATCGGCGGCCAAGCCGCGCATGACGGCCAGGACCTCGCCCACCATCTCGGGGTCGAGCGCGCTGGTGGGTTCGTCGAACAGCATGGCGGGCGGTTCCATGGCGAGCGCGCGGGCGATGGCCACGCGCTGCTGCTGGCCACCCGAAAGCTGCGCCGGATAGGCGTTCGCCTTGGCCGATAGGCCAACCCGGTCGAGCAGCCGCATGGCCCGGTCGCGGGCCTGTTCCCGATCGACGCCATTCACCTTGACCGGCGAGATGGTCACGTTCTCCAGCGCAGACAGGTGGGGGAACAGGTTGAAGCTCTGGAACACGAAGCCGATGCGGCTGCGCAGGTGGTTGAGTTCCGATCCACGCATCTTCCCATGAACGCTCCGCCCATCGAAGGTGATCGTGCCGGAATGGATCTCCTCCAGCCGGTTGACGGTGCGGATCAGGGTGGACTTGCCGGAGCCCGATGGCCCGCAGACCACGACGACCTCGCCCCGCGCGACCTCGGCGTTGATGTCGACCAGGGCTTGGAAGCCGCCATAGTTCTTGTTGACGTTGGAGAACCGGATCATGGGTTCCACCTTGGCTGTCGGGGTTTCCTGGGTCATGGCTCGGGCACCGGCATTTGCGGGTTCAAGGAGAGGGCGACGCCCGGCATGCCGGCGCGTTTGTGGGCGATGCGGCGCTCCAGCACCAAGGCGGCCCGGGTCAGGGTCCAGCAGACCAGGAAATAAATGATCGCCAGCAGGAAGAAGACTTCGAAAGGCTTGGTCAGCAGTTGATTGTTGACTTGGTTGGCCGCGAAGGTGAGTTCCGGCACGTTGATGACATAGCCCAGCGTCGTTTCCTTGATGGCCGAGACGAACTGGCTGAGGATGCTGGGCATCACGTTATAGAGCGCCTGGGGCAGGATGATGTGGATCATCGCGCCGAAATAGCCGTGGCCCAGCGCGCGGGCCGTTTCCACCTGTCCCCGGCCCAGCGCCACGATCCCTCCCCTGACCACCTCGCTCAGGAAAGCGCCCTCGTAGATCACCAGCGTGACGAGCATCGTGACGAAGCCCGGGACGTTCGCGCCGATCAGCAGCGGGACCATGAAATAGACCCACAGGATCAGCATCAGCAGCGGCACGCCCCGCGCCACATAGACCAACACCGTCGCCGGCCACAGCAGCAAGGGATTGGTCGAGAACCGCGCGAAGGCGATCAGCACGCTGAGCGGGAAGGCCAGCGCGATGCTCAGCACCGAGAGGATCAGCGTCGCCGCGAAGCCGCCCAGCGGGCCGTTGGGATACTGGCCGATCAGCAGGAGGAGCCAGTTTTCGCGGATGATGTCGACAAGGTCCAGCAGCATGGCTCAGCGTGCTCCCGCGATGGCCGCTTGACGGCTCAAGACCGCGCCGACCGCCATGATGGCGAGCGAGCAGACCAGATAGGCGATGGTCGCGATCAGGTAGATTTCGAAGGTCTGGAAACTCTGGTTCTCGACCTCCTTCACCGCGTGAGTGAGTTCCGCGACGCCGATCGCCATGGCCAGACTGCTGTTCTTGAAAAGCGATACGCTGTGATTGATCAGCGATGGCAAGGCGTTGCGCAGCGCCTGCGGCATCAGCACGTGGCGCATGGTTCCGATGAAGCCATGGCCAAGGGCCCGCGCCGCCTCCGTCTGACCCGGCGGCACCGCGCGGAGGCCGGATCGGAGATCCTCGCTGAAATAGGCGGCTTGGCAGAGGCCGAGAGCGACGATCGCGAAGACGGCCTCGCCGTTGTTGTCCGTCAGGAACATTTGCAGGCCATCGGGCAGCAGGCTCGAAATCCCGAAATACCACAGCATCAGCTGAACGAGCGTCGGGACGTTGCGGTGATAGGCGACATAGGTGCCGACCAGCCATTCCGTGACGCGGCCCGGCACCAGGCGGACGACGAGAAGCGTGATGGCCAATCCCATCGCGAGACACCAGGAACCGACCGCGACGACGAAGGTCATCACGAGACCTCCCAGCAGCATGGCGCGGAATTCCGGGTTGGTCAGGACCGCGACGAGATCGAAATCTTGCATGACCGGCCTCAGGTGGACGGGGTGGGCTTGGCGCCCCATTCGGGCGCCCGCGCCGTCGACAAGCCACCGGGAACCTGCAAGGTCGGCGTGATCTCCATGTGGCCGATGTTGACCGCGACGGGGGCCGCGACCGCGAAGGCGATGGCCTCCGCGATGTCGTTGGCTTCCGGCAGTTCGAACCCGTCGAGGAAGCGCTCGCGGATCTCGGGGCTGTCGCCGTGGACATGCGCGAAGATGTCGGTCGCGACCCGGCCCGGACAGATCTCCGTCACCCGCACGCGCCGGCTGAAGGCGTCGACGCGCAGTTGCCGGGACAGCATGCTGACCGCCGCCTTGGTGGCATGGTAGGTGGAATTGCCGCCGAAGTTATAGGCGCCGGCGATCGACGAGATGTTGACGACGTGGCCCCGGTCGCGCGCCACCATGCCCGGCACGATCAGACGGCAGAGATGGAGCACCGCGCGCAGGTTGACGTCGATCAGCAGGTCGATGTCGCCATCATCGGCGTTGAGGAAGGACTTCGGCCGGTCGACACCCGCGTTGTTGACCAGGATGTCGAACTCGACCTCCCCCGCCAGACGGGCGAGGGCCGCCGTGTCGGTGACGTCGATCGCGTGGGCGACGCATCCGGTCCGCTCGGCCAGGTCGGCGAGGGCGGCGGCGCCGCGCGCCAGGGCGTGAACCTCCAGCCCCTCGCGGCGGAACCGTTCGACCACGGCCGCGCCAATCCCTGACGAGGCGCCTGTGACGAGGGCGGTCTTGTAATCGGAGAAAGGCATGGGACACCCTGTTTTGATGAAGAAACGTTAACCGATGTCGTCGACCGGCCGCCAAGATGGATTGGCTTTGTGGAGATAAGGCCGTCTTATGGATAATCGGGCGGTCAGGTCGCCACTTGGAAGGCGGCCATCCGGGAGACGGGCACCACCCGGCCATCGGCGGCCTCGATCTCCCGCCGGATGGCGCGCGCCAGCGACACGGCGCCGGGCGTGTCGCCATGGACCAGGATGCTGTCCGGGCGCATCGCCAGGGGTTGCCCGTCATGGGCCAGCACGATGCCTTCCCGGAGCAGGCGGCGAACCCGCTGGAGCACCATGGCCTCGTCATGGATCACGGCGCCCGGCAAGCCGCGCGGCACCAGCAGTCCCGCAGCGTCGCAGGCGCGATCCGCCAGGAACGTGGTCGCCACCCGGAGACCGTGACACGCGGCGGCGGTTTCGATCGCGTGGCTGGTCGATGAGACGATGATCAGATCCCGATCGAAACGCGCCACCGCCTCCACCAGCCGGTCGGCCAGGGCGTCATCGGCCGCCGTCATGTTCCCCAGCGCGCCGTGGAAGCTCATATGCGTCATGCGGTGGCCAACCGACCGGGCGATGCCGGCGAGCGCCCCCAGCTGGTATGTGACCATGGCGGCGATTTCGCCAGGGTCGATCCGCATGACCCGCCGGCCGAAACCCTGAAGGTCGGGGAAGCCGACATGGGCGCCGACATCTACACCCTTCGCCAGCGCCGATTCCACCGTCCGCTCCATGATCACCGGATCACCGGCGTGGAAGCCACAGGCGATGTTGGCCGATGACAGGACATCGAGCAGCGCCTCGTCGTCTCCCATGCGCCAGGGCCCGAAACCCTCGCCAAGGTCGGCGTTGAGATCGATCTCCATCGGCGGGCTCCTCAAGACTGGGATGAAAACTGGAACAGCGGGTCGCCGTACCCGACGAGCGCCCCATCGGCGGCCAGGATGGCGGAGATGACGCCAGGGCGCTGGGCTCGGACCGGGACCAGCAGGACGCCGACCCTCAGGAACCCCAGCAATCGTCCGGCCGCCACGCGCTCGTCCGGCTCGACCATGGGCGTTTCGCGGAGGGGATGAGCGTGGAGGAAGTGGCCGAAACCCGGCGACGGCAGGGTTTGCGCTTCGATCCCGGCAGTCGGCTCGCGCGGCGGTTCGGTCCCGATGACGGGGTCGCCGCCGCGATGGAGCCGCAAGTATCCGGCCGGTCCCGTCAGTTCCAGGATGTCCAGGTCCGTCGCCGCGAACCAAGCCGCGATGTCGGCGACGTGATCGAGTGGCGACGTCATCGGGCGGTGCTCCGCGTGCGGTGAAGGTCGAGCAGGCGGCGCGCCTCGTCGAGCCAGCGCCGGTTCCCGTCGAGCGCCGCCAGGGCGTCGTCCCAGGCCGTCTCCACGAAGCGGACGGAGCCGCCGATCGGTGCTTGGCCGAGCCGCCACAGGTCGGCCTCGATCACGGTTCCAATCTTCGGGTAGCCGCCGGACGGCTGGGCGTCGCACATCTGGACGATCGGCTGACCGCCGGGGGGAACCTGGATGACTCCCGGCACGATCCCATGGGATCGCATCTCCAACGGCGCCAGCGTTTCCAGGGCCGGTCCCGCCAACCGGAAGCCGTAGCGGTCGCTGTGCGGCGTCACCTTCCAGGGCTCGGACCAGAACGCGCGGTGGGAGGCAGGTTTGAAGCGGTCGTACTCGGCCGCCGGCAGGACGCGCACGGCGATGTGGCCATCGACATCGAGCGGGAGTGCGATCACCGGGGGAACCACCCCGACCTCGGCCACGCCAGGAGCGCCGGAAGCGGGCGGCGCCGACCGCATCCTGTCGCCCCGCCGCAAGGCGCGGCCCTCGAACCCGCCGATCGCACCGCGCAGTTGGGTACTGCGCGATCCGAGGACGGCGGGGACATCGATCCCGCCCTCGACGCAGAGATAGGCCCGGGCGCCCCGCCAGCGGCCGGGTGCCGGAAGGCCAAGGCGCAGCACGGCGCCGGCCACCGCCCAGGCCGCCGACCATGGGGGCAGCGGATCGCCATCGAGCGTCGCGGAACAGTCGGCGCCGGTGATCGCGAAGGCGCCATCCGTCTCGAACCTGACCTCGAAGGGGAAGACCTGGGCCTCGATCGCGGCGGCTCCCTCCTCGTTGCCGAGCAGCAGGTTGCCGCAGGCGAGTGCCATCCCGTCCATCGCTCCCGCCGTGCCGACACCCCAACGCAGCGCGCCGGAGCGGCCAAGGTCCTGCACGGTCGCCAGCCCGCTTTCGGAGAGGATCTCGATCATCGAAGCACTCCCGCGATCTTGAACACGATGCTGTCTCCCGGCTGGAGCAAGGCGGGTGGATCCCGGGTCGCGTCGAAGAAGCGCATGCAGGTGCTTCCGATCGTGTTCCAGCCGCTGGGCCCATCCGAGGCCGAGACACCCGTCTGCGCGCCGCCGATCGAGACGGAGCCGCCGGGCAGCCTGAGGACCGGCACCTTCCGCCGCGGCGTGGCGATGCGCGTGTCCATGCCGCCGAGATAGCAGTATCCCGGATGGCTGCCGACCGCGTAGACCGGGTAGACGGGCGCGCTGTGGATCGCGGCGATCTCGTCCGGGGAGAGTTTGGTGTGTTCCACGACATCCGCCATGTGGGGGCCCCCGGCGCCGCCGTAGACGACCGGCAGTTCGAAGACGCGGCCGTCCAGCGGCAACGGCGCCGCCTCCCGCCAGGCCGCGACGAGACGCGTCTCCAGCGCCGTGATCCGGTCCGGCGGCTTGCCGAAGCTGAGCAGGAGGTTGTTGACGCCCGGCACCGCCTCGCGCACCTCCGGCCAGGTTTCGGCCTCGCGCGCCAGCGACCAGATGCGGCGTTGCGTCGGCAGGTCGGTTTCGCCCGGCGCCTCGAACAGGAGCGCGCTGGTACCGAGGCGGCTGACGTGGGGGTCGCCGGCGTTCAAGCTGGGTCTCCGCTGGACAGGATGGTTTCCAGGTAATGGATATCGACGGGGCCAGCCGAGAAACGCTCGTCCGAGACGATGCGGCGATGCAGGGACAGGTTGGTCGCGATACCCTCCACCCGCATCTCGGCAAGCGCCACGCGCAGACGCGCCAGGGCCTCTCGGCGCGTCGCGCCCTGCACGATCAGCTTGCCAATGAGCGAGTCGTAGTACGGCGGCACGACGGTTCCGGACGCCATGTGGCTATCGACGCGCACGCCGGGGCCGCCGGGGATCTCCCAGCGGGTGACGCGGCCGGGCGACGGGGCGAAGGTTTCCGGGTCCTCGGCGTTGATCCGGCATTCGAACGCGTGGCCACGGCAGGCGATGTCCGCCTGGGACAGGGCGAGCGGTTCGCCCTGGGCGACCCGGATCCCCTCCGCGACGATGTCGATGCCGGTCGTCATCTCGGTGACCGGATGCTCGACCTGGACGCGGGTGTTCATCTCGATGAAGGAGAAGACGCCGTCCTCGACCAGGAACTCGAAGGTGCCGACCCCTCGGTAGCCGATCCGCCGGCACGCCTCGGCGCAGCGGGCGCCGACATCGGCCACCAAACAGTCCGGCAGATCCGGGGCGGGCGCCTCCTCCAGCACCTTCTGATGACGGCGCTGGAGCGAGCAGTCGCGGCTGCCAAGCCATAGCGCGGTGCCTTGGCCGTCCGCGATGACCTGGATCTCGACATGGCGAGGATGTTCGAGGAATTTCTCGGCGTAGATCGCGGCGTTGCCGAAGGCGCGGCGCGCCTCCTCGCGGGTCAGCGCCAGCGCGTCGGCGAGACCGTCCTCGTGGGTGACGATCCGCATGCCGCGTCCGCCGCCACCGCCCGCCGCCTTGAGGATGACCGGGTATCCGATCTCCGCCGCGATCCCTTGGACGGCCCCGGGATCGTCGGGAAGCGCCCCATCGGGTCCCGGCACACAGGGAACGCCCGCCTCTCGCATGGCGCGCTTGGCGGCGACCTTGTCGCCCATGGTCCGGATGCAGGCGGCGCTCGGTCCGATGAAGGTGAGGCCCGCCCGTTCGACACGGTCGGCGAAATCAGCATTCTCCGACAGGAACCCATATCCTGGATGGATCGCCTCCGCTCCCGTCGCCTTCGCGGCCAGCAGGATCGCGGAGGCGTCGAGATAACTCCTGGCCGCCGGCGCCGGTCCGACGCAGAGGGCGACATCGGCCTCGCGGACGTGGATGGCGTCCCGGTCGGCTTCGGAATGGATGGCGACCGTGCGGAGACCGAGGGTCCGGCAGGCGCGCTGGATGCGGAGCGCGATCTCCCCGCGGTTGGCGATCAGGACCGTTTTGAACATCGGATCACGCGACCCGCAGGATCGGCTGGCCGGCGTCGACGTCGTCGCCCGAGGTGACGAGCAGGGCCTCGACGGTCCCAGCGCGCTCGGCCTTGACCTCGTTGAAGACCTTCATGGCCTCGATGACGCAGAGGGTGGCGCCAACCTCCACCACTTGGCCGACCGTGACGAAGTCGGCTTCGCCGGGCGACGGGGAGAAATAGAGGGTCCCCGCCAAGGGCGATCTGATCTCCGGGTCCTCGCGCCGCGGCGC
>NZ_AVFL01000051.1 GCF_000576635.1 Skermanella stibiiresistens SB22
ACTATCCCTTGCGGGCGCTCTCGGCAAGCTGCCCCGAGAGCTGACAGAACCGACGAGGTCTTCTGCGATGACCTCGAACATCGTACTTCAAAGTACTTAAACAACCATTTGGAGCAAGATCACCGAGCGGTGAAAGGACGCTACCAGCCAATGCGAGGCTTCCAGACCCATACCAGCGCCTTCCGCTTCTGCCGGGCTCATGACGAGGTGCGCGACTTCCTCCGACCGGCCACCCGGCGCAAGGAGCACGTGCCCGCGGCCCGGCGACGGGCGATCTATGTCCAGAGGGTCGCAGCCCTTCGCGATATGCTCGCCGTCGCCTGACGACGACACCGCTCACCAGGGCTGATCTGTGCCTCCGATCAGGATCTGGCGCGAGACCTGACGCAACCGTCCAGGTCGTATGCTTGCGCATGACTGGTCAATCAGGCATGTTTCACATCCTGTATCTTAAGCAGCGTCGGCGTTCGAAGAACGAGTCGCGCATTGCTGCCGTGGCAGGAAGTTTCGGCCAGCTCTTTGCAAAGCTAAGGGTTTGCAGGACATGGGATTACGAACCACCGAACCCGATGACAGCGCCTATGCATTCGGCTCGTTTCGGCTGTTCCCCAGCAGGCAGCTTCTGGTTCGTGACGGTGTGCCAGTTCGCATCGGGGCGAGAGCACTCGACATTTTGACGCTGCTTGCGCGCCGATCCGGTGAAATGGTCAGCAAGACGGACCTGATGCAGTTCGTTTGGCCGGATACTTTCGTCCATGAAAGCAATTTGAAGGTGAATGTTGCAGCACTCCGCCGCGTTCTCTCAGGAGCCGAGGCCGACGTTTCCTTTATCGCGACCGTTCCGGGCCGTGGCTACCGATTCGTCATGCCCGTCGGAATCGAACCGGTCACGCAGCCCGCTCCCATCTGGCCAGCCTGTCCGAATAACAGGACTCTGCCGAAAACGTCTCTCGTAATCGGCAGGTCGGATGAGATCGCCGCTCTCGCCACGTCGCTTATCAGCGCCCGGTGCGTCACCATCGCCGGTCCCGGCGGTGTTGGAAAGACGACTGTCGCCATCGCTGTCGCCCATCAGGTCACGGCGGAGTACAAGGATGGGATCTACTTCATCGACCTGTCGACGGTCGGCGACCCGCAATATGTGACCACGGCGATCGCGGCATCCGTGGGTGCCCGGCAAAGCTCCGACGATCCGCTTTCGGGGATCATTGATATCCTGCATGGCCGGCGTACGCTGCTGATACTCGACAATTGCGAGCATCTGCTGTCGACAGCCGCCGCAGCCGTCGATCGGCTCCTGGCCGCCCTGCCGGAAGTCACTGTTCTGGCGACCAGCCGCGAGCCGCTCAGGACGGAACCGGAACTCGTGCATTACCTGCCGACGCTCGATGTCCCGGATGAGAGCCGGGGTATAACCGCCCGGCAAGCCCTGGAATATCCAGCCATCCAGTTGTTCGTCACCCGCGCGGGCGAGCGGGGCGAGTACCGCCTGGAGGACGCCGACGCGCCGCTCGTAACGCTTATCTGCCAGCATCTGGACGGCATCGCCCTGGCGATCGAGCTGGCGGCAAGCAAGACGCTTGCCTTCGGCGTTCCGGCAATGCTGACCATGCTCGAGCAGAGATTCCGGCTGCTGAGCAATGGTCCGCGAGATGCGCCGCTGCGCCAGCAAACCCTCCAGGCCACGCTCGACTGGAGCTACCGGCTCCTCTCGGAGGATGAGGCGACGCTCCTCAGATTGCTCTCCATCTTCGCCGGCGTGTTTTATTTAAAGGACGCGGTTGCGATCTCGGAGGCTCTAGGCCCAGGCTCGCCGCGAGCGGTCGGCGTGCTCGAACGGCTGACGGCAAGGTCTCTCGTAGCGGTGGAGTATCACGACGGCACGCTCCGTTACCGGCTGCTCGAGAGCACGCGTGCCTATGCCGCCGAACGATTGGAGGCCATGGGCGAGCACGGTCAAGCCATAGGGCGCTATGCCCGGCACATTCTATCGATGTTCGAACAGGCTGACGTGGAATGGTCGTGGCGTGACAAGCACGTTTGGATGGCCGATTACGCGGGCAGAATCGACGACTTGCGAAAGGCCCTGTCCTGGGCGTTCGGCCCCGGCGGAGACAGGACCCTTGGCATCAGGCTGACCGCCGCCGCGATCCCCTTGTGGGACGAAATGTCGTCGGTCTGCGAGGCCCGCTCGCGGGTCGACACCGCTCTGCGTGCGGTTCAGGAGATCGGCGGCTGTCCGCCGGAACTCAAAATGAAGCTCACCGCTTCCCGCGCGTCGGGAATGAACTTCGCGCAGCACCTTGTGGCCGAGGCTGAAACAGCCTGGCTCGACTGCAACAGGCTGGGTGTCGAGGCGGGAAGCCTGGATTTCCAACTCAGGGGTTTGTGGGGGCTGGCGATATATCTCCTCTTCACCGGCCGTCCGCATGAGGCGATCAGCCGGCTCGACCAGTTCATGGAAATCGCGGAAGCTCACGCCGATTGGTCCGCGCTGCCCGAAGGCGAACGAACGCTGGCCATGGCGGAGATCTATGTCGGACGGCTCGACAGCGCCAGGCAAAGGCTGGAGAGGCTTGCCGCCAGTTACCGGAAACCCAGGGAGCGGGCGCGCGTCGCACGGTTCCAGTTGGACCGGGTCGTTGCGATCAACAACTCGTTCGCATTCCTCCTCTGGCTGACCGGTGAGCCGGACCGGGCAGCACAGGTCGCCCAAGAGGCGGTCGCACGGGCGGAAGCCATCGGGCACATTGTGTCACACTCCAACGCGCTGGCACTCGGCGCCCTGCCGATCGCCTTGTGGTCGGGGGATCTTCGCAGCGCGGCGAAATTCCAAGCCATGCTCGAGGAGAACGGCCGGCGGGAGGACATCGCGATCTGGGGACCCGTGAACCGCTTCTTCAAGAGCGCCTTGCGGGCCAAGCGGAGAGAAGCCGGCGGTGTCGCCGAGATGAAGGCAAGACTTGAAGAACTTGTCGCCGGGGGGTTCGTGCTGCGCGCTCCGATGTATTACAGCATGCTGGCCGAGGCTCACCTCTCCATCGGCGAGATCGACGAGGCAAGGACCGCACTGGCGGAGGCACGATCTCGAGTCCAAACGCAGGGGGAAAAATGGTGCTTGGCGGAGGTTATGCGCGTCGAAGGACTAGCTCACCTGCACGCGGGCAAACCCTATGAGGCGGAGCGGCTGCTGACGCGTGCGATCCGGGAAGCCCAAGAGATCGGTGCGGCGACTCTCAAGATGCGGGTGGCGCTTGTCCTCTCCGAATGCCGGCAAACGAGTGATCGCGTCACGTGACAACAGTCAACGGAATGGAACAGTGACGCCGCTTAACGATGTATCGCCGTCCCTTACCCGCTCCTGGGCGACGGTTCTGGTCCTGACCCTCGCCTACACGATTTCCTTCGTCGACCGGATGATCATCAGCTTGCTGGTCGAACCGATCAGGCTGGAGCTGGGTTTGAGCGACACCCAGTTGTCGCTGCTACAGGGATTGGCGTTCAGCATCTTCTATTCGGCCATGATGCTGCCGTTCGGCTGGCTGGCCGATAGCGCTTCCCGCAAGTGGATCGTCGCCGCCGCGTCGGCGGTCTGGTGTCTCTCGACGGCAGCCTGCGGGCTCGCGGGATCGTTCTGGCAGTTGTTTCTAGCCCGGATCGGCGTAGGCGCCGGGGAGGCGCCGCTGTCACCGGCCGCCGTTTCGATGATCGGCGACTGCTTTCCGCCCGAGAAGCGTTCCCTCCCGCTTGGAGTCTATGTCAGTGCAGCGTCGGCTGGCTCGGGTCTGGCTTTGATATGCGGCGGCGCCGTCATTCAGGTCGTAGCCCGCTCGCCGGTGGTCGAATTGCCGGTCTTCGGCGCGGTTCGCTCCTGGCAGGCTACCTTCATCATCGTCGGCCTGGGCGGGCTGATCGTACCGTTGCTCGCCGCGGCGCTCAGCGAGCCGAGACGCCGCGTCCCGGCCCCGACAACCGGGCTTCACGCCTCCGGTGTGACGCTGGTCCGCTGCCTCTCCGCTCATCGCCGCTTCTTCCTGTGTCAGTACACGGCCATAGCGCTTTACTGCGCCGTCGCCTTCGGCCTCCTGGCCTGGACTCCAGCCTTCTTCATGCGCCGGTTCGATTGGACGGCGGCCGAAACGGGCCTGAGGTTCGGATCGGGGATTCTGATAGCGGGCGGATCAGGCGCTATCGCCGGTGGTGCGCTCGCCTCCTGGGCACGTGGGAAAGGTCTGGCGACCGCCAACATCGACATTGCTCTTCCCGCAATGGTCCTGGTGGGTCCCCTGATGCTGGCGGGCTTTCAATCGCCGGATGCCGACGTCGCCCTGGTGCTGCTTGCCGTCGGCTGGGCCGCCTACACCGTGCCCAACGGCCTGATGATCGGGGCCATCCAGGACGTCACGCCGCCGCGCCTGCAAGGCCAGACCGCAGCACTGTACTATCTGGTCATCGGCGTCCTCGGTCTGACGATGGGGCCGCTGCTGGTGGCGCTGCTGACGGACTACGTGTTCCTGCGCCCGGAAGACGTCGGTATTTCGCTGTCCGTCCTCGCGGGACTGCTTGGACCGTTCTCCGCCTTCGTGATGTTCATGGGGCGGAGCGCGTTCACCGCAGCGGTCAGGACGGGTTGACCCGGGTCGTGATCCCTGCCTGGACCGGGATATCTATACCCCGTTCTGACCGCAGAGTTCGTCGACCAGCACGCGGAGGTTCTCCGAATAATCGACAGGCGTGCAGACGATCTGGACGCCTCCTTCGGCAAAGGCGGCCGCCAGGGCTGGCGCCAGACTGTCGGCGGCCTCGATGCGGACACCCTTGACGCCGAACGCCTTCGCGTAGGTGGCGAAATCGGGGTTGCCGAAGGTCATGCCGAAATCGGGGTAACCGTCGATGGCCTGCTCCCAGCGAACCATGCCGTATCCATTGTCCTGGAGGATGAGGACCACCAGATCGAGGCCGAGGCGGACCGCGGTCTCGATCTCCTGCGAGTTCATCATGAAGCCGCCATCGCCGCAGACGGCCAGCACCCGCCGTTCCGGGAAAATCAAGGCGGCCGTCATGGCGGACGGGAGGCCGGCGCCGACCGCGGCAAAGGCGTTGTCGAGAAGGAGAGTGTTCGCGGTCATGGTTCGATAGTTTCTGGCGAACCAGACCCTGAACATGCCGTTGTCGAGGCATACCATGCCGTCTTCGGGCATGACCTGCCGTACGTCATGGACGATCCGCTGGGGCGTGATCGGATACCGGCTCTCCTCCGCGCGGCTGGCGATACGGCCGAGGATGTCCTCGCGGAGACCGAGCAGAGCGCCGGCATTGGGAAGGCGGCCGTGGAGGCGGTCAGCCAGCGCCCCGAGGGTCGGTCCGATATCGCCGACCACCTCGACCTGTGGCTGGTAGGCATCGTCGAGCGTCGCCGGAAGATAGCCGATATGAAGGAGTCCAGGCCCCGCCGGTCCGACCAGAAATGGCGGCCTCTCGACCGGATCGTGCCCGATCGAGATGATGAGGTCGGCCCGATCGGCGGCCTTGTGTACATAGTCGCGGGACGAAAGGGCCGCCGTACCCATGTAGAGACCCGAACCGCCTGACACGGCCCCCTTGCCCATCTGCGTATCGAAGAAGGGAATGCGAAGCCGCCGGATGCAGTCGGACAAGGGTCCCGCCAGCTTCGGCCGGCTCGCCGCCGCGCCGATCATGATGAGCGGGCGTTCGGCCTTCATGATCAGGTCGGCGGCGCGGTCGATGGCCGATCTCGGCGCGACGGGCATGGCGACGGCATGGGGTGTCACCAGCGGAAGCCCAGGTTCAGCAGGCTGTGCGGAGATGTCCTCCGGCATCTCCAGGATCACCGGCCCCGGACGCTCCGTCTGCGCAATCCGAAAAGCCTCGCCGACGGTCGTCGGAATGGCCGGCGCGCTGACGATCCGGAACGCCGTTTTGGTCAGCGGCATTATCATCGAGACGGTGTCGCAGACTTCATAACGCCCCTGCCTCCGGCTAGGACTGTCCTTCTGACCGATGATCATGATCATGGGCATCGCGCCGAGAAGCGCGTACGCGGCCCCGGCAGCGAGATTCAAGGCCCCAGGACCTAATGTCGAAAGGCAGACGCCCGGCCTGCCGGTGAGCCGGCCGTGGGTCGCGGCCATGAAAGCCGCCGCCTGTTCATGCCGCGTGAGGATCAGCCGGATGCCCGACCGGCGCACCGCTTCGAGGAATTCGAGGATTTCTTCTCCCGGTACGCCGAATATTTCCCGAACGCCCTCGTTCTCCAACGCTGCCACCAACAATTGGGCGCCGATCATGGCTGGGCTCCCTCACATGAAAGGATCGCTCCCGAGCCCTTCACGATAGGCCGCTTCGGCTCTGCACCGGTGTTAAACGCGGTTATTTGAGGTGAATCCGCCGGTCAGAGTCGACGGGGCAACTCACGGCGTGATGGTCGGGCGCGAGAAGTTCGGGTCCGGAACGATTCACCGGTTTTGACCAAGCTTGACCGGCATGCCGAGCCCGGCGCGGTAGACTCAGGTGCCGCATCAAGCCCGCAGACCGTCGCTCACCGGCCGAATAGAACACAGCAGGAGGAAACCATGAGCATGGGGAAAGTCCTTGTCATCGGCTTGAGCGCCGTTCGGATCGCGGTGCGGGTTGGCATGGGCCACACCGGTCGATACCTTTATGTTCGATGAGGTGTACGGCGACGGCGCAGAGGTCTCGGCGCACCGCGCGACGCCGCATTTGCAGAACTATGCGTCGAAGATCGCCGATCTGGCCGATCGCACCGCGCTGGTGCTCGCCCCGGTCCGGGTCGCCTGCCTCAAGGGATTGAACCATGACACTGAAGGATGTGCTCGGCGGCCGGATCGGCTTCGGTGCGGCGCCGCTCGGCAATATGTTTCGCGACATTCCCGAAGCCGAAGCGCTCGGGACCGTGGATGCTGCCTGGAATTCCGGCATCCGTTACTTCGACAATGCACCCTTTTACGGTGCGGGGCTTGCGGAAATCCGAATGGGCCAGGCGCTCGCCGGGCGGCCGCGTGAGGAATACGTCATCAGCACCAAAGTCGGACGCATCATCCTCGATGAAATAGAAGATGTCAGCGCACGGGACCTGGGGGAGAAAGGCGAAGTCTTCAAGTATGGACGCCCCAACAGGATCGTGAACGACTACTCGGAGGAGGCGACGCTGCGTTCGCTCGAGGATAGTCTGAAGCGCTTGCAAACCGATCATGTCGAGATTGTCTGGGTCCATGATGTCGCGCAGGATTTTTACGGTGACGAATGGCTCGGCGTCTTTGAAAACGCGCGCAATGGAGCCTTCAAGGCGCTCGATCGCCTGCGCGACGAAGGTGTGATCAAGGCCTGGGGACTGGGCGTCAACCGGGTCGAACCGATCGAGCTGCTGCTGGCGCTCGATGGTCCGCGCCCTGACGGTTTTCTGCTCGCCGGCCGCTATACGCTTCTTGACCATGACCGCGCACTCCAGCGCGTGATGCCGATGGTCGCCGAACGCGGCCTCGGCATCGTCGTCGGCGGTCCTTACAGTTCGGGAGCCCTGGTCGGTGGCCCTCACTTCGAATACGCGCCCGCCACGCCCGCAATCCTGGACAAGGTCGCCCGGATCAAGGCTATCGCGGATCGCCACGGTATAAGCATGAAGGCGGCGGGCCTGCAATTCCCGCTTGCCAATCCTGCCGTTGCCGCAGTCATCCACGGCGCCAGCCGGCCTAGCCGGATCACCGAGGACAATGCAGCGCTGGAGGAAGCGGTGCCCACCGGCTTCTGGCGCGACCTGCGCGCGGCCGGTCTGGTCAACCCGGCGGCGCCACTGCCCGGTTTGGATTGATCAGCACGGGCCCAGTCCGGCCCAAGAACCGCCACGGTGCCGTCGCCCGTCCGCGACCTGCGGACTGAGCGGCGGCACCGCTGTCCGGCTGCAACGAGAGGCGCCGGCTCACGCGATCCGCGGCAGCTTCGCCAGATGCTTTTCGAGCGTGATCGGATAGTCGCGCACGCGGACGCCCGTCGCGTTGTAGACGGCATTGGCAACGGCCGCCGCGACGCCGCACAGGCCGATTTCGCCGATCCCCTTCGCCTTCATCGGCGAGGAGATTGCATCAGGGTGGTCGAGGAAGATTACGTCCTGGTGCGGAATGTCGGCGTGGACCGGCACCTCGTAGCCTCCAAGGTCGTGGTTGACGAAGCAGCCATGCCGCATGTCGATGGCGAGCGCCTCCATCAGTGCGGCGCCGACGCCCATCGTCATGGCGCCGATCACCTGGCTGCGCGCCGTCACCGGGTTCAGGACGCGGCCGGCATCGACCACCGCCAGCATCCGGCGGACGCGCACCTCCCCGGTGAAGCTGTCTACGCCAACCTCGGCGAACTGTGCCGCAAAGCTCGCCTGCACATATCTCTTGTCGAGATCGCCGAACCGGATGCCGTCCTCGCCCGTCAGCGGGCCGTCCTTCGCGGCTTCGGCCAGGGGGATGGAGCGGTTGCCCGACCTGACCTTTCCGTCGGCGAACTCCGCGTCTTCGGCATTGAGGCCGAGCCGTGCCGAGACCGCCCCGCGCAGTTTGAGGCATGCGGCGTAGAGACCGGACGTCGATGTGTTGGCACCCCATTGACCGCCGGAACCCGCCGATACCGGGGAGGCGGAATCGCCGAGTATGACCGTCACGGCCTCGACCGGCACCCCCATCATTTCCGCCGCCGTCTGCGCGAGGATCGTGTAGGCACCGGTGCCGATGTCGGTCATGTCGGTCTCGACCGTCAGCCGGCCGTCGCGGTCGAGCCGGATCCGCGCTGCCGATGGCATCAGGAGGTTGAGACGTAAACCCGCCGCCATCCCCATGCCGACGATCCACTTGCCGTCGCGTATAGCCCCCGGCGTGCCGTTGCGGCGGGACCAGCCGAACCGATCCGCGCCGGTCCTCAGGCACTCGACAAGATGCCGTTCCGAGAAGCGCCGCTGCGGGTCGCGAGGGTCCGTCTGCGTGTCGTTCAGGATGCGGAACTCGACGGGATCGATGCCGAGCTTCTCCGCCATCTCGTCCATCGCCATTTCGAGCGCCATCAGGCCCGGCGCCTCGCCCGGCGCCCGCATGTCGTTGGCCTCGCCGAGGTCGAGCGCCGCGAGCTTCAGGTAGATTTCCCGGTTGGGTGCGGCGTAGAGGAGCTTGGTCTGCCCGACCGCCGGCTCGGGCATGCCGCCTGGAAGATTGCCGCTGACACTGACGTGTCCAATCGTGGTCAGCCGCCCATCGGGCGCCGCGCCGAGCCGTATCCGCTGGATCGTCGCCGAACGGTGGGTGCCGTTGTTGATGATGAGGGGGCGCTGGAGCGTCACCTTCACCGGCTGGCCCACCGCCTTGGCACCCAGCGCCGCGAGCAGCGCGTCGGCTCTAAGGTAGAGCTTTCCACCGAAGCCGCCGCCGATGAACGGGGACTGGACGCGCACGTTCTCCGCCGGAATACCGAGAGTCTTGGCGAGACCGGCCTTCGCCCAGTTGATCATCTGGCTGGAGGTCCAGACCGTCAATTTGTCTCCGTTCCAGGCTGCGATGGAGGCGTGCGGCTCCATCATCGCGTGGGTCTCGCAGGGAGTGGTGTAGGTCTCGTCGAGCTTCACCGGAGCCGCAGCGAACGCGGCGTCGAAATCGCCCACGCGGTCGAAGATTTCGGCATCCTGGCCTTCGTTGGGGTCTGCCGAGGGTTTGGCGCCGGAAGCCTCCCCGGCGAGGTCGTATTTGCCCGGCGCCGCTTGATAATCGACCTTGACGAGGTGCGCCGCCGCACGTGCCTCCTCGAAAGTCTTCGCCACCACCAGCGCGACGGCCTGGTGGTAGTGCGCCACCTCGGCTCCACCGAACAGGTTAGCGGTTTGACGCTGCGGCGGCGCCGCCGGTTTGTACTCCAGCGTCGTGATCACGCCTATGACGCCGGAGGCCGCCTTCGCAGCACCGGTGTCGATCCGGACGATGCGGCCTTTGGCAATCGTGGCGCCGACAACGTAGCCGTAGGCCTGGTTCGGGATGACGTCGTGGCGCTCGTAGGCATAGGGCGCGGTGCCGGTGACCTTCAGCGGGCCGTCGATGCGCGTGACGGGACGGCCGACGATCTTAAGACGGTCGATCGGGTTTTGGCCGGAGGGTGTCGTGAAGTCCATGGCTTTATGCGCTCCCTTTCGCGATCACCAGCGCCAGCGTGCGTTCGGCGAGGAGAATCTTGAACGCGTTGTCTTCCCTTGGCTTGGCCTCCTTGAAGGCGGTAGACACGACGGCGGCCGGTCCGGCGGGAAGGACGGCTTCCGCCGCCTTGATCCGCCACGGCTTCGGCGCGACGCTGCCGAACGCGACGCGGCCTGTCCCGTCCTTGTTCAGGACAGCCGCGACCGAGACGATCGCGAATGCGTAAGACGCGCGGTCGCGGACCTTGTGGTAGTGATGCGTGCCGCCGAGCGGCGGCGGGAGCGTTACGGAGGTGATCAGCTCGCCGGGCTGGAGCGCGAACTCGGTTTCGGGGGTGTCGCCGGGTAGGCGGAAGAAGTCGGCGATCGCTATGGTGCGGGTCCGCCCGGCGGCGTCAATCGTTTCCACCATGGCGTCGAGGACGGTGAGTGCTACGGCCATATCGCCGGGGTTCTGGGCGATACAGCTTTCGCTCGTGCCGATAACCGCAAGCGAGCGCGAGATCCCGCCGAGCGCCGAGCAGCCGGAGCCGGGCACGCGCTTGTTGCACGGCAGATCGGTGTTGTAGAAATACGGGCAGCGGTTGCGCTGAAGCAGGTTACCTCCGACCGATGCCTTGTTGCGGATCTGACCGGTGGCGCCGGCCACGATCGCGCGGGAGAGGACGCCGTAGTCGCGCTTTACACGAGGATGGGACGCGAGTTCGGTGTTGGTGACGAGCGCCCCGATCCTGAGCCCGCCGTCCCCAGTGTCGTTGATCGTGGTGAGCGGAAGATCCCGGATGTCCACGAGATGGGTTGGGGTCTCGATCTGGAACTTCATCAGGTCGAGCAGGTTGGTGCCGCCGGCGATGAATTTGGCGCCCGGCGTGGCGGTGACCGCCGCGACGGCAGCGGCCGGGCTGTCCGCTTTCTCGTAGGTGAAGGGAATCATCGTCAGGCTCCCGCGACTTCGGTTATCGCTGCGGCGATGTTCGAATAGGCGCCGCAGCGGCATATGTTGCCGCTCATCCGCTCGCGCAGTTCGGGATTGGAGAGCCTCATCGGTGCCGCGAGGTCCTCGGTGACGTGGCTCGGGACTCCCTTCTCGATTTCCTTGAGCACGGCTACCGCCGAGCAGATCTGGCCTGGGGTGCAATAGCCGCACTGAAAGCCGTCATGCTTTATGAAAGCGGCCTGCATCGGGTGCAAGGCGTCCGGGGTGCCGATCCCCTCGACGGTCGTGACCTTGTCGCCCTCGTGCATGACGGCGAGACTGAGGCAGGCGTTGATGCGCGTGCCGTTCACCAGCACCGTGCAGGCGCCGCAGTGACCATGATCGCAACCCTTCTTGGTGCCGGTCAGCCGCAGGTGCTCCCGGAGCGTGTCAAGCAGGCTCGTGCGGGGATCGAGCGTCACCGACCGCGGGCTGCCGTTGACCTCCATGGTGACCTTCATCATCGGGACGGCGGCGTGCGGCGGCGTGCCGCCGGCGGCGTGCGCAGGGCCGAGGAACGGTGTCGCTACGATCACGGACGATGCTGCGGCCCCCACGACGAACTCGCGGCGGGATAGCTCCCAATCGGGAGTGTTCATGATTTGCCTCCCCTGTAACGGATTTTTCGTGCCTCTGCTGCCCCATGCGCCGCCGATCGGCGCACACGGTCAACCGGCTGCGATCAGGCGTTCACGCTTCATCTTGGCTTCGGCGAAGGTCTGCTTCACCGGACCGAGCGCCTGGACGAATTCGAGCTGCTCGCCCTCCGGTCCCTTGCAGTAGATCAGCGACCAGCAGTTGGACTTGCCCTCGGCAATCTTCAGCGTATTGGCCGTGACCGGTGCCGCCCTGCGCTCTTCCTCCGTCATCACCTTGATGGAGCGGTTCGCCTTGACCTGGGTCATGCCGCGCCGCGCGCATTCCGCCTCGAGGTCTTGGATGAACTTGTTGAAGTCCACATTGTCGCGAATATAGAAGCAGATGTGCATCGAACGCGGATAGGCGGGGCTCATGTGTTCGCGCGGTTCGGCGAAGCTGTCGCCGCTGCCCTGGGGCTGATCGGCGTCGCGGTATTGCAGCAGTTCGATCACCACATTGTCGAACTGGACGAAGCGCACGTCGAGCCGCTGCGTCCCGCCGGCGAGATCGGGAACGGCGATCGTTCGCGGGTTCACTCCGGTCTCGTTCGCGATGATTTCCTCGCCAGTCAGGAGTGTGTAGTGGACCGGAACGCCCTGGAAGTCGCCATCGCGCATGACCTCGGTACCGCCCAGAACCTCCGTGTAGAATTCGAATGCGCGGTCCATGTTCTGGACTGTCACGCCGAAATGCTGAACGCCTTGAAGCCGGGCGCCGAGCGGTGCCGCGTCGCGATTGCCGGCCGGGGCGTTGCCGGTCTGGACGCTGCCGGTCTGGGCTGCGGCCATGTTCATCGGCAGCGTCGATGCGGCCAGCGAGATGGCCGTCGCATTGGCGAGCCGCAACGCATCGCGACGGTCCAGATTGATCTCAGGCTCAGGGTTCCCTGCGGTATAAGCGTCGTCTGTGTTCACTGTGATCGTCTCCCTGTATTATCGCGGCTCCGGGTTCCGGACCCTGGCTGCGCGTGAGAAGGTCGTCCGGTTGGTAACAGGGGTCAAAAGGCCGCTCCGAATAGGACAGGGCCTGACGTTATCCCGGCTTGCTCCGATCGGACGCTGAGCATCCCGTTCAAAGTCTTCTACTAAGTTTCCCATTAAGGTTAGGGCGTCAGGAGTAAGGCTTGGAGACAGACGTGAGCTTACCGTGTTCGGCGCCGGACACAGGTTAAGCTTGGTTAAAACCGGTAAACCCGCTGCGCGCCCGGTATTCGGTGCTGCTTCGTCCCTCGCTCGGTGCTGCTTCGTCCCTCGCCGAGCGGCGGCCATCTCAAGGATGACCTTGCCCCCGTGCAGCGCCTCCCATAGCCGGGTAAGATCGGCGAGAGGATGGAGGCGGAATGACGAAATCAATACGGGCCCGCTACACGCTGGAGTTCAAGGAAGAAGCCGTTCGTCTGGTCACCGGTGGCGAGCGGGTGGCGACGGTCGCCAGGAATCTCGGCCTGTCGGAGCAGACGCTGCATAACTGGATCAAGGCGGCGGGTAACGGCGGATTGAAAAGTTCTGCTACACCGGCAGTTAGCGCAGAACAAATGGAAATCAGTCGTCTGCGAACAGAGTTGTCGCGCGTGAAAATGGAGCGCGATATATTAAAAAAAGCAGCGGCGTACTTCGCCAGGGAGTCACTGTGAAGTACGCCTTTATTGAGCGACACCGCCGTGACTGGTCGATCTCAATACAATGCTCTGTCCTGGATGTCAGTGCCAGAGGATTTCATCAATACCTGGGCCGCGAGAAAATGCCCGACAAAGACGCGGGACGTGTCAGTGACATGGCCCTGCTGACCCACATCAAGGCGATCTATGCCGAAACCAGGGGCGCCTATGGGTGGCCGCGGATCTGGCGCGAGTTGCGGCAACGAGGTCTTCGGGTCGGTAAGGAACGGGTGCGCAAGATGATGCACGACAACGCCATTCGGGCGCGGTCAAAACGGAAATACAAAGCGACGACCGACAGCAATCATGGCTTGCCGGTCTCGGACAACCTGCTGAACCGTAACTTCCAGCCGGAGCACCCGGATCTGGTGTGGACCGGCGACATCACGTATATTGCTACGCAGGAAGGCTGGTTGTACCTGGCCGTCGTCATCGACCTGTTCAGCCGGCAGGTGGTCGGCTGGGCGATGGGCGAGCGCATGACACGACACCTCGTGATCGACGCCCTGACCATGGCATGGTTCCGGCGGCAGCCGGCGAAAGGTTTGATCTTCCATTCGGATCAAGGCTCGCAATATGCCAGTACCGCTTTCCAGGCGACCTTGCGCCGCTACGGCATGCGCGGATCGATGAGCCGCAGGGGCAATTGCTGGGACAATGCGGTGACAGAAACGCTTTTCGGCTCGTTGAAGGTCGAGCGACTTCACGACATGCGTTTTGAAACACGGCGCCAAGCCAAAGATGAGGTTGTTGACTGGCTGATTTTCTACAGCCGGAACAGAATGCATTCTACCTTAGGCTACACAAGCCCAATGGCGTTCGAGGAAAATTGGCGTCGCCAGCAGGAAACGTTGGCGGCATAACTCAAGCGCTATGGGAGGCGCTGCACGGGGGCAAGGTCACCCTGAGGAACCATCCCTAGTAACTGGTCAGACTCGTTCCCGTTTGCGGATTGTGAGTCCGACAGACGGGAGCGTCGAGACATTGGCACTACTGTAACCCATTGAAATTTCTTGGTTTCAAAAATTTCGAGGGTTTGGGCTTAGAACCCCATGTACGAAATCATGATGGATTGGTCTGGGTCCACTTCGGTCAGCTTCATCCCAGTCGATGAAATCCGCGTTGACACCAAAAATCCAATCATCTTTCGCTTGGCCGATACTCACGTGTCGGCAGCCGAAGGCGGCGCGTGAAACCATCACGCCGATGTTCCGTTTCACGCCCGTCCGACGAACCGTGATCGATACCCTGGCACGGTTGGAAACTTCCAGTGGGGCATGAGTGGTGACGGCGACCCGATATCAAGCGCATCCAAGCGCCAGCGAGATCCAACGTCTCCGTCATGAGCATCTCGTTCAAGATCCACGCCGACAGCGAGACCAGGCGTTTCAAAATGGAGCGTGGTTCGTTTGGCTTCGCCACCGGTGTCTCCGGGCTCGCCTTCGTTTTTAGGAACCGGTGAGAGAAGGTCCGAAAGCCTATGCTGAGCCGCTCGGTCGCTGACCTCACTACTGGTTGATCAACTCCTTGACCCGACTGGCCAGCGCCTCCATCGCGAACGGCTTGGTCATGACGTGCATGCCGGGGTCGAGATGGCCGTGGCTGAGCACGGCGTTCTCCGCATAGCCGGTGATGAACAGCACCTTGAGGTCGGGCCGCGCTTGGCGCGCCGCGTCGGCGACCTGGCGTCCGTTCATGCCGCCCGGCAACCCCACATCCGTGACGAGCAGGTCGATTCGCATGTCCGAGTTGATGATTTTCAGCCCAGCCGCGCCGTCGCCCGCTTCGATGGGTGTGTAGCCTAGGTCCGAGAGGACCTCGGCCACCAGCATGCGCACCGTCGGCTCGTCGTCCACGACCAGCACCGTCTCGCCCGCCTCCGCGCGGGGTGCCTCGGCGAGGTCGGCCTCGGTTGTCTCGGATTCGGCGGGGCCGGCGTGGCGGGGCAGATAGATGCACACCATCGAGCCTCGCCCGACCTCGGAGTGGATGCTCACCGTACCACCCGACTGCTTGGCGAAGCCGTAGATCATCGAGAGCCCAAGCCCAGTGCCCATCCCGATCGGCTTGGTGGTGAAGAACGGCTCGAACACCTTGGCCACGATCTCCGGCGACATGCCGGTGCCCGTGTCCGACACGCACAGCGAGATGTACTGGCCGGGTTCCAGCCCGCGCTCAGACGCGCCACGCCGGTCCAGCGAGCGGTTTCCAGTCTCGATCATGATCTTGCCGCCGTCAGGCATCGCGTCGCGCGCGTTGAGGCACAAGTTCAGGATCGCGTTCTCAAGCTGGCTCTGGTCGATAAGGCTCGACCAGAGCCCCGCGGCGTTCACCGTCTCGACCTCGATCGCGGGGCCGACGGAGCGTTGGATCAGCTCCTCCATGCCGGCCACCAGCGTGCGCGCGTCCGTGGGTTTGGGAGCCAGTGTCTGCCGGCGCGAGAAGGCCAGCAGTCGATGCGTCAGCGCCGCCGCCCGAGCCGCCGCTCCTTGGGCCGCGGTGACGTAGCGGTCGACATCGCCGGCGCGCCCCTGCGCCATGCGGACCTGCATCATCTCCAGGCTGCCGGTGATTCCGGTGAGGAGGTTATTGAAGTCGTGTGCGATGCCGCCGGTGAGCTGGCCAACCGCCTCCATCTTCTGCGCCTGGCGCAGCGCCGCCTCCGCGTCCGCGAGACGTCGCTGCTCTTCCATACGCTGGGTCACGTCGTAGGTGAACTGGTAAGCGCCGATCCGCCGCCCTTCCGTGTCGCGCAGCAGGTTGTACTTCATCTCGTAGAAGCGGCGGTCGCGCTCAGGGTCACCGAACTCCCCCACTTCCGTGAACTCCTCGCCCGCGAGCGCGCGCGCCCAGACGGAGCGTACCGCGTCCCGCTGTTCGGGCCGATCCTGGAGAATGTCGAGCATGGACCGCCCCACGGCTGGTCGGACGCCGAAGATGCGCTCGAACTCGTCGGCCGCCGCCTTGTTGATGGCCAACCAGCGGAAGTCGACATCGGCGACCTGGACGAAGGCGTCCGTGCCTTCGACGAGGTCGGCGAGGAGCTTGCGTTCGGCGAGCGCCTCCGCGACGCGCCGCTCAAGCGTCCCGTTCAGTTCGTGGAGCGCCTGCTCGGTGCGCTTCCGGGAGGTGATGTCGATCGCGGTGCCGATGATGCGGGTGCAGCGCCCCTCTCCGTCGAACAGGCCACGACCCTTGGACGCGACCCAGCGGATGACCCCGTCCTCCTTGCCGATCGTCCGGTACTCGACGTCATAGGGCGCGCGCAGATGGGCATCGCTCGCGGACTCGTAAGCCGCGCGCGTCTCCTCCCGATCGTCCGGGTGAACACCGTTGTGAAAGTCGTCCAACGTGACCGGCACATCTGGCGAGATGCCGAACATCGCCTTGACGCGCGGTGGCCAGAACATCGTGTTGGTGAGGGCGTCAACGTCCCACTCCCCAATTTCGCCCACATCGATCGCGAGCCGGAGTCGCTCCTCTTGATGCTTGAGCGCCTCCTCCGCCTTTCGCCGATCGTCGATGTCGACGACGGATCCCACATAGCCCAAGAACTCGCCGCTGGACCCGAAGCGCGGTGCCGCGGCGTCGATCGCCCAGCGATACGCGCCGTCGGCGCGGCGCAGACGGTACTCGGCGCGGAACGGCCGCCCGGCGGCGTTCGCCTCCAAGAAAACACGCTCGGCTTCGGCTTTGTCGTCGGGATGCGTGGCGTCGAGCCAGCCGAACCCTTCCGCCTCGCCCGTCGTCTGCCCGGTAAACTTGTACCAGGAGCTGTTCAGGTAGGTGCAGTAACCCTTCGGGTCCGTCACCCACATCATGACGGGCGCGTGGTCGGCCATGTTCCGGAAGCGCCGCTCGCTCTCCCGCAGCTCATGTTGGGCGACGACGGTCTGGGTCGTCTCCGTGCAGGCGCAGAACATGCCCGCCACCCGGCCGGCTTCGTCGCGGATCGGCGAGTAGGAGAAGGTGAACCAGGTCCGCTCGTCGATCCCCCGGCGGTTCATGAGAAGCGGCAGATTCTCACGATACGTGCCCTCGCCCGCCATGGCCGCGTCGATGAGCGGCGAGATGTCGGGCCAGATCTCCGCCCAGATGTCGTGGAACGGCATGCCCAGCGCCTGCGGGTGCTTGGCGCCGAGGATCTCGGCGTAAGGGTCGTTGTAAAGGAAGCCGAGCTCCGGTCCCCAAGCCACGAACATCGGGAACTTGGAGGTGAGCATCAGGCCGACCACCGTGCGCAGCGCCTGCGGCCAAGTGTCGGGGTCGCCCAGAGGCGAGGTGGACCAGTCATGGGCGCGCATGAGCGCGCCCATCCCACCCCCGCCCGCCAGCCAAGCGACGTCATGCGGTCTGTTCCAAACGGTGGCCAATACTAGTCCCTTCTCATCGACTGCGTGGATTAGGCATCAAGGCTCGGTCGATGGCACCGAACACCATCTCGGCCAGCAGCCACAAGACGACGATTGGCACGGCTTTTCCCAAGACATCCTGCTAGGCCATCATACGACACCCAAGGCTCCGCGAACACGAAAATGCCCGCTCTCATGGGGGTGGAGCGGGCAGTTTCCACGATGTTTCATGCTTGCGTCAGCGGCGAACTGACACTTCATCAACATCCCTTCCAGAACATCGTCGCTGGTCCCATGGGGAATAGGCCGTACAGGCAGAAATGCCATGCGCGCAACCGTGGGTGAGTCCATATTCCACACGGTGATTTTGCCCTTTTGAGCCTGTTGTATGAATAACCCCATGGATGACGCCTCCGATCAATCATCGAAGCGAACTTGCGGGGCCCGCAACCGACAGGGCCAGCCCTGTGGGAAGTCCCCGATGAAGGGCAAGGCCCGATGCGCCGCTCATGGGGGAAAAACGCCCAAGGGAAAGCATAGTGGGAACAGGAAGCACGGGCTCTACAGCAACGCACTGTCCGAGGCCGAGGCCGCTGTATGGGACGCTGTGCCGGTGGGCGACGTCGACGCGGAGATCCGCATGTGCAAGGTATGGCTGGCCCGGGCGCTGGAACTGGACTCCGCCATTGAACTGGACCCGCACTCGTCATCCAACAAGGCCGGCCTAGTGCTGTCCGAGATCAGGCGATCGACCAAAGGGGAGGTCAAGTCCACCGACGTCATCACGCGTCGGCCGGACACGATCGTCCGCATCAACATGCTGCTGGGGCGGATCGCACAGCTGGAGAGGACGCGTGCCGATCTCATCGCCTCGCAGGCCGAGCACGGCGACACGGACGGCTCTCCCCGACCGTGGGTGGACTGACATGATCGACGCGACGCGACGTTGGTGCAGAAATCAGCGGACGGGCAGACTTCGCCCTTTCCCGCGGCGGTCAGGCAATCCTACGGGACATCGGCATGCCGAGGTCGGTCATGATGTTGATGACCTTGCATCCGGCGGTTGCTTCGACCTCCTGGGCAGGCAAACTCCGGGCCCGCAGGCTGCGGCCGATTAGGGCCTTGTGACGAAACACCGCCACTTCGACCAAGGATCTTTTCCCGTAGCCGACGGCCCGCTGCCAACCCAGCCGTCCGTGGTCGGCGATCCACTGGATGTGGCGGTCGCTCTGGGTCGGGTCGGTGTCCACCTTGGCGCTCGGCACCGCGGTCGAACGGGGCGGGATGACCACAGCGGCGTCAGGCGCATGGTCGGTGACGGACCGGTATGTCGGCTCCCCGTCGTAGGCGCCATCAGCCAACACCGCGGAGATCGGGCGGTCGATCTGCTCGAGCAGCGGACCGACCAGGGACGCGTCGCCGTCGTCCTTGGTGGTCAGCTCCGAGGCGAGGATCTCTCCGCTGTCCGGATCGACCGCCAGATGGAGCTTTCGCCAGCTCCGGCGCGGCTTGCCGCCGTGCTTCTCATGCAGCCACTCGCCCGATCCGAACACCTTCAGGCCGGTGCTGTCGATCACCACGTGGACCGGGCCGCTCGCCTTCCTCAGGGCTGTCGCGACACCCAAGTCGGCGCTGCGGCGCGAGAAGGTCGTATGATCCGGCACCGGCAGATCCAGGCCGAGCAGGTCCATGATCGAACCCAGCATGCCTTCGGTCTGGCGCCACGGCCGACCGAACGCCAGCCTCAGCATCAACCCCGCTTCGATGGCGATGTCCGAATACCTCCTGGGGGCATTGTCACGGCGACGGTGGCGTTCCGTCAGCGATGACGATAACCTGCCTGGATGCAGCCGATCTCGTATGCCCGCCACCAGTTTCCGCCCGCCGTCATCCAGCACGCCGTATGGCTTTATCTCCGGTTCACGCTGAGCTACCGGGACGTTGAGGATTTGCTGGCGGAGCGCGGGCTTGATGTCTCCTACGAAACGGTCCGGCGCTGGGTGCTGAAGTTCGGGCCGGCGATCGCGCGGTACCTCCGGCAGCTTCGGGCAAAGCCCAGTCCCCGCTGGCATCTCGATGAAATGGTGGTGCGGGTCAGCGGCAGGCGGATGTACCTGTGGCGGGCGGTCGATGATGAGGGCGAGGTGCTGGAGGTCCTGATCCAACGCCGGCGCAACAGGGTCGCCGCCCGCAAGCTCATCCGCAAGCTGCTCAGGAAACAGGGCTTCGCCCCGACCCGGGTGACGACCGACAAGCTCCGGTCCTATGGCGCTGCCTTCAAGGAAATCGGCCTGTGCGCCGAGCATGAAGAAGGGGCTCGCCAGAACAACCGGGCCGAGGTCTCGCACCAGCCGGTCCGGCGACGGGAGCGCAAGATGCGGCGCTTCAAGTCGACCGGTTCCGCCCAGCGCTTCGTCTCGATGCACGCCGCCGCCTACAACACCTTCAATCTCCAACGCCATTTGGTTTCCCGCCGCACCCTGCGCGCCTTCCGGGCACAGGTCTGGGCCGATTGGAACGCTGCGGCCATTACAGCATGACCGTCACCTGAAATTCAGGATCTCTGCGTGCTGGTCCTGTTGCCGTGACAATGCCCGCTGCGGAGAGCGAAAGCCGCCATCCGAAATGCGCTTAGGCATGACTGCGGCACCGTTCACGATTCTGTCGCCCGGTCACCGCGCGTACGGCGTAGTCGACCCGGAAGCCCGTCGATGGTTGAAATGGCTGGAAGCGGCGATCGACGACGCCACCTGCCCTACCGTTTGAATCCAGCGTGTTTCACAGATCGTCGCCCAACTCCTCGAGCATCGGCACTTCGTCAATGGGCGGCAGCCTCGCCAGCCGGTCTGTCCGGTAGAAATGGTTCTGTCAGCTCTCGGGACAAGCTGAGTAACAGATAGGCTGATAACTACCAAAAGCTGTATCATGCGGCAGAGATCTGGTCCCGTAGCGCGGCCACCCGCTGGATGTGGATGACCCGCCGACGGGCGAGCAAGATGGTCTGGTTGATATAACTGGCCGGGCGCAGGAAGTTGCGGATCTCATCAAAGGCCCGACAGAAGCGATGAGCCGCATCGAAGTTCTTGAGGCCGCGCGTGGACCGGTAGCGCCCTTTCACCCCTCGGTGATTTTGTTCGATCACGTTGTTTTTGTACTGGCTGGTGCGGTGGTCAACGTCGGTGCCGAGTTCGTCGGCAATGGCCTTGGGGTAGCTGGTGTGTCCGTCGGTGGTGACCTGCTCGGGCTCGACCTGGGTGACCGACCTGGCGGAACGGAGGAACGCTTTGGCGGCGGCCATATCGCGGGCTTCGCTGAGGTAGACGTCGATCAGGTTGCCGTCGCGGTCGATCGCCCGGTAGAGATAGCACCACTTACCGGCGACTTTGAGGTAGGTCTCGTCGACATGCCAGCATCGGCCGGCTTTGCCAGCCCGGCGCTTGCGCAGGCCTTCGGCGAGCAGCGGCGCCAGCTTGGCCTCCCAATCCCGCACCGCCTCGTGGGTGAACACGATGCCCCGGATCAGGAACATCTCCGCCAAATCACGCAGGCTCAGCTTGTAGCGGAGCCGCCAGAAGACGACCAGGAACACGATGTCGGCCGGGACCTGGACCCGGTTGAGCGCCGTGCCGGTTCGCTCGTTGAACCGCCGCCTGCAATCCCGGCACCGAAACCGCCGGAAACCATGAACCGTTAGCTCCTCCCGCTCGGTGGTCGACGACGAGTGGCAGTACGGGCGGTTCATCGCAGCTCTCTTGATCCTCAAAATCGGACCGGGAACCTATCCACTGATGGCGCTTTCAGCAAGCTGTCCTGAGATCTGACAGAACCTAATAGGCGCAACAGCAAGGCATTCGTAAATTAGTTCAAAATCTAACCGGTGAACTAACCTTATGGAAAAGGTGCTACCGGAAGATGTCGTCGCCGGTGATCCGCACCCACATAGGTCGGCCGTTCAGACCGCCCAAGGCGGTTGCCTGCTGGATCTCAGCGATCCGCCGCACGGTCCGCGCCAGGGCAGCACAGCCACGCCACGGCGATCGGTCCGTCGCCCTGATCAGCATGATCAGTCCGTTCAGGTGGTCGGCCAGTTGGGCGTTATCCTGCGTCATCCTCACCCAACAGGCGCATTGGAGTGAAGTTTCATATCCGCCGCAAAACAGTTTGCATGAAAAGTGGCTGAAGAATTCACTGGCGGCCGCCCGCCTGTTCCTTTGGATGAATCTCTGCCAAAGGCCATATTCGTTTGCGTCAGCGCCAGCGGTCACAATCGGGGCTATACTTTTTTTGTTCAAGTCTTTGCTCAAAGCATTAGCTTAAGCATTTGAGCCGGCGGACGATCAATGCACAATGGCAGGCGTATTCCACTTCCGCAGGATGGCTTCTCCGAAGTTTACATCGCGCTGGGTCGGCGCACTGGCCCCCACGCCATCGTCACCGATGACGCGGTTGGTCCTTTGGAACAGCGCCCCAGGGCGCTGCGATCGAGGATGGAGAAAAAACCCCTCCGGGAGATCGCTCTGTCAGAGATCACCGCGGCCGATGGCTGGGAGTTTCTAGACTACTGGGCGAGCAAGAAGACCGGCCCCGGTCCTCCGGCCCGGCGCACCCTCGACCCACTGATTGAGAAGCCCCACCTCGTGCCCTGCATGTATATCTACGAGGTCGTCGATGCGGGACGCGACTTTCGGCTGCGCCTCGTGGGCACGCAGGTCACGGCGCTGTTCGGCAGTGACCCAACCGGTCGTTGCATGTCGGAGATTTGGGCCAGCAGCGAGATCGAGGCGAACTTACAGCTCATGCGCAAGTGCATGGGAACGGGAGAGCCGGTCGCCGCCGAGGGGTCATATCACTGGCGGGGCAGGGCATTCATCGAATGGCAATGCGTGATAACGCCGCTGCGCCTCGACGGTCCGCAGGTTGGGCAATTCCTGTGCTTTCTCTCTCGCTTGCCCTTCTTCAAGGTCCTATCCTGTTGATCGTTGTAAACTCGGCTCCGTCGGCAGGCTTGATCAGGCGCTGGTTCATTCGAGATCGCAGGAGAGGGGTGACGCCATAGGCAGAGAAAAGGCCCGCTCGTTAGACAACAAACAGCGGGCCTTTCAGGACATCGGTGTTAGCGAGGCTTCTAAGTCCAAGCTGTGACGCTTGGAGCGTCACTTCAACCTCAACACAGGGTTCTGTCAGATCTCGGGGCAGCTTGCCGAGAGCGCGCCCAGCGGATAGGTTCCCCGGCCAAGTTTTGAGCGATCAAGAGAGCCGTCATGGACTGCCCGCACTGCCACTCGTCGTCGACCACCGAGCGGGAGGGGCGAACGGTTCATGGCTTCCGGTGCTTCCACTGCCGGGATTGCGGGCGGCGGTTCAACGAGCGGACCGGCACGGCGCTGAACCGGGTCCGGGTCCCGACCGACATCGTGTTCCTGGTCGTCTTCTGGAGATTGCGCCACAAGCTCAGAAGCTGTTTGTAGACGTCAGACAGAGGCTTCCTCAGCGACGAGGGGTTCTGTCAGCTTTCGGGACAAGTTGCGTAGCGGACAAGCATCTTGCCGCCATAAGTTGCATCAGACGGCGGAGATCAGGTCCCGTAGCGCGGCCACGCGCTGCACGTGGATGACCCGACGACGGGCGAGCGAGAGGGTCTGGTTGATGTAGCTGGTCGGACGCAGGAAGTTGTGGACTTCGTCGAAGGCGCGGCAGAAGCGCTGAGCCGCATCGAAATTCTTGAACCCGCGCATCGGGCGGTAACGTCCTTTTATTCCCCGGTGATTCTGTTCGATCACGTTGTTTTTGTACTGACTGGTGCGGTGATCAACTCCCGTACCGAGTTCCTCGGTGATGGCCCTGGGATAGCTGGTGTGGCCATCGGTCGTGACCTGCTCTGGCTCGACCTCGGTGACGGATCTGGCGGAGCGGAGGAATTCCTTGGCGGCGGCCATATCGCGAGTTTCACTGAGATAGACGTCGACTAGGTTGCCGTCGCGGCCGATCGCACGGTAGAGATAGCACCATGCGCCAGCCACTTTGAGGTAGGTCTCGTCGACATGCCAGCACCGGCCGACTTCGCCGGCCCGGCGCTTGCACAGACCTTCGGCCAGCAGCGGCGCCAGCCTGGCCTCCCAGTCCCGAACCGCCTCGTGGGTGAACACGATGCCGCGGATCAGGAACATCTCCACTATGTCGCGCAGGCTCAACTTGTAGCGCAACCTCCAGAAAACCACGAGAAACATGATGTCGGTAGGCACCTGGACCCGGTTCAGCGTCGTGCCAGTCCGCTCGTTAAACCGCCGCCCGCACTCTCGGCACAGGAAGCGCCGGTAACCATGAGCCGTTCGGCCCTCCCGCTCGGTGGTCGACGACGAGTGGCAGTGCGGACAGTCCATGGCGGCTCTCTTGATCGCTCAAAACGGGTCCGGGAACCTATTCTATGGTGGCGCTTCCAGCAAGCTGCCCCGAGAGCTGACAGAACCTGCTGGGGATGGTCGAGCACGACCGGGTCCACCATGGAAAGATGATCGCGGTGCTGAAGCCGGTGTTGGGCCAGCTCACGTCGGGGACGCTGGGGCCGATGCTGTCCCCGGACCCCACCGATCCACACGACACCCGGCCGATCACCGACTTGCAGCGGGTCATCGCGCGGCGCCAGGTCTGCTACATCGGCCTCGACAGCCTCTCCGATCCCATCGTGGGCGCGACGATCGGGTCCATGCTGCTGGCCGACGCGACTTCGGTCGCCGGCAGCCGGTATAATTTCGGGGAGGACCTGAAGCCGGTCAACGTGCTGACCGACGAGGCGGCCGAGACCATCAACACGCCGCTGATCCAGCTCCTGAACAAGGGCCGCGGCGCGGTCATTCGCGTGACGATCGCGACGCAGACCATTGCCGACTTCGAGGCACGATTCGCGTCCTCGGCGCAAGCGCGCCAAGTGCTCGGCAACTGTAACCAGATGGTCGTGCTGCGGGTTCTCGACACCGAGACGCAGCAATACGTCTGCGAAACCATGCCGAAGGTCATGATCAAGCGGTTGCAGCGGTCACAGGGGATGTCGTCGGGCAGCAGCGCCAGCAATCCGCTGGCCTTCAGCGGAACCGCGAGCGAAAGCCTTGTAGAGGAGGAGGCGGAGCTGTTTCCGGCCGCCTTGCTGGGCCAACTCCCGAACTTCGAATACCTGTTCGTCGTCGGCGGAACCGTCTTAAAGGGGCGGATCCCCTTCCTGAGGAACTGAGCCATGGCCACCCGCTCTCGGACCGGGGAGCCTGTCGTCACCGGCTGGCACGACCTGGTGCTGATCCCCTCCGCCGGCTCACCCCGGCAATGGCGTACCGGCTTCAAGAAGCTGTACCGATCCGCAGGGCCAGCCGCTTTCGAGGCCGGCATGGCGTGGGGATCGCTGCTGCGCCCGCTCGAGGAACGCCTCTTCGGTTTCGTGACCGACCAGCTCGCGGTTCCAGCACGCCCGGCGGCGGTGCCGCTGCTCAGCGCCGCCATGGCGGAGGCCATGGAGAGCTACGCCATGGCGGCCGGATCCGACCGTGAACGCTATCAGGTCCTCGTGTCCCGGCTGTTGTCCCGTGTGGCGGATAGCCTGGGCCATGTGCAGGTAGTTGGAGGCGACGGACCGGGCATATGGATGGCGACCAGCGGGATCCCGCTGGCGGCCTTCCTGGCGACTGCGGGGGGGCAGGCCCGTGTCGTTCGCGCCGCACGGCAGATTGGTGACGTGCAGGCGGTGCTCCAGGCCGCCGTCTTGTCTCAACTGGACGCCGAGATCCTGATGGAGCGGGTCGCATGAGGAGTGGATGGGGACTTTCACTCTGGATTGCCGGGGTGCTGCTGTTCGAGTTTCTGGTGGTCTGGCTCCTGCTGCCCTTGTCGTGGATCACTTGGTGGCTCGACCAGGAGAGATACTTGGTCTGGACCGGACTGGGCCCGGACATCGGGGCCTGGATCGATGTATTCGGCCGGGATCTATATCAACTCCTGGCCGTGCGAACCGGGCTGGAGGCCGAGCTGACTGCGTTCATCCAGGAGTTGACGCTGCGCGGCCAGCAATCCACCGGTACGGCCCGCATGGCCAGCGACTTCCAGGCTTGGTGGCTGCATCGGCTGACCGTGCTGCTCAGCATCATCCTGATCGGCGCCAAGCGGGCCGGAATGATCGCCGCTTGGGCGCCGTTTGGCGTCCTGGCGCTGGCCCTGGCGGTAGGGGATGGCGCATTGGTCTGGCGCAGGCGGCTCTGGAGCTTCAAGTACCAATCCCCGCTCGTTCACCGCGCTGGCCGGGTCATAGCCGGACTTGGTCTGCTGCTGCTGCTGGCTCTGATCTGGATGCCCCTGCCAATCCATCCGTACTGGACACCCACGCTCTTCAGCCTTTCCTTGATTGGCGTTTACCTGATGATGCGCTCGGCTCAAAAACGGCTCTAATTCTGCTTGCACGATGAAAATCCGCACGGACTTTCTGGACGCGATGACCAAGGCGAACAAAACGGAAATTCGAACCACCGTTCTACTCGCGAGGCTGGTCGAGACGGCATGAAGATAGGGAAACCCATCGAATTTTTTCGCGTTTTCTGGAATGATATCAATATACTGACACAATATCAGCTGGAGCAGCTCCGAGTTTAAGGGCTGACGACAGGGATCGTCTCGTTGCGGGCCGCATCGAGAAAGCTGGAGCAGCTCCGAGTTTGGGGGCTGACGACAGGGGCGCGACCTGGAACCCGAACGACCGGCCGGCTGGAGCAGCTCCGAGTTTGGGGGCTGACGACAGGTCGGGACGCATGCGCCCCGTGAGGTTGGTTGCTGGAGCGGCTCCGAGTTCGGGGTTTTAGCAGAATTCCCCCGTTTGGCGCGACCGCGCGGGCAGCAGGCTTCGGGCATGATGCCTCGGCCTTCGGCTTGGACGGATTCACATGGACGTCATAGACATACCACGGCGCATCGACGCGCCGCGCCGCCTGCTGCTGTGGACCACCGACGAGGTGGTGCCGGTCGCGGTCGGCGTGATGGTCGGCATCACGGTCGATCGGCTGCTGCTGTGCGCGGCGATCGGCTTCGTCTTCGTGAGGTTCTATCGCCGATTCCGCGACGGGCGGGCAGATGGCTATCTGCTCCATGCGCTGTACTGGGCAGGGATCACGAAACCCAAGGGCCACTCGTTTCCAAACCCCTTCGTCTCTCGCTGGCTCCCATGAGGACTGCTGACTTCAAAAAGCTGTGGGACGCCACAGCGGCAGAGGCTCGGTGGCAACGCCTCACGATCGGCGGCTTGGTGCTCGCCGTGCTCGTGCTGGCCATCATGGCGGCGACCAAGCGCGAAGTCGTTGTCGTGGTTCCGGCCGAACTGGATGCGCGGGTGGAGATCGGCGACACATTCGCGTCACCGGACTACCTGCTGGCCTGGGGGCTGTTCATCGCACAGGTCCTGGGCAATGTCGGTCCCGCCTCCGCTGAGGCAGTCCGGCAGGCGATCGAGCCGGTGCTCGATCCGGCCATCAAGGACGATGCGCTGGGAGTGCTGGAAAGACAGCTCCTCCAAATCCAGGATGAGCGGATTTCCCTACGCTTTGAGCTGCGAAAAGGGACGTACGAACCGCAGACAGGCAAGGTCTTCGTGCAGGGCTACTCGATAGCCCGGGGTGTCGCCGGGACCGAACGCCGCGAGGAGCGCACCTTCGAGTTCGTGTTCGCAGTCCGGCATCACCGTCCGTTCGTGACGGGCATCGCGACCTATGCGGGTCGGCCCCGCACGCTCGAAGAACTCCGTCATGCGAAAGAGGACCGCTGATGTATAAGCCACTTTTGGTAGGCATCCTGGCGAGCGCCCTCGCGGCGGCTCCGGCTGCGGCAGCGCCTCCACCAGTCACCGCCCCGGTGACGCTGCCGGCTGTACCGGCCAGCGTCGTCGAGGATCTTCCACCGCTGGCTCCTCCCGCTCGTTCAGCCGCGACTGGGCTCGACGCGCAAGTCAACCGAGGCTCCACCGTAATCGTGGATCCGGGGGCGAACGTCATCATCCCTGTAAGCTCCGGACACTTGTCACGGCTGATCACCCCGTTCAAGCGGGTGCGCGTCGTGCTTTCAGACGAGCGCGTCACTCACCAAGAATCGGCTGGGGTCGTGTATGTCGGGATGCCCGAGGTGTATGACGGCGCCTCGACGGGAGTCGCGACGATCTACCTAACCGAGGCCGGGGACGACTCCCTGGCGATCTCGCTGACCCTGGTGGGCCAGCAGATTCCTCCTCGGGAGGTGCGGCTGGAGTTGCCGGCAGCCCTGCAGACGGTTCGGACAGCGTCGACGGAGGCGGCGATCGCCTTTGAGACGGACCAGCCTTATGTCGAAACGGTCCGCACCGTCCTTCGGGGCTTGGCGCTCGGCAAAGTCCCGCAGGGCTACAGCATGAGGTCGGTAACGTCGGACGACCCCCGACCGGGTTGCCGAGTTCCTGAACCTCTCCAGGTCGAGTTCGGACAAGGACAGATCATGGCCGGCCACAGTTTCGATGTCCTCGTGGGGACCGTGCGCCACACTGGCGCCTCCGCCGCCGGCACTGCGGAGTTCGACGAACGCTGGTGCGCGACGCCGTCGACGGTAGCGGTCGCACTGTGGCCGCACCCGGTGCTGGAGCCGGGGGAAACATCGGAGATCTATGTCATCCAGCGACGTGGCGAGCGCGGGCCCGCGCTTTCGGCGAGGCCGTCCCTGCTGGAAGCCCGCCGGTGATCCCCTTTGTGCAACAGTGGCAGGCATTGCCGGCGGGCGTCAGGCGGTGGATCGTCATGGGTGGAGCCGGCGCCGTCGGGCTCGCCATCCTGCTCGGCGCGGTAGCGCTCCAGCAGCGGGACCCACCGCCGCCGAAGCAGAAAAAAATCGAACAGATCCTGGCTGATACCGGTCGACGGGAGCTGGGGGTGGACGGCATCAGCGCGCAGGTCCAGGCGCTGGCGGCCAAGAACGCTGAATTAGAGAGAACGGTCCGCGAGTTGAAGGACCAAGCCGTCCGGATCCCGCCGAGCCCGGCTGCCTTACCGCCCGCCTCGTTGGCGGCGGGTGAGGAGCTTGGGCAGCTGCGACAGGAAATGCAGGAACTCAGGAGGCTCGCGACGGCAGCGGCCGGGACTCAGTTGCCGGGACCCGCAGGCAGCCCAAGCGTGCGACCAGCGGCCGTGTCTCCCCAGGCTCCCCCGATCGCGGGCAGTGCCGGTGGGTTTCCAGCAGTTCCCGTGGCGCCGCCGCAGCCGAAGGCTCCGGCGGATCTCAGCAAGGTCTTTTCGCATTCCGGCGGACAGCTGGCGGGCGGAGGCGGCGTCGAACAGATGCAGGGCATGACCGTCACCCGGCCCGTCAAGATCATCGAGAGCACCGCACCCGCACCTACGGAGTCCAAGGCGGACACGGCCAAGACACCGGCGATTTCGACGGTGGTCATTCCGTCGGGGGCGATCCTCTCCGGGACGCTGATCACCGGGCTCGACGCGCCGACAGGGCAGGGGGCGCGGCAAGAGCCGTTTCCGATCCTGCTCAGGGTCAAGCGGGAAGCCCTGATGCCCAACCGCTTCCGGGCGGACATCCGGGAGTGCTTCCTGCTGATGTCCGGCTATGGCGAGTTGAGCAGCGAGCGAGCGATCATGCGTGGCGAGACCGTGAGCTGCGTTCGAGCGGACGGGGTGCCAGCGGAAGCCGAGTTCCGCGCCTACGCCGTCGGCGAGGACGGAAAGGCCGGGATCCGCGGACGGCTGGTGTCCAAGCAGGGCCAGATGATCGGCAACGCGCTGATGGCGGGCTTCGCCGACGGCATCGGCAAGGCGTTTGACGTCAAGCCTGTGCCAGTGATCTCGACCTCGGCCGGCCGGTCCGGGCAGTACCAGGATAATTTTAGTACGGACTCGTTTCGGTCGGCCGGGGTTTCAGGGGTCAGTTCGGCGCTCGACAGGATCGCCACCTGGTATCTGAAGCAGGCGGACGAGGTGTTCCCGGTGATCGAGGTGGACGCCGGCCGGCAAGTCGATGTGGTTCTGACGGGAGCGATGAAGCTCGAATTCGGCAAACCCCTGAAGGTCGAACCGAAGCCGCAGGCGAGCCCCATCCCCATGACGCCCCAGGCTGCGGCCGGGGCCGCCGCGGCAGCGGCGATTCTCAAGAAATAGGACGAGAAAATCCCATGATCCAGTGTCCAAACCGACAAACTAAGGCGAGCCTGACCGAATGGTTGTTCGGTGCTCCGCTGGGCGTTGTCCCAGCCAGCGTACTGGTTGGGCTGCCTTTGGCAGTCGTCAGCATGACCCAATCGTTTGGCGACATGGTCCTGCTCTTTTGTACCATCATCGGCGGGGTATTGTTCCTGACTTATGATTGGTTGGGATACCTATACGAGCGCTAAGCCGAGCGGGAGGGGCGCAGGGGGACCGACGTGGCTATCCATCGCTACGGTTTGCGCCCGTTGGTCGGGTTTTGCCTGCTGGGCCTGCTCCTTAGTTATGCCCTCCCGCATGTCACCACAGCACTCAACGCCGTACCCGTATCACTTGGCATCACCAGTGCAGATCCAGAATAGGAGAATCCGATGAGGATTTTGTTGTTGGCGACCCTTGCATTATCCGGGTGCACCTTCATCGGCGACGCGGAGTATGCCTGCAAGGGCATGCCGGAAGGAGTCGCCTGCAGGAGCGCGAGGGAAGTCTATGACTTGACGGAGCACCGGCAGAGCCTGGAGTCCCGGCAGGAGGAGAGAGAGACGCCTAAGCCGCCGCATGCGGGCGGAGCGCCCCATGTGCAGCCGGCTGTCATGGTCCCGATGGCGCCGACGCCTGTGGTTTCGGATGGCCGTGTGCCAATCCGGACCCCAGCCAACGTGATGAGGATCTGGATCGGACCCTGGGAAAGTTCCAACGGAGACCTTCATGTCCCGGGGCTCATCTTCACCGAGATCGAACCACGGCGCTGGCAGCTCGGCCTGCCGCCGGCCGAGGAAGCAGCGGTCCTGCGTCCGCTTGAGACGCGGGCGGCACCTTAACTGTCGCAGTTGCTGCCCGGATGAGGGCGGCGCAAGGTACTTGACCTCGGCGAACCGGTGGCGGCCTCAAGCCATCCCCTAAGAGCGCCTAACAAAACCTTGATAGACGGGTTGCTTGGGCCTACCTGAGGGGCATGGCGAAACCCCTTGTGAGCGATGAGCTGTGGGCGGTGGTGGCGCCGCTGTTGCCGTCACGTCCGCCCCGTCCGAAAGGCGGTCGGCCGCCGGTCGATGACCGGGCGGTGCTGACCGGCATTCTGTTCGTTTTGAGGAGCGGCATTCCGTGGGAGATGCCGCCCCGGGAGATGGGCTGCGGGTCCGGGATGACCTGCTGGCGTCGGCTGCGCGACTGGCAGGCCTCCGGGGTATGGGAGACGTTGCATCGCGTCCTCCTGGACAGGTTGGGCAAGGCCAACGCGATCGACTGGAGCCGGGCGGCGTTGGACAGCGCCAGCGTCCCGGCAAAAAGGGGGGCCTTGAAACCGGGCCGAACCCGACGGACCGCGGCAAGCCGGGCTCCAAGCGCCACATCGTCATCGACGCCAACGGAGTTCCACTGGCCGTGACCCTGTCGGCCGCCAACGTCC
>NZ_AVFL01000052.1 GCF_000576635.1 Skermanella stibiiresistens SB22
GAGCCCTTCATCATCCGCGTGCCGTCACCAGCCGCGACCATCGGCGGCGGCCGCGTGCTGGACCCGGCGTCGCGCCGGCGGCGGCGCCACGACGCCGGCACGCTGGCTTTCCTGCGGACGCTGGCGGACGGCTCGTCGGCGGCGATCATCGCAGGCAGGCTCGCCCAAGGCGCCTGCGCCGCCAACGAACTGTGCCGCCTGCTGGCGGTTTCACGTGAAATGCTGTCCGGTCCCCTGGCGGCGGCCGGGGCCGAGCTGGTCGGCGACGGCGACGCGATCCTGAGCGCCGACGCGCGCGCTATCGAGTGCGACATCCTGGCCCGGGTCCAGCGCCACCACCGCGACCACCCGACCGAGCCGGGGCTGCCCCGCGACCGGTTCGACAGCCACGCCAGCGCGCTCGCCGCCGGGCTGGTCCGGAGCGGCGTCCTGGTCAACGACAAGGGCCTACTGCGTCACCGCGATTTCAACCCGGCGGCGCTGTTGTCGGAGCGCGACCGGGAGGTGATAGCGGCGGTCGAGACGGCGTTCCGGGGCGGCGACCTGACGCCGCCGGACATCGCGGCCGTGATCGGCGCCGACAAGGCCAAGTTCCAGGCGGTCCGCTACCTGCTGCGGACCGGAACCCTGGTCCGCACCACCGACCAAGTGCAGAAACGCGACATCCTGTTCCACCGCGACGCGGTCGCCAAGGCCAAACGGATCATGGCGATCCATCTGGGCGACCGCGCCGGCGGCTTCCTGGTCGCCGATCTCGGCCGGCTGCTCGGCATCTCCCGCAAGTTCAGCATCCCCTTGCTGGAGCACCTTGACGCCGCCGGCTTCACGCGGCGCCAGGATGACCGCCGCGTGATCGCCAAGGCGTCCTGACAGGTAGCGCAATCAGAACTTGCACTGGGTCTCCGGCCGATCGTCGCCCAGGCTGTCCAGTTCCGTCACCTGATGCAGGAAGCCCTCCTGCGGCGAGACGGAGACCAGCATGCGCGGGTTGGCGATCAGGATCGGCTGGCGCATCTGGCCATCCCAGGGGCGGAAGCTGAGTGGCTGACCCTTGAAGCCGCCGAGCGCGAAATCGGGACCGCGGATGAAGCCCTCGATCGTTTTGGGATCGCCGGAATTGGTCCGCGTCGCCGCCTCGCCGATGGTGCGGACCGCCAGCCAGACGGTGTGGTCGCGCTCGGTCATGCCACGCCCGGCTTGCCGCTCGAACCGCCGCTGCAGCTGGGTGCCGCCCCAGTTCTCGGTGACGCGGGACCACGCGGTCGGCACCAGCCCCTGGGTTCCGGCGACCGGCCGCGGCCGGGCGGTGCGGTCGACCAGGTACTCGCCGAACTGGTCGCCCTCGTCGGCCACGATCAGGATGTCGTAGTCGTCGACCTGGGTGAAACCCTGGATCTCGCTGCGCTCGTTGACGGCGCCGCTGTCGGTGCGGCGGTTGCCGGTCTCGAAGGTCCAGGGCTTGTCGACGACGATCCGGGTGTTGTAGCGCTTGGCGGTCCTGCGGATCGCCTCGGCCAGCTTCTTGTCGCCCTCGCCCGGTCCCTCGACCAGGAACCAGCGCGTCCACCGCTTGAAGACGAGGTATTGCCCCAGCGCGTCGGCCAGCATGGCGTGGCTGGGCATCGTGTGCAGGACATTGGCGCGGCACTGGCCTCGGCGCAGGCTGTCGTCCTTGGCGCGGGCGTTGAGGATCAGCGCGTCGCCGGCTTCCGGCAGGGCGGCCACCGCCAGCAGGGTGTCGGCCGGCAGGTCGGAGACGATCAGCTTGACGCCACGCCCCAGCATCTCGCGCGCGGCGGCGAGCGGATCGTCGCCTTCCGGCACGATGGTCTCGTCCAGGGTGAAGTTCTGGCCGACCAGGCGTCCGGTGGTGCTGTTGTCCTTCAGGGCGAGCTGGGCGCCCTGGATGCCCTCGTCCTCCAGGACCGGCTCGATGAACGACAGCGGCTCGCGCGGCGGCTCCTGCTGGCCGAGATAGCCGATCGCGACATCGACCGCCCAGGCCGGGGTGGGTGACGAGCCGGCGGCCGCCAGAAAACAGGCGAAGCCGGTGGTGATGATTGTCTTGGATAGTTTCATTGCGTTTGTCTTCCTCCCGTCGGCTTATGTGTTCCTCACCCGGCCCCGAAAAAGATCAGCCGAGGAAAAGATCAGTCGAGGAACAGGTCGGGCATCAGGGTCTTTGTGGGGTCGACGGCGTAGGGAGTGAGGTCGGTGACGCCCGCCTCCGCCAGCACCGCGTCGTCGATCAGGAACTGACCGGTGCGGCCCCGGCTGTCGCCGCACAGGATGACATGGGCGGCGTCGGCGACGATCTCCGGCTTGCGGCCCCGGCCGGGATCCACCCCCGGGATCATGGCGAGCGCGGCGGTCGCGATCAGGGTGCGCGGCCACAGGGCGTTGACCGCGATGCCATCGGCCTGGAACTCGGCGGCCATGCCCAGCACGCACATGCTCATGCCGTACTTGGCCATGGTGTAGGCCGTGTGGTCCTTGAACCACTTGGGCGCCATCGCCAGCGGCGGCGCCAGCATCAGGATGTGCGGGTTGGCCGCCCGCTTGAGGTGCGGAATACAGGCTTGGCTGGTCGCGAAGGTGCCGCGCGCGTTGACCCCCATCATCAGGTCGAACCGCTTGAGGGGCGTGTCGAGCGTGCCGGTCAGGCTGATGGCGCTGGCGTTGTTGACCAGGATGTCGATCCCGCCGAACCGCTCCACCGCCTGGGCGACGCCGGTGGCGATCTGGTTCTCGTCGCGGATATCGACCTGGAGCGCCAGGGCTTGGCCGCCGGCGGCCTCGATCTCCGCCGCCGCGCTGTGGATGGTGCCGGGAAGCTTGGGATGCGCCTCGGTCGTCTTGGCCGCGATCACCACGTTGGCGCCGTCGCGCGCCGCCCGCAAGGCGATCGCCTTGCCGATGCCGCGGCTGGCGCCGGTGATGAACAGGGTCTTGCCCGCCAGACCGCCTGACTGGGTCTCGGTATTGGCGCCCATGGACGTTTCCTCCGTGATATTCCGCCCCGTCGAGCCGTCAGCCGGCCGCGGGGCTTATCGTTGATGGTCGCTTCTTATTCAACGCCAAGTCATCGGCCGGTGAATTCAGGCTTGCGCTTGCCGAGGAAGGCGGTGATCCCCTCCGCGAAGTCGGCGGTGGTGGCGCTGGCGGCGAACCGCTCGGCCTCCGCCTGGAGCTGGCTTTCCAAACTGGTGTTGAGCGAGGCGTTGAGCAGCTGCTTGGTCCGGCCATAGGCGGCGGTCGGGCCGGCGGCCAGCCGGTTGGCGAGCTTGGCGGTTTCGTCCTCCAGGTTGGACGACGTCACGGCGCGGTTGATCAGTCCCAGGCTCTCGGCGTCGGTGGCGCTGTACCTGTCGCCCAGCAACGCGATCTCCATCGCCTTCTTGATGCCGACCGCGTGGGCCAGATGGAAGGTGGAGCCGCCGTCGGGGCTGACGCCGATGTGGCAATAGGCCAGCGTGAACACCGCGTCGTCGGCGGCGATGGCGAGGTCGGAGGCCAGCACGAGGCTGACGCCGAACCCGGCGGCGGCGCCGCGCACGCTGGCGATCACCGGCTTCGGCATCCGCCGCATGATGATGATGGACTCGTGGACCTGATGGATCAGCCGCTCGAAGTAGCTGCGGCGGGCGCCGCTCGGCTCGTTGAGCAGGGCCGAGAACATCTTGATGTCGCCACCGGCCATGAAGTTGTCGCCGGCGCCGCGCAGCACGACCGCGCGGATGGCGTCGTCCTCCTCGCAGCGGGACAGTCCGGCCGACAGCGCCTCCGCCAGCTTGGTGTCCAGCGCGTTGAGGGCGGTGGGCCGGTTGAGGGTCAGCGTCGCGACGCCGCCTTCGATATCCAGCAAAACCCGATCGTTGATGTCGGTGGTCACGGCATGTCCCTTCCTGGCGGCCTGTCTGTCATGCCCCGTGCCACGCCGCGGCGGCCGGGGGTTTGGATCTCGAAATCGCCGGAGAAGGTCACCAAAGGTCACCAAAGCGCTGGGAAGGTCACCATTTTCCGGGTGACGGTCACCATGCCTTGGCGGTCGTGGGTGGGGAGGACGCCGCGATCCCGATGGTGTCCAAGGTAACCGTTGCGGGGACCGGGCTCAACAGGGGTGGTGGGGGAGGGGCCGCGGCTTTGGTCCCATGGCCGCGCCACCGCTCCGGCCATTGGTCGCGCGGCAGCAGCCGGCAATCGGCGTCGAAGAAGTGACGGGCGTCGGCGACGGTGCGGATGTCCCTCGCCAGATCGGGGTGGGTTTCCAGCAGGCTGTCATAGCAGCGGACGATGCGGTCGGTCAGGACTTTCATCTCGGCGTCGCGGGGATCGGCGATCGGAACGGATGGGAGTTCGGGATCGGCAGGCGGCCGGTCGGTGGGGTCATCATCCGCGTGGCGATCATCGGAACGGTGATCGCCGGTGCCGGTATCCTCTTCGGCGTCGCGGGCGGCCAGCGGCGTCTTGCGGGATCGGGCCGATGGGGTGAGCTTGCGAAAGCGGGTGATCTGGTCGATGGCGCGCAGGACGGCGAAGTGGTTGCCCTTTTCGAGCGCGTCGTGCATGACCTTCTTCAGCACGCCGACCAACTCGTCCGCCTCCGCTTGCCGGCGCGCTTCCTCCGCCTCGGCGATATCCGCCGCCCGCGCCGCGATCCGCCAGTCCGCGATCAGGCGGTCGCCGATCCGCCGGGCGCCGTTCCAGTCATATCCGGCGCGCCGCGCCGCCTCGGTCACGCCACACCCGGCCGCGATGTGGCGCGCGAAGCTCTCCTGCCGGTCGGTGAGGATGTGGGGCACCCGTTCCGGCGCTGTGATCGGAGTGGAGGCGGCGGTGGATCGGGCTGGGCGATTGGGCACGGCGGCGGACTTTCTGGATGACTGGTATAGGTATATTATCCTTGTTCGCGTGCTGATGCAATCTTGCCGTCCGGAGATGCGGATGCGTGGTGAGGGGGGCGAGTCGGGTTTGAATGGCGTCCACCGTCACGACGGCGGCGACTGGATCGCGTTTGGTGACGTGATCCTGAAGGTGCCTTATCTCAGCGACGGCGATCGGGGTGTGGCGAAGCCTCATACGCTCTTGGCATAAGTGCGGTACCTATTGAAAACGCGTTCCGCCTCGGCCTCGCTGGCGAACTCCCTGGCGTCGGCTTGGCGAATGCCCTCTTGAATGCGGTCCACCAGCCAGCGTTCATGGTCGAGGTATCTGGCGACAGCTTTCTCCGCCTATTCGGCGCGGGAATGCTCGGTGCTGGCGGCGAGCTTGTCCAATTCAGCCGCGAGATCGGGTCGGACGGTCACGGTGGTGTCGGGCATCGGAAAGCCTGTCTAGGCCATACGATCAGCATGGCATGGTGGCGGAGTGGTTCAAGCGCGACTTGCAGGGCAAGTAAGCTCAACCGGGGCGCGGTCACGACCGTCCTCTTCTTAGCCAGCATGACAGCTATAGGGGGCTCAGCGGTGCGGGTGGAAAACCCAGAAGGTGTGCGGACGCGAAGGACACCCTTGCCGCCGATGGTGGGAGTTGGGCGCGCGGCTACGCCGCCAATCGGTCCAAGCTGTGCGAGAATTCGGAGTACGGGATGGTGGGTGCGCCGTTGTGGAGCAAAACGATGTCCTCCGCCTTCCAAGGCATCCGATCATCGTAGACAATGCGTTGCACGAAGTGATCGTCGTTGAGGTTTCGGACGTCCAGGTTCGCCAGCACGGCTGAGGCGATTGAGGAATAGTCTGGCGTCACCGCGTCGACAAGGAGGACTCGGCCGTCTGCCGATCTAACCGCGTAATCGAACTTGTACTGCTTCGTGCTCTCCCCGACGACGGTAAGATGCTTCTCCGTGCGATCGGGGAAGCGCTGCAACAGTAGCGTCTCGACCATATGCTTGAAGTCTCTGGTCGGCTTCAGTTTGCGGCTCTCCATCTCACGGTGCGCGGCCTCCTGGGACGCGTTCGCTACCAGCAGAATTGCCACGGGCAACTGCTCCGCCGACACCTTGGGCGAGCTGATGGCGCCGCGCTCGACCTTCAGACCTTGGGTCTGGATATACTTGCGCAGGGACTTGCCCCCCGCGATGAGATCGACCCCCGCCGCTTCAATCGCGGCGATGGCGCCGCCATTGTCGGACACGGTGAACTCGTTCGCACCGCCGCGCACGATGACTTGCACGACGTCGTTGGAGGGGTACAGGCAGGTGGTGTGAACCAGAAAACCGTCCCCGTACGGGGCACACCCGACGAGCGAGGAAACGGCTTGCTGTATGGTGTTGGGGCAGTTCATAGCAGTCTGTCCGCGGACGGCGGAGGCGGCACCGTCGTTCCATCGAGAGCAATGTTAACATGCTGGCAGAACCAGCGCAAACACGCATGTAGGCCGCTGATGTCCGCCGGTAAGGGCCGGGCGAAACGCAGCCTAGGCGGAGGCATATTTCCCTTCATGAGGTGGCGGTTGTCTTCCCATGCGTGAAAGTGGCTCCCAAGGATGATGCCGCGTGGCAGCGCGGGGATGGTGGAAAGCGGGTTGGGGTGCCGGTCGTTGGGATCGTAATCAATCCGCCAGATCGCCGGCGGCAGTGCCAGCACGATTTTGAACCGCTCCACGGGCGAGTTGGGGAACCATGTGATCGTCAGGTCGCCGTGGTTCTCGTGCTGGATTGTCACGGCCCATTTGATCCGCTGGTCCTCATGACCGTTACCCGCCCACCAATCAGCGATGCCGGCCAACCGCTTGGGCGAGCGCAGATAGTGGTCTATGGATTCAACACTCACCCAGACGCGCCCCTCTCCGTCCAGTAAGGCGCCACCCCTACCCGAAGTGTCCGCCGAACTGCTGCCCTTGGCACATCAAGCCGCTCACCCCCCACGCATCGGATCCGTCACCGGCAATCCTTGGCTGCCAAAAACCGCAACGCTACCTGAATGCGCCATTTAAAGGCGAGCGTCACCGTATCTAATGCTATCATATGTATGTGTGCCCAAATTTTCCACTCGGGCGAGTAGACGTGGTTCAGGTCTGGTGAGTCAAGGCGTTGTGCCGCGTCATCTTGTCGAGGCAAGCTGAAAGGTAAACCAAATCGGCGTGTTGCGCTCACAGTGCCTGGACCGCCGCATCGCCGAGCGCAAACGCCCCGAAACACAGGTCGCCGCCTGACAGCGACAGTGTAATGACGCCGACGCCCACGTCACCTGGATGTTCATGGCAGAGAGGGCGCGCGACAAGATGGGCCAACCCTATCCCAACCCTCAGCACGCCCTCCCACAAGCCGGTTGAACCTATCAAAATCACTGTGCCGAGACATTAGTTCATCTGCAGTTCATCTGCGTGAAAAATAGGTTTCGAGCGCTTCCACTGTAAACTTGGCGGAGATGTAGGACAGATAAGGTTGTGCCTTGTCATCCTTGTTTCCACCAGCCAGATCGACGACAACCTTCGCGGACAATATGTCGGGTTTGCAATGCGCGATATGAGCCAGGGCCAGCGCTTGAGGATCGCCTTGATGATGAGTTCGGCGCCTTCGGCATCCTGAACATCGGCGGTGGTCACGTTGAGCATCAACAGATGCCCGTCGGTGTCCATCGCGACATGCCGCTTGAGGCCCTTGGTCTTCTTGCCGGCGTCGTACCCGCCGCTGCCGAGCGCTTGATGGGCTTGAAGGTCCAGGCGCTCACGGGCGCCAGCCACGGCGAGCGTTCGGCCAACCGCCTCGCGGAATGCAACGGCTACCGGGATCGCGATTGGGCGATGGGGTGGAGGGCCCCCCGATATCGTGTCGGCTTGGTCGAGCCGCGGATCCCCGGACCGCGCAAGGGGAGCTACTTCCCAGGCCTCCTGGAGCCTCGCAGGATGGCTGAGAAGGCGCCGCGGCGGTGATCCAGGAGGCCTACATCCAGAGCGTCCCGACCCGTTCAGTCGATGACTTGGTCAAGGCCATGGGCGGGTTACGGCGGATCGAGCAGCACCCAGAGTCGCGCGATCCTGCCATCGACGATCTCGGCGGCATCGGTGCCGGTGATCACGACCGGGCCATCGGCTGGACCGGCCCGCCAGGACAGCAAGCCCAAACCGTGGTGTCCCACGGCGTCGCTCTGAGGTGTGAAACGGAACGTCGGGCCGAACCGGTCCAGAAGATCGCCGGCAACGGCGGAGATCGCGGCGCGTCCCGTCACGATGTTGGCCGGCTCGTACAGGATGGGCTCGGCGACGAACAGGTCATTGAGGGCCGCCGCGCGTTTCTCCGCGTCCCGCTCGTTGAAGACACGCTCCAGGTTGGAGCGAAGGAGATGATCGTAGTCGGGCTCATCCCGCTGTTCCATGGTTTGGTCCGCCGTGGACATGAAATCCTCCTCCGTTGGAGCGGTGTCGCCGCTCTAGCTAGTTGTCGAATTTGACCAGGTTCAGGGCGGGGAGTGGACCGCCGGGGAACTGGACAAGGCGGCTGCCGATGGCGAGCGGACCGAGGTCGATGCCGAAGAAGCCGAGCCGGTCGATCAGCGCGCCCACCCGTGCCTTCGCATCGGCATCGTCGCCGGAATGGAAGAGCACGCGTTTGCCGCCGTCGCGCGAGGGATCACCGGCCACGAGATGGGGCTGGAGATGATTGAACGCCTTCACGACCCTCGCGCCGGGCACCAAATCCGCGAACACCTCGGACGAGGAGCGGTCTCCGAGCGGCACGGGCTTGAATAGCGGCGCCTCGATCGGGTTGTTGGCGTCGATGACGACGCGTCCGTGGAAGTCGGGCAATCCGGCGAGCGCCACTGGCAGCTTCGACCAGTTGACCGCGACGAAGACGATATCCTTCGCCGCCGCGTCCTCACGCGTGCCGGCCGTGATGCTTGGGCCAAGCGCCGCGACGGTCCCGGTCAGACTTTCCGGCCCGCGGCTGTTGGAGATCGTGGCCCGCATGTCGACGCGGGCGAGGGCGGTGGCGATGGCGCGGCCGATCTGGCCCGCGCCGATGATCCCGATGGTGGGCATGGCGTCTCTCCGGTGTCGTGGTGTTTTGGGGTCAGGCGGACTGGCCGCCATCGACGTTCAACGTGGCGCCGGTGATGTAACCGGCGTCGGGACCGGCGAGGAAGGCGACCGCCGCCGCGATATCCTCAGGCTGGCCGTAACGGCCGAGGGCGGTGAGCCCTTTCAGCGTCTCGGCGAAGGGGCCGTCCTCCGGGTTCATCTCGGTGTTGATGGCGCCGGGCTGTATCACGTTGACCGTGATGCCACGCGGGCCGAGATCGCGCGACCATCCGCGGGTGTATGCGGCCACCGCCGCCTTGGTGGCGACGTAGTCGGCCGCACCGGCGAAGGGGATACGCACCGCGCCCGTGGTGCCGATCGAGACGATGCGGCCGCCATTCGTCATGAGTGGCACGGCGGCGCGGACCGCGGCCGCCACGCCCTTCACATTGATGTCGAACTGCCTGTCGAACGCGGCGATGTCCGCATCGGCGTCACCGACGGTGCCCGTGACGAAGACGCCCGCCGAATTGACCAGGATGTCGAGGCGTCCGAACGTCGAATGGGCCTGACGCACTAGAGCCTCGACCTCGGAGATGTTGGCCTGGTCGGCCCTGAAGGCGACCGCGTGATGTCCGAGCGCCTCCACCTCCCGGACGAGACGCTCGGCCCGCTCGCGCGAGGCGGCGTAGCTGAACGCGACATCGGCGCCGTCGCGGGCCAGGCGTCGGACGATGGCGGCGCCGATGCCACGCGATCCGCCGGTCACGAGGGCCACTTTGCCGGCGAGAGGCTGGGATGATTGGGTCATTGTCCGCATTCCTTGATTACGTTCACGGAATGAAGATAACGTCATCATTGCCATCGCATTAGGCGTGAATGGCTTGTCGCAGTTTCAACGATTCCTTGAAGAGGCGTTTTGGAAACCCTGGCCAATCTCGAGGCCTTCATGCACAGCGCGGAGCATGGCAGCTTCTCCGAAGCGGCTCGGCGGCTTTCGCTGACACCAGCCGCGGTCAGCCGGAACGTCGCCATGCTGGAGCGCAATCTCGGTGTGCGGCTGTTCCACCGCTCGACGCGCAAGCTGACCCTGACCGAAGCGGGAGAGACGTTCCGGCTGGCGATCGCCGGCAATCTGGAAGGAATCCAGGCCGCGATCGCGGGCGTGGCCGCCGATGACGGGGAGCCAGCCGGCACGCTCAAGGTCAGCATGGCGCCAACCTTCGGCCTGATGCACATTCTGCCTCTGCTGCCGGGGTTCCTGGCGCGCTATCCGCGCATCCGGCCCGAATGGCATTTCGAAAATCGGCAGGTCGATCTGATCGCGGAAGGCTATGACGCCGCCATCGGAGGCGGCTTCGATCTATCTCCGGGAACCGTGGCGCGCACCTTGGCGCCCGCGCATATCATCGCGGTCGCCTCGCCCGCCTATATGAACGGCCGGGTGCCTCCATGCGATCCCGAGGGACTCAAGGAGTTGACCGGTATCGTGATGCGCTCGCCGTTGACGGGCCGCATCCGGTACTGGACCATGCGCGATGTCATCGGTCGGGAGATGCCAGCACTCCTCCAGGAATCCATCATCGTCAATGATCCCAGCGCGATGCGCGAGGCGGCGCTGTTGGGACTTGGTGTCGCCATGGTCGCCGTACCCGACGTGCTTCCAGCGTTGGAAACCGGTCAACTCCTTCGCCTCGTGCCGCGCTGGTATTCCGATGCGGGCGCCATCTCGATCTATTACGCGTCGCGTACCCTATTGCCCACGAAGACCAGGATCTTCGTCGATTGGCTGAGTGCCGCCTTCAGGGAGCGGCGGCTGGCTGAACGGTTCGCCGGGAGTTTGGCATAGGCGATAACGCTCACCACGACAGGCGTTTTGTTCGATCGAGACGAACGCCACCGTCGTCTCCGCTCGATGCATCCATTCGTGACACATGAAGGGTGTCGTGCCTCAGTGGATCCGGCGTTCCGTGGCTGTCGGGTTCCAGCCAGTGACTCCCGTGCTTCCGGTGTCGTGGGTCAATATTGAAGCCGTTGGTATCATTCCACACAGAGAGGCGCGGTGATCAAGTCATGACGGAGCCTTGTACAATGCTCCAGCTTTTCTCAAGCGTGCATCCGTGCGCCTTTGGTGATCTTATCGACCTTTTTCCTCTCCTCGCGGAGCGCCAAGCCTACCACGTTCAAGGCCTCGGGCATGTACCGCCCCACCGCGGCTCGGTTCGCCGCGTCGTGGCCGGTCGAGAACATGTCCTCGATGTAAAGCGACAGCCGGGCGCCGCCCTCGATGGCTCGACGATGGATCGTCTTGAGCGTATCCGCATCGGCGCTGAGCACGATCATGGGCTGGATGACCAGGGCATTGTAGATGTTACCCGCCGCATCCTCGTAGCGCTCGCCCAGAAGGCCCTCGTTCGAGCCAACGATGCCACTGGTCAGGAAGGCGGTGACGTTCAGTTTTTGCCAAGTGGCTAGATCCTCGCGCACGACGATGGCGATCTTGGTTTCGAACATGCGGGTCCTGTCCCTGATACGGTGTTGTGAAGCGGTATGCCCCCGATGAGGCGGTCCCGGGGTGGTGGTCCCGGGGTGGTGATGGTCAGGGTTGGCCTTCCGCCAGCAACTCGCGGGTCCGCTTCAACGTGGACAGCAAGGCCGCTTTGTAGCCTTGGTCGCCATCGAATTGAGCCTGTTCCGCCTGCTCCTCCGGGCCGTTTGGCGTCTTTCCCCGCAATCCGAGATAGCAGTAGAACCGAAGCTGGAGCGTGCCGGCCTCATCCTCGCACAGCTCGTTGATGATCGCTCCTTCGCGCGGACCCGTGGCCTGGAAGAAGGTGACCTTGCTCCCCGGCTCGAGGGTGATGATCTCCCGGAGGTCGGCACCGCCGATCGTGGCTTCGCGCACGAAATGGGTCGCGCTCTCCTCGACGACATCGCAGCGGGTGCAGAGACCCGGCGGGAGGAACAGGCGGGCGTCGCGGGCCTTGAGTTCCAGGCCAGCCCATGCCTGCGCGCGGGTCAGAGGGGGCTCGCCCGCCGGGTTCACCGGTACGGTGGCGGTTGAATGGATCATGATCGCATTCCTTATCGTTGGGTTTGATCGTCGGATTCGCGTGTGGCCCCGGGGTGGTCAGGCCGATGACGCGATCTCGGCGGCGAAGTCGCGGTAGGAGCGCAAGGGGCGTCCCAGCAGGGTCGTCAAACGCGTGGTGTCGCCGACTTCGGGGAGCATGCCCTCGGTGAGGAAGCGCTCGGCCATCAGGCGCATGTCGAAGGCCATCCAATTCGGCATGATGTTCCGGAGATTCCGCTCGAACCCAGCGGTGTCATCGCCGCCATAGGCGATCGGACGACCCAGCGCCGCCGACCAGATGGCGGCGATGTCCGGACCGGTCAGCGTATCGGGACCGACAAGGTTGATCCGGTCGAGGGGAAGCCGCCCGCTCGCCCGCTCGCGGCGGATGAGCTCGATGGCCGCGATCTCGCCGATGTCGCGCACGTCGATCATGGCGAGACCCTTGCCGCCGATCGGCATGGGGTAGACGCCGTGTTCGAGCACCACGTCCTTGATCGTGAGATCGTTGTTGATGAAGTACGCGGGACGCAGGATCGTGGCGTTGAAGCCCATTTGCTCGATCATGCGCTCGACGCCGAACTTGCCCGCGAAATGAGGAACGTTGACGTAGATGTCGCTGTGGATCACCGACAGGTAGACGACCCGCTCGATGCCCGCTTCGCGGGCGAGATTGAGCGTGATCAGCGCCTGGGAAAATTCATCGGCCACCACCGCGTTGAGCAGGAACAGGGTCGATACTCCCGACAGCGCGCCTCGCATCGCGTCGACATCCAGCAGTTCACCCTGCGCCACGGCGACGCCGTCCGGGAATTCGACCTTCGCGGGATCACGAACGAGCGCGCGGACATCGGCGCCACGCTTGACAAGCTCCGCGACAACTTGCTGGCCAACTGAACCGGTCGCTCCCGTGACAAGTATCGTCATGATCATTACTCCATTTCGGTTGAACTATGCTTTTCAAATTAAGTGATCCATATTGTCTCCGACGGACGGTAAATTTGGACACGCCGTCTCATGGATGGAACGGATGGATTTGCTCGCTCTCGCCGATTTCAATCTCGTCGCCCGGCACGGTGGGTTCGGGCGGGCCGCGCGCGCCACTGGTCGGCCGAAGGCGACCTTGTCCCGCCGGGTCGCGGAGTTGGAGGGCAGTCTCGACTTGCGCCTGTTCGAGCGCGGCGCGCGCGTCTTGAAACTCACCCAGGAAGGGCGGGCGCTCTACGAGCGGACGGGAGCCTTGCTCACCGAGATCGACGAGACGGCGGCGGCGATCGCTTCGGGGGGTGGCATACCAAGAGGCCGGCTGCGGATCAGCGCGCCCCTGCTTTTCGCGCAGACGGCCATGGGTAAGGTGGCCGCTGAATTCGCGCTAAGGTATCCGGAAGTCAGGGTCGAGGTCACGACGGAGGACCGGGCCGTCGATATGGTGGAGGAAGGTTATGATCTGGTGATCCGCGTCAATCCGGATCCGGATGACAGCCTTGTCGGACGAGCCTTCCTGCGTGATCGGCTGGTGGTTGTCGCAAGCCCAGGTCTCGGTCGGCCGGTGGATGACCGAGCTGTTCCGGCTGTCGTGCGCGGGATGGGCGATCGAACCGCGGCTTGGCACGTGACGGGACCAACCGGAACATCCAGCATCGCCATCGAGCCCGTCCTGAGCCTGACGTCGCTCATCATGGTCCGTGATGCGGCTCGCGTCGGTGCGGGCGTCGCGCGCCTTCCCATATCGCTGGTAAGTCACGACCTGGCCGCTGGCAGGCTGGTTCATTGGGGTGACATCGACGGATCGGATATCGCGCTATGGGCGCTCTATCCTTCTCGGCGGCTGCTCAGCACCCGCGTCGCGGCTTTCCTCGACCATCTGAAGGACGTTTTCCCCACCGGCGCGCCCGACGAATTGGCGGCTTATGTCAAGGGATGATGCCAAGGATCGCGGGGCTTCCATAACTACCGGCCTCTTCGCATGCCGACCAACACTGTCGCGCCTGGAGGAAGCCGCTGGCCGAAACGAAGCTGGTCGGCGGGCCCAATATCCAATCCCGCTCGGCGCGGTGACGATGCCCGCCGAATTTGGCGTCTAGAGGTTCGTGTCCACCGCGTTCAACGGCGCCGGTTGCCCCGAATCAGCCGGAGGACCCCTTTGAAGATCGCATAGCGCTTGATCCATTTCATCATCGACGTGTTCTCCGAACTGAATTGTGAAGTCGTGTGCTGACAACAGGCGAACCAATGTTTTGTCGCCCGGGGGTCGGCGTTTGTTGGAGAACCGGCCGTAGGATCCCGACGGCGGTGAGACAGGAGGTTCGATCGCGCTACATGGTGCCCGCGCGCGCTAGGGTCGTTCTATCCCGGTATGTTCAGCGGTGATGTCTTGTGTCATATCGGGAGTCACATGACGTGGGGAACGTCAGGTTTCATAAAACGGAGCGGTTGATGGCGGTCGAGTTCCAGCGGGTGGCGCCCGTCTTGGCGGTGCGGAATGTCGCGGTGGCGCTCGCCCACTATCGACGCCTCGGCTTCGAGGGCGCCGCCCATGGGGAGGCCGGAGCGGAGGATCCGGACTATGGCTTCCTCGCCTGGGGGTCGGTGACGCTGCATTTGGCGCGGGTGCCGGACCTGGATCCGACAACCTCGACCTCGGCCTGCTACCTATATGTCGGCGATGCCGACGCCCTGCACGCGGCGTGGCGGGTGGCGGGCGTCGAGGGCCGGCTGATGGCTCCCCAGGACACGCCCTATGGCCTGCGCGAGTTCGCGTATCTCGATCCGGACAACAACCTGTTGCGGGTCGGTTCCCCCTTGCCGGCACGGTCCGCCTGACTGCCATCCCGGCGGCGCGCGCCGCTATGCCGCCCTGCCGCCGAGGCGGGAACCGCCACCGCCGCCGGGTCCACCACCAGCTCTCCCCTTCGGCCAGGCGGACTGGATCATCATCATCTCGCCGACATTCTCCGGGGTGATCAGGCCGATCAGCCGGCCGTCGGCATCGGTGACGCCGACGGCGGGAAGGCTGTTCTCGCGCATCAGGCGCAGGGCCTCCTCCAGGTTCTGGCGCTGGCCGATCACCGGGATGTCGGAGCGCATCACCTCCAGCACCGGCGTGTCGGGACCGCGGTCGCGCAGCGCCCGGATCATGTCGTCGCGGGTCAGCACGCCGCGCAGCCTGCCGGAACCATCGACCACCGGAAACTCGTGCTGGGTGGTGTGGATCAGGCATTGCACCGCGTCCTCCACGACGCTGCCGGGCGACAGGCTCTCGAACCGGGTGATCATGGCGTCGTTCGCCATGACCCCGCGCGAGACCTCGCGGATCTGGACGGCATGGGCTTCGGACGAGGCGGCGAGGTAGACGAACAGCGCGATGAACAGCAGCATCGGGTTGCCGAACAGCCCGAGCAGGCCGAGCGCGAAGGCGACGCCCTGTCCGATCGTGGCCGCCACCGCCGTGCCCCGGCCATAGCCCATCCGCTGGGCCAGGAGGGCCCGCAGCACCCGGCCGCCGTCCATCGGGAAGGCTGGTATCAGGTTGAACACCACCAGGAACACGTTGACCCAGGCGAGCCGCTCCAACATGCCGACGGCGGGGTTCTGGATCTCCGACCCGCCGCCCAGGGGCGAGCCGGGCGTGAGACCGGGATTGAAGCCGCCGGCCGCCAGCGCCGCGTAGAGCAGCGCCGCGATCACCACGTTGACGGCGGGCCCAGCCAGCGCGATCACCAGTTCCTGCGACGGTTTCTCGGGAATGCGCTCCAGCCGCGCGACGCCGCCGATCGGCAGCAGGGTGATGTCGGGTGTCCGGACACCGTAGCGCCGCGCCGCGAAGACGTGGCCGAACTCGTGGAGCAGCACGCAGGCGAACAGCAGCACGATGAAGACGACGCCTTCCAGCGCCGCGGGCGCGCCGCCCTGGGCGTAATGCATCCCGCCGATCCAGATCAGGAACAGCAGGAAGGTGACGTGGATGCGGATGACCGTCCCCTTGACGGTCCCGATCGGAATTGACCAACCCATGGCGGCCCTCGCTTTCGATGCCCAACCTGTTGAGGCGTGATGGGCGGGGAACAGGATAGCCGAGGATTCGACGCCGTGATCATGGGGAGAGGTGGGGGCGGCCGATGGGCGCGTGGCCATCGTTTCAGCGAGGCTGGCTCTATTCCAAACCGAACGTCACGAAGGTGAGGATCATGTTCACCACCGTTCCATCACGGGACAACGGGGCCAGCAGGTTATGGCAGGTCCGCACGGTGCGGTCCGGACCGACATAGGGCAAAGCGCCGAACAGCGGACGCTTTTGCGACACCACATCCTCGTGGCGGCGCCAGAACGGAGTGCCTGCCGCCATATGCGGGATGTCGTCGAAACGCCGGCCGGTGTAATCGTGGGCCGAGCGGCTCGCGATCTCGGTGCCGATCAGTCTGAACTGGAAATCCACCGACGGGCCCCGCTCGAGGGGCGGCGGCGATCCGGATTTCGCCGGAAGGTGGATGACGTCGACCAGAACCATGTTGGAGAGCAGCGACGGGATGTCGAGTGGGTCCAAGTCGGCGCGGGATGGCATGGGCCGTCCAGCCCTGATCCTGTGCCAATATCCGAAGGCCTGCCGCATGCGGGGCGGCATGTCCCGTTCAGGATTTGAACAAGATAGTAGATCGGACCAAGGAAGATTACCAGATTCATGGATCATATCAGCACTATAACCATGAAAGATGAGTTGGAGGTAAATGGGGCCGACTCATCAACGGGCGACGGGCGGTGATGGCTACCTTTCTTTTAATTTCTTTGTCAACTCGAACGCGACGAGAGGGAAAAACTCTTTGATCGGAGTGCCGGTGTCTTCGGAGGGCGATGTGGCTGGCGAGCCGATCGGGTGACGCGGCCAAGGTCCAGGGGCGGATCCAAGGGATCAAGGCCGGGTATGACGATGAGGGGAAGCCAAAGTCACCGCTCGTGGGATCAGGTCGCGGGGGTGGGCTCCGGGTCGGCACTCGGTTGGCATGAACCGAGGGCGAAGGGCGATCCGCTTCCGGGCATCCCCAAAAGGGTCCCGGAGGTTGTATTTTATAAATTTAATAAAATGTTATGTTTGTTTCAGCCGGATCGCGACGGCGACCGGCCCAATGAAGACGTCCCGACCTGACGATCCCGCCTTTCCGCCCGGTGGGCGGGATCGTCCTTCCAAACGCCGGGGCTACTTGCCGGCGTTGTACTTGTCGATCGAGTGCTGGATGATCTTGGCGGCCTCCTCGGCGTCGCCCCAGCGGCGGATCTTGACCCACTTGCCCTTTTCCAGGTCCTTGTAGTGCTGGAAGAAGTGCGCGATCTGGTCGAGCAGGATCTCCGGCAGGTCCTTGTAGGACTGGACGTCGCTGTAGAACGGGTGCAGCTTGTTGACGGGGACCGCCAGCACCTTCTCGTCCATGCCGGCCTCGTCCTCCATGATCAGCACGCCGATCGGACGCGAGCGCAGGACGGCGCCGGGCTGGATCGGCCGGCGGCCGACGACCAGCATGTCGCACGGATCACCGTCGTCCGATAGGGTGTGGGGCAGGAAACCGTAATTGCACGGATAATACATCGCGGTATGCAGGAAGCGGTCGACGAACAGGGCGCCGCTGTCCTTGTCGACCTCGTACTTGATCGGCTCGCCGCCCATCGGGATTTCGATGATGACGTTGACGTCCCACGGCGCGTCGTTGCCCACTGGGATCTTCGAGATATCCATGAAACTTTTCCCTCGGTTCCGATCGGTTGGCGTCCCTTGCGGGGCGACCCCGACCGCGCCGGCTGTTCGACGGGCCGCCCGCTTGACGGGCCATCGTCCCGGTATTTTGGCGCGTGCCGGAGTTTAGCGTAAAGACCATAAACCGGCCATACTTGCAAATAGGCGGATCGTCACGACTCCCATTGGTCGCACCCCCTTGCGGACAACCTCTTTGGTGGTTTCCTCCCGGCGTCCCGCCTTGTTCGAACACGCTTGCGCCAGGGGGGCCGGGTGCGGACACTGCGCCCCATGAGAGACTTCCAGATCCGCCGTCTCGCCGCCGCGGCGCTCCTCCCGCTCATCGCCGCCGCGTCCTGGACCGCCCCATCGGCCAAGGCCGGTGAGTCCCGCCCGGCGCACGCCATCGCGATGCATGGCGAACCGCGTTACCCAGCCGGGTTCGACCACTTCGGTTATGTGGATCCGGATGCCCCCAAGGGCGGGGTGTTCCGGAACGCCGCGACCGGCACCTTCGACACGCTCAACCCCCACATCACGCGGGGACGCGCGGCGCTGGGACTGGGGTACGTCACGGAAAGCCTGATGCGGCGGAGCTGGGACGAGCCGTTCTCGCTCTACGGACTGATCGCGGAGTCGATCACCGTTCCGGACGACCGCTCCTGGGTCGAGTTCACCCTACGGCCCGAGGCGCGCTGGCACGACGGCTGGCCCATCACGCCGGCGGACGTGCTGTTCTCGTGGCGGACGCTGCGCGATCACGGCAGGCCCAACCACCGGAGCTATTACGCGAGGGTCGCGACCGCCATCCAGACCGGCGAGCGGTCGGTGCGCTTCACCTTTTCGGAGGAGGGGGCTTCGGAGGATGGGACCGGCGACCGGGAGATGGCGCTGATCATGGGGCTGATGCCGATCCTGCCGGAACACGCCTGGAAAGGCCGCGATTTCGATCGCACGACCTTGGAACCGCCGCTGGGCAGCGGCCCCTATCGGATCGACCGGTTCGAGCCGGGCCGCTCGATCGTCTACCGGCGGGTGCCGGATTATTGGGGTCGCGACTTGTCCATCAACCGCGGGCAGTACAACTTCGACGAGATCCGCTACGACTACTACCGCGACGATGGCGTGGCGCTGGAGGCGTTCAAGGCTGGCGCCTACGATTTCCGGCGGGAGACCGACCCGGCCAAGTGGGCGACCGGCTATGATTTCCCGGCCGCGCGGGACGGCAGGGTCACGCTGGAGACCTTGGCCCATGGCCGGCCGGAACCCATGCGGGCGCTGATTTTCAACACGCGCCGGCCGTGGTTCTCCGACCGGCGGGTGCGCGCGGCGCTGGCCCAGGCGCTCGACTTCGACTGGATCAACCGCGCCCTGTTCCACGGCGCGTATCACAGGACGGCCAGCTACTACCCCAATTCGGAACTGGCGGCCGAGGGGCCGCCTGGACCCGCCGAACTGGCGGTGCTCGAACCGCTGCGCCGCGACCTGCCGCCGGAGGTGTTCGGCCCGGCCTATGTCCCACCCTCGACCGACGGGGGCGGGCCGGCCGGGCTGCGCGCCAACCTGCGGCGGGCCCTGGACCTGCTGGCCCAGGCGGGCTGGACCATCCGCGAGGGCGGGCTGGTCGACGCCGCTGGGGCGGCCCTGGAGTTCGAGATCCTGCTGGTCTCGCCGGATGACGAGAAGATCGCCCTGGAATATGGCCGGGCGTTGCGGCGGATCGGCGTCGTGGCGCGGGTCCGCACCGTCGACAGCGCCCAGTATCAGGCGAGGCTGGAGGACTTCGACTTCGACATGACCTTGAACCGCTGGACCTCGACCCTATCGCCTGGCAACGAGCAGCCGTACTACTGGGGAAGCGAGGCGGCGGATCAGCGGGGTAGCCGCAACTACGCCGGAATCCGGAGCCCGGCGATCGACGCGCTGGCCAAGGGGCTGGGCGCCGCCACCGACCGCGCCGATCTGGTGGCCCGGGTCCGGGCGCTCGACCGGGCGTTGACCTGGGGACACTATGTCGTGCCGCTTCATCACCTGCCGGGGGACCGGGTCGCCTATTGGTCACGATTGAGGCGCCCGGCGGTGACGCCGATCTATGGTATGGTGATCGACGCGTGGTGGAGTGCGGATTGACAACGAATATAGGGTTCCGGGACCCAACCCGGCCATGGGGCCGGCCATGAGGCCCCACCCATGAGGAGACGCCTCCAGCTCCTGCTGCGCGCCACGGCCGTCATGCTGCCGCTGGTGGTGTTCTCCAGCGGGATGGTCGTGCTGTTCGACCGCCAGCAAAGCCAGTCGGTCGAACACCTGCTGGCCCACGCGGCGACGGCGCTGGAGAACGCGCTGGACCGCGAACTGGTCGCCAACATCTCCGGGCTGGAGTCGCTGGCCACCTCCATCCATCTGGATGACAACGATCTCGTCGGCTTCGCGGTGGCCGCGCGGCGGCTGCTGGAGAGCGAGCGCGCGTGGCTGTCGTTGCGGCTGCTGCGCGCCGCGGACGGAACGTCCCTGCTGACCCTCCCGGCCGGCGGTGGCGCCATCGCGACCGCGCCGCCCGCCCCGACGCGGGAACAGGTGCTGGAGGCGGTCGGGACCGGGCGGGCGGTGGTGGGCGAGCTCCGGTTGGCTCCGGGGGACGAGGCTTCGGTCACGATCGTTGTTCCGGTGATCCGGAACGGCGCCGCGGTCTACGCCCTGTCGGTGGCGCTCCGCGCGGCCGCGTTGGGCGAGGCGATGCGGGGGCCGAGGATGCCGGAGGACTGGTTCGGCTCGGTGCTCGACCGCCGGTATGTCGTCCTGGCCCGGACCCGGCGCCACGAGGAATTCGTCGGCAAGCCGGCCACCGAGTCGCTGCGGCGCGAGATCGAGAACGGCGGTGACGCCTTCTTCTTCGCCCGCAACCAGGAGGGGCGGGAGGTCTACACGGCGTTCGTGACCTCGCCGTCAACCGGCTGGACCGTGGTCGTCGGCGCCCCCGGCGAGACGGTGTCCGGGCCCCGGGACCGCTCGCTGATGGCCATCCTGGGGGGAGGCGCCCTGGCGCTGGCCGCCACCCTCTGGCTTGGCGCCCTGCTGGTCGGCAATTCGAACCGCCGCCACGCGATGGAGCGGAAGCTGCTGGAACTGGAGGGCGAGCGCCTGGCCGAGCGGCGGCTGGCCGAGGTGACGGCGAACCTGCCCGGCGTGATCTTCCGGCGGGTCCGCGAGGAGGACGGTCCGGATGGTGGCCCGGCTGGGGAAGGCCGCGTGGCCTATCCCTATCTCAGCGCCGGACTGAGCGGCCTGTTGGACGGTCTGGCCGAACGCGCGTCCGATGACAAACCGGGAGATCCAGCGCCGGGAGGTGACAAGCTGGAGGCGCTGATCCATCCCGAGGACCGCGCCGGCTGGCGGGAGATCTTCGCCGCCGAGGCCACCGGCGCTGGGCCCCGCCACCTGGAGGCGCGGCTCGTGCTGGCGGATGGCTCCACCCGCTGGGTCAGGATCATGGCGCGTCCGGCCGCGGGCGGTGGGGGCGCCGCCCAGACGCCCGCCACATGGGATGGCGTCATGCTGGACGTGACCGACCTCAAGGAGACCCAGAACCAGCTGACCACCTCGCTGGCGGAGTCGCGGGCGCTGCTCCAGGAGGTGCATCACCGGGTCAAGAACAACCTCCAGGTAGTGTGGAGCCTGATCCAGCTGGAAACCATGCAGATCGAGGACGATCAGGCCCGCGAGCGGATGGAGATCATCGGCCAGCGGATCGGCGTGATGGGCAGGATCCACGAACAGGTCTACGCCGCCAAGGAATTCTCCCGCGTCGATTTCGGGCCCCAGCTGCGGGGCTTGAGCGAGGCCCAGGCCGCCAAGCACCGCGACCGGACCGACATCGCGCTGGAAGTGTCGAGCGATCCGCTGTCCTGCCAGCTCGACACCGCGATTCCCCTGGGGCTGATCGCCAACGAGTTGGTGTCGAACGCCTACAAGCACGCCTTTCCCGCCAGCGGGAGCGGATCGGGGCGATCCGGCGGCACGGTTCGGGTCGGCCTGCGCGCCGATCCGACCGGCGCCCTGCTGTCGGTGTCGGATGACGGGGTCGGCATGTCCGGCCAGGGCCAGGGCCTGGGACTGCGGCTGGTCAAGGGGCTGTTGGGTCAGATCGGGGCCACCATGGCGGTCGGGCCGGGGCATGGGGCGGAGCCGGGTCAGGCTGATCCCGGTGGCGGAAACAGGGGGACACGTGTCACAATCACCATTCCGGGACCCTGGTATACCCAGTGACCGAAATTATTTTGTCGAACGGACAGGCGAACCCACTTTAGAAACAGTTTAGTCTAGAGCGCTAGTCCGCAGAAAATCGAGGAACCCATGCCCACGCGCCTGGAAGAACTGTGCGTCCAAAAAGGTCTGAAAATGACGGAGCAGCGCCGGGTGATCTCCCGCGTGCTATCCGAGGCGACGGACCATCCGGATGTCGAGCAGGTCTACCGTCGAGCCGTCGAGATCGACCCCAAGATCAGCATCGCCACCGTCTATCGGACCGTGCGCCTGTTCGAAGAGGCGAACGTGATCGAGCGGCTGGATTTCGGCGACGGCCGGTCCCGCTTCGAGGAGAATCGGGAGGAGCATCACCACCACCTGATCGATCTTCAATCGGGCGAGGTGATCGAGTTTGTCAACGAGGAGTTGGAGCGGCTGAAGGAGCGGATCGCCCGCGATCTCGGCTATGAGCTGATCGGCCATCGGCTGGAGCTTTACGGCGTACCCGCCAACCGGATGGCGAAGCCGACCGGCGACAAATGAAATCATGCCGCCGATGAGTGACGCGCCCGCCCGTCGAAACTGCATGCCCGCGGTGGTCAGGGCCTATCGCGAGATGCGTGGGAAAGGGCAGCCCGACCGCTTCGCGTTCGAGGCCGCCCTAACCATCTACCTTTGGCACCATCCCCTGGTTCCGACGCTGGAGGCGGGCCAGATCGTCGCCGGATGGGTCAGGGAGGAAGGCGCCGTCCATTGAGCCGGAGCCGTCAGGATCACTCCTGCTCCTCGGCGTCCTGCTCGATCTGGGTCGCCAGATCGCGCAGCATGTCGACCACGTCCTCGTGGCTGGTCTCCTCCACCGCCTGGTTGACGGCGGCTTCGATCATGGCGACGGCGACATAGGAGGACAGGGGTCCGCCTTCCCGCATCGCCGCCTGGAGGTGTTTCTCGGCGAGGTCGAGCGCCTTGTCGAACATGGCTTCGGCGGGGCTGTTGGTCTCATCTGTCATGTCAGTGTCCCCTTGGGGCGTGGTGATCGTGGCTACTGAAGCTTGGGTGCGCGAGCTATAGCATTCCGGATCGAAAGGCGCGTGGCAAATTTCGCCAGCGCCGTCGAGCTGGTGGCCATGGCGCCGGTGCTTGTGTTCGATAACCATCGAGAGCCCGCTTTGTGGCATTGGACTTGACGCCGGGGTCGGGTTCGCCGACCCCGGGAAACGAATTGACGAGGATGAACGATATGGCGGACACGGCGCCCAGCCCCTCCGATTACACATACTGGATCGACGAGCATGTCCGGTTCTCGGACCTCGATCCGCTGGGCCATGCCAACAACGCCGCCATCAGCGGCTATTTCGAGAGCGCCCGCGTCGCCCTGTTCCATGACGCCGGCAATTCGCCGGTGTCGGGGCCGCGGTCGGTCGTGATCGCGCGTCTGGCGATCGATTTCCGGGCGGAGCTGCGCTATCCCGCCAAGATCAGGATCGGCACGCGGGTGACCCGATTCGGCCGCTCCTCGCTGACCCTGGCGGGCGCCGTGTTCCAGGGCGACACCTGCGTCGCGAGCTGCGAGGTGGTCTGCGTGATCATCGACCTGGGCTCGCGCCGGTCGGTCGAGATCGACCCGGACCTCCGCGCCAAGTTGACCGAGTTGGCCGGCTGACCATGGCGCGGGGTTTTCAACGCAAGCCGTCCGGTCGTCCAGCCAGCCGCCCAGCCAGCCGCGGGGCATCGCCGCCGGCGGAATTGACGATCCGGGAGATCGGGGCGCGCGGTGACGGCCTGGGCGAGCACGGCGGCGGTCGGGTGTACGTGCCGCTGACGGCGCCGGGCGACCATGTCCGCGTCGCCTTGGGCGAGCGGCGCGGCGATGGCAGGGCCGCCACCCTGGTCGACGTGCTGGAACCCGGACCGGCGCGGGCGGCGGCGCCCTGCCGACATTTCGGCGTCTGCGGCGGCTGCGCGCTCCAGCACCTGGACGACGCGGCCTATGGCGCCTGGAAACACGACCAGGTCGCGACCGCGCTGGGCCGGGCCGGTCTCGGCGATGTCCCCGTGCGTCCGGTCGTCCGGACCCCACCAGCCAGCCGGCGGCGGGCGACCTTCGCCGCGTCCAGGCGCGGCGGCGCGTGCGTGTTCGGCTTCAACGAGCGCCAGAGCCATCGCGTCACGCCGGTGCCCGGCTGCCTCGTGGTGGCGCCGGCGATCCTGGCGCTGCTGGGGCCGCTGGAGACTCTGATGAAGGCGATCCTGCCCGATGGCGCGGAGATCGACGTCGGCGTCGCCGTGCTGGAGGGTGGCGTCGACCTGCTGCTGACCGGGGGAGCGGAGCCCGGCTTGGACGCGCGCGAGAGGCTGGCCGATTTCGCCGAGGCCCAGGATATCGGCCGCGTCTCGTGGCGGCGGTCACCCGCCTTCGCGGCTGAACCGGTCGCGGCGCGCCGGCCGCTGGTGGCGCGCTTTGGCGGCGTCGCCGTCCCGGTGCGGCCGGGAGCCTTCCTCCAGGCGAGCGCCGAGGGCGAGGAAGCGCTGGTCGGTCTGGTCAAGGCCGGCGTCGGACCGGCCAAGCGGATCGCCGACCTGTTCGCCGGCGTCGGCACCTTTACATTTCCCCTGGCGGCCGGGGCATCCGTCCACGCGGTCGAGGGCGATTCGGACGCCCACGCGGACCTGAAGGCGGCGGCTCGGACGCTGTCCAACGTGGCGGCGGAGCGCCGCGACCTGTTCACCGATCCCCTGACCGAGGGAGAACTGGGCCGGTTCGACGCCGTCGTCTTCGACCCGCCACGCGCCGGCGCCCGCGCCCAGGCCGCCCGGTTGGCGGTGTCCCGCGTGCCGACGGTGGTCGGGGTGTCCTGCGACCCCGCCACCTTCGCCCGCGATGCCCGCGCGCTGGTGGACGGCGGCTATCGGCTGGAGGGCGTCACGCCAGTCGATCAGTTCCTGTGGTCGCCCCACATCGAGGTCGTCGGGGTTTTTCGCCGTCACTGATACCATTTCGTACTATTGTTTCCGATAGGCGGCTCAGAAGTACAGCAACGCGCCAAAATCCCTTCGCATTTGTTCCTGTTTAAGCTCGATGCATCCATCCTCCCCTCGAGCCGGACGGTCGGCTGACCTATGGAAGGGCATGGTACGGAATTTCACGCTTCCAGGACGCCTGATAGCCCTCGTCATCATGGCGCTCATCCCCGCCGTGGCGATCCAGATCCACGACGCGATCGAGGCGCGCGACCGGGAAACCCGCGAGATCGAGAGGCAGGCCAAACGCCTGCTCGACCAATTCGAGACGGAGCACATCCAGCTTCTCGGCGGACTGCGCCAGGTGCTCGCCACCATCAGGGCGAGCTGGCCGGCTCCCGGCGTCGACGACGCGGTGTGCGGCGACAACATGCGCCGCCTGCGCGCCGATCTGCCGGATCACATCGACGCCTATGTCGTCGACGCCGCGGGGGTCATCCGATGCGGCACCAAAACCCGCTCGGTCGGCTGGTCCATCGCCGACCGCCGGCACTTTCGGCAAGCCATGGCCGGCGACGAGTTCGTGGTCGGCGGCTTTGTCAGGCGGCTGACCACCGACGCGGCGGCCTTGCCGGTGGCGATGCCCTTCCGCGACGGAACGGGACGGATCGTCGGCGCCGTCACGGCCCTGGTCGTACCGGTTGGCTGAGCGCCCATCTCAACATAAGGCCGCTGCCGGAAAACGCCTCGCTGATCCTCGCCGACAGCGACAGGGTAGTCCTGGCGCGCGTTCCCGAGATCCCAGGGGCCGTGGGACGTCCCCTGCCCCTGGATTTCCAGCACGCGATGGCGGCGGCGACGCGGAACGCGACCGAGATCGTGGGAGTCGACGGCACCCGGCGCCTGTTCGCCTATTCGCCTCCAGCGGTGCCTCCCAATGGCCTCTTCGTGGCGGTGGGACTGGACAAGACGTCGGCGCTGGCGGCGATCGACCGATCCACGGCTCGGGTGCTCGGATCGATAGCGCTGGGAGTGGCGCTGATCCTGATCGTCACTTGGCTGGGCGGCCGCTGGTTCCTGCGCCGGCCGATCCAGGAGCTGGTCGACGCCACGGGCCGCTGGCGCTCTGGCGATTATGCCGCCCGCGTCGCGGGAAAGGGCGCTCCGCCCGAGATCGCCACGCTGGCGAGGGCTTTCAACGCCATGGCCGACGAGGTCGAGGATCGGGCGAGACTGCGCGAGGAGGTTCACCGGACCGCGGTCAGGATGGCCGAGGTCCTGCGATCGACCACCGACAGCGTCTACGAGGTCGATGGCGATTGGCGGCTGACCTACATGAACCAGCGCGCCAGCGACCTGATCGCCGATGGCCGCGACCTGACCGGCCAGATCCTGTGGGACGCCTTTCCCGAGGCCATCGGCACGGAGATTTGGGAAAGCTACCGACGGGCCATGGCCGAGCGCGCGCCGGTCGCCTTCGAGACGTTCTTCCCGCCCCACGATCGCTGGTACGCGGTGCGGCTTTTCCCCTCGGCCGCCGATGGCGGACAGCTCCGGCTCGCGAGCTATTTCCAGGACGTCACCGAACGCCGCGGCATGGAGGAGAGGCTGCGGGAGCGGGAGGCGCGCTATCGCGCCATCGTCGAGACGGCCACCGACGCCATGGTGGTGATCGATGGCCAATACCACATGCTCTCCTTCAATCCCGCCGCCGAACGCATCTTCGGCCTTCCGGAGGGTGAGGCGATCGGGCGGGGCGTGACCCTGCTGATGCCCGAAACGGCGCCCGCCAGCGGGGGTGGCTGGTTCGACGAGGTTTCCACCAACCGGGTCCCCGTGATCGGACGCGAGGTCGAGGGCCGCCGGCGGGACGGCTCGGTCTTTCCGCTGGAACTGTCGGTCGCGGCCTGGACCGCCGATGGCCAGACCCGGTTCACCTGCGTCATGCGCGACATCTCGCGGCGCCGGCGGGCCGAGGCGGCGCTGGCCGCCGCCCATGGCCAGGCCGCCGAGATCCTGGAGAGCATCGGCGACGGCTTCTACGCGATCGACGCCGACTGGCGTTTCACCTACGCCAACCGGCGGGCGCTGGACGCCTGGGGCAAGCGGCGGGACGAGATCTTCGGCCAGATCGCCTTCGAGGTGTTCCCCCACGCCCGCGACAGCGACGTCTACCAAGTCTTCCGCGACGCCATGGCGGGAGGGCGGGTCGTCGAGTTCGAGGCGATCTCCCCGATCTTCAAGCGCTGGACCTCGTTCAGCGTCTATCCCCGCGCCGAGGGCGGCGTCTCGGTGTATTTCCGGGACATCTCCGCCCGGAGAACGGCCGAGGAGGCGCTGCGGGCCAGCGAGGAACGCCATCGGACGCTGGTCCAGGCGCTGCCCCAGCTGGTCTGGACCTGCGGCGTCGACGGCGCCTGCGACTTCCTCAGCCCGCAATGGCTGGCGCATACCGGGCTGTCCGCCGAGGACCAACTGGGTGACGGCTGGCTGGTGGCGATCCATCCGGAGGATCGGACGCGGCTGATGGCGGAGTGGCGGCGTTCCGTCGAGAGCCGCGTTCCGTTCGACTGCGATGCCCGGATCCGCGGCGCCGACGGAAACTATCGCTGGTTCAAGCAGCGGGCGCTGCCGGTCGCGGGCGGCGATGGCGTCGTGCGGCAATGGTTCGGCACCTCGACCGACATCGCCGACGCGATCGAGGCGCGGGACGCGTCGAGGGCCGCCAAGGAGGCGGCCGAGCGGGCCAACAAGGCGCAGTCGCGCTTCCTGGCGTCGGCCAGCCACGACCTGCGCCAGCCGATGCAGTCGCTGTTCCTGTTCGTCGCGGCGCTGGCTCCCCACGTGGGCGATGGCCAAGGCCGCGAGGTGCTGGGCCATATCGAGCGGGGACTGGATGTCCTCAAGGGTCTGCTCGACACCCTGCTGGACGTGTCGCAACTCGACGCCGGCGTGATGAGTCCCTCTATCGAGGAGTTCCCGGTGACGCCGCTGCTCGACCACCTGTCGGCCAGCTACGCCGCGGTCGCCCGCGGGAAGGGGCTGGACTGGTCGGTGGAGCCATGCCCCTGGACGATCCGGAGCGACCCGGTCCTGCTCGGCCGTGTCCTGCGGAACCTGGTCGAGAACGCCATCCGGTACACGAGCCGGGGCGCCGTCTCGATCGGTTGCCGCGTGGTGGGCGACGCCCTGCGGATCGAGGTGAGGGATACCGGCGCCGGCATCGCCGAAGACCAGATCGAACGGGTCTGGGACGAGTTCCACCAAGTCGGCAATCCGGAGCGCGACCGCTCCAAGGGGCTGGGGCTCGGCCTCGCCATCGTGCGCCGGATCGCGCGCCTGCTCGACTGCGCGGTCGACATCGTGTCGCGTCCGGGGGAGGGCTCGACCTTCGGCGTCGTCGTTCCGCTGGGTCGCGCCGCCGACGCGGCGAGGCCACCGCCCGCGTCGTGGGGAGCACCCCACAGGCCGTCGAATCACGGGGCGGGGCGCTGCGCGCTGGTGATCGACGACGATGTCATCGTGCTCCTCGGTTTGCAGCGGATGCTGGCCGACTGGGACTACGAGGTGGTCATCGCGGCGGATGCCGAGCAGGCGATCACGCGGCTGAAGGCGATCGGCCGCGATCCCGACGTTATCCTGGCCGACTACCGCCTGCGCGAGGGCCGCGTCGGCACCGAGGCGGTGGCGCGGGTCCGGACCGCCTGCGGCCGGATGATCCCCGGCGTCATCCTGACGGGCGAGACCGGCGCCGAATGCCGCCACGAGGTCGCCGCGATGGGATTGGCCCTCGCCTTCAAGCCGGTGACCCCCCAGCAGCTGAGCATGATGCTGGACAGCCAGACGCCGGTGCCGGTCAGTCGCGCCTGATGAAGATCCAGCAACCGCCGCCCGTGGCCGGCAGCACGCGCACCTGAAGCTCCCGCGAGCGGTCGGAGAAGTCGCCGATCCAGCCGAACTCCAGATCGAACCGGCCGGCTGCGCTGGCGCGCGCGATCCGGCCGCGGAACGCCGGGTTGTCCATGCAGGGCGCCATCTCGGTGAAGAACGCCCGGCCGAGCGCCGGGCGCGCGCCATAGCCGGACAGCCTCGCCTCCGCGGCGCTGTAGAGGACGACCCGGTCGTCGGCGTCCAGCCGAATGGCGCCGAACGGCAGCGTGTCCACCTCCGCCGGGGACAACCCCTCCACGGCTCGCGCCAAGCCGGGCATGTCGAAGGTGATCGCGGGACTGGAAGTCATGATGGTGTTCCAAGCTCGGTGAACAGCGCGATCCCCAGGATGTGGGTCACGCGGGCGCCGTCCTCGGAAACCGGCAGCAGCAGCCGTTCGAACAGCAGCGGCGTGTCGTCGCCCAGCGCGTAGCGGGCGTACTCATAGGACGGCGAGGCGGTTTCCAGGCAGCGGCGGTACGAGACGCCGGAGGAGCCCAGTTCCTCGCCCTCGTCACCGACCAGCTCCCCCACCAGCGAACGGCCCAAACGTTCGGCGAGGGCGTCACCGAACCGGACGTAGCGGAATTCCCCCGTCCGGCCGCCACCTGGCGCCTCGATCACTTCGACCATGAAGCCGTGGTCGGCGATCCCCGGGTTCGGTCCGGCGTGGCCGTCCTCCGCCAGGACATCCGGTGGCGGCAAGCCGTTCCGCGCGCTCCGCGCCGATTTCCAACGGTCATAGGCGTTCCTGAGGTCCGGGCTCCTCAGCCGGTCGCGCACCTTGTCGCGGGCTGATCCCGCCACCGCGACCCCTTGGCCGGCCCCAGGGCTGGGGAGGCGACCCAGCCGTTCCAGGACCGCCCGGGCGAGCGCCGCGCGGTTGAAGGGTTTGCGCAGGAACGCCCGGTCGGCGGTGGTCCGGGCGTCCTGGCCGAGTTCATCGCCGCCGAAACCGCTGATGAACAGGACGGGGAGGGTGGGCCGATCCAGCCGCAGCCGGGCGGCCAGATTGGGACCCGAGTCGCCCGGCATCACGATATCCGTCATCACGAGATCCAACCTTTCGGTGATATGGGCCAGGGCGATCGCGGTTTCGGCGCTTTTCGCCTCGATCACGGCATAGCCGAGATCGCGGAGCAGGTGCGCGGTGAGGGCCCGGACACTCTCGTCGTCGTCGACCAGCAGGATCGTCGCGTCGCCGCCCAGTGCCGCGAGTTCCACGTCCCGCGGCAATTCCGGTTCGCATGGGTCGATCACCGCCCGGGGCAGACTCATCTCGATCGTCGTTCCGATCCCGACGGCGCTGAGGATGCGGAGCGCGCCGCCCGACTGACGCGCGAGATCGTGGGCGGAGGCGAGGCCGAGGCCGGTGCCCTTGCCGCGCGGCTTGGTGGTGAAGAACGGTTCCGACGCGTGGGCCACCACGTCGGCGGTCATGCCGAGGCCGGTGTCCCTGACCGAGATGACGATACCGTCGCCCGATCCGGGCCGGGCGTCGGCCGATCCGGCCTGGGCTGCGGCCGATCCGGCCTGGGCGACGGCCGATCCGGCCTGGGCGACGGCCGATC
>NZ_AVFL01000053.1 GCF_000576635.1 Skermanella stibiiresistens SB22
CGGCGGCTACGACAGAACCGGGGTGTACACCGCTCTGGACAAGCGCCATCCCGCTGCGGTGATCGTCGTCCCACCGCGTGCCGATGCCGGGCGTTGTCACGGGAACTTGGCCGGCGCGCAGAGGCCCTGAGCTTTTGGCAACTCTCACGCCGCAGCGGTCGCGACATTCCAGTCGGCCCTGGCCTGCGCCCGAAAGGTGCGCAGGGTGCGGCGGGAGATCAGATGGCGCTGGAGGTTGAAGGTGTTGTAGGTGGCGGCATGCATCGAGACGAAACGCTGGGCGGATCCCGGCGACTTGAAGCGCTGCATCCTGCATTCTCGTCGGCGGAGCGGCTGGTGAGAGACCTCGGCTTGGTTATTCTGGTAAGCCCCTTGTTCGTGGTCGGCGTTCAGGCCGATCTCCTTGAACGCAGCCCCGTAGGAGCGCAGCTTGTCAGTCGTCACCCGGGTCGGCGCGAAGCCGTGCTTCCGGAGCAGCTTGCGGATGAGCTTCGAAGCCGCAGCCTTGTTCCGCCGACGCTGGATCAGGACCTCCAGCACCTCGCCCTCATCATCGACCGACCGCCACAGGTACATCTGCCTGCCGCTGATCCGCACCACCATCTCATCGAGATGCCAGCGCGAGCTGGGCCTGCACCGCAGCTGCCGCAGGTTCCGTGCGATCACCGGGCCGAACTTGCCGACCCAGCGCCGGATCGTTTCGTAGGAGACATCCAGCCCCCGCTCGGCCAGCAACTCCTCAACATCCCGGTAGCTCAGCGTGAAGCGGAGATAAAGCCACACGGCATGCTGGATAATGGCGGGCGGAAACTGGTGACGGGCATACGAGATCGGCTGCATTCAGGCAGATTAACGTCGCCGCTCACGGAGCGCCACTGTTGCCGTGACAATGCCCCTCGCCCTCATCATCGACTGCCCGCCACAGGTACATCTGCCGTCCGTTGATGCGCACCACCATCTCATCGGGTACTGTCACGGGAACTTGGCCGGCGCGCAAAGACCCTAAATCACGGAACGTCGCCAGGCAGCAGCAGCCGCAGTGCTCCAATCGGCCCTGGCCTGGGCCCGGAAGGTACGCAGGGTGCGGCGGGAAATCAGGTGGCGCTGCACGTTGAAGGTGTTGTAAGTGGCGGCATGCATCGAGACGAAGCGCTGGGCGGAACCTGGCGATTTGAACCGCTGCATCTTGCGTTCTCGTCGGCGGAGGGGCTGGTGGGAAACCTCGGCCCGGTTGTTCTGGTAAGCCCCTTGTTCATGGTCGGCGCTCAGGCCGATTTCCTTGAAGGCAGCCCCGTAGGAGCGCAGCTTGTCGGTCGTCACCCGCGTGGGGGCGAAGCCGTGCTTCTTCAGCAGCTTGCGGATGAGCTTGCACGCGGCGGCCTTGTTCCGTCGGCTCTGGATCAGGACCTCCAGCACCTCGCCCTCATCATCGACCGCCCGCCACAGATACATCTGCCGTCCGTTGATGCGCACCACCATCTCATCGAGATGCCAGCGCGAGCTGGGCTTGCACCGCAACTGTCGCAGGTTCCGCGCGATCGCCGGACCGAACTTGCCGACCCAGCGCCGGACCGTTTCGTAGGAGACATCCAGTCCGCGCTCGACCAGCAGGTCCTCAACATCGCGGTAGCTCAGCGTGAAGCGGAGATAAAGCCACACCGCATGCTGGATGACGGCGGGCGGAAACTGGTGACGGGCATACGAGATCGGCTGCATCCAGGGAAATTATGGTCATCGCTGGCGGAGCGCCACCGTTCCTGTGACAATACCGTCGTGCGGCAATGCCCATTTAACCGCTCCTTCTTGGCTGTGGGACGATCGGCGTGGATGATCCTCAGCCCTTCGCTCCGACGCTTGATTTCAGGTGATCATCGTAGAGCGACGCTAGGTGTTCGACGGCCTGATCTACATATTCCGGCACGTCATACATGTCGTAGTGATCGGCGCCGCCTATTACGACGAAGTCGCGCCGGTTGCGGGCTCGCTCCCACAGCCCTTTTCCAGCCTCGTGGGAGAAGGTCGTGCCGAGCTTACCCCCGACGATCACCTGAAGGGGTTGGACCAGCAGTTCCTCGACGAGATGAAAGCCGTCGTATCCGAGTAGGAGCGCATCGCTGACGAACAGTCGCTTGTTGGTGCGGCGATCGTGGTGACCACGCGAAGTGGCATAGTAGTCTATGGCGTTGAGGAGGGTCGGATCCTCGATCCCAGCCTCCTTCGCTTCTGCCGGGCTGGGAAGCCATTCCTCGCGTTTTTCGGATTCGCCGCGCGCCTCGGCGGTCCGCTGCCGCGCGACGGCCGCCAGCATCTCGTCCACGGCGGAGGCCTTGGGCTGCATGCGTCGCCACGCCGCCCCGAGGTCGTTGGCGACGACGGTGCCGACCGCCTTGAAGCGGCGTTCAATGAGCGCCGCGTTGATCGCGTAGCCGCCGCCTGCACAGATGCCCAGGAGGCCGATCGCCTCCTCGTCGATGAAGGGCAGAGTCACCAGATGGTCTACCGCGCAGCGGATGTCTTCGACACGGACCGCCGGGTTCTCGGTATCGCGCGGCAATCCCTCGCTTTCCCCTTGAAAGGAGGGATCGAATACCAGCGTCACATACCCCTTAGCGGCCAGCTTTTCCGCGTAGGCGGCACCCGCCTGTTCCTTCACGCTGCTGCCAGGACCGACGACGACCACGGCCGGATGGCGCTCGTGCTCGGAGAAGCGATCCGGCAGGCGGAGGTGGCCAACGACTTCCCGGCCATCGTTCTTGAAGGTGACGCGCCGCTTCTCGATACTCATCCAGCCTCCTTGCGCCTGTCATGCGGTGGGTACGTCGAGGCTCAAGGGTGCCTTTCCGGCAGGGGTCTCGGTAGCGCTGTTTTCTGCCGTTCTGTGTCGCAATTTGTGCAACACGAAACAGGTGCTGTTCCCTGCTAAGCCGCCCACTGGGCATCGCGCAGCATGATCCCCCTGCAGAGGCCCTCGCAGCACGCGACCATCATTTCAGTCAACACCCGCACCTTGCGTGAGGAGTGGTTCCCGGGCGGCCGCACGACGTAAATGCCCAATGTTGGAGGCGGATACTGCTTCATCACCGGGACGAGAGCGCCGGACTCAAGATGCTCTATGATCAATTCCCTGGGCAGGCCTGCAAGTCCAATTCCGGCGAGAGCAGAAGCGACGAGAGCCACGGCGTTGTCGGCTTTGAAACGCCCGTGCGGCTTCAGAGTAATTACCTTGTCGCCATCTAGCGCCAGCCAAGTTTCCGTCCCTTGCATGACGACGTCATGCTTCTCAAACTCTTCCGGCGTTTCCGGAGCGCCATGACGTTCGATGTATTCAGGCGTCGCCACGTACAAGGCGGGCGTGTAACCAACCTTCCTGGCGAGCAGAGTTGAGTCGGTAAGATGGCCGATCCTGATGGCGCAATCGAACCCTTCGCCGATGAGATCGACGAAACGATCAGTGTAGCAGGCGCGAACCTGCAATTGCGGGTTTAGGCGTGCCATCGCCGCGATGACAGGTGCGAAGTGTGTCGGGCCGAACGTCAGTGGGGCGGCGATCCGGAAGCTTCCGCGGAGTTCGCCTGCGGGGAGGATCGTCTCCCGTGCAATGTCGATCTCCGCACAGATCTTTGCGGCGTGTTCACGAAACGTAATCCCGGCTTCGGTGAGGCCGGCGCCGCGGGTGGTTCGGGCCAGCAATTGAACGCCGAGGTCGGCCTCCAGCCTGGCAAGCCGCCGACTAACGATCGACTTGGAAACACTAAGGCGGAGCGCAGCCGCCGTGACACTGCCAGTGTCGGCCACCTCCACAAAAGTCCGCAGTTCCTCCATATCCATACGGCGTTCCCCGATGCGCAACACAGTTTGGCATGGTTTGATACTATCGTAGTTTTGAATGCAATGCAAAAGTGCCCTAAGCGGTGCTTCGCCGAGACGTCCCGCTCGATCTGCATTGGCGCAGCTACAAGAAGGGAATGCCCATGACCTTTCGCGATGGTCTCGACTCACTACTTCGTCCTGAGGACTCGGTGCTGGTCCTCATCGACCATCAACCATTTCAACTCAGCAACCTGAACAGCCACGATCCGCAGGTTGTCGTCAACAATACGACCGCGCTGGCGAAGGCGGCGAAGGTCTTTGGCGTTCCCACGATCCTAACCAGCGTGATCGAAGGGCGCGGAGGCCTCATCTTCAAGCATGTCACGGATGTGTTTCCAGATCAGAAGGTAATCGACCGCACGTTCATCAATACCTGGGAGGATAAAGCCGTCGTCGATGCGGTGACGGCTACTGGTCGCAAGCAACTGATCATAGCCGGTCTTTGGACAGAGGTCTGCGTCGCGATGCCAGCGATCCAGGCCGCAGGCGAAGGCTGGGATGTGACGGTGATTACCGACGCATCTGGGGGCACATCGGTGGAGGCCCACGCAGTCGCTATTCAGCGCATGATCGGGGCCGGCATCAACATGATGACCTGGCTGGCCCTCGCCGCCGAATGGCAGCGCGACTGGGCGCGCGTTGATACGGCTGGACCGCTGACGCAGATCCTGATCGATCACGCCGGCGGCAGCGGCATAGCCTACATGTGGGAACAGCAATTGCTGAACACGCCGGTGTCCGGCGAGCAACCGACAGGCGCCTGACCGGAGTGAGGGGCGGGGATCGGGATGTGCTCGTAGCGCAACCGGTGCCCGGTCCCCGCAGCGTTCAGCGACGATCTAAAGGCGCGGCTTGCTTCAGAGGAGCGCGACAATGTCGAATGATGGCTTTCCCGTCGGGCAAGAGATGGTTGTCGCCTACCCGGATTTCACCGTCCACCTGACGCTCCAGTCGACGACCGAGATGGCATTCGAGATCAGGGAGGGGTCCTTCGCCCACTCCGAGACGGTCGGTATCGAAGTCATGCCGCTGGGCAACGATCTCTTCGCGGTGAGCTGGCGGGAAGCCAGCGGCGCGACGGTCACGAACGTGCAGGACCATGACTGCGGCGTGATCCACTCCTTCATCACTCTGCCGAGCGGCGAGTTCCTGCGGATGCCCGGTCCGATCACGGTCACGCGCCCGGCGGATCGCGCGTCTGCCCAGCGGCCAGAGCGCAACAAGGCCCTGGTCCTCGAAGCGATGATCGCGCTGTTCCAGCGCCGCGACGCGTCGGCGGTCGAGCGGCTCTACGCCGCAGACTACGTCCAACACAACCCGCCCATCGGCCAGGGCCGCGACGAACTCGCTGCGATAGTCGCAGGTCTGTCTGGCGACGTCTGCTATGAACCCGGTATTGTCATCGCTGAAGGCGACGTCGTCGCGATCCATGACCGCATCAGCGGTTGGTCGCTCCTGCCGCAGATCGTGGTCGACCTGTTTCGAGTCGAGAACGGCCTGCTGGCCGAGCATTGGGACGTGCTGCAGGACGAGATCAAAGCGACACCGGGCGGCGTCACTATGTTCGATCCGGCGGAAGGAGCGCGCTGATGGAGATCGGCATCGACAGCTTCGCGGCCATTCTTCCGGATCCGGTCTCCGGCGCGCTGCCTTCGGCTACCGATCGCATGGCCACGCTCCTTGAGGAGGTCAAACTCGCCGACCGCGTTGGTCTCGACGTGTTCGGCGTCGGCGAGCACCATCGTGCCGAGTTTCTGGATTCCGCGCCTGCGATCATCCTTGCCGCAGCCGCGGCGCGGACCGAGCGGATCAGGCTGACGAGCGCGGTTACTGTCTTAAGCGCGGCGGACCCGGTGCGGGTGTTCCAGGAGTTCGCGACGCTGGACCTGATCTCAAAGGGTCGAGCCGAACTGGTCGTCGGCCGCGGGTCGTTCGGCGAGGCTTTCCCGCTCTTCGGGCTCGACACCGGTGCCTATGACGATCTCTTTGCCGAGAAGCTCGATCTGTTCATGCACCTGAATGAAACCACTCATCCCCGCTGGGAGGGGCGCTTTCGGCCGGCGCTGAACGGGCAAGGTGTCTTCCCGCGTCCGTATCAGTCGCGTCTGCCGGTCTGGATCGGCGTCGGTGGCACGCCGCAGTCGTTCGCGCGGGCCTGCGTTCTGGGGTTGCCGCTGATGGTCGCTATCATCGGCGGCAGCTTCGAGCGTTTCCGTCCTTTGATCGATCTCTACCGAGAGGCAGGCGCGCGAGCCGGGCACGACAGCGCCGACCTGGAAGTCGGCATCCACGCCACGGGCTTCGTCAGCGAGAGCGACGCGGCAGCACGCGACAGCTTCTTTCCGGGCTGGGTGCATCTGATGGCGACGGTCGGCCGCGAGCGCGGGTGGTCGCCGCCGACACGCGCCCAGTTCGACGACATGGCCGGACCTGCTGGCGCGTTCCTGGTGGGTGCTCCGAAGACGGTTGCGGCCAAGATGCAGCGGGCCAGTGAGGTCCTTGGAGGCCTGTCACGCGTCACCTTCCAGATGAGCACGGCATCGCAGGAACCCGCCGCAATGAAACGCTCGATCGAACTTCTCGGCATGGAAGTCGCGCCCGTCGCCCGAAAGATCGCTTGAACAGCTAAGCTGAGTTTTAGGAGAACCGCAATGGCATCCCGTGCACGACGACGCTGGTGTTCAGCCGCGATCACCGGTGCCGGCACTTGGCTTGGCCGTAAATTGGCAACGGCTTTTGCCACGAAGGATTGCATCGTTTTCGGGATGGCGAGTTCCCTCGCTGATGTCCAGGATCTCCGAAGACATGGACACCTATGCCGCCGATGTTGCGAAGCCGGCGCGCGTGCTCGACCTGAAAGAGGCGGTCCACGTTGGCCGTTCGACGGGTGGCGGCGAGGTGATCCGCTACGTCGCCCGCAGCGAACCTGGCGCCTGGGCATGATGGGTGGCGCTAAGGCGCACTACGACTGCGTCGCGGCCTTTTCTGAGACGGACTTCACCGACGACCTGCGAGCTGTCTCGGTGCCCGTACTACTCATGCACGGCGAAGATGACCAGGTGGTGCCGATCGGCACCTCCGCGCGCAATGCGATCGAGCTGCTGCCGAACGGCGCGTTGAAGACCTATCCCGGACTGTCCCACGGCATGTTCGCAACCCGCCCCGACGTCATCAACTCCGACCTGCTGGCGTTCATCAAGGGAGAACTGTCGGTATGAGCGAGGTCATAGACAATCCCGCCCAGCACCGGTTCGAGCTGGCGATCGACGGCAGCGAGGACGCCGGCGAGGCCTATTACCGGATCGAGGACAATAGGGTCGTTCTGACCCATACGATCGTCCCGCAAACCTTCTCGGGCCAGGGGATCGGTTCCCACCTGGCCCGGGGGGTGTTCGACGCAACTCGGGCGAGTGGGCGCAAGGCCGTTCTGCGTTGCCCGTTCATGGGCGCTTTCTACGCCCGCCACCATGAATATTCCGACATCGTGGTCGGCTAATTGCAGGTAAGGAGAGAACACATGATCGAGATGGTAATCGACCAGCGGCGCCGCGATCTCGGCGGTGGCTTCGAGATCGGGCGGGTGCTGCCCTATGCCAAGCGGCGCATGGTCGGGCCGTTCATATTTTTCGACCACATGGGTCCGATGAACATCGCCGCCGGCGCGGACCGCAGCTTGGATGTCCGTCCGCACCCGCACATCGGCCTGTCGACAGTGAGCTACCTGTTCTCCGGCTACATCATGCACCGCGACAGTCTGGGCTACGAGCAGGCGATCCGGCCGGAGGAGGTCAACTGGATGGTCGCCGGCCGCGGCATCACGCACAGCGAGCGGTTCGAGCACGCGCGGGCCCACGGCGATCGCCTTCATGGCATACAGGCGTGGGTGGCGCTGCCGGACGGCATGGAGGAAACCGCACCGTCCTTTTCGCATCATTCCGGCGACGATCTGCCGCAGTGGGCAGACGGCGGGGTGAAGGGCCATCTGATCGCCGGCACCGCCTATGGCCTAAACGCTGGCGCCAAGACGCACTCGCCGCTGTTCTACGCGCATCTCGACATGGCTCCGGGTGCTTCCTCCGAGATCCCGTCCGGCCACAGCGAGCGCGCGCTTTATGTCGCCGTTGGCGAGGTGGAGGTGGAGGGCCAACTCCATGGTGCAGGCAAGATGCTGGTCTTAGGGGAAGCGGTGTCGCGTGTGCGGGCGACAGCGCCGGCGACGGTGATGGTGCTTGGGGGCGAGCCATTGGGTGAGCGCCACATCTTCTGGAACTTCGTGTCGTCGTCTAGGGAGCGGCTGGAGCAGGCCGCGTCGGACTGGAAGGCTGGGCGCATGAAGCTGCCCGACGCCGACGATGCCGAGTTCATCCCGCTGCCTGACGGTCCTCCGCCGTCGGCGCCGGCGATGTCGTGACAGCCTGCTGGAGCGCTTGATGGCCGCCATGCGCACGCACGTGAGGGTCTCGGAGTCCGGAGAGAGCCCCTTTGCCGTCCATATCCACGCCGGGAGCCACGTGCTCGCCGGGGACGAGCCGGTGAGCGCCGGGGGCGGCGGACTGGGCCCCACCCCGTTCGAGCTGCTGTCGGCAGCGTTGGCAGAATGCACGGCCATGACCGTTCGATGGTTCGCTCGCGCGCGGGGATGGCCGGTCGAGCACATCGAGGTCGTGGTCGACCACAGGAAGAAATTGCTCGTCGGCCATTCCGATCCGGTCGACGTGTTTAACAAGACGCTTACGATCCTCAGCCCGGCATTGACCGTGGAACAGCGCGCGCGGCTCCACAAAGTGGCGGAAAAGTGTCCTGTCCACCGTGTTCTTCAAGGCATGCATCTCATCACGTCGCGAACGAGCGAAGAGAGCGACGAAACGATCACAGCGGCTGGAGATGAGGGGGCGCGAAGCGCTTCGTCCGCCTCAAACGTCCGATCGCCCTCCCTCAAATCCTCAAAACCAGGAGCGACCTAGTGCCACATCTTCCCACGCTTCCTGTGGTCGGCCGGTGGCGGGCCAGGCACTCGGACCGCCTGCAACTCTATTCGGTCAACACGCCGAACGGGGTGAAGGTGTCGATCATGCTGGAGGATATCGGCCTGCCATACGAAGCGCACCTGGTCGACTTCACCTCGGATCAGCAGAAGTCTCCCCAGTTCCTGTCGCTCAATCCCAACGGCAAGATCCCGGCTATCATTGATCCCGACAGTTCGGGGGTCGAGCCGCTGACGCTGTTCGAAAGCGGCGCGATCCTGCTCTACCTCGCCGACAAGACGGGTCGGCTCATCGGCGAAACAGCCGCCGATCGGTGGTATGCTACACAGTGGGTTATGTTCCAGATGGGTGGTGTCGGACCCATGATGGGCCAGTTGGGCTTCTTCAGCGTGTCGAACGGCAAAGACTGGGAGGACAAGCGCCCGCGCGATCGATACGCGAACGAAAGCCGGCGTCTCCTCCGGGTCATGAATCAGGCGTTGGCCGAGCGAAAATGGATGCTCGGGAAAAGCTATTCGATAGCCAATATTGCCCTATTCGGCTGGATCAGCGCTCTCATGGACTCCGGATTTGGCGAACAGATAGGTACCGTAGCCTCCGGTGCGAAAGTCGTGGAGTGCGGCGGGGCGGTAAAAGTGGGCCCCTTGGCCAATGGCGCGTTCTTCCGTCCCGCGCTTCTGGAGGTGTTCGACGATAGCCTAACCATTATTCACGAGGAAACCTTCGGGCCAGTGCTGACGATCCAGCGCTTCACCGATGAGGCCGAAGCGATCGGTCTCGCTAACGACAATGAATATGGTCTGGCGGCAAGCGTCTGGACACGCGAAGTCGACCGATCTTTGCGCGTTGCCCAGGCTATCGATGTCGGCTCGATCTGGGTTAACGATTGGGCGAAGATCTACGACAATACCGAGGAAGGCGGCTTCAAACAGTCCGGCCTTGGGCGCCTCAATGCCCTTGCAGCGTTGGAAGATTTCCAAGAGTACAAGCACATCGCCCTCAAGCCGGGCATCGCCCATAGCTGACGCTTCTCCGGTTGCTAGCCGACTGTTCGGTCAGATCTGGGTAACAATGCCAGGTCAGTTCTCAGCGAGAATCAACAAAGGAGCATATCATGTCTACCATCGCACGCACTCGTCGCAATGCCGCCGCCACCGTGGCGGTGACCTCACCCGCGTCGGAAGAATCGCCCTTGGCGGTACTGCAGAAAATCTTGTCCAACCCGACTGACCTGGACTTCGTCAAGCAATTAACCACCGAAAATTTTACCTACGTATCGTTAAACTACGACAACCCGGAACTGAAGCAGGTTATGCCTTGGGCGGGAACGACCGAAGGTACCGAAGGTCTGGTCCAGACCTTTATCGATGTGAACCGCTACTGGACAGTCAATGACTTTCAGATCCAGGACAGCTTCGAGAACGAGGGTGCTGCCGCGATCTTCGGCACCTTTACTTATACCTCAAGCACGCTGGGTAAGACCGTGACTTCGCCCTTTGCGGTTTTGGCACGCGGCGCAAACGGCAAACTGTCCTATGTACAGTTCATGGAAGATACCTTCGCCACCGTCCGCAGCTTCCGCGAAAGTGGCGAGTACCACATCAAGGCAAACCCGGACGGATCGGAAACCGACATCTGAGGCTTGTCTTTCGTGGGTGAAGGATCTTTACGGCTGGGAGGGCTCAAAGGCCACGGTGTCGGGCCGGAACGGCGCCCTGTCCGCGACCGAGCAGGGCTTCCTCGTGAGCACGACTGGCCCGGTGTCCGTCCGCCCGATCGACATTCCGACCGCTCCCGTGGTGGCGTTGTCTGCGACTTTGGTGCAGAAATGAGGGAGTGGTCGGATTTCGGCCTTTCGCGCCGAGGTCAAGGCGATCCGGCGGGAGACTGGCATGCCGAAGCCGGTCATGATGTTCAACACCTTGCAAGCGACCTTGGCCTCGGTCTTCTGTGTGGGCAGAGCCCGGGCATGAAGACCGCAGCTGATCACTTTCTCATACCGGAACATCGCGACCTCCGCCAACGAGAGTTTTCCGTAGTTGCCGCGCGCTGCCATCTCAGCCGGCCACGCTGCTCGATCAGCTGAATGTGTCGGTCGCGCTGGGTTAGGGCGGTTTCGGCCGGGGACTGCCGCGAGATTGGGGGAGCTGGACAGGATATGACCGGTCGGTGTGTTTCAGCGGCTGGGGAATAAGGATGGGGTGGGTTTTGCGTCTGGTGGAAACCGGGATCAATGGGTCGAGCCGAAGCGTTGACGTAATGGTGATCAACCGCCCCGATGATCTTGGCGACATCGCGGATCTGGGTTTGACCCTGGCGCAGGGCAAGCAGCTTACCGCTCTGGTCCAGCAGGCAATCGTCACAGCCCAGAGCCGGGACCATGCGACCCGACGGCCGGATTGTCGAACCTGCACCATCCCCTGCCAGGTCAAGGATTACCGCCCGCACCAGATCGCCACCGTGTTCGGTCAGGTTGTGCTCCGGTTACCCCACTTCCGCTGCGCCGGCTGCGGCGGCACGGAGGCTGGTGTCGATTGGCCGTCCCATTGCCGCTCGACGCCCGAGCTCGACCAGCTGCGGGCCCATTTGTCGTCGCCCATGCCCTACCGGATCGCCGCCGGCCCGCTTGAACATCTTCTGCCGGTTGATGCCGGGATCCATCGCGAGACCGTACGCCGGCGCACCTTGCGAGTTGGCGGGCAGCTGCGTGACGTAGCCCCAGCCGAGCCGGCCGCTCCAGCGGTGGCGATCACCCTGACCCTGGATTCGACTTTCATCCGGAGCTGTGAGGATGGCGAGCGGCATCTTGAATTTCGCCTTGGTAATGTCGAGACGTCGCACGGCGTCCGGCAGGTTTTCGCCGCGGTCGCAAAGACCGACACGTCGGTCGAAGCACTGATCCAGCGTGGCCTCAAGGAGGTTGGCCAGACCACCGACACCGAACCGACGGCGTTCACCGATGGCTGTTCAGGGCTGCGCTCGATCCTGGTCAATGCCGGCGTCACCGAGCCGCCGGGCCTCGACTGGTTCCACATCGCCATGCGGTTGCAGCATGCCGGGAAGACAGCCGGCAACCTGCCAATCGATACCTCGGAGCGGGAGAATGCCAGGGTGGCGATCGTCGCGGAAGTCGACCGCCTGCGCTGGAGGATCTGGAACGGCAAGGCCAAGGATGCCAAGGTCACCCTCGAGCGCATCCGCCAGGTCATGCCGGTTTTCCAAGGCAACGGCGATCGGAAATGCCATCCGTCGTCACGCCAGCTTTGGACGGCACTGCGCGAGATCGACCGCTATCTTTCCAGCCAAAGCGCTTGGCTGGTCAACTACGCCGAGCGTCATCGTGCCGGGTTGCCAGTTGGCACATCGGTCACCGAAGGTACGGCTAACTTCCTGGTCAACCACCGCATGAACAAATCTCAGCAGATGCGCTGGTCTCACCATGGTGCCGATCTCCTGCTCCAGGTCCGCTGTGCTGTCCTCAACGGCAAGTTCGGTCCCGGTGTCAGACAGCTGCTCGACGCCAATTCCGGCCCCGAAACGGCTATGGCGGCTTGACTCCCAATCACGCGGCAGTCCCTTTCGGCCGTGGCGCTCGGCACCGCAGTCGAGCGGGGTGGAATGATCACCGCGGCGTCGGGCGTGTGGCTGGCGACGGAACGGTAGACCGGCTCGCCATCGTATGAGCCATCAGCAAGCACTGCGGAGATCGGGCTGTCGATCTAATCGAGCAGCGGGCCGACCAGCGAGGCGTCGCCGTCATCCGTCGTGGTCAGTTCCGAGACGAAGATCTCGCATCTGTCCGGATCGACCACTAGGTGCAGCTTCCGCCAGCTCCGACGCGGCTTGCCGCCGTGTTTCTCGTGCAGCCAGTCGCCGGCGCCGAACACCTTCAGCCCCGTGCTGTCGATCACCACGTGGATCGGGCCGCTCGCCTTCCTCAGGGCGGTCGCGACACCCAGGTCGGCGCTGCGGTGCGAGAAGGTCGTATGATACGGCACCGGCAGATCCAGGCCAAGCAGGTCCATGATGGAACGCAGCATGCCTTCGGTCTGACGCCAGGGTCGACCAAACGCCAGCCTCAGCATCAACCCCGCTTCGATCGCAACGTCCGAATAGTCCCGTGGCCAGCCCCGCCGGCCAGTTGTTGCCGGTGCCCACGCGGCGATCGCCTCTGGTGTCACCCAGACCGTCAGGCTGCCACGCTGGCGCAATGCCGTGTCGTACTCCGCCCAGTTCTCGATTCTGTACCGGGCCTTCGGGATTTTGTGAGGGCGCGGTTCATTCGCCTTGTACGGCATCAGGGTCCTCGAGTTCAGCGGGCGGCCTCTATACCCAACCGCCTGCCGCAGCGACAGCCTCCCATGGCTATCTTTGCACCAAGGTCATGTCGAACCCGTCGGCGTGGCGCTTATCTTACGCGAGCGCGCCCGCGTCAGCGTTGAGGACGGCACCGGTGATCACGCTGGCGGCAGGACTCGCCAAGAACACCACAGCGTTGGCGATCTCGCGCGGCTCGGCGTAGCGCCCAAGCGACGTCATGCCCCGCTGGAAATCGGCGGCCTCGCCGTTTGCGGGATTCGCATCAGTGTCGGTCGACCCGGGCTGCACGAGATTGACGGTGATGCCGTTAGGTCCGAGCTCGCGCGACAAGCCGCGGGTGAAGGACGTTAGTGCTGCCTTGGAGACGGCGTATGCCGTCACGCCCGGGAACGGAACGCGCTCGCCCAGTCCGGAACCGATGGTGACGATGCGTCCGCCCGAGGGAAGGTGCGGGATGGCCGCCTTTGCGAACAGCATGGGAGCTCGCACGTTCACGTCCATCAGCTTCTGATATTCGCCGAGATCCAGTTCGGCGATCGGTCCGTAGTGCCCGATCGCCGCACTGTTGATGAGGATATCGAGGCCGCCAAGCGCAGCCACGGCCTCGCTAACGGCTCGGGCGATCGCCTCGGGATCGCCGCTGTCGGCCTGAATGGCGACAACGCGGCGTCCGGTTGCTTCGATGGAACTGGTCACCGCTTGGGCCTTCTCAGCCGAACTTTGATAGGTAAACGCCACGTCCGCGCCATTTTCCGCCAGCGCCAGTCCTATCGCGGCACCGATGCCGCGCGATCCGCCGGCGACGAGCGCGCGCTTTCCACTTAGATCGATCATTCTATTGTCCTTCCTTGGTTCAGGGAATCAAGCACGCCAAAAGGAGCACGGGGTCGCGACTGGATCCCAACATTGCACCGGACCTATTTTGGTGTTTGCATCTCCGCGAGCTTAGTGCCGGAAGCTGCCAAGCTGTGTTGCTGGAATAGGAACGCGGGGGCGGCTGCCTTGACCCGGACGATCCCACTCGCCTGGCCAACTTGGACTAGGGTCAAAACCCGGTTCCGTCAGGTTTCGCGCCAGTTTGCCGTCAGGCGGGGGATTAGGGTAGACGGGCTTTGGTGCGTAAATCAGGTTCGCACAGCCGGCCCGGGCAGGTTTATAGAGGCCACCCCGCTGCCGAGAGCCCGCATGCCGTACAAGCACAACGATCCGCGCCGTCACAAGATTCCAAAAGCCAAGTACCAAGTTTTGAATTGGCGGGAGTACGACCGAGCCCTGCAGCGGCGCGGCAGCCTGACGGTCTGGGTGACGCCCGAGGCGTTGGAAGCCTGGGCGCCAGCGGCGACCGGGCAACGTGGTCGACCGCCTGCTTACTCGGACATCGTCATCGAGACCGCGGCCATGTTGCGTCTGGTGATGGGCCAGCCGTGGCGCCAGACCGAGGGGCTGCTGCGCTCCATCATCGAACTGCTCGGCCTGGACCTGCCGGTGCCGGACCATACTACGCTGGCTCGGCGCAGCGCTCGCCTGCCGCTGACGACCGCCCTGACGAAGCCGAAGGGATCCTTGGATGTGGTGATCGACTCCAGCGGCTTGAAGATCTTCGGTGTGGGCGAGTGGCGGCATGAGAAACATGGCGGAAAGCCACGCCGGAGCTGGCGCCGGCTGCACCTTGCCATCGATCCGGACAACGGTGACATCCTGGCCGCCGAGCTGACCACCACGGACGAGGGCGATGCCTCCCAGGTCGGCCCGTTGCTCGATCAGATCGACGGCCCGGTCTCCGCTGTCTTCGCTGACGGAGCGTATGACGGCGATCCCACCTACCGGACTGTGATCGAGCGTCATCCCGACGCCGCGGTGGTCATCCCACCCAGATCAACTGCGGTCCGGAGCGACACGGCAGAGACCGACCCCACTCAGCGCGACCGGCACATCCAGGTGCTTGCCGAGAAAGGCCGGATGGGCTGGCAGGCCGCGACTGGCTACGGCAAGCGCGCGCTCGTGGAAACCGCTTTCCACAGGTACAAGGTCTTGGTCGGCCGGAGCCTCCGCGCCCGGACTCTGTCCGCCCAGAGAGTCGAGGCCAGGGTCGCCCGCGCCGCGATCAACCGCATGACCAGCCTCGGCATGCCGGCCTCCCGGAAGGTCGCCTGAGATCCAGAACATGGGGGAAGTCTGGTCCCAACGCGATTTATGCACCACAGCCGCCCAGCAACGCTCCGCTTCGGCGATGCGACGTGAAGGGTTCGATGTTCGGCGAAGATGCGGTCAGGCCACGAGACCGCGCGAGGTTTCCCTCACCCTGAGCGTCGCGGCCTCGGTCTCGCGGGTGGTGGCGGCCATCTCACCCAAGGTCCGACTGATCCCCTCCACGCCCATCGACGCCGATTGCATATTGGCGGACATGTCGCGGGTGACGGTGCTCTGCTCCTCCGCGGCGGCGGCGATCATGGAGGATATCTCGTTGACCTTCCTGATGGTCTCGCCGATGGAGGTGATGGTATCGGCGGCCTGGTTGGTCGCCCTCCGCACCTGGTCGATCTGCGAAGAGATTTCCCCAGTGGCCCTGGCGGTCTGGCTGGCCAACGCCTTGACCTCCCCCGCGACGACGGCGAAGCCCTTGCCGGCGTCTCCCGCGCGCGCCGCCTCGATCGTCGCGTTCAGCGCCAGCAGGTTGGTCTGGTTGGCGATGGTGTTGATCAGCTCCACCACCGACCCGATGCGCTGGGCGGCCCCGACCAGGTCCATGACGACCGAACTGGTGCGCTCGGCCTCGTCCATCGCCTCGAACGAGATGCGCGACGCGTTGGCGGTCTGGGAGCTGATCTCCGATACCGAGGCCGCCAACTGCTCCGCGCCGGCGGCGACCGCGTGGACGTTGGCCGTGGTCCGGTTGGCCGTGTCGACGCCGACCTCGGCGCGCGCGCTCGCGGCGGAGATCGTCTCCGCGATCCGGTTCAATTCCGTGTCCACCTCGAGCCCCACCTCGGCGCGCCGCATCCGGTCCTGGGTTTGGCGCGTGACGTCGGTCGCGAACTTCACGACCTTGTACAATCGGCCACTCGGGTCGAGCACGGGATTGTAGGTCGCCTGGATCCAGACCTCCCTGCCGCCCTTACCGAGACGCCTGTACTCGGCCACTTGGAATTCCCCGCGCCTGAGCCCCTCCCAAAAACGGCGATACCCGGCGCCATCCCGCTCGGACGGGTCCACGAACATGGAGTGGTGACGTCCCTGGATCTCGCCGAGCGTGTATCCCATGACAGCGAGGAAGTTCGGGTTGGCGGTGAGGACGTTGCCCTCCAGATCGAACTGGATGACCGCCTGGGACTTGTCGATGGCGTTGATCTGCCCCTCGAAGTCGGCCGTCTGGACCTTGCGGCCCGTGATGTCGGTGGCGAACTTGACGACCTTGTACGGCTCGCCCCGGGAGTCGAGGATGGGATTGTAGGTGGCCTGGATCCAGACCTCCCTGCCACCCTTGCCGACCCGCCTGTATTCGGCGGACTGGAACTCACCCCGCCGGAGCCGTTCCCAGAAGGCGCGGTAATCGTTCCCATCGCGTTCGGTGGGTTCGACGAACATGGAATGGTGCCGCCCCCGCACCTCCTCAAGATCATATCCCAAGGCTGTCAGGAAGTTCGGATTGGCCGTCAGTATAGTGCCATCCATCTTGAACTCGATGACCGCCTGCGAGGCGTCGAGCGCCCTTATCTTCGCCTTCAACTCATGGATCTTGTTGGAAAACAACCAGTTTGACATTCCCCCGCCCACCACCGACATGATTGAACCGCTAGACCAGCCATGATCATGGGCAATAATTCTTTAGAATTTGTTGGTGGCAACCTAACTCTCGCGATGGTTGGTCAGTGATTGCGGCGCGTTGCGGAGATATGCGGGATCGCGTAAGGGATGACCTCTTTTTCGTTGCTCCGGACCCCGCCTTCATGCCGCATAAAGCCAGCGCCGCCCGCCGCCGCCATATTCCGCAGCCGAAGCTGTGCGTGACGAACTGGGCAGCGTATAACGAGGCGCCGCGGCTGCGGGGCAGTCTGACCGTCTGGTTTAAGGACGACGCCATCGCAGCCTGGAAAGCCGCGCCGCGGATGACGCGTTGCGGTCAGCCGCACTACTGGGACCTCGCGACACACTAAAGAACGAAGAACCATTAATCGGTCTCATTTCTGACCCATACTGGCAAGTAAGAGCGCAGCAGACTTCAAATCAGGTGTGTGTAAGTCTTCCGCGAAATAAGCTACCCGAAGCTCGAGAACTGCCCGGGCGCGATCCCGTTCACCTCGATCGTCCAAAACCGCTGCCAAATCCGTCGCGGTGCGTAGCTCCCACGTCCGCGCGCCCTGAATCCGGCTGATGTCGATCGACTGCGTGAGACAGGCTTCGATCCCTTCGTCACTTGGCTTTTTCGCGCCGAGAATGCCGGCCTTTATACGCAGTGCCTCGGGCATGTAGCAGAGATCTTCGTTCGCCTCGACCGACACGATCGTGTCGTTGATCAGTGCGAGAGCCTCTGTAAGCCGTCCTGTGGAGACAAGGCATTGAACCAGAGTAATATTGAGCGGGGTCGTGAGCAGTTCGTAAGGAGCTGCGTGAAGTTCCTGCAAGCATCGCTGCAAGATATTTATGCCGCGTTCCGCGTCACCGCGGCGAAACGCCAGTTCTCCCCTAAAGCCTCGCGCCAGCGTAAGGTACGGTCCGAGAGAATGTGGCTCGGCACACGACAGAAGACGGTCTATGTGGTGATCGGCGCGGTCGAGATCTCCTTGCCATAGGAACAACGAAACGGCCCAGACCAGGGCAATCGACAGCGTCAAGGGATGCTTCAGGATCTCGGCGTCCTTGATTGTCAGCAGCGCGCGTTCCGTCGCCTGATCCGGTTGACCTTGCAACCACAGCGTCCTTGCAAGGATCGCGCCGGCGAGGATCCTGCCGTCGAAACCCAGATAGTCGGTCGTGGTCCGGCCAGAATGCGGGCCGTATCGCAAGGCCGCCTCGAGAGCGGTTCGTGCACGATCCAGTTCTCCGTGCAGGTGAAGCGATATTCCCATCAACGAATATACCAGCGTCGTGGAGGCGGAGTCTTCCAGCGCGCCGGCAATCATGGAGCAATGCTCCGCGCAGTGCAGCGCGGTTCGAAAATTTCCGGTTCGCAGGTGGAACATCTGCAATGGTCCAAGAACCTGAATCTGCTCGAGCGCGTTGCCGCGCTTCTTGGCGATCGTGAAGCTTCTGTCCAGCGCCATCAGCGCGGCGTCCCTTCCACCACGGGTGAACATCAGCGATACCCCCAGTGCCGACTGAAGGTGCATCTCCTCGCGCTCGCCTGGCATGGCGTCACCGAGCGCAAGAATTGCCCGTTCCGTCCAGCGATGACATTCGGTCAGCAGGGACATCGACAGGAACACGGGTGCCGCGGCGACGGCAATTCGGATGCCAAGCCGGGCATCCCCGTCGGGTCCGAAACACCATTCCAGTGCCTCACGCGCGTTGGCCAAGCCCGCCAGGTGGAGTGAACGCTGCGCAGCACTGGACAGTGTCGGCCACTCGTTTCCTGTCTCCTCCAGCCAGTGCAGGCAGTATCCGGCATGGCGGCCCGCAAGGTCCGCCAAGTAGGCATCCGGGACGTCGTACTGGAGGGCATAGGCGCGCGTCGTGTCGAGCAGCCGGTAGCGCATCATCGCGCCGGCCGGCCGTGCCGCGACCATCGATTTCGCCACGAGACTGGCAATCGCCTCGAATACAAGCGCCTCGTCGACGGTGGTGCTGGTTACGATCGCCAGCGCGGCCTCCATCGAAAAATGATCGACGAATATGGCAAGGCGTCTTAGCACCAGACGTTCGAACTCGGAGAGCAACCCGAAGCTCCAGTCCAAGGTGGCCTGAAGGGTCTTCTGGCGCGGCGACGCCGTGCGCGGACCTGGCCACAGCAGACTGAGGCGTTGGTCGAGAAGGGTGGCGGTCTGGTGCAGGCCGTAGCTCGCGACGCGTCCGGCCGCCAACTCGATTGCAAGTGGCAAGCCGTCAAGCTTCCGGCAGATGTTGGACAGGACCGCGACCTGCGCGTCGTTGAGGTCCAGGCGAGCGCCACCCGCCTCCACGCGCTCCACGAAAAGCTGGATCGCGGGGAATTCACGCGCGACTGCTATGGTGGGTTCCAGATCGTCCGGTGGGTATGCCAATGGCGCCAGATTGTAGATGTGCTCGCCCTCGACGAGGAGAGGCTCGCGGCTCGTCGCCAGCAAATGAACCTGCGGTGCTGCGGCGAACAGGCGCGCCGCCAAGTCCGCCGCCGCCTCGATCACATGTTCGCAGGTATCGAGGATCAGGAGGGTTCTCGTGTTCGCCAAGTATGCGATCAAACCGCGCACCGGGTCGTCCGACGGGAACGATACCCCTAAGAGCGATGCGACGGTCGGCGCTACCAGGTCGGGATCGCTCAGCGCACCGAGATCGCAGAAATGCACGGCGCCGGAGAACGCTTGAATTTCGTGCTGCCCGGCCGCGACCGCGACGGTGGTCTTGCCGACTCCACCCGTGCCCACGATCGTCACGAAGCGTTTGGCCGAGAGCATCATCGACAGCGCCTCGCAGTCCTGCTTTCGACCGATCATTCGGGAAAGGCGGCCAGGGAGGTTGGCCTGAGGAAAGAAGGCCGGTACCTCCGCCTGGATCTGAGTCGGGATGGCTTTCTGGGAGACTGGTGCCACGAAGCAGTAGCCGCGTCCGGTCAAGGTCGTTATGTAGCGCGCTCCATTCACGCTATCGCCCAACGCCTTTCTCAGGTTGGCGATATGGAAACGCAGACTGCTTTCCTCCACCGTGACGTCGGGCCAGACGAGATCCAGCAGGGCTTTCTTGCTGACAACCTGCTTGGGTCGGGCAGCCAGGTTGGCGAGGATGTCGAAAGCGCGTGCACTGAGTTTCACGCGTTCGCCGTCCCGCAACAGCAGCCTTTCGTCCACGATCAAGGTGAAGGGACCAAACGCGATAGTCTCGCTCACGGGCCGGATCATGCGGTCTTCTTGCTCCCAAACAAGTTTCGTTCGGCCTCGTCCTCAACTGACACCGCTGACGAACGCTCACAACCCATAACAACGCCTAACGGGTGCGTCCGGCGACCTCGTGTTACCTGTCGATGCAGCAAAAGCATTTGTCTGTCGAACGCAGGAGATTCAACATGCCTAAACCGTCGTTTTCGCTAACGCGGCGCGATCTGATAGCGGGAGCGGCAGCCGTTGGCTCGGTCAGCCTGCTTCCGGTTGGCGTTCTGGCCGGCGGGGCGGGCGGCGGAGCGGTGGGTGCGATCCGTCCTTTCCAGGTCAACGTCCCCGATGACGCGCTCGTGGACCTGCGCCGGCGTCTCAAGGCGACGCGCTGGCCCAACATGGAAACCGTCCGGGACAGGTCGCAAGGCGTTCGACTGCAGGAACTGCGTGAACTCGTTCGCACCTGGATGACCGACTACGACTGGCGAAAGGTCGAGGCGCAGTTGAATGCGCTGCCGATGTTCGTCACCGAGATCGATGGCCTCGACATCCACTTCATCCATATCCGGTCGCCTCATCAAGTAGCCATGCCCATGATCATGACCCATGGCTGGCCCGGCTCGATCCTCGAGTTCCTCAAGGTTCTTGGTCCCCTGGCCGATCCGACCGCGCATGGCGGCAAGGCGGAAGATGCGTTTCACCTCGTCGTTCCCTCGATCCCAGGTTTCGGCTTCTCGGGGAAACCGGAAAAGACCGGGTGGGGTTCGGACCACATCGGCCGTGCCTGGGCCGACCTCATGCGCCGTCTGGGATATGTCCGCTATGTCTCCCAGGGCGGTGACTGCGGTTCCGTCATCTCCCATCGGATGGCGTTGCAGAAGGTGCCGGGTCTCGCTGGGATCCATGTCAACATGCCGGGGACTGTTCCCAAAGAGATCGCCGCCATCCTCACCGCCGGCGGACCAGCGCCGGATGGCCTGAGGAACGATGAAAAACGCGCTTTCGATGCGCTGGCCGCCTTCTACCGGGACAATTCCGGCTATGCCAACATGATGGTCACGCGGCCACAGACGATCGGCTATTCACTGGTCGACTCGCCGGTCGGGCTCGCTGCCTGGGCCTATGAGAAGATTGCCGAGTGGACGTACAGCGACGGCAATCCCGAAAAGGTCCTGACGAGGGAAGAGATCCTCGACGACATCTCGCTCTACTGGCTGACGGCGTCCGGCACATCCGCGGCACAGATCTATTGGGAAGACCATTCGAACAACTTCAACGCCGTGGACATTGCGGACGTGCCCGTCGCGGTCACCGTTTTCCCGGGCGAGATCTACCGTGCGCCGCGCAGGTGGGCCGAACGTTGCTATCGAAACCTCATCTACTTCAGCGAAGCCGACCAGGGTGGTCACTTCGCGGCCTGGGAACAGCCACAGCTATTTGTCCAGGAAGTCCGCGCCGCATTCAGGTCGCTGCGCTGATCGGCCAACGGCATGACTCTCCGATGAGGAACGAGACAATGACGGCTTCAGCAAAACGTCTATACACAGCAAAAGTTCGCACCACCGGGGGCCGCGAGGGAGCGGCTCTCAGCTGCGACGGCAAGCTGGACATCAGACTGTCGACACCAGGTGGTTCGGGCAGCGGCACCAATCCCGAGCAACTTTTCGCGGCCGGATGGTCGGCCTGTTTCGAGGGCGCCATGGCGATCGCCAGCCGCAAGATGAACATCACTCTGCCATCCAATCTGGCGATCGATGCGGAAGTGGACCTCTGCGACGCTGATGGCGCTTTTTTCCTGAGTGCCCGCCTCAAAGTATGCCTGCCGGGCCTCGACCGCGATGTTGCGCGAGCAGTCGTCGATGCCGCGCATCAGACCTGTCCCTATTCGAAGGCGACGCGCGGCAACATCGAAGTCAAAATCGACGTCGTCTAGATCCCCTGCCACGGCAAAAATAGCCAGATGCCACTGGCTGGACGCTTTGAGAAAGGCATTGATCCGATGAACGCAATCATCGCCCAGGAAGTCATCAACCATCCTCGAAGGCGCTTGTTCGGCATCGCTGCGGCGACCATCGCAGCGACACAGTTCGGCGCGATGGGAAAAGCGAGTGCGCAGGGCAGCGCGAAGCGTACAACCGCCACTCTTCCCAATTCCGGCGCACAAGCGTCGTTTTCCTCGCTGAAGCAGATCGATGCCGGTCCGCTAAGCGTCGGGTATGCGGACGAAGGTCCTGCGCAGGGACCGCCGGTAATTCTGCTGCATGGCTGGCCATACGACATCCATAGCTATCTTGATGTGGCGGCCATCCTCGCCAACGCGGGCTATCGAGTGATCGTTCCCCATCTGCGGGGGTACGGCACTACGCGGTTCCTGCCGGGAACCACGCTGAGAAACGGCCAGCAGGCTGCGCTGGCCGCCGACGTGATCGCCTTGATGGATGCCCTGGCAATTCCCCAGGCGATCGTCGCCGGCTATGACTGGGGTGCGCGGACAGCCAATATCGTCGCCGCACTCTGGCCGGATCGCTGCAAGGCGATGGTGTCGGTGAGCGGCTATCTAATCGGCAGCCGCCAAGCCAACGAAATGCCGCTTCCGCCGCAAGCAGAGCTGCAATGGTGGTATCAGTTCTACTTTGCGACGGAACGCGGTCGCGCCGGTTATGCCAAATACACGCATGATTTCGCCAAATTGATCTGGAATCTCGCCTCGCCGCAGTGGCGTTTCGATGATCCGACCTTCGCGCGCAGCGCCGCGTCGTTCGACAATCCGGATCATGTCGACGTCGTCATCCACAATTACCGCTGGCGGCTCGGCTTGGCCGATGGCGAGCCTCATTATGACGCATTCGAAGATCGGCTGGCCAAGGGTCCTCTGGTCAGCGTGCCAACGATCACGCTCGAGGGCGACGCGAACGGCGCTCCTCATCCCGACCCAAGTGTCTACGCGAAGAAGTTCTCAGGCAGGTATCAACACCGGCTTATCACCGGCGGCATCGGACATAACCTGCCGCAAGAAGCGCCGCAGGCGTTCGCCAGCGCCGTCATCGATGTCGACCAGTTCTAACTTCGGAGGGGCTTGCATGAAACGGAGATTTGCTGGTGCGACTGGCATCGCCGTAGCGATCGCTGTCGCAGTCGGATGCGTCGAAGTCGATGAAGTTCGGGCGCAGGATGCCAAGGACGTTTCACCACTGTACGGCGTGGCTGTCCCAGACGGTTACCGCAAGTGGGAACTCGTCGCACCAGCACTGGAGGACGATCCGCTGAACGAGCTTCGCGCGGTCGTCGGAAATACGGTTGCGATGGAAGCTTACCGGTCCGGTACTCTTCCTTTTCCAGACGGCACCGTTCTCGTCAAGCTGGCATGGAAGCGCGCCCAGTCAGCGGAATTCGGAACCGCCACCGTTCCGGGAGCGGCCACGACCGTACAGGTCATGGTCAAGGATTCCGGCAGATATGCGGCCACCGGCGGCTGGGGCTTTGGCAGGTTCATAGATGGCAAGCCTGTCGACGAGGCGCAGCATGAGACCTGCTTCGCCTGTCACGACGCGCGCGTGCAGGGCCACGACTATGTCTTCACCCGATATGCCCCGTAGCGTGGTCGACCATCCCGAAGCTCGTCCCGCGTAAACACTTCATTTGGAGAAAGAAATTGAGAAAGCACAAATTGAACCAAGATAACGTTGCGTTGGTCTTCGGCGGATCGCGCGGCATTGGGGCGGCAATTGCGAAGCGGTTGGCCAGTGACGGCTACCGAGTCGCTCTCACTTATGTTTCGAGGCCCGACAAGGCAGATCAGGTGGTTGCCGAAATCAAGGCGCAGGGTGGTGAGGCCATTGCCATCCGCGCCGACAGCGCGGACCCCGAAGCCATTCACAAGGCAGTGTCGGAGACGGTCGACCGCTTTGGTTCGATCGGTGTCGCGGTCGTAAACGCCGGGGTCCTGCGCATCGCGACGATAGACGCGGTTAGCCTGGAGGATCTCGACTTGACCCTGAATGTCAACGTGCGCGGCGTATTTCTTGCCATCCAGGCGACTTTGGCGCGGATGAACGACGGTGGGCGGATCATTACCATAGGGAGCAATACCGCGGTCCGGACCGGAACGGTGGGAGGGAGTGCCTATGCGATGTCAAAGGCAGCCGTCGCGGCCATGGTCAAGGGCGTCGCGCTTGATGTCGCCACCCGCGGAATCACGGTAAACAACGTCCAGCCCGGCCCGATCGATACCGACATGACGGCCTTGATGATTGCCGGACTCAAGGATGTCATACCGTTGAAGCGCGTAGGACAGCCCGAAGATATCGCTGGCCTGGTCTCCTATCTGGCGAGCGCGGAATCTGGCTTCATGACCGGAGCGAGCCTTACGATCGATGGCGGTTTCGTACTCTGACGATCAGCCCAACGTTTCAATCTGTCGTTATGAAACGCGACCCTTGTTCCATCAGCCGAAATGCTCGGAGCCAAACTTGACGCCTGATCGCCGCCGACTTCAGCGCCGTCTGCCGTGACGTTGACGCGAATGATGTTCAAGTCCCAATGCCCGATCATAGAATCCCTCTCCGACATGCCAGGCATCCGTGCAGCGTGTTCGCGCCCTGGTCGGTAGTGGGCGTGGCAAAGAATCAGTGGACGTAATTGCTGACCAGTTCAACACTCCCGTTGGGAGGAGCTGATTCGATCGGCGGCCGAATTGTCTACTCTGCCTTGGTGCTGATCAGCTAATGATTACGTTTGCAGTACTATCGCCAGGATTTGAAATCAACCGGTAGTCAACTTCCCCGATCCTGCATGCGTGTAACAGCGCAGGAGGGGAAAGCATGATCAGTAAGTCCAGGCATCGCATCGGGCTTGATGCCTTCGGCGACGCTTTTCCTCGAAATGCCCGCGCTTACACGCTTGCAATCCCGATGACAGCGATCTCGAACAGAGGAAAACCAGAATGCCGCCATCCACCACATTCAAGAACAAAGATGCCGAGCGGGTGCTCGACAAGTCGGAAGGTGTTCCGTCGCAACGTGGAGCGCCGATGCATTCGCGTGAACGGCATGCCGACAAGAGCGATGCCGAACTGATCGCGCGCTTCAACAATAATTTCCGGATTGGAACGAAGTTCTCGACTTTCAAATCACCCGGCGATCAGAATGCGGCACTCTCCGCTTACTTCAAAACGTCAGATGGTAAGCGCGATCTCGAGCGGATCAAATCCTCGAAGAAGAAGGAACGGATCAATCTGGCGAACGTATCCGTCGGGCCGTCATCCATTACCGTCCGGATCGCCGAAGGGACGATGGGCGTTCAAGGTGCTTATGCGGAATGCCGGAACGGCAAATTGCGGTCAGTGACCGCGATCATCGAGACGGACGGCAAGGGCGGCTACAAGGTCGTTACCTGCTACCCGGTCGACGCATACTAGCCGGCGGCAGCATCTTGCGTGCAGGAGGAAGAGGCAAAACTGTCCCCATCCCCTGCGGTTAGTTAGGCGACGCGGACGGAGTCCGGGCGTCCAAGATCGAGTGATCTGGTTCAGCGAGGAGGCGGTCGCAGCTTGACGGGCGGTACCGCGGACCACGCCGGGCGGCCAGACACGCTACTCGGATCTTACCATCGAGACGTCATTGAACTTGCGGACGGTGTTTCACCGGCCGCCGCGCCAGACCGAAGGGCTGGTCGGCTCCGTGCTCGAACCGATGGGGCTGGATCTGCCGGTGCCAGACCATAGAGCATCCTGAACCGACGATCCAGGACACTGACAGTTGCTGGTGCCAAACGTCATCCGCGCCATCGGTCAGGCACTGGTCTTTGCACCGCTGTCGGCGGTGGCGACCGCCGGAATCGAGAAAGAGAATGCTGGATCCGCCTCCGGCCTGTTCAACATGATGCGGAACCTCGGAGGTGCTGTGGGCATCGCCCTGCTACAGACCTTCCTGACAAAACGGGAGCAGTTCCACTCCAATATCCTGTCGCATGCGGTGTCGTTGTTCGAGCCGGCGACCGTCGCACGCATCGAACAACTGACCCGGTATTTCCAGTCGCACGGCATCACCGATCCGATCGATGCCGGGCATCGCGCCTACGTCGCCGTCGGCATGGTGGTCCGCAAGCAAGCTTTCGTCATGGCGTTCAGCGATGCTTTTTTCCTGCTGGGCACCGCACTGCTGGTCGCCTTGTTCGCGACCCTGCTCTTGAAGAAGCCCAATCATCTGAGCGAGGGCGGTGCCCATTGACCGGCGGCTCTCGCCCGACGATCAGGAGAGATGTCATGAGACACGTATCCAGCCGATCGACGACCACCCATCGCTGGCGGCTTCATGGTTCCGCACCCATCCTGGACATCGTGGAATGGCTGGCGGGCGATGATTGCCGTGCCATGGACGAAGCGGCGTTCATCGCCGGGCTGGGACGGCGGCTGCGGTCGGTCGGGCTGCCCATCGACCGGTTGACGCTCCACTTGCGCACGCTCCATCCGGAGATTCTCGGTCGCACGGTCGCCTGGGCTCCGAACGAACCGGTGGAAATCCACGATCGGGAGCATGGCATGGAGGTATCGGCCGGCTTTCTCGGCAGCCCGGTGCGGCGGGTTATGGACAGCGGCGAGACGCTGCTGGTGCGGCCGACCGATCCGGCGGGTTCGCCTTGGCCGCTGATGGACGTCTTTGCCGGGCGCGGCCTTGCCGAACTGCTGATCGTGCCGCTCAACACCGCCGATGGACCAGTCAGTGCCGCCGCCTTCGGCACGGTGAGGCCGCGCGGCTTCTCCGCCGGCGAACGTGCCGCCCTGGACCGGATTCTGCCGGCGCTACGCAACAGCTGTGAATTGCGGACCCTGCGTCAGGTGGAGTTGACGCTGCTCGACACATTCGTCGGCTCTGGGACGGCCCGGCGCATCCTGGCCGGCCATGTCCGGCGCGGCCAGATGGAAACGCTGCGCACGGCGTTGATGCTGTGCGACATGCGCGGCTTCACGAGTCTGTCGAACCGCTTGCCGGGTGTCCGCGTGCTGGAACTGCTGAATCTCTATTTCGATCAGGTGCTGCCGGCCGTGGCGAGCGCCGGCGGAGAGGTCCTGAAGTTCATGGGGGACGCCGTCCTGGCCTTCTTCCCCGGCAGTTCGCCGGAAGTGGCCTGCACGGCGGCGATGCGCGCGGCCGAGGAGGTCTGCGCCCGCCTCACCGCCTTGGCCGCGACCGATCCGCCGCTGGCTGCAACCATCGCGCTGCATTACGGAGAGGTGAGTTACGGCAACATCGGGTCGGGACGGCGACTGGATTTCACCTTGATCGGACCTGATGTGAATCTGGTCAGCCGTATCCAGACCGTGTGTAGCCGGACCGACCATCCTGTGCTGATGTCCCGGCGGTTTGCTGAAATGCTGCCGCCTGATCAGACTGCACCTGCCGGAACCTACAGCCTGAAAGGGTTTTCCGAACCGGTCGACCTTTTTAAACGGGTCGGCACTTGATCCGAATTACAGCTTTCATAATGCCGGCGTTGATGAGATGGGGCATCCCGCTGTTTTCAGCGCGGTAGCGCCACATGACTGATATGACGTTTTCTCTCAGGAAGATTGTGCGATGAAGGCCACGTTCATCTGCCTCTGTCGAGACTGCCGCGCGATTGGGGGCAAGCTGTCATAGCCGTTTCCGGGCAGGAATAGGCGCCTAACAGCCGTCCGAAACCAGGACGGAACTTGCCGTTAGAACCGGCACAACGAATCTGGAGCAGGAGATCGGCGCCGTGGCAGGGCCAGCGCATCTGCGGCGATTTGTTGATGTGGCGGTTGACCAGGAAGTTGGCGGTGCCTTCAGTGAGCGCGGTGCCGACGCGGAGACCGGCGATCTCCGTGCAGCTCAGCATTCTGAAAGGGTTTGCCGTACTGAAGGGCGGAGCCAGCGAGCCGGTCTGTAGCGCGGCAAGTGCCACTGTCGGAAAACAGATGTTTGCCGACAGCGCAACACCGCCGAGGGTCGCGGAGCAATGCAGGGCAAGTTGTTGATTTTCCTTTGATTGTGAGCGTGGCCGTTCTTGATTTGTCCGCCTATCTGTCAAATTCGCGCGTTTCGTTAGTTTGGGCCTCTCTGCCCGTTGACACATAACGCAGACCTTGATAGGTATCGTTATGAATGATAACGAAAATTCTTTAGAAGTGAACAGCACAGCAATGCCGGACGCTGATACTTTTGGCCGTCGGAACGGGGCCCTCAGCCTCTATGGAGTATCGGTCGAGTACAGCCTGCATACCCTGCTTTGGCTGCTGGCCGAGCACCCCAAGCGCCCCAGCAGCCGCGATCTGGCTGAGATGCAGGGCGTTCCGGCTGCCATGCTGGCGAAGATCATGCCGAAGCTTGAGAAGGCCGGCATTGTCAAGTCGAGTGACGGAATCACCGGCGGCTACGCTTTGGCGAAGTTGCCGTCCCAAGTCACCGTCCTCGACGTCGTCGATGCAGTCGCTGGCGACCGCAAGTTGTTCGATTGCAAGGAGGTGCGCCGCGGTTGCGTCCTCTTTGGCGGTTCGCCGCCTGCTTGGTCGATCTCGGGCGTGTGCCGAATTCACGCCGTGATGATTCGTGCCGAAAAGCAAATGCGGGCGGAACTTGCCAGGACGACTCTTGCCGACCTCGCGCACGGCGGGCGACCGCCGGAGTTCGAAGCGTTGGTCGCCGACTGGTTCCGTAATCGCGGCGAAGCCCGGGAAACCGCACGGATTACCGCTGTCAAGAAGGGGCGCCGCTCTCCACGCTAACGCAGTCCACCATCACTCCAAACATCCCAACGCCGAGCCAAGTCCCGGCGAAGGGTGGATCACCTCTGATCAACAGAAGGAAAGGTAAGAAAATGTCACGTCTGACTTGGTATGAGGTCTCCCCGGAGAGCGCAAAGACCGTAAGCGGCCTCTACCACTACGTCACGAAGAACACGAACCTTCCCGAGGAACTCATCCATCTCGTGTTTCTCCGCGCCTCCCAGATGAACGGCTGCGCCCATTGCATCGACAAACATGGCCGCGATCTGCGCAAGAGCATGTCAATCGACAAGATCGCGCTGGTTCCTGTTTGGGACGAGGTTCCTCATCTGTTTTCAGATCAAGAGCGCGCGGCATTGGCTTGGACCGAGGAGGTAACCAACCTTAGCGAAACTCATGCGTCGGACGAAGCGTATGCGGCCATCTCATCGGCGTTCGAGCCGAAGGAACTCGTGGAGTTAACGGTGGCTATCGCAGCGATCAATGCCATCAACCGGTTGGGTGCGCCTTTCCGCCTACCTGTGGCAGCCAAGGCCTGACTATCTTGCGTAAGATCCTTCTCGCTTGACGATTAGGGAGACGGAAATCCCAAGGCTGGCTTCACCTCCATTTCTTACCTAGTCACAATCAAGCACGAAGGCTGGCGGGCATGACGTAAAGGATTGGTTCGGTTTAGGATTTAGCTACTGACACCAATCCCACCGGATCTCACCCGCCATGCGCGCCGGCGTTGAACTTACCCCAGCGCCGCCGCGCCTGGAGGAAGCTGCATCTTGCTGAGGATGCGAAGACCGGCACGGGCACCGTTCTCTTATTGCGGGCCGGGATTCAAGTCCTCTTGGTGAGTTA
>NZ_AVFL01000054.1 GCF_000576635.1 Skermanella stibiiresistens SB22
CGTGCCGATGTTGCAGTGCGGCTTGTTCCGCTCAAATTTCGCCTTCGCCATGGTCCTCAGTCTCCATAATCTATCTTAGTCACCGGCAGTTCACTCGAGAGCCTTACGCCACCCTGGCGCGGACCTCATCGGCGATGGCCTGCGGCACCGGTTCGTAGTGGTCGAATCGCATCGTGTGATGCGCGCGGCCCTGGCTGATGGACCGCAGAATGTTGCCGTAGCCGAACAGGTTGGCGAGAGGCACCAGTGCGGTCACTCCCGCGGCGGCACCCCGCTGATCAACCCGTTCGATCCGCCCGCGGCGGCTTGTCAGATCGCCGATGACACCACCGGCGAAATCTTCCGGAGCGACGATGTCGACGCTCATGACCGGCTCCAACAGAACCGGCTTGGCCTTGCCGAGAGCTTCCCGGAAGGCCGCGGCTCCCGCCAGTTCGAACGCGAGGACATTGCTGTCCACGTCGTGGCGGGCCCCGTCAACCAAGCTCACGGCGACGCCGGTCACCGGATAGCCGGCGACTACACCCGCCCCGCCAACCGCTTCGACGCCCCTCGCGACCCCTTGGACGAAGTCCTTGGGCAGGGCGGCGGCCGGAAGGTCGCTTTCGAAGCGAACGCCCGTGTCCGCTTCGCTCGGCTCCACCACCAGCTTGACACGCGCGAACTGACTGGCACCACCGACCTGCTTGCGGTGGGTATGATCCACCTCGGCACGCCGCGTGATCGTCTCGCGATAGCCCACCTGGAGGGCACCGATCTTGGCCTCGACCCGGAACTCTCGCTTCAGGCGATCGGCCAGGATCTCCAACTGCAATTCCGTCACGCCCCGGATCACGGTGCGTCCCGGCTCCTTCCCCACCAACACGGCGAAGGAGGGATCCTCCTGCGCCAGGCGCCGGAGGCCCGCCGCCATCTTCTCGGCGTCCGCCGCGGTGCGAGGCTCCACCGTCACCTCGATCAGAGGCTCGGGAAACTCGATCCGCTCCAAGACCACTGGGTGGGCGGGGTCGCACAGCGTATCTCCGGTGGCGGTATGCCTCAACCCCGCGAAGGCGATGATGTCACCGGCGAAAGCCTGTTTGACATCCTCGCGAACGGTCGCCTGCATGCGGATCATGCGACCGGCCTTCTCCCGCTCACCCTTGAGCGGGTTCAGCATCGCGCCGCCGACCGTCAGCGTCCCGGAGTAGATCCGGGCGAAGGTCAGGGAACCAGCCACCGGGTCCGACATGATCTTGAAGACCAAGGCGGCGAACGGAGCCGCGTCATCCGGCGAACGAACGGTTTCCGACCGATCGATGTCCGACGTGCCGCGAACCTCGCCGACTTCGGCCGGCGACGGCAAATAGTCGACGATGGCGTCCAGCACGGGCTGGATACCCTTGTTGCGGAAGGCTGACCCGCACAACACCGGGACAAACTCGGCGGCGCGGGTGCCTTTGCGGACCAGCGCCTTCAACTCGTCCACCGTCGGCTGGGTTCCCGCGAGATACGCCTCGGCCATCGGGGCGTCGGTCTGGACCACGGCCTCGATCAGGTCGAGGCGGTACTGGTCCGCCTGGGCCTTCATGTCGGCCGGGATCTCGACGTCGTGGAAGGCGGCACCCAAGCCGTTGTCCTTCCACATCAGCGCCTTGCCGGTGATCAGGTCCACGACGCCGGCGAACGCGGCACCGCTTCCGATCGGTAGTTGCAGGAGCAGCGGCTTGGCGCCGACCCCTTCGGACAGCATGCCGACGGTGCGGAGGAAATCCGCGCCGTCGCGATCCATCTTGTTGATGAAGCACAGACGGGGCATGCCGCGCTCGTCGGCGCGCCGCCAAGCGGCTTCGGACTGCGGCTCGATACCGACGACGGCGTCGAACACGGCCACCGCGCCATCGATCAACTTCAGCGTCCGCTCCATGTCGACCGAGAAGTCGGCGTGGCCCGGAGTGTCGATGATGTTGATGAGGTGATCGTTCCAGAAGCAGGCGGTCGCGGCCGATGTGATCGTGATGCCCCGCTCCTCGTCCTCGTCCGCCCATGCGGCAACGGCGCCGGCACCCATGGGGGCGCCCGCCACCTTGCCGGACCGGCCGGTGTAGTAGAGGATTCGCTCGGTCGTGGTCGTGCGACCGGCATCGATGTGAGCCATGATGCCGATGTTGCGATACCGATCGAGCGGAATGGAGCGTGACATGTGCGTTTCTCGGACTGCTGTCTGGTCAGATCGCCGTGGCGCTTACCAGCGGTAGTGCGAGAAGGCCTTGTTGGCCTCCGCCATACGGTGGGTGTCTTCACGCTTCTTGACCGCCGAACCACGCTGGTTGGCGGCGTCGAGCAACTCGCCCGACAGGCGTTCGGTCATGGTGTTCTCGGACCGGGCCCGCGCGCTGTTGATCAGCCAGCGGATCGCCAGGGCCTGGGCGCGGTCCGAACGGACCTCGACCGGAACCTGATACGTGGCACCACCGACGCGGCGCGACCGGACTTCCAGATGCGGCTTCACGTTGCCCAGGGCATCGTGGAACACCTGGACTGGATCGGCTTTGGCGCGGCCTTCGACACGCTCCAGCGCGCCATAGACGATCGCTTCCGCGACCGACTTCTTGCCGTCCAGCATCAGGCAGTTCATGAACTTTGTGAGGACGCGGTCGCCATACTTGGCATCCGGCAGAACCTCGCGCTTCTCCGCGCGACGACGACGAGACATTCTTCAGGATCTCCTTACTTCGGACGCTTCGCGCCGTACTTCGACCGGCGCTGCCGACGGTCCTTGACGCCCTGGGTATCGAGCGAACCGCGGATGATGTGATAGCGCACGCCGGGAAGGTCCTTCACACGGCCGCCGCGGATCATCACCACCGAGTGTTCCTGAAGATTGTGGCCTTCACCCGGGATGTAGCTGGTAACTTCGAAGCCGTTGGTCAGACGCACGCGGGCGACCTTACGAAGCGCCGAGTTCGGCTTCTTCGGGGTGGTCGTGTACACGCGGGTGCAGACACCACGCTTCTGCGGGCACTCTTCCAGTGCCGGCACCTTGTTGCGCGCCGCCAGAGGCTGGCGCGGCTTACGGATCAACTGACTGATCGTCGGCATCAGAGCCCTTCTTCCATGAATCTCGTCGTCGGCAAACCAGATGCCAGACGATGCAAAAACCCGCCGTCGAAGCGTTAACTCCGCCTCGTGCGGGTAAACCATCAAACGCCGTCCGAAAAAGCTCGGGTGCGGCTATGTAACGCCGGGTCCTCGTGGACGACAGTGTCTAAACCGCGAACGGCCTACTACCTGCCCTCCCAAAAGGTTCGCGGATAATAAGGATGTGCCTACCCACCGTCAAGCATTCGTAAAAGATATTTTACCCAGCGGTCGTATGCCGCACGGTGATGATCGTAGGATGCGGCAGTGTGGAGTGCTCAATTTTTGGATGTGAACGGCGCTGATGAAGAATAATCCTTCGGCCGGGCCGCCAGACCTATTCAGCCGCTGGCATGGCCGCCAGACGAGTTGGAATGAGCGCGTTGACGGTGGCGCGCTGCTCGTCGAGCCGCGCCGCGATCACCGCTTGGCCGGTTTGGAGTGACGCGACGTTGGTTTGGAGCGACGCGACGTTGGTTTGGAGCGACGCGACGTTGGTTTGGAGCGACGCGACGTTGGTTTGGAGCGACGCGACGTTGGATTTCAATTCGCCGATGTCCGTCTTCATGCCGGTCATATCGGACTGCATGGCGTCCATGCGAACGTGCAATCCCTCGACCAGCTTCACGATCTGAACCAGCAAGGGCTTTATCTCTGGATCCGCCATCATCATCCCCTAACCGATAGGGGCAATCATATCTTGGCATGGCGCGGAAGGGCAATCGGTTTGGCGCCGGTTTTCGCGTCCAGCGGTAGCGGGAAGCGTCGCAACATCGCAAACGGGAGGATCCCGCTATGGCAGCGCGCGAAACAGGCTTGTTTTAATGACGAGCGGTGTCCTCCCTGGCACCAATGGACAAGATAAGGAGTAATGCCCAGAGGTCAGGGGCTTCCAGCGGACGAACCTCCTACACACCCGGTTTTATGCCGTAATGACGATGGCGGAACCAGGACACCGCACGCATTATTGGCTCCACCACCATTGTGGCTGGCAAGGTTCGACGTCGAACCTCATGACTTGAATTCAGGTGTGGTGCTGTAGCATGGCGGGCAAAATGCGGCTTCTCATCGCCGAGGACGATGAGCTCGTCCTTCTGGGCTTGAAGCTGGTGGTCGAGCAACTTGGCCACCAAGTATACGCCACGGCCAGGACGGCCGAAGAAGCTGTCGACATCGCGGAATGCACGCTACCGGACATGGCCTTGATCGATGTCGGCCTCGCCGATGGCAGCGATGGGCTTTTCGCCACCCGGGAGATATCGGGCCGTTTGGAGATCCCGGTCATCGTCTGCAGTGCCCACGCGACCGAGGAGCAAGCCTTGGGGGCCGGAGCCCGCCGTTTTCTCATGAAGCCTTTCGGCATCGAAGCCCTCGCCGAGGCCATCGACGGCATCCGCGGTCCGCACGTCGCCGGGGCCACCCTCGCGGCTTGATGCCGCGTCTTGGACCGAGACCAAAGGTGTAGCCACCGTTATGATGGGTGTCGGAACGTTGCCCGCTTCGTTGGGTTCGTTCCAGATTGCGGTCCCGCGGCGGGGCTTGACGCATGGTCCCTGGCTGGTCGAGGAACGCGATGTTCACCCTACCCTTGTCCGACGACAATCCGACGCGGCGCACGCCGATCGTCACCTACGTGATCATCGCGACCTGCGTCGGCGTCTTCCTGTGGCAGGCGTCGCTGGGTCCCAGGGCCGGACAGGCGATCGTCTACTCACTCGGCATGATCCCCGCCGTGCTGTTCGGCTCAGCCCAGTTGCCGGCGGAACTGCGCCTGATCCCCGCCCCCGCCAGCGTCGCGACCTCGATGTTCCTCCATGGCGGATGGATGCACCTGTTGGGCAACATGCTCTACCTCTGGATCTTCGGGAACAACGTCGAGGACAGCATGGGCAGGGTCCGGTTCCTGGTGTTCTATCTGCTCTGTGGAACCGCCGCCGCCTTGGTCCAGGGCCTCGCCGCCCCGCAGTCCCAGGTGCCGATGATCGGCGCCAGTGGAGCCATCGGCGGAGTTCTAGGGGCCTATCTGGTCCTGCACCCGCGGGCGAACGTGCGGATGCTCTTCATCATCCTGTTCTTCATCAGGATCGTCAGCGTGCCCGCCGCCGTGGTCCTCGGCCTATGGTTCATCCTGCAATTCGTCAGCGGCGCCACCACGCCGACCACCGGCGACGACGGCGGGGTCGCCTTCTGGGCCCATGTCGGCGGATTCGTCGCCGGCGCCGTCCTGATACCGTTCTTCAAGCGACGGGATGTCCGGTTGTTCGACCGCGCCCACAGCAGGGCTTTCGAGGTGACATCGGCCAGCGGCGCCCCGCGCCGGGGCAGCGTACCCCAGGCGGGGCGGCGATCCTGGCCGCCACGTCCCTGAAGCGTCCATCCACGCACCAAGAGGCGGCGCGGAAAGCTGTACGGATAATACAGCTTCTTGAAACCATTCCCCGCCTCCCCATATCTGATGTCGTTCCCGTCATACGCACCCCACCCAACGCTTCCGCCGTCGAGATCGATGGGGAGGCGGCGGAACTCCCTTCGGCGCGTGTCGGGACATCCTTGTTTTCGGGCCCGTGTCTGCAAAGCCGGGTCTTGGAGGTTCGCCTTGAGCATTCATACCGACGACAGCCTGACGCCGTTCATCGAGGAATCCCGCCGTTTCAAGATGCTGACGGCGGAGGAGGAACTCGACTTGGGCCGCCGCTGGCGCGACACCGGCGACCGCGCCGCCATGCGCCTGCTGGTAGGCGCCCATCTCCGCCTCGTCATCAAGATGGCCCGCAACTTCGCCGGATACGGCCTGCCGATCGCCGACCTGATCGCGGAGGGGAATGTCGGCCTGATGCAGGCGGTCGAGAAGTTCGATCCGGAGCGGGGTTTCCGCTTCAACACCTACGCCATGTGGTGGATCCGGGCCGCCATGCAGAGCCACGTCCTGCACAACTGGTCTATGGTCAAGCTGGGAACGACGGCGGCCCAGAAGAAGCTTTTCTTCAACCTGCGACGGGTGAAGCGCGAGATGAGCGAGTTGGAGTCGGGCGATCTATCCCCCGAAACCATCACCGCCATCGCGACGAAGCTGGAAGTCGCCGAGACGGACGTGGTGGACATGAACCGCCGGCTGGCCGCCGCCGACAGTTCGCTCAACGCGGTCACGGCGACCGATGGCGAGATGGAGTGGCAGGACCTGCTGGTGGATCAGCGCCCCGACCAGGAGAGCATCGTCGTTGACGCCGACGAGTTGGCGTCTCGGCGCCGGCTACTCGCCCTGGGCATGGAGAAGCTGAACGATCGCGAGCGCCGCATCCTGGTCGAGCGCCGCATGAAGGACGAACCGGCGACCCTGGAGGAGTTGAGTCGCGAATACGCTGTTTCCCGGGAACGCGTCCGGCAGATCGAGATGCGCGCGTTCGAGAAGCTGCAGAAGGCGATGCTGACGGCGCTTCCGGCCGACAGGGGCGCGCTTCCCCTGGCCGCGTGAAGCCGTTGCGCCGTGGGTCGTCACTCGGCGCGGAATGATCCGAGACGATGGGCTGGGAAGGGAATGACGTCAGCCGTCCTGCCCTGCTCCACTCCATCGTCGGTCGCGGGCTTGATCGTTCCGTTCATGTCGCCCAGTGCCGATAGATAGGCGTCCATCGAGTTGTTGGCGCACTTGTACATGACCATGGTCATCTCGGCGCCGTAGGTCCAGAAGGCCGCGCAGGCATAAGCCTGATGGGCCATGATTGAGAAAAACACCATGATTCCGTTCGTCCCCTCCCACTGTGGGTTTGTATCCGCCTCCGCACCAACCTGACGCATCCATCCTGAAGAAGCCGCTAACCCCTGCCAAACAGGGCGCTGGTTCGTTCGTTGCGTCCGCCGCCCGGGCCCGCCTTCCCCAGGGTGTTCGATCGATATGGTCGCTGGGCCTTTCGGGCGCCAACCCCCTCTTTCGGCGCCTTCTTCCGACGGATGGCGAGCCGGGCGGTGAAAGGGGTGCGACACCACGGCACGGCGTGCCGATCATGGGACATGGGACACTTGGCTCCCACTCATGACCGGAAAGCCGCGACCATGGCCGACAGCGCACCCGACGGCCCGCCCATACTGATGGGAGTGGTCCAGTTGATGGAGGATCACGACGCGTTCATCCTGGACGCGGGCGGCGTTCTGCATGACGGGATCGCCGCCTATCCCGGCGCCGTCGCGGCGGTGGAAGCCCTCAAGGCCGCTGGCAAGCGGGTCTGCGTGGTGACCAACCAAGCGCGGCGAAGCGCGTCAGCGTCGCGTCTGCTCGCTGGAATGGGCTTCGGAGCCGATCTATTCGACCACGTCCTGACCTCGGGCGAATTGGCCCACCAGTGGCTGCGTCATCGGCCGGAACCCTGGCTCCAGGACCTCGGGACGGCCTGCCTGCATTTCGGCCCGATCCGCGACGCCGAATTGATCCACGGCCTGGACATGGAAGCGGTCGACCAACCCTATCTCGCCCATTTCGTCCTGTGTACCGGCCTCAATGAGGTGGAGGACAACCTCGCCGACTATGACGAGGTGCTGCGGATCTGCGCCACGGCGGAACTGCCGATGCTCTGCGCCGATCCGGAGCGGTGGATCCCGGCGGGAGCCCAGCGGCTGCCGGGCGGTGGCGCGCTGGCCCGGCGCTATGGCGAACTGGGAGGCGATGTCGATTACAGCGGATTGCCCTTCGACGACCTGCTCGACCGCTGCCTGGATCTGCTCGACATCGGGGATCGCCGCCGCGTCGTCGTGATCGGGGACAACCTGACCACCAACATCGCCGGAGCGGAGGCCGTGGGTGTCGACTCGGCCCTGATCACCGGTGGTCTCCACCGGGATGACCTTGGCGCCGCCTGGGGAGAGGCGCCGGCGGCCGAACGGCTCGTGGCCCTATGCTCCGCCGCCGGCAGGCACCCCACCGCCGCGCTGCCCGCCTTCCGGTGGACCGCCTGACCGCCCGGCTCACATCAGGATCAGCGCCGCCAGTCCGAGGAAGGCGAAGAAACCCACGACATCGGTGACCGTCGTGAGGAAGACCGCGCTGGCGACGGCGGGATCGATCTTCAGCCGCGCCAGTCCCAGCGGAATCAAGGTTCCACACAGACCGGCGATGAACAGGTTGATGATCATGGCCGACGCGATCACGATCCCGAGAAGATGATCCTGGAACCAGAAGCCAGCGACCAAGCCGATGATCACGGCGAACAGGGTGCCGTTGATGGTGCCGACCAGCGCCTCCTTGGCGACCACGCGAACCGCGTTGGTGTTGGAAAGCTCGCGCATCGCCAGCGCGCGGACCGTCACGGTCAGCGTCTGGGTGCCCGCGTTACCGCCCATCGACGCGACGATCGGCATCAGGACCGCCAAGGCGACGATCTGCTCGATCGTCGCCTCGAACAGCGCGATCACCGAGGAAGCGAGGATCGCGGTCAGCAGGTTGATGAACAGCCAGGTGAAGCGTGAGCGGGTGGTGTCCAGCACCGCCCGATAGATGTCGGTGTCGGGAACGCCGCTCAGCTTGAGCAAATCGTCCTCGGCCTCCTCGTCGATCACGTCGACCACGTCATCGACCGTGATCACGCCAAGCAACCGCCCGTTGCCATCGACCACCGGCGCGGACACCAGCCCGTATTGCCGGAACAGAAAGGCCACCTCCTCCTGGTCGGTGGTGGCGGTGATCGTCCGGATATCCTCGGTCAGGATGTCGCCGACCTTGACCGACCGCTTCTGGCGCATGATCCGGCTGAGCGGGATCGCGCCCACAACCTTGTGCATCGGATCGACGATGAAGATGTCGTAGAAATCCTCCGGCAGATTGTCGGTTTCGGTGCGCAGGTAGTCGAGCGTCTTTCCGACGGTCCAGAACTGCGGCACGGAAACCAAGTCGCGCGACATCAGCCGGCCGGCGCTGTATTCCGGGAAGGTCAGCCCTTCCTCGACCAGCGCCCTCGTCTCCGGCGGCAGGTTCTCCAGGATCTCGCGTTGCTGGTCGGCGTCCAGATCCTCGATCAGGTCGATCGCGTCGTCGCTTTCCAGCTCGGCGACCGCCGCCGCGATTTCCCGGGGTTCGAGCTGATCGAGGACCATCTCGCGCAGCGACTGGCTGAGATAGGCGAAGATCTCCCCGTCGAACTGCGGGCGCAGGATGTCGATCAGCGCGCCCCGGTGCTCCGGACCGATCTGCTCGACCAGATCGGCGAGGTCGGCGGCGTGGAGGTCGGAGACCACCGCCTCGACCTCGCCGATCCTGCCGTCGTCGAGATCGTCGCGCACGGCGTTGACGAGTTCGGGCGATACCCCAAACTCGTTTTCGTCCTCATGGTCTGGCCCAGGCCGAAGTGGCTCGGGCCGCTCGCTTTCCGGAGCCGCCTCGGTCATCCCGTCCCCACTCCCAAAACCAGAACCGGGGAGCGGCTTCCCACCGCTCCCCGGCGATCAAACGCGATGCGGCCACCCCACAGCCGCCATTCAGGTCGAAGACTTCGCGGCCGCCTCCAAGGCCGACACCTGGGCGTCGACCGTCGCGAGGGCGGACATGTTCACGATGCCGCGAACCGTGACCGACGGCGTCAGGATATGCGCCGGCTGCGCCACGCCGAGCAGCATCGGCCCCACCGACAAGCCGTCGCCCATGACCTTGGTCATGTTGAAGGCGATGTTGGCGGCGTCCAGGTCGGGCATGACCAGCAGGTTGGCCTTCCCCTTCAGGCGCGAGTTCGGGAAGATCCGGGCCCGGATCTCCTCCGACAAGGCGCTGTCGGCGTGCATCTCGCCCTCGACCTCCAGGTCGGGACACCGCTTGGTGATCTCCACCAAAGCCTGCCGCATCTTCATCGCCGACGGGCTCTCGTGGCTGCCGAAGTTGCTGTGGGACAGCAAGGCGACCTTGGGCACCAAGCCGAACCGCTTGACCTCCTCGGCCGCCAGCGCGGTCATCTCGCAAATCTCGGAGGCGGTCGGATCGGGCGACACATAGGTGTCGCACATGAAGAACGTGCCCTTGTTCAGGATCAGCACGTTCAGCGCCGCCGGATTGTGCACGCCGGGGCGAAGCCCGATGACGTTCTTGATGTCGTTCAGATGGGTGCGGTACTTGCCGATGGTGCCACAGATCATCGCGTCGGCCTCGCCACGCCGGACCATCAGCGCCGCGATCACCGTCGTGTTGGTCCGCACCACCGTCCGGGCGACGTCGGGCGAGATGCCGCTACGCTCCATCAGGCGGTGATAGAGGTTCCAGTAATCAGCGTAGCGCGGATCGTTCTCCGGATCGACCAGGTCGACGTGCTCACCCAGTTGTATGCGCAGGCCGAGCTTCTCGATCCGCCGGCTGACCACGTCGCGGCGCCCGATCAGGATCGGCTTGGCCAGCCGGTCGTCGACCACCACCTGAACCGCGCGGAGGACCCGCTCCTCCTCGCCCTCGGCGTAGACGACGCGGCGCGGGTCTTCCTTGGCCCGGACGAACACCGGCCGCATCAGCAGGCCCGACCGGAAGACGAACTCGTTGAGCTTGTCCTCGTAGGCGGCGAAATCGAGGATGGGACGGGTCGCGACGCCGCTGTCCATCGCCGCCTTGGCGACGGCCGGCGCGATCTGGAGGATCAGGCGCGGGTCGAACGGCTTGGGAATCAGGTGCTCGGGGCCGAAACCGGAGAGCTGATCGCCATAGGCCGACGCCACGACGTCGCTCGCCTCGGCCATCGCCAGATCGGCGATGGCGCGGACGGCCGCGATCTTCATCGCCTCGTTGATCGAAGTGGCGCCGACATCCAGCGCGCCCCGGAAGATGAAGGGGAAGCACAGGACGTTGTTGACCTGATTGGGATAATCCGACCGGCCGGTCGCCAGGATCGCGTCGGGACGGACCGCCTTGGCCTCCTCCGGCATGATCTCCGGCGTCGGATTGGCCAAGGCGAGGATCAGCGGGCTGGGTGCCATCCGCTCCAGCATGGCGGCCTTCAGCACGCCGGGGGCGGACAGGCCGAGGAAGATGTCGGCGCCGCCGATCACCTCCGCCAGGGTCCGCGCGTCGGTCTCCTGCGCGTAGCGCTCCTTGCGCGGGTCCATCAACTCGTTGCGGCCCTTGTAGACCACGCCAACGATGTCGGTCACCGTGATGTTGGAGACCGGCATGCCCATGTCGACCAGCAGGTCGAGGCAAGCCAGCGCCGCGGCGCCGGCACCGGAGGCGACCAGCCGTACATCCTCGATCCGCTTGCCGACGACACGCAGTCCGTTGAGGATGGCGGCGCCGACGATGATCGCCGTGCCGTGCTGGTCATCGTGGAAGACTGGGATCTTCATCCGGGCGCGCAGCTTCTCCTCGATGTAGAAGCATTCCGGAGCCTTGATGTCCTCGAGGTTGATGCCACCGAAGGTTGGCTCCATCGCGGCGATTATGTCGACCAGCTTGTCCGGGTCCATCTCGTCCAGTTCGATGTCGAAGACATCGATGCCGGCGAATTTCTTGAACAGGACGCCCTTGCCCTCCATCACCGGCTTGGCCGCCAGCGGACCGATCGATCCCAATCCGAGAACCGCCGTGCCGTTGGTGATGACACCGACGAGGTTGGCCCTGCTGGTCACGGTGCTGGCTTCGGCGGGGTCGGCGACGATCGCCTCGCAGGCGGCCGCGACACCCGGCGAATAGGCCAACGCCAGATCGCGCTGTGTCGCCAACGGCTTGGTCGGCGTCACCGCGATCTTTCCAGGCGTCGGATGACGATGGTAATCGAGTGCCGCATCCCGCAGATTTTCAGCCATTGCTCCCCCCGGCCCTGACAACGGGCGGCGGTGCATCCGCGCCCGATTGAGGCACGGAATATAGACCCTCCCCCCTTTTGTCCAGATATCAGTGAACTTGGCCGCGCGGGTCAGACAGGCTTGATTCGACTGCCTTGTCGGCGAATCCGCCGACCATCGGCGGCGGGGCGGCGATCATCGCGTCAACGGCCGAGCATCAGCTTTGCCACGTCCTCCGGCAACTGCCCCCGCTCAGCCAGCAGTTGAGCTTTCAGGACGGCGGCGACCGTCATCGCGTCGGTGATGGCTCCGTCCAGCACCAGATCCACGACCCGGGCGAATGGCATCCTGATGATGATCAGATCCTCGGTGTCCTCTGGCTCGCTCTCAGTCTGGTCCATATCCCAGGCGATATAGATCACCCCATGCTCGTCGCAGATGCTGTTGGAGGTGTGGATCCGCAGCAGTTCGCGCCACTGCCGCGCCAACAGCCCGGTTTCCTCGCGAAGCTCGCGCTTCGCCTCCTCGACGGGAGAGACCGACGGCGAGCCGCCCCCCTCCGGCATCTCCCAGCTATAGGCCTCGAGCGAATAGCGATACTGGCCGACCAGATGGACGCAGCCCTCGGCGTCGATCGGCAGCACGCCGATGGCGACACCCTTGAAATGGACGACGCCGTAGATGCCGGGATTGCCGGCGGGATTGATCACGTCGTTCTCGACGACGCGGATCCAGTTGTTCTCGTACCGCACCTCCGCGCCGAGGGTCGTCCAGGGATTGTGTTGGGAAACGGCCGGCAAGGTCGTCACGGCGGGGTGTCGGTCCCGGGAATTCGGCATGATCGCTCCGGAGGGTGTGTCCTGGATGGAACCTCTTAAATGATCGGTTCGACCAGGGCGACCGCTATCTTGCGCCAGCGTTCCAGCTGGGCCACGAAGGTCTCGATCGGCACCGGCTTGCCGATCAGGTAACCCTGTATCCTGCTGCAGTTGCGCTCCCGCAGGAAAGCCAGCTGGGCGACGGTCTCCACCCCCTCCGCCACCACGATGTGGCCGAGTTGGGCCGCCAGGTTGATGATCGCCGACACCACGGTGGCGCTGTTGCCGTCATGGCCGCAATGCTGGATGAAGCTGCGATCGATCTTGAGGATATCGATCGGGAGCTTGGTGAGATAACTGAGGCTGGAATAGCCGGTGCCGAAATCATCGATCGACAGGGAGACACCAAGACCCTTGATCTCGTTGAGCGCCGCGATGGCGCTGGCGGCCTCGGTCATCAGGATCGATTCTGTCAGTTCGAGTTCCAGCGCCGCGGGCTGGAGACCGGTTTCCTTGATGATCGAGGCGATCCGCTCCACGAGATCGACCTCGCGGAATTGGCGCATCGACAGGTTGACGGATAGGTGCAGCGGCATGCCACGCCGACGCAGTTCCACGGCGTCCCGGCACGCGGTGCGCAGCACCCACTCCCCGATCGGCACGATCATCCCGATCTCCTCGGCGAGCGGAATGAACTCGTCGGGTGGAACCAGTCCACGGGTCGGATGGAACCAGCGGACCAGCGCCTCCATGCCATAGATCTCGCCGGTCGCGATCTCCGCCTTGGGTTGGTAATGGACCGCCAGCTCGTCGCTCTCGATCGCGCGGCGCAGGTCGCCCTCCAACTCCAGCCGCCGCATCATCTTCCGGGTCATGTCGGACTTGAAGAAACTGATCGTGTCGCGGTTGAGGCGCTTGGCCTCGTACATCGCGATGTCGGCATGCTTCAGCAGGGTGTCGGGATCGGCGCCGTCACCGGGAAACAGGCTGATCCCGATGCTGGCGGTCACCCGCTCCACCTGGGGCAGCTCGAACGGTGCCCGCAACGCCTTCATGATCCGTTGGCAGACCTGGGGCACCCCATCGCCCGGATCGGCGTCGGCGACGACGATGATGAACTCGTCTCCTCCCAGGCGGGCGACGGTGTCGCTCTCGCGGACACACGCCTTGAGGCGCCGCGCCACCTCGACCAGCAGGCGGTCGCCCATGTCGTGACCAAGGCAGTCGTTGATCGTCTTGAAATGGTCCAGGTCGATGAACAGCAGCGCCACGCCCGTGTCCTGGCGCCGGGCCAGCGCCACGGCCTGCTCGATCCTGTCCGCCAGCAGCAGGCGGTTGGGCAGGCCCGTCAAGGCGTCGTGATAGGCCTGATGCTTGATCTGCTCGTCCTTGCGGTGCAGGTCGGTGATGTCGTTGAAGATGGCGACATAGCGATAGGGACGCCCGGTCGCGTCGAGCACCTGGGTGATCGTCACCCATTCCAGGAAGATGTCGCCGTTCTTGCGGCGGTTCCACATCTGCCCCTGCCAGTTGCCGTCGGCGCGCACGCGATCCCACAGTTCGGCGATCACCTCCTCGTTCTCGGTGGTGGATCTCAACAGTCGCGACGATTTCCCGACAGCCTCATGTTCCTCGTAACCGGTGATCTGCGTGAAGGCCGGATTGACCGAGATGATGACGCCGTCGCCGTCGGTGACGAAGATGCCCTCCACCGTGTGGCGGAACACGCTGGCCGCCATCTCCTGTTCGGCGATGCTGCGCTGGCGTTCGGTGATGTCCTCCGACAAACAGGCGATCTCGGATGTCGGAAGCCGGAGGAGACGGTCGTGCCGGCAGCCAAGCGGTTTGCCGTCTTCGTCGAGCCGCATCGTGGTCAGGCTCTCCGGTTGTCCGGAACGCCAGACCCTGCGGGCCGCCTCGACCAGTTCGACGGACGGTCTGGCCGCGGCTTCAGGATCGGTGTGGGCCGCCAGCACCTCCGGCAAGGGACGGCCGATCGCCCGGGTGCGCGATACCCGGTGGAGCGCCTCGGCGGCGGGATTGATGTCGGTCAGGACGAAGTCCTTGCCATCCGCGTGCGGCTCGAAGATCACGACACCGTCGCGCATGCTGGCGAAGAGCTCCTTGAACCGGCGCTCGCCGGCATCCAGCCCAGCCTCGGCGGTTCGGCGCCCGGTGACGTCCAGCAGCGTCTCGATGGCGCCGATGATGGTCCCGTCCTCGCCATACAGCGGGGCGGCGGTGAAGGACAGCCAGCGGGGACCCGCTCCCAGGTGCGGGAAAAAGTCCTCCGCCTCATAGGCGCCGCTGACGGTCGGGGATCGCCGGAACTTGTCCTGGTAGTACGAACGGACGGTATCGTCGGGCGCCCCATCGACGATCAGATCGGCCATGCAAGGGCGATCGAGGCCATAGAAGATCCGTCGCTGGTTGCGCGTTCCGATCATGTCGGAGGCGGCCACGCCGATCACGAGTTCGCAGGCCCGGTTCCAATGGGTGACCTTGTGGGCAGCGTCGATCACGAAGATCGGCATCGGACAGCCCTCGACGATCAATGAGAGCCGCTTCTCATCCGCGCCGAGGGTCGACCAATCGACCGAGCCGGTGGTCTTGACGTCATCATCATGGATGTTCCCGGCTTCCCGGGTCTTATCGTGAGCGTTATCGCCCATGCATCGCCCTCTCCGATCCACTAGGCGCCGAAACGACCCACCGGATCCGAATTCCCCCGCCGCGCCGCTTCAAACCGTCGACGTCGGTCTCCGCGCCCACCATAGACCGGTTATCGGCGATCCCGCATGATCCACGTCAATAAGAGGCGAACCACAACCTTGGAACCGCGCCATGCGACCGATCCTCGGGATCGCACACGCGCGTGACGCTTAGATGCCGTGGAAACACTCGCCATCGATGAAACTCCATGCTATACGCCCCGCCGTTATCGGTAATCAGAAAGCGGTATCCTCGTTTGAGGACGCCACCGATCGGAATGGCATGATGCGCCGCCGGTGACGGCATGGGGATTGGTGAATGTTGGCTATGTTGGGAAGTGCTTGGTCATACCGGTACTTCATCCTGTCGTCGATCCGGACGGAGTTCATGGGCAGGTTCATCCGGAGCCGCATCGGCGGGCTTTGGATGGTCGTCAACCCCCTGGTCCAAGTCTCGATCTACGCCCTGATCCTGTCGTCGCTGCTGTCCGCCCGCCTGCCAGAACTGGCGGACCAGCCCTATGCCTACGCGATCTACCTGACGGCGGGCATCCTGTGCTGGTCGCTGTTCTCCGAGGTGGTGACGCGCTGCCTGACCGTATTCATCGAGAATGGCAACCTATTGAAGAAGGTTGTTTTTCCGCGGTCCTGCCTGCCCCTGATCGCCACCGGCAGCGCACTGGTCAACAACGGGCTGCTCCTGCTGGCGATCATCGGGGTCTTCGCCATTCTGGGGCATCGCGTCCCACCGGCGCCGCTGCTCCTGCTGCCGGCGCTGGTGGCGTTGACGGTGGCCCTGGCCCTTGGGTTCGGGCTCGTCCTGGGGACCCTCAACGTCTTCATCCGGGACATCGGCCATGTGGTGCCGCTGGTGCTCCAGATCGGCTTCTGGTTCACGCCCGTCGTCTATGTCCCCGAGGTGCTGCCGGCCGAGGTCAGGGGGCTGCTGGCCTTCAACCCGCTGTTTCCCCTGATCGGCGCCTACCACGACGTGCTGGTGTTCGGCCGCGCGCCCGATTTGGCCGGCCTCGCCGGCACGGCGGCGCTGGCTTTGGGGTCCCTGGCGCTGGCGCTGGTCATGTTCCGGCGGGCCGGAGCCGAGATGGTCGACGTGCTATGACGCAGCCGGTTCTGGATGTCGACAACCTCGGCAAATCGTTCCGGACCTACGGAAGCGAGTGGTCCCGCGTGCTGTCCTGGTTCGGATTGCCCTCCGCCGCACTGACTGAAAGGTGGGTCCTGCGCCATGTCGGTTTCCGCATCCAGCCGGGCGAGGCGGTCGGCATCGTCGGACAGAATGGCGCCGGCAAGAGCACGTTGCTGAAGCTCATCACCGGAACATTGCGGCCGACCACGGGAAGCGTGCGGGTGCGGGGCAGGATCGCGGCGATCCTGGAACTGGGGATGGGCATGAACCCCGAGTTCACCGGACGCCAGAACGTCCATCACGTCGCGGGCCTGATGGGTTTCAGCCATTCCCAGATCGACGCCTTGATGCCGGAGATCGAAGATTTCGCCGAGATCGGGACTTACTTCGACCAGCCGCTGCGGGTCTATTCCAGCGGCATGCAGATGCGGGTCGCGTTCAGCGTCGCCACCGCGGTCAAGCCGGAGATCCTGATCGTGGACGAGGCGCTGTCGGTCGGCGACGCCTATTTCCAGCACAAGAGCTTCGACCGCATCCGAGCCTATCGGGAAGCCGGCACCACCTTGCTGATCGTCTCCCACGACCGCTCGGCCATCCAGACCCTGTGCGACAGGGCGATCCTGCTGGAGCGCGGCGCGCAGGTCAAGGATGGCCCGCCCGAGGAGGTCATGGATTACTACAACGCGCTGCTGGCGGAACGGGAGGGCCAGACGCTCGAGGTTCGGCGCCAGGACAATGGCTTGGTCCAGACCATTTCCGGCAGTTTCGAGGCGACCGTCGAGGACGTGGCGCTGCTGAACCACCGGGGCGACCCGGTGGAGTTCGTCAATGTCGGGGAAGAGGTCACGCTCCGCTTGAAGGTGCGGGCGCATCAGGCGATCCCGCGGTTGGTCATGGGCTACATGATCAAGGACCGCCTGGGCCAGACCATGTTCGGAACCAATACCTTCCACACGGAGCAGATCCTGGAGGATGTGGCCGAGGGAAGCTCGATCACCTATTCCGCCGCTTTCACGGCCAATCTCGGCCCCGGTAGCTATTCGGTGGCGACCGCGCTGGTGAGTTCCGACACCCACCTTCTCAACAACTATGAGTGGCGTGATTTGGCCCTGCTGTTCACCGTCAGCAACCAAGACAAGCCGTATTTCATCGGAACCGCGTGGGTCCCGCCCACCATCAGGATCGAGCGCTGATGCCGTTCATCTCGTTTGCCCAGAACCTGGAGGACGTTGTCCTCCACCGCGCGTTGAGCGATGTCGCCCAGGGGTTCTATGTCGATGTCGGCGCCAACAGCCCCGACGAGCAATCCGTCACGCGCGCCTTCTACGAACGCGGCTGGCGTGGCATCAACATCGAGCCGGCAACGGGATTCCACGAGGCTCTGACGGCCAAGCGGCCGCATGACATCAATCTCGCGGTGGCCGCCGGCGACGCGATCGGCACGGTCACCTTCTACGACATTCCCAATAGCGAGTTGTCGACCGCCGATCCCGATCTGGCCCGACGCCATCAGTTCTCGGGCATGATAGCGGTGGAACGCCAAGTGCCGGTCGACACCCTGGACAATATTCTCGACACCCATGGCGTGTCACTGGTCCATTTCTTGAAGATCGATGTCGAAGGCATGGAAGCGGCGGTGTTGCGCGGCCTGTCGCTGGACCGGGTCCGTCCTTGGATCATCCTGGTCGAGGCCACGGTGGCGCGCACCCAAATCCCGAACCACCAGGAGTGGGATGGGCTGCTGACCGGCCGGGGATATCGGTTCGTCCAATTCGACGGCCTGAACCGCTTCTATGTCGCGGAGGAGAAGGCTGAACTCGCCGAAAGATTGTCGTGTCCACCGAACATCTTCGATGATTGGATCAGAGCCCACGATTGGGCGGCCCATGTATTGGTGGGCAACTTGTCGCGCCGCATCACCGGCGAACAGGAGGCTTACCAATCCGAGCGTGACGTAAGGCGGCTGGAGGCGGAAGCCAGGCAGGCCGATGCCTTGGTGCGGCAAGCGGAAGCCGAGATCCGCCGGAGCGAGGTCGTGGCACGCCGGGATGAAGACGACCACAGGCGCACCGAGACCGAATGCCGGCGCGTGGAAATCCAGGTTCGCCAAGCGGAGGAGGAGCACCGCCGGACAGAGGCGGCATGCCGCGAAGCCGAGTCCGTGATCAGGCTGACGGAGGCGGAGCTGCGCCGTGAGGAGATCGGTCTGCGCGAGAGGGAAGCCGACAGCCGCCGGGTGGAGATTCTCATTCGCCAGAAAGAGGCCGAAGCGCGCCTGGGCGAGATCGACGCGCGGCAACGAGAGCTTGCGCGGCAAGACGCCGAGACAGCCGCGCGGCTGGCCGCCTGGACCGCCGAGACCGAAGCCAGAATGGCCGAATGGCGGCGGATAACCGATGAGAACGGTGCGCTCCGTCACCGGATCGCGCATCTGGAAGCGATCACCATGTCGCTTGAAGGCCATATCGCCGATGTGCGGGCCAGCACCTCCTGGCGCCTCACCGCACCGCTGCGGAGCATCAAAAGGACGCTGGGGAAACTTGGCCGCGCGGCCCGGCCAATGGTTTCGTTCCGTCCCCTCCTCGTCAGGCTGGCCCGCGGGACCGCCCGCTGGGCGGCCGGCAGACAGGCGCTCAGAAGGATTGCCTTGCCGATCCTGTTGAGCAACCCAGCCCTGGAACGAGGAGCGCGCGCCCTTCTCGCGAGGGAGCGTCCTCCAGCCCATCCGCCGGTGCCCGCCGAAGCGTCGCCGCCTCCAAGCGTACCAACCTCCACGGATCGGACCGGCGCCAGCGACGATGGGACCATCTCGGCTTCCCTCGTCGCCGGAAGCCTGTCACCGGCTGAGCGGATCATCGAAGCGGCCATTCGACGCGCTCAGGCGCGGGCGCGCTGAGCAGGAGCATAATCCATGCGTATCGTCCTGGATCTTCAGGCTTGTCAGTCGCCCAGCCGCCTGCGCGGCATCGGCCGCTATTCGATGGCGCTCGCCAAGGCGATCGCACGCCGCGGGTCGGACCACGAGATCGTCATAGCGCTCAACGGCGTACTTGGCGACACCATCGCCGGGATCCGTTCAGAGTTCGACGGGCTACTGCCGAGTGAGCGGATCGCCGTCTGGTCGCAACCGGCCGATGTGGGTTTCCTGACCACGGACAGCCACTGGCGGATACAGGCGGCCGAGCGGCTGCGGGAGCGCTTCCTGGAGTCCCTTCGCCCCGACATCGTTCACGTGGGCAGTCTGTTCGAAGGGATCGGGGATGATGTCAGCACGTCGATTGGAGAGACGGCCCAAAGCCAGCCGACCGCCGTGACGCTTTATGACCTGATCCCGCTGGCGCAGAAGGAAATCCACCTGCGGGACCCGCGGATGGCCAATTGGTACCAGCGGAAGCTGATGTCCCTACACCGTGCCGACCGGATGCTGGCGATCTCCGAATATTCCCGTCAGGAAGCCATCGAACTTCTCGGCATCGCGCCCGAGCGCGTCGTCACGATTTCCTCGGCCGCCGATCCGATGTTCCGTCCCGCCGATCCGACGGCCAAGGAAGCGGTGATGACCCGCCACCGGCTGACGCGCCCATACGTGCTTTACAACGGCACCATCGAGCATCACAAGAATGTCGCCGGTCTGCTGACCGCATTCGCCCGGCTGCCGCCGAAAATACGGAAAGCGCATCAACTAGCCCTGGTGTGCGGCCTGCATGCGGCCGATGAGATCCGCCTGAAGGTGATGGCCCGAAAGGCCGGATTGGGTGACGACGATTATATCGTCACTGGCTTCGTCTCCGACAGCGATCTCGTCGCGCTTTACAGCTTTTGCGAACTGTTCGTCTTCCCTTCGCTTCGCGAGGGGTTTGGGCTGCCGCTGCTGGAAGCCATGAACTGTGGCGCCGCGGTGATCTCCTCCAACACCACCAGCCTGCCGGAGGTGGTCGGACATGCGGATGCCATGTTCGATCCACATTCTCCGGAGGATATCCTCCGGAGTCTTGGAAAGGCTCTTGGCGACAAGGGGTTCCTGGCGGAACTGCGCCGGCATGGACTTGCGCGGGCCAAACTGTTCAATTGGAACGACACGGCCGACAGGACCCTCGACGTGTTCCAGTCGCTCCACGACGAGCGGCGAGAGCGTCCCCCGAGCGTCCAGGTACCGCGGCTTCCCCGGCCACGTCTCGCCATCGTGGCGTCCCTGCCGCCCGACACCTCCGCGTTGGCCCAAGCGAGCGCGGGTCTTCTGGGAGGACTTCTCCGGGATTACAGTGTCGATTGCGTGGTCGATCAGGATCATGTCGACCTTCCCGTCAGCGTGGCCGGCCTGCCCGTTCGATCGGCCGCATGGATGCTGCTCAACGGAGCGCGTTTCGACCGCATCGTTTATGTGGTCGGTGACCATGTCGCCTGTCATACCTGGATGCTGGACCTGCTCCGACGGTGGCCTGGCGCGGTCCTGTTTCAGGCCAGCCACATCGGGCGGTCCTTGGTTGCCCTGCCAAAGCCTGGGGAGCAGCCAAGCGCATGGCTGAGGCATCTGTACCGGTCACAAGGATGGACCGCCGTTTCCCGTTATTGGAAGTCCTCCGACAAGGCTGATTTCATCTCTCGGCAGTCCTGCACGGAGAGTATCGTCGATGCGGCGGCTGGGGTCATCGATCCCGGGGCGAACCTGTGTGCCGAAATCGAGAGGCTGTCCGAGCGGTCGCGTTTCTCCGCCCTTGACCGACTGGCCGACGATCTCATCGCGATCGATACGATGGATCAGCCGACCGCCGCCGACTGGGAAGCGATTCTGCGTTGCGCCGCGGAGAACCAGCCAACCGGGAACGGCACCCGCCAATTGATGATCGACGTGTCCGAACTGGTCCAGCGGGACGCCGGGACGGGGATCCAGCGCGTCACCAAGAACATCGTGATGAAGTGCCTGGAGAACCCACCTCCCGGCTTCAAGATCGAACCGGTCTATGACGATGGTGGCGGGACCCTTCGGTACGCACACCGGCTGGCGGCAAAGCTGATTGGCCTCTCGGACCTCGGTCTCGGTGACGACCCTGTGGATCTGAATGCCGGCGACATCTTTTTGGGCGTGGATTTGATCGCCCATCAGATCGAGGGGCGCGACGCACTGAACCGGCACCTCCGGCGGCGCGGTGTACGGTCCTACTATGTCGTTTACGACCTGTTGCCACTCAACAGACCCGAATGGTTTCCGCCGTTCCCCCAGTTTCGGACGTGGCTCCAGCGGATCGGCGGCTTCGCCGACGGTTTGGTCTGCATTTCCAGGGCGGTCGCGGACCAACTGCTGGAACGTTTGCCGGAGCTTGGCATCGACCGCGCGGGCGAATTGAAGATCGGCCATTTCCACCTGGGCGCCGACATAGGGGCCGAGGGCGGTGTCCCATCCGCGGAAGTCCAGCGCATTCTGACGAGCCGCAATCCGCTGTTCCTGGTGGTGGGCACCGTCGAACCGCGGAAGGGGCACGCGCAGGCACTGGCCGCCTTCGAAGGGCTTTGGGCCCGCGGCGTCGAAGCGGAACTGGTCATCGTCGGCAAACAGGGATGGATGGTCGAGAAAGTCGCCGACCGCATGCGCGGCCACGTCCAAGCCAACAAACGGCTTCACTGGTTGTCCCACGCGACCGACGCCGATTTGAATGCGCTCTACGATGGCTGCTCGGCGTTGCTCGGCGTATCATTCGATGAGGGTTTCGGCCTTCCGCTGATCGAAGCCGCCAAACACGCCTTACCCATACTGGCTCGCGACATCCCCGTGTTCCGTGAGATCGCGAATGGTCACGCCGCTTGGTTCTCGGGAACGACGGCGGAGGATTTGGCCGGCGCGGTGGAGGCGTGGATCGACCAATGGACGCGGGGAAACGCGCCGATCACCGCCAATATGCCATGGTTGACCTGGGACCGGTCGGCAGCTCAGCTCATCGAGGTGATCCTCGATGGAAAATGGGATGCCACCTATGACGCGAACCATGGGGAAACCCAACAGCGACGGTCCCAGAGCCGGTCGCCAGAGGCACCGGTCAAGACCCTGATACCGGCCGGGGGTGATTGAAGCCCCCCTCCTCGCGGCGATTTCGTGGCATGGGGCCATTGGGGACGGGAACAACAGGGACGATCGGAACATTCGTTAGGGGTATGGCCCTGATCGACGGAGGAGGTCTTCAAGCCCATCCTCCTCCGGAGGATCAAAAGCGTAACCGCCTTCACCCCATGAACCGGCGCGCGTGGCCGGCGTATGTGGCAGTGTGGCGCCGCTTATTCCCGCGAATGATTGTGTGAGAGAGTTCCTTGACGGCCCGAGTTGACACCACCCGTCTGCCGCGAATGGCGCTTCGCATCCTGCGTGGACCTTTCCTGAAGAACATCGCGGTGCTGGCGTCGGGAACGGCCCTGGCCCAAGTCCTGACGGTTTTGGCTTACCCGATCCTGATGCGGTTGTTCACGCCGGACCAGTTTGGCCTGTTCGCCCTGTTCGGCGCGCTCAACATGACCTTCGTGGTGGTGGCGAGCGGCCGCTACGAGCTCGCCATCGTCATGGCGAAGACGGAGCAGGAGGCGGCCAACATCCTGGCCCTGAGTCTCGGCATCGTCGCCGCGGTCAGCATCCTGTCGGTCTTCGCGATCTGGGGGTTCGGCGACGCGCTGCTCGATCTGCTTGGGTATCAGGAACTCAGCGGCCTGCTGTGGTTCCTGCCTCTGATGATCCTGACCAACACGGCGTCGCAGGTTCTATCCGTCTGGGCGACGCGGCAGCAGCTCTACAAGCGGCTGTCGATGTCCACGATCAGCCGCTCGTTCGGCGTGGCCGCGGCGCAGGTCGCCGCCGGCATGGTCGGCATGGGGGTGGACGGCTTGGTTCTCGGCCTGATCTTCGGGACCGTCATGGGCACCGTGATCGTGGCTTGGCAGTTGATCCGGTACGACCTGCCGTCGCTCCGTCAAGTGATCACACGGGAGAACATGAGGCGGCTGGCGGCCAAGCATCGTGACTTTCCGCTCTACAGCATGCCACAGGCCCTGCTGTCCTCGACCACGGTCACCGTGCCGTCGATCCTGCTGACCGCCCTGTTCAGCCCCTACGTCGCCGGCCTGTACTGGTTCACGTACCGGCTTTTCGAGATGCCGATCACCCTGCTGGGCGACGCCACCCGGCGCGTCTTCTACCAGCGGGCGGCGGAACTGTTCCACAAAGGCGAGGACCTGACCACAATCTTCGTCCGGACCACCGGCGGATTGGCGGCCATGGTGGCTTTGCCGGTGCTGGTGCTGATCGTCGCGGCACCAACACTCTACGCCTTCGCTTTCGGGGAGACGTGGCGCGAGGCCGGTGTGTTCGCGCAGTGGATCGTGGTGTGGTGGGCCATGCGCTTCATCAGCCTGCCCGCCTTGATGCTGGTTCCCGTCCTCAACCTGCAGCGCCGCTTCCTGGTGCTGGAGATATTGACGCTGATCCCGCGCTTCATGGTGCTGCCGGCGGCGGCCTGGGTCGCCAACGTGGATGTCGCGATCGCCGCCTACTCCGTGGTCGGCTTCTCGTTCCACTTTTTCCTGGTGGTTCTGGTCTGGCGCGCGGTGCGCGAGCATCGCGCCGGCCTCGAGGCATCGCAGCCTTCCCCCGCCTGACGGGGGGAGGCCATCGCCTGGGTATCGCAGAAGGCCGAAAACGAAAAAAGCGCCGCAACCTTGAGGTCGACGCGGCGCTTTTTTTTCGTATCGTCAGGTCGTCAAGTGATGGTGCGGTCGAGAAGACTCGATTTTCGGATTGACCACTCACCCAGAGGAAAAACTATTACAAATCAGATATTTAAGAGCTCATTGGCGAACTCGTTCAGGAAGATGTGTAACGGTCTGAGATGCTTTTTGTGTGACGATTTTTCTTTTTCTGTGATAGCAGCCATAGCGCGAATGGCAGCTAGACAACCAGCTTAAGGGACCTCTGGTTAGCAGTTTGTCTGCATCGGAGACAGGCATCCGATAAATGGAAAGTTGATGCTCCTTCAAGGCCAAGAACTCTCGCTAGCGCTTTAGAGCAGGATCGATATAGACGCGGCGGAATGAGGTTCTTCTGATCTAAATTCTCGTTTCAGCTAAGGCGCGGGTCTATATTCAGACAGACGAACAAATAGACAAATCCGGCCCTTACATTGATGCATCTCATATGGTTAATTCATATTAGTGTGAACTAGCTAATCGGGGGAGACTATGGCAACACTTGCGTCAAAATCGATTGAGGCTCTCGAATTGAGAGACATTCAAGATCTACTTGGGGCGAGTGAGGGTCAGTCATTGGAGTTCAAGCAGGAACTCACCTTCGATCAAAAAAGCGGCAAATCAGAGGACTCTTGGTTGAATCCTCCAGCACCAGGCAAACCGAGATCAGGTCCCGATGACTATGCGAAGGAAGATTTATTCCGCGCAGTATGCGGATTTGCTAACGCTGAGGGTGGTTGGCTTGTTCTTGGTATTGATGAGAGCAACGATAACCCAAAATGCGGTGTTGCGATAAGATCCTTACCGGATGCTCACGCTTTAGCAGAGAAATTGGAGCGTGCTGCACTGGATTGGTTTGATCCTCCGTTAACAAGCATACGATGCCGTGCCATCGACACTGATCCTGGTTTCGGAGTAGTTGTGATTCGGACTCCAAGGTCCTCGATAGCACCCCATAGGCTCAACAAATCTGGACGCACTCGCGAATCGTATAGACGCGTCAATGAAGAAACACGCCCTATGAGGATGAGAGAAATACATGATATGGTTATAAATCGAGCGAGAGAAAGTGTCCGCATCGAAGAAGATTTCGTTCAAGCGCGCCAACACTACGGCAACTTATTGCCAACGCAATCGCCGCAGCGACGAATACCTGGATGCCAAATTATTCTGACACCTCTGAGCGATCAATTATCAGTTGATCGACCTTATGCTCATTCGCATATCTTCCGTCGGCATAATGCTCTTAAATGCGTCTTTCCTGATGGAAAGGAGCTTATCATTGAGTCAGTAGATGGAAACGTGCTGACTAAACCAGTTAGTATTACACCTATTCTACGCGGAGCCAGGGCCGTATGGAGGCACGCCACCAAACCCTTAGGAGCTCCGTTGATCGAGAACATGATAGCGCTTGAGATACGATCAACAGGACAAGTGTCGCTCACACTCAAGCAGTGTAGTGGCACCCCCGCACTAATGTTGCAATGGATTCTCTCAGATCTTGCCAACACACTGCGAGTCGTTGATGCAGTCAGACGGTTGGCAGGAGCGCCAGATGCGGAGTTCGCTCTGGAAGCAGATCTTCGGTATGACAATCATGGAAATACGTTAGAAAATATTTCTGCAAACCCACTCCCACGTCTCGGACTGCTAGCTGATGAAGAGCCAGCACTAGTTCAAAGAATGTTACCAACTGGCTTTATACATCTGCCGAGATATACTGTCACCAGCAGCAACCTTTTCCCAAACGTGCTGCTTGAGGTTGCAAATGATATTTACAACCTCTGCGGTAATCAACATCTAGATGGTATCGAGTTTCAACTCGGTTGAAGGAAGCTGCGGATCGAACCCCTAGTGGGGGTTTCGACGTAAACCCGAGGCGGTATCAACCAGTTTTTCAATTGGCTCACCAACTGTGCATCTTCACCGCGCCAAATTTACAGCTCCAACCTATTTTAATCCAAACTTAGCGGAAATTGATAGCGAGTGGTCAGTTTGTCAGCCGCTGTGATCCGCTCATTTGGATTGGCCCTCTCGTCCAAAGCCATCGCGAGGAGTTTCTTGTTCAGGTTCCCGCCTGACAGCACCTTGTTGTTCCCGACTTGGGTCAAGTAGCTCGTCATCGCCGTCATCGACACGTCCTCGACCGCCTGACGGATCTTCTCCACCAAGGCGTCCTCAGCGGCTCGCAAGGCCTCGGCTCCCGCGTGTACCGCCGTATCGACATCGTCGTGCTGCTTCAGGCGTTCGACCATGGCATCACGCGCCGCCGCGACGAAGTAGTCCGCCTCGATGCTTTTCAGGAAGTTCTCGATGAAGAAGTCTCCGCTTTTTGGGGCCTTGATCCCGATGAGGCATCCGACCCTCTCCCAGACTTGCTCCTGCTCAGTGTTCCGCAGCTTGTTGAGGTCCTCCCAGCCGGATTGACGCGCATCACCCTCTTCCTCATCCGTAGCGTCTGGTACCGGTGATGCGGAGACTGAGACCGGCTCGTCATCCCACGGAGGCGTCTCATCGTCTCCCTGCTCCACCGGGTCCGCCGCCTTGACCGGCTCTGGTAGAGCGGGAGACGTGGTCGGTTCGGGAGTGTCGGCGGTCAGTTCATTGTAGGCGGCGCGGATGGTGGTGGGGCGGCATAGGTCCGCCCTATCTTGCAATGATTGCAAGATAGAATTCCAGCTCTCAACCATCCACATTGCGTTGGAACGCACTGAAGCGTCGATATCCGAGAACCCGCTCTCCCTGCACCACTGGCCGAAACCTTTATTGTAGAGTCCACCCGTAGCCGTGGTGAACTTGTTCCGACCAACGAGGAGGGCCTCACCCACTAGTCGCCAGTCTTCCCGCATCATCTTGCCGTTGGCCTTGATCCGGTCCCAGGCCTGCTGGCCCACCGAGACGGCGTCAGTGGTTGTCGTCGTCAGTTCGCCCAAGCTGGTCGGCACCGTCAGCGTGGGCATCTCAAGTTTGGTCTCATCGAGCACGCCGATGGTGTCGAATTTCATTTGTGTCTCCGTTTCGTTGGTTTGCAGCTTTCAGGCCGTATGGTCTTATCTAATAGGAGGCGAAACTTTATTACTCAGCGGCAGGGAAAAGCCAATACGATGGCCAGGGACACGAGCGCGAAGGACGGAAGATGCCGCCTCTCCGGATGGGCAATCAGGTATTGGACCGAAGTGTCCATCAGTTGACCAGACAGCACCCCCGAAGGGATGCATGCTTTAAGACCATTATAGCCGTCATGAGCCGCAAGCTCGGCTGCTGCGGTGACATATCCAAGACAGTATGTCTTGTCTATCCACTCTCCCTGACACATAGCCAGAAGGGAATTTCCATTCTGGTAGTATCCCTGGGCGTTACCTGGGACACTGGACATCAAACCCAGCGCCACCATCACGACTACTGCCACCGCTCGCATGTGCCCTCCCCTCGCTCATTCATTTCAGCCAAATCAAAGGCCGCCGCACTCTGAAACACCGATCCGCCCAAATTGGGAACACGCCATTCTCACTACGTCTTTTTACCTGGGAACACACCTCGCTCACCTCAGCCGTCATCTGGGAACACGCCATTCTCACCCAGCGGATATTTGGGAACATGCCATTCTCACCTACCACAGGGAGACTTCTGTTACCGGTTTCAGGCCCCCGTTACCACTCTGTTACCGGATTAGCATTGTGAAAAATCCAATGAAAACAACGATGTAACCAGTGCTACCGGTGTTACCGGTTGGAAATGATAGGTCCGGTCCCAAAAACACGCCTGGGAACACGAACCTTCTCACCTTGTCAGTTGATACAAAAGACGAGGGCCGTCGAGGGTAGATACGAGGGTAGATTTTCTCTACCCTCGTATGAAAAACCCAGTAACTAGGCGGCTTTCAGAGGAAGCCCGAGGGTAGCGAGCGGAACCTTCTTGTACGGCTCGCCACGCGGTTAGAAAACACCGCCCCTCCTGCCCTGGGAACACGAACCTTCTCACCTCGTCAGCCGATACAAAGGACGCATCGGTGCGCGGGTTTCGAGCTGATGTCGAGGCACCCACATCGACGCTGTCCGAAAAGTACTTTTCGCCAGATCGGGCATCAGTCCAGACCACCCTAGAGAGCCACTGAACGATAAATTCGTAAAAAGCGACGAAATAATCGGTCCAGCCTGTTGACCAGTTTGGCCTATCCTTGGTATAATGTTGGCATTCCAGAAGAAATCACCCCCTCATCGAGAAAGCAAAAATGAATTCCACCAATCTGGTTTCCGTCGGTCAAATCGCCAAGATGGCAAATGTGCATCGGGAGACTGTTCGCCTTTGGCGGCACCAGTGCGATAACTTCCCCAAGGAAGTTCGCTCTGGACGATACGTCTTCTTTCCACTGCCCGAAGTGCAGTTTTGGCTAGACAATCGCTTGCCCCGATAAAATAAAAGGCGCGCTGAATTACCAGCGCGCCTTACCATGTACCATCCTTCGACATCCCTGACAGGACATCATTATGATACCAAAACATTCGGCCTTTGCCAAGCGCCGTACGCAAATAAACTGCCACCGCGATGGTGACTAATCACACGCTGACCCGAGCGGAAATCGCCGCTCATCTTGGAATCAGCCCAACCACCTTTGACAAATACCGTAGCACCGATAAGAGGACTTACGGCACTTCTTCAGTTTCCTCCGAAACGCGTAACCGCGTAGTCTACTTCGACCCCGACGAGTGCGCCCTATGGCTTCGCCGCCGCGACGTCAGGGGCCAGCGGAATGAATACCGCCATGCCTCAGGCCGCAAGCGCAAGCCAGCCTCCGGCACGCCCTCCACACCCGCCAAGCCCTACCGCGCCGATCCGGTGCCCAGGCTGTCAACCTGCGACGTGTGGTGTCAAGGTGCAGGCAATTTTCCCCAGTATGGGAAGGCAAAATTCCTCAC
>NZ_AVFL01000055.1 GCF_000576635.1 Skermanella stibiiresistens SB22
GTACCCGACGAAGCAGGCCAGCGCGAAGACCGTCAGCCCGGTGATGAAGAAACTATGGCCGGCCGCAGGGGCCGCGTCGTGGGCGCTGGTGGCGAAGGTGGCCGTCTCGGCGGCGAGCCGATCGGCCTCGATCGTGAGCGACCGCAAGGCCGCTTGCAGGTTGGCGACCTGCTGGGCCAATTCCTGGCTGGTCATTGGCTGTGTTCCCCTCAGCTCTTGGCCGCCGCGTCGGCGGCGGCGAAATTGGGATGCACCACCGAGCCGTCGCGCGTCAGCGCGGTGCCCTTGATGATCTCGTCGTCCCAGTTGATCGTCAGGCCCTTGTCCTTGTCGATCAGGGGCGTCAGGAAGTTGAGCAGGTTCTTGGAATAGAGCATCGACGCGTCGACCGCGTTGCGGCTGGGCACGTTGATGTGGCCGACGATCTTGACGCCACCGACATCGACGATCTCGCCCGGCTTGGACCCCTCGACGTTGCCGCCCTGCTCCACCGCCAGATCGACCAGCACGGAACCCGGCTTCATCGACCGGACCATCGCGTCGGTCACCAGGATCGGCGCCTTGCGGCCGGGGATCAGCGCCGTGGTGATGACGATGTCCTGCTTCTTGATCGTCTCGGCGATCAGCGCCCGCTGCTTCTCCTGATAGCCGGCGCTCATCTCCTTGGCGTAGCCGGCCGCCGTCTGCGCCTCCTTGAACTCGTCGTCCTCGACGGCGACGAAGGTGGCGCCCAGGCTCTGCACCTGCTCCTTGGTCGCCGGGCGGACGTCGGTCGCGGAAACCACGCCGCCGAGCCGGCGGGCGGTCGCGATGGCCTGGAGGCCGGCGACTCCGACGCCCATGATCATGCAGCGCGCCGGAGCCACGGTGCCGGCCGCCGTCATCATCATCGGAAAGGCGCGGCCGAACTCCGACGCGGCGTCGATCACGGCGCGGTATCCCGCCAAGTTGGCTTGGCTGGACAGCACGTCCATCGACTGGGCACGGGTGATTCGGGGCATCAGCTCCATCGCGAAGGCGTTGACCTTCGCGTCGGCGTAGGCCTGGAGCTGCTCGCGCTGCTGATAGGGTTGCAGGATGGCGACCAGCATGGCGCCGGGCTTCATCAGCGCCAGCTCGTCCGGGCCGCCCTCGGCCTCGGTCAGGGGCCGCTGAACCTTCAGCACGATGTCGGCGTCACCGAGCGCCGACGCCTCATCCGGAGCGATCGTGGCCCCGGCGTCGACGAAAACCTGATCGGGAATCGACGCGTGCTCGCCAGCACCGGTCTCGACAACGACGTCCAGCCCGAGCTGCTTGTACTTCTTGATGGTATCCGGCGAGGCCGCGACGCGACGCTCATGGTCACGCCGCTCCTTCGGTATGGCGACTTTCATCCTGGCTGGTTCCCTTGCCGCTGATTTTTTTGCCGAGAAATATGGCGGACGGTTATGCGATGGCAAAATGCCGCATTCAGGAAAGTTTGTGAAGCGTTCTACCCAGCTATCCCGCCTGTCGGGACTTATCCAATAAACCTCCATGCCACAATCATTCACAGTGGACATTGGTCGCATTCCCGGAGCGCCGCCGCGCGCCGGCGAAAAGGCGCACGAAAAAAGGGCGGTCAACCCACCTTGGGTTGACCGCCCTTCTCCCTGGATGTCAGTCCAGGTTGGCTCGGATCAAATCAGCGAGCCCGCAATCAGCGGGCCTGCGAACCACCCGGCAGGATCGACGCCAACTGGTTCATCGACTGGGCGCACTGACCCTGATTGCCCGAGTTGTACTGCTGCTGGATCTGCACCAGCAGCTGCTGGAACTCGCCCTTGCGGTTCTGCGGAACCTGATCGGCCTTGTCCTCGAGCGAGGCCCAAGTGGTAGGCTGGCAGTCGTTGACCGTATAGCGCTGCGGAATGGCACTCTGGCCACTGCCGGCGGCGAGGCTGCCGGTCGTGGCGCCAGCCATGGCGCCGCTCATGCCACTGCCCATCGGACGGGTCTCGGTCGAACCAGCGACGGGGCCACCACCAGCGACGCTCTCGCTGCCAGCCCGGCCGGCGCCGGCCGGGGGAACGACACCGCCGCCAGCGGCGGCGCTGATGTCATTGACGCTGCCGCCCGCCTTGACGATCGAGTTCCGCGCGTCGGCGAGGATCTGGGCGCACTTGCCCGGGTTGCCGTCCTGATACTGATTCGTCGCGGTCTGAAGCTGCACTTCGAGACGTTCGCGGATCATCTGGTTGGACACGCTGCTCAGGTCGGACTGGACCGCCGCGATGTCGGTGGGACCGCAGGACGCTGGAACCTGGACGTTGGTGGTGCCGGTCTGGAATGTCGGATCACCCGCGCCAACGCCGCCCTGTCCCAGGGCCGCCCGGCCGCTGGTGGCGCCATCGGTTTGGCCGGTCTTCATTCCCGTGTCGTTCTGCGCCATCGCCTGGCCCGAAACGCCGAGAGCAAGAGCCAGCACGGCCGCGCCATAATACAATTTATTCATAGTCGTGATCCTCGTCTGGGGGGCGATCTGGCCACCATTCGGCAACCTTTGGCCCCCTCAACAAAGGTTTTGACGGGTTGGTTCCACAATTTTTCACGGAAAATCGACACCCCGATGATCCAGCCCCGTGTTTCGCCGGGTTTTCCTCAGACCGGCAGAGGCACGCCATGCCGGTTGAGCATCATGGTTTGACGCTCCGCCAGGGTATCGACATCGAAGTCCTCGATCAGGTCGTGGAAGATCTGGTACCAGTTGATCTCGGCCTTCAGGTGCAGGAACACCGATCCCAAACCAATGGCCGCCCGGTCCATGAAGACGAACTCACGCGGGATCTCCAAACCGCCGACCTCGTGCAGCGCCTTGTGGACCTTCTCGGCCGCCTCGCGGCCGTACATGGCGTTGTTGGTCTCATCGATTCGGCGCGTCCGGTCCTCCAGGATCGGTCCATAGACGAACTGCGCCCAAACGTTGAGAATGTCGATCAACTCATGGGTGATCTTGTTGAAGCCCCAGACGCGGTACGCCTCGGCAGCCAAGTCCCGGTCGTTGGTCTGGAGCGCGTGGTACAGGTCGATCACACCCTTGACGAAACTGGGCTTGAAGATCCGGATGCAGCCGAAATCGAGCAGGTTGATCGAAGCGTCCGGCCGCACCGTGTAATTGCCCAGATGCGGGTCGCCGTGGATCGTGCCGCAGGTGTAGAACGGCGTGTACCACGCCCGGAACATGTTGAGCGCCAACTCGTCGCGGTGCTCCGGATGATCCTTGATGTGGTCCAGGATCTTGCGGCCCTCGAGCCAGTTCATCGTCAGGAGCCGCTTGGTCGACAGCTCCGGCTCGACCTCGGGAACATGGACCGTGCCGATCGGCCCCAGGATGTCGCGGTAGAGCGCCGTATGGCAGGCCTCCAAGGCGTAATCCAGCTCTTCCCGAAGGCGCGCCGAGATCTCGGCGTGGATCTGGCGGGTCGAGATCGTGCGGTCATAGCGTTCGTAGATCGAGAAGATCAGGCTGAGCTGCCGCAGGTCGGCCTCGACCGCCGACATCATGTCCGGATACTGGAGCTTGCAGGCGAGTTGTTTGCCATCCAGCCCGACCGCCTTGTGAACCTGCCCCAGCGACGCCGCCGAGGCGGCGGTCCGCTCGAAGCTGGCGAAGCGTGACTGCCAATCGCCCCCCAGTTCCGCCGCCATCCGACGCTTGACGAAGGGCCAGCCCATGCTGGGCGCGTCGGCCTGGAGCTGCGACAACTCCTGGACGTATTCCTGCGGCAGCGCGTCCGGTATGCTGGATAGGATCTGCGCCACCTTCATCAGCGGCCCCTTCAGACCGCCCAGCGCGTCGCGCAACTCCTTGGCGTGCTCGCCACGTTCGAGTTTGATCCCCAGATAGCGCTGACCGGCGAGTCGCGCCGCCAATCCGCCCATCGCCGTCGACACCCGTGCGTAGCGGGCGATCCGCCCGCCGAACGAGTTCTGTTCAGTGCCATTTGCCATGCTCGGAAAATGGTGCCCCGCATGAGGAAAGACCAGTGCGCCACCGATCGGCGGCGGGACCATGCCGATGGGTTGGTTGGGGACGGACGCGAGCGCCGCCGCCGCCTCTGAAAGATGTTTCAAGTCCAACATCTTTCCATGCATAGTTCTTCTCACCGCATACCAAGATATTCATCCACCTAATATTATAATATTGAAACACCAAATTTGTTTTACCTTGCCAATCCACATGTTAGGTTGGCTTTCCGCAAGGTAATGATAGGCACCTCAACTGACGGTTTGCTTCGTCGAGAGGTATTCTTCATCCAAATCCGAACTCACAATCCCGTCATCATGATTTTCAAAAGAGAGGCTGGGATGAACTTCAGTCGAATCCTGACGGCAGGCGGCTTGGCGTGCGCCGTCCTGGCCCTGACATCGCCGCTCGGACGTCCCGCCGCGGCGGCATCCCCTCCGGTGATCTACGTCGACCAGGGGGACGAGTGGACCGAGACGGTCCGCGAGGATTATTACTCCCGCGACCAAGGCTCGCGCCTGATCCCGATGGCGTGGATCGCGGCGCTGAAGCAGCCCGACGGCAAGCCGTTCCTGGCCGACAACCTGAGCCGCTACGGTTATCTGCCGAACAAGGGGGGCGAGTATCCCCTGCTGCCGCTCGGGTTCAACGTGGCCGCCGGTCCCGACGGCCAAACCCTCGGGATGACCTGTTCGGCCTGCCACACCCGGCAGATCCAAGTCGACAAGGTGCCCTACCGGATCGACGGCGGCCCGGCCATCGCCGACTTCCAGACCTTCCTCAGCGACTTGGACGCGGCGGTCGGCGCCCTGCTGAAGAACAAGGACGCCTTCAACTCCTTCTCCGTCACCGTCATCGGGCCCAAGCCGTCCGAAGCGGCGAAGGCGAAGCTGCGCGGCGAGATCGAGGCGTGGTACCTGCCGTACCACACGATCGTGTCCAAGTCGTTGCCGGCAGACCCCTGGGGTCCCAGCCGGCTCGATGCGGTGACCATGATCTTCAACCGGCTGACCGGTCTCGACATCGGCACCGGCCCGACCCACATCATCGCCGACAACATCAAGACCGCCGACGCGCCGGTGCGCTACCCGTTCCTGTGGAACGCGCCGATCCAGGACATGACCCAGTGGCCGGGCTTCTCCCCGAACGGCAATTCCCTCCTGGCGCTGTCCCGCAACCTGGGCGAGGTCTTCGGGGTCTTCGGCATCTTCCATCCCAAGCGCGAAGAGGGAATTTTCGGGCTGAGGATGGATTACCTGGCGAACAACTCGGCCGATTTCCTGGGCCTGCAGAAGCAGGAAAAGAACATCATCAAGCTGGGTCCGCCGAAGTGGCCGTGGGCGATCAACGAATCATTGGCGATCAGGGGGCGCGACATCTTCAATTGGTCGACGGAAAAAGGCGGCTGCGTCGACTGTCACGGCATCACGAAGGGTAAGTTCAGGTCCCTCGAGCACGAGACCTGGGGTACGCCGCTGCTGGATGTCGGCACCGACACCCGTGAGTGGGACAAGCTGGGGATCCAGGTCAAGACCGGCGTCATGGAAGGGGCGTTCATCCCGCTGCTGACCAAGCCGCTCAAACCCGTGGACTCCGCGTTCAACGTGCTGGGCACGGCGGTCATCGGGTCGATCCTCCAGCATTCGATCCCACTGCTGCTCGACACCATGGAGGATGCCGGCGACCTCGCCTCGGACGTGCCGTCCTGGCTCAAGTCGCCGGAACTCCAAGCCCTGAAGTCGCTGGCGCCGCCGGTCCCGACCGCGGATCCGGCCTCGGGCTCGGGCACGTCCACCTCCTCCAGCGCCGCGTCGAACGTGTACGAGAGCCGTGTGCTGGAAGGCATCTGGGCGGCGGCCCCCTACCTGCACAACGGGTCGGTTCCCACCCTGGCCGACCTGCTGAAGCCGGCGGCGCAGCGGACCGCGTCGTTCAAGATCGGCCAGAACTACGACATCGAGAATGTCGGGCTGGCGGTGGAGCAGACGCAGTTCGACTATGTCCTGAAGACGACGGATTGCTCGAACCTCAACTCCGGCAACAGCCGCTGCGGCCACGAGTACGGCACCAGCCTGTCGGCGGACGACAAGAAGGCGCTGCTGGAGTACCTGAAGCAGCTCTGACGAAGTGTCGGGACACCCTGGCGGGTGGCGCGCGCGGAGCCGGTGACGCCGGCTCCGCGCGTCGTCGTTTTCAGGCTTCCGCCTTCGGGTCCGTCCTGGACCCTGGACCTACTTGGGCATCAGGACATGGTCGATGACGTGAATGACGCCGTTGGACTGGTAGACGTCATAGGTCGAGATGTCGGCGACATGGCCGGCGGCGTCGCGGAGGGTGATGTTGTGCGGACCGTTCATCATGGCGGTCAGCGTGCCACCCTGGACGGTCTTGAGCGTGGCCGAGCCGTTACCCGCCATGATCCGCCGCTGCAATTCCATCATGTCGAGCCGGCCAGGGACCACGTGATAGGTCAGGATGCCGGTCAGAGCCTGCTTGTTCTCGGGACGGACGAGGGTGCCGACCGTGCCGGGGGGAAGCTGGGAAAAGGCGGCGTCGGTCGGGGCGAACACCGTGAAGGGGCCGGGGCTCCGCAGGGTATCGACCAAATCGGCGGCCTTGACGGCCGCGACCAGCGTCTTGTGATCGGCGGAGTTGACCGCGTTGTCCACGATGGTCTTGCTCGGCAGCATCGACTGCCCGCCGACCATCACGGGATCCATGGAGCCCATGCCGGAAGAACCCATGCCGGAAGGACTCATGGAAGCGGAGGACGACATCATCGGCTTGCCCATGGTGTCGGCCTCGGACTGGGCGCAGGCGGCGAGACCGGCGGCCGCGACGGTGGTGAGCAGCAGTTTGGCGAGCGTACGCATGATGGGAGTTCCTCGTTGTTGTTGGGCACGCCATGGGCGCGCTCATCCCCGTTACGCCGGCCCCGCCAGGATTGGATGCGCGGACATCGGAAAACTTGTGGAGTACGCCTGACGGCTGGCGCCCCCGCACTCCGCATCCGTCAGGACCTCCGGCGCCGTAATCGGCGCATCGGTCGAGCATCCGCGACTTGGCGAAAACAGGAGATCACCAGGGATGGACGCGCAGTGGTGGCCGTCGTACCTTCGACCGGAGCGGTCCATCCCATGGGCGGGCCGAGCGCGCCGCAACTCCGAGTTCCCCTTGGTCGCCAAACCCACCGAAGCCGCGGAAGACGGACAAGCCGATCTGATACGCCGTTGCGCCGACGGCGACAGCCGGGCCTTGCGCGCCCTCTACGACCACCATGGCGGCCTGCTGCTGGCCTTGGCGCTCCGCATGTTGGGCGACAGGAGGCTGGCTGAGGAGGTGGTGCAGGACACCTTCGTCCAGGTCTGGCGCAACGCCGGCCGTTTCGATCGGGCATTCGGGAGCGCGCGCGGCTGGATCATCGGCATCCTGCGCCATCGGGCACTCGACATGCGCGACCGGGAGCGGCGGAGCGGCGGGCCACCGGGCACGATGGAGATCGGCGAGGCGGAACTGGCCGGCGCCATCGAGGGCATCGAGCCACCAGCCTTCGAGGATCGCGGCGCGCTGCGCGGCTGTCTTGGCGAGTTGAAGGAAGGGCCGCGCCGCAGCATCACGCTGGCCTACATGGACGGCTGTTCGCATCAGGAGATCGCGCGGCACCTGGACCAGCCGCTGGGAACGGTCAAGAGCTGGATCCTGCGTGGGTTGTCGGCGTTGCGGGAGTGTCTGGAGCGATGACCGGCGACCACGAAACCTCCACCGGCCGTGATCAGGAGGCCGCCGAATACGTGCTCGGCACCTTGCGCGGCGCCGACCGTGTCCGGTTCGAAGCGGCGCTGCCGTCGGACGCCGACCTGCGCCGCCGCGTCGCGGTGTGGGAGGACAGGCTGAGCGGGTTCGCGGACGCGCTGGCTCCGGTCACCCCGCCCGAAGCCCTTTGGAACCGGATCGAGCGGGAGGTGACGACACCGGCGCCCCTCCCCGCCACCACGCCCTCCACCCCCTCGCTGACCGCGCGCCTTTGGTCGAGCTTGGCGCTGTGGCGTGGAGCGGCGGCACTGGCAACCGCCGCCGCCTGCCTGCTGGCGGTCATGGTCTGGAATCCTCCCGTGCCGCCACCGCAGGAACCGGCGCTGGTCGCTGTGCTCCAGGCGCCCGAGGGACCAGCCTTCGCGGTCCGAATCCCGGCGGCGCGGCGCGCCAACGTGACGCCGGTGGGAGAGCGCCCGGCCCCCGCCGGCAATTCCTATGAGCTGTGGGTGGTGCCGCCCCGCGCCCAGCCAGTATCGCTGGGCGTGATCGAGCGGAGCGGCGTGACGCCGGTGCCGCTCGACCGCCTGCCGCCGGATCTGGTGCGCCCGGGCGCGCTGCTGGCGGTCAGCCTGGAACCGGCGGGCGGCTCCCCGACGGGAGCGCCGACCGGGCCGGTCCTGTATACCGGAACTTTGGTGGAGGCGCGGTGAGCGTCACCGCGCCGCGACACGCTCCACGTCCATTTCCGCCAGCGGTGGGGGGTCGAACTGCAGGTGGACGCCGTGGCGGCTGACGCCGACGACATGGGCGAACTGGGGCTGCTCGCGGTCGGGAATGCGCAGGGTGAGCCGGTCGCCCGCCGCGAACTTGATGTCGCTGGCGATCAGGGCGCCACCGCGGGACACGTCGAGCAATTCGGCGTCGCCGCTGCCGAAATCCCCCGCCACGCGGGTGGGGATCTTGCAGGCGTGGCGGGTATAGGTCCGGCGGTTGGCCTCCTCCGTCGAGGTGCGGACGATCTGGGTCAGCGCCTCGGCCAGCGACTCGATGCCGTCGCTCAGCAGGGCGGCCGCCACCTTGCTGCTTTCCGCCAGCTCGTCCGAGCGCCGCACGTCGCCGGTCAGCGCTTCGAGATGGCCGGACACGTCGCGGGTCGCCCCGGCGGTCGCCTCGACGTTGCGGGCGATCTCGGCGGTGGCGGCGGACTGCTCGCGCATGGCGACCGCGATGGTCCCGGCGATGCCATCGACCACGCCGATGGTGTCGCTGACCCGTCCGACCGCCGCGGCGGCGTCGCGCGCCGCCGCCTGGATGCGGCTGATCAGGTCGCCGATCTGGTTGGTCGAGCGCTCCGTCTCGCGCGATAGGCTCTTGACCTCGGCGGCGACCACGGCGAAGCCCTTCCCGGCCTCGCCGGCGCGGGACGCCTCGATGGTGGCGTTGAGCGCCAGCAGGTTGGTCTGCGAGGCGATGTTGCGGATCAGGTCCACGATGCCGCCGATCTCGGTCGCGACCTCGTCCAGCATGCGGATGACGCGGGCGGCGTCCCCGGCGCTGGCGACGGCGTGGCCGGCCGCCGTCGCGGTCTCCGCCACCCGGCCCGAAATCTGGCCGATCGACTCCGATAGGCGGTTGGCCGCGTCCGCCGCCGTCCTGACCGCGTCGAGCGCGCGGGCGGAGGTGCCAGCCATCTCGCGGGCGTTCTGGTCGATGCCGCGGGCGAGGTCGTGCAAGCCGACCGTCGTGACGCGCATGCCGTCGGTCTGGTCGGTCACCGTCTCGATCGCCTTGCGGGTCTGGCTATCCACCTTGTCGGCCATGCCTCGGATGGCGCCGCGCACCTCCTCCTGGTGGAACTCCTCCATCCGCGCCTCCTCCGCCCGCATCTCTCGGACCTTGATGGCGTGATCGCGGAAGACCTGGACGGACGCGGCCATGGCGCCGACCTCGTCGGCGCGGTCGAGCCCCGGCACCTGCTCGTCCAGCTCATCCGCCGCGAACCGACCCATGACCGCGCGCAGCCGGGTCAGCGGACCGAGCAGCAGGCGCAGGACGAAGAACGAGGCGGTGGCGACCAGGAGGGCCGCGATGGCGCCCAGCAGCAGCCCGCCCCGGACCACGGCGTCGACCATGGTCATGAAATCCGCCTGCGGCCCCCCGACCGACAGCACTCCGATCGCCTTGCCGCTGGAGTCGATGATGGGGTCATAGGCCGCGAAATACGGGGTGCCGAGCACGTCGGCCTCGCCCCGGTACGGCTTGCCCCGCTTCAGGACGGCGTCCGCCACGACGGGATCGCCCAGCGCGGAGCCGACGGCGCGGCGTCCGTCGGCTCCCTTGACCGAAGTGGCGACCCGGTGGGAGTCGACGAAGATCGACACCGCTCCGCCGGTAAGCGCGCCGATGCGGTCGACCAATGCCGTGTCGCTGTCGATCACCGTTTCACCCACCATCAGGCGGCCCCGCGGGTCGAGCCGCTGGGCGCCCGCCGTCCGCAGGACTTCCCACGCCACCCTCAGGTTGCCTTCCTGCCGCTCGATTCCCAGCCGCGCCGCCTCCGTCAGCAGGACCGCGCGGAGCGCCAGCAGGTTGATGATGCCGATCAAGCCGATCGCGAACACGCAGAGCAGGGCGATCTTGGTCGAAATGGATAGACGGTTGATGAACGGCACGATCCCACGCCTCGATGGTCACCCAAGTGCCGGACCGTACCACCGACACGCGCCGAAGTCAGGCGCGAGGTGGGAAGTTTAGAGAACTATCTTGCCGCAGGCGTGAAATGAATGTGACGGTCGCGGGGGGGCTTGGTGGGGGCAATGCCGCGCGGCGGTCAAATGCCAATGCGACCAAAGGTACTTGCCAACCGCCGGACACGCTTGAACGGATCGTATCGATCGGCGAGAGCACAGGTTTCCGTAAAACGTGGAGACTGACTGACAGGTTGTGCGCGAGATAACTGGGCTTAGGTGCGCTGAGGCACGACTGACCCAGGATGATACGTTTCCGGCCTCTCTTGATCCCCGTGGGTTATCTGGACGGCAACGACCGCGGCGCGCCGCGTGCCATCATTCATACACGGTTTTTGGTGGTGCCGTTCAGTGTAGGACATCCCAGCCATGATGCCTCACGTGCGACACGAGCATGTTCCGCACACAGTTCAGGTGCCCTGAGAGCATCCGACTGGATCGCCGGAACGCCTCTGCGCAATGGTCTGGCCGCTGGTTGGAACAGGCGTACCGAGGCCAGGAAACGTGCGCAGAGGCGAGATCAACAGATGATATGGATAACCTGCCAAATCACGATGGCTGAATGGCAATATCATGGAAGAAGATATTGCTCCATAGCATATTACCCTGTTATAGGTTTTCGGATTTTATTTTACGGTTTCTTTTTGTGTTCCCTATCCCATCGCTCCATATCCCATCTATAACTCTCCTCCGCATTGGTTCTGTTCTGATTCTCGCGATTTTGTTCGGCTAAATAGCAAGTATCCCTGCTAACGCCCTTGGCTTCACATTCGGCCAACCGTTCGGCTTCAGTGGCACATCCGATCAGCGAAGCGGCTGTCAATGTCAGCGCGGCTACTTTCCACATGCCTTCCTCCTTCACTCTCGTTTCTGCGCCAAGTGCAAGTGTCGACGTTGTATGGAGCGAACCTGGCCCACACAAATTAGATGATTCATTCGGGCCTTCAAAGGTCGCCGAATCTCAACTTAAAAATAACACGGCGTGGACCGCAGCCCGTTGAAGCGCAGAGTTTAGCTTCCTTGATCTTCCGTTTGCGGTCTTGCTGCGCTTCCTTGAGTGAAAAGATTGTTGGGCGGGCCGTTATTACCGCCTCAAGCAGCACAGCACTAACATTATGCTAAAATAAAATTTATTATTGTCAGGAACATTACGTTAAATGAAGATCCTGCGGTCTCAAGAGAATAAAAAAGCATTTTGAATTCATTAAACAATTGATCATCCTGAGGAAGATTAGCGGCTGCAGGGGACAATCTGCAGCTTCTTCGCATTTCTTCATTGTTCCCAAGATGCCGAGAGAATATTCGACGGAAATTAAGAGGACATTCTGGTTTTATGGTAAGTTCTGGCAACCATTTTGGAAGTATAAAACCAGAATGTCCCCATTTGACACTCCTCAAGCGTCCTGGCGCTCCAGCTCGTCGATGAAGCCGCTGATCACGCCCAGGCCGCGGTTCCAGAACGCCGGGTCCGAGGCGTCAAGGCCGAAGGGGGCCAGGAGTTCGCGGTGGCGCAGGGTGCCGCCGGCGGACAGCATTTTCAGGTACCGCTCCGCGAAGCCGTCGGAGGCGTCCTGGTAGACGGCGTAGAGGGAATTGACCAAGCAGTCGCCGAACGCGTAGGCGTAGACGTAGAACGGCGAGTGGATGAAGTGGGGAATATAGGCCCAGTACCCCTTGTAGCCGTCATCGAAGCGCAGCGCCGGTCCCAGGCTCTCGGTCTGGACCTCCATCCAGATCTCGCCGATCCGATCCGCCGTCAACTCGCCCTGCCGCCGCTCGGTGTGGAGCCGCTGCTCGAAATCGAAGAAGGCGATCTGGCGGACCACGGTGTTCAGCATGTCCTCCACCTTGGAGGCCAGCATGATCTTCTTGGCGGCCGGGTCGGTCTCGGCGTCGAGCAGCGAGCGGAAGGTCAGCATCTCGCCGAACACCGACGCCGTCTCGGCCAGCGTCAGGGGAGTGTCGGCCATCAGGTGGCCCTGCTTGCCGGCGAGCACCTGATGGACGCCGTGGCCCAGCTCGTGCGCCAGCGTCATCACGTCGCGCGTCTTGCCCTGGTAGTTGACCAGCAGATAGGGGTGGACGCTCGGCACCGTCGGATGGGCGAAGGCGCCGGGCGCCTTGCCGGGCCGAACCTCGGCGTCGATCCAGGCGCTGTCGAAGAAGCGCCGGCCCACGGCGGCCAGTTCCGGCGAGAAGCGGCCATAGGCGTCGAGCACGATGCCGCGCGCTTGGTTCCACGGGATCAGCTTGTCGTCGTCGGTCGGCAGCGGGGCGTTGCGGTCCCAGTAATCCAGCGTGTCGCCGCCCATCCACTTGGCCTTCATCGCGTAGTAGCGGTGCGACAGGTTCGGGTAGGCTCCCTTGACGGCGGTGACCAGCGCGTCGACCACCTCGTCCTCGACATGGTTGGACTGGTTGCGGGACGAGGTCGGACGCGGATAGTCGCGCCACTTGTCCTCGATCTCCTTGTCCTTGGCGAGCGTGTTGGTGATCAGCGCGAAGGTGCGGATGTTGTCGTTCAGCACCTTGCCGATCTCGACGGCGGCCTCGCGGCGGCGCTCGGTCGAGCGGTCGGTCAAGCGGTTCAGCGCCTCGGTGCAGGTCATCTCGCGGCCGCCGATCGTGAAGCGCAGGCCGGCGATGGTCTCGTCGAACAGGCGGTTCCAAGCGGCGCGGCCGACCACGTACTTCTCGTGCAGCAGCCGTTCCAACTCGTCGCTGAGCTGATGCGGGCGGAAGACGCGGATGTCGCGCAGCCAAGGGGCGTATTTGGCGAGTTCGGGCGATTTGAGCTTGGCGGCCAGCGCCGCGTCGTCGATCCGGTTGAGTTCCAGCGTGAAGAACAGCAAATGGGTGGAGATGCCGTTGACGCGCTCCTGGATGCCCTGGAAGAACTTGCCGACCAACGGGTCGTTCATGTCGCCGGCGTAGACCAGATGCGCGTAGCTCATGATGCGCGACAGGGTCTCGTCGATCTCCTCGTAGCGCGCGACGGCGGTCGCCAGCGAAGGGCCTTCCAGGTTGGCCAGCTTGCCGTTATAGAGCTTGTGGAAATCCCTGGACGCCTTTTCCATCCGGTCGAGGTCGGCCTTGAGCGCGTCGGAGTCCTGACCCGGATAGAGGTCGCCGAGATCCCAGGTCGGCAACGCGCCCAAGTCGGGCGTCGCGGGATCGGGGATGTCGAGCGGCTCCGCGGTCGCTGTCTGGCTCATGGTCTTCCTCCTCTTGGCGCTGGCTCGTGGCGCTGACTGGGATATAGGCGGGCGGCACCATCGTTCCAAGCGTCGCGGCCTTTCAAACACCGGGGACCCGCCATATGTACGCGGGCACATCGGCACCCGGCCTCAAGGCCCAGTTCGAACAATGGACCTCAGCCATGGACGACCACCAGACCAACGCCGACACCTACGCCCGCTGGCGGACGCTGCCGGCGATGTTGTTCGATCAGGCGGCCCGGCTCGGCGACCGGCCGCTGCTGATTTCCAAGCGTGACGGCGACTGGCGGTCCGCCAGCTGGGCGGAGGTCGCCGCCGATGTCCGGAGGGCCGCGGCGGGCTTGCGGGCGCTGGGGATAGGGCGCGGAGACCGCGTCGCGATCGTGGCGGAGAACCGGCCCGAGTGGCTGATCGCCGACTTCGCGATCATGATGCTGGGGGCGATCACCGTTCCGGCCTATACCACAAGCACGGCATCCGACCACGTCCACACGCTGACCGACAGCGGCGCCAGCGTCGTGCTGGTCTCCACGCCCGCCCTGATGCGGAAGGTGATGCCAGCCGTGCTCCAGGTGCGTGCCGTCCGGGCGGTGGTCGCCTTCGAAGAGGACGGGAGCGATAACCGGCCCGAAGCACCCGAGAGGCTGACATGGGCGGAATTGCTGGGACGCGGCTCGGAGCCCCTGGGGGAACCCGAGGTGTCGGCGGACGATGTCGCCTGCATCATCTACACCTCCGGCACGGGCGGGACGCCGAAGGGGGTCATGCTGACCCACCGCAATGTGCTGGCGAACTGCGAGGCGGCCTTCACCCTGATCCAGGATGTCGGGCTGGGCGACGAGACGTTCCTGTCGTTCCTGCCGCTGGCCCATGCCTATGAGCACACCTGCGGCCAGATGTTCGCGCTGACCCTGGGGGCGAGGATCGCCTACGCGGAATCGGTCGAGAAGCTGGCCGGCAACCTGGGCGAGGTCAAGCCGACCATCATGACCGCCGTGCCCCGCCTATACGAGGTGCTGGAGACCCGCATCCGGCGCGAGGTCGAGCGGGCCGGCGGCCTCGGCCACAAACTATTCGCCAAGGCGCTGGAGCTGGGGGCGAAGCGCTATCACCGGGGCGGCGAGCTGGGGCCGGTGGACGCCGTGGTGGATCTCGCGCTGGACCGGCTGGTGCGCGCCCGCGTCCGCCAGCGCTTCGGCGGGCGGTTGAAGGCCTTCATCTCCGGTGGCGCCGCCCTGGCGCCGGAGACGGCGCTGTTCTTCCAGTCGATGGGAATCAGGATCCTGCAAGGCTACGGCCAAACCGAGGCGTCGCCGCTGATCGCCTGCAACAGGCCCAGCCGGATCCGCCACGACACGGTCGGCCTGCCCATGCCGGGCGTCGACATCAGGCTGGCGGAGGATGGCGAGATCCTGGCGCGTGGGCCAATGGTGATGAAGGGCTACTGGCGCGACGAGGACGCGACCGCCAGAGCGCTGGAGGATGGCTGGCTGCGCACCGGCGACATCGGGCATCTGGCGGAGGACGGCTCCCTGGTGCTGACCGACCGCAAGAAGGACCTGATCGTGACCAGCGGCGGCGACAACGTGGCGCCGCAGCGGATCGAGAGTCTGTTGGGGCTGGAGCCCATCATCGGACAGGTGATGGTGGCGGGCGACGGCAAGCCGTTCCTGGTGGCGCTGATCGTGCCTGACCTCCAGCTTGCCCGCGATTGGGCCAAGCGGCATGGCAAACCTTCGGATCCGGTCGGGCTGGTGGGCGACGCCGATTTCCGGAAGCACATCGGCGAGGCGGTCGATCGGGTCAACCGCGGTCTGTCCGGGATCGAGCGGGTCCGCAAGTTCGCGCTGGTCGCCGAACCGTTCAGCGTGGAGAACGCGCAGTTGACCCCGACGCTGAAGATCCGCCGCCACGAGATCCGCAAGCGCCATGGTGGGTTGCTGGAGGACCTGTACGGAACCGCGGTCAGGGAGCCGAACCGAAAGATCGGCTGAGTGCCGCCCCATCGGTATTCGATGCCATTCCCCCACTTGAAGTGTTGTCTTGACCATGAGTGATGACAACACCTTCAACCACGAGCGATGGGTCCGCCGACAGAGCGCCCTGGCCGAATTCGGCCGGCAGGCGCTGATGGTGGACGATCTTGACGCCCTATTGCACGAGGCGGTGGTCCTGGCGGCGCAGGGTCTGGATATCGGCCGCGCCAAGGTCATGCAGCGGGTGGCGGACGGCGAGGCGCTGCTGATGCGAGCGGGCGTCGGATGGAAGCCGGGGCTTGTCGGGAAGCTGGTTATCGACGCCGGCAGCAAGTCGTCCGGTGGCTTCACCCTGAAGACCGGCAAGCCGGTGATCGCCGACGATATCGAGAGCGAAAGCCGGTTCGACGTTCCGCCGTTCCTGCGCGAGCACGGTATCCGCAGCCTGGTCAACGTGATCATCCAGGGCAAGGGCGTGCCATTCGGCGTGCTGGAGGTCGACAGCGACGAGTTGAGGAGCTTCAACCAGGAGGATGTCGACTTCCTGCAAGGCTACGCCAACGTCCTGGCCGCCGCGATCGACCGGCACGATACCCACGACGCCCTAACCCGGCTGGCCGAGGAGCGCGCCGTCCTGCTGCGGGAACTGCAGCACAGGGTCAAGAACAACCTCCAGATCATCACCAGCCTGCTCAACATGCAGATCCGGCGGGTCGGCGGCGGACCGGTGGAGGGTCAGCTCCGGATCATCGGCAGCCGGGTCGAGACGCTGAGGGTCGTCCACGACAGCTTGTTCGAGGCGGAGAACGTCAACCGCATCAACCTACCCCGCTACCTGAAGGCCCTGTGCGAAAGCCTGTTGTCCTTCCATGGCGCGCGGGCGGAGGACGTGACGCTCGCCTTCGCCGCCGAGGAAGCGGATGCCGCGATGGACACCACCGTTCCCCTGGGACTGCTGATCAACGAATTCATCGTCAATAGTCTGCAGCACGCCTTCGGCGGCGGCAGTGGCGAGGTGTCCCTGATGCTTGAGCGGGTGACATCGGACAGGGGGCGGCTGATCCTGAAGGATGACGGCCCCGGATTCGACCGGACCAAGGCATCGCGCGTCGGCACCGGCCTTCAGATCATGGACGTGCTGGCGAGCCAAATGGGTGGCAAGCTGACTTGGGACGGCGAGTCCCATCTCAAGGGCGAGGGTGCCCGCGTCATCCTGGATATGCCGCTGGTGTGAAAACATGCGGGGATCATGCGAGGCTGGGTCACGACTGGGCCAGCGTCCGCGACAAACCCTCGATCAACTCGTGTGAATCGCCGTCGAGCCCGCGATCGCTCAGGGCCTCGCGCATGCAATGCGATAGCAGGCGACGCGTTCGCATGTTGATCTTGGGAACCGGGATAGGGGCATCGGGATCGCGCTCCCGCGTCGACCTCTCACATGCTACGGCGTCGAACGAGGCATAGGCTCGGCAGTTCAGCGGACGGACGGAATAGATGCCGCAGACGCCTCCTTGGGGTGTCGCCTCGAGCATGGGACAGGGATGGCTGAGCCGAACCCGCTCGACCGGCGACAATCCGCGTGTCACCGCCAGCGCCGCGTCGAGCCGGGATCGCAGGGCGTCGCGCCGTTCATCGGGCCAAGCGGCGACGTGCTCGGCAATGACCATCAGCTCAGGTGCCGTGGCCGACACATAGAGATGGCAGCAGTGGTCGCAGCCCATGCGGCAGGCGACCGGCTGCCGGGTCGGGTTCGCGGCCAGGCTCCGCTCGAACTGCTTGTGGCCGGCGGAGACCAGCGAGCGCAACCGCTCCGGCGTCGGCTTGGCGATCAGGGCCCGGAACCGCGCGGTCTGCCGCGCGATCTCGTTGGGACTGGGCTGCTCGCTCGGTGGGGTCTTCGAGGTCTTCATGCGGCCGTTATAGGATCGGAGGGTATGTCGTCGGAACCCAAAATCTCCGTGATGGGATTTTCGGCGCTCGCGATTTTTCACAGCCGAACGGATCGTTCCGGCTTTCGCGATCCCATATAATTTTTAGTCGGCGCGACATGAGGTCGCGGAGGTTCGTTGCGTTTTGTTCAGGGTCATCGCGGAGTGATTGCAGGATAGGACAGTACAGCTTAACCTTTTCCCAAGAAGAAGAACAAAAGACCGTTCAAGGATCTCTCTGTCAGGAGGAGCAGGACATGACGTTGCCGGCTGTCAAACTGGACGACAAATACACGCTCGAAAATGGCCGGGTGTTCCTGACGGGAACCCAGGCACTGGTGCGGCTGCCGATGATGCAGCGCCAGCGCGACGTGGCCGCCGGGCTCAACACCGGCTGCTTCATTTCGGGATATCGCGGGTCGCCGCTGGGCGGGTTCGATCAGGCGCTCTGGAAGGCGCGGAAGTTCCTCGCCACCAACCACATCCAGTTCCAGCCCGGCGTCAACGAGGAGTTGGGTGCCACCGCCGTGTGGGGCAGCCAGCAGGTCGGCATGTTCCCCGGCTCGCGCTATGACGGCGTCTACGCCATGTGGTACGGCAAGGGTCCCGGGGTCGACCGGTCCGGCGACGTGTTCAAGCACGCCAACGCGGCGGGCACGTCCAGGAATGGCGGCGTCCTGGTGCTTGCGGGCGACGATCACAGCTGCAAGTCCTCCACGTTCCCGCACCAATCGGAACACGCCTTCGTCGGCTCGATGATCCCGGTGCTGAACCCGGCGGGCGTGCAGGAGTTCCTGGACCTCGGCCTGATGGGCTGGGCGATGTCGCGCTTCTCCGGCTGCTGGATCGCCTTCAAGACGATCGCCGAGACGGTGGACAGCTCGGCCTCGGTCTCGATCGATCCGCTCCGCGTCAAATATGTCCTGCCGGAATTCGACATGCCGACCGGCGGCCTCAACATCCGCTGGCCCGATCCGCCGCTCGAGCAGGAGGAGCGGCTGATGAAGCACAAGCTTTACGCCGCCCTCGCCTTCGCGCGGGCCAACCGGCTGGACAAGACCGTCATCGCCTCGCCGCGCCCGCGCCTGGGCGTCGTCACCACCGGCAAGTCCTATCTCGACGTCCGGCAGGCGCTGGACGACCTCGGCATCTCCGAGGCGATGGCCGCCGATATCGGGCTGACCGTCTACAAGGTCGCCATGGCGTGGCCGTTGGAGCGCGAGGGCATCCGCCAGTTCGCCCAGGGGCTGGAGGAGATCGTCGTCGTCGAGGAGAAGCGGGCGCTGATCGAGAACCAGTTGAAGGAACAGCTGTACAACTGGAACCCCGATGTCCGGCCCCGCGTGGTCGGCAAGTTCGACGAGGACGCGCGCGAGCTTCTGCCGTCCTACAACGAACTGTCGCCGGCCCGCGTCGCCGTGGTGATCGGCCGCCGCCTGCTGAAGTTCTTCGACCATGAGGGCATCCGCCGCCGGGTCGAGTTCCTGGATCGCCAGGAGAACGCCAAGGCGCGGAAGGCGCTGGTCGAGCGGAAGCCGTTCTTCTGCTCAGGATGCCCGCACAACACCTCCACCGTGGTGCCCGAGGGCAGCCGCGCCGTGGCCGGCATCGGCTGCCACTACATGGCGACCTGGATGGACCGGCGGACGGAGACTTTCACCCAAATGGGCGGCGAAGGCGTACCTTGGATCGGACAGGCGCCCTTCACCGACGAGCGGCACATCTTCGCCAACTTGGGCGACGGGACCTATTTCCACTCCGGCCTGCTGGCGGTCCGCGCCGCCATCGCCTCGAAGGTCAACATCACCTACAAGATCCTGTTCAACGACGCGGTCGCGATGACCGGCGGCCAGGGACATGACGGCACCCTGACCGTGCCGCGGATGAGCCGGCAACTGGCGGCGGAAGGGGCGACGCGGATCGTCGTGGTGACCGACGAGCCCGAGAAGTACGCCGGGCCGGTCGGGCTGGCGTCGGGCGTCAAGGTCGAGCACCGCGACGACTTGGACCGGGTCCAGCGCGAGTTGCGCGAGGTCGAGGGCACCAGCATCCTGATCTATGACCAGACCTGCGCCGCTGAGAAGCGCCGGCGCCGGAAGCGCAAGATCATGGTCGATCCGCCGAAGCGGGTGATCATCAACGAGCAGGTCTGCGAAGGCTGCGGCGACTGTTCCAAGAAGTCCAACTGCCTGTCGGTGGTGCCGGTCGAGACCGAGTTCGGCCGCAAGCGGCGGATCGACCAATCCACCTGCAACAAGGATTTCTCCTGCGTCAAAGGCTTCTGCCCCAGCTTCGTCACCGTCCATGGCGGCCAGTTGCGGAAGCCGAAGCCGGCGGCCGCTGGCGGCGCCGCGGCCTCGGGTACCGCGATCCCGCTGGCGGACCCGGCGCGGCCCGGTCTCGACCATCCCTACGGAATCCTGGTGACCGGCATCGGTGGCACCGGCGTGGTGACGATCGGCGCGATCCTCGGCATGGCGGCACATATCGAGGGCAAGGGCTGTTCGGTGCTGGATCAGGCGGGCTTGGCGCAGAAGGGCGGAGCGGTCACCAGCCATATCCGCATCGCGTCCAGCCCGGACGAGCTTCACGCCGTCCGCATCGCGGCGGGGGGCGCCAAGCTGGTGATCGGCTGCGACCTGATCGTGGCCGCCAGCGGCGACTGCCTGTCCAAGATGTCACCGGACTTCACCAACGCCGTCATCAACGACCGCGAGACGATCACCTCCGACTTCACCCGAAACGCCGATTTCCGGATACCAACCCAGGACCTGCTGGGCGAGATCGCCAAGGCGTGCGGCGGCGCCAACACTTTGACCTCGCTGGACGCCACCGGGCTCGCCACGGCGCTGATGGGGGATTCGATCGCGACCAATCTGTTCATGCTGGGTGCCGCGTACCAGAAGGGCTTCGTGCCAGTCTCGGCCGACTCGATCGAGCAGGCGATCGAGTTGAACGGCGTGGCGGTCGCCATGAACACCGAGGCCTTCCGCTGGGGCCGCCGGGCCGCCGCCGATCTGGCGGCGGTCAAGTCGGCCGCGGCTCCCGCCGCCGCGGTTCAGCGCGAGGAAGCGGCGGACCAGCCGTCGCATCGCCAGCTCTCGGAGACGCTGGACGAGGCGATCGGCCGCCGGGTCGCCTTCCTGACCGACTACCAGGACGCAGCCTACGCCGCCCGCTACAGGAATCAGATCGAGTGGGTTCGGCGCGTCGAGGGCGAACGCGCCAAAGGCAGGACGGGGCTGGCGGACGCGGTCGCCCGCAACTACTTCAAGCTGCTGGCCTACAAGGACGAGTACGAGGTCGCCCGGCTCTATACCGACGGCACCTTCCTCAAGCAGCTTCGCGAACAGTTCGAGGGCGACTACAAGCTGGAGTTCCACCTCGCCCCCCCGATGCTGGCGGAGACCAACCCGGCCACGGGCGAACCCCGGAAGAAGGCCTACGGTCCCTGGATGCTGAAGGCGTTCGAGGTGCTGGCCCGCATGAAGCGCCTGCGCGGCACCCGCCTGGACCCGTTCGGCCGGACCCCGGAACGGAAGCTGGAGCGGCAGTTGATCGCCGACTACGAGAAGACGCTGGGCGAGCTTCTGGGAGGTCTCAACTACGAGAACCATGGACTGGCGGTCGAGATCGCGAACATTCCCGATCGCATCCGCGGCTATGGCCCCGTCAAGGACAGGCATCTCGCGGACGCCAAGGCCAACGAGGCGGCCCTGCTCGACGCCTTCCGCAAGCCGGCCCCGACGCCGATGGCGGCGGAGTGATCAGCCCTCGCGGCGCGCCAGCAACGCCCCGAGCGGCGGCAGGGTGACGCGCCGCCCCTCGGCGTCGGCGCCGTCGATCAGGGCCGCCGGGCCGGGGAGCGGGATGTCGAGCGGCACGTGACGGCCGGGCGGCAGGACGTGCTCCGCCCGGTCGCACGACAGGTTGAACACGGCGACGAGGCTGTCGCCGCGCGTGAAGGACAGCACCGAACCGTCCTCGTCCACCCGCCCCAACGCGCCGTGCCTCAGGTCGGGATACCGGCGGCGCAACGCCATGCAGCGCCGCCAGCGGTTCAGCGTCGAGTCCGGCCGCGTCTCCTGGTGGTCGATGGCCAGATCCCGGTGAACCGCCGGGACCGGCAGCCAAGGTGACGCGGCGCTGGTGAAGCCGCCATGGGTCGCTCCCCTGATCCAGGGCATCGGGGTGCGCGAGCCGTCGCGACCCTTGAACTCCGGCCAGAACGCCGTGCCGAATGGATCGCGCAGGTCCTCGAAGGCGAGGTCGGCCTGCGGCAGTCCCAACTCGTCACCCTGGTACAGGCACAGGCTTCCGGGCAGGCAGCAGAACAGCAAAGCCAGCAGCGCCGCGAAGCGTTCGGGATCGGCCCCGGCCGGCCGCCAGCGCGACGCGGCCCTTTCGACATCGTGGTTGCTGAAACTCCAGCAGGTCGCGGCGCCATCCCCCGCCGCCGTCAGGGCCGCGTGGAACGTTTGAACGCCGAAGGGGCGCTTTGGCAGATCGAGCGTGTAGGCGCAGTCGAGCCCGCCTGGTTTGGCATAGCGGTCGATCCTCGCCCCGGCGCCCGGCTGGCTCGACACCTCGCCCAACAGCGCCCGCCCAGGGTACGGGGCGACGACGGACCTGATCCGCTCCAGCACACACCGCACGTCGGAATGGGCGGCGTCGAACACATGGGCCTGCATGCCGAACGGCTTGGCGGGGATCTCCACCGGCGTGGACGACAGAGGCGGGTTGCTCCTCAAGGCGGGATCCCGCATTAGGAAATCGACGGCGTCCAGCCGGAAGCCATCGACGCCGCGATCGAGCCAGAAGCGGGCGATATCGAGCAGCGCCTCCATCACGCCGCCGTTTCGCAGGTTCAGTGTCGGCTGGCCCGACAGGAAATGATGCAGGTAATACTGTCGCCGCCGCGGTTCCCAGGTCCAGGCGGGACCGCCGAAAACGGACAGCCAATTGTTGGGCGCCGTGCCATCCGGTGCTGGGTCGCTCCAGACATACCAGTCCGACCGCCCTCCCCGCCTCGCCCTCCTGCTCTCCTCGAACCAGACGTGGCGGTCGGAGGTATGGCCGCAAACCAGATCGATGATCAGCCGCAGGCCCCGCCGATGGGTTTCCGCCAGCAGGCGGTCGAAGGTATCGAGGCTCCCCATGCGGGGCGCCACCGCCTTGTGATCGGTGATGTCATAGCCGAAATCCGCCAGCGGCGACGGGAAAAACGGCGAAAGCCAAAGGGCGTCGACGCCCATCGACGCGATGTGATCCAACCCCCGGATCACGCCCTCCAGGTCGCCATGGCTGTCACCGTCGGTATCCAGGAAGCTCAGCGGATAGACTTGATAGATCGCGGCGCCGTTGAGCCAACAAGCACCGGAAGCCCCTTCCGAAATCAACGGCGCGCTCCCAAATAATCAATGCCGGATCGGCTGTCCCAACCCGGCGGTGAAAAAGCGACCGTAGGACAAATCCCGTCAACAAGCGGTAAATGCGATCCAATTCCTTCCGTGCGGAATTATGAGGATCACGTGGGGATTGGACTGTTGGCGATCGCTCCGGCTCCCGTTGAGACTTAATGGAACGACGATGAAGACAAAATCCTCAGCGACGATCGCCCTGATGGCGGCCGTCGGCGTCCTGACCGCCTGCGCGGGGCTACAGCCACCGAAGCAGGCGGCGACAGACCCCGCCTATCTGGCGCGGATCGATCAGCTCAGCCAGAACCGCTGCAACGCGCAGGTGGCCGGGGCTGTGGAGGGCGTCGGAGTGGCGCCGGACCGGATCACCGAGCTCTACTACACGAGGGACATGGACGGCACGAATGACCGGGTCGTCCGCTATACCGCCTGGATCAGGCTGAGCGGCCAGCCGGGTCACTTGATCGTCGACGCCGACGCCATGACCTGCCGCGCCATCCAGGTCTATACGAGGGATGGCGCTGACATCGAGGGCGTCTCCTCCTTCTGAAAGACACCGCCAGCACCCCAGGCCGCGCGCTCGATACTCGCCGCCGTCGCTTCCGCTGACGGCGGCAGACGTCCCCGCGCCTCCTCGCGGCACCGGGCCAGGAACTTGTTGCCGGGTTCCTGCGAGCAGGCTTGGTCGTAGGCGGCCAAGGCTTCCCCGGCGCGCCCTTGCGCCTCCAGCGCCATGGCGAGGTGGTGATGATAGGCCGCCCGGTCGGGAGCCAGCCGCAGGGCGAGCCGGTGGGCGGCCTCGGCCTTGGCGAAGGCGCCCTCCTCCCGCTCGATCTGTCCGATCTCGTCATGCGCGACATCGGCGTCCGGATACAGCGTGACACAATGCTTGAGCCGGGCGCGGGCCGCCTCCCGCTTTCCGGCGATGCGCAGGCGGCGTCCTTCCAGCAGCGCGTCCGCCGCGTCGCCGGTCGACATGATATGGCCTTCCAAGGGCAGCAGCGGCGGCAATCCGCCGTCGCGGACGAAGCGCGCCACCAGCGGCCGCCACGCGTCGAACCGCTGGAGCATGGCGGGAACCTCGTGTCCAACGCTCCGCAGCGTCCGCACCGTGACGCCGGGAAGATGCGCCACGCGGCGGGCGCATTCCAGATCGACCGCGTCGGACTCGCCGATCACGATGCTGATCCGTCGGTCGGCCACGGGCTGTTCCAGGAGTGGCAGCAGGTCGTCATGGACGCAGGGAGCCTGCCCGACCATGAAACTTCGGCTTCGGCTGCCCGACAGGTTCAGGATCGTCTCCGGGCCGATCGCCAGGATATGGTCCGCGTTGATCAGCGCGCCGAACAGCAGCGCCGCGTGGGCTCCCATCGAGTTGCCGACGCACATCACCGTCCGGGGAGCGATCTCCTGCATGATGATCCGCAACCCTTCGGCCACCGCGTCGATGTCGTCGCCCAAGCCCGGCACGCCCTCGCGGTACCAGTGGTTGCGGGGAGTGTTCAGGAAGAGCTTGTTGACCTTGAAGTCCCGGAAGGTGCCGAAGAACGAGAAGCGGCCTGGCTTCTCGCTGACATGGGAAAAGACGATGACGAGCAGATCCGAGTCCGGATGTCGCTCCACCCGGTACCACTCGATCGGATCGTTGCCGGAAGGATCGGCGCTCACGGGACCTCGACAGCGTCGTTGGACTGAATGCCATGGTGGCCCGCCCTGGGTTAACGCTTCCCTGACCCGGCGGTGACAAAAGCGGGCGGCGCGTGGCAAGTTCCGGACCTTATCCAAATGTCACGATCCGCGGCTTGCGCCCCACCCCGCGGCCATGCGAGACCAAGGAACTGGGGTGGCGGCACGGGGACAGGGATGATGACGGACGCGGCGCACCGGTACCGGACCGTCTGGATATCGGACATCCATCTCGGCACCCGCGGATGTCAGGCGGAACGGCTGCTGGACTTCCTGCGGGAGGTCGAATGCGACACGCTGTATCTGGTCGGCGACGTCATCGATTTCTGGCGGATGCGGCGGGCGCGCTACTGGCCGCAAAGCCATAACGACGTGATCCAGAAACTGCTGCGGAAAGCGCGCAAGGGCACCCGCGTGATCCTGACACCCGGCAATCACGATGACATGCTGCGCGGCTATCTGGACCACGAGTTCGGCAGCGTCCTGGTGGTAGAGGATACCATCCACGTGACCGCCGACGGCCGACGGTTGCTCGTGATCCATGGCGACCAGTTCGACAGCGTCGTCGCCCGGGCGCCCTGGCTAGGCCATCTGGGAACCCACGCCAACGCGGCCTCGCAATTGGTCAACCAGTGGTTCAACTGGGGCCGGTCCAAGCTGGGATATCCCTATTGGTCGCTGTCAGGCTACCTGAAGCACAAGGTCAAGCATCGCGGCAAATTCATCCACAATTACGAGACGGCGCTGGTGGACGAGGCCCGCAAGCGGGGCGTGGATGGCGTCGTTTGCGGCCACATCCACTTTCCCCAGATCAAGACCGTCGACGGCATCCTCTATTTCAACGATGGGGACTGGGTGGACAATTGCACCGCCCTGGTCGAACACGCGTCGGGCGAGTTGGAACTGTTGAGATGGCCCGAGCCGATCGTCGAAGCGCGCTCGGCCAAGGTCGTTCCGATCGCGTCCTGACAAGCGGCATTGGCGACGTTCGGGCCGGATCAGCCCTCCGGCCACACCCCGATCGGTGGAACCGGCTCGCTGTCGAACCGGATGCTGACGGTGACACCGGATCCGGCCGCCGGGTCACGCGGACCGGCATCCAACCGTCCGTGAAGTTGTCGGGTCAATTGCCGGACCAGCCGGATGCCGAGACGCTCGCGCCCCTGCTCGAAATCGGCTGGCAGTCCGACGCCATCGTCCTCCACCCGCAGTTGGATCGGGCCAGGAGATGTTCCCTCCAGGATGACCCGCACGGGACCGCCCGAGATCACCACGCCCTCGCCGGGATAGGCGAATTCGACGGCGTTGGCGATCAACTCGTTGGCGATCAGGGCGAGCGGGGTCGCCTCGTCGATCGGCAGGTCCAGCGGATGCGCCCGCTGGCAGATCACGGGAATTCCCGGCCTGGACAGGTTCGCGCAGAGACCTTGCAGGAAGGCCACGAAGTCCATCAGGTCGGGAGTGTCGGTCAGATAAAGCTGTTCGTGGACCTGTGCCACCGTCTCGATCCGCCCGCGCGCCTCGGTGAACTCCTGCGACGCCACCGGATCGGTGATGGTCCTGTTCTGGAGACTGAGCAGGCTGGAGATCAGTTGGAGATTGTTGCGGACACGGTGATGCACCTCCCGCAGCAGAAGGTCCTTCTGCCGCAGCAGATGTTCCCGTTCCGCCGCCGTCCGGGCCAGTTCGTTTTGGGTACGCTTCTGACTGTCGATCTCTGTCGCGGTGCCGAACCAGCGGACGACTTGACCCGTGGCATCCATGATGGGTGTCGCCCGTCCCAGATGCCAGAGATGGACGCCGTCCGAGCGGCGCAGCCGGCACTCCGCCTGCCATGGGGTGCCGGAGGCCAGCGCCTCCCTCCAGGATGACACCAGCGCCGCGATGTCGTCGGGATGGACGTGGCCGCGCCAGAAACCGGCGTCCGGCCCCATCGGCGGCGCTCCGGAAAACTCGAACCAGCGGCGGTTGAAGTATTCCGCTCGGCCGTCGGGACCGGCGATCCAGGCGATCTGGGGCAGGGCCTCGGCGGTGTCGCGCAGCCGCTCGTCACCGAACCGGCTCGGCTCCGCGTGGCCCCGCGCGCCCGCCGAGTGGCCGCGCG
>NZ_AVFL01000056.1 GCF_000576635.1 Skermanella stibiiresistens SB22
CCGCACCGCCGGCCGCCCCACCACCGGCGGGTGCCTCCCTGCCACGCGCCGGGGCTCCCGGGGGTGCGACTCGGGGGGCGACTTTCGTCCAATCCGTGGGGATGTCGCCGATCGCCTCGTCGGCCCCGACATCGAGGTGCCAGCGCAGGAGAGCGACGATATCGCGCATGTCAGTATCGCTCAAAACTCACCCTCGGCGGCGCTCAGTCATGGTTTGACCCTAGCATCGAACCTATGTTCTTTCATCGGACACGGACTAGAGATAAGCAGCGTCAGCCAGATTCGGTATCCCGTGGCAAGGGCTCGGAATGGTCGGCCGGATCAAAGGCTGAAGCGGGGAAGGAAGCATGGAACGCGAGGTAATGGAATACGATGTCGTGATCGTCGGTGCGGGACCATCGGGTCTGAGCGCCGCGATTCGGCTGAAACAGCTGGCGGCGGAGCATGAGCGCGAGGTGTCGGTCTGCGTCCTGGAAAAGGGCTCGGAGGTCGGCGCGCACCTGCTGTCCGGCGCCGTGCTGGAGCCGCGGGCGCTGAACGAACTGATCCCGGACTGGAAGGAGAAGGGAGCGCCGCTCAACACCCCGGCGACGGAGGACCATTTCCTCTATCTGACCGAGAAGAAGTCGGTCAAGCTGCCCAATCCGCCGCAGATGAACAATCACGGCAACTACATCATCAGCCTGGGCGCCTTCGGGCGCTGGCTGGCGGCGCAGGCCGAGGAACTGGGCGTCGAGATCTATCCCGGATTCGCGGCGGCCGAGGTGCTCTATGCAGAGGACGGCACGGTCAAGGGTGTCGCCACCGGTGACATGGGCATCGGCAAGGACGGCCAGCCGACCGACGCCTTCACTCCCGGAATGGAGTTGCACGCCAAGCAGACCATCTTCGCCGAGGGTTGCCGCGGCTCGCTGGCCAAGGGCCTGATGGAGCGGTTCAAGCTGCGCGACGGCGTCGACCCGCAGACCTACGGCATCGGCATCAAGGAGCTGTGGGAGATCGAGCCGGCCAAGCACAAGCAAGGCTTGGTGGTCCACACGGTCGGCTGGCCGATGGACGCCAAGACCTATGGCGGCTCCTGGATGTACCATATGGAGAACAACCAGGTCTCCATCGGCTTCGTCATCGGCCTGGACTACGAGAACCCGCACCTGTCGCCGTTCGACGAGTTCCAGCGCTTCAAGCTGCATCCCGACGTCCGCAAGTATCTGGAAGGGGGCCGGCGAATCTCCTATGGCGCCCGGGCGCTCAGCGAGGGCGGCTTCCAGTCCGTTCCCAAGCTGACCTTCCCTGGCGGCAGCCTGATCGGCGACACGGCGGGTTTCCTGAACGTGCCGAAGATCAAGGGCAACCACACCGCGATGAAGAGCGGCATGCTCTGCGCCGAAGCGATCTTCGACCATCTGGGCGACGAGGCGGCCGGTTCCGAAGTCACCGATTACCCGGATCGGGTCAAGAGCAGTTGGCTGTGGGAGGAGCTTTACCACGTCCGCAACATCCGGCCGTCGTTCCGGCGCGGGCTGTGGGGCGGCATCGCCTATTCGGCGCTGGATACCTTCGTGCTGCGCGGCAAGGCGCCTTGGACCTTCAAGAACCACGCCGACCATCTTCAACTGAAGAAGGCCAGCGAGGCGCCGAAGATCGCCTATCCCAAGCCGGATGGCGTGCTGACCTTCGACAAGCTGTCCTCGGTATTCATCTCGAACACCAACCACGAGGAGAATCAGCCAGCCCACCTGACGCTGAAGGACCCGTCGATCCCGATCAAGGTCAACTTGGCGGAATACGACGCGCCCGAGCAGCGCTATTGCCCGGCGGGAGTGTACGAGATCGTCCGCGAGGACTCGGGAGCCAACCCCAGGCTGCAGATCAACGCGCAGAACTGCGTCCACTGCAAGACCTGCGACATCAAGGACCCGACCCAAAACATCAACTGGGTGGTTCCGGAAGGCGGCGGTGGCCCGAACTATCCCAACATGTGAGCCGGTGTCCCCGGGAGGCACCCGCAAGTCGAAGCGACTTGTGGATGCCTTCCGTTTGACACCAACCGGCGGTTAAAACATCGCACCCGAATACCTATTTCTTCTGCGGGTTGATCGAGGGCGGGGGCGGCGATGGAAGACGGTCGATTGCTTGAACTGATGGAATGGATCGTCGAGGCCGGGCTGGATGGCGCTTCGGAAACCGACCTCGTCGACGGTTTCTGTCGGCGTCTGGTCGAGCATGGCGTTCCGCTGACCCGTGTCGTCGTCGGCATCGACACGCTTCACCCGGTGCTGGAGGCCCGGATGTTCCATTGGCATCGGACGAAGAACGAGACGACGGCGTCCGAATACACCCGCTCCAGTTCCCGCGAGAATGAGGAGAAGTGGCTGAAGAGCCCCTTCTTCTATCTGCTCGACAGCGGCCAGCGGTCGCTGCGCTGCCGATTCGTCGATGGCGATTGCCCGTCCGACCGCTTTCCCGTGCTGGGCGATCTTCGGGACGAAGGCATCACCGACTATCTGGCGATCAGCACGCCCTTCGGCAAACCCATCACCATCGGCCTGATGGATTCGCTGGCCTCGTCATGGTCGACCGATTCGCCGGAGGGTTTCGGCGACGGCCAAGTCAGGCTGATGGAACGTACCCTGCCGTTCCTGGCCCTCGCGATCCGTGACGTTTCCGTCGGGCGCATCACCGAGACGCTGGTCGAGACCTATCTCGGCCGCGACGCCGGCCGCCGCGTGCTGGGGGGCTACATCGAGCGCGGCGTCACCGAACGGATGAGCGCCGTCCTGTGGTTCAGCGATCTCCAGGGCTTCACCCGGATCACCGACACGGTACCGCCGGAACAGGTCATCCCCCTGCTCAATGACTACGCCGACGCGATCGTCTCCTCGATCCACGAGCGTCAGGGGCAGGTGCTCAAGTTCATGGGCGATGGCATCATGGCGATCTTCAGCGGCGCGGGGGATGGCGAGCTGTGCAACCGGGCGCTCGACGCCGCCGAGGAGGCCAAGCGGCGGGTGATCGACCTCAACAAGCGCCGCAAGGCGGAAAGCCTGCCCTGGACCCGCTTCTACCTGGGCCTCAACGTCGGCGAGGTGTTCTATGGCAATATCGGCAGCGAGGACCGGCTGGATTTCACCGTGATCGGTCCCGCCGTCAACGAGGTCAGCCGGATCGCCGCCATGTGCCGCTCGCTCGACCAGGACGTGCTGCTGTCCTCCAGCTTCGCCAATACCGCCGAAGCCTGCTCCGCCCGCCTCGTCTCCGTCGGCCGCTACGCGTTACGCGGCGTCGGCCGCCCGCAGGAACTATTCACCCTCGACCCGGAAGCCGCGGTGGGCAAGGAAACAGCCTGCGTCCGGCCTGCCGGTTAGACGCTATTCGGGACGCTCAGAACTGGTCCTCCGACAGGGCGGTCACCGTCAGGTGGCCTTCGGTGATGGGCGTCAGCAGGCTGGCGGCCTGGGGCAGGAACTGGTCGGCGAAGAAGCGCGCGGTGATCAGCTTGGCGTCCAGGAAGCGCTGGTCTGCGTTCGGATCGGCCTGACCCTGCTGGGCGGCCATGGCGGCGCGGGCCATCAGGAAACCGCCGGTGGTGATGCCGAACATCTTCAGGTAATGCGCGGCGCCGGATGCCGCCGCCTGCGGCACGCGCTTGCCATTCTCGACCAGCCACGTGGTCGCCTTCTCCAGCGCGTCGACCGCCTTGCCCAAGCCGATCGAGATCGCCGCCATATCGTCGCCGGGCAGGTGTTTCAGCGCCTCGACCGTCCCGCGCATCTCGGCGAACAGCACGCCGGCCGCGGCGCCGCCGTCGCGCACCACCTTGCGGAACACCAGATCGTTGGCCTGGATGCCGTTGGTGCCCTCGTAGATCGGCGTGATCCGAGCGTCGCGCAGGTGCTGGGCGGCACCGGTCTCCTCGATGAAGCCCATGCCGCCATGGACCTGGATGCCGATCGAGGCGTTCTCGACGCCGAGATCGGTGCTCCAGGCCTTGACCACCGGGGTCAGCAGATCGGCCATGGCCTGTCCCTTGGCCGCTTCGGCTGGGTCCGGGTGCTTCTTGGCGATGTCGAGCGCCGAGACCGCGTAGTAGGTCAAGGCCCGCGCCGCCTCTGTCTGCGAGCGCATCGTCATCAGCATGCGGCGAACGTCGGGGTGCCGGATGATCGCGACCGGCTCGCCCTTGGCGTCGGTCATGTCGCGGCTCTGGACGCGGCCCTTGGCGTAGTCGCGGGCCTGCTGGTACGCCCGCTCCGAGATGGCGACACCCTGGAGCCCCACACCCATCCGGGCGTTGTTCATCATGGTGAACATGTACTCGATGCCGCGGTTCTCCTCGCCCACGAGGTAGCCGATGGCGCCGTCGTTGTCGCCGAACGCCATCACCGCCGTCGGGCTGGCGTGGATGCCCAGCTTGTGTTCCAGGCTGACGCAGCGCAGGTCGTTGCGGTCGCCCAGCGAGCCGTCGGGGTTGACCAGGAATTTGGGCACGACGAACAGCGAGATGCCCTTGATGCCGGGAGGCGCGTCGTTCAGCCGGGCCAGCACCATGTGGATGATGTTGTCGGTGAAGTCGTGCTCGCCATAGGTGATGTAGATCTTCTGGCCCGAGATCCGATAATGGCCATTCTCCCGCACCGCCTTTGTGCGGATCGCCGCCAGATCGCTGCCGGCCTGCGGCTCGGTCAGGTTCATGGTCCCGGTCCACTCGCCCGAGATCAGCTTGCCGAGATAGATCGACTTGAGATCGTCGCTGCCATGCTCGGTCAACGCCTCGACAGCGCCTTGGTTGAGCATGGAGCACAGCGCGAACGACATGTTGGCCGACTGCCACATCTCCTGGACCGCCATGGCGACCGTCCACGGCAGGCCTTGGCCGCCATGCTCCGGATCGAACGGCACGCTGTTCCAGCCACCCTCCTGATACTGGCGGTAGGCCTCCTTGAAGCCCTTGGGCGTACGGACCACGCCGTTCTCCAGTACGGCACCCTCTTGGTCGCCGGAGAAATTGATCGGTGCCAGCACATTGGACGCCAGCTTGTTGGCCTCGTCCAGGATGGCGTCGACCATGTCGGGCGTCGCATCCTCGTAGCCGGGCAGGCTGGAGACACGGTCCATGCCGACCACTTCGTTGAGGACGAAGCGCATGTCCTGGATGGGGGCGGAATAGGGGATCATGGTGGCAGGGTCCTCCCGAGACCTTGGGCTTTGGTCGAAGGCGCCAACGCGATGGCGTCGGCACCTGTGCGGAAGATAGCGCGCCGGCCCGCCGCTTGCGAGTGTCGAGGCCGCGGCGCGCCGACGCTCCGGAGGAGGCTGGCCGCCGGGGCGGTGGCTTGGCACACCGATTGCTTATGATTATCCGGAACCCGGTTGAAGAGGCCACCATGTCTAATCTCGCTAACCTGATGCGCGCGTCGGATCCCTCGCAGTCAAAGGGAGTCGCGGCGAACGCTCCAAAGGCCATCCAGGCCGCCGTGCGGCTGGCGAGCGACAAGACGGGGGTAGATTTTTCCTACCTCATGGCAAAAGCTGCCCAGGAAAGCAGTTTCGACCCGGAAGCCAAGGCATCCACCAGCAGCGCCACGGGGCTCTACCAGTTCACCGAGGGCACCTGGCTGAACATGGTCGAGCGGCATGGCGCCCAGTACGGCATGGGCAAGCAGGCGGCGCAGATCCAGCAACGCTCCGACGGCACGCCCTACGTCCAGGACCCACAGGTCAGGCGCGATATCCTGGACATGCGGAAGGATCCGAAGCTGTCGGCCTATCTGGCGGCCGAGTTCGCCCGCGACAACCAGACGCAGCTCGAACAGACCGTTGGCGGCGAGATCGGCTCGACCGAACTCTACATGGCGCACTTCCTGGGGGCGGGCGGCGCCGGCAAGTTCCTCAACGGCATGAAGCAGAATCCCGCCCAGAGCGCCGCCGCGCTGCTGCCGGAGGCGGCGGCGGCCAACAGGAACGTCTTCTACGACAAATCAGGCAAGGCTTTGTCGGTTGGCCAGATCTACGACCGATTCGCGGCCAAGTTCGATGGCGCCAGCGGTTCGGTCATGACGGCTTCCGCGGCCGGCGCCATCGGCGCGCCAACCAGCCGCTCGGCCTGGGGCGTTGACGGCGACTTCCGCAAGAACTTCGCCAGGACGTCGACCGGCGGGACGGGCGAGCCGACCTCCCTATTCACCGTGATGGTGCTGTCCCAACTGAGCACGCCCAAGGACGAGGCGTCGAAGGGCGGCGCGGACAAGGAGGATGGGACGAGGAATGGCTCGCGCGGCAATGGCAAGGTGATGAGCGCGCCGCTGCCCAGTCTGGGTGCGGCCTGAGGTGGCGCTCGCCCGATCGGGGCGGTAGGATGCCGCCATGGAAGATGATGATCGCATTCCCACCGAGCTTTGGATCAAGGCGCATATAAGGCGCTGCATCGTGGACGCCATCCCCGCCGTGGTCGCAAGGAAGGGCTCGCCGCAGGGCGGGCTCGTCATGCTGAAGCTGAACCAGTTGGACCAAGGCTGCCGCGTCCTGACACAGACGCGCGACGTGGATGGCAAACAGGCCTGGATGGCGGCCAAGGAGAACGCCCTGATGCCCGAGGCGGACGCGGACGCCTATATCGCCCGCGCGGTCAAGCGCGACCCCGACCTATGGGTGATCGAGATCGAGGACCGCGCCGGACGCCACCCCTTCGAGGGCAAGATCCTCTGAACCCGGAAGGGGAAAGGATCAGGGTCGATATTCGGGGATCGGCGAATCCGAGACACCGGCCCCGCCTGTGCCGATCGGGCCCGACCGGCTGCGCCCGGTGACGAAGTCGGACGAGCGGCCGGTGTCCCGGTCGCTTGTGCCGCCGCCGGAGCCGCCCGTTCCCATCTGGCTGTTGGTGCCTTCATAACCGGCTCCGCCCAAGCCGAGCGTATTGGTCGTGCTGGACGGTGTCTGGCCGCCGCCACTATTGCCGGTCAGGCTAAAATTCTCGCAGGCCGTCAAGGTCAGGAGACCCAGCCCGGCTACGGCGATTCGAAGATATTTCGGCATGGGAACCTCCATCGATCGCGAATGACGCGGATGGAGTATTCAACACGCTGTGGCGGCGTTTGTGGCGTGATCCAAGCGTGGTAGTTGCTTCGCGGGTGCGGCGGGGGCCGTCAGCCTCACGCAGCCCTTCTCGCAGGTCGGCGCGCCACGGGCCATGCCGGGGAACGCCTTCAGCCACCGCTCCACAGCGCGGGTCTCGTCGGGACGGGCGGCGTCGTCCAGGAATACGGCGCCACCTGGAGCCAGCCTCGGGAACAGCTTCGGCCCGGCGGGGAAGCGCGCCAGCGGGTTGACGTTGAACGGCGGACCGTCGATCACCAGCAGGTCGATCGGGCCGACGCCGGCCAGGGCCGCGTCGTCGTACCAGTTGAAGACCTCGCCATCGATGGTGACGGGCTTGAGCGGCGCGTCGATCACCGTCGCCCAGTCCTCCAAGCCATGTTCTGCCAGCAGCGCGCGTGTCTCGACCGCGTAGGCGGGATCGTGCTCCAGGCTATGGACATGCCCACGCCCCAGCCGCTTGGCCGCTTGGGCCAGGACCACCGTCGACGATCCGGAACTGCATTCGACGATCACGCCGGGCCTGGCGGACAGCGCGTGCCGCGCGATGGTCAGCAGGAAATCGGGCGACGCGGCCCAATGCCGCAGCGGCGGCAGCGGTACCTGGAATCCCAGCAGGTCGCGTAGACCCATGAAGGCCTGGACCTGACGGTATAGGTTGACCGACTCCGTGACGCGCAGCGCCCGCACCTCGTCCTCGAGCGCGAAAAGCTTCACATGGATGCGCCGGGCCTTGTGGACCACGACCGCGATCCCCACCAGGGCCGCGATCCCCACCACAAGGTTCAGCATCATCACCAACTCGTTCATATCGTCCTCTTTCCACGCTGTTCATTTCCGCCGGCCAGCCGACCTTCCGGCAACGCGGCCGATCGGCCGGGGCGGGATACTGGCATGACGGACCGAAGGCCGACAGGCCGAGGATGGTGGATGAGGCAGCCACTTTCGGGCGGGGTGGCGCACTGGCTGTGGAGGGGGATAGGCATTTTGCCGCTTCCAGTTCCTTGGCGTGGAAAACAATTGCAGCCCTGTCCGATGCCATTTATAAGCCTTTGGAGTTAGTCAATTTGAGGTATATCTTGTCGTTGAAGACCCATCTTTTGGGTTTGGCGGATACCCGAATTTAACAACGGACAGTCAGATCGTTCAATTCATCAAGTTAGGCCTGGGAAATACAATAATGAACCGTGATAAACTGAGAGTTCTTGTTACAGGTGGAGCTGGGTTCCTCGGGTCATTTTTATGTGAAAAACTTACTTCTCAAGGTCATAGTGTCATATGTGTCGATAATTTCTTTACCGGATCAAAAGAAAATATAGCTCACTTGTACGGAAATCCTTATTTCGAGGTGATCCGACACGATGTGACGTTCCCGTTATACGTCGAGGTCGATCGCATCTATAATCTCGCCTGTCCGGCGTCTCCGGTGCATTACCAGCATGACCCGGTCCAAACCACCAAGACGAGCGTGCATGGCGCCATCAACATGCTTGGTTTGGCCAAACGCTTGAACGTCAGGATCTTGCAGGCGTCGACCAGCGAAGTCTACGGTGATCCCGCCGTTCATCCCCAGCCCGAATCATATTGGGGCAACGTCAACCCGATCGGCCCCAGGGCTTGCTATGACGAAGGCAAGCGGTGCGCGGAGACGTTGTTCTTCGACTACCACCGTCAGCATCGGCTTCCGATCAAGGTGATCAGGATCTTCAACACCTATGGTCCCCGGATGCATCCCGAAGACGGCAGGGTGGTGTCCAACTTCATCATGCAGGCGCTTCGCGGCGAACCAATCACGTTATTCGGCAGTGGCGAACAAACCCGCTCGTTCTGCTACGTGGACGATTTGATCGAGGGGATGACGAGGTTCATGGAGGTGGACGAACGGCATGTCGGTCCGCTGAACCTGGGAAACCCGCGGGAGTTCACCATTCTTGAACTGGCGGAAGCCGTCATCCGCCTGACAGGTGCCAAATCCCGCCTCGTTCATCGGCCACTGCCGACCGACGATCCAAAGCAACGTCGTCCCGATATCGGTCAAGCCCGGACGCTCCTGGATTGGCAACCTGCCATCGAACTCGAGGAAGGCCTGACGCGGACGATCTCCTATTTCGAGCGACTGCTGTCGAGCGGCGTTCAGATGTCGCCGGCACGATGAACCCGGCAGCCAGCGTCCTACCCTCGGACCAAGTAGTGGATCATGATCGATAAAGATAACTTCACGTTGAGCGTCATCATTCCTTGCTTCAACGAAAAGAAAACGATCCGCGCGATCGTGGACAGGGTGCGCGCGGCCGCCGTCGCGAAGATGGAGATCATCATCGTCGATGATTGCTCGGTCGATGGCACGCGGGACTTACTCAAGTCCGAGATAACGCCTTTGGTGAGTATGGTTATCTATCATGATAGGAATCAGGGAAAGGGAGCGGCGCTTCGCACCGGTTTCCGTCACGCGACCGGGGATATCGTGCTAATCCAGGATGCCGATCTCGAATATGATCCCAAGGAATATCCGCGTTTGATCGATCCCATAATCAACCACGGCGCCGACGTGGTCTATGGCTCCAGGTTCTCGGGTGGGGAGGCGCACCGTGTCGTCTATTTCTGGCACATGATCGCGAATCGAATACTGACACTTTGCTCCAATTTCGCGACGAACATAAATCTGACCGACATGGAAACCTGCTACAAGGTGTTCCGCCGGGAATTGATTCAATCCGTGACCCTGGAGGAGGACCGTTTCGGGTTCGAACCCGAGATCACGGCCAAGCTGGCCAAGCGGCATTGCGTCTTCTATGAGGTTGGCATCTCGTACTACGGCCGGACCTATGAGGAGGGGAAGAAGATTGGTTTGAAGGATGCTTTTCGAGCCATCTACGCGATCGCCAAATATTCGACCCTGAGTAGGTCATGAAGCCCTTGTTGTTGTTCGTGCGGCAATACTGTGCCAGCTTTGCTGTTTATCTTTTGATCGGTGGTGCGGCGGCGGTGGTTGAATGGTTAGTGTTCTACGCCACACTCTCCGCCCTGCATACCCACTATGTACCCGCCTCGGTTGGCGGTTTCGTTGTCGCGACCTATGTCAACTATCTCCTATCCAGCGGTATAGGATTCAAGAAGAGCAAGCGATCCACACGCTCCGAAATGCTCCTGATCTACGCCGTGAGCGGTATCGGGTTCGTGATCAACGTGCTGTGCATGTCCGCCGCAATAGAACTGCTCGATCTGCCGGTTATGCTGGCGAAATTTGGCGGTACCGGTCTCGCCTTCGTCTGGAACTTCGGGGCGCGCCAGTTCCTCGTATTTGACCGCGAACCGCGCTGGAGGATCGGCCGTTCGGTTATCGCGGAGACCACTGACGTCACCATCAAGACGCCGTCCGAGGCGTCCTGACCAATCCAACTTCCGGTTCCAAGAAGTCCCGCCAACTTTCCGTCACGGGTTCGCTTCCCCGGCGGTCAAGCTCAGTGCCCGCAGACCCAGCCCGAGCTTCCGCTTGTCGCTGGAGACGCCAAGCTCGAACGGTGAGATCGCGTCGGGTAGGGCGAACGAGATCTTGACCGGATGGCGCCGGGCAATCAGCCCCATCGGGATCTCCAGGGAGATCGAGCGCCAGCCACCGGCCGCATCGACCGTGAACTCACCGACCGTTTCACCGTTGACCATCACCTTGGCAGTCTGTGACGGATGGGTTCCAGCACCGAAGGCGGAAACATCGAGCCTCAATCTAGCGTGAGAATGGCCCGGATTCGCTGGTGCGGCTAAGGAGAGTCGCAAGGATGCGGCGTCGCCATCGGTCCAGGTTCCCCAATCCTCCTGGGCACTCCACCCCTGGCCGACGAAGAGGGTGCTGTTTCCGCCTTTGCGGAAGTCGATCTCGTCGCCGACTGGGGCGCCGAAATCGTCGCGGGCGTCGGGGTGCTGGCAGCCGTGGGGCGGCAGCAGGCAGGGCCAGCCAAATCCGAGGGAGAAACGGCGTCCGATTGGTGGTGGAGACGCCGCGGGCGATCGGTTGGACGAGTTGAGGAGACCCTCGATGGTAGTAACGTCGATCGCGTGAGTGAGCAGGAGTCTTAAGCCAAAGCTCTGCGGGAGCGCGAGGTAGTCGGCATAACGCCGCAGTTCCCTACCATCAGCCCGCAGCGTCAGAGGCCAGTTCCCAAGGCCGCTGACGGCGCTGCCCCCGAATGGAATGTCGATCGCCGTGACGCGGTTTCCGGCGTCGAACCCGACGCGGAAGTCGCCTGAAGGCTGAATGGCCGCCTCGGTGGAATGGACACGTTCAAAGTCGACACGGATTGACAGGAGGCAGAACAGCGCGATGGCCGAGAGGGATGCTGGAACAAAAGCCCTATCGTCCAGAGTGTCGTGAATGGCTAGCCACGCGAACAATCCCAGCATGGGGAAAGTCCATTTCCAATAATGGATCAGCTTGTAATCCCAAACATTGGTGGGAAGTAGATCCGCATAACAAGAATAGAACAGGATGTGCGTGATGACGCATGCTGCTACCACGGATTTTCTGGAAAGCCGGATCAAGTGGATGAGAAGGCCGACCGCTGAGGGGAATAGCCAAGGATAACGTTCGAGCACGGCGATACCCTGTCCATATATCGGCTCAGGATCAAGGAACAACACATATAACTTTATTGGAAGTGATGAAAATGTAAAACCGATGTCCTGTGATATCCGCAAGTAATCAGAGACGGAAAACCCGTAAATAGTATAATATAGGGCCGCGAAGCTGATGCATCCTGCTATGCCGCCGGCGATGGTAAGCGCCAACGGCGCAAATGACGCCTTGGCTGATGAAGATGGCCCCGCTCTCAAGATGTCGAGTGCCGGTCCCAGTGCCATGAAGGCGAAGACCGGGAACACGGCGACCACGTCGGTCGGGCGGAACGGCAAGATCAAGCTTCCCGCCAGTCCCATGGCGATCAGCGCCAGGGACCGCCTTGAACCCCTGTTCCTGGATTGCTCCAGGAACAGGGTGAGTACGATGTGGATGAGCGCGCAGGTGGGAGTCGTCGTCCACGGAATCACGAATTGTTCGAGTATGGTCGCGTTCAGAACGGCGCTGGCCAGGAAAATGGCCGAGGCGGTAACGGCTGGAACGTCGAAGTGCCGGCAGATTCGGATGAAACAAAAAGCCGTCACCAGTAAGCAGAATCCGTTTATGACAAAAAAGGCGGATCCTGCCATAAAGACATAGAAAGGGGCGGTGAGAAGGGCATATCCTGGAAAGTACCAGTGCTCGGCCGGACGCAAATCGCCAGCGGAGAACGCTTTAGTCGACCTCAGGTAGTTGCTTTGATCCCACCATCCATCTGATGTATCTCCCTGGGGCAATACAGGATGATTGAGGTAAGAGACCGTATAAATTACAAGTGTTACAAATAATAACGCCCAAATAATGTTGGCGGTATGTCTCCTTAAGTAAATATTAACAATACTGTAAGGCATTGTAAATCCTTGATATTTATGTTGCCAAATATAGCAATTGATAAAATCTATCGCTACAGCCTAAACTTCACAAACACTAGTGGCGTTAATCCCAGATCATGCTTTCTGGTACCTAGCTAGTAGTATCATAAGCACTTGAAAGCGATTGGGCGAGCGTTATCGCTTGGCCGATTTGTTTTTACTGAAAAATTCGCGATGCATACTCGAGTATCAAGTATCGAGCCGGCCCCCCTGTCAAAGGAGCCAAACGGAGATTGAGTCTGGCCGCCATTGAGATCGAACTTGGAACACGGATGGTGGCGGTCGTTTTCTTGCTGACCGCTATTCCGATACCGCGAGGCTGACATCCGGTGCCGGCATGCCTCCATGTCATAGCCTTGTGGGAGGACACCGGTAGATGGGCGGATACTGGGAACCTGGGTATCGCGGCTCACGTAGCACGGCTTGTCCTGACCGAATCCAGCGTCCGGTTCGGATTTGGATGCCGGAACTGTGTGTCCTGCCTTGCGCTGCCCGGCCACCCTGCCACCGGGAACACCCGTGTTGACAGTGACTCCCGATGACGGTGGCGACCAGGCGGGAGCCGACGCGCTACGAACCTTCGGGCTCGTCTTCACGCGGCGCGCCCCACCCTGAAGCCGTTCCCACCCGTCCCGGCCAGTCGCCTCAAAGCACCTTGCCCGGGTTCATCAGCCCCTTCGGGTCGAGCGCCGCCTTGACCTGCCGCATCAGGTCCAGTTCCACCGGCGACTTGACGCGCTTCAGCTCCTCGCGCTTGAAGGTGCCGATGCCGTGTTCGGCGCTGATCGAGCCGTCCATGCCCAGCACGATGTCGTGGACGACGGTGTTCAGCGTGTCCCACTGGGCCAGATAGCCCTCGGTGTCGGCGCCGACCGGCTGGTTGACGTTGAAGTGGATGTTGCCGTCGCCGACATGGCCGAACGGGACCGGGCGGGCGCCGGGGATGACCCGCTCGACCGCCTCGGTCGCCTCGCGGATGAAGGTGCCGACGCAGGATACCGGGATCGATATGTCGTGCTTGATCGAGCCGCCCTCGTATTTCTGCGCCTCGACGATCGCCTCGCGGATGAACCACAGCTGCTTGGCCTGCGCCTCGCTCGACGCCAGCACGGCGTCCAGCACCAGCCCGGCCTCCATCGCCTCGCCCAGCGCCGTCTCGATCGTCTCGCGGAAGGCGTCGCCACCCGTCCCGGTCGCCAGTTCCAGCAGCACATACCAGGAATGGCGCTCCTCCAGCGGATCGATGGTGCCGGCGACGTGCTTCAGCGCGAAGTCCAGGGCGATGCCGGGTATCAGCTCATAGGCGCTCAGCGCGTCGCCGCTGGCCGACCGCAGGCTGGACAGCAGCTCGATCGCGGCGTCGGGGTCACGGATGGCCAGGAACGCGGTCTCGACCTGCTTGGGGCGCGGGAACAGCTTCAGCACGGCGGCGGTGACGAAGCCCAGCGTGCCCTCCGCGCCGATGAACAGGTGCTTCAGGTCATAGCCGGTGTTGTTCTTGCGCAGCCGGCGCATGCCGTCCCAGATTCTGCCGTCGGGCAGCACCGCCTCGATCCCCAGCACCAGATCGCGCATGTTGCCATAGCGCAGCGTCATGGTGCCGCCGGCGTTGGACGAGATGTTGCCGCCGATCTGGCAGGTGCCCTCGGCGCCCAGGCTGAGCGGGAACAGCCGATCGGCCTCCTTGGCCGCCTCCTGGATCGCCTGGAGCACGCAGCCGGCCTCGACCGTCATCGTGTAGTTCAGCGCGTCCAGCTCGCGGACCTTGTTCATCCGCGACAGGCTGATCAGCACCTCGCTGTTGTCCTCCGACGGGATCGAGCCGCCCACCAGACTGGTGTTGCCGCCTTGTGGCACGACGGGAACGCCGGCCTCCCAGCACGCCCGCACCACTTCGGACAGCTCCCGGGTATTGGCGGGGCGCAGCACCAGCGGGGTCTTGCCCCGGTAGCGGCCGCGCCATTCGGCGACATAGGGCTCCATGTCGCCGGGTTCGTCGATATGGCCCGAGGGGCCGACGATGCCGCGAAGGTGGTCGAGGAAGGAGGTGTCGATCATGGCTTTGTCAGTCTTGTCGCGGCGTTGCGGGGAAGGGGAGCGGCATGCGCGGTGCCGCGGCGCGGCGCAGCCGGTCGTTGATGGCTGCGCCCAGACCCGTCTCGGGGATGGGCATGACGGCGATGGCGGCGTGCTCCGGCCGGTCCAGGGCGCGCAGCATGGCGAACAGGTTGGCCGCCGCCTCGTGCAGGTCGCCCTGCGGGCTCAGGTTGAGGCGGGTGGCGCCGCCCCGGATGAAGGTGTCGGGGCCAAACGCCAGCAGCGCCTCGTCGGCGGCGGCGCCATGGACCCCGAGCTTGACCGGCACGCCCGGCGCGTAATGGCTGGCGAGCTGGCCCGGCGACTTCGGCGCGTCCGGCTCGCCGCCGGCATCGGCCGGGGAGGGGCGCAGGACCGAAACGCCGAGCAGCGCCTCCAGATCCTCCACGATGACGCCGCCGGGCCGCAGCAGCACCGGCGTCTCGCCCGTCAGATCCAGCACGGTCGATTCGACGCCGACCGGGCAGCGGCCGGCCGACAGGATCAGGCCGACGCGTCCGCCCAGGCTCTCCGCCACGTGCAGCGGCGTCGTCGGGCTGACCGCGCCCGACCGGTTGGCGCTGGGCGCGGCGATCGGGCGCCCTGCCGCCTTCAGCAGCGACCGCGCCACGGGATGGGCGGGAATCCGGATCGCCACGCTGTCCAACCCGGCGCTGACCAGCAGCGACAGCCCGCCCTCGGCGCGGCGCGGCAGCACCAGCGTCAGCGGACCGGGCCACAGGGTCTCCGACAGCCGTTCGGCGCGCGCGTCGAACCGCACGAAGGCTTCCGCCGAGTCCTGGTCGGCGACGTGGACGATCAGCGGGTTGAAGCGGGGTCGGCCCTTGGCCTCGAAGATCCGGGTGACGGCGCGATCATCGGTCGCATCCGCGCCAAGCCCGTAAACCGTCTCGGTCGGGAACGCCACCAGCTCCCCCGCGCGCAGCAGATCGGCCGCGCGCCGGATATTGGCATCGGTCGGTGGAACCAGCTCTGGCTGCTTCCCGGAGGCGTCGCTGTTGCTCATATCCATCGTTTTAAAGTGTTGTCGCGCCAAGCGAAAGCCAAACACCACCCTTGGCGTGTTGGTGTTCTGGATGCACTATGCCGTTGCTGCGGCCAATGGGGCTTTTTTTCAATGACAATCGCCGGCATGGCCGGTGAGCGGAGCAGGCATGGCGGGCAGGATCTACACGGTGGCGCAGCAAAAAGGTGGCGCCGGAAAGACGACTTTGGCCGCCCATCTCGCGATCGCCTGGGCCGAGGCGAAATTGCGGGTCGCGGTCGTCGACATCGATCCCCAGGGCAGCCTGACCAGATGGTTCCAGGCGCGCGACGCGGCGATGAACGGCAAGGCGGGGATCGGCCACGTCCAGATCAACGGCTGGCGCACCCAGCGCGAGGTCGAGCGGCTGGCGCAGGAGAACGACATCGTCGTGATCGACAGCCCACCCCACGCCGAGACGGAGGCCCGCATCGCCGTGCGCTCGGCCAATCTGGTGATCGTGCCGGTCCAGCCCAGCCCGATGGACATGTGGGCGACCCAGCCGACGCTGGACTTGGCCAAGTCGGAGAAGGTGGCGGCCCTGCTGGTGATCAACCGGGTGCCGCCGCGCGCCAAGCTGGCCGATGACCTGATCGAGCGGATCAAGACCATGGCGGCGGAATCCGGCGCCGATGTCGCCGCCACCCAGGTCGGCAACCGCGTCCAATTCGCCGCGGCCCTGTTCGAGGGCCGCAGCGTCACCGAATCGGCCAGGCGCACCCGCGCCGCCGAGGAGATCCAGGAACTGGCGGCGGAAATCCTCAAGCGCGGCTGACGGCCCGCCGGGACTGAGCCGTCAAAGGGCCCGGACGGCCTTCAGCACCTCCTCGGTGTGGCCGTCCACCTTGACCTTGGGCCAGACGCCGCGTACCACACCCTCGCCGTCGATCAGGAAGGTCGTGCGCTCGATCCCCATGTACTTCTTGCCGTACATGCTCTTCTCCTTCCAAACGCCGTACTTTTCCGCCACCCCGGCGGTCTGGTCGGACGCGAGGGTGAACGGCAGCTCGTATTTCTTCTTGAACTTGTCGTGGCTGGCGACGCCGTCCTTGGACACGCCGATCACCACGGCGTCGACGCCGGAGAAGTCGGGCAGGTTGTCGCGGAAGCCGCAGGCCTGCTTGGTGCAGCCGCTGGTGTCGTCCTTCGGATAGAAATACAGAACGACCTTCTTGCCGCGCAGGGCCGACAGGCTGACCTCGCCGCCGCCATCGGTCGGCATCGTGAAGTCGGGAGCTGGTGAACCTACTTCGACACTCATTTCGGGATGCTCCTCAACTCTGTGGATCGAATTTCCGGTTGCCTCACCGGAGCAGGCGCGATTGTGGGTGAACCGGCGTCGTTGTCAATTTGGCAGTGACGAAACCAGGTTCCGGATCCTCGCGGGAGGCGCCGCCGCGTGCCAGCGGTCGAAAGAAAAAACCCCGCGCGGAGGACCGCGCGGGGTGAGTTGGGGGTATTGGGGTCGTTGGGGAGATCAGGCCGCCCGGACGGTGGCGATGAAGTTCGCCACCTCGGTCCGCAAACGTTCGGCTTCCCGCGCCAGACCCTCGGAAGCACCAAGGACCTCGGACGCGGCGGCGCCGGTCTCGCCGACCGCCTGGGTGACGCCGGTGATGTTGCTGGAAACCTGATCGGTCCCGCGCGAGGCTTGGCTGACATTGGTCGCGATGTCGCGGGTCGCGGCACTCTGTTCCTCGATCGCGGCGGCGATGGCGGTCGTGATCTCGTTCATCTGCCCGATGATCGTGCCGATGCCGTCGATCGCCACCTGGGCGCCGCCGGTGGCGCCCTGGATCTCGCCGACCTTCGACTTGATCTCCTCGGTCGCCCGGGCGGTCTGGGTCGCCAGCGACTTGACCTCGCTCGCCACCACGGCGAAGCCCTTGCCGGCCTCCCCGGCGCGCGCCGCCTCGATCGTGGCGTTCAGCGCCAGCAGGTTGGTCTGCCCGGCGATGGTGTTGATCAGTTCGACCACCTGTCCGATCTGCTCGGCCGCTTGGACCAGTTCCCGCATGGTGGCGGTGGTCCGCTCGGCCTCGGTGACGGCTTGGCTGGCGATCTGGCTCGAATTGGTGATCTGGCGACCGATCTCGGCGATGGAGGACGACAGTTCCTCGGTCGCCGCCGCGACGGTCTGGACGTTGGCGGAGGCCTGCTCCGACGCCGCGGCCACCGCCGTCGCTTGACCGCTCGCCATGTCGGCCGTATGGGTCATGACCGACGCGGTGCCCCGCATCTCGGTGGCGGCCGAAGCCACGGTCTCGACGATGCCCTTGACGCTCGCCTCGAAGCTATCGGCAAGTCGCGTCATCGCCGCCTTGCGGTCCGCCGCCGCGCGGACCTCCGCCTCCTTGGCCTCCCGCTCCATCTGGCGGCCGCGGATCATGTTGTCCTTGAAGATCTCGACGGCGCCCGCCATCTGGCCGATCTCGTCCTTGCGGCCGACGGCGGGAACCGCGACATCGGTGTCGCCGTCGGCGAGCCTGCGCATCGCCGAGGTCATCGCCGTCACGGGAACCGCGATGCCGCGCGCGATGAGCCACGCCAGGGCCAAGCCCAGGGTCAGGGCGATCGCGCAGAACACGACGACCGTGGTCTTGACCGACGCCGCCTGATCAGACGCCGCCGACCGGACCGTCGCGCGCTTTTCCTCCGAAGCCGCCCGGATATCGTCGGTTTTCCGCTGAAGGTCGAGGATCGTCTTGGCCATCCTGTCGACGACCTCCCGATTGTCCAGCGTCAAGGCCGCCACTTCCGTGAAGCCATTGCCATAACGGGTGAGCATTTCTCGTGCCTCGGCGATCCGTTCCGCCTGCCCGGGTGCCAGTGGGAGCGTCACCAATTCACCAAGCTGCCTTTCCACGTCGCCAAGTTCCTTGGCGACGCGGCCGACTTCGGCCTTATCATTGGTGGACAGGAAGCGTGCGGCCACGACCCGCGCCAGCAGGAAGCTCTCGCCGGCTTGGGCCGCCTTCACGATGGTTTCCGAATTGCCATTGGCGATTTCCGCCATGCGCAACTCCGTCAGCACCTTGCGCACTTTGGCGCCCAGCTCGTTCAAGATCTCCACCTCGAGGCCTTGCTCGCGTTGGGTCTTCTCGATGATGCCGCGAAAGGACCCGGCATAGGATTTCCTGATCTCCTGGATGTCCTCGATCGCGCGGATGTTCTCCGGCAAGGTCATCCGGGTCTTGGCTTCGGCGAACGAGCTATCGGCGCTGGTCCAGCGCTCCTCGAACGCCGTCACATCAGCGTCGGAGTGGCTTTCCAGAAACCGTCTGACTGCCAGACGAGCCTCGAGCACATAGATCTCGGCATCCGAGATGCTGGACGCGATGGAGGATTGGGTCGTGTAGGCGTCGAGACTTTCCCCACCCCTTTCCGCCGCCAACCACGACGTCGCGCCCAGTCCGGCCAACAGAACCAAAAGCGTCCCGAATCCGGCGTAGAGCTTGGTGCGGGTCTTCAGATTGTTCAGGAAATTACCTGAGCCGGGTTGGCCGTTCGTCGAACTCGTGTTCATTGGCGCGTCCTTTATGGATGGTCCCCGCATCGAGTGACCGTCTGATTGATGGCGTGTCACACGTGCGACACGGGGAAAACTCTCTTGGTGTTCATGTCATCACCGCTGGATCCTCTTGGAGCAGGATCCATGCCGAAAGGGCCTCAAACAGAAGCCATATGATTAAAAGGATATTTCTCAAGGTTTCACGGCTTTTCCAGTGGCGGCAGGCAATGCGAAGCCTTCCCTTGCCGCGCGCGCTTTCGGTCTAGACGAGTGGATATTTGCTAATTTGGGTAGTGGGGAGTGCAAATTGGGAAAAGGCTCGTGGCTCCCTCGCGATTTGCGAGGATGCCGGCCTCCGGAGGGATGGCCATCCCTCACACAATCTTAATACCCCTGTGCCGTCCTGTTCCCGAAAACTGTCGTCCTAGGCGTCTGGTTGATCGGGAAAGACGAAGTATGGCTATCCACATATCCAAAAACGGGCAAATCCGTGGCGCTTATTCCAGCATTGTCTTGATCGCGATGATGGGTTCCTTGGCGCTGGCTGGCTGCGCCACGCCCAAGACGCCACCGACCGCCATCCAGGCGCCCGCCGCGGTCGCGGCGGCCCAGAAGGCGGCGACCCTGGCACCACCCGCCGTCAAGAGCTTCAAGCGCAAGGTGGCCTTGGGTCGCTTCACCAACGAGACCCGCTACGGCAAGGCCCTGCTGGGCGACGCCATGGACCCGCTCGGGCGCCAGACCGGCGACATGCTGAGTTCCAGGCTGGTCGAATCCGGCCGGTTCATCGTGCTGGAGCGGCCGGACCTCGCGGCGGTCAAGGCCGAGCAGAAGCTGACCGGCGGCGACGTGGTCGGGGCCGATACTCTGATCGTCGGGTCGCTGACCGAGTTCGGCCGCGGCGCCGAGGGGCAGGCGGGGTTCCTCAGCAACACCAAGCGTCAGGTCGCCCGCGCCAAGGTCGAGGTCAGGCTGGTCGATGTCCGCACCGGCCACGCCTATTTCTCGGCGACCGGCGCCGGCGAGGCCGCGGTGGAACAGGGCACCACCCTGGGCTTCGGCTCCAAGGCCGCCTATGACGACACCCTCAACGACCGGGCGATCGGCGCCGCCATCTCGGACTTGCTCAACAGCCTTGTCGGCAAGCTGGAGGAGCGCCCCTGGCGCAGCGACATCCTGAAGGTCGAGGGGCCGCGCGTCTTCATCAGCGGTGGTACCCGCCAAGGGCTCAAGCCGGGCGACCGTTTGGCGATCATGCGCAGCGGCGAGCGGATGAAAAGCGGGCAGAGCGGCTTCGAGGTCGAACTGCCGCCGTCGCGCGTCGCGGAGGTCGAGGTTGAAAGCACCTTCGGCGACAGCGTCACCAGCGAGGGTTCGCTGACCCGCGTCATATCCGGGATCGTTCCGGCGGGCGGTTCCAAAGACCTGTTCGTGGCGGAATCCAAATGAGGCGCCCAGACATGAAGGGAATGGATATGATCGTTCGTCGCTTGGCGGTGGCCTTGGCCGCGGCGTTGCCGCTGGCGGGATGCGCCTATCCGACCACGACGGTCCGGACGCTGGAGAGCAAGCCGCAACTGGCCTTCGTCAACGCCGCGAAGGACTCCACGCTGTTCGTCAACGGCGTCCTGATCGGACCGGCCGCCGACTTCGACGGCAAGAAGAACACGCTCCAGGTCGAATCCGGAACGCACTTGATCGAGATACAGCAAAATGGCCGAACGGTATTCAGCCAAGCGGTCTATCTCGGAACCGATTCCACCAAAACGATAACACTGCCCAATTGAACCCTGCCCAATTGAGATCGAAGATGACATCGCGCTACCTGCCGCCCCTGCTGGCGGCCATCCTGTGCGTTGGCTGCGCGCCGGCGACCAAATATCATTGGGGCGATTATTCCAGCTCCCTCTACGACTACCATCGCGACCCCACCGCGCAGGCCGGTTACCGCAAATCGCTGGAGCGGATACTGGCGTCCGGCGAACCGGAGAAGCGGGTTCCGCCGGGCATCTACGCCGAGCTTGGTTATTTGAAGCTATCCTCCGGCGACACCGCGGGCGCCGTGGCGCTGTTCGAGAAGGAGAAAGCGGTCTGGCCGGAATCCGCCGTGATGATGGACAAGACCATCCTCAGCACCCGCGCCAACAAGGACAAGACGCCATCCGACGGCGGCGCGACACCCGTGTCCGCTCCCACCAGTTGAGGTCGATGATCACCATGCCGAAACTCATCCGAACCGCCTTGGTGGGTCTGTCGCTGCTGGCGCTGTCCGCTTGTGTCAACCCGCCGGCCAAACGCGACTTCAGCGCGATGCGGGCCCACCATCCGCGCTCCATCGTGATCGTCCCGGTGACCAATTCCAGCACCCAGGTCGACGCGGCCGACAATTTCCTCGTGACCTTGCCGGTACCGCTGGCGGAGAAAGGCTACTATGTCTTCCCCGTCCACATGGTCAAACGCGTGATGGAGGACGAGGGTTTGGCCGACGCCGATCTCGTCCACTCCGCCGACGCGCGCAAGGTCGCGGCCCTGTTCGGCGCCGACGCCGTGCTGTTCGCCAACATCCAGCGCTGGGACAGCCAGTACGCCATCCTGGCGACCACCACGACGGTCAACATCGGCTACACGCTGAAGAGCGGCACGACAGGGCAAACCCTGTGGCAGGACAACCTCGAGACCGTCTACTCGCCCCAGGCGCAGAACAGCGGTGGCCATCCGCTCGCGATGCTGGTCACCCAACTGGTCGTGGCGGCGATGGAAAGGGCGGCTCCCAGCTATCTGCCCCTGGCGAACCAGGCCAACACCGTGGCGTTCTACGGAGCGGGTCATGGCATCCCCAGCGGACCCTATGATCAGCGGTTCGGAAAGGACTACTGAGACGGCCTCACGGCGTGTAAATCATGATTGACACGTTACAGTGTCAACCATAACAATGAGTGCATGACCAGCCCATCTCCCTCCGTCGTTCTCGAACTGCTCAAGCCGATCACATGGTTCGCGCCAATGTGGGCCTATGGCTGCGGCGTGATTTCCTCGGGTGTCCCGGCTTCGGGACGGTGGCCGCTGGTCATCGCCGGCATCCTGCTGGCGGGACCGCTGATCTGTGCCACCAGTCAAGCGGTCAACGACTGGTACGATCGCGATGTCGACGCGATCAACGAGCCGAATCGCCCGATCCCCTCCGGCCGCCTGCCTGGCCGCTGGGGCTTCGGGATCGCGTTGGGCTGGACGGCCCTGTCCCTGCTGGTGGCGAGCGCCCTCGGGCCCTGGGGCCTCGGCGCCGCCGTGCTCGGTCTCGCGTTGGCCTGGGCCTACAGCGCGCCGCCGCTCCGCCTGAAGCGCAACGGCTGGTGGGGCAACGCGGCGGTTGGCGCCTGCTACGAGGGCCTGCCCTGGTTCACCGGCGCCGCCGTGATGGCCGCCGCCCGGCCGGACTGGCGCGTGCTCGTGCTGGCGGCGCTCTACAGCGTGGGTGCCCATGGCATCATGACGCTGAACGATTTCAAATCCGTCGAGGGCGACCGCAGGATGGGGATCGCCTCGCTGCCCGCCAGCCTCGGCGTCGACAAGGCGGCGCGTCTGGCCTGCGTCGTGATGATCGTGCCGCAATTTGCGGTGATCGCGATGCTGGCCGCCATGGGACAGCCGGTTCACGCGGCCTTCGTGGCGCTGCTGCTGTTCGCCCAATTCGTCCTGATGGTGCCGCTGCTGGAGAACCCGCGCGAGCGGGCGCCCTGGTACAACGCCACGGGGACCAGCCTCTATGTCATTGGCATGCTGGTCGCGGCCTTCGCGCTGCGCCAGACGGTTCTGGAGGTCCCATGACCACGACCAATCATACCGAGACCAGGATCTTCACCGACACCCGGATCTTCGACGCCGTGGTGGTCGGCGGCGGGCCCGCCGGGGCCACGGCGGCGACCGATCTGGCGCGGCTCGGCCGTTCCGTGTTGCTGCTCGACAAGGCTGGCCGCATCAAGCCCTGCGGCGGCGCCATCCCCCCTCGGCTGATCCGGGAATTCGAGATCCCCGATTGGCTGATGGTGGCCAAGGCGCGGTCCGCCCGCATGATCTCGCCGGCCGAACGCCGGGTCGACATGCCGATCGAGGGCGGCTTCGTCGGCATGGTCGACCGCGAGGTGTTCGACGAATGGCTTCGCGAGCGCGCCGCCCTGGCGGGTGCCGAGCGCGGCACGGGCACCTTCACCGGCATCACCCGCGACGGGTCCGGCATCGCCACCGTCCATTACAAGACACCGACCGGCACCGGGACCGTCCGCGCCCGCGCCGTGATCGGCGCCGATGGCGCGGTCTCCGCCGTGGCGCGGCAGGAGGTTCCGGGCTCGCACCGGCTGCAATGCGTCTTCGCCTATCACGAGATCGTCCGCTCGCCCGGCGCCGGCGCCGCCGGTTTCGATGGGTCGCGTTGCGACGTCTACTACCAGGGCCATCTGTCGCCCGACTTCTACGCCTGGATCTTCCCGCACGGCGACACGACCAGCATCGGAACCGGCTCCGCCCATAAGGGCTTCGCGCTCCGCCAATCGGTCGGCGCGCTGCGCGCCGCCACCGGGTTGGATGGCGTCGAGACGATCCGGCGCGAAGGCGCGCCCATCCCGCTGCGTCCGCTCAAGCGGTGGGACAACGGTCGCGATGTCGTGCTGGCCGGCGACGCCGCCGGTGTCGTGGCGCCGGCCTCGGGCGAGGGGATCTACTACGCCATGGCGGGCGGTCGCTTCGCGGCGGAGGCCGTCCAGACCTTCCTCGCGACGGGCGACGCCAAGGCCCTGGCCACCGCCCGCAAGCGGTTCATGAAGGCACACGGCCGGGTCTTCTGGATCCTCGGCATGATGCAGCGCTTCTGGTACCGCAACGACAAGCGGCGCGAGCGTTTCGTCGGCATCTGCCGCGACCCCGATGTCCAGAAGCTGACCTGGGACGCCTACATGAACAAGGAACTGGTGCGCGCCAAGCCGGCCGCGCATGTCCGGATCTTCTTCAAGGATCTGGCGCACCTGCTGGGTGTCGTTCCGCCGTGATGACCAGCCGTTCATAGAAAATTGGCACCGGGATCAGACGGGGAGAAGACCATGTCCATCGCGCTCATGCGTCCAGTCGGGGAGCCCATCGCCACTCCGCCAGTCGCGGTGGCGGCTGAGGCGGCGGAGCGTCCGGCGTCGCGCCCGCTGTTCCCGTTCCCGGCGATCGTCGGCCAGGAGGAGATGAAGCTGGCGCTACTCGCCGCCGCCGTCGATCCCAGCCTGGGCGGCGTCATGGTGTTCGGTGACCGCGGCACCGGCAAATCGACGGCGGTGCGGGCGCTGGCGGCCCTGCTGCCGCCGATGCGCGCGGTGGTCGGCTGCCCCTACAACTGCGATCCCGCCACACCTGCGGCCCTCTGCCCCGCGTGCCGGGCGGCCCGCGCCGCCGGGGCCTTGAAAAGCAAGCGCGTTCCGGTTCCGGTGGTCGACCTGCCGCTTGGCGCCACCGAGGACCGGGTGATCGGTGCGCTCGACCTTGAACGCGCGCTGACCCGCGGCGAGAAGCGGTTCGAGCCGGGATTGCTGGCGCGCGCCCATCGCGGCTTCCTCTACATCGACGAGGTCAACCTGCTGGAGGACCATCTGGTCGACCTGCTGCTGGACGTCGCGGCCTCGGGCGAGAACGTGGTCGAGCGCGAGGGCCTCAGCATTCGCCATCCCGCCCGCTTCGTCCTGATCGGCAGCGGCAACCCGGAGGAGGGCGAGCTTCGGCCCCAACTGCTGGACCGCTTCGGCCTGTCGGTCGAGGTCCGCACCCCGACCGACCTCGCCGAACGGATCGAGGTGGTCCGGCGGCGGGATGTCTTCGAGCGAGATCCCGCCGGCTTCGCCCAGCGTTGGAAGCGCGAGGAGACCCGCCTGCGCCGCGGCATCGAGGCCGCCCGCGCGCGGCTGCCGGTGATCCGCGTGCCCGACGCCGCGATCGAGAAGGCGGCCCGCCTGTGCATGGCGCTGGGCGCCGACGGCTTGCGCGGCGAGCTGACCCTGATCCGCGCCGCCCGCGCCGTCGCCGCCCTTGAACTGGCCGACGAGGTCGCCGACGGGCATCTGCGCCAGATGGCGCTTCCGGCATTGCGCCACCGCCTGCGCCGCAACCCCCTGGACGAGTCCGGATCGACCGCCCGCGTCGAGCGCGCCATCGCCGACCTGTTCGGGTCGTGAGCCGCGGATCATGAGTGACGGGACATGACCCGCTGGGAGGATGCCGAGGCCGCGGCCGCCCTGTTCGCCATCGATCCCGCCGGCTTGGGCGGCGTCGTGGTCCGCTCCGCCGCCGGTCCCGTCCGCGACCGCTGGCTCACCTCGCTCAAGGAACTGATGCCTGCCGAGGCGCCGTTCCAGCGCCTGCCATGCCACGTCACCGACGACCGCCTGCTCGGCGGGCTCGATCTCGCCGCCACCCTGCAGGCCGGCAGGCCGGTGATGGAGCATGGCATCCTGGCCCGCTCCGACGGCGGTGTCGTCGTGCTCGCCATGGCCGAGCGGTTTCCGGCATCGATGGCGGCAAGGCTGGCCGGCGTGCTCGACCGGGGCGAGGTGCGGCTGGAACGCGACGGCTTCACCCGGGTGCTGGCCGCGCGCTTCGGGCTGGTCGCCCTGGACGAGGGCGGGGCGGATGAGGGCGCCGCCGTGTCGCTGACCGACCGTCTCGCGTTTCCGCTCGATCTGGATGGCGTCACCCTGGCGGAGAGCGCCGAAACCCAGCATGCCGCGGCCGAACTCGAGGAAGCCCGGCGCCGGATCGCCGATGTCACGGCGTCCGGCGAGATCGTCGAAGCCCTGTGTTCCACCGCGGCCGCCCTGGGCATATCCTCGATCCGCGCACCCTTGCTGGCGTTGCGGGCGGCCCGCGCCGCCGCCGCCTTGGCGGGTCGCGCCGAGGTCGAAGCCGCCGACGCGGCGCTGGCG
>NZ_AVFL01000057.1 GCF_000576635.1 Skermanella stibiiresistens SB22
CGGCGAGCTCAGGCGCTGGAACTGCCGGCGCAGCCCCGCGCCACCGGTGGGACGCTTCATCTGATGGTCGACGGTTCGGGACTGAAGCTGAGCGGCCCAGGCGAGTGGCTGGTCGAGAAACATGGCACCAGCAGGCGGCGCTCCTGGCGCAAACCCCACATCTGCTTTGACTCCATAACCGGCCGGATCGTCGCTTCCATCCTGACCGACCGCGACGTCGATGACGCCTCGCAGGTCGAACCCCCGCTCGACCAGATCGCCGAGCCGGTGGAGGTTTTCCTGGGCGACGGCGGCCACGACGGAACCAACGTTCACACTGCCTTGGACGAGCGGCATCCGGACGCGAAGGTGATCGTTACACCGCGAGCCGATGCCGTGCTCAGCGCCATGGTGGACACCGAGCCCACCCAGCGCGACCGCCACATTCAGGCAATTGCCGGGAAAGGGCGAATGGCTTGGCGGCGCGACAGCGGCTATAACGAAAGAGCCCGCGTTGAGGGCCAGCTCGCGCGCTGGGAGCAGGTCATCGGTGACAGGCCGCACTTCCACAGCGACGAGGCTCGGGCCACCGAGGTTACAGTCGCGGCCCATGTCCTCAACCGAATGCTCGATCTGGGACGCCCGAACTCCGTTCGCGTCGCCTGATCAACCGCAGGGGTTGGGGGCTCCCTTGCCCCTTCCTCCTCCATGCAACACCCTGTCGCTTAGAAGCACCTAGCACAATTTTGAATAGAAAACCTCAACTCATTGAGTTGCTGTGTGAGGCAAGTTGTGCCAAGCGCCCTAAACCACGACGTTATCAGCCAGACTGATAAACTCGATCGCGCTATCGCGATCATCGCCTACGGTTTGGCGTCAACCCTCGTCGGGAATGACCGCCGTGGCCTCCACCTCGACGACCCATTCCGGGCGAGCCAGGGCGCTGACCACCAGCCCGGTCGACACCGGGTGGACGCCCTTCAGCCACTTGCCGACGACCAGATAGACCGCCTCGCGGTAGCGCGGATCGGTGATGTAGACCGTGACGCGGCAGATGTGGGACAGCTCGGAGCCGGCCTCCTCCAGCAGCATCTTGATGTTCGACATCGCCTGCTCGGTCTGCGCCGTCACGTCGCCGATCCCGACGCTCTCCGAGGTGTCCAGGTTCTGGCCGATCTGGCCGCGGACGAAGACCATCGTGCCGCGGGCGACGACCGCTTGGCACAGGTCGTTGTCGATCTTCTGCTCGGGGTATGTCGCCTTGGTGTTGAACTTGCGGATGCGGGTATGCGCCATTTCCGGATTCCTGTTTGGAAAGTAGGAGAATTCAGTCAACCGTAGGTCGGGTAAAGCGCAGCGGCACCCGACACCAACTCGCCTGCTTGTCGGGTGCCGCTGCGCTCCACCCGACCTACAAATCCGCCGGTTTCTTCATTGCCGAGCCCACTCAGCGGTCGAAGTAGCCGGCCTTGATGGTGGCGCCGATCATGTTGACGAACAGCCGGCACGCCGCGATCGAGGACAGCCGGTTGATGTCCTTGGCTGGCGTGATCTCGACGATGTCCATGCCGACGACGCGGCCCTTGTTCGCCAGGCCGTGGATCAGCTTCCGCGCCTGGTGATAGGTCACGCCGCCAAGGGCCGGACCGTTGACGGCGGGCATCACCGACGGGTCCATGCCATCGGCGTCTACCGTCAGGTAATAGCGGCCTCCGGCGGGGATGCGCTCCAGGATGGCGTCCATCCCGGCGTCGTGCAGTTCATAGGCCGTGATGATGTTGGCGCCATAGGCGTGGGCGATGTCGACCTCCTCCTGCCGGGCGCTGCCCTGGGCGCGGATGCCGATCTGGAAGATATCCTTGACGTGGCCCATCTCCGAGATGCGCCGGATCGGGCTGGAATAGCCGTCGGGAACGCCGTTGACCTCGTCGCGCCAGTCCAGGTGGGCGTCGACATGGACCAGGGTAATCGGGCCCTCCTGGTCGTCGAAGGCGCGCAGCACCGGGATCGGGATGCCATGGTCGCCGCCGATGATCAGCGGCAGCGCGCCGGCCGACAGGATCTTGCGGACGGCGGCCTCGGCGTTGCGGTAGCTGCTGGACAGGTCGCGCGGGTCGGCGATCACGTCGCCGCAATCAACCATGCGGATGTCCTTGTTCATCAGCAGCGGACCGCCGATGTCGAAGTCGTAGCGCTCCAGCGAGCGCACCGCCCGGTCCGACGCCTGACGCACTGCGGTCGGCGCGTTGGACTGGTCGTTGCTGACCTCCTCCATCGAATAGGCCGAGCCATAGGGAATGCCCAGCACGGCGATGTCGGCGGCGGTCAGGTCGTCCAGGCTGACGACCTCGGAGTACAACAGGCTCTTGTGACCATGCTTGGGCGGGTTGGTCAATGCGGTGGTCATGATGCTTTCCTGGTTCGCGGTATTTGAAGGGGAGGAAGGGAATTCAGCTCGCCGATGTCGAGGTGACAGGCGATGCGGTGGCCGGGCGCCGGCTCGATCACCGGCGGCGGCGTCGTCTCGCACAGGGCGCCGAGGCTGCGCGGGCAGCGGGTGTGGAACGGGCAGCCGGTCCGCTCCGAGGCGGAGGGCGGCCGGTCGCCGCGCAGCTTGACCCGCTCGCCGAATTCCTCGCCGGGTGTCGGCAGGGGCACGGCGGACAGCAGCGCCTCGGTATAGGGATGGTAGGGCGGCTGGAGCACGGCCTCGGTCGGGCCGACCTCGCAGATCCGCCCCGAATACATCACCGCGATCCGGTCGGCGATATAGGCCACCACCGACAGGTCGTGCGAGATGAACAGGTAGGACAGCCCCAACTCGTCGCGCAGATCGTCCAGCAGGTTCAGCACGGTCGCCTGGACCGAGACGTCCAAGGCGGAGACCGGCTCGTCGCAGACGATGAACTCCGGCTCGGTCGCGATCGCCCGGGCGATGCCGACGCGCTGCTTCTCGCCGCCGCTCAACTGGTGCGGATAGCGGTCGTAATAGCCGCGCGGCAACCCCACCCGGTCGAGCAGGTCCTCGCAGTGCTCCCGCCGCCGATGGGCCGGGACATTGGTGTGCAGCGACACGGCGCGCGCGATGGCGTCCCCCACCCGGCGCCGCGAGTTGAGCGACGAGTCCGGGTTCTGGAAGACGATCTGCGCCCGCTTGCGCAGCGATCCCAGCTCCTGTTCCGGCTTGTCGGCGATCTCGTCGCCGTCCAGCGTGATGCCGCCGGAGGTCGGGTTGGTCAGCCGCAGCACCGTCCGCCCGAAGGTGGATTTGCCGCTGCCGCTCTCGCCGACCAGCCCCACGACCTCGCCGCGGCCGACCTCCAGCGAAATGCCGTCGACCGCGTTGACGGCCTCGGTCCGCGTCTCGGGCCACGGGAACACGCCGAACTTCCGCTTCCACTCGATGCCGCCGCCGATCTTGCCACGCCGGAAGACCTTGGTCAGCCGGTCGGTCCGCAGCAAGGTGCCCGACCGCGACCGGCCGGGACGGCGCGCCACGGCGGCCGCCTCCGGCCAGCCGGGCAGGTCGTCGCTCTTCCAGCAGCGGACCAGCCGGCCATCGTCGATCGCGGCCAGCGCCTGCGGCTCGCGGCAGCGGGCTTCCACGAATGGGCAGCGGTCGGCGAAGACGCAGCCTTCCGGCGGCTCGGTCAGGTCCGGGAAACGGCCGGGGATGGGTGCGATCCGGCGTGTCCGCCCGGCGTCCGACAGCTTGGGCAGCGACGCCAGCAGCCCCTTGGTATAGGGATGCGCCGGCGCTCCCAGCACGGCGTTCTTGGCGCCCCGCTCGATCAGCCGGCCGGCGTAGAGCACGCAGACCGTGTCGGCGATGCGGTTGACCACCCCCAGGTTATGCGTGATGAACATCATGCCGAGTCCGCGGTCCCGCCGCAGCCGGTCCAGCAGGTCGAGGATCTGGGCCTCCACCGTCACGTCCAGCGCGGTGGTCGGCTCGTCCAGGATCAGCACCTTGGGATCGCAGACGATCGCGGTCGCGATCAGCACGCGCTGCTGCATGCCGCCGGACAGCTGGTGCGGATAGACGGTCACCAGCGCCGCGGGATCGGGCAAACCCACCTCCCCCAGCGCCGCGATCGAGCGCTCCAGGGCGGCGCGCTTGTCCATCCCATGGTGGAACACCAGCGGCTCGGAGACCTGCTCGCCGATCGTCAGGCTTGGGTTCAGCGAGGTGAAGGGGTCCTGGAAGACCATGCCGATCGCCCTGCCCCGCAGCAGGCGCCGGGCCTCCGCCGGCATGCCGACCAATTCCCGTCCCTGGTACCGGATCGATCCGGACAGCGTCGCCTCCGAACCCAGCAGGCCCATCACCGACAGCGCCACCGTGCTCTTGCCCGATCCGGATTCACCGACCACGGCGACGGTCTCGCCGGCGCGGATCGACATGCCGACGCCGTCCAGGGCCTTCAGGGTGCCGCGCGGCGTGTCATAGGCGAGATCGAGGTTCTCGATCTCCAGCAAAATGTCGGACATCAGCCGCCCCTCCGTTTCGTGCGTGGGTCCAGCGCCTCGCGAAGTCCGTCGCCCAGCAGGTTGACCGCGATCACCGTGATGCCCATGGCGAGGCCGGGTGCCAAGGCGACCCAGGGTGCGCGGTCCAGCAGCGGCCGCGCCTCGCTGATCATCAGGCCCCAGTCGGAGCTGGGCGGTTGCGCGCCCAGGCCGATGAACGACAGTGCCGCACCCAGCAGGATGGCGAAGGTCACGCGCAGGCTGGCCTCGACCATGATGGGCGGCCACGCGTTGGGCAGGATCTCGGCGTGCAGGATGTAGAAGGTCTTCTCGCCCCGGGCCCGCGCCGCCTGGACGAACTCCTCGCCGGCCAGACCCAGGGTGATGCTCCGCGTCAGCCTGACCGTGCTCGGCACATAGACGATGCCGACGGCGATGATCAGCTTCCACAGCGACGGCGGCGTCACCGCCAGCATCAGCAGCCCGAGCATGATTGGCGGAAACGACAGCAGCACGTCGGTCGATCGCATGATGATCTCGTCCACCGGGCCGCGCCGGTAGCCGGCCCACAGGCCCAGCGGCACGCCGATCACCAGGCTGACCGCCGTGGCGGCGAAGCCCATCATCAGCGACAGCCGGGCCCCCATCAGCATGCGGCTGAAGACGTCGCGGCCGAACTCGTCGGTGCCTAGCCAATTGGCGGCGCTTGGCGGTTTCAGGCGCTTCAGGATGCTCATGTCCTCGAAGCCATAGGGGGCGATCCACGGAGCCGCCGCCGCGACCGCGACCAGCACCGTCAGCAGGACGGCGCCGACCAGCAGCTTCAGCGGCGCTTGGCGGATGGCTTGGAAACGGCGCCGCCGCCGGGGGAGACGGCCCGCCTTGGGAAGCCCTCCCTCGGAGGGAGCGGCATCAGGATGCGGCATGGCCATAGCGGATCTTCGGATTGAAATAGCCGTACAGGATGTCGGCGATCAGGTTGGCGAAGCAGTAGACCGCCGCGATCAGCAGGATGCCCGCCTGGATCAGCGGCAGGTCGTGCCGCTCGATCGCGAACAGCAGCAGGCGCCCGATGCCGGGATAGGAGAACACCGCCTCGACCACCACGATGTTGCCCATCAGCCAGCCCACATCGATCGCCAGCACGGTGATGGTCGGCAGCAGGGCGTTCCGCAGCGCGTGCCGACGGATCACGTGGCCCTCCGGCAGCCCCTTGGCCCGCGCGTTGCGGACGTATTGGCTGCGCAGCGTGTCGATCATGCTGGACCGGGTCAGGCGCGAGACGTGGGCGATCAGCGTGAAGGTCAGCGTGATCACCGGCAACACCAGGTGCGAGACCCAGGCCAGCACGCCATCGTTCAGGTTGCCCGCCCCGCCCGACGGCAGCCAGCCGAGATAGCGGGCGAACACCAGGATCGCCACGATGCCCCAGAAGAACTCCGGCACCGAGATGCCGATATACGAGAAGACCGAGACCGCGTGGTCGCTGAACCGATTCTCGCGCACCGCCGCCACGACGCCCAGCGTGATGCCGAACACCGTCACCAGCACGAAAGCCAGCCCCGCCAGGATCGCCGACGACGCGAAGGCCTCCAGGATCAGCGGCAGCACCGGCCGCTCCATCACCAGGCTCTGGCCGAAGTCGCCGACCACCACGCCGGAGAACCAGCGCCAGTATTGCAGATAGGCCGGATCGTTGAGACCAAGACGCTGCTCGATCGCGGCGACGGTCGACGCGTCGGCGAACTGTCCCGCCAGGATGGTCGCGACGTTGCCGGGCATGATCTGGGTGATGCCGAAGACGAGCAGCGACATCACGAACAGGATCAGAACGATCCCGATCAGGCGTTTCAGGAAGTACAGGGTCATGGTGCGTCTCCCCCCGCTGGGTCGCCGTCGATCGGGCCGGACGGTCGTCCGGCCCGCGTGGGAGACGGGGTCAGTTGACGGTGGTCTGGCGCAGGTCCATCCACATCATCGGGCTGGAATGGAAGCCCTTGACGTTCTTGCGATACGCGTTGACGTGGTTCTGCACATAGGGGATGGCGCCGGCCGGATCGGCCTCCACCAGGGCCTGGAACTTCTTGTACAGGGCCGCGCGCTCGTCGCTGCTGGCGGAAGCGCGGGCGGCGTCCAGCACCTTGTCGACCTCGGCGTTCTTGTAGTTCCACAGCTGCGTGTTCCACGAGCCGGTGGAGTGGTAGAACGGATAGACCGAGGTGTCCGTGGTCGGGCGGCTATAGAAACCGTCGGCGTAGAAACCGGCCTTGCCCTCGATCTCCTTGACGAACTTGTCCCACGGCACCCGCTGCAGCTCGGCGTCGATGCCGACCTCCTTCAGGAACTCGCGGGCGGCGACACCCATGCGCTCGCGCGTCGGCCGGCCGTTCGGCAGGTAGAGCGTGACCTTCAAGCCGTCGGCGTGGCCGGCCTCGGCCAGCAGCGCCTTGGCCTGGGCCAGATCCTGCTGGCGCAGCGGCAGCTCCGAATTGTAGTACGGATGCGACGGCGGGATCATGGTGTGGGTCGGCGTGCCCTCGCCATACAGCGCGAAATCGACCATCGCGGCCTTATCGATCGACAGCGCCACGGCCTTGCGGACACGAGCGTCGTCGAACGGTGGCACCGCCGAGTTCATGATCAAGCCGTCCCAGGTGGAGGTCGGAACGCTGTCGATCACCACGTCGCCGCTACCCTTGAACTGCTCCAGCGATTCCAGCGGCAGCGACCACACCAAGTCCAGCTCGCCGGTCGACAGCGCCGACACCTGCGCGGCGCTCTCCGGCATGATCCGGATGGTGATGGCGTCCAGCTTGGGCTCGCCCTTGATGAAGTAGTCCGGGTTCTTGACCAGCTCGATCCGGTCGCCGGGGCGGAACGCCTTGAACATGAACGGGCCGGTGCCGACCGGCTCGGTCGCGACCGTGTCCATCTTGTCGCGCGGCAGGATCCGAACCTGGCGGTCGCCCAGGATCTCGGCGAAGCCGGCATAGGGGATCTTCAGGGTGAAGCGGATCTGGGTCTTGTCCAGGATCTCGATCGTGTCGACCACGTCGAAGTTGACACGGGCGGTCGAGCCGGTCGCCTTGTCCATGACGCGCAGGATGGTCGCCTTGACGTCCTCGGCCTCCAGTTCGCGGCCATTGTGGAACTTGACGCCCGGACGCAGCTTGAAGGTCCAGACCTTCTGGTCGTCGCTGGCGGTCCAGCTCTCGGCCAGATCGGGCTTGACGCCGCCCTTGCCATCGACCTCGGTCAGGCCGCTGAACATCAGGAAGTTGAGGATGTACTCCTCGCCCAGCTTGGTCTTGGCGACGTCGAACGTGTTGATGTTGGACGGGATCGCCAGCCGCAGCGTGCCGTCGGCCAGCGCCGGCTGGGTGAGGGCCACCATCGCGGTCGCAAGCGCGCCCAGGGCGCCGTACAGCGTCTTCTTCATCTCGGTCTCCTTCACGGATTGGGTCTTCGTGATCGGCCGGCAGCCCCATCCGGGGCGTTCCGGCCGGCGTGGCCTCCGCGGTCTTGATGCCGCTTGGTTGTGCTTATTCTGGTCTGGTGGCGGTGACGGGCGGCAGGTCCTCTCCGGGGTTCCACCAAGTCTTCAGTTCCCACAGCCGCGCCTCGGTCTCCTTCACCTTGGCGGGGACGTCGCCCGGGTGCCGGCCGGCGACCAGCGCGACCAGCACCTCGCAGGCGGCGAAGGCCGGGGTGAAGGTGTCGAAGAAGGACGGCGACCGCTTGCCGACGACGATCGAGATATCGGCCATCCGGGCGACCGGCGCCGCCTCGCTGTCGGTGATCACCACCACCTTGACGCCTTGGCGCCGGGCGAAGGCGACCGTCTCCACCACCTGCCGGGCGCAGGGGAAGAAGCTGACCACCAGCAAGGCATCGTCCGGTCCGGCATCCAGGATCGGGGTGGCGCTCAGGGCCGACATCGTCTCGATCAGGATGGCGCGGTCGCTGAAGAACGCCAGGATATGGGCGAATTGAAAAGCGGCGGGAAACGACCCGCGCTGACCCATGCAGAAGATGCGCTTGCCGGCGGCCAGCACCTCCGCGGCGGCCAGGAGTCGGTCGCCCTGGGCGCCCTTGCCGATATTGGCGACATGGGCGGCCAGCGTCTCGACCATCTCGGACGCCACTCCCGCGGCGCCGACCTGGTCATGCTGGCGCATCAGGTCCTCGGCGCGCCCGCCGAACGGCTCGGGACGGTCGCGGATCGCGTCGGCGTGGAGCGCCCGGATGTCGTCATACCCCTGGAGGCCAAGATGCCGCGCCAGCCGGGTCATGGTCGCGGGTGGCACCCCGATCCGCCGCGCCTGTTCGCGCATCGACAGCAGCGCCACCTCGCGCGGGTTGTCGAGCACGAACCGCGCCGCCAGCTGGATGCGGCCGGGCAGCCCGTCGAACTGCGTCTTGGTCGTGGTGATGAAGGCGTCGAGGTCCATGACCAAAACGTTAACGGCATATCCCGGTGTGTGCAACAACTGTTTCAAAAAATCTCCGGAATGATCTGTTTGATCCACACAGAGGCAGGTTGCTCCCAGGATTTGCTTAGATTCACGCCAAAAGCCCGCGCGCGATGATGTTGCGCTGGATCTCGGACGAGCCTTCGTAGATCCGCATGATCCGGGCGTCGCGGGCGTAGCGCTCCAGCGGCATCTCTCGCGAATAGCCATAGCCGCCGTGGATCTGGATCGCCTTGTCGGTGATCCGCCCCGCCGCCTCCGACGCGAACAGCTTCGCCATCGACGCCTCGGTCGAGAACCGCTGGACATCGGCGCGCAGCCGCGCCGCCCGCAGACCCAGCACCCGCGCCGCCTCCAACTCGGTCGCCATGTCGGCCAGCATCCATTGAAGCCCCTGGAACCGCCCGATCGGCGCGCCATCGACCTCGCGGACCTTGGCCCAGGCCACGGCGGCGTCGAGCGCCGCCGCCGCTATCCCGGTGGAGGTCGCCGCCACCTCGATCCTGCCGTTGTCCAGCACCTTCATGGCGGTCCGGAACCCCGATCCCTCGGTTCCCAGCCGCCGGCCCGGCGGCAACGCGCAGTCCTCGAACGCGACCTCGAAGACATGTCCGCCGCGCAGGCCCATGGTCGGCTCCGCCTTGCCCACGCTGACGCCCGGCATCGTCCGGTCGACCACGAAGGCGCTGATGCCGCGATGCCCGGCGGCGGGATCGGTGATCGCGAACACGACCAGCAGATCGGCCGCCCCGGCGTTGGAGATGAAATGCTTGACGCCCGACAGCCGATAGCCGCCCTGCCCGTCCGGTACCGCCTTGGTCGACATGTCCGCCGGGTTTGAGCCCGCGCGCGGTTCCGTCAGCGCGAAGGCGCCCAGCGCCCTTCCCGCCGCCATGGCCGGCAACCACTCGGCCCGCTGGACATCGTCACCGCCGATCAGGATGGCGTCGCCAGCCAGGAAATGCGCCGTCACCATCGACGTGGTGGACGCGCAGGCGCCCGCCAGCGCCTCGACCGCCAGGTACAGCCCAACGGCGGACACGCCAGCCCCACCCCAGCGCTCCGGCAGGTTCATGCCGAGCAGGCCGATCTCCGCCAGGGCGGCCAAGTGTTCCCCGGCGAAGACGCCGTCCTCGTCGATGGCGCGGGCGCGTGGTGCCACGACACGCTCGGCGAACCGGCGGACGCCCTCGGCGACGGCGCGGTCCTCTTCGGTGGAAAACGGATGCATGGGATGGGCCTCGGTCAGCGGGTCGATTTCCCCATGCTTGACGACCGGATAGAATCAATAAAATATTGCTTGGAAATAACCTGAATTAAAAATGATGATCCAGTTCTCGTTCCGCCAGCTCAGCTACTTCGTCGCGACCGCCGAGACCGGCAGCACGTCGCGCGCAGCAGAGACGCTGAACGTGTCGCAGCCGGCGGTGTCGGTCGCGATCGGGCAGTTGGAAGCCGTGTTCGGCCAGAAGCTGTTCATCCGCCGCCACGCCCAGGGCGTCGATCTGACGACGTTCGGCCGCCGCAAGCTGGCGGAGGTCCGCCACCTGCTGGCGCTGGCCAACTCCGTCTCCGGCACCGACGCCGACGATGTGCTGTCCGGCGACTTGGAGGTCGGCGTCTTCTCGACCCTGGCGCCCGCCTTCGCGCCCGGACTGCTCAGGGCCTATGGCGAGGCCCATCCCAAGGTCAGGGTCCGCATGCGCGAGCTGAACCTGGACCAGATCCGCCGCGACCTCGACAGCGGCGCCATCGAGATCGCCCTGCTCTACGACCTCGACACGATCGGCGAGATGACCCGCACGCCCTTGGCCACCTTCCAGCCCTACGCCCTGCTGCCGGAGGGCCATCCCCTGACAGCCCTGCCCGAGGTGCCGCTACGCCGGCTGGCCGAGGAACCCTTCGTCCTGATCGACCTGCCGCACAGCCGCGACTACTTCCTGTCGCTGTTCCGCATGACCGACGTGATGCCGGCGACCATCCTGCGCTGCGCCTCGCTGGAAACCCTGCGCGGCATGGTCGCCAATGGCCACGGCGTCAGCATCCTGGTCACCCGCCCCCACGGCGACCACGCCTATGACGGCCGCCGCCTGATCCGCCGCCCCCTGGCCGACGCCGTCCCGCCACAACGCGCGATCCTCGGCTCCCCCATCCGCACCGCCCCAACCCGCCTAGCCCACGCCTTCGCCACCGTCGCCCAGGAATTCTTCGCCAAACTCGACACCGGCCACGGCATCGGCTGAGGCTCGGATCACTCCTCCCCCGTCTTCCGCACGGCGTAGTGGATCGGCTTGAAGCTGCCGCCGTTGCTGGCCGGCGCCGAACACGCCGTCAGGCCGATCACCAGATCCATCCGGGCCCGGAAGACGATGCGGTCGCCCGCCTTGCTTAGCGGCGGCAGGACCTTGAACCGGCCGGTCTGGCCGTCCACCGGCACGTTCATGAAACAATTGAACGCCACGGGAATGGCGTCGTCCTCCACCCCATAGGGACGCAGCGCCGCGGCGAGGTTGCCATGACAGCCCTGGTGCGGCGGCTCGTTGTCGTAGCACAGCCGGAACGTCGCCTCGCTGCACGGTGTCAGCAGGAAATCGTGTCGGCCCACGGTATCCTCGACGATCTCCAGCATCACGTTGGAGCGGTTGGAGTACAGCTTGTCACCGGTCGTCAGATAGATCCGCTCAGCGTAGTCCAAGGTGCGGCCGGATGACAGCATCTCGCGGATGTCCTCGCGCGACACCGCGAGCAGGTCGGCGACCTGTCCGCCCTCGGCGTCGATCACGGTCAGCTCGTCGCCGGCCGCCAATTCGAACGCGGCGCCGCTGCGCGGTGGAATGACGCCAACGGCGTCCCGTGTCTCAACCGCCATGGCGCGTCACGCCTCCCTTCACGATGGTTTCCAGAATGTCCTGCCCGGTCGCGGCCGCCGTACCCTTCCTGCTATAGGGGCAGGCCCAGCCCGCCTCGCTGATCCGGCCGCTGTATTGCCGCGCCTCGGAGCTTTCGCCATGCCGCGCCAGCATCGGATTGATGTCGCCGGCCAGCTTGACGTCGCGGTCCAAAATGACCTCGCGCAGCTTCTCATACCGGTTCTGCTCGCGCAGCATCTGGAACTGGGCGTGCAGGTTGAAGACCATGGTCGGACGCGAGAACCGGCGGGCCGGACGGCTGGCCTGGGGGTGCAGCCCCACGACGAAGAACGCCTGCCCACCGAAGCTGAGGGCGAAGTGCGGATCGTCCGGATCGGCGCTCACCTTGGGATCGTGGCTCTGGCCGCGCCAGGCGTCCTTGTCGGTCAGCGACTGGATCCTGTCCCACAACCGCCGCTCGAATGTTTCCTCGTCGAGGCCGAGCGGACCTTCGAAAACAACGGCGAAACTGGTGAAGACGGTCGGCTCCAGCGTGTATTCCCACGCGAACCGCATCAACTTGTCCTGGATCGCGACGTCGTCCCAGGTACTTTCGATGCTCCGCGCGACATAAACGGTCATTTTCCCCTTTTGGACGGCGGATTTCGCGCCAACACAAGGGAATCCCTGATCCAGGATGAACCGCTTGATATCTTCCCTCAGCTCGGAGTGTTCGTTGCTTTGCTCTAGTCTCGCGTCAAACAACTTGGTCGCCCTCGGTCGTGGACACGGTAAACCAGATCGTTGCCGAAAGGTTCCGCCTCCCCCGATAGAATGGCGACCCGCCTGACGACGGGGCCGCGATGAAGCCGTCGATGGGATTGACAGGCTCGGCGATCGACAACAAGCTCATCCTCCACCAACGCCCTCCCCTCACCCGGTCCGTGGACGTCATGCCTGTCATTTCCTACCTGACGACAATCCGTTTCGAGTTCGGCGCCATCCAGGGCATCCCGCAGGACCTGGCCGAACTGGGCATCGCGAAGCCCTTGATCATCGCCGACGAGGGCGTGGCGAAGGCCGGCATCGTAGGCCAGATCACCGCTTTGCTGGAGGGCTCCGCCAGCCCGCCGGTCTTCACCCGCACGCCGACCAACCCGACCGAGGAAGCGGTCGAGGACGCGCTGGCCGTCTATCGCGAGCACGGCTGCGACGGCCTGATCGCCGTCGGCGGCGGATCGCCGATCGACCTGGCCAAGGGTGTCGCCCTGCTGGCCGCCCATGACGGGCCGCTCGAACGCTACGCCGCCATCCGGGGCGGCATTCCCCGGATCACAGCCGCGGTGGCGCCCGTCATCGCCGTCCCGACCACGGCGGGAACCGGCAGCGAGGTCGGCCGCGCCTCCCTGATCACGTTGCGGGATGGCAGGAAGCTGGGCTTCATCTCCCCCCACCTGATCCCCAAGCGGGCGGTCTGCGACCCCGAGCTGACGTTGGGCCTGCCGCGCTGGCTGACCGCCGCGACGGGGATGGACGCCGTCACCCATTGCGTCGAAACCTACCTCAGCCCCCGCGACAACCCGCCGGCCGAGGCGATAGCGCTCGACGGGCTGAAACGCGCGGTCGACAACATCGAGAAGGCCGCCGCCAACGGCTCCGACCGCGACGCGCGTCACCAGATGATGATGGCGGCGCTGGAAGGTGGCCTGACCTTCCAGAAGGGCTTGGGCGCCGTCCACGCCCTGTCCCACCCGCTGGGCGGCCTCAAGGATCTGTCACTGCACCACGGCACCCTCAACGCCGTCATCCTGCCGGTCACGCTCCGCTTCAACCAGAGCCACGCCGAAGCGAAGTACGCAGTCATCCGCGCCACCCTTGGCCTTGCCGCCGACGCCGACCTGGCCGATTACTTCGAGCGGCTCAGCGGCAGGCTTGGCCTCCCCAAAAACTTGGCCGAAATGGGCGTCACCCGCGCCATCGTCCCGGCCATTGCCCGCGCCGCGATCGAGGACCACTCCCACGCGACCAACGCCCGGCCCGCCACCGTCGAGGACTACGAACGCATGCTGACCGAAGCCATCGGCTGACAGCCGCCGCGTCCCATGATCAGGATCGGCTGAACGTGATCTTGTAGTCGCCCCCGGCGATGGAGAACAGGTCCGACGCCGTGTTCGAGATCCAGGTGAGGCTCATCGGCGTGATCCGCACCACGTCGGTGGTCCCCTCCGCGCCGATGGTGCACACGGTGTCGTTGGCTCAGGCTTGCGTGGTGTTGACGTTCCATTGGGCATCGTCGTCGCCCAATACGAATGTATGCTCCCCCGCGTAAGTAACGAAGCTGAGCGTCAGGGTGCTCTCAGCCTGATCCTCATCATCATACGCTTGTAGGTAGACCACATTGACTGTGACTTGTGTCATGATCACTTTCCCTTTCTAAAAATCGACATAACGCCCATTCGGCCTGCGCGGACGGACGCCCGCTGGACCAGCTTGCCTACTTGCGCCAGGGGATAACAAGCTTTAATGTAAAATTCTATGTTGCTTGGTCGTGCATGGATTACCCTTGCGTTCACTGCCGCCCACACCTCGATCTCCGCGTCGAGGTCCCTTGGACTGCCTTGCTATCGGTTGGCTTCGTCCTTCTCCTCGATCAAGTTGCTCTCCGCTATTGGTATGACGGTACGGGAGAGTTCCGAGCTGATCATCCGGCCGGGCCGTTCCCGCGATTCACACGATGCGGACCTCAGGCGGATGGCGAGATCCCTTGAGAACGGACGATCCCAGTTGAAGATGACACAGCGTTCCCCCGCAGGACCGCGCATTTCCCGTCCATCCGCGCGGCGTAATTGCCGTATTGACTACCAACTCCGTTGCCGACGTTCATGGGAAGATCCTCGACGGGCGCGGACGAGCAACCGGACAGCACCAAACCGACCAGGATCGGGGAACGTCCGGGAAATTTTCCGAACAACAACTTGTTCTCCTATCAATAGAAAAATTTTTAGCAGTGCAAAAAAATCTGAGAAGGTTGACACCATCTATACCGTAAAAATTGTCAAAATTCGGTCTGCGCCGCTGAGATCAAGCGCGATGAATGGGAACGTAGCTTCCCTATACGGACGGCCCGGAGCGGAAGATCGCTGCCCAGCTACGGATGACTGGCCTTGGGCTCGCCCATCGCGTCGATGATCGTCAGCCGGTGACCGACCGCGCCGTCGCCAATCGGTGCCGGCGTCACGACAACGCTGTCGCCGCGCTTGAGGCTCGCCTCGACGCGATCGTAGAAGGGGCGTGGCGCTCGGAGCCGGCCGATCTCGGCATCGGCCAGGGTCGCCCCCTTCTCCGATTCATGGCCCGGCAGGCCCGCATAGATCCAACGCCGACCACCATCGGGGTTTTGCGTGAGGGTCAGCACATGGACCGCGTCATCGTGGTCGTCCAACTGGATCCGTCCACGCCCGATCTCGATGCCATTCCGCAGGACCACGGCCTCCTGATCGGACTTCGATAGGATCACGGTGATCGGGCCGTCGGGCGAAAGCTCCGGCGTCCAGCGCCATGCCCCCTCCAGGTGCGGAACGTCCGCCGGGTAGCCCGCCGGGACGAACGGCGCCGCGATGCCGGCGGAGATGGCGCCGACACGGTGCGCGGCATCCCCGGCGACAACCACGGTCGCGCTGAAGTTGGTCACGCCGAACAGCAGGCGGGCGAACTCCAGCGGCAGATGAACGCAGCCGTGGCTTTCGGGATAACCCGGCAATCCCCCGGCATGCAGGGCCACACCGTCCCAGGTCAGGCGCTCCATGTAGAACATCGGTGCGTTATGATATTTGGTCGATCGGTGGAAAGCGTCCTTCTGGAGGATGGAGAACACGCCCGTCGGGGTCTCGTGGCCGGGTTTGCCCGACGAGATGGTGCTCACGCCGATGCGCACCCCATTGCGGTACACCGTCGCCAGTTGATCGGACAAATTCACATAGATCAGGATCGGGCCGGAGGGTGCGATCTCCGGCGCCCAGACCCATTCGCCGGGACTCAGCGTCTCCGCCACACGCGCCAGTTCGACCGGAGAACTGGCTGGCCGACCCTGACCGAACGCCTCCCCGATCTCGCCCGCGGAGAGCGGCATGGCCAAGGCGAACGTGGCGAGAAGCAATCGCAGCATGGTGCCGACCCAAGATAATAAATCCGCGCCCTCCCTAGGACGAATGGAATCATAAGCTAGCAATCCAAACGAGAAATCAAGGATCGGCGGGCGGAAGCGGGTCGGATTGAACCGGATACTCTCAATCTGTTGGATCCGTGTCCCGGGCCCCGCCGCGGTTCAGTCCCTTTCTGAAGCGCTCCTTCCATGTTACCATCCCCCGGCTCACGCGACCGAAACCAGCCTCGCCGGCGGATCGGCCTTGGCCCCTTCGCGGAAACGAGATCCCGGGCGGGCGATCGAACGACGGACCGTTGGCTTGATGGTGACTCCTTGGGAGGCCGGGATTTGAGACGCAAGCTCGCCGCGATCATGGCTGGCGATGTCGTCGGCTACAGCAGGATGATGGCCGACGACGAAGCCGGAACCTACCGCGAACTCCGCGCGATGTTCCACGAGATCCTGGGCCCGATCGTCGACGCCCACGACGGACGGATCTTCAAGGAGATCGGCGACGGCTTCCTGGCGACCTTCACCAGCGTCCACGAGGCGCTGGACGCCGCGGCGGTGATCCAGCAAACCCTCCAGACCAGCCGTCTCCAGCTTCGCATCGGCTTGCATCTTGGCGACGTCATCGAGGAGGACGGCGACACCTTCGGCGACGGCGTCAACATCGCGGCCCGGCTGGAAACAATGGCCGAGCCGGGGTCGATCTATGTCAGCGATTCCGTCTTCAGATGCGCCGAGAAAACTGCGGGCCGATCCTTCCGGCGGATCGGCCACCGCGCGGCCAAGAACATGCCCAATGGACTGGAAGTCTACGCGGTCACCATTGAATCCACACCCAGCGCCGTGGCACACGCCAGGACGGCAAAGTCGAGCGGGTGGCGGCGTCTGGCCACCGCCGGGTGGATGATTCTCGCCGGAACGGCCGTCGCGGTGATGGCCGCCGCCGTGGGGTCCTTCGCACCGGCCCGACAGTGGATCGCCGATTTCCCCGCGTTCCGCTCCAGCCCCACCGACAGCCGGCCGTCCGTGGCGGTGATGCCGTTCGACAACATGAGTGGCGACCCCGCGCAGTCCTACTTCACCGACGGGTTGAGCGAGGATCTGATCACCGAACTGTCCCGCAACCCCGAACTGGCGGTGATCGCGCGTAACTCGACCTTCGCGCTGCGCGAACGGGCCGCCGACATCCGGCATGTCGGCAAGTCCCTCCGGGCCCGCTACGTCGTCGAGGGAAGCGCCCGCCGCCAGGGCGATCAGCTGCGCGTGGCGGCCCAGTTGATCGACGCCGAGACGGGAACCCATCTGTGGGCGAAGACCTATGACCGGCGCCTGGAGGATGTTTTCGCCGTCCAAACCGAACTGACCGCCGAGATCGTGGCCTCGCTGGTCTCCTATGTCGGACGATCCGAGATCGCCTCGGTCATGCGGCGGCCGACCGACAACCTCAGGGCCTACGATCTCGTCCTCCGCGCGCGCGAGGCCCACGCCCACGCGGATGCCAACCCGGCATCGGTGCTGGACGCGCGCGACCTGCTCCGTCAAGCGCTGGTCCTGGACCCCCAATACGCGGCGGCGCACGCCTATTTTGGGCTCAACCTGATCGTCGACCAGGTCGTCGGGGTGACCGGCACCGCGACCAAGCTCGACATAGCGACCGGGATCGCCGCCGCCCGCGAGGCGATCCGGCTGCAACCGGATCTGGCGCTAGCCTATCGGGTGCTGGCGTTCGGCCTCTCCGCCAGCCGTGACTATCCAGCCGGGCTCCAAGCGGCGGAACGCGCCGTCGCCCTGAACCCCAACGATCCCGAGAACCTCGCGATGCTCGCCAAGGCCCAGCTCCGCGCGAGTTCCTACCAGCAGGCCGCCGACAACGCCGAGCGTGCCCGGCTGCTGCATCCCATGGCACCGAACTACTACGCCTTCATTCAGGCCCAAGCGCTCTATGCGGCCGACCGGCTCGACGACGCCGCGGCGGCGCTCGGCGACTGCCTGATCAATGGCGACCAACGCGGAAACTGCCTGCGGATAGCGGTGGCCGTCGATGTCCGCCGGGGCCGTCTCGACACGGCGCGACAGGCGATGGCGCGGCTGAAAGCGGCCGAACCGGACTTCACGCTCGCGAGGGAGCTGGAAACCGAGCGCTATGGCATGACCCCCATGATGACCCGCTACATCGCCGACCTCGGCAAAGCGGATACCCCCTCCGCCGCCACCGCTGACGGGACTCCCCGCCCGAACGCCACCTGAGGGAGGGAACGTCCAAACTGGGGACAGACCACCATTTTATGCGCGCTCCCCCGCTCACGCCGCCATGTCGATCACCACCTTGCCGAAGGGCCCACGGTCGAGGTGATCAAAGGCGGCCTCCAGTTCCGCGAGCGGATATCGCGAATCAACGACCGGAACGATCCCGGTTCGGTCGATCGCCCTGACAAAACGTTCAAGGGCGGTCCGACTGCCGGTGCCGATGCCGTGGATCGTCATGTCCTTGAGCATCAGCGGCATCGCGGGCGCGCTGATGTCCCAACCGTCGAGAGCACCGATCTGGCAAATGTGTCCGCCCACCGCGGCGAGCCGCACGGACTGACCGAGATGCGCCCCGCCCACCACTTCGAGCACGTGGTCCACCCCGCGATCACAGGTGATGCGGTAGACCTCCTCCATCCAATCCTCCCGGTCGCGGCGAATATAGTGGTCGGCTCCCAGCGCTCGGGCGCGCGCTTCGTTCCCACTAGCGCCGAGGACGATCAGCTCCGCCCCGTTCGCCTTGGCGATCTGGATTCCGAACAGCGCCACGCCACCGGTGCTCGGTATGAGCACCGTATCACCGGCCCTGACGCCCGCCCGTTCCACAAGGGCGAACCAGGCGGTCAGACCCGCCACCGGCAGAGTGCAGGCCTGCCAGTCCCGCAATGTGCCCGGAGCCCTGACGAACCAGTTTTCCGGCATCGCGACATACTCGGCGAGCACCCCGGGATAGAAGCCGCCAAGGGTCTGGTAGGCCGGCGTGCGCGCGGTTCCAGGGCGAAGGCCGTCGATCCAGTCGGGTGTGGCGATCGAGATCACCCGGTCGCCGATGGCATGGCGGGAAGAGCCTTCCCCAAGCCCGACCACCTCTCCCGCCAGATCGGACCCCGGGGTGAAGGGAAAGCGCAGCGGAAGGCCGCGACCGGTCTCGACCACCATCTTGTCGCGATAATTGAGTGCCACCGCCCCCACCTTGATCAGCACCTCGCCCCGTGCCGGCACCGGAATGGGAACCTCCCTGAGTTCGAGATGCTCCCTGCCGACCGCGTCCATCTCCCACCGCAACATCCCGCCCATCGTTCCCTCCATCTTGCCTGACGACCCCAGGCTTGCCTGACGACCCCAGGGAGGCGCCGCTTCGCCAGCAATCTGGAACATTCCCACTGTGATCGGAATGATCCATTATCGGCATGGGTTGTTGCGTTTGGAGCCTATGATGACGGCGGCGGAGTTCAGCGAGATCCGGGCGTTCCTAGCGGTCGCCGACGAGCGGAACTTCCGCCGGGCGGCGACGCGGTTGAAGATTTCGCCATCCGCGCTCAGCCGCACCATTCGGACCCTTGAGGAACGATTGGGAGTTCGTCTCCTGACCCGCACGACCCGCAGTGTCGCCCTCACGGAAGCCGGACAGTCACTCCAGACCCAGATCCAACCGCTGATCGCCGGAATGGACGAAGCCGTGCGGCAGGTTGGGGCGTTCCAGGAAAGCGCGAAAGGAACCGTGCGTATCAATCTGCCACGCGTGGCGGCGACGGTCGCGATCATGCCCAAGCTCGCTGGCTTCCTGTCCGCTTACCCGGATGTCCGCCTCGACCTCGTCATCGATAACGACATGACGGACGTGGTCGCCCAAGGCTTCGATGCCGGCATCCGCGCTGGACATCGAATCGGCCAGGATATGGTGGCCATCCGCCTCACCCCGGATTTCCGCATGGCCGTGGTCGGCACACCATCCTATTTCAACGAGCACACGCCTCCCGCGTCCCCTCACGAACTCGCCGGCCACCGCACCCTGACCTACAAGTGGGAGAAGAGCGGCACCGCGTTCCCCTGGAGCTTCGAAGGTCCCCAAGGACGCGTCAGCGTCGCCGTCGAGGATGTCCTGACACTCAACGACACCGACCTTCTGCTATCCGCCGCGTTGCGAGGGATCGGGATCGCCTTTCTCGCGGAGACGGTTGTGCGGCCGTATCTGGCGATTGGTGACCTCGTGCGGGTCCTCGAGGAGTGGTGCGAACCCGTCCCCGGCTTCCATCTCTATTACCCGAACAGGGCGAACATGCCGGCGGCGCTCCGGGCGTTCGTGGACTATATGAAGCTTTCCGGGCGGTAGAGGGGCGAAGGCCGCAGTGAAACAGGGGTCCGTCCCTGTTTTTACGGTCCCTGTTTTTACGGTCCCTGTTTTTATTGTTTTTACGCCCTGGAAACCATCGGCCGGGGTCGTGGGATGATCGATTACAACTCCTTGCTCCCCTGGGTCATGACAGAGAAACTGAAGTGAACCCTTGGAGTGAGACAGCGAAATAGGGGTCAGCAGGTTGCGTGCTCGGCTTGGCGGGGCGGTGCCGCCCCG
>NZ_AVFL01000058.1 GCF_000576635.1 Skermanella stibiiresistens SB22
ACTTGTGGAATTCGCCCGTCAGCGCTTCATGGTTCCAACCGCCTTCATTTCCCTGGTCGCTGAAATTCGCCAATGGTTCAAGGCCAAGGCTGGCTTGGATGTTGGGGAGACGTCGCGCGAGCATGCCTTCTGCGACCATACCATCCAGCAGCGGCAGGTTCTCGTGGTCGAGGATGCGCATTTCGATCCGCGGTTCGTGAACAACCTCTTGGTCATCGGTCCGCCCAGGATCCGCTTCTACGCCGGTGCGCCCCTGATCTACAAACAACAGGCGATCGGCTCCTTCTGCATCATCGATGAAATTCCAAGACAGTTTCCGGAGGCCGACCAGAGGGATCTGGTTGTCCTCGCCAAGGCGACGGTCGCCGAGTTGGAGATGAGCCGGGCGAGGCGCTTTCTGTTGCCATAGGCGTGACGCTGCTCGTGTATGGAGGCCGACGAGCACCGATTTCTCCCTGGTTCGGTGATCTTCAAGTGGCGCGGACGGAGTCTGGGCGTCCGAGGTCGAGCATTCGGTTGATGACGGTGACGGCGATCAGGGTTTCAACCTTCTGCGTTGGCCGGCCAGGGAGCGCAAGGTCAATCCGCAGCATAGCGCGAACCTTTCAGTAGCTTCATGACGATGTGCTTGGCCGCTTTGGCGCCGCGCCGGCTCTGGACGAGCGCGTCAAGCAAGAAGCCGTCCCGGTCGACTGCCCGCCACAGGTAGTGCCTCTTGCCGGCAATAGTCAGGACAACCTCGTCGAGGTGCCACTTGTCGCCTCGGCGTGGGGCCCGCCGACGCAACTGATTCGCGGTGCTGCGGCCGAACTTCAGGGCCCACTGCCGCACCGCTTGGTGGCTGACGGTGATCCCGTGGGCCGCGCGCATCTCCTCCACCATCCGCAGGCTCAAGGGGAACCGGAATTAGAGCCACACCGCCATCGCGATGACCGACCTCGGCGGGAAAGCGGTAACCGGCATAGCGGCGATCACGAGGCGTCGTCATGGTGTTCTATAACCCGACACGACCACTCCCGCCAGCTCGTCCGCCGCCAACTTGACGGTGCCCCAGCATCTCCTCGACGACACTTGAGCTTAGCGGAAAACGAAGATAACGGCGAACCGCATAGCTGATCAATTCAGCAGGGAACTGGTAGCGGACGTAGGAAATAGCAGGGATCGTCGTCAACGCCGTCCCATATTCGCCAACTACCCGCCTCTGCAAGTCCCAGCACCTGAGTTGACGGTGCCAATGTTACCTTTGGGTCTCCGCGCACCATGGCGGCGAGACGTCTGCGAACAGGTTCTGAAGCACACAATGGATAATTCACGTATCCAGTCCCTCAGGTATCTGCCATCCCCATTCCGCATACGCTTCCATGATCACTCTCGACATAACGGCCAGTTCCGGTGACTGATCGTTGACACGACGGCTCATGATGATCGGCGACGTGATGTTTTGTTCAGAAAGTTCACGGTAGACGATGTCATCCCGGCGCAGGCGCTGCACCGAAGTCGGCACGATGCAGATGCCAACTTCCGCCGCGACCAAGCCGATCGCCGTCTGCAACTCGCGGGCTTCATGGGCGATGTTCGGCTCCAGACCCCGATCGCGGAAGATCGAGATCACTTGATCCGCGTAGCTCGGGCGCGGCACCCGTGGGTACAGGATCAGCGGTTCGCCCGCCAGCTCGGTGAAGTTCAGCGGCCCTTCCCGCTCCAGAAGCGGGTGGCTCAGCGGCAGGGCGACCACCAGCCGTTCCTCACGCAGGACATCACGGCGCACCGCCGGGTCGTCAAGGCGTATGCGGCCGAACCCGACATCAATCCGGCCTTCCTTCAGGGCCGCGATCTGTTCCAGGCTGACCATCTCGACGAGGCTGACATCGAGCCCCGGCGTTTTCGCGCGGAAACGTCGGATCAGGTTCGGCAGTGCCGCGTAGATGGTCGAGGCGACGAAGCCGATGACGAAGCGTGGGCGCTCCGCTTCGCGGAAGCGCTTCATCATGGTTCGCAGGTCGTCGAAGCGCTCGAGGACCTGGGCCGCGTGCTCGTATAGCAGGCGGCCGGCTTCCGTCAGGCGAAGCGGGCGGCTGTCCCGGTCGAACAAAACCATGCCGACCTCCTCCTCAAGCTGCTGGATCTGACGGCTCAGCGGCGGCTGGGCGATGTGCAGCTTCTCGGCGGCTCGGGTGAAATTCCGCTCCCGTGCGACGGTGACGAAGTAGCGGAGGTGGCGAATCTCCATTGCATACCTCCAGGGTATCGTTTCAGACAAACTTGGTATTTTTCTTTTCGACATACAAGGATTAACTATCGCTCACCAGGGAGAGCAAGGAACACCAAGGCAATGTTGAAAATCAATAACATAGATACTTTTCTGGTCGATCTTCCGACCATCAGGCCTCATGTATTGTCGATGGCGACGATGCACCGCCAGACCATCGTTATCGTTCGCATTCATTGCTCTGATGGTATCATCGGTATCGGTGAAGGAACGACGATCGGCGGCCTCAGCTACGGCGACGAGAGCCCGGAAAGCATCAAGCTCGCGATCGACACCTACTTCGAACCCATCCTCAAGATCAGCGATCCCTGCCGCGTCGGCCAGACCATGGCGAAGATCGGCCGCGTCGTCGTCGGCAACCATTTCGCCAAGTCGGCGGTCGAAACCGCCCTGCTCGACGCCATGGGCAAGCGTGTCGGCCTGCCGGTCTCCGAGTTGCTGGGCGGTCGCCACCGCGACGAACTGCCGGTCGCCTGGACGCTCGCCAGCGGCGACACCGACAAGGACATCGAAGAGGCGGAACGGGTGCTGGGCCTGCGCCGGCATAACATCTTTAAGCTGAAGATTGGCAAGCGCGCCATGGCCGACGATGTCGCCCATGTGGCGTCGATCAAGAAGGCGCTTGGCGATAAGGCGAGCGTGCGGGTCGATGTCAATCAGGCCTGGGACGAGGCCGCCGCTTCACGGGGATTGGCGATGCTTGAAGACGCCGGAGTGGATCTGGTCGAACAGCCGATCGCCAAGGCGAATCGCTCCGGACTGGCTCGGCTGGCAGCCCGCTTCATCATCCCGATCATGGCCGACGAAGCCCTGCATGGGCCGGACGACGCCTTCGACCTCGCCAGCCAGGCAGCGGCCGATGTGTTCGCGGTCAAGATCGCACAGTCCGGCGGGTTACAGGCGGCAGGCAGGGTCGGCGCCATCGCGGATGCCGCCGGCATCGGCCTTTACGGCGGCACGATGCTGGAGGCCGGTGTCGGCACGATCGCCTCGGCGCATCTGTTCGCGACGTTTCCGCAGCTTGCCTGGGGCACCGAACTCTTCGGTCCGCTGCTCCTGACCGAGGAAATCTTGACCGAACCACTCAGCTACAGCGACTTCGCCCTGAAGGTTCCGGACAAGCCCGGCCTTGGCGTCGAGCTGGACCCGGACCGCATCGACTTCTTCCGCCGCGACCGCGCCAAGACACGGACGCACAGCTTTCCGGCAGAAACTCAAGTCTGACAAGGATAAATGACAATGTTGTTCCGAGTCGAAATGGAAGTCCGCCTGCCGCACGACATGGCGCCCAGCGCCGCCGACGAACTGAAACGCGTCGAGCGCGACCGTGCGCAGCAGTTGATGCGGGACGGCAAGTGGCGTCACCTCTGGCGCGTCGTCGGCCACTACTCCAACACCAGCATCTTCGACGTGGCCAGCCATGACGAGATGCACGCGATCCTCACCTCGCTGCCGCTCTTCCCCTTCATGACCATGCAGGTGACGCCCCTGTGCCGCCACCCCTCGTCGATCCGGGAGGACGACGCCTAAAAGTCACAACCGGCCAACAAATCAATAATTCAAATCCAAGGGAGAGAAACCATGCAGAAAGAACAGATCAATCAGCTCGTCGATCGCATCACCGGCACGCAGATCAAGGAGCCCAATCAGCGGGTCAAGGCGATCGTCGACCGCATGCTGCTCGACCTCTTCAACGTCATCGATGACTTCGATGTTCAGCCGGAAGAGTTCTGGTCGGCGCTGGGCTATCTGACCGAACTTGGCCAGCGCAAGGAATATGCGCTGCTTTCGGCCGGTCTCGGCATCGACCATTACTTCGATGTCCGGCTCGACGAGAAGGAAGCCCAGGTCGGCATCGAGCCGGGCAGCACGCCGCGCACCATCGAAGGCCCGCTCTACGTCGCCGGAGCGCCGGTCTGCCAGGGCGAAGCCCGGCTGGACGACGGCACCGACAAGGGCGAGATCCTGTTCATGGACGGCCAGGTGACCGACACCCAGGGACGGCCTGTCGCCGGAGCGCTGGTCGAGGTCTGGCACGCCAATACGCTCGGCAACTACTCTTACTTCGACAAGTCCCAGAGCGACTTCAACCTGCGGCGCTCGATCGTCACCGACGCCGAGGGGCGCTACCGCTTCCGCAGCATCATGCCGTCCGGTTACGGCTGCCCGCCCGACGGGCCGACCCAGAAGCTGCTCGACCAGCTCGGCCGCCACGGCCAGCGCCCGGCGCATATCCACTTCTTCGTCTCGGCCCCCGGCTTCCGGACGCTCACGACGCAGATCAACATCCAGGGCGACAAGTACATCTACGAAGACTTCGCGTTCGCTACACGGGATGAACTGATCCCCGACGTGACGCACCACACCGACCAGTCAGCGATCCGCGACAAGGGCGTGGATGGTCCGTTCGCCGCGATCACCTTCAACTTCTCACTGCCGCATGCGGTCGAAGGCGTGCCCAGCACCCTGATCGATCGCCCTCGGGCCGCCGCCTGATCCTTTGCGACCATCCCTCCCCTCCATCGATGGAGCGGGAGGGGCCGATACCGAAAAACAAGATCAATAGAGGAAACACCATGGATACGCATCTCATGGAACGGCTCGACGCGTCCCTGGAATCGGCCATCGTCGATGACAAGGAAAACGGCCTCTACCGCTGCCGCCGCGATATCTTCACCGACCCAGAGCTGTTCGAGCTGGAGATGAAGCACATCTTCGAGGGCAACTGGATTTACTTGGCCCACGAAAGCCAGATCCCCAACAAGAACGATTATTTCACGACCCATATGGGGCGGCAGCCGATCTTCATCGCCCGCAACAAGAACAACGAACTGAACGCCTTCATCAACGCATGCAGCCATCGCGGCGCCATGCTGTGCCGCCACAAGCGGGCCAACAAGGCAACATATACTTGCCCGTTCCACGGCTGGACTTTCAATAATTCCGGCAAGCTGCTGAAGGTCAAGGACCCGGAGGGTGCGGCCTACCCCGAGCAGTTCAACAAGGACGGCTCCCACGACCTGATCAAGGTGCCCCGGTTCGAATCCTATCGCGGTTTCCTGTTCGGCAGCCTGAACCCTGACGTGCCGTCCCTCGCCGAGCATCTGGGCGAATCCGCCAAGATCATCGACCTGATCGTGGACCAGTCGCCGGACGGGCTGGAAGTGCTGCGCGGATCGTCGTCCTACATCTATGACGGCAACTGGAAGCTCCAGACCGAGAACGGCGCCGACGGCTATCACGTCAGCGCGGTCCACTGGAACTACGCCGCGACCACCAGCCGGCGCAAGACTGCGGTCAATGTAGACACGACCCGCGCCATGGATGCCGGCGGCTGGGCCAAGCAGGGGGGAGGCTTCTACTCCTTCGAGCACGGCCACCTGCTGCTGTGGACCCGCTGGTCGAACCCGGAGGATCGGCCGCTCTACGAGCGCCGCGACGAACTAGTCGCCGAGCATGGTCAGGCCAAGGCGGACTGGATGATCGGGATTTCGCGTAACCTATGCCTCTATCCCAACGTCTACCTGATGGACCAGTTCGGCTCGCAGATCCGCACCTACCGGCCGATCTCGGTCGATAAGACCGAAGTCACGATCTACTGCATCGCCCCGAAGAACGAGAGCGCCGAGGCGCGGGCGCAGCGCATCCGCCAGTACGAGGACTTCTTCAATGCCAGCGGCATGGCGACCCCCGACGACCTGGAGGAATTCCGCTCCTGTCAGATCGGCTACCTGGGCAAGGCGGCGCCGTGGAACGACCTGAGCCGGGGTGCGACCCATTGGGTCCAGGGTCCCGACCAGAACGCCAAAGTGATCGGCCTCCAGCCCGTGATGAGCGGCAAGCTGACCGAGGACGAGGGGCTGTTCGTCGTGCAGCACCAGTACTGGCAGGAAACCATGCGCCGTGCCCTGGAGTCCGAAGCTGGCGCCGAAGCATCCGCGAAAAAGTCCTCAAGGGGAGGCTGACATGACGATCACGTATGAAAACCTGCTGGCCTTCCTCTACCGCGAGGCACGCCTGCTCGACGACAAGCAATGGGAAGAGTGGCTGCAACTCTATGCGCCCGACGTCGAGTTCTGGATGCCGGCCTGGGACGACGACGGCACGCTGGTGACCAACCCGCAGCGCGAGGTCTCGCTGATCTGGTACGGCAACAAGGGCGGTCTTGAGGACCGGGTCTTCCGCATCAAGACGGAACGCTCCAGCGCCACCAGCCTGCCGGAGCCGCGCACCTCGCACAACATCAGCAATGTCGAGATCCTGGAACAACAGGATGGCGTCTGCAAGCTGCGCTTCAACTGGTTCACGCTGAACTTCAGGTACAAGCTGACCGACACCTATTTCGGAACGTCGTTCTACACGCTCGACACTTCGGGCGAACGGCCACTGATCAAGAACAAGAAGGTCGTGCTGAAGAACGACTACATCCATCACGTCATCGATATCTATCACATCTGATCAGCATTCATTTGGATGATGTGATCAGGGGGAGATGACCATGAGTTACAATATCGCGCTCAACTTCGAGGACGGGGTCACCCGCTTCATCGAAAGCAATGCCGGCGAAACGGTGGCCGATGCCGCTTACCGCCAGGGCATCAATATCCCGCTGGACTGCCGCGATGGCGCCTGCGGCACCTGCAAGAGCTTCTGCGAGTCCGGGCGGTACGACGGCGGCTCCTATATCGAGGACGCGTTGACCGACGAGGAAGCGGAAGAGGGCTACTGCCTGACCTGCCAGATGAAGCCGCAAACCGATCTGGTCCTGCGCATCGACGCCTCGTCCGAAGTGTGCAAGACCCAGGTCAGCGACTTCAAGTCCGAAGTGCTGGGGATCGAGCAACTGTCCGACAGCACGATCAGCCTGTCGCTCAAGGTCGAGGACGCCGGCCGCCTGCATTTCCTGCCGGGCCAGTATGTCAAGATCCAGGTGCCGGGCGAGCAGGACAGCCGTTCCTACTCGTTCAGCTCGCCGCCGGGCTCGGATGTCGCGACGTTCCTGATCCGCAATGTGCCGGGCGGGCTGATGAGCGGCTATCTGACTGAGCGGGCCAGGCCGGGCGACACGCTGACCCTCAAGGGGCCGCTGGGAAGCTTCTACCTGCGAGACACCAAGCGGCCAGTGCTGATGCTGGCGGGCGGCACGGGGCTGGCGCCCTTCCTGTCCATGCTGGGCAAGGTGGCGGAGACCGGCTGCGAACAGCCGATCCATCTGGTCTACGGCGTCACGACGGACGGCGATCTGGTCGAGGTCGAGACGATCGCCGAGTACGTCAAGAAGATCCCGAACTTCACCTTTGCCACCAGCGTCGCCGACAAGGGCAGCAACCATCCGCTCAAGGGGTACGTCACCCATCATCTTGAGGCCAAGCACCTCAACGCCGGCGATGTCGACGTCTATCTCTGCGGCCCGCCGCCAATGGTCGAGGCGGTCCGGACCTTCTTCCGGGATCAGGGAGTCAACCCGGTGAACTTCCACTACGAGAAGTTCACGCCGAGCGAAGTGGGTGTGTCATGACCGGGCATGGACAAGTCAAGGGGCGTTTCCAGGGCAAGGTCATGGTCGTCACCGGCGCCGCCCAGGGAATCGGGCGCACTGTGGCAGTGGGGGCAGTCCGCGAGGGCGCCTCCGTGGTGCTGGTGGACCGGGCGGAAATCGTCCACGAGGTTCGGGCGGAGATGGAGGGGATAGGTGCGCCAGCGCTGGCGGTGACGACGGACCTGGAGAACTATTCCGGAGCCGACAGCGCCATGGCGCAGGCGCTGGACCGGTTCGGCCGGATCGACATCCTGATCAACAATGTCGGCGGCACGATCTGGGCCAAGCCCTATGCCGAGTACCGCGAGCCGGAGATCGAGGCCGAGGTCCGTCGCTCGCTGTTCCCGACGCTGTGGTGCTGCCGAGCGGTGCTTCCCGCCATGCTCAAGCAGGGTGGCGGCGTGATCGTCAACGTCTCGTCGGTGGCGACGCGCGGCGTCAACCGCGTGCCCTATGCGGCCGCCAAGGGCGGCGTCAACGCCATCACCGCCTCGCTCGCCTTCGAGTATGCCGAGCACGGCATCCGCGTCGTCGGCACGGCCCCCGGCGGCACTGAGGCGCCGCCCCGGCGCATCCCGCGCAACCCGACCGCGCAGGACGAGCGGGAAAAGGTCTGGTACCAGGGCATCGTCGATCAGACTGTTTCGTCCAGCTTCATGAAGCGCTACGGCACGCTGGAGGAACAGGCGGCGCCGATCCTCTTCCTGGCGTCCGACGAGGCGTCCTACATCACCGGCACGATCCTGCCGGTCGCCGGCGGCGATCTGGGCTGAGACACGGAAACGACTGGATACGTCCAGAAACGATACTTCCCAAAGAATGAAGTGAAATCCGGCACGCCGCCGGAAACGCGCCGGCATGCCTGGCCGGAACCCAATAAACATGAACAGGGAGAGGAAAAATGGCGCTGACACGCACCATTGACGTCCAAGACTTCATGAATTCTCACAAGCTGTCGTCCTACCAGATCAGGATCATCGCGCTCTGCTTCCTGATCGTGGCGATCGACGGCTTCGACACGGCAGCCATCGGCTTTATCGCCCCGGCGCTGCGAGCGGAGTGGGGTGTTTCGGCGGCGCAACTGGCGCCGCTGTTCGGCGCCGGATTGTTCGGCCTGATGGTGGGCGCGTTCATCTTCGGTCCGCTGGCCGACAAGATCGGACGCAAGTATTCGCTGGTGCTGACCGTTCTGTTCTTCGGGGCCGCCAGTCTGGCTTCGGCGTGGTCGACCTCGATCACCGAGCTGACCATCCTGCGCTTCCTGACCGGCATGGGGCTGGGCGGCGCGATGCCCAACGCGATCACGCTGACTTCGGAATTCTGCCCGGAGAAGCGGCGGTCGTTCCTGACCACGCTGATGTTCTGCGGCTTCACGCTGGGTTCCGCCTTCGGCGGTCTGGCGGCGGCGCATCTGGTGGCCGCGTTCGGCTGGCAGTCGGTCCTGTTGCTCGGCGGCGTCCTGCCGATCGCCTTGGTCCCGGTATTGTGGCTGGCCCTGCCGGAATCGGTGCGTTTCCTGGTTCTCAAGAATGCTCCCGCTGAGCGGATCGCCGCCGTGCTCCACAAGATAGCCCCCGAAGCCGATCTCGACGGCGCTGTCTACACCGGCATCGCCAAGCCCAAGGGATCGCCCGTGCGGCAGTTGTTCCAGCCGGGGCTGGTACCAGGAACGCTGCTGATCTGGCTGACCTTCTTCATGAGCCTGCTGGTCTTCTATCTTCTGTCAAGCTGGCTGCCGACCGTCATCAGCAGCGCCGGCATGACGCTGAAGGAAGCATCCCTGATGGCGATGATGCTGCAACTCGGCGGGACGGCAGGGGCATTGCTGATCGGCGCGCTGATGGACAGGATCAACCCGCACACCGTACTCGGCTCCTTCTATGTCCTGGCCGCCTTGTTCATCGCCTTGATCGGGAGTGCGACGGCATCGCCCTGGCTGCTGTCCGCCGCCGTCTTCGGCGCCGGGTTCTGTCTGGCGGGATCGCAGGTCGGCGTCAATGCGCTGGCCGCCGGTTACTACCCGACCGCCAGCCGTGCGACCGGCGTCGCCTGGGCCAATGCGGTCGGCCGTAGCGGGTCGGTGCTGGGTTCGATGTTCGGCGGCGCCATCCTGGCCAGCGGCCTGGGCCTGCCGGTCGCCTTCGCGATCGTCGGCATCCCCGTGATCGTCGCCGGCTTGTCGATGTTCCTCAAGGGCCGGCTGGCGCCTCAGCCGACGCATCACACGGCGCCCGAGGCTACAGGCGTGATCGACACCGCAAAGCCCGCTTTCCAGCACTGAGACACCTGCCAGAGGGGAGTTCCGGGCGTCTTCAGGACGCCCGGAACTCCAAGGTTTCCAATCAGAAAACGGAGGAAAACCATGAGACCAGCCGTCATCACCGTCGCGATCACCGGATCGGTTCCGCGCAAGAAGGACAATCCGGCACTGCCGGTAACGGTGTCCGAGCAGATCGAGTCCACCCATGAAGCCTTCGAGGCCGGCGCTTCGCTCGTCCACATCCACGTCCGCAACCCGGACGAAAGCTCCTCGTCGGACCCTGCCCTGTTCGCCCAGGTTCAGGAGGGTATCCGCAAGCACTGCCCCGGCATGATCGTGCAGTTCTCGACCGGTGGCCGGGGCCGCGATCAGGCGGCGCGCGGCAGTGCCCTCTACCTGAAGCCCGATATGGCGTCGCTCTCGACCGGCTCGGTCAACTTCCCGACCATCGTCTACGAGAACTCGCCGGCCCTGGTGGTCGATCTGGCGACCCGCATGAAGGACAACGCCGTTCTGCCGGAGATCGAGGTCTTCGACCTGTCGCATCTCCACGGCGCCCGCCGGCTGGTCGATGCCGGGCTGATGAGCGACCGCCCGCATGTGCAGTTCGTCATGGGCGTCAAGAACGCCATGCCGGCCGAGGAACACCTGCTCGACATCCTACTGGCCGAGTTGAAGCGCGTCCTGCCGAACGCCACCTGGACAGCCGCCGGCATCGGCCGTCATCAAAGTCGGGTCATGCGCTGGGTTTTGGCACGCGGCGGTGACGGCGTCCGTACGGGGCTTGAGGACAACATCCGCATCAGCAAGGACCGTCTGGCCAGCGGCAACGCCGAACTGGTCAAGGTGGCGGTCGATCTCTGCGCCGGGTACGACGTCCGCCCGGCGACGCCTGCGGAAGCCCGGTCGCTTCTGGGGCTAGCAGCCTGACGGGCGGGGAAAACGTCCCGATGCCCCGCAATCACACCTGAGAAAGGTGGCTCCATGCCTTCGATCACCGTCAACGACGTCGATCTGTACTATGAGCTGACCGGTCCCCAAGGGACGCCTGTCGTGGCATTTTCCAACTCAATCGGCACCACGCTGGAAATGTGGGATGCGCAGGCGGAGGCGCTGTCCGCGCACTATCGCTGCCTGCGCTACGACACCCGTGGTCACGGCCGGTCGTCGGTCGCCGACCGTCCGGCCCGCATCGCCGATCTCGCCGACGATCTGGCTGGTCTGCTCGATGCTCTCGGGCTGCCGAAAGCTCATATCGTCGGCCTGTCGCTCGGCGGCATGACGGCGCAGGCCTTTGCGTTACGCTATCCCGACAGGATCACGAGCCTCACCCTGATGGCGACCGCCGCTTATCTGCCGCCTGCAGAAGGCTGGGAGCTGCGGGCCGTGACGGTCTGCCGGGACGGCATGGCGGCAATCGGCGACGCCGTCATTTCCCGCTGGTTCACGCCATCATACCCGCAAGCCTCCCCGGAGAAGGTGGCGTGGGTACGCGACCGCTTCCTGCGAATGGACCCGCGCGGCTATGCGGTCTGCTGTCGGGTCATACGGGACATGGACCTGCGGCAGGATATAGGATCGATCGTGGCGCCGACGCTGGTGATCGCCGGAGCCGACGATCCGGCGACGCCGGTCGCCATGATGGAGGACATCCGCGCCAGCATCGCCGGCTCGGAACTCGTGATTCTGCCGCGTGCGGCACATCTCCTGGCGATCGAGCAGGCCGGCCGCGTCAACCGGCATCTGCTCAGCTTCCTGAGCGGCTCAGTCTCGGCGTAGGGAACATGGTTATGCAGAAAGCCGTCGCCGAAATCGGGAAAGCCGTAAGCCATCAAACACGCTCTGCCGCAAACGTCACGGCGGAGGTGCGCGAGGAGGATCATCGCGAGGCCTCGATCATTACCTTCCTGTCGACCGCTTCGGGCATAATCTCCCTGGGTCTGGGCTCCGTCTTATGGGGAGTTGTCATGGGCGGCTTTGCTTATCTGGTGCTCAATAAAGCTTAACGTCGTCAAGCATCACGAGCGAAAAGGAAACTCCAACATGCGTTTTTCGCGGTACGTCTCAACCTTTGTTCTCGCGGCGACGGTGTCGATAGCCTGCCCGCACGACGGGAAGGCGGATGCTCTCGCCCTGGAGACAGCGGTCAGGGAAAAGTCCGCTTCAATCGAAGGCAAGCTGATCGCCTGGCGCCGGGACATCCATCAGCATCCCGAACTCGGCGATCAGGAGACAAGGACGTCGGGTCTCGTCGCCGATCACCTTCGAAGCCTCGGGCTGGAGGTGCGGACCGGCGTCGCCCGGACCGGCGTGGTCGCGGTGCTGAAAGGATCGAAGCCCGGCCCGACCGTGGCCCTGCGTGCCGACATGGACGCCCTGCCCGTCAAGGAGCCGAAAGGCCTGCCCTTCGCCTCCGAGGCCAAGTCCAAGCACCTAGGCAATGAGGTCGATGTCATGCACGCCTGCGGGCACGACACCCATACCGCCATGCTGATGGCGACGGCCGAGGTGCTGACAAATCTCAAGGACCAGCTTCCCGGCACCGTGCAGTTCATCTTTCAGCCGGCCGAAGAAGGTTCCAGCCTGTACTCGTCGTCTTCTGGCGAAAGCTCGGGCGCCGAGCTGATGGTGAAGGAAGGGGTGTTCGCCGAAAACAGGCCGGATGCTGTTTTCGGTCTGCACGTCATGCCAGGAAAGTCGGGCGAGATCGCCTACCGCGCCGGTGCGACCCTGGCCAGCAGCGATGGGCTTGAGATCAAGGTGACCGGCAAGCAAGGGCATGGCGGCATGCCGTGGCACACGATCGACCCGATCACGGCCTCGGCGCAGATCGTCAATGGCCTTCAGACCATCGTCAGCCGCAGGATCGATCTGACCGCCTCCCCGGCCGTGGTCACGATCGGCACCATCAATGGCGGCACCCGCGCCAACATCGTGCCTGAATCGGTCGAGATGACAGGCACGATCCGGACCTACGACGAAGCGATCCGCAGTCAGATCCACCGCGATATCACCAACATCGCCGGGAAGATCGCCGAGAGCGCCGACGCCAATGCTGCGGTTTCGATCAGCCGTGGCTACGACACCACCGTCAACGACGAAGCCCTTACGGAGCGCATGCTGCCGGTGCTGGAGCGCGCGGCCGATGGGCGGGTCCGCCGTTCTCTACCGGTCGGCGCGTCCGAGGATTTTTCGGTCTTCGCGCAGCAGGCGCCCGGCCTTTTCGTTTTCCTGGGCGTAACGCCCGAGGGTCAAGACCCCGCGAAAGCCGCCCCCAACCATAGTCCCAACTTCTTCGTCGATGAGGGGGCACTGGTGGTCGGCGTTCGGACCATGGCTTCGCTGGCCGTCAACTATCTCGCCACGTGGTCCGGAAAATGACGGAGTGTCCATACTGATAGGACATGAGCTAAAACATAAACGGTATTTTCAGATTTCATGCAAATCCTGGCAATCCATCGTCAATAGAAAACGATTTTTGAAACGCGAGAACTCATGTGGAGATAGAACAGTGTACGTCTGTATCTGCAATGCTTTCACGGAAAAGCAGGTTTGCGTAGCGCTTAGCAATGGGATTTCGTCGCCGGCTGACGTGTTCCGTCATCTCGGCTGTGCCCCCAAGTGCGGTAAATGCGTGCCTACCGTGCGTTGCATGGTAGAACATAACGACGATCTTCTGGTCGCGCCGACGTATCAAGGCCACAATCAGCATGACGAATTGCAGGTCGTCGCATAGGTCTCGTCAAGTCACATTGGTGCACGAATGCTGCGATTGCCTAGGCTGCCTGGGCTCTGTATGGAGGCTGCCTCTTCCTGATCGCCCTGCCCGAGCATGCCGCACAAATACAATGCCGACCGTCGCGACCGGATCCCGAGTGCCCGCTACAAAGTGACGAACTGGCAGGCTTATGAAGCTGGGCTTCGCCAAGGGGAGTCGTTGACGATCTGGTTCACGGACGAGGCGGTCGCGGCTTGGCGAGCAGCCCCTCGGATCACAGAAGGCGGTCAGGCGCGCTACTCGGACTTGGTGATCGAGACGTCGTTGATCCTGCGGGCGGTGTTCCACCAGCCGCCGCGCCAGACCGAGGGACTGGTCGGTTCCTTGCTCGAGCTGATCGGGTTTGATCTGCCGGTGCCGGATCACACCACCTTGAGCCGACGATCCAGGACACTGGCAATGGCTCCTCAGGCCCGGATGGTGAGCGGGCCGTTGCACCTGCTGGTCGACAGTACCGGAGTGAAGCTCAGCGGGCCGGGCGAATGGCTGGTCGAGAAGCATGGCACCCAGCGCCGCCGGGCCCGGCGCAAGCTGCACCTTGCCGTGGATGCGAAGACCGGCACGATCGTGGCCTCGACCCCGACCAGCAAGGAGGTCGACGATGCCGCCGAACTCGGCCCGCCGCTCGACCAGATCGACGAGCCGCTCGCCGCGGTCATCTCCGATGGCGCCCACGACCAGGACCGGGTTCACGATGATGTGGCCGGACATTCCGCGGAAGCAGTGGTTGTCGTGCCGCCGCGCTCGACGGCCGTGCCCAGCCCATCGGCCGAAAAACAACCCGACCCGGCGCGATCGCCATATGCGGGCCATTACCGAGCGGGGCCGAATGGGCTGGCAAAAACCTCGGGCTACAATGCGAGGGCTTTGGTCGAGGGTACGATGAGTCGATACAAGCGCATCATCGGCGACACCTTGCGCCCGCACACCCGCCCGGCCTAGGAGGTCGAAGCCCGTATCGCCGTCAACGTTCTCAACCGCATGTTCGACCAAGGACGCCCGAACTCCGTCCGCGCCGCCTGATGATCAACGAACCAAGGAGAAATCCGTGCTCGTCGGCCGCCATGCACCAGAGCCCCGGGCGAGCAAGGCCGCCATGAACTCGCTCACTCGTGGCTTCGCCGCCACCGACGTCGGCGGACACAACCTCACGGTGCTGACGATGCAGCCTGGTTGGGTGCGCAAAGCGATGGGCGGCGACCAGGCCCCCCTCAGCGCAACGCCTTCCTGACGCGTTCCATCGAGGGACCGCGCATCGATCAAATCGTTAAGCGATAGCGAAGCTGTCGTAGCTGTGGCCCTATCTCTGGATCGACGCCACCTACATCAAGGTCCGTCAGAACGGGCGCATCGTCTCGGCCACCGTGACCATCGCGGTGGCGGTGAACACCGATGGCAGGCGCGAGGTGCTGGGCATGGATATGGGCTGTTCCGAGGCCGACACCTTCTGGCTGGATTTCCCGCGCAAGCTCAAACGCCGGGACCTCTCGGGTGTGAAACTCGTGGTCTCGGACACCGACGAGGGCATCAAGGCCGCCGTCTCCAAAGTCATCCGCGCCACATGGCAGGGATGCCGCATCCAATTGGCTTCGCCGCGCCTACGTCGTCATGCGCAACATCCTCACCCACGCTGGCAAGAGCGAACGCCGGGTCGTGACCGCCTTCGTCGGAACCGCCTGCGCCCAGGATGACGGGGCGGCCACCCGGGTCCAATGGCGACAGGTCGCTGACCAGATCCGTCGGAAGACGCCCAAACTGGCGGCCCTGCTGGACGAGGCCGAGCCGGATCTCCTGGCCTACATGACCTTCCCCAAGGAGCACAGGGTCAAGATCCACTCGACCAGCCCACGGGGGAACGGGGGCGGAGCCCCCGATGGGAACGATCGAGCGGCTCAATGGCGAGATCAAGCGCCGCATCGAGGTCGTCGGGTTTGGGGGCCCTCCGCCCCAAGCTTCCGAACGAGCCGGCCATCACCCGCCTCGTCGGCGCGGTCCTCCTCGAACAAAACGATGAATGGGTCGTCCAAAGAGCGCGTCACATGACGCTGGAGCCCGCAAGGGCCAGCGTAGCTAAACGATCGCGACATTCGGCGATGATGACACCATCATGCCGCCCATGACCGGCTCATGATCCGACAGACAAGACGACGAAGAGAGCTGCGGAACTGATCGCGCTGCCACACCACGTCTCGGCACAAGATTTCGGATCAAACTTTGGCGGGGTTCCGCATCGTCTCGACAAAGGCTTGAAACGCGGCGCTCGGCTGACGCCGATTGGGAAAGTAGAGATGGTTCGGCGGCAAGATCGGCGCCCACCCCGTCAAGACCTCGACCAACGACCCGGATGTCAGATGCTCCAGGACATGGGGAACGGGCAGGCATGCGACGCCCACGCCGCCCACGGCGGCGTCCCGCATGACGTCGACGTCGTTCGTCACGAACGAACCGGGGACGAGCTGTTGGAGGATCCGCTCGCCCGACACGAACTCCCAAACGTGCATCGTTCCAGCGGAAGTATAGCGGTAGCAGATGCAACGATGCCGGCCCAGCTCGTCCGGTGCCTTCGGTGCGGCACGCGATGCCAGATAGGAAGGGGCTGCAACGAACGCGAGCGGCACGGGACCGCTGATGCGTACCGAGATCATGTCGCGCTGGAGTTGACCCTCGTGCCGCACACCGCAGTCGAAACGCTCGGCGACGATGTCCACGAGCCCGTCGTTGACAATGAGTTCGACCGTGACGTCGGGGCACTGATCGGCAAAGGCGGCCAATCGCGGAAGGACGACATGGACGGCCGCCATGCGGTGGGCGTTGACCCGGATGCGTCCGGCGGGGCGGAGGCGTCCGGCATCGAGCGCCCCCAAGGCGCTCTCGACGCAAGCCAACGCGGGACGGAGTTGCAGGAGGAGGTTCCCGCCCGCCTCGGTCGGGGCCAGCGACCGCGTCGTTCGGTCGAGGAGGCGGATGCCAACCTTGGCTTCAAGGGCGCGCATCGCGTGGCTCAGCGCGGAGGGTGAGAGGCCCATCCTTGTCGCCGCCTTCGCGAAACTCCCCGCCTCCACGATCTCGGCGAAGACGGCGAGTCCGGACCAAAGATCCCGGTCCATTCATGAATTTCCTTCAGCAACCCATGCACCGACCACAACCTAATCCGAAGGGCGTGGCCGATACATCTTCATGTTTGAACCACGACCGATCTCAGAAGGAGCGCCAAGCGCCATGAACCTTCAGACCTATCGCCCCCTTGGTGTCTCCGGACTGCTCGTCAGCCCACTGGCCCTCGGCACCATGACCTTCGGCACGTCCCGGTGGGGTATGGACGACGACTGTAGCCGAGCCGTGTTCGACCGCTACGTCGATCTCGGTGGCAACTTCATCGACACGGCCGACGCCTATTCCGGCGGTCGTTCGGAGGAGATGGTCGGCAAGTTCGTCGCCGAAGGCGGCTTGCGGGACGGCGTGGTGATCGCGACGAAGTCCGGCTTCTCCACGGGCCGGGGCTACCATGAGGGCGGCAATGGATCTCGGCACCTCCACGCCTCGGTAGAGGCTTCGCTGAAGCGTCTCCGGACGGACTTCATCGACCTGTACTGGATCCACATCTGGGACGGCGTCACACCTGCCGAGGAAATGGTTGAGACCATGGCCGGTCTCGTCCGGTCCGGCAAGATCCGCTATTGGGGCCTGTCGAACACGCCGGCCTGGTATGCCGCCCAAGTCGCCACCATCACAAGACTGCGCGGTCTCCCCGCTCCCGTGGGTCTCCAGTACTTCTACTCGCTGGTGGAGCGCGGCGTCGAAGCCGAGCACCTGCCACTCGGTCGCACGGCGGGCATGGGCCTTGTGCCATGGAGCCCCCTCGCCTATGGCCTGCTGACCGGGAAGTACGACCGGGCAACAGTCGAGGCGGGCGGCACACGCGAGGGTGGCGTGCCGAACCGGGGCGCCGCCGCGAGCGATGCGCGCGCGGACGGCGACAAGCGCCTCGACGGTGACAACCCTTTCGGTGACACCCTCTTCACCGACCGCAACTGGCACATCGTCGACATCCTGAAACGCGTGGCCAACGAGGCCGGCCAGTCGGCGGCCCGCGTCGCGCTGGCTTGGGTGGTCGGGAGACCGGGCGTCGCTTCGACACTCATGGGCGTCAGTCGTCCCGAACAGGTCGGCGAAAATGTCGGTGCCCTCGACGTGACCCTCTCGCCGGAACATGAAACACTGCTGGAGGAAGCGACCGGCGGGGCGGAGGGATTCCTCCACGGGCTATTCAAACCCTCCGTCCGCAACCAAGTCGTCTTCAGCGGCGCGGACGTACGAACGTGAGCAATGTCCCACAAGTCAGAGTCTGTTTGTAGACGTCAGGCGCTGATTTGCTGGGTCGCAAGGGGCACCAACCGGCGAGACAGGATGGAGAGGCACTGTCAGACGCTGTTCGTAGGCGTCAGGCACTGCCCCCCTCGATTACCAGGCGCCTCAGGCGCCTGGAGAGGATGGAAACGAAGGCGAGCTCGATGAAAGCGACGAGGTACTCCTTCGTCCGCTCGAAAATCGTTTTCAACCGACGGTAATTGGAAATCCAGGCGAAGGAGCGCTCCACCACCCAGCAGATGCCGGTCGGAATGAACACACCATCACGGCCGCGAGCGACGGCCTTGACGGTGACGCCGAGCTCCCAACCCGCCTTGGCCAGACGCTTGCCCCGGTAGCCGAGATCTCCCAGCGCCGATCCCCGGAAACCTTTGCTGGAGAGTTCGCGGAGCACCGGGATGATCCCTTTCATATCATGCACGTTGGCTGGCGAGACGTCGATCGCCTGCGGGATGCCGTACTTGTCGACGCCCAGGTGAACCTTGACGCCGTTGATCTTCTTGCCGCCGTCGAAGCCGCGCCCGAAGCCGACCTGCAGGAACGGCTGTCAATGACGACAGCCGTCGGCTCCGCGGCATCACCGCAGGCCAGCCGCCAGGTTCGGCGCAGCCGGTCGAGCAGACGGCGCCACAGCCCGAGCCGGGTCCAGCAAGAGAACAGGGTGAACAGCGTGCTGAACGGGATGTCGCATAGCTGCCCAATGGCGCGCCACTGCCTGCCGCGGAAGCACGGACACCAGAGCGCCATGATCGCCTTGCGCAACGCCGCTCCAGTCAACGGCGGCTTGGGCCCGGAGCGGGTCGACCGGGTACCATCCGCCGCCATGGCCGCGAGTTCCGCCAGCACCTCGTCCACAAAGGCGTCCCACGAGGCCGGAGAAGTCTTGGCGGTTTTGACGGCGGTACCCATATGCCGTTGGCTCGGCGACTGTTGACGACGGCTCTCGACATAGCCCGTCAACCTCCCGCGCGTCGGCCCGATTTCAGCTCAAAGTCACACCCCGGTCAGCACAGGGCGACACGCCCCGTCTGCGAACAGACTCTAAACCCGATGCTGCTCCCTGGTCCGTCGTCAAACTGTTGCTGCGGCGCGGATACTCAGGGCGTGGGCGATAAATTCTTGAGCCGTGCTCGCACATACGTCTTGAAGGCATCGATCGTCGGCGATCGGTGCGCATCGATCGGTGTATAGAGATAGCCGGGCCAGCGCAGAAAATTCCATTCAGGAAGTATCTCCACCAAGCGCCCTGCCCGTAAATGCTCGTCGGCGACGACATCGAGCAGCCGCACAATCCCATAGTCGTCGAGCGCTGCAGCGACGAGCGACGGCGCATCATTCAAAGTCAGACCGCAATCGGCCACAATCGGCCGATGCTCATCGGCGGCATTGACGAAATTCCATACATGCGGCTTGCCGGTCACGTCATCGATCATGCGGATGCACCGATGATGACCCAAGAGGTCATCGGGTTCTCTGGGCGCGCCGAACCTGTCGAGATAGCCGGGGCTCGTGCATGTCACGACGCGACTCTGAACCAGAAGCTGTTTGTCGAGGTCGCGAGATTCGGGTGTGCCAAACCTAAGTGCTACGTCGAAGCCCTCAATCAGCATGTTGTCGATCCGGTCGCGCACCAAAAGGTCGAGTTTGACGCGCGGATGCTCCTTCAGAAATCCGGGAATGATCGGAATAAGGAGAAAGGGGCCGAACGCGCCGTCCGTCGAGACCCGCAGTCGCCCGCGAATTTCAGCTGGCTTCGACGGCATTGCGATACGGCCCAGAGCCTCGAGCATCGGCGTCGCTCCTTCAAGAGGTTCTGTCAGATCTCAGGGCAGCTTGTTGGGAGCGGCGTTGCCGGATAGGTTC
>NZ_AVFL01000059.1 GCF_000576635.1 Skermanella stibiiresistens SB22
GGCCCGTCGGGGCGGCGGTGCGGCCGCGGCGGCGCCAAGGCGCGCCAGACGCAGCGTCCAGCCGTTTTCACCGACCTCCATCTCCCCCAGGCCCGATTGGGCCATCAGGTCGATCAGCGATTTGATATGATTGATGTCCATGTCCCTCACCGGGCCAATCCCCAAGGTCAGCCCCAATATTCACGGTGGGCCGTCGCGGACGAACCACCGGAATTCGAGGACTACCGAGTCATGAAGACTACCGGGCGTGGATCGTAGGCACCAAGACGGTTTGTCTCTATGCCGATAAGGCTCCCTTATGACGGGCGCTTGGGCGTCGGCTTCCCAAGGCTGGCCAGCAGGTTTTCCGGCAGTTCGGCGACCAGTTCGAGCAGGATGTCCTTGATCGCCCGGGCAGGTTCCGACAGCGGCAGGTGATCCGACTGGCAGAGCGCCAGCGGTGCCTCGACCGCCGGCTCCACGATCCGGGACAACCAGGACGACGACGAGGCCAGGACCTCGCGGGCCATGGATTCCGGCAGGATCGTGGCGCCCAGCCCTTCCGCGATCACGGAGGTCAGCGTGCTGGCGGACTCGATCTCCGCCACCACGCGGGGCTTGATGCCGATGCCGGCGCAGGCGTCGTCCACCATCTTGCGGACGACGTTGTAGGGGCGCGGGAGATAGAGGTCCATTTCCTCGACCAGCCGCAACGGCACCGTCTCCGGGGGCGGCATCATGGTATCGGGGCCGACCAGATAGAGACGCTCCCGCAACAGGGGCTGGAAAGCCAGCCCATGCACGGCGGTCCCTCCGCCGTAGAGCACGGCCAAGTCCATGCGTCCGTTCATGACCAATTCCGACAGCGCCGAACCGTAGGTCTCGTTCAGATAGAGCACCACGCCGGGATGCCGCGTCCGCGCGGCGCGCAGCAGGGGCAACGCGAGCCCGGCGGCGGCGGTGCCGGGCGCCAGTCCGACGGAAACCGCCCCGGACAGGCCTTGTCCCGCCGCGTCCATGTCGGCCTGCGCCTGCGCGATCTGGCGGAGGATCAGCTGAGCGTGCCGGTAGAGCACCTTGCCGGCTTCGGTCGGGGTCACGCCGCGCTTGGTCCGCAGCAGCAATTGCTGGCGAACCTCGCCCTCCAGGGTGGCGAGTTGCTGGCTCAGCGCCGGCTGGGCGACGTGGAGGACATCGGCGGCCTGTGTCAGGCTGCCGATGTCGACGATCTTCACGAAATACTGGAGGCGCCTAAGGTTCATGGCGCGTCCCGACGCTCGACATGCCCACGTGGTTTTCCAGCCAGCCGTCCCTCGATCCATAAGAGAACGCTATAAAGGCAGAGCGAACTCGTCTTGGCCACGGTCCAAACGCGGGAATATCGTAAGGCCCGCGTTAATCATTCGATTGGATACACCGTGGATTCCATCCGGGTCGCTGAGCGCGTGAGGCGCATCAAGCCATCTCCCAGCACGTCGGCGGCGGAACGCGCCAACCAGCTGCGCCGCGAGGGGCGGTCGATCGTCAACCTCGTCGTCGGCGAGCCGGATTTCGATACGCCGCTCCACATCAGGCAGGCGGCGGGCCGGGCCATGGAAGCGGGGGCCACGCGCTATACCAGCCTCGCCGGAACGCTCGACCTCCGGCGAGCCATAGCCGCCAAGCTGGCCCGTGAGAATGGCCTCGACCACGGGCCCGACGAGATCATCGCGACGAATGGCGCCAAGAGCGCCATCTACAGCGCCCTCGCGGCCACCCTGGAACCTGGCGACGAGGTCGTGATCCCCGCCCCGTACTGGGTCTCGTATCCCGACATGGTGCTCGCCTGCGACGGCGTTCCGGTTTCCGTTAGCTGCCCGGAGGAGCAGGGCTTCAAGCTGACGCCCGCCGGTCTCGACGCCGCGATCACGGAGCGGACCCGCTGGGTGATCCTCAATTCGCCATCCAACCCCACGGGCGCCACCTACACGAGCGCCGAATATCGTGGGTTGGCCGAGGTGCTGGCGCGTCATCCGTCGGTGCTGGTGATGACCGACGACATCTATGAGCACATCGTCTACGACCATGAGCGGTTCGAGGGCGGCACGGCGCCACATCTGCTCACGGCGGCACCCGAACTGCGCGACCGCACGCTCGCCATCAACGGCGTCTCGAAGACCTACGCGATGACCGGCTGGCGGGTCGGCTGGGCGGCCGGCCCGCGAAGCCTCGTGCGGGCGCTCGACACCTTCCTGTCGCAAGCGGCGGGAAACTGCTGCTCGATCAGCCAAGCGGCCGCCGCCGCGGCCCTGGACGGCGACCAGGGTTTCGTCGCCGAGAGCGTCGCGGTCTATCGCGAGCGGCGCGACGCCACCGCAGCCGGCATCAACGCCATCCCCGGCCTGTCTTGCGGCCTTCCGGAGGGCGCCTTCTACCTGTTCGTCAATTGCGGTGCCTTGATCGGGCGCATGACGCCGACCGGCCGAAGGCTCGACACCGACGGCGACGTCGTCATGTGGCTGCTGGAAACCGCTGGCGTCGCCGTCGTGGCCGGCGCCGCGTACGGCCTGTCTCCCTATTTTCGGCTGTCGATCGCGACCTCGCTGGAAACCCTGGACGACGGGGTCGCCCGCATCGCCCGCGCCGTCGCGGATCTCACCTAGGAACGAAGAGAGTCTTTCATGACCGGCATCGAGAAGAACCCATCCGCTCCGCAGGCCGATCCCAAGCTGATCACGGCGGTCAACGATATCGCGGTGGCCCTGCTGAGCGACCAGCTTCATCGCAACCGGGGCGGCAAGGGCCTGCTGCCCTATCATCGTCCAGCACCCATGGCCGGGACCGCCGTGACGGTGAGGACGCGCGGCGGCGACAACCTGGCGATCCTACGCGCCTACGATTATTGCAGGCCCGGCGACGTGATGGTCGTGGACGCAGATGGCGATGTCGACAACGCGCTCGTCGGCGGGATCATGACCTTCTTCGCGGCCTCGATCGGCTTGGCGGGCATGGTCATCGATGGTGCGATCCGCGACGTCAGCGAAATTCGCGAACGGCCATTCCCGGTCTATGCCAGGGGTGTGACCCATCGCGGCCCCTACAAGGACGGTCCCGGCGCCATCAACGTCCCGGTCTCGGTCGGCGGCATGACGGTCAAGCCCGGCGATATCGTGGTTGGCGACCAGGATGGTCTCGTGACCTTCTCGCCCGCCGAGGCGCCAGCGATTATCGAAAAGGCGCTCCGGCAGCGCGACGCCGAGGACGCCACCATGCGGGCAATCCAAGCGGGCCATTGGGACCGTTCGTTCGTCGATGCGCTTGAAGCCCGCATTGTCAATTGACGCGATGAACTTCTTCGGTGATCACAAGTCTTGATGGCTTCGAAGTAGCTGAATCCTTGAGCAAACGCACACGCATCCAACCTATTGGCACAGGGCTTGGCTTAAGCACGCGTTGATGCGGTCTGTGACTAGTGGCTCTGCACCGTGATTATGATGAGTTGGCCTCTGGCCTTTGAAGGACTGGCAGGCTCTCGGGCGGGACGATCAATTTGATGCTTCGGGCTGCGCCGGGAGTTCGCTGGATGAAGCCGGCGCGTTCAAGGGTGAGGAGGGAGCGTCGAGCGATTGGGGGTCAGGCAGCCATGGTCAGCTCTGAGGCGGTATCGACGGCCTGGAACAGCTGGTCCTAACTGGACCCAAGCTTGCCGTTGAAGCCGGTACAGCGGACCTGGAGCAGGAGATCAGCGCCGCAGCGGGACCATCGCATCTGCTGGGATTTTTTCATGCGGCGGTTGACCAGGAAGTTGGCGGTGACTTCGGTAATCAACGTGCCAACCCGCAAACCGGTTCCGTAAGGTTTCGCGCCAGCTTGCCGGCGGACGGGGGATTGAGATAGAGCAGCTCTTCTGAGGAAGGAAGATGAAGAATGATGTGCCCGCATTGCTGTTCGGCCAAGACGATGGAGCGCTCGGACCGGACGGCACATGGCTATCGACTTTTCCGGTGCCGGGGCTGTGGGCGGCGCTTCAATGAGCGGACCGGCTCGGTGCTGAACCGGCTTCAACCGCCAACCGACGTGGTTTTTCCGATCGTGCTGTGGCGGTTACGGATGAAACTCAGTCTGCGGGACTTGGCGGAGATCCTGCTGCTGTGCGGCTTGGTGTTCAGCCATGAAGCGATCCGCGACTGGGAAGCCAGGCTGGCGCCGCTGCTCTGCGCCAGCGCCGCCGGGGCAAGGCCGGCCGCAGCTGGTATACTGACGAGATATACATCAAAGTAGGTGGCTGGTGGCAGTACCTGTATCGGGCGATCGACCGCGACGGCAACTTGGTCGACGTCCACCTGAGCGCAACCCGCGATCAGGAAGCCGCCGAGGCGTTCTTCCACTCCGCCGTGGCGGTGGCCGGAACCACGCCGGACAAGGTCACCACTGACAAGCACGCCAGCTACATGCCGGCCCTCGATGAGGTCTTCCACGATGACCTCGAACATCGTACTTCAAAGTACTTAAACAACCATTTGGAGCAAGATCACCGAGCGGTAAAAGGGCGCTATCAGCCGATGCGAGGCTTCCAGACCCACACCAGTGCCTTCCGCTTCTGCCTGGCCCACGACGAGGTGCGCGACTTCCTCCGACCAGGCACACGGCGTAAGGAGCACGTGCCTGCGGCCCGGCGACGGGCGATCCATGTCCAGAGAGTCGCCGCCCTTCGCGATATGCTTGCCGTCGTCTGACGACGATACCGCTCGCCAGCGCTGATCTATGCCTTCGCTCAGAATTTGGCGCGAGACCTGACGGAACCGTCTGGAGGGCGGCGCCACGAACGACGCCGGGCGGTCAGGCCCGCCACTCGGAGACAGCGATCGAAACAGCCCTGATGGTCAGGTTGGTTTTCCATCAGCCGCTGCGCCAGACTGAAGGATTGCTCGGATCGCTGCTGGACCTGATGGGCGTTGACCTGCCGGTTCCCAACCATGCCACGATCAGCCGGCGGGCGGCGCGCCTGACGCCGGTGCTGCGCACCGCCCCGCCGGATGGCCCGGTCACCCTGGTGATCGACAGAACCGGCCTGAAGGTTTATGGGGCGGGCGAGTGGCATCGCGACAAGCACGGCGTGCGCGGGCGGCGGACCTGGAGAAAGCTCCACCTGGCGGTCGACGCGACGACCAACATCATCGTCGCCGCCACCGTGACGACCAGCGGCGAGGGAGATGCCGGCTAGGTCGGCCCATTGCTGGACCAGACCGAGGGACCCATCGACACCGTCATGGCGGACGGCGCCCATGACGGCGAACCGACCTAGCGGACCGTGGCCGAGCGCGACCCCACCGCTACTGTCATCATCCCGCCGCGATGCACGGCGGTGCCGGGATCAGGCACCGACCCGACGCAGCGTGACGGCCACATCCAGTCCCTTGCAGACAGGGGCCGACTGGGCTGGCAGCGGGACACCGACTACGGCAGGCGGTCCATGGCGGAAACCGCGATGTCAAGATACAAGCGCATCCTCGGTGACCATCCGCATGCCCGAAAGCCACCTGGCCAGCAGGCCGAGGCTGCCATCGGCGTCGCCGTCCTCAACCGCATGATCGATGCAGGACGCCCGAACTCTGTCCGCGTCGCCTAATTGACCAAGACAGATAGGCCCACTGCGCCTACGCTGTGCTCGCTGCACCAACGCCGATCACCGCGGCATTGACCCTGCGCGCCGTGTTCCGGCTGCCGCTGCGCCAGACCGAAGGCTTGGTCGGCTCCATCATCCACCTACTCGGCGTGGAACTGGCCGTTCCCGACCATTCCACCCTCAGCAGGCGTGCCGAGGTTGTGGTATTGCCGATCATGCCGGCCTCCTCGGGCGGTGCCGTCGACCTGTTGGTCGACAGCACCGGCGTGAAGTTGTGCGGGCCGGGCGAGTGGCTGGCCGAAAAGCATGGCACCCAGCGCCGACGCGCCTGGAAGAAGCTGCACGTGGGGCTCGACGCCGCCACCGGGCGGATCCTGGCGGCGTCTCTGACCGATCACGACGTGGACGACGGCTCGCGGGTCGGCGCCCTGCTGGACCAGATTGAGGAGCCCCTTGCCTGTTTCGTGGCCGACGGGACCTACGACCAGACCGGCGTGACCGAAGCCGTCGCCGCGCATACCCCGGATGCCGCCGTGGTCGTGCCACCCCGCTCCACGGCGGTGTCGAGCGCCACGGCGGACACCAACCCGACGCGGCGCGACCAGCACCCGCGGCACATCGCCGAGCACGGACGCCTGGCTTGGCAAAAATCCTCCGGGTACAACGTACGCGCCTTGGTCGAGGCGTTCTTCAGCCGCGGGGAGCGCGTCATCGGCGACGGCCTACAATTCCGCACCGAGGACCGGCGGAACACCGAGATCGCCATCGCGGTCCGGATCCTGAACTATATGCTCGCCCTCGGACGCCCGGACTCCGTCCGCGTCGCGTAACCAGGACCCCGGGAAAGGGTTTCTGCGACCGAGATCACCTCGCTGCAATAAAGTCGCGTGAGGCTGTTAGGGAAGAGGCTTCCGGCGCCTCAACGTGGCGCGTGCGCCTCGTGCTTGGCGGCACGGTTGATCACGCCGGCGACGGCTTTGGGCTGCGTTAAGAAGACGACATGGCTGCCCTTCTCCTCCTCGGTGTCCGCTCCCATGCGCTGCGCCGTTTTGCGCAGGAGCTTCGGATCGATCGCGCCATCTTTCGTCGCCACGACGAACCAGCTCGGTTTGACCCGCCACGCCGCCTGCGTGACCTTGGCCTTGAAGGCGGACATGGCGATCCGGACCTGGGAGTCGCGCATGAATCCTGCCGATCGAGCACGCCGCAGGTCGCCGCGACATCGTCGGCGAGCTACGTCAGCGGATTCTGGGCGATGTTGAACAGGAGGAAATGGCGGCGGTGAGCGCGTCGACGCGACGATGCACGGTGCCGATCGGGGCACTCGCGACCTCCCCTCATACCAACGGCCTTCAACATTGACCTATTGCGACTCTGACGTATACGCAGCCTCTGGCCGCGCTCACTGCACGACCCATCGGCCTTGGCCAGTGGAACGCGGCCGGAGGCCGCGTCTACGCCAAACTGGATCATCGGTCACAATCAGGTGCCGTTGGTATTGTTTCATCTGAAACTCGATTGTCCCAGGTCTGAAGCGTCCTCGAAACTTGGCTCCGCCAAGGTCCACTCCCGGCTTTATAGCGGACCGGAGATGCCGTGGAAGCTGGGCACCTTGTTAACAAATCAAAACCTGGATGATCCAAATGAAAAGAAAGCATCGTATCCATGAAATAACAACATCACATGGAAATATTGTCGTTGAGGACAATGAACGGGATGCTCCCATTCTGGTTCTGATTCACGGAAACTCGTCATGCCGACAAGTCTTCGCCCGTCAAACCGGAAGCGATTTGAGCGGAAATTATCGGCTGATCACCTTCGATCTGCCGGGTCATGGCGAATCTTCCGATGCCGCTCAACCTGAACGTACCTACACGAGACCGGGACTCGCTGACGCGGCTATCGAGATGCTGGCAAAACTCGAGATCTCCGAGGCCGCGTTGCTCGGATGGTCGCTTGGTGGACATATAGCGATCGAGATGCTTGGACAATTCGACGGAGTAACAGGACTCATCCTCACAGGCACACCCCCTGTCAGGCACGGAGGCATGGCCGACGGGTTTGTGCGTCCTCCCCATGCGGGCTTGGCCGCCCGTCAGGATCTGTCCGCCGCCGACGTCGACCTGTTCGCGCGCACGATGTTCGGCAAACCGGTCGAGCCGTTCCTTCGAGAGGCGATAAGACGATCCGACGGGCGATGCCGCGTACGGTTATTCGAGGCGGCGCTCGCGGGCGTGGGGGTCGATCAGCGCGGGGCTGTCGAGGGAAGCCCGGTTCCGATCGCGGTCATCAACGGTGGCGCCGATCCATTGATCAAACTCGACTACATCAGCAGTGTCGAATATGCCAATCTCTGGGAAGGGAGATGTCATGTCCTCGAAGGCGTCGGCCATGCGCCGTTCTGGCACGCGGCGGGCGAATTCAATGCCATGGTCGATCGATTTCTCAGGACCTGTTCGCGGCCGGGCTGACGGCGCTACGGCTGTAACGACATCGCGTGGGGTTGTGATCACCTCGTAACGGGAGGTCAGCATGATGTCCCTTCCCGTAGCGAAGAGGATCATGACCAATGCCGAACACCCGGTTCCAAGACATCATCGATGATGGTGTCCCCAAACGACGCGGTAAACCCGCCGACAGAGACGATCAAACCGGGATGGGCTCGACACATCGTGGCAACGCCGACCCCAAGCCGTCACCCCTGGCCTTCATCGTCGAAGGTTTCGCCTTATACGGCGCGTCCTTCCATACCACCAATCCTCACCAAATCGAGTACTGGGGATCCCGCCGTACCGTCGATTTACCCGGCTCCGAGAGTTGGAGCGCCAAGGCGGGGATGTTTATCACGAAGCTGTGGTCCGACTGGCGTCGCGAGCGCCAGATCGGTCGGCTGACATCATCCCTTGAGGAGCTCGATGACGCCTTACTGCGCGATGTCGGCATCGAACATAAGAGCCAGATCGAATGGCTGATCAGGCATGGCCGCGACTGACGTCGACCGATCGGCCCGTAGCCCCCGTGGGTTCACGAAGCTGATCCCTTTCGGTGGCGATCCTGAGTGAGAGGTCTCGACGGCGATCAGGTATGGACATGAAAGCTTGAGGCCCCGCGGGGCCTCAATAACTCGATCACCATCTCGAGACACTGAGCGGAAGCGACCTTCCCTGGGTGGCGTCAGCCCAGGATCGGCGGGCCGACGATGCGCGTCCCATAGCTTTCCACCAGTTCAACCAGCTCGAGGGGCGACAGGCCGTTGGCTCGGGGGAAAAGGCTTTCGATCCCGCCCGGAGTGACCATGACCAGCATCCGAACCGGAGCCTGGGATAGGTTGGCCCAGGCGTGATGGACGCCGGGCGGAACCACGATCGTCGAGCCCAAGCCCGCCTCGCGCCTCTCACCACCGCACACGAAGGTCATCGTGCCCTCGAGGATGTGAAAGATCTCACTTTCCCGATGGAAGTGGAGGGGGGAGCCACAACCCGGCACGGCGACCGTTTCCATGATGGTCAAGTTTCCGCCAACGGCGGAGCTTTGGACATGGATCGCCATGCGCTCACCGGGAATGGTATCGAACCATTCCCGCTTCTCGGGTGAGTTGACGATCGTTTTCGGTGCGTCGATGACTTGGTCAAGCATGCGAGTTCTCCTTTGACTGAAAAATGAATGCCGGATGGCTTCCGTTTTCGGCAGATCACTTTCGCAGGTGCTGGTTGCGCGATGATTTCAAGCAGGAGCACTTGGATTACAGCCGTAGTGGGCGTTGGTGCAGCGAGGCAGGATGGACGACTTGGCAGGCAGGAGTTGACCCTGTAAGACCGCGTTCTCTTCCTTTTCGCGGACTGGTCAGCGCTCGACAAGCCGAACAAACACAATGACGCCCGGCGTCATAATGTTTCGAAGATGAAGTTCAAGATGACGAAATGGTCGGAGGATGAGACCGGATTGCGGCGTGGCAACCTGACGCTGTGGGTCGGCAACGAGGCGATCGTGGCCTGGAGGCCGGCGCCGCGAACGACGCCGGGCGGTCAGGCGCGCCACTCGGAGACAGCGATCGAAACGGCGCTCATGGTCCGGCTTGTCTTCCATCAGCCACTGCGCCAGACCGAAGGATTGCTCGGATCGCCGCTGGACCTGATGGATGTCGACCTGTCGGTTCCGGATCACACGACGATCAGCCGGCGGGCGGCACGCCTGACGCCGGCGCTGCGGACTGCTCTGCGCTTGTTCAGAGTCTGTTTGTAGACGTCAGGCGCTGATTTGCTGGGTGGCAAGGCGCACCAGACAGCGGGACAGGATGGAGATGAAGGCGATCTCGATGAAAGCGACGAGGTGCCCTTCGGTCCGCTCAAAGATGGTGTTCAACCGACGATAGCGGCTAATCCAGCCCAGCGAGCGTTCAACCACCCAACGAATCCCCTCCGGAATGAAGGTTCCGCCGTGGCCGCCGCCGCTGGGTTGGATGGTGATGCGCAGCGCCTCGCCGGCCTTGGACAGCCGCTGACCCCGATAGCTGAGATCACCCAGAGCCGTTCCCTTGAAGCGATGGCCGGCAAGCTGGTGCGGCACCGGGACGATACCCCTGCTGTCATGCCTATTCGCCGGCGAGACGTCGATCGCCAGCGGAAAGCCATATTTATCGACCGCAAGATGGATTTTGATGCCCTTGATCTTTTTGCCGCCATCGAAACTGCGGGTGAAGCAAGTCGGCGCTGACTGACATGACCGGCTGTCGATGATGACGGCTGTGGGTACGGGTTTGTCGCCGCAAGCCTGCCGCCAAGCCAGGATCAGGCGGTTGAGCAGGCGGCGCCACAAGCCGAGCCGGGTCCAGCGGGCGAACAGCGTGTACAGCGTGCCGAACGGGATGTCGCACAACCGACCGATGGCCCGCCACCGCATGCCGCAAAAGCACACGCACCAGATTGCCATGATGGTCTTGCGCAGCGCCGCTCTGATTACGGCGACTTGGGCCCGGAGCGGGTCCGCCAGGTACTATCTGCCGCCATGGCCGCGAGTTCCGCCAGCACCGCATCGATGAAGGCGTCGACATCGGAGAATGCATCCCACGAGGCCGGAGAGGTCTTGGCGGGGTTGAAGGCGGTGCCCATATGCTGCGGACCCGATAACTGTTGGCGATGGGCTCAGACGTAGCCTGTCGTCCTCCCACGCGTCAGCCCTCTTTCACCTCAAAGTAGCATCCCGCTCAGCACTGGCCGGCACGTCCGGTCTGCGAACAGACTCTGAGGTGTCGTGGCACTCGCCATCGGGCGGATACGCCAATGCGGCGCGGGTGTTCTGACTCGTCGGGCGGATGCATGGAGTGGCGGCCGTGGCGCGTCGAGCGGGATACGACGTGGATTTGACGATCATCCACGAGGATCTCCTCGGATAACGCTTTCCAGCATCACCCTCTGGACACCCGGACTTTTGGTCGCCCCGGGTGTTGGATTGGGATGGAACCCGAACTCTTCCTGACCACCTACCTGGATGGGTTGATCATGTTCGCCAAGGTGTCTTGGCTGTACGCCGGGAGAAACTACGCCCAGGCGGCGCGGACGTTGCGACGCGTCGCGAGGATCCAGCGGATCGCCATCCGGGAAGGTCGGGCGGGTCTGCCCATGCGGCTGCGCATAACGGATGAGGACATCTTGGGGTAGGATGGTTCATGCTCAGCCACCAGGGTAAGTCACCGTCGATATCACGCATGGCGACGTAGTACTGTAACACTGCCCTTTTTCACTTTGTTGAAGCAAAATGAATAAGGATTTTCAAGGCTTTATCCGCAACATCCTAACGGGCGTGGCCGTGATATGGGTCCTCACCGCCCTGATCGTCGTGCTCCACAGGATATTGTCTTGAGGCCAAAGATGGGAGCATGAGCGAAAGGGCCCACCCCCTGCCAGAGGTGGACTTTTCCCTTGAGGTCTTGCTTGAGGTGGCGACCAAAATCCCCGGATGTTCGCCAAGAAAACGATCAACATACCGAAAGTTTCTCGTGAGAACTGAAATTATCCTATTGCAGGATATGACGGTCCCATGAGCGGGTTCCGGCAATGAAAAGTGCCCGCTCCCCGAAATGGGGGCGGGCAGTTGCCTCATGTGCGTCGTTCAAAGTTGACTCAGTGGCTGAACCTCATGCTCCAGCACGCAAACTTCAATAGTCTCCACGATCCAACATCGCACTACTCGATAGGAATACGCCTTCAAGGGTGGTGATGGAAGGCGCCATCGCTGAGGGTCAAGGGTTCCCAATTCGTACGGCTCCGTTTCACCAGAGTTTCCCAAAGTAGCGTGCTGTCACTTGGTTCGTACTGAATTGTTCAGGCGGTATTCCGTTTCAGACCAAGCGATCCCTGACGGGATCGTATCAGGCCGCCTGGAGGCATGACGGTGTGCCATCGCCGGTACTTGGCTCAGCCATGTTCGTCAGCGTTGGGAACCAGTTCGCCCGCGACGATTGTCCCACACGCTCGATCCAGGATCATCGATCGGCATCCTCCGCAGGACACTGTCGCAGATCACATCGGCGCCTGCGGCGAAACTGTTCCATTGTTCCCGCGTGAGCCGCTCCCTGAGCATGAGCAAACGGCCGACGAAATACTGGGGGCCGGCCGCATCGTCACCGGCACGCTCCTTCGGACCGACTCCTCGTCCATGACACTCCAGCCCTTCCAAGCCTTGGCAACCAGTCACGGCGATCAGGCGGAAACCGCCTGGAGATGGCGCGTCGGCGTGGCTGCGGTCTCGGCGCCGAAGCCGTTGTTCATGGCCCAGATGGCGGCCTGGGTTCGGTTGTTGACGTCGAGCTTGCGCAGCAGGGTCTTCAGGTGGACCTTGATGGTCGCCTCGGTGATGCCGAGCCGGTTGGCGATCAGCTTGTTGCTGGCGCCGCCGACCAGGGACTGCAGGATCTCGCGCTCGCGCGTCGTCAGCCCCCGGACCGAGTTCAGCGGCGACGGCTGGCTGTTCATGTCCATCAGCATCGAGGCGAGGTTGGTCGGGAACACCTTCTCGCCCATCATGATCAGGTGGAGCGACTGGACCAGCGCCTCGGGCGAGATGTCCTTCATGAGGAAGCCGGCGATGCCTGCGCCCATGGCGTCCCGCAGCGCGTCCACCGACAGGTCGCTGGCCAGCACCACGATGTGGGCGTCGGGATAGGCGTCCCGGAGCCGACCCGCGTCACCCGGTTCCTTGTCGGACTGGCCAACGATCACGAGCGCCGACGGGACGGCGCCATCCACCGCCTGATCCATCGTGCCGAACTCGGCCCCGATCGCGAACTCCGTGGAGGCCAGCAGATGCTTGAGGCCATCGCGGAACAGCCGGTTGGCTTCGATCAGGACGGTGCGGGACGAGGTCATGACAGGCTCTCTCCAAAAGCGTTGTTGATGAACGAAGGCGTGTTCCGGGGCGGCGCGCCCTGGCGCGTTCGACATCGCGTTGGAGGGATACTGCACGAGAAATCTTGGGCAATAAAGATAAAATTAATGCTTTATAAAGAGTAAATCGGCTTATGAGTTTCGCTTGACCGGCATACGCCACTTTGCCCCATCGGCGGCATCCCTTGGCTGGCGACGCCCTATCACGCTTCGACGTGTGGGTTTGGTGTGCGGAAGCTGAAAATTTCCGCCAAGCGCACCACCTGATCCGGGATCACCCTCCTGGAAGTCGTGACAGCCACGTCCTCGATCATGCCGTGACAGACGAGGGTTCGCAGGATCTCACCCCATGTGTCCTCGACCCAATCCAACCGTTCCACCGCTCTTCTCCCGCCACTTCGGCGCGGAGTTTAACCACGATGGGTGAACAATCCGTTCATGACCACCCCGATCCCCATTCCCAACGGCGGAGAGGACCGGATCCCGCTTCCCGGGAGGAACGCGTTTCGCGTCAAGTCACGCGAAGCACCAGGTTCGTCGGGCGGGAAGCCGTTCCATCGGCCATCATCAAGCATGATACGGTGGATGGATTGTTGAACGACAGGGATGGGCATCGCCATGGGCATGAGCGCCTTCAAGCTCTTTCTGATCCTCGCCGTCGTCGGTGTCCTGTTCCTGCCGACGCTGATCCGCCGATCACGGGGCCTACCGGCGATCCTAGAACGATTGCGGGCACGCGTCTCGGGAGAGCGGCCCACTGGGACCGGACACGCGACCGCGTCAGCCTCCTTTGGTGGACGGGATGCCAAACCAAGCATGGCGGAACGTCTTGGCGCGGCGCTGGCGCGCCTCGACAGCCGGGTCCGATCGCGGAAGGGATGAGCGCCGGACGTCCACCGTGACCCACCAAAACGTTCGGAAACCGCCGTCGAGGAACATGCGGCGGCAAACAATACGTTAGTTAACTAAATTTTATTCAATGAAGGATACTTGTCCCCATGTGACAGCCATCTCTGGAGCGAACCCATCATGCCAGACACGTCGGTCACCGAGCCAAGTATCTCCTGTCTTGAGGTTCCCCGGGCCGCGGCCCTGTTCGGCGAGGATGTCGACGGTGTGGGGGCCTACAACCTCCGGGTCGGCGATCTGGTGGCCGTCATGTGTGGGTTGCTCGGCTTCGGCGCCCGGGAGACCCGTCACTGGCGGGAGGCGGCGGCCCTCCACGACCTCGGCAAGCTCTGGATCCCCCCGGCGATCCTGCTCAAGCGTGGGCCACTGGACCAGGACGAGGTGGCTGTCATGAGGGACCACGCGGTCCTCGGGCACGCGCGCCTCGGACCCCATGACCACTTGGCCGCGGAGATGGCCCTGTACCATCACGAGAACCACGATGGCTCCGGATACCCCTTCGGTCTGGTCGGCGAATGGATACCCATGAGCGCCCGGGTGGTGCGGCTGTGCGACGTCTACGACGCGCTGCGCGCCGCCAGGCCCTACAAGAGGGCCATGTCCCACGAGGAGGCCACGGGGGTCATCCTGTTCGGCGACGACCGGATCCAACCCCGGATGTTCGATCCCGAGCTGCTCCGCCTGTTCGCGCTCCATCACCAGCGGTTCGCGGCGTGCTTCGACCGTTGATGACCCCGGCGTAGGATTCGGTCGGTGCCAGCCCCCGGCACCTCAGTCACGCGAGCCGATCCGCGTCGCCATGAGATCACCATTGGGATCCCAAAGAGCGATCGAGGTCCCGGCGAGAGGATACAGTGAGTAATAGTAGCGCCATGCCGCGGGGGCGTCGGAGCTCACGAACACCACCATGCCCGCCTCAAGGTCGGGGATACGACCCATCTGGCACGTGACGGCGTATTGGTCCGTCGGCGGATCCTTCATCCAGTCCCACCATTCCAGAGGCGGCCTGGAGAAGGGAACCCGTCACTCCGCGAGAAGGTGCGAGGCATCGGAATTCAGGGAGATCCTTCGCACCCTGGCCTGTTCAGGCTGCATGAGGGACGACACCGACGCCACCCACACCCTGGACGCCCAGTTGACGGAGTCGGCCGAACTGGCTCACGTGATGGGGTCCGATGAGCGGGACTGCGTCGAGCGGCACCGTCCTCCGGTATGAAAAAATTCAACCAGATCAATCCATTGTTATGCTCCCAGCAGGTAGTTATCTTGCATTCCCTTCCTTCCCCAAACCTCCCTGACCGCCTATCCTCTTTGCATATACCTTTAGAAAATTGATATTCTAACCAAAACGTGCAAAAAGAAAGCCGCTTCGTAGGAGGCGGCCTAAGTCTAGGGAGGAAACGCCCATAGAGGCGTCGCGGTATCTCTACCGCACTGCGCAAATAGCCTTGGGGCGAACTTCGTTCCAGGGGAAATGCAGGCATATGCGCCTGCATCCCTTTTTCCCAAAATGCCACCTACTTTCGGATAGTCGCGCCATCGAGCACGATGACCAACTCGTCCCGTTCGAACGTGAAGCTCGGTCGCGGGGAACCGTCCGCAGCACCGCGAGGATGGGCGGACCGGGCTTGATGCCCACATCCGGAAGACAAACTCCGGGGCTCCCGGATCGATCACGTCGATCCGGGCATCACGCCTATGGCAACAGGAAACGCCTCGCCCGGCTCATTTCCAACTCGGCGACCGTCGCCTTGGCGAGAACAACCAGGTCCTTCCGGTCGGTATCTGAAAACGACCGTGGGTCTTTATTGATGATGCAGAAGGAGCCGATCGCCTGTTGTTTGTAGATCAGGGGCGCGCCGGCGTAGAAGCGGATCCTGGGTGGCCCAATGACGAAAGGGTTGTTCATGAACCGGGGATCGACGCGCGCGTCCTCGACCACGAGAACCTGCCGCTGCCGGATGGTATGGTCGCAGAAGGCATGCTCGCGCGACGCTTCCCCAACATCCAAGCCAGCCTTGGCCTTGAACCACTGGCGACTTTCGGCGACCAAGGAAATGAAGGCGGTTGGAACCATGAAGCGCTGACGGGCAAATTCCACAAGTTCGTCAAGAGCGGGCTCCGGCGACGTGTCGAGCACGTTGAGGTCATGCAAGGCGTGGAGACGGTCTTGTTCATTGTGCATGACAGTTTTTTCTCCCAACCAACTTTTGATTTCAGGAGATCCTGACCACCTCACTCTTTAAATCATTAAATATTTAAAATTACGTAACGGATGGTGCCGCCGAAAGGAAAGTGCATGATCTCCATACCTTTAGCCGACTGATCACCCTTTCCTCGCCGCCCTAACCGCAGCCGTGGCCTCATCCATCACCCGCCTCCGCTCCCGCACGGCAGCCTCGTCCTTTACCTAGGCCCGGCGGTCGTGGGTCAACTCCCAAGCCCACGCCACCTACAACAGGCGCGCATCCTCCGTCTCGGCCGGCACCGTCAACTTGATCCGCGTCTGAACGCGGCGGGGCAGTATGCGGGCTTGGGCGCAGCCTTGGTTCGTGATTAGACGGCCAAGCGGGCGCCAGCGATCTCGGCCCAGTTCTCGAAGGTATGGGAACGGGCGGCGCGGTACTGGCTGGTGGTGACGTGGTCTCGGCGGAGGTGGAAGAGGTTGGCGATGGGGTCGTGGATCGAGACGAAACGCTGAACGTCGCGGGCCGACTTGAACCGCTTCATCTGGCGTTCTCGTCGTCGTGTCGGCTGATGTGAGTTCTCGGCCCGGTTGTTGAGCCCCTTGTGCTGGCGATGCTCGACATCGGGCATGATCTCCCTTTTCGCCGCCGCATAAGACTTCAGCTTGTCCGTCACCATCACCCGCGGCGCCCGGCCCTGCTTCTTCAGCAGCTTGCGCGGCAGACGCTTGGCCGCTTTCCTGTCGCGTCGGCTCTGGACCAGGGCATCGAGCACGAAGCCGTCCTGGTCGACCGCGCGCCACAGGTGGTGCTTCTTGCCCGCGATCTCCCGACCAAACCTCAGGCTCCATTTGCGCACCGTTTCATGGCTGACCTCGATCCCGGGCACCGCCAGCATCTCCTCCACCATCCGAAGGCTCAACGGGAAGCGAAAGTAGAGGTGGACCGCGTAGCTGATCACTTCGGCGGGGAACCGATAGCCGGCATGGCTGGGGGCGCGGGGCGTTGTCGTCATGCGCCCTTCATACCCGCCGACCACCAGGCCGCCAAGTTGACGATGCCCTCCCAACCACTGGCAGTCCCGGAACTTGTGTCAAGGGGGCCTGAACTGGCCCTCAACGACCGGAATAAGCTCGCGCGGTACGGGAGATCGTTGGAATCACAGGCAAAACGCACCTGAAACCGATCACTGATCAGTTTTCAATGAAAAGTGGCCGAAGCACTCACTGGCGGCGGTCCGCCTGTTCCTTCTGGCTTAGTCTCTGCCAAAGGCCATGTTCATTCGCGTCAGCGCCAGCGGGCGCAATCAGTGATATATTTTTTTGCTCAAATCTTTGCTCAAAGCATCTGCTTAAAGCATTTGAGCCGGCGGGCGATCAATGAATAATAGCAGGCGTATTCCACCTCCGCAGGATTGCTTCCCCGCAGTTGACATCGCGCCTAGCCGGCGCACCGACCCCCAGGCCACCGTCACCGATGACGCGGTTGGTCCCACGGGACAGCGCTCCAGGGCGCCGCGATCGAGGATGGAGATAAGGCCCCTCCGGGAGATCGCACTGTCAGAGATCATCGCGGACGACGGCCGCGAGTTTCTGGACTACTGGGCGAGCAAGAGAGCCGGGGCCCGACCACCGGCCCGGCGCACCCTCGATCCGCTGATTGAGAAGCCCCACCTCGCGCCCTGCATGTATATCCACGAGGTCATCGATGAGGGGCGCGACTTCCGGCTGCGCCTCGTGGGCACGCAGGTCACGGCGCTGTTCGGCGGTGACCCAACCGGTCGTTGCATGTCGGAGATTTGGGCCCGCAGCGAGGTTGAGGCGAACTTACAGCTCATGCGCAAATGCATGGGAACAGGAGAGCCGGTCGCCGCCGATGGGTCATATCACTGGCGGGGCAGGGCATTCATCGAATGGCAGTGCGTGATAACGCCGCTGCGCCTCGACGGTCCGCAGGTTGAGCAATTCCTATGCTATCTCTCCCGCTTACCCTTCTTCAAGGTTCTATCCTGTTGACCGTGGTAAACTTGGCTCCGTTGACGGGCTTGGTCAGGCGCTGGGGCCCGCCAGTCTACCCTCCGCCCTAACGCCGAGAGCTGGATAAGCGCCAACGCCATGGCCGGCGCTCCCTTGCCAATTCGGTGCGCGCCTGTCCAGTTCCGCCTGAAGCCGCACTTGGTCGGCGTAAGGCATGTTACGGAAATCGGGGCAGGCGACATGACTTTCCCGCCTTAGCCTATATTCCTGCCCGTTCTAAGACACTGTTGGCGAATTCGCCGAGGATCAGGAGACCGCCGGCAGAAGGGCGGCGAAGGTGGAAGTTCTGGTCTTGGCGACCGGCTTGCCGGTAAGCCAAGCGTCGATCCTGGCAAGGTTGAGGGCGACGGCGGTGAAGATGTGCTGGAGCGCGGTCTTGCGCAATCCAATGTAGCGGCAACGCCGAAGCCCGAACCGGCCGACTGCTTGGGACAGGGTCCCCTCGATCCCGGCGCGGCGAGCATATTGCTGTCGCCACTCAACGGTTTCCTGCCGGCGCCGGGCCTCTTGAATGGCCTCGTGTTCGGCTTGCGGGCGGAAGGAAAGCGTGCGGGCATTGCCGTCGCGGGCATGGGTGCATTGCGGGCGTGCGGCGCAGGCCGGCCGGGGAAAGCTGACACGAATGCTTTCGCTGCCCAACTTGTCGAGGGTCAACGTCCAATGCGTGGCGATCCGCCCCTGCGGACAGGTGACCGTGTGCGCGTCCCAATTAATCCGGAATGCCGAGAGGTCATATCCCTCAGCCGCCTGGGCTTGCCAGCTGGTGTCGGGGAGCAGCGGACCGACAAGCTCGATCCCACGGTCGGCCCGGCTCGCCGTCAGCAGGCCCGCATCGACGTAAGCGGCATCCACGAAATGCGTGGTGGGCAGCAGGTTCCGACTGGCCAGAGATTGATGGACGAGGGCTGTCACCTCCATGTCCGTCATTGGCGCCGGCGTCGTCAGGACGTTGACGATGACGTGGGGTTCGCCAGGGTCGCAGGTCTCGGAAAGATGCGTATTATAGCCGATCCAAGTGATGTCGCGCTTCTTGCCAAAGCGCGCGTCGGTGTCGTAGGGCGTGTAGCCGTTCAGGCTGGCGGGTGGCGTATCGGCCGATTGGCGCAGGCGGACCCAGCCCTCCTCAATGAGGAACTGCCTGATCCACGTGAGGCGGAGTGTCCGCACGACTGGCAGGTGGCGCAGTCCAATCGGTGCGGCCGGATCGTAGATGGCCGCGAGAAGGGCATGGCCGTCGGTCCCCATGGTTTCCGCCAGGGCTTGCCGCTCCGTCTCGCCCTTGGGCAGGCGCGACATTTCCACCCGCACGGCATACCGCTCGAACCACTCCGGAGAAACCTGTCGCGCCAGCCAGTCGGGAGCCACCGCCGCCACGGCGTTGAGGGCGGCACGCAGGGTCTCTCCGATGTTCTCCAGGCGGTTGATCTGGAGGATCGCCGCAAGGACGTGGGTGGCGTCGGTCCGTTGCTGGCCGCGCGCTTTGAGCAGTCCCTGGTCACGAGGGCGCGCCAGCAGCGCATCGAGCAGGACCAGGCCGAGGTCCCCGTCGACCAGCCGCCTCCGGAACTCGCACAGCACCGAGAAGTCGAAGCCTGAGTCGGACAGCTCCAAGCCGAGGCTGTATTTCCAATCGATCCGGCTGCGCACCGCCTTGGCCGCCTGTCGGTCGGACAAGCCTTCGACGTACTGGAAAACGCTGATAAGGGCTAACCGCCAGGGCGCTGTT
>NZ_AVFL01000060.1 GCF_000576635.1 Skermanella stibiiresistens SB22
TGGGGTTGCGCCGGCAGTTCCAGACTCTTGGCCCGCCGGCTGAGAGTGGAACAATCTGGCACCGGAAGGTCGAGGCCGAGCAACTGGAGGATCGAGCCGATCAACCCCTCGGTCTGGCGCAGCGCGAGGTGGAACACCGCGCGCAACGTCAAAGCCGTCGTAATCGCGAGATCGGAGTAGTGGGGCTGACCACCCGGCGTCGTGCGCGGCGCGGCTTTCCAGGCGGAGATCACCTCATCGGTGAACCATACGGTCAGACTGCCTCGCTGACGCAGAGCCTCGTCATAATCGGACCAGTTCGTCACGCGTCGCTTCGGCCGCGGAATGTGGTGGCGGCGGGCAGCGTTGGCTTTATGCGGCATGAAGGCGCGATCCGGAGCATCGTAACAGGTCGTCCCTTACGCGATCCCGCATATCCCTGCAACACGCCAACCTGCGGGACTTCCGCGGGGTTCTGCAGGTGGACGGCTACGCCGGGCGAGCGGCTGGCTGCCTGCAACCGGGTCGTGCTGGCTGCCTGCTGGAGCCATGCCCGCCGACGCTTCTACGACCTGGCCGAAGGCGGCTCCCCGATCGCGGCCGACGCGCTGCGCCGCATTGCCAGGCTCTACGCAATCGAGGACCGCATCCGCGGCCGCACGGCCGATGAGCGCAGACAGATCCGGCAGGCCGAGGCTGCCCCACAGGTGGCTGAGCTGAAGACCTGGCTCGAGCAGGAACTCCAACGCCTGCCTGGCCGCTCCAAACTGGCGGAGGCGATCCGCTATGCGCTCGGCCGCTGGATGGCGCTGTGCTTCCACCTCAACGACGGCCGGGTGGAAATGGATACCAATGTGGTGGAGCGCTGCATCCGGCCAGTGGCTCTGGGCAGAAAGAACAGTCTTTTTGCAGGTTTTGAAGGTGGCGGCCATCGCTGGGCTGTGATCGCATCGCTGGTGGAAAACTGCAAGCTCAACGGCGTCGAGCCCTTCGCTTACCTCCGCGACATCCTTGAGCGCATGGTCAACGGCTATCCCGCCAGCCGTATAAACGAGTTGCTCCCGTGGAACTGGAAGCCTGCTGTCAACGCTTGATCCAGTGCAACTACGCTACGCTTACCCTGCGCCGACACGAAACGCTGTCCCGCCGCGGCGTGCGCCGCCGCCAGTCTGGCGGTGAGGTCCACGCTGACCGTGCTGCACGAGATATGGAGCAGGTCGGGACCTGCCGCGAGCAGTCCGCCGTCCCCGAAAACGACCGCCTCGACGGCCGCGTCGTTGGCCAGCATCGTCATGACGGTGCCAGCCCGGGCGGCCGCGGCGAGGTCGGCGGCGACCTTCGCACCCCGAGCGGCGAACGGCTCGGCCTTGGCCCGGCCCCGGTTCCAGACGGTGACTTGGTGACCGGCCGCCACGATATTGTCGGCCATCCCCGAGCCCATCTCCCCGAGCCCATCTCCCCGAGTCCGATAAATGCTACATCCATTTCCATCTCCTCAAGCTCCGAAGGCCGCGACGGCGAGCGTGATCGCTGCAGGTGACATCGGCGTTGCTCGTTAAGCGTCGACCAGATTGGCAACGTGCGCGACGAGGCCGGTTTGGCCCGGCGCAACATGGTCGTCCATGGTGTGGCGATCGGGGAAGTCGCCGCCGTTTTGCGACCGGAAGGGAATCGGCTTGTCGGTGAATAGCCCGGCAAGACGCACACGCCATGTTGCCTTGATCGCCTCCACTTCCTCCGCCGTGGAAACGTGACCCGCGCCATAGACCGCGTGCGTCGGGAGCACGTCCATGCCGGGGTAGAACAGAGCGCCATGGGTCAGCGGGAACAGCAGTTGATCAAGCGGCCCGTTGATACCCCGCGGGCCATAGTCGGCCGCTGGACCGCCTGCCTGCACGTTGACCAGCGCTCGCTTGCCCTTGAGGATGCCCTCCCCAAAGCGAAACTGGTTGGAGCCATTCTGATATCCGTAGGCAAAACCGAAGGCATAGACCCGCTCTATCCAGCCCTTTAGAATCGCAGGCACGCCGTACCACCACAGCGGGAATTGCAGGACCACAGCATCGGCCGCGAGCAGCTTCTGCTGCTCAGCGATCACGTCGGGCGTCTGATGCCCGCTTGCGTAAGCATGGCCTGACTCCGCGATGAGTGACAGCCGTTCCGGGTTCTCACGCACCGGAAAGTCATCGGCGTCGTACACCGCCTTCCACTTCATGCCGTAGAGGTCCGAATGGATAACGGTGTGTCCCGCTGCCGACAACGTCTCAGCAGTTACATTGACCAACTGCCGTGTCAGCGAAGTGGGTTCGGGGTGCGCGTAAACGATGAGAACTTTCATGATGATCTCTTCTTGGTAGTTGGGGGTTATCAGTATTCGACGACAATCTTGCCGAAATGACCGCCAGACTCCTGGAGCCGGAAGGCGTCCGCGATTTCGGCCCGCGGAAAGGAGCGGTCGATCACTGGGTGGCCGTGAACGGCGTCGATACCGCGGATCAGATCCACTTGGTGCCGGCGACTGCCGACGATCAGGCCCTGTAGCCGATGCTGCCGCGCCATGAGCATGGCTGTTGGCACGTCACCCGCCCTCCCGGTCAGCACGCCGATCAAAGAAATGTGACCGCCGACGCGCGAGGCGTTAATCGACTGCGCTAGCGTGCCTGGGCCGCCTACCTCCACGACATGGTCCACGCCCGTGCCGCCCGTCAGGTCCCGCACTCGGTCGCCCCAGTTCTCGTCCTGGCGATAGTTGATGACGTGCGCGGCGCCCATCGTGCGAAGCCGCTCCGGCTTCTCGTCGGAGGAGGAAGTCGCGATCACCGTGGCTCCCATGGCCCGCGCGATCTGCAGCGCGAAGATCGACACGCCGCCCGTGCCGAGGACCAACACGCTGTCGCCGACCTTGAGGCCGCCGTTGACCACCAGGGCCCGCCAGGCCGTCACACCGGCCGTAGTCAGAGTCGCGGCGGCGGCGTGGCTCCAGCCAGCCGGCGCGCGCGTGAAGGACGTGGCCGGCGCCACCACGACCTCCCGAGCAAAGCCGTCGATCCCGTCGCCCGGCGTGGTGGTGAAATCGGCAAGGGTGGCCTCACCGTCCAGCCAGGTCGGAAAGAAGGTGGATACGACATGGTCGCCGGGCTTGAACTCCGTGACCTTGGAACCGACCGCCTCCACCACCCCGGCTCCATCCGCCATGGGGATGCACCCATTGGCGCACGGCAGCCGTCCCGTCACCACACCCAGATCGTGGAAGTTCAGCGAGGTGGCATGCACAAGCACGCGGATGACGGTCGGTCCAGAATCGCCGGGGTCGGGGAGGTCCATCAGCGTCAGGCCGTCTAGCCCCTGCCGCGGATGAGCCTGAATAGCTTTCATGCCGATGCTCCTCAGCTGCGCAAGGGCAGCCATTGCAGGATGGTCGCAGTCGCCGAGACGACCAGGACGGCGTAGAGATAAGCCTCCGTCGTGGCCAAAAAGCCGGTGAGCGGAACCGCGAAGCCGGCAGCGATGGGCGGGACGCTCAGGGACAGGTAGGTGACCAGGAAGATCGCCGCGAAGAGTTCGGCACGCTCGTGCACAGGGGTGAGCGGCACAAGCGATTGGATGAGGCCGCTGAACGATGCGCCCAGCCCGGCGCCGGCGACCGCGCCGCCGACGAAGAACAACGCCAACGCTCCGGTACCGATCGACACGAGCAGGAGGCCAACCCCGACCGTCACCGCCGCCATGCCCACGACGGCCATGCGTCCAGGCGGCATCCCGCGCAGTATCAGCGGTGACACGGCGCCGGCGCCGCATAGCACGGCGATGGTGGCGCCGTTCAGCAATCCGCTGCTGACGCCAAAGACGGCGCGCAGCAGCGACGGCCCGAGCGCGGCCACGAAGCCGCACAGCGCCCAGATCGACAGGAGCAACGGCAGCCCGCGCCTGAAGCCGTCGCGCGCTGAACGGGTGACATGCACGCTCGGCACCATGGAACGAAGCAGGCCGGGCACCGGGCTCGCCGTCTCGGGAATAAGCAGAACGATCGCCGCGCCCAGGCAGAACAGCCCGCCGAGGAACCCGAATGCCCAGACCTCCGCTTTGTCCGTCACTCCGAGCAGGGCTCCGGTGACGAAGGCGCCCGCCGCCAGTCCCGCAAGCGGCGAGATGCTGGTCAGCAGGCTGCCGAGTGCCTTGCGGGCCGGCGGCGCCGCCTCGATCACCGCGGCGGACAGGGCGCCGTTGACCAAGCCCATGGACAGGCCTTGGACGATCCGGGCGGCCAGCAACCCGCCGATGCCGTCCGCCGTCAGGAACAGCGCCATGGACGCGACCTGTATCGCCAGCGCCGCGACGATCACCGGCTTGCGTCCCAGGTGATCCGAAAGCGAGCCGGCAACGAGCAGCGTGACGAGAAGCACCAGTGAGTAGATGCTGAACGCGACCGTCAGCATGCCAGGGGAGAAGCCCCACCGCCCCTGGAAGACGACGAACAAGGGCGAGGGCACGCAGGCCGACACGAAGAACAGGAACAGGATGGCCGCGAGCAGCGGGAACGCGATCGACGAAGGGCGATGCGGTTCGAGGGCGAGGGCTTCGGGCAATCTGCTATCCGTGTTGTTGATGGAGCCTCCGGGATTTGAAGCCCGCTCGGCATATCGCGCTTCACGTTACGATGTTGAAATCGAACCTTCTGTGTGTTGTTATCCAACGAATGGATACCAAAAACCTCGATCTCGGCCTGCTTGTCACGCTCGAAGCCCTACTGGCGGAAGGGAACGTCACGCGTGCCGCCCGGCGCTTGAACCTGAGCCAACCCGCCTTGTCGGCCCGGTTGGCGCGGCTTCGCGACGCCCTCGGCGATCCCCTCCTCATTCCGGCACGGCGCGGGATGGTCCTGACCCAGCGCGCCGTCGAGCTTCGGCAACCTTTGCATGAAGCGCTGGAGGGTGTCCGCAGGGTAGTGGCTGAGGGAATGCCGTTCGACCCGGCGACCATGCAGGCCACCCTGGTGATCGCTGGGACCGACTACCAGCAGTATGCGCTGCTCACCCGGTTCTCGGTCGCGCTCAGGACCGAGGCGCCCATGGTCCGCATCGCCTGGCGTGCCCTGGACGTGCTGGCGCTCGCCACTCAGTTGGAGCGCGGCGAAGTCGACCTAGCCCTGGCAACTCCGGACCATGCACCGGCGGCCATGCGCCAGCGTCAGCTCTATTGTGAGGATTACGTGGTGATCGCCCGGCAGGGACACCCGGCCGTACAGGGATATGTCAGCCTGGACGTGTTCTGTACTTTGGAGCACGTTGTGGTGTCTCCCCAAGGCGGCGGGTTCTCGGGACCTACCGATGCGGCACTAGAGGCTGTCGGCCGCCGCCGCACCGTAGCCCTATCCACGTCGGGGTTCCTGATCGTGCCGGAGGTCGTGTCGCGGTCCGACATGATCGCTTTGATCCCACGGCGGATCGCCGATGGCTGGTCGGATCGCCTGCAAGTGCTGGACCCGCCGCTCACCATCCCTGGCTTTACCATCGTGAGTGTCTGGCACGACCGGGCCACCAACCATCCGGCACAACGCTGGCTGCGTGAACGGCTGATGACGTTGGCCGCCGAAGGGTAGTTACCGACTGGACTGAAGGCTGCGCACGGGCTTTGATGCATAAATCGGGTTCCGGTTGTCGGCCGGGGCGGGTATGAAGGCAGCCCCGCTGCCGAGAGTTCCGATGCCGTAAAAGCACAACGAACCGCGCCGTCATAAAATCTTGAAGGCCAAGTACAAAGTTTCCAACTGGCGGGAGTATGACGAGGCACAGCAGCAGCGGAGCAGCCTAACGGTGTGGGTGACGCCTGACTCGCTGGAGGCATGGGCGCCGGAGAGGAGCGGACGACGCGGGCGGCCGACGTCTTACTCGGACATCGTGATCGAAACTGCCGTCATGCTGCGCTTGGCGATGGGCAAGCCCTGGCGGCGGACTGAGGGGATGCTGAACTCCATCATCGGGATGCTCGACCTGGATCTGCCGGTCCCTGACCACACCACTTTGTCCCGCCGCAGCACCCGCCTGTCGTTGACGACCACCCTGAAGAAGCCGAAGGGACCGGTGAATGTGGTAATCGACTCCAGCGGCTTGAAGATCTTTGGCGCGGGCGGGCATTGTCACGGGAACTTGGCTGGCTCGCAAAGGACCGAGATTCTGGCAACTCTCACGCAGCAGCGGCCGCAGCATTCCGATCAGCCATGGCCTGGACGCGGAAGGTGCGCAGGGTACGGCGGGAAATCAGATGACGCTGGACGTTGAAACCATTGTAGGTGGAAGCATGCATCGAGGCGAAGCGTTGGGCAGATCCCGGCGACTTGAACCGCTGCATCTTGCGCTCTCGACGGCGGAGGTGCTGGTGGGAAACCTCGGTCCGGTTGTTTTGGTAAATTCCTTGCTCATGGTCGGCGCTCAAGCCGATCTCCTTGAACGCGGCGCCGTACGAGCGCAGCTTGTCGGTTGTCACCCGCGTCGGAGCGAAACCGTGCTTCTTCAGCAGCTTACAGATGAACTTGCGGGCGGCGGCCTTGTTCCGCCGGCGCTGGATCAGGACCTCCAGCACCTCGCCCTCATCATCGACCGCCCGCCACAGGTACATCCGCCTGCCGTTGATCCGCACCACCATTTCATCGAGATGCCAGCATGAACTGGGCCTGGGGCGCAGCCGCCGCAGGTTCCGCGCGATCACTGGCCCGAACTTGCCCACCCAGCGCCGGATCGTTTCGTAGGAGACATCCAGTCCACGCTCCGCCAGCAGATCCTCGACGTCCCGGTAGCTCAGCGTGAACCGGAGATAGAGCCAAACCGCGTGCTGGATGACGGCGGGCGGAAACTGGTGGCGGGCATACGAGATCGGCTGCATTCAAGCATATTATTGTCATCGCCGACGGATGGCCACCGTTCCCGTGACAATGCCCCAATGCTTCTTGCCGCCGGTGCCGATCACGACCTCATCCAGGTGCCACTTGTCGCCACGGGCCAAGTGCCTCCGGCGGATCCGGTTGGCGATCTCCCGGCCAAATTCCAGGCCCCAGGCACGGATAGTCTCATGGCTGACGGTGATGCCGCGCGGGACCAGCATCTCCTCCACCATGCGCAGGCTCAAGGGGAAGCGGAAATACAGGTAAACCGCGTAGCCGATCACTTCCGCTGGGAACCGGTAGCCGGCGTGGAGAGACTGGGGCGAGGTCGTCATGCCTGCCCCATAGCCAACCCTCGCTGCTCAGACAACTCAGCCCGCCGCCAACTTGACGGTACCCTCGAGAGCGATGTCAGCCCAAGTGATCCGCCGTGTTGCCGTGTTCAGTCCTGTGCGATACCGGGCATCGGCCTTCGCCATGGCTTGATCAGTCCGGCGTCGCCGCCATAAGCTATCGCTCAGAAGGCCGACCGCAATCCTTCCCTAAAAGTGTTCTGTGGGATAGCAGCATCCCGCATTCATGCGGGATGCATACTTCCTTTTCCCATTACACTTGGTCGCGAAGGCTGTTCAGGACGCGATCGACCATGACGCCGGACTGGCCCAGGTAGTTGGCCGGATCACACAGCTTCGCCAATTCCTCGCGATTCAGGTGCTTGGCGATATCAGGTGTCTCTGTCAGCAGATCGAGTAATGGACGGTTCTGGCGCAGGGCCTCCCGGCAGATGTCGTAGACCAGGTCGTGGGCGTATTCGCGGCCCAGGTAGGGGCCGAGGCCCATCATCACCGCTTCCGACATAACCAGCCCGTTGGTCATGTCGAGGTTGGCGCGCATTCGTTCGGCATCGACTTCCAGACCGCTGACCACGGCGCGGGCCTGTCTCAGGGCGCCGGCCAGCAGGCAGAAGGATTCCGGCAGGGCGATCCACTCGATCTCCCACGGTCCGGTCGAACGCTCGTGGTCGGCGACCATGGCGTCCATCAGGGCGGCGGCGTGCTGGCGGACGACCGAGATGCCGGCGTGGATGTAGCAGCTCGAGATCGGGTTGCGCTTCTGCGGCATGGTGCTGCTGGAGCCTCGGCCATGGGCATAGGGCTCATAGACCTCGCCCACTTCCGTCTGCATCATCAGCTTGACGTCCATCGACAGCTTGCCCAGCGTGCCGCCGACTAGACCCAGGAAGCAGCCGACCTCGGCGATGTTGTCGCGGACGGTGTGCCAGGCGATGACGGGCTGGCCCAGGCCCAGTTCGGCCATCAGGCCTTCCTGAGTTTCCATGGCGCCGCGCTCAATCGAGGCCAGAGTGCCGGCGGCACCGGCGAACTCACCGACCAGGACGCGGGCACGCAACTCGTCCAGCCGGTCGCGGTGCCGCTCCACCGCCGCCAGTAAGCCCGCCATCTTGTAGCCGAAGGTGACGGGAACCGCCTGCTGGAGGTTGCTGCGTCCGATCATCGGCGTGTCGCGGTGCCGCCGCGCCAGATCGGCCAGCCCGGCGGACAGGGCGGCCAGATCGTCCTCGACGATCTTCAAAGCCTCGCGGATCTGGAGCACCGTTGCGGTGTCGGTGATGTCCTGCGTCGTGGCGCCCCAGTGGCAGAACTCGCCCAACTTGTCGCGGCACAGCGCGTTGAGCTGGGAAACGACGCCGAGGACGGGATAGCCGATCCGCTCCGTCTGCTGACGCAGCTTGTCCATGTCGATCTTGTCGATGGAGCAGTTCTTGACGATCTCGTCGGCTGCTTCCTGCGGGATGATTTCCAGCCGGGCCTGGACGCGGGCCAGGGCTGCTTCGATGTCCAGGTATTTCTGGGTACGGTTCTCGTCCGACCACACGGCGCGCATGGCGTCGGTGCTGAAGATATTGCCGAAGATGGCGGAGTCCACGATCGTTGAGGGCATGAATCAGGCCTTTCGTGTCTTGAGTGGTTGTCAGAAATTGGCGCGGGCGAGGATCGCGTGGGCTTTGAGCAAAACCGGGCGGTCCACCATCCTGCCGTCCAGCTGGACGGCGCCGGTTCCGGCTTCCGCCGCAGCGAGGACGCGCCGCGCCCATTCCAGTTCAGCCGGAGTGGGAGCCAGAGCCTCCTGAACGGCGATGACCTGCCGGGGATGGATGCACAGTTTGGCGGTGAAGCCGAAAGCGCGGGCGAACTCCAGATCACGCTTCAGCGCGTCGGCATCGTCGATGGCCGGAGTGACACCCGCGATCGGCGCCGCCTTTTCAGCACAGCGGGACGCCATGGCGATCATCATCGCGGGCTGTATCAAGCCGCGTTCATCACCCGACAGATCGAGATCCGCCGCGAAGTCGAGCGTGCCGAAAGCCAGACGCTGGACCCCGTCCGCCGCCGCGATCTCATCCACGGCGCGCAGGCCACGTGCCGTTTCGATCAGCGGCACCACGACTGCGCCTTTAGGCAGCGCCGCGATCTGGTCCGCCCGTTCCGCCTTTGGTAGGACGATGCCGACGGAGCGGAAACGGTCGAGCAAGGTGCAGTCGCCGCCATACCAGGGCGTCGCATCGTCGTTGATCCGGATCAGCACACGGCCGTTGGTGGCGTGACCGCTGCCAAGCCAGACGCCGACCGCCTCCCGCGCCGCGTCCTTAGAAGCGGGATCGACCGCGTCCTCCAGATCCAGAATGATGGCGTCAGCGCCGGAGTTAAGAGCCTTGTCGAACCTGTCGGGCCGGTTTCCCGGTACGAAGAGGTATGTCGTTGGAAGAGACATGGTCTATATCGCCTTTTCGGCGCGCAGGCTTTCGATCCGGTCCGGCGAATACCCGAGAGCCGAGAGGATCGCATCGGTCTGTTGACCGAGTGCGGGGACGGCGTCCATACGGGGATCGCCTTCTTCCCATGAACCGGGAGGAAGCAGAGCCGGGATGGCGCCCCGCTCCGTTTCCACAGTCCGCCAGCGGTTGCGGGCCTTCAGTTGAGGATGCTCCCAGACGTCATGCATGTCGTTGGCGCGGGAATTCGCGATACGGGCCTTGTCGAGCCGGGCGATCACCTCCTCGGCGGTCAGGGTCGAGAAAGCCTCGACGATGATCCCCCGCAACTCGTCCCGCGCGGCGTTGCGCCTGAAATTACTGGAGAAACGCTCTTTGGATGCGAGACCCGGCTGTTGCAGCACCACCTCGCAGAACGCGGCCCATTCCCGCTCGTTCTGAAGCCCCAGCAGCACGGTCTTGCGATCTCCCGCCGGAAACAGGCCGTAGGGGTAGATGGTGGCGTGGCTGGCTCCAGCGCGGGCCGGCGGCGGGGCGCCGTCATAGGCGTAGTAGAGCGGGTAGCTCATCCACTCGACCAACGATTCCAGCATCGAGATGTCGAGGTGCTGGCCGCGTCCGGTCCTGCCGCGCTGGATCAGGGCCGCGAGGATGCTGGAAAAGGCGTACATCCCGGCGGAGATGTCGGCGATCGACGGTCCCGCCTTGGACGGGGTTTCCTCGGTCCCGGTCACCGACAGGAAGCCGGCTTCGCCTTGGATCAGCAGGTCGTAGGCCTTGCGATCGCGGTACGGACCGTCATTGCCGTAGCCGGAGATGTCGCAGACGATGATCTCAGGCTTTTCGGCGGACAGTGTTTCATAGGACAGGCCGAGGCGGGCGGCCGCTCCCGGTGCCAGGTTCTGGACGACGACATCTGCTTCTTCGGCAATCAGGCGTTTCAGGATGGTCTGAGCTTCGGGATGCTTGACGTCGAGCGTCAGGCTTTCCTTGGAGCGGTTGGTCCAGACGAAGTGAGATGCCAAGCCGTTGACCCGCTCGTCATAGCCGCGGGCGAAGTCTCCCACGCCCGGCCTTTCAACCTTGATGACGCGGGCGCCGAGATCGGCGAGCTGACGCGTCGCGAAGGGGGCGGCGATGGCGTGTTCGAGGGTGACGATTGTTGTTCCGGCCAAAGGTTTCATGTTCCTGTTCCTCACCGAATAACCGCAGTGGCATCCATCGTCAGCCAACCTTCATGGTCTCTGGCCCAGAGATGGAAGGTCTTGCCGTCCGCTTCCGGCTCGCCGTGGACCGAGAAGGTGTTGATGTCGAAGGTCGGGCGGACCGCCTTGAAGCGGTATTCGGCGACCTCGGCATCCGGCAGCTTGTGGCGCAGCAGGTCGAGCAGCAGTGTCGCGATCAGCGGACCGTGGACGATCAGGCCGGGATAGCCTTCCGTCTCCGTCACGTATTTGCGGTCGTAATGGATGCGGTGGCCGTTGAAGGTCAGGGCGGAGTAGCGGAACAGCAGCACGTCGTCGGGGACCCAGCCCTTTTCCCATTCCGAAGACTTCGGCGCCGGCTGCGGGGGAGGAGTGACATCGTCGGGTTTGGCGGCTTCGCGGTAGACGATGTCGTGGAATTCCGTGATGGCGACCTTGGAACCGCCTTCGCGGCTGATCTCGTGGCGGACCTTGACGAAGACCAGGGGGCCGGTGCGCCCCGACTTCTCCGTCACGTCATGGATGGTCGAAACCCGCGTCACCGCGTCGCCGACCCTGACCGGCTCGTGGAACTGGAACTGGCTGCCGGCCCACATCCGCCGGGGCAAGGGGATCGGGGGCAGGAAACCGCCGCGCTTGGCGTGTCCGTCCGGGCCGATTTCCGACTGGCGGTGGAGCGGCAGGAAAAAGAGCCAGTGCCAGAGCGCGGGGAGCGGCGTTCCGGGAGCCGGGCGTTCGGCGGGGCGGTCGAGGGTCGCGGACAGGGCGGCGTAAGGTGTGGGCGTGACCACGTCCGAGACCGTTTCGGTTCGACCGACCCATTCTCTAAAATCCATGATGGCATCTCCTCCTTGCATGTTTGTTGTTTGGCATGACTGTTGTTTGATCGACGGTTTGGACTGCGGCGAACCGAGCGAGGGTCGGTTGCCGATCATCCGGGATGTCTTCGGTTCCGCCGGAATTTCGGATCAGGCTTGTCCCATCCCTTCAGCCGGTCAGTCTCATGTCGTGCGGCAGATGGGACCGCCGGGCAAAGACAGTCCCTTCGAAGATCCGGCGGGCGGTTCGCTGAACACTGGCGAAAGGTCCGGATTGCCCGCCGCCTGATTCAAGCCTCACGACGATCCGCCCGGACGGATGCTCGAGCGTGATGTCGGTCGGCAGGTTGATTGGGCCGACCATCGAGGCGGCGACCGTTCCTGGCGTCACGCACGCCGTGGCGGCGGCGATGGCGCCGGTGACGGCCAAGGCGCGGTGGCACTCGTGAGGCATGAAGTAGCGGGTCACCAGGGTGCCGCCAGCGGCGGCGGGGGCGATCAGCACCGGCTTCGGGATCACCAGGGAGGCCGCATCGGGGAACCCCATGCGCCGACCGGCTTCGATCCGCATCGCTTCGAGCTTCGCCATGAAGATCGGGTCCGTGTGATAGCTGCCCGCCGTCTCGATACCGGACTTGCCGAGATCGGATGCCCGGACGAGCATGACGGGGGTGGCGGCATCGACGCAGGACACCTCGACCCCGTTGATCAGATCGACCGGCGCACCGGTTGGCAGCAATCTGCCGGTCTTGGCTCCGGCGGCGTCAAGGAAGGCGAGCTGGATCGGCGCCGCAGTCCCCGGGACGCCGTCGATCGACGCCCCACCCTCGTAGACCACCTGACCGCCCGGCGTCATGATCCGAGCCTCGATCAACTTGCCGGTATTCACATTGTGAATGCGGATCCGGGTCAGCCCATCCGAGGGCGACACCAAGCCTGACTCGATCGCGAAGGGTCCGACGGCGGCCAGCATGTTGCCGCAGTTCGGCGAGGTATCGACGATGCGGTCGCGCACCCTGACCTGGGCGAACAGATAGTCCACGTCGGCGCCCGGCACGGATGCCGGACCGACGATCGCGACCTTGCTGGTCAGCGGATTGCCGCCACCGATGCCGTCGATCTCAAGCTCGTGACCGGCTCCCATGAGCGATAGGAGCAAGGCGTCACGATGAAGTGGATCCGATGGGAGGTCCCTGGCCAGGAAGACGGGACCGCGCGACGTCCCGCCACGCATCATCACGCAGGGAATCCGGATCTGGTCACTTGAGGCCACGGCGCACCACCCTTTCGGATTCATTATGCCTTCCGTCACCGGAACGCTTGTTGACGCGACTATCGAACATCTTTCTTATGTTGGGAAATGCGAAGATTTCCGGTATTATTCCTTTCTACGCATCAAACGGTTTTGATGTGGCAAAGGCTTCCGATCCCTATCGTGGGAGCGTCATCCGTGCGACTTGAACGCGCCGTCAATCAGCCACGGCGCGTCAATCATCGCCTTGTTGGGGACCGAGCATGAATTTCGAGCTTCTCGATCTGCGGGCTTTCATCGCGGTCGCCGATCTGGGCAGTTTCCACCGCGCGGCCAGGGCGCTGAACCTGTCGCAGCCCGCGCTCAGTCGCCGCATACAGAAGCTCGAGGTGAGCCTGGGGGCGCCATTGCTCGAACGATCGACGCGGCATGTGGCACTGACCATGGTCGGCCGGGACTTCATCCCAAAGGTCCGCCGGTTCCTCGACGAGTTCGAGACGTCGGTCCTCGGCATCCGCGATTTGGGTGCGCGGAGCGGTGGTCTCGTCTCCATCGCGTCGGTGCCGACTGCGGTCTTCTACTTCCTGCCGCGCACGATCGGCCGGTTCAGCGCGGCCTATCCCCGCATCCGCATCCGCATCCTCGATGTCAGCGCCAACGAGGGATTGGAGGCCGTGGCGCGTGGCGAAGCCGATTTCGGCATCAATTTCATTGGCGCCTCCCATCCCGAGATCGAATTCACCCCACTCGCCGAGGATCGCTTCGTCCTGGCCTGCCGTCATGACCATCCGCTGGCTGGGCGAAGTCAGGTGACCTGGAAGGAGCTGGCGGCGCATCGGGTGATCACCGTCGGCCGGACCAGCGGCAACCGCGCCTTGATCGACAACGCCCTGGCCCAGCAGGGCCAGCGGCTGAACTGGTCCTACGAGGTCACCCATTTGTCAGGGTCGCTCGGCCTGGTGGAAGCCGGGCTCGGGGTGGCTGTGCTTCCAGCGCTCGCGACCCCGGCGCCCGACCATCCCCTGATCCGCTCCATCCCGCTGTCGCAGCCGGAAGTCTCGCGCACCATCGGCGTCGTGCGGCGCCATGGTGCGTCCCTGTCCCCGGCGGCGGCGCAATTTTACGAGATGCTGCTCGACATATGGAAAACCTGAAGGGTCACGGCTCCCCATCGACGTTGATAACTTTAACGCATCAATGTCCGAATTAATTGCATTTAACGAAAGTCATAAAGGCTGGTAGTCTTTGAACGTCGGCGGATGTGGAGTTCAGCTCTCTCGATGATGGCCCTGAAGACGGCGTCGTGGCGCTCTCCAAGGGAGTTCATTCGGAGCGACACCGCGTGCGGACCTCAAAAACATGGCTGCTGGGGCGGATTATCCGCCGGATCAACGCTTTGTCGCCGATCCCCAGCCAACAACGACTAGGGAGATCTACGATGCTGAAACGGAAGAACTCATTTCTTGCGACCGCGACGACCTTGGTCTCGAGCCTGGTGGTCATGACGTCCATTCTCGGCGCCCCCGCCTTCGCCGCGGAGTACCCGAACAAAACCATCCGCCTGCTGGTGCCCTATGCCGCCGGCGGAGGGACCGACGCCATCGCCCGTGTCGTCGCCCAGGGTCTCACCGACAAGTTCGGTCAGCAGATGATCGTCGAGAACAACGGCACGGCCGGCGGCAACCTCGCGACCCAGCAGGCCTCGAAGGCGGATCCCGACGGTTATACCGTCCTGCTGGCCAACCAAGGCCCCATGGTCGTCAATCCGCACCTGTTCAAGAACGTCAAGATCGATCCGCTGACCGCGTTCGATCCGGTCACCGTCATCGCGGCGGCGCCGCTCGTGGTCGTGGTGCCGGAGGCGTCGCCGATCACCAGCATCAAACAACTTGTCGATGAGGCGGTGAAACAGCCGGGCAAGCTGACCTACGGGTCAGCCGGCAATGGGTCGGCCAGTCATCTCGCCACGCTGCTTCTCGCGGATACCGCCAAACTCGACATGGTCCATGCCCCCTACAAGGGAGCGGGCCCCGCGCTCACCGATCTGCTGGGCGGTCGGCTCGACTTCATGATCACGACCATCCCTTCGGTCTTTGGCTTCATCGACAGCGGCAAGGTCAAGCCGTTGGCCGTCACGACCAAGGAGCGCACCAAGAGGCTTCCGAACGTACCCACGATCGCGGAAAGCGGATGGGCGGATTACGACGCGTCGGCTTGGTACGGTTTCGCCGTGCCGAAAGGCACCCCTCCGGAAATCATCAGGACGCTTCGTGAGGCAACCGTCGAAGTCATCAACAATCCGCAGGTCGTGCCCCGCCTGGAGCTCGAGGGTGCCGAGCCGGTTGGAAACACGCCGGAGGAATTCGCCGCCTACATGAAGACGGAGTCCGCCCGGTGGTCCGCTCTGATCAAGAAGGCCGGGCTAGGTCTGGACTAAAGCACGCCGCGGCGAGCTTTCCAGAGCGGGCGATATTTGAAGTCTCTACTGTCTTGAAATGATGGAACCGGCCTGGGGCAGCCAAACTTGGCGCGTCCCAGGTCCGCCCCCGGTGGTTCGTATGCCATCACCGATGCGCGTGGCTCAAAACAGTCCACCGCCAGATGGTGAGACTGAGAGCCGGAAGGCCGTGACGACCTGACGGCACACCGAACCAACGGGCTGTCGTTCCGCTCCCGCCGCTTCGACTTATCAGATCAAACCGCCATGCGCCGACTGACCAGGCGCGCGGCACCCGCTGATGCGCGACCGCCTTTGCCACGCTTCAGTGATGAAGCATATTCGCCGAGTCGATCCGCAGTCCTGAAAAAAATAACCATGGGAGGACGCAGCAGTGACACTGATGCAAAAACCGAGAGATGTTTTCGGCGGCCTGATTGTCATGACCATTGGCACAGGCTTCCTTGTTCAAAGCCAGTCGCTTGATATCGGCACCGCGTCTCGCATGGGTCCGGGCTATTTTCCGATCATCCTCAGTGTACTGATGATTCTGCTCGGCTTGGTGATCGCCGGTTTGGCGTTGCGGGGTCCCACCATGGAGCACAGCTTCGGTCAGGTTCCCTGGCGCGGCGTCCTCCTCCTGATCGGCGCGGTGCTCTTCTTCGGGTTCGCGCTGCGCGGCCTGGGCCTGGCGCCGGCGGTGCTGGTCGTCGTCCTCGTGACCGCCTGGTCGAGCCGCTATGCCACACTACGCAGCTCGCTGCCGCTGTCGATCGGACTCGCGGTGTTCTGCGCGTTCCTGTTCATCCGTCTTCTCGGATTGCCGCTGCCTCTGACCGGACCCTGGCTCAGCCCTGGTCACTGGTCGCCCGTGGCCATCGCTCCGGCATCGAGCACGATGCCACCGGCCGCGACGTCGGGCGAATCCCGTTAGGAGGTTTCCATCATGGAACTGTTCACCGACCTCGGGCTCGGCTTCGCCACGGCGCTCAGCCCGTTCAACCTGATGTACTGCTTCATCGGCGTGCTGCTCGGCACGGCTGTGGGCGTCCTGCCCGGTCTCGGGCCGATCGCCACCATCGCCATGCTGCTGCCGATCACCTTCGGCCTGCCGCCGGTCTCCTCCCTGATCATGTTGGCCGGTATTTATTACGGCGCGCAGTATGGCGGCTCGACCACCGCGATCCTGATCAACCTGCCCGGGGAAAGTTCGTCGGTCGTGACGGCGATCGACGGCTACCAGATGGCGAAGAAGGGCCGGGCCGGGCCTGCGCTCGCCACAGCCGCGCTTGGTTCCTTCTTCGCCGGTACCGTGGCGACCGTGCTGCTCGCCGTCGCGGCACCACCGTTGGCGGATGTGGCGCTTCGATTCGGCCCCGCGGAATACTTCTCGCTGATGGTGCTGGGTCTGGTCGCCTCCGTGGCGCTCGCCAGCGGATCCCTGCTCAAGGCCTTCACCATGATCGTGCTGGGTCTGCTGCTCGGGCTGGTCGGGAGCGATGTCGAGACCGGCACCCAACGCTTCACCTTCGACATGCCGGAAATGGCCGATGGGTTGAACTTCGTGGCGCTCAGCATGGGCGTCTTCGGTCTAGGCGAGATCCTGCGCAACCTGGAGCACGAGCACACCCGCTCCGTCATGGTCAGGCACGTCAGCGGCCTGATGCTGTCGAAGGATGACTTCAAGCGGATCATCGGGCCGGTGCTGCGCGGCACCGCGCTGGGATCGGTGCTTGGCATCCTGCCCGGCGGAGGCGCCATGCTGGCCTCCTTCGCGGCATACAGCATGGAAAAGAAGATTTCGCCCAACGGCGCCGAGTTCGGCAAAGGCGCCATCGAGGGCGTGGCGGCGCCCGAGTCCGCCAACAACGCCGGGGCCCAGACCTCCTTCATCCCGATGCTGACGCTGGGCATTCCCAGTAATCCGGTGATGGCGCTGATGATCGGGGCGATGATCATCCAGGGCATCACCCCCGGTCCCAACGTCGTGACGGACGAGCCCGAGCTGTTCTGGGGCATGATCGCGTCGATGTGGGTCGGGAACCTGATGCTGGTGCTGCTCAACCTGCCGCTGATCGGTCTGTGGATCCGGATGCTGACGATCCCCTACCACCTGCTGTTCCCGGCGATCATCGCGTTCTGCTGCATCGGCGCCTTCAGCGTCAACAACAGCACCTTCGATGTCTTCATGATGGCGCTGTTCGGGCTGGTCGGCTACGCGCTGATCAAACTGGACTTCGAGCCGGCGCCCCTGCTGCTTGGTTTCGTGCTCGGGCCGATGCTGGAGGAGAACCTGCGCCGCGCCATGCTGCTCAGCCGGGGCGACGCCACGGTGTTCGTCACCCAACCGCTCAGCTTGGCTCTCCTGATTGTTTCCCTGACGCTGCTCGTCATCGTCGTCATGCCGAACATACGAGCCAAACGTGAGGAGGCGTTCAGTGAATGACGCCTGAACCGCACACCGATGTTCACGCGCGACACAATTCAGAGGAGGAGTGGACGATGACGATCAAGGATCTTCTGGTTCACATCGATCAGACCAAGGCGTCACAGGTGCGCCTGGAGGCGGGGCTCAGACTGGCGGAGCGCTTCGGCGCGCACCTAACGGCCCTCTATCTCGCGGCTGAACCGTTCGTCCGGAGCATGGCGGGATACCATCTGCCGGCCGACGTGGTGCGGGAGCATCTGCGCCATGCCGAAGCCGAGGCCGATCCGGTTTTCGCGGCGGCGAGGCAGGCGGCGGAGCAGCGCGGAGTTGATCTGGAAACGAGGCTGGAAACGGGCTCGCTCGACCGTCTGCCGGCGATCCTGGCGCGGATCGCGCGCAACGCCGACCTGATCGTGGTGGGAGAACCGAATCCCGCGGAAAGTGGGACCGATGAGACCGCGCTGGTCGAGGCGGCGTTCATGGACACCGGCCGCCCGGCCCTGGTGATTCCTTATCTGGGGGCGAAAGCGCTGCCGCCCGAACGGGTCCTGGTCGCCTGGGACGGCTCGCGCGAAGCGGCCCGGGCGGTGCATGACGCCCTGCCGCTGCTGCGCCTGGCGGCCGAGGTGGTGATCCTGATCGTCGATGCCGGCAAACACGGCCCGCGCTTCGGTCCCCAGCCCGGAGCGGGTATCCTGGCCCACCTGGGGCGCCATGGGGTCGCGGCACGGGTGAAAGCGGTGGAGAGCGGCGGTGCCGCGATCGCCGGGCTGATCCTCGCACAGGCCGACGCCGAGAAAGCCGACCTTGTGATCATGGGCGGCTATGGCCACTCGCGCCTGCGCGAGATGATCCTGGGCGGCGTCACCCGCCACATGCTGGAACGCATGAGCGTGCCGGTCCTGTTCGCGCACTGAGCAGCAGTGCCTTGACTGCGCTTTGGTGGGAAAGCGGTCGTGGATCGGCTGATACTGACGTGCCGGTGGTCCTTGCGCCGCCGGCTTGATCCATCATCCATTGTTCGAACATCAGTTCACCGGACGCTTGCCATCAGCCAAGGTGACCTCTGGCGGCTCTCCATCGGGTTCTGTCAG
>NZ_AVFL01000061.1 GCF_000576635.1 Skermanella stibiiresistens SB22
TAACTCACCAAGAGGACTTGAATCCCGGCCCGCAATAAGAGAACGGTGCCCATCGGGCAGCTGTGCGACATCCCATTCGGCACGCTGTACACGCTGTTCGCCCGCTGGACCCGGCTCGGCCTTTGGTGTCGCCTGCTCGATCGGCTGCGTCGGACTTGGCGGCTGGCCTGCGGTGATGTGGCCGAGCCAAGCGCTGTCGTCATCGACAGCCGATCATGTAGGTCGGCACCGAGCTGCTTCGAGCGCGGCTTCGATGGCGGCAAGAAGATCAACGGCGTCAAGGTTCACCTGGGCGTCGATAAGTACGGCATCCCGTTGGCGGTTGACGTCTCTCCGGCCAATACCCACGACACCAAAGGCATCGTTCCGGTGCTCCGTGAACTCTCCGGCAAAGGGTTCCGTGGATCCGCGCTGGGCGATCTCGGCTACCGAGGCAAGCGCCTGGCCAAGGCCGGGCAGAAACTTGGCATCACTGTCAAGGCAATCGCCCGTGGCCGCGAAGGAAAGTTCCTCCCAACTGGGATTTGTTGGGTGGTGGAGCGTTCCTTTTCCTGGATCGCTAATTACCGGCGGTTGAATACCATCTTCGACAGGACCAAGGAGCACCTTGTCGCTTTCATCGAGATCGCCTTCGTTTCCATCCTCGCCAGACGCCTCGAGCGTCTCGTCGCCAGTGAGATCAGTGCCTGATGTCTACGAACAGCCTCTCAATGAGCGGACCGGCTCGGTGCTGAACCGGTTCCAACTGCCAACCGATGTCGTTTTTCTGATCGTGCTGTGGAGGCTGCGGATGAAACTCAGCCTGCGGGACCTGACGGAGATCCTGCTGCTGCGCGGCCTGGTGTTCAGCCATGAAGCGATCCGCGACTGGGAAGCCAAGTTGGCGCCGCTGCTCACCGATGCTCTGCGCCAGCGCCGTCGGGGCAAGGCCGGCCGCAGTTGGTATACTGACGAGACATACATCAAGGTAGGTGGCCGGTGGCAGTATCTGTACCGGACGATCGACCGCGACGGCAACCTGGTCGATGTCTACCTGAGCGAAACCCGCGATCAGAAAGCTGCCGAGGCGCTCTTCCGCTCGGCCGTGGCGGTCATCGGAACCACCCCCGACAAGGTCACCACGGACAAGCACGCCAGCTACCCGCCGGCCCTCGACGAGGTCTTCTGCGATGACGTCGAACATCGCACTTCCAAGTACTTAAACAACCATCTGGAACAAGATCACCGAGGGGTGAAAGGACGCTACCAGCCGATGCGAGGCTTCCAGACGCACACCAGCGCCGCCCGCATCTGCCGGGCCCACGATGAAGTGCGCGACTTCTTTCGACCAGCCACCCGGCGCAAGGAGCACGTGACCGCGGCTCGTCGACGGGTGATCTATGTCCAGAGGGTCGCAGCTCTCCGCGATATGCTCGCCGTCGCCTGACGACGACACCGCTCATCAGAGCTGATCTATGCCTCCGCTCAGGATCTGGCGCGAGACCTGACGGAACCGCGCGGCGAAACGGGAGATCATGCCTGGGGTCGAACACCGCCAACACAAGGGCCTCAACAACCGGGCCGAGAACTCCCATCAGCCAACGCGACGATGCGAACGACAGATGAAGCGGTTCAAGTCGGCCGGCCAAGTTCAGCGTTTCGTCTCGATCCACAACCCCATCGCCAATCTCTTCCATCTCCGCCGAGACCACGTCACTGCCAGCCAGTACCGCGCCGCTCGCGCTCAGGCTTTCGAGGACTGGGCCGAGGTCACCGGCGTCCGTTTGGCCGCCTAATCACCGACCAGGGATGCGCCCACGCCCGCAAGCTACCCCTACCGCGGTCGGACGCCGATCAAGTTGACGGTGCCCTACCGGCCGATGCGGGGCTTTCAAACACACACCAGCGCCTTCCGCTTCTGCCGGGCCCACGACGAAGTCCGCGACTTCCTCCGACCAGGCACTCGGCGCAAGGAGCACGTGCCCACGGCCCGGCGACGGGCGATCCATGTCCAGAGAGTCGCCGCCCTCCGCGATATGCTCGCTGTCGCCTGACAAAGGCGCTGGAAAGACTGGTCCTCCCAGTTCAGGCGGCAATCGAGACACATCTGGATCGTGGACCTCACGCCGTTGTCGATGCACTTGACCGGCATCAGGAAGCCAGCCCGCCGGCACATTTCACACTCCCGGATCCGTCGGTTCACCATCATCGCCACCATGGGATATCGACTTCCAGCGGGATGGCATCAGCATCATCCAGGGGCATGTCGGGCGGTTCCTCGTCACGGAGCTGGGGGAAGTGGCCTTTGGTTATGGCCCAAAGTTCAAACCGGGGTCAAGAAAGCGCACGACCTCACGATGATTGGGAAAATCCGGAATCCTCCCAGATCAACACGCGCCTCCGGCCGACCTGACCGACAACGGCGACAGTCATGGCGGTCACCAAGTTCGACGGAATGACAGCCCCACTCCACCTGTTCCCGGTCATTCGACCTCGCCACGACCGCAACCGCCGGTGCGACCATGCCTGATCAGCCATTCGATCTGGCACTTGTGTTCGATGCCGACATCGCGCGGCAACGCGTTGTCGAGTTCTTTCAGGGATGATGTCAGCCGAGTGATCCCGCGCTCGCGACGCCAGTCGGACCACAGCTTCGTGATGAGCGCCTCAGCCTTGGCGCCCCAACTCACGGAGCGGGGGAGATCCACGGTACGCCGTGATCCCCAATACTCGATCTGGTGAGCATTGGTGGCATGGAAGGACGCGCTGTACAAACCGAAACCTTCGACGATGAAGGCCAAGCGTGACGGCTTGGGGTCGGCGTCGCCACGACGTGTCGGGCCCACGTTGGTTTGATCGTGACCATTGGCGGGTTCACTGCTTCGTTTGGGGACACCATCATCGATAATGTCTTGGAACCGCGTGTTCGGCATTTGTCATGATCCTCTTCGCTACGGGAAGGGACATCGTGCCGGCCTCTCGTTACGAGGTGATCACAACCCGAAGCGACGTCGTTACAGCCGTAGTTCCGCCAACCCTGGCCGCCAGCCCTGGCCGCCGGCTCTCATTCACCTCGAAGCGGCATCCCGGTCAATTCCGGCCGGCGCGGCCCGCCCGCGAACAGGCCTCGAGAAATCGCCCGACAATGGCGTTGAACTCGTCCGCCGCGTGCCAGAACGGCGCATGGCCGACGCCCTCGAGGACATGACATTTCCCTTCCCAGAGATTGCCGTATCCGACACCGCTGATGTAGTCGAGTTTGATTAATGGATCGGTGCCGCCGTTGATGACCGCGATCGGGACCGGGCTTCCCTCGACAGCCGCGCGCTGATCCACCCCCGCGCCCGCCCGCGCCGCCTCGAACAACCGCTCGCGGCATCGCCCATCGGATCGTCTCATCGCCTCCCGAAGGAAGGGCTCGACCGGTTCGCCAAACATCGCGCGCGCGAACAGGTCGATGTCGGTGGCGGACAGATCCCGACGGGCGGCCAGCCCCGCGTGGGGAGGACGCGCGAACCCGTCGGCCATGCCTCCGCGCCTGACAGGGGGTGTGCCCGTGAGGATGAGCCCTGTCATTCCGTCGAATCGCCCGAGCATCTCGATCGCGATATGCCCACCAAGCGACCATCCGAGCAACGCGGCCTCGGAGATCTTGAGTTTCGCCAGCATCTCGACGATCGCGTCGGCGAGTCCTGGTCTCGTGTAGGTGCGTTCAGGTTGAGCGGCATCGGAAGATTTGCCATGACCCGGCAGATCGAAGGTGATCAGCCGATAATTTCCACCCAGTTCGCTTTCAGTTTGACGGGCGAAGACTTCCCGGCAAGACGAATTCCCATGAATCAGCACGAGAACGGGCGCATCCCGTTCATTGTCCTCAACGACAATATCGCCATGTGATGTAGTCATCCCACGGATACAACGCGGTCTTTTCATTCGGATCATCCAGGGTTGGTTTCGCGACAAGGCGTCCAGCTTCCACATCATCTCCAGTCCGCCGTGAAGCCGGTGTTGGACCGTGTCGGAGCCAAGTTACGAGGACGCTTCAAACCTGGGACAATCGTGTTTCAGTTGAAACATGGGAGGTCGCCATCCGGAAAACATGGCGGCACCCCACACGATGATTGGGAAAATCCGGATTCCTCCCAGCCAACACGCGCCTCTGGCCGACCTTGCCGACAGCGGCGTGGCATGACCGATCCATGTCCTCGCTGGCCGCCATTCGCATGGGGAAACCGGGCCGCGCGGCGACCTGGATGATTCCGGTCCCGATCAGCGGACTCCCGAACCACCGGTCGCCGACGGGACGCCGCCATCGGAATCCCCGGTTCCGCGACGGATGGATCGGACCCATCCATGGGGCTCGACGACGCGCCTTACCTGGTGATCCGTGACGGACCGGTGGGGTTCCCGGCCATCGCCGCGTGGGCTGGGTCAACGCATAATAAGCCGAGATCTTGCGCGGGATCTCGGGTCCATCCCCGCTCCCGCGGGGTCAATCCCCACTCATGGCTCTTCTTCCTAGATCCATGGGGTCCATCCCCGCTCCCGCGAGGTCAACGCCGACCCTTGCCGGATCGCGCATTACGATCATGGTCCATCCCCGCTCCCGCAGGGTCAACGCGCGGCGACGTCGCGGTCCATGCTGACCTGATGGGTCCATCCCCGCATGAGCGGGGTTGTGCATCGGCGTGGAAAAGTAGGCCGGTTTCTGGGGTGATCGGCGTCCAAAACCCGACCACCTCGTGATCTGGCAGACTTCTACCCTGGATTGGACGTCAGGGTGGTCATGCGAGGATGCTGATGGTGGAGACGATTGCACGTGTTCGACGGGAGCACGCGAAGGGCAAGAGCGTTGGGGCAATCGCCCGGTCGCTGAAGTTGTCGCGGGAGACGGTGAGCAAGTACCTGCGCTCGGGAGAGACTGCGCCCCGGTACGAGCGGCAGGTTCAGCCCTATCCGCAGCTGGCGGTATTTCAGAAAGATCTGGAGCGGCTGGTAGAGGAGAACGACCGCCAACCGGTGCGTGACCGGCTCGACTATCTGGGGTTCTTCAAGCGATTGCAGGCTGCTTGTCAACCGACGTCAGGATGGGGTCCATCCGCATTCCCAGTGCAGCGGTATCGGGCTGGAGCACCACCACTTCAAGCGGCTTCGAGAACACGGTGACGTAGCAGATCGAATTTGGCCCGACCGGACATGGTTCGCTTGATCGTCTTCATGTAGCTGATCTGCCCCTCCACCGAACCGGTACTCCACGACAGCGACAGGGCTGCCCGTATCGCGGCGAGGTCGCGAACAAGGCCATCGGCGAACCCGGCCAGTGCAGTGTCTTTCGCTGCTGCCACCCAGGAGTCCAGCCGCTCCGCCTGTTGGTATCGCACCATGGCATTGAACGCGCGTGCCAGTTCGATAATCCGGCCAAGTTCCGACGACGTGGTACTCAAGGCTTCGACAAACCGCCGCTCGGTGGCGTCGATTTTTTCGGTATCAGCCACCACGAGCCATGCGGCCCGGCGTTTCGATGGCATCTTCCACGCCCTCTCGAATGGACCTGTTCCGGGTGATGACGGGTCAGCATCCCGGAGGCGTCTGACCCAGCGCCGCTCTGGTGCATAGAGGCCGACGAGCACGGATTATTCCCTGGCTCGTTGATCATCAGGCGGTGAGAACGGATTCGGGGCGTCCGAGGTCGAACATCCGGTTGAGAACGTCGACGGCGATCCGGGGTTCGACGTCCTGCGACGGTCGGCCATGGGAGCGCAAGGTGTCGCCGACGATGCGCTTGTATCGACTCATCGTTCCCTCCACCCCAGCCCTCGCATTGTAGCCCGAGGTTCGCTGCCAGCCCATACGACCCCGCTCGGCGATGACCTGGATGTGCCGATCGCGCTGGGTCGGATCGGTTTCGGCCGACGGACCGAGAACGGCCGTGGCGCGCGGCGGCACGATAACCACGGCCTCTGGAGAGTGTTCGGCCACATCATCGTAAACCCGATCCTGGTCGTAGGCACCGTCGGCGATGACCGCGGCGAGCGGCTCGTCGATCTGGTCGAGCAAGGGGCCGAGTTCGGCGGCATCGTCGACCTCCTTGCTGGTCAGGGTCGAGGCGACGATCGTGCCGGTCTCTCGATGACGCCTCGCAGGTCGAACCCCCGCTCGACCAGATCACCGAGCCGGTGGAGGTTTTTCCCAGGCGGCGGCTACGACAAAACCGGGGTGTACACCGCCCTGAACGAACGCCATCCGGACGCGAAGGTGATCGTTCCACCCCGCGCCGGTGCCGTGCTCAGCTCCACGGCGGACACCAAGCCCAGCCAGCGCGATCGGCACATCCAGGTCATCGCCGAGCGGGGTCGTATGGGCTGGCAGCGAACCTCGGGCTACAATGCGAGGGCTGGGGTGGAGGGAACGATGAGTCGATACAAGCGCATCATCGGTGACACCTTGCGCTCCCATGGCCAGCCGTCGCAGGATGTCGAACCCCGGATCGCCATCGATGTTCTCAACCGGATGTTCGACCTCGGACGCCCCGAATCCGTCCGCATCGCCTGATGATCAACGAGCCAGGGAATAATCCGTGCTCGTCGGCCTCCATGCACCAGAGCGACTCACCCCCCTCTAATTCAAGGCGAAGCGCGACAGGGCTGGCGTCTAACGTTTCCGGTTTTGCCTAGACGCTCTACTGAATTTGCCGTGAGTGCAGGGCACGAGGAGGCCGGTCGCCCCTCGGGCGGTAACTCAGGCGCTTATGCCGCCATCGACAAGAATGCCCGATCCAGTAACATAGGCGGCGCCAGACCCGGCGAGGAAGGCGACGGCCTCGGCGACCTCCCGGGTCTTACCGTAACGCGCAATAGACAGGCTCGGGAGGATAGAAGGCGCGAGAGGGCCGTCGGCGGGGTTCATGTCGGTGTCGATTGGGCCGGGGCGGACCAGATTGACGGTAATGTCACGAGGGCCTAGTTCGCGGGCGAGACCACGGGTGAAGCTCTCCATCGCGGATTTGGTAGCCGCATAGACTGCTATACCAGCGAACGGGACAGACAGACCCGCATTGCTGCCGATAGTGATGACGCGGCCGCCATCCGGAATGTATTTCAATGCAACCTGGGTGGTTACGAAAACGCCGCGCACATTGACGTTCAGCTGCAGGTCGATCTCCTCCAGCGACTGCGCGGAAAAGGCACCCGCGATGAGGACGCCAGCGTTGTTGACCAGGATGTCAAGGCCGCCGAGGTCGGCGACGGTCTGTTCGACCGCTGTCTTCGCGGCTTCAGGGCTGGCAGCATCGGCTTGGATGGCGACGGCCTTGCGGCCCAAGGCACGAATCTCAGCGGCGAGAGCTTCAGCCTTTTCAGCCGACTTCTCATAGGTGATGGCGACGTCGGCGCCGTCCTCGGCCAGCTTCAGCGCGATGGCCGCGCCGATGCCTCGCGCTGCGCCGGTAACAAGCGCGCGCTTACCCGCGAGACGAAGAGAGGGAATGTTCATGGTAGTATTCCTGTGTTGAATTGTTTCTAGATCGCTCAGCAAAGAAATGATTATCTGCCGGTGATGTAGACACGCTTGGCACCTTCAACGATGAGAGCTTCAGCAATGGAGACGCCGATCTCGGTTAATCCCCAGGTTACGACCGACACGTGGCTCAACAACTTCGTAGCCATTTTTCGTTTCCTTTCAAGGTAGAAGGACAGTTGGAGTTGCAAGGTGCGGCAAGACAGCGCCGCAGATTGGCCATCCAGTGAAATCGGTGGGGGTCGTGGCGCCCGATAATCTGAATTAGCAGACGCCAGCAGGGTTTTGAGGCAATCCGGCGAGGCTGCCCCCACCAGCTTCGCCGGATTGCCTGCAGATTTCCGCTGTGGATGACGCGCAGATTTTGGGGCCTGTTACACCGGAAGCGTCGAGAGATTGGGGATGCCAGCCGATCAGAGGCATTCCGGAGCAAAGTTGGACATCGGCTTTGAAGAGCCGGCTGAAGCCGATACCCCCAATCTCTCGACGCTCCCCCTGAACTTCATCTTCCGGATATGATGGTGCCGGGTCTAACTGTGTTTGTGTGGCATGCGGGACGATCAGGCCATCAGGTTACGGGCAGGATCGCCGTTCTACAGGACGGGCCCCGTTCCGCCAATACGCTCACCCCGCCTCCGTGCACCAACACCATGCGGATCCCTTTTCGCGCTCTGCTCAGTCCTCGTCCTGCCACCTGCGAAGATCAGTCTGGTCATGATAGGCCATGCGGTCCGGCGTGGTGATGAATTCCATCGTCATGCCCCAGGGCATGCGGCAGTAGCAGACCTTGTTTCCAGGACCTTTTTCGCTTGCATAGGGAATAGCGCGCGGCGCGGTGAGGGGGGTGCCTCCGGCCTTCTCGAAGCGCTCAACCGAGGCGTCGATGTCGTTGGTGTAGAGAGCGAAGTGCGTGATGCCGAAGTCGCTCGCGCGGATCGGCTGGGCTTGCTCGGGGCCGTGCATTTCGAAGAGCTCGATATCGGGTCCTGTTCCGATCTTGACCATCGCCTGCGCACGCACGACCGTTCCAGGGAAAGCGCCGACGGCCCGCTCGAAATCGGGTCCCTGCCGCGGTGGATCCTGCGGTCCGAAGGATTGGTAGATCACCTGGCCGCCAAAGGCTTCCACTAGGAACGATTTTGCGGCTTCGATGTCGGGCACCGTGATGCCGATATGATTGACGCCGCGAATGACGGGTGCGGTCATGACAGTCTCCTTGTTTTTGTCGATCCAGCGCGACCGCGTCCGGCGCAATTCGCCTGCGGTGTCGCGATCCGCCCGGCCCGCGACGGCGCGGGCGCGAAGTTTCAATTGGCCTTGAGGTAATCGATCAGGGCGGCCGCGACTTCATTGGGCCGCTCATCCGCGACATAGTGGCCGCACCGCGCGATCGGTCCACCCGTCACATTACTGGCAAACTCTTTGAGCATCGGCACCATCCGCGCACCAAACCGCTGGTCCCCACCCAGACCAAGCACCGGTATCTCGAGGGGATGCTTCTTGTACTCAAGAGCAGCCGCGTGATCGGCGGCGAGGGTGCGGTACCATTCCATGCCGCCACGAGTGCGGCCAGGAAGAGCCATCGCCTTCGCGTAGATCTCGATGTCCGCCGGATTGAAGGTGCCGTGATCGTGGAACCGATCTGCCATGAAGGTCGAAACATAGTCATATTCACGGCCATGGATCAGGCGCTCGGGTAGATCCCGGTTCATATGGAAGCTGAAGTGCCAGAGCCTAGTGGTCGTCGCCTCCCATCCGGTCCAGCCGGGAAGCGGAACGTCAAGGACCGCCAGGTGGGTAACAGCCTCCCGATAGAGGGCGGCCTGCGGCAACGCCACCATTCCGCCGATGTCATGTCCGCACACGGCGTAGCGTTCATGCCCTAGGGCGATCATGACCTTGTGCGCGTCGCGCGCCATCGTCGCCTTGTCATAGCCGTCGAGCGGGCAGTCGGAAAATCCCGCGCCGCGCAGATCCATGGCCACCACGCTGAAGTGCTCGGCCAGCAGCGGCATCACATGGTGCCATTCCCACCAAGTTTCCGGCCAGCCGTGAAGTAACAGGATCGGAGGGCCCGAGCCCCCCGTGACGGCGTTGATCTTGATGCCATTCACCGGCACCAGCTGCTGGGTAAACCCCTTCAAAGTTGCGATCATGATCGCGTTCCAATCGATGTTGACGTTCAAACAGAGCTCGCGGCCAGCGCTCAGGGCTGGTCGAAATCGGTGGCGATCGTGATGTCGCGCCAGGCGTCGATATCGCTGCGGAAGGCTGCCAGCTTTCGCTCGGCGATCGCATGCGCGATCGGGCCGAGCGGCAGATGAAGCGGGGCGTCATCGGCGTCGACTGCCCGCAGGATCACCGCGATCGCCTTGTCGGGATCGCCCGCCTGATTGCCGTTGTTGGTTTCGCGATAGTGCTTGCGAGAGCTCACGGCGTATTCCGGCATCTCATTGGCCGCCATCATGATCGAACGGCCAAGGAAATCGGTGCGAAACGGACCAGGCTCGACGATCAGCACGCGGATGCCGAACGGCTTCAGCTCGCCGGCGAGCGCTTCGGAAATCCCTTCCACGGCGAACTTGGCGGCGTTGTAATAACCTCCGCCGGCGCCACCCGCGATACCCGCGCCGGACGACATGTTGACGATCGTTCCGCCCGAACGTCGCAGGACGGGCAGGGCGGCTCTGGTGATTTCGATCAGACCGAAGACGTTCACCTCGAACATCGGCCGATATTCCTCGGGCGTGCCTTCCTCGATCGCGCCGAACAGTCCGTGGCCGGCATTGTTCACGAGCACGTCAAACCCGCCGAATGTCTCGACCGCCTTTGCGACCGCGGTCTTGGTTGCCGCCGCATCCGTCACGTCGAGCGGCAAGGTGATCATGCGACCGCCGAAAGGCTCAGCCATTTCTCCGATCGTTTTGACATCGCGGGCCGTCGCGATGACCTGATCGCCGCGCTGTGCCGCGGCGAGCGCGAGCCGCTGGCCGAAGCCGCTCGAGCAGCCTGTGATGAGCCAAGTCTTCATTACTTCTTCTCCGAGTTGTTTTCGGACGACGCCACGCTGTCGCCGCCGCGAACCGTCATATCGGCCATGACCGACCAGTCCTTCTCCCCGAAGCCCGCCGAGACAGCTTTGCTGAGCCCCTCGCGGACAGCTTCAAGCATCGGGAGCGTGCGTCCGATCTCGTTGCTGACGTCAGTCGCCAGGCGCATGTCCTTGAGCGCGAGCTTGGCTTTGAAACCGGGCTCGAATGTTCGTTCCGCGATCTGCGCGCTGTAGCTCTCATAGGCGCGGCCCGAGAACAGGGTGCCCAGGATGAGTTCGAAGAAATCCGCACGGTCGAGGCCGACGCTCTCGGTCAGCACGACACCTTCAGCCATCGCCTCGATAGCCATGGCGATCATCATGTTGCAGGCGAGCTTCGCCGCATTCGCCCGAGCGGGGTACTTCCCCAACTTCCAGACCTTTTTGCTGAGGTGAGCGAGCAGGGGCTGGATCGCGGCAACCGCATCGGCCTTCCCGGCCGCCAGGATGTTAAGCTGGCCGCTCGCCGCTAAGTTCGGTCGCCCGAGAACCGGTGCGGACACATAGCCAAGGCCCGCCTCTTCGTGCAGCAGCGCCAGTTCCCGCGCGAAAGCGACCGAGATCGTCGACGTGACAACATGGGTCAGCCCTGGTCGCGCGCTTGCGAGCAGGCCGCCATCAAGGATCACCTCCCGGATGGCAGGGTCGTCGGACAGCATCGTGAGGACCGCGTCAGCCTGGAACGCATCCGCCGCGAGTTCGACAAGCGTCACCCCGGGGACGCTATCCTGGGCGACCTTGCTCCGGTTCCAGGCCCGGACATCATGGCCTGCCTTCACCAGGTTCAAGGCCATTGCCGAGCCCATACTGCCGAGACCGATAAATCCGATACGCATATTCTATCTTCTGTTGTTCGGATGAGAGCTGTGCGCGGGATCGGACGCAGGCTGCCGGGCGATCGTCAGGCCGAGACCAGCGCCGATGAGTTGGCTGGTGGCGATGACGAGGAGAGCCACAACGAAGGCGTGAGCGAGTTGGCCAGCATCTGCGCGCTCCCCGCTGAGCGCATGGAAGACACCGCCGATCACGGCGACGCTGAGTGCCACGCTCACCTGCAGGGTGGAACTGGTCACCCCCGCGATCATCCCTGAAAAGTCCGGTGGTACGCGGCCGATGACCATGTGCATCAGGCCGGGGGTCGCAAGCCCTTGACCAAACCCGGTCAGGAAAAGGAGGACGACGAGCCACGGATGATCGGGCAGCACACCTGGCGTCATGGCCCCGATCAGCCAGGCGATGCCGTAGAGACCTATCGCTTCCAGACTCATGCCCAGGGGCGTGACGAAGGACCCCAACAGGCGCCGGAACGCCGGCGAGATGAGCGGGCCAAGCAGGTAGCCCAGGCCATAGGGTAGGAAGACGAGGCCCGCATCCAGCGCGCTCGTGTGTACGGCCTGCTGCAGATAGACCGAGAACAGCAGGAAGAACGTCGAGATCGTGTAGAACAGCAACGCTACGGTCAGTCCGCGGGCCAACCCGGGCGCACCCAAGGCTCTGGGGTCCAGCAGCGGAAAACCGCCCGCACGCGCGAGCGTCCCTTGGTGGCGCCAGAAGGCGCCTGCCAGGGTAGGGACGACGGCCAGCGACAGCCACGCCCATAGGGGCCAACCCGCCTCCCGGCCTTCGATCAGCGGGACGATCAGAGCCGCCAGGGTCACCATCGAAAGCGCGGTGCCGACCAGATCGAGATTGCGCGGATCACGGGCGCGCGTTGCGCGTAGCAGCGGGATGGCAAAGGCGATGACCAGGAACGCCACCGGCAGGTTGACGAGAAAGATTGCTCGCCATCCCAGTCCGAAGACATCCAAGGAGATCAGGACACCGCCCAAGGCCTGACCGACGACGGACGCCAGACCGAACACGGCGCCATAGAGGCTGAGCGCGAGGTGCTTCTCCTTCTCCGAGAATATCGCCTGGACCGAAGCGAGGGCCTGCGGCGCCATCACGGCGGCCGTCAAACCCTGGAGCGCCCGCCCGGATACGAGCGCCCATGGCGACCAGGCGAGGCCACAGAGCATGGACGCCAAAGCGAAACCGAGCAGGCCGACGACGAACATTCGCTCTCGACCAAAGAGATCGCCGAGCCGCCCGCCCGTGATCAGGGTGACGGCATAGAGTGCCGCATAAGAGGAAATGACCAGCTGCTCGGCTGACGAAGACGCTCCCAGATCCTGCTGGATGGAAGGGAGAGCGACATTGACGATGAAGAAGTCGAGCGGCGGTAGGAAGGCACCGACCAGCAGCACGGCAAACATCGCCCAGCGCCGAGGGTGGAGGGCTGCGACGTCCGGCTCGGTCAGGAGACCAGTCAAAGCTGGCGAAGGTGGGTTGCTGGAACTCATGGCTTTCAACTTCAATGGCGGGGCGCAGACCTGGAGAGATCAGCGGCCCCCGAAATCGACAGGCACCGATGCGCCGCTCAGAGAGGCTTCACGATGCCGCGTTGCGGTTTGACGGCGGTGACGATGTCGACGTCAGCCATGACCTGGACGGTCTCCGGCGAATTGAGCGCCGCTTCCATGGCGGCCTCGTCGCGGAAGTTGACGACGCCAACCGCGATTAGCCCAGCGCCATCACCTTGCGGAAAGAACCCGCCGGCGCTGACCAGCCCATAAGGTCCCCAGCTTTCCCGCACGAGCGGGAAGTGCACGTTGATCCAATGGTTCCGGTCGAACGGTGTTTGCTCATCACCCGCATAGGTCACCAGCATCGTGATCATCATCAAAGTCCTCATTTGCGGGCATCGGAGCGGGCCGCCGCGTTCCGCGACCGCTCCGGAAAACCTCTCCGCCCAGTCCGGACGCGCATCCCTTCGATTCCACAGCCAGGGTCAACCCAAGTGGGCGCCCTCATGGGTCGGGGAAATCCAAAGGAGGACGCACCTCCAGACGATTGCGGGAATCTAGGTGCTTAGATTTGTTCTTTAACTGACATAACTGTATTTTCGGCGTTCAGTTTTGTGTGGGTGGGCGCGATGGAATGGAGTGACGTCAGAATCTTTCTCGCGATCGCGCGGTCCGGCACGCTCGGCGGCGCCGCGCGTTCTCTTCAGACAAGCCATCCGACGGTTGGCAGGCGCCTTCGCGCACTTGAGCAGGCGATCGGTCACACGCTTTTCCAGCGCACGGCGGACGGTCTTGTCCTAACCGAGGAGGGCCATGGGATCATCGCGCTGGCCGAGCAAATGGAAGAAGGCGCGCTGGCCATGGAGCGCCGGCTTGCGGGGCAGGAGCAGAATCTCAAAGGCAGTCTGCGCATTTCATCCGCGGACTGGTTCGGTGCCTATGTCCTGCCTCCGATCCTGGCGGATTTCTCGAAAGCCTATCCCAATGTGGACGTCGAAATCCTGACCGGCACACGCCTGTTCAACCTCGCCCAGCGGGAGGCCGACGTCGCTTTTCGTATCGTTCCGTTCGACACTGCCGATGTCGTTCAGCGGCGGCTATTCAGGCTCGAATACAACGTCTACATCGCCGAGGAGGCGCCTGATCCCGAATATGGCGACGGGACCGGTTTCCGGCTGATCACCCATGACACATCCACGGGCCATTTCCCCGACATCGAGTGGCTCATCGAGAGTTTCCCCAACGCAAGGCCGGTCCTGCGATCGAACAACCGCAACGTCCAGGGGCGCATGTGCAGGCAAGGCGTAGGCATCGCCGTCCTGCCCGGTGTGGTGGGCAATCAGATCCCGGGTATCCGCAGACTGGAATTGCCGACGCCGCCGCCAGCGCGAGACATCTGGATGGGATACCATCGGGATCTACGGCGTCTTCAGCGTCTTCGTGCGTTCATCTCGACCGTATCGGACCATCTCGTGAACGCGACCGCATGATGAGTGGCCCGGAGATGATTCAAGGTTGCCCGAGAAACTCCAAGATCGCCGCAGTCATATCGGGCGGGCACTCCTCAGGGATTCAATGCTCGGTTGTCTTGAATTCGATAATAGTCGCATACCGTGCGTAGCGATCAAGGAAGCACTTGAAAAACGGTGTGCTGATCCTGCTGATGAACCGCGTCGGGTTTACCGGAGGCCCCGTTTCTTGAGGAACTGGGGTCATCATGACGAAACAAGCATCACCGGAGTTTGCCCCCGAAATTCTCGAACGCGCGGTGCGGATGGTGTTCGAACACGAGGGGATCACGCCTCGCAATCGGCGGCGATCAGCCCGATCGCGGCGAAGATCGGCTGCACGGCGGAGACGCTGCGGGGCTGGGTCCCGCAGGCCAAGCGTGATGAGGGCAAGCGGCCGGGCCCGACGACGGACGAGCGGGAGCGGATCGAGGCGCTGGAGCGTGAGGTCCGGGAGTTGCGCCAGGCGAACAAGATCCTTCGCAAGGCGTCGCCGCAGTTCGCCCAGGCGGAGCTCGACCGCCCGTTCAGGAAATGATCGCCTTCATCGACGAGCAGCGCACCGTCCACGAGGTCCAGCCGATCCGCGAGGTTCTGCCGATCGTCCCGTCGACCTACCGCGCCCATGCCGCCCGGCGGACTGACCCGTCCAAGGCGCCGGCCCGCTCGCGCAGCGATGCGGAGCTCAGCGAACCTATCCGGCGGATCCGGGACGAGAATTTCCAGGTCCACGGGGTCCGGAAGGTCTGGCGACAGTCGCAGCGGGAAGGCATTGGCGTGGCGCGCTGTAGGGTGGCCCGGCTGATGCGGCGCATGGTTCTGAAGGGGGTGGCACGCGGCAAGGCGGCGGTATGGACGATGGTCAGCGACCGGGCGGCACCGTGCCCAGCGGACCGGGTGAACCGGCAGTTCAAGGCGCCCCTCCCAACGCCCTGTGGGTGGCGGATTTCACGTTTGTGGCGACTTGGCAGGGCTTTGTTTACGTCGCCTTCGTCATCGACGCCCTTGCCCGGCGGATCGTCGGCTGACGGGTTTCGCGCACAGCCCACGCGGGCTTCGTCCTGAACGCCCTGGAACAGGCGCTCCACGACCGCCGGCTCGCCAAAGGCAGCGTTCTCGTTCATCATTCCGACCGCTTGAGTCCGCCCAATATGTTGCCATCAAGTATACCGAGCGTCTCACTGATGCTGGCGTCGAGCCCTCCGTGGGCAGCGTTGGCGACTCCTATGGAGCTCTAGCTAACGCCGGGGGCGATACAACGTCTTGGCCGAGACGATCAACGGTCTCTACAAGACCGAGGTGATCGAGCGCCGCAGACCGTGGCGCACCCTGTAAGCCGTCGGGTTCGCCACCCTGGAATGGGTGGACTGGTTCAATCACCGGCGCCTGCTCGAACCTATCGGCAATATCCCGCCCGCTGAGGCTGAAGTGCGCTACTATGCTCGAACCGAGGGCATCGCCATGGCGACGTGACCTAACCAGATCGGCCTTCGAAAATACCGGCGCGGTTCAGTTCGGGCAGCCCCGCCAAGGGGGCCGGATCGTGCCACGGCCAGAAAGATCCGGATGTCGTCCCAGTCCATGACGTCGACCTAAGGTTGCAAATGTGCGACGTTTAAAATTCTCATCTCCAAGGGGTTGAGTTCGCCCGTTTCGTCGATGCCATGCTATGCTACCCGGCCCCACATCGATGGTGGAGAACCAATGCCGTGCGGCTTGACGCAAACGGAAGCCGAGAACGAGCGACAGTCCGTTCAGGCCCATGGATCAGTGGCAATCATCCGGGCAGGCGGCATCGGCGATGAAAGAGGGGCTCCAGCAGACGCAAGTTAATCGCGCCCTATCCCCGCTTGACACCCTACCTACTAGACGGTAGATATGAGGCATGACAAACCTTTCAACTACTGCCGACGATATCCTGAACTGCACCCGCCGCTTGATCGCCTCCGGCGGCTACAACGGTTTCAGCTATGCCGACATCTCCGACGTCGTCGGCATTCGCAAGGCCAGCATCCACCACCATTTCCCGACCAAGGCGGACCTCGTCCGGGAGCTCGTCTCCTGGCATCGAGGCCAAGCTGAGGCCGGGCTTGTCGAACTCACGAACCTCCGTCCCGACCCGCTCGACCAGCTTCGTGCCTACGCGGACCACTGGGCAGCCTGCGTCGCGGACCCGACGATGAGCTTCTGCATCTGCGCTCTCCTCGCGAGCGAGATGCCCGTGCTCCCGCCCGAGGTCGTGACGGAGGTGAAGGCATATTTCCGCAGCCTGTCGGCTTGGCTCACGGGCGTCATGGAGCGGGGGGTGGAGGAAGGGAAACTCGTGCTCTCCAACACGCCGGAGACCGAGGCCGAGGCGTTCATGGCTTTGGTTCATGGCGCGATGCTCTCAGCCCGCGCTTATGGTAACCCATTGGTATTCCGAACCGTCACACAGCCCCTCCTTGAAAGGCTCACGGCGGTCCGCCGCTGAGACTTGGCGGCCGCAGCGTTCCGCCACCAAGTTCGCCTTCTCCGGGCTTGATTCTCCCAAGCGATGATTCGGCCCTTGCATGGTCGGCGCACCATGCAAGGGCATCTTCACGGCGCCGTATCCTACCTTTCAGTAGGTAGATAGGAGAGACCATGTTTCAGAAGATCGTTTCAGCCGCGCTTGTCGCGCTGCCCCTCGTCGCGGGCGTCAGTGCAACCGCCATCGCGGATAGCGCCAAGGGCGGAAGACATCCGGGTGCACGGTACCATCGTCGACTTCGGCGGCAAGACGTTGAGCGTGAAGACGCGCGACGGGCAGACCGTCGACCTAGCGCTCGGCTAGGGATGGATTTCGTAGAGCGTCGCCAAGGGGGCGCTCTACGACATCAAGCCTGGTGACTATGTCGGTATCGCCTCGCTCCCGAAGAAACCACTTGTCCAGCAAACCTACCATCTAGTTGGTAAAGGAGATTGATATGACCAGCATCGACACGAACATCGGCGACGGCACGTGGCTAAAGGCCTACTACTTCACCCGGGCAGCCTTCTCGGTGGCATGGGTCGCGTTGGCGTTCACCCTGGCCGAGGACATGCCCGGCATCGTCGCGGCGATGCTCATCCTCTATCCTGCCTGGGATGCAGCTGCCAACTTCGTGGATGCGCGTTGCAATGGCGGCCTGGGGTCGAACCCGACCCAGGCGCTGAACGTCCTCGTCAGTACGGTGACGACAATCGCGGTCGTGATCACGCTTGGGATGAGTATGAATGCGGTGCTGGCTGTCTTTGGCGTCTGGGCCGCACTGTCGGGCGGCTTCCAGTTCGGTACGGGCATTCGACGCTGGAAGCGTCATGGCGCGCAGTGGGCGATGATCCTCAGCGGCGCGCAGTCGATGCTCGCGGGAGTCCTGTTTCTTGGACGGTCCCAGACGACAGTGATCCCGCAGGTCACGGATATCGCGCCCTATGCCGCCTTCGGTGCCTTCTACTTTCTCGTTTCCGCCATGTGGCTGACGGTCTCAGACTGGCGGCGGCATGCCGCTTCACGAGCGGAACCTGTCTGAAGCGGTCTGACGGCTACCCAGGCCTCACGGCACACCTCCATCCGCAAGAATCGTCAGCAACTCCGTTCGCTCGTCGGTGCCGACGAAGGCGAGGAGGGCCAGAGCCGCGGCCGCACGTGCCCGGCGGCGGAGGACATCGTCATCGTATTCTCCCGCTGTCCAAAACGAGAGGGCGCCCCTGAAGGTGACGGCAAGCTGATCAGGAAGTATCGCGAGAGCCAGCTCCCGCGTGGCGCCCTTCAACCCTTCGCCGACCCCGAGCGCTGTAGCCCAGAGAGCGCCTGAATGGGACAAGACATCGCCAGGCGCCTCGCTAGGTGCACCGATCGCGCCCATCACGATGCGGTTCACGGATGGCGCCTCCAGCATAACCGAGATGGCGACATCGACCGCGGCAAGGACACGGGCCACCGCGGTTCCACTGGGCAGAGCCTCAACCAACAGCTCCTGCATGGCGTCGATCCGGCGTTGGGATAGCGCCAGCATGATCGCACCCTTGCTGCCGAACTGGTTGAATGGCGTGGCGAAGCTCAGCTCCGCCTCGGTCGCGAGGTCGCGCATCGAGAAGGCGGCGTTGCCCCGAGCAAGCAGTCGCTCCGCCGCGTCGAGCACACGCTCGCGAGTCGATGGCTTCCGGGATGAAGCGATCTTGTCATCAGCCATACGTTTTTATATCTTGATATAGTATCGAACTCCAAAGGAAACCATCATGTCAGCTTCCAAAACGTTTCTCATCACC
>NZ_AVFL01000062.1 GCF_000576635.1 Skermanella stibiiresistens SB22
GGGGCAGGTGGCGGGGCAGGTGGCGAGGTTGGGGCCAGCGGTGCGGTGGAGGCTGGCGGAGCCGGTTGCGAAGCCGCGTGTCGCTGGATCGGCGGCGCGGGTGGGGCGGGTGGTGCCGGGGCTGGCGTAGCGGCCGGAACCGATGCCGCGCCCGCTGGAGGAGGGCTCGGAGGTGGCGTCACGGCGGCTGCTTGTACGGGTGCCGGACGGGGCGCGGGAGCCTGGATCCCGGCAGCCGAGGGCGCGGGAGCCGGCGTCGGAATTGGAGCCGTTACCAAAGCTGGCGGCTGAGCCGGAGCGGCGGACGGTGTGATGGCTGGCGCCGGAGGCGGAGCGGGAGCCGCCGCGCCCAGCGGCGTTGGCGGCGCTGGCGGGGATATCGCTGGCGTTGGCGGCGCTGGAAGACTGATCGAGAAGACTGTCGCCGGGATCACCATCCCCACCTTGATCGGCGCGACGGGTGCGGCGGCTGGAGCCGGACCGGGTGCGGCCGGCGCTGGGACCTGCGCCGCCGTGTTGGTGGACGGCGGCTGGTTGGGGCCTGTCGCGGCGGCGGGGGGCGCCGCGGGCGGCGCTTGCGGCGGCGGATTGGTTCCGACCGGGACTGGTTGCGGCGGACCCGGGGACGCCACAGGCGGTCCGAGCATGAAGACCAGCGTTTTCATGGGAGGATTGCCGGCGGGGATCTGGAGCGAGACCGGCCGGTCGACAGCGGGAGGGCTGGGCATCCTCAAGCTCACGTCGCCCGCCTGCGTCCGCACCTTGACGGTGCCATCGGTCGATTGCCCGACGACGGTGCCGGACAGCACGATGGCGCGCGCCAGGGTCTTCAGCTTGTCCGGCAGGGCCTCCAGCGACGCCTCGCCCGCCGGCTGGGGAGCCGCCGCCGCGGTCGCCGATGTCGTCACGGTTCCGGCGCCGGTCCCCGTGGCGCCGGCCGGAACGGCGGCCGCCGCGGGTGGCACCGGTCCGGTCATGATCCGCTGAACAGCTTGGATGCCAGGGTGCGGACATCGGACGCGGCGTCCGAACTGGGCGAGCGCATCAGCAGCGGCACCTGGTTGCGGATCGCGTCGCGGACCTTCTGGTCGCGGCGGATGATGCCGGCCAGCGGCGGCGCGAACTTCAGGAAGTTTTGGCAGGCCTTGAGGATCGTCATGTAGGTGCGCTCGCCCTCGCGGATGTTGGTCGCCATGTTGACCACCACCCTCAGGTCGGCGTTCGGGTTGGCCGCGTGGGTGACCTTGATGAAGGCGTAGGCGTCGGTCAGCGAGGTCGGCTCGTCGGTCGTCACCACCAGGGTGATGCCGGCCGGGCTGGAGAGTTGGCGCACCGTGCGGTCGACGCCGGCGCCCAAGTCGATCACGACGGCGTCATAATTGCGGGCCAGCTCCAGCAGGTCGGCGCGCAGCTCGTTCAAGCGCTGGACCGTCAGGTTGGCGAGGTTGCCGGAACCGGAGCGGCCCGCGATGACGTCGAAGCCACCATCCTCGAACCGCTCGGCGGCGGTTTGGAGCGACATCCGCCGCTCCACCACCAAGCCCAGGTCGCGCTTGGGCATCAGGCCAAGCTGGATATCCACGTTGGCGAGGCCAAGGTCACCGTCGAACAGCAAGGCCCGCCGGCCCAGCTTGGTCAAGGCGTGGGCCAAGGTGATGGAGAACCATGTCTTGCCAACGCCCCCTTTCCCGCTCGCCACGGCGACGACGTTGTGGCCACGCAGCGGGGTGACGTTGGCGGGGAAAACCGAGGATACTTCGGTCATGAGAAGGTTCCCGTTTGCTTGGCTGATCGTGTCGCATGCTGGACGCTGGAGGGAAGCAATAGCCGTGCCAGTGATCCTGGATTGAGAGCGCTAAGGCCCTCAACAACCTGTGGAGTGGCGCTGATGTCGGAAAAGCTGAGCCGCGCCTCGTAGGCTATGGCGAGCAGGCTGCCCAGGCGGCGCGTCATGTCGAGCCGTGTCAGCAGGAGGCGTCGGGCTCCCAGTTCCCGGAAGGCAGATCCTACCTCGGCAGCTTCTGCCGCGTCGCACCCGGCAGGCAGTACCAATACGGGTTCCAGGTCGGCGGCGTTCAACAGGTCGCTCAAATCGTTCATGTCGTCAGGGTCGAAGGGGTTGCGGCCGGCGCTGTCGATCAGCACCTGTTCCACGCCGCGCTGCACGCCGAGGGCGTCGGCCAACGCATCGGTGTCCTCGACCGCCAGCAGTTTCAGCTTGAGCAGCTTGGTGAAGGCCGCCAGTTGATCGACGCCGCCGGCGCGCACCGTGTCGGTGGTGATGACGCCGACCTTGCGGCCGCCCAGTGTCGCCCGCGCCGCCAGCTTGGCGACCGTCAGCGTCTTGCCGGCACCGGGCGGACCGATCAGCATGAAAGGGCGGGGCGCCCGACCCTGGGGCAGGGGCTGGAAGGTGAAGATGCTGTCCAAGGCGGCGCTCAGCGCCTCCACCGGGTCGCCGGTGTCGTAGGTCGAGATGGTGTTGAGCAGGCGGTCGCAGATGCCCGGCGGCGTCCCATGGCGGGTCAGCGCGTCGGAGATCAGGTCGACGATGTCGATCTCCGGCTCGCGGCGCCAGCCGCGACCGGAATTCCCCCCGGCACCGTTGCGGCCGCCATGTTCCCCCTGGCCGTAGCCGGAGTCTTCCTGGTCCCGCTCGTGACTCGATGGCGGCGGCGGCGGTGGCGGTGGCGGCTCCGCGTCGTCGATCGCGGCGGTCAGCCGGACGCCACCCTCCTCCTCGCGCGTCGCGACGATGATCGCGTCATCGCCCAACGCGTCGCGGACGAGCCGCATCGCCTCCACCATGGTCGGAGCATGAAAGCTCTTCAGCCGCACCTAAGGTCACCTTTCATTGCCGGCCCACGGCCTTGTCGGTCGCCCACGTCATTGGACCGCATCAGATCTGCCCCAGGGTTCGGATCTTCGCCTTGGGGTGGATCTCGTTCTGCGACATGACGGTGGTCGCCGGCCGGAATCTCTCGATGATCGATCGCACATAAGGCCGGACGCCGGGGCTGGTCAGCAGCACCGGTGTCTCGCCCATCATGGCGTGACGTTCGAAAGTCTGACGCACATTGGTGATGAATTGCTGAAGGCGCGACGGTGCCATGGAAAGTTGTCTGTCATCGCCGTCGCCGACGATCGATTCCGCGAAGGACTGCTCCCATTCCGGCGATAGCGTGATCAGCGGAATCAAGCCGGCCTCGTTGCTGTTCGATTCCGAGATCTGCCGCGCCAGCCGGGTCCGGACGTGCTCGGTGATGGCGGTGATGTTGCGGGTGAAGCCGCAGGCCTCCGAGACGCCTTCCAGGATGGTCGGCAGGTCGCGGATCGAGACCCGCTCGCCCAGAAGGTTCTGGAGCACGCGCTGCAAGCCGCCCATGGTGATCTGCGCCGGGATGACATCCGCCACCAGCTTCTGGCTCTCGCGTCCAAGCTCGTCCAGCAGCTTCTGGGTCTCGGCGTAGGACAGCAGGTCGGGCATGTTGTCCTTGATCACCTCGGTCAGGTGCGTGGTGATCACGGTGCAGGCGTCCACCACGGTAAGGCCCTTGAAAAGCGCCTCCTCGCGGTAGTTCTGCTCGATCCACATCGCCGGCAGGCCGAAGGTCGGCTCGACGGTCGCCTCGCCGGGCAGGGAGATCGCCTCGCCGCGCGGATCCATCACCAGCAGCATGTTCGGCCGGATGTCGCCGCGGCCGGACTCGATCTCCTTGACCCGCACCACATAGGTGTTGGGTGGAAGTTGCAGATTGTCCTGGATCCGGACGGAGGGCAGCACGAAGCCGACCTCGGCGGCCAACTGGCGGCGCAGACCCTTGATCTGGTCGGTCAGGCGGAAGCCCTCGTTCGCCGTGTTGATCAAGGTCAGCAGGGCGTAGCCCAGCTCCAGGCGGACCGAGTCGATGGACAGCGCGGTCGAGATCGGCTCGTCGGCGATCGGAGCCGGCGCCAGATCCACCATCGCCTCCTCGGCCAGCGCCTTGGATGCCTTCTCCCGCATCCGCGGCAGGTAGTACGCGGCGGCGCCGGTGGCTCCGGCCAGCACGATGAAGGGGACGAAAGGCATGCCGGGCAGCATGCCGAGAGCCAGCAGCATGGCTGACGACAACCCGAGCGCCATCGGATAGCCGCTGAGCTGTCCGAACAGCGCCTTGTCGGCCGAACCGGTGACGCCCGCCTTCGACACCAGCAGACCGGCGGCGACCGAGATGATCAGCGCCGGGATCTGGGACACCAGGCCGTCGCCGATGGTCAGGCGGGTGTAGGTGTCGGCCGCCACCATGAAGGGCAGGTCGTTCTGGGCGATGCCGATGACCATGCCGGCGATCACGTTGATGAAGGTGATCATCAGGCCGGCGGTGGCGTCGCCGCGCACGAACTTGGAGGCGCCGTCCATCGAGCCGAAGAACGCGCTCTCGTCCTCCAGTTCCTTGCGCCGCTTGCGGGCCTCGGGTTCGTCGATCATGCCGGCCGACAGGTCGGCGTCGATCGCCATCTGCTTGCCGGGCATGGCGTCCAGGGTGAAGCGCGCCGCGACCTCGGCGATGCGGCCGGAACCCTTGGTGATGACGACGAAGTTGACGATCGTCAGGATGGCGAAGACGATCACGCCGATGACGAAGTTGCCACCCATGACGAAGCCGGCGAAGGCTTCGATCACGGCGCCCGCCGCGTCCGGTCCCTCGTGGCCATGCGCCAGGATCAGGCGGGTCGAGGCGAGGTTGAGCGACAGGCGCAGCAGCGTCGTGATCAGTAGGATGGTCGGAAAAGAGCTGATCTCCAGCGGTTTCTGGATGAACAGCACCGTCATCAGGATCAGCACCGACATCGTCATCGACAGCGCCAGCAGCACGTCCAGCAGGAACGACGGCATCGGCAGGATCATGACGACCAGGATCATGACCAGCCCGACGGCCAGCGCTATGTCGCCGCGGACCAGCATCGTCCTGGCGGTGTGGAACAGCTCGCCCGCCTTGAAGCCGCCGCCGGTGGTCTGGTCGGTCATGGCGACGCCTTATCGTTGGGAACCGGGTTCACAGCGCCGCTCTTTCCATGTCGCCGGGCGGGGGAACGGCGACACCCTCCTCGCCATATTGCTTCAGCTTGTTGCGGAGCGTCCGGATCGAGATGCCCAGGATCGTCGCCGCGTGGGTGCGGTTGCCGAAGCAGTGATGCAGCGTGTCGATGATCAGGTCGCGCTCGACGTCGGCGACCGTCCGGCCGACCAGCCCGGTCAGGTTGCCCGGCAGGCCGGAGGCGGCGGGCGGCGGACTTACCGGAGGGGGCGCCATGATCCGGCCGCCGCCATAGGCGGCGTAGCCAGCGGCGGCGCGGGCCGCCATGAGGGCCGCCGGAGGCACCTCCGCCACGGGGGGCGCGGGGGCGGCTGCATGTTCGGGAGGGGGGGCGGCGTCCGACAGCAGGATCACGTCGGTGTCGATATTGGGGCCGCGGGACAGCAGAACCGCTCGGTGCATCGTGTTCTCCAGCTCCCGGACGTTGCCGCGCCAGTGGTGAGCCTTCAGGAGGTCGAGCGCCGCCGGGGTCGGCTGCTTTTCCGGCATGCCGTTCTGCTCGGCGTATTTCTTGGCGAAGTGGGCGGCCAGCGCCACGATGTCGGCGGGCCGGTCGCGCAGCGGTGGCAGACGGAGGCCCACCACGTTGAGGCGGAAGTAAAGGTCCTCGCGGAAACGGCCGGCGCGGGCCTCGTCCTCCAGGCGGCGGTTCGAGGTCGCCAGGACGCGGATGTCGACCTTGACCGGATGGCTGCCGCCGACCCGGTCGATCTCGCGCTCCTGGATCGCGCGCAACAGCTTGGCCTGAAGGCGGATATCCATTTCGCTGATCTCGTCCAACAACAGCGTGCCGCCGTTCGCCTCCTCGAACTTGCCGACGCGCCGCGCCAGGGCGCCGGTGAAGGCGCCCTTCTCGTGCCCGAACAGCTCGCTTTCCAGCAGGTTCTCGGGGATGGCGGCGCAGTTGACCGCGACGAAGACCTTGTCGGACCTCCGGCTCTTGCGATGGATATAGCGGGCCATCAGCTCCTTGCCGGTGCCGTTCTCGCCGGTGATCAGGACCGACGCGTCGCTGGGCGCGATCTGGTCGGCCATGCGCAGCACCGAGCCCATCGCCGGGTCCCGGCTGACGATCGCGTGGCTTTCCTGGACCACGGCCTCCAGCACCGCCGCGATCAGCTCGGCGTCCGGCGGCAGCGGGATGTATTCCTGGGCGCCGGCCCGGATCGCGCGGACGGCGGCTTGCGCGTCGGTGCCGATGCCGCAGGCGATCACCGGCACGGTGATGCGTTCCAGCTTGAGCGCCTGGACCAGTTTCGCCACGTCGAACTTGACGTCGATCATGACCAGGTCGGCGCCCTGGCCACCCCGCAGCGAGACCATCGCCTTGTCGATGCCGTCCGTGTAGGCGACCTTGGCACCCCTGTCGTGGGCGATCTTGCCCGCGGCGGTGATGTAGCCCTCCAGCGTGCCGACGATCAACAGTCGCATGACGAATGTCCCTTGGATACCATGCCGGTCGAGGTTCTGAGGATCGATGCCTTGGGGATCAAAGCTCTCAGGACCGGTCTGACTTGATGATTTCGGTCATGGTGACGCCCAGCCGGTCTTCCACGACCACCACTTCGCCACGCGCCACCAGACGGTTGTTGACATAGATGTCGATCGCCTCGCCGACCTTGCGGTCCAACTCCACGACCGCGCCGCGGCCGAGCTTGAGGAGCTGGCTGACCTGCATGGTCGCCTTGCCGAGCACCGCCGAGATCTGGACCGGAATGTCGTAGATCGCCTCGAGATCCTTGGCGGCGTGGCTGTCGAATTCGGCGACATCGCGGGAGCCGTCGAGTTCGTCGAGGGAAAAGCTGTCCTTGCCGGCCATCTTGTATCTCCTAGCTGTCGATCACTGTTGAATGGGCCTGGGCGGAATAGGCTTGGGTGGAGTGTGGTTGGGCTGGATGCGGCGGGACGGTGTGAGGATTGGTGGGATGGCCCGGGACCGGATGGGCCGCCTCCGTCCGATCGGCCTGGGGACCGAGCAGCCGGGCCGCCGCCTGATCCAGGTCGCGCCACAGGCGGTCGCTGTCCCGCTCGGCCCCGCCATCCGCCCACTCGATCCTGCAGTCGCCCGCCATAACGGTGGAATCGGCCAGCAGCACGACCTTGCCGCCGAACCCCCGCCGCGTGGTGATGGCGTTGATCCGCTCCGAAACCGCGTCCAGGTCGCCGTCGGCCACCCGGATGACCAGCCGGGGCTCGTCGATCAGGTCGCCGACGCAGGCCCCTATCATCGCCTCGATCTCGGCGGTGCCCTGCCGACGGGTGAAATCGGGCAGCAGCTTGCGCGCGATCGCGGCGCCGATCTCGATCACGCCCTCGCGCTGCCGCGCGGCGCTCTCGGCGGCGCTCATCACGATGTATTCCAACTGGTCGGCCAACCGGTCCAGCGTCGACAGGATCTTGGCGTTCGCCGCCGTCTCCGCCTGGATCTTGCCATTGGCGAAACCGTCGGCGTAGCCATCCTCGTGCGCCTGGAGCAGGTCGGCCGACTTGAACACCGGTTCCGGCGGTGCCGCGGGCTCCTCCGGTTCCGGCGGAGTCGGCGCGGACTTGGCCAGCGTGGATTCGGCGGCCAAGCGCTCCTCGCGCCGGCGCGCCACGTCGACATCGAACTCGGTGTCGAACAGGAATTTGCGGGTGGATGACATGATCGGGTTCCGATCGCCGGTTTTTCAACTGAGCCTATTTTCCAACGGGGCCTAATAGATCAACTCGTCCTCGCCCTTGCCCTCGGCCATCACGATCTCGCCGCGCGCCGCGAGGTCCTTGGCGACCTGGACCATGTACATCTGCGCCTCGTCGACGTCGCGCAGCCGGACCGGCCCCATCGCGGCCATGTCCTCGCGCATGATCTTGGCGGCGCGTTCCGACATGTTGGTGAAGAACAGGTCTCGCAGCGTCTCCGACGAACCCTTGAGCGCCAAGCCCAGCTTGGGCTTGTCGACCACGCGCAACAGCGTCTGGACGCCCGACGGGTCCAGCTTCGACAGATCCTCGAAGGTGAACATCAGCGCCTTGATGCGCTCGGCGCTGTCGCGGTTGCGCTCCTCCAGCGCCGCCAGGAAGCGGTTCTCGGTGTTGCGGTCCAGGTTGTTGAAGATCTCGGCCATCATCTCGTGGGCGTCGCGCCGGCTGGTGCGCGCGAGGTTGGACATGAACTCGGTGCGCAGCGTGCGCTCGACGTCGTCCAGCACCTCCTTCTGGACCGATTCCATGCGCAGCATGCGCATCACCACCTCCATCGCGAAGCTCTCGGGAAGCTGGGCCAGGACGCGGGCGGCGTGCTCGCCCTTGATTTTGGACAGCACGACGGCGACGGTCTGCGGGTATTCGTTCTTGAGGTAGTTGGCCAGCACCGTCTCGTTGACGTTGGCCAGCTTGTCCCACATCGTCCGGCCAGCCGGACCACGGATATCCTCCATGATCTGGTTGACTTTTTCGTTGTCCAGCACCTTCAGCAGCAACCGCTCGGTGCTCTCGTAGGTGCCGACCAACGAACCGGTGGAGGAGATCTGCTCGGCGAACTCGACGAACAGCCGCTCGATGATGGTGGAGCTGACGGTGCCGAGATTGGCCATGGTCTGCGACAGCTCGCGGATCTCCTCGTCGTCCATGTGGGTGAAGAGCTTGGTGGCGTGCTCCTCCCCCAATGCCAGCATCATGATGGCGGCCTTCTCCGGACCGGTCAGGGTGCGGTAGTCTTCACGGATGCGCAGCGCTGCCACGGTTCAAATCCCCCTTGCCCGGATCAGGTTTCCTGGTAGAGCCAGCTTCGAATGATCGAAACCGCCTCTTCCGGATGCTTGTCGACGATCTCGCCGACCTTGCGCATGGACGAGGCGCGGACGCGCCCCTCCACGCGGTTGATGTCGATCATCTGCTCCAGCTCCTCGCTGGCCTGGGCGTCCTCCAGTGCCAGGTCCTGCGCCAGGGCGCCCGGACCCGTCAGCTGGGCCTGCCCAGCCGAATGGTCGGCCAGCAGGCGGTCCGCCTCCTCCTCCTCGTCGGCGCCGCCGCTCCGCTCGAAGGCCTTCGCCATCAGCGGCCGGACAACCAGCAGGATCACCAGGATCGCCACGATCGCGAGCACCAGCATCTCGGCGATCCGGAACAGGTCCTCCTTGGCCATGCCCAGGAAGGTGGCGCCGGCGTCGGCGAATTCGGCGTCCGGCGTGGCGAAGCGCATGTTGATCACCTCGACCGTGTCGCCCCGGACGGCGTCGAACCCGATCGCGGAGCGCACGAGCGCCTCGATCTGGGCCATCTCCTCCTTCGGGCGCGCCGCGTAGGTCGGGGGGCCGTCCGGGACCGGCGTGTAGACGCCGTCGACCAGCACCGCGACCGACAGGCGGCGAACCTGCCCGGACTCCCGGACGTGGCTCTTGACCGTCTTGCTGATCTCGTAGTTGACCGTTTCCTCGGTCCGGGCGCCCTTGGTGCGGCTGGTCGCGGAGGCGTCCGCGCCGTTGGCGCCGGCGGTCGGCAGGTTGTTGGCGACCGTCACCGGGTCGGCGGCGTCGCGGTCGGTCGATTCATTGTTGTCCTCGACCGTCTGGGTCGAGCGGATGACCTGGCTTTCCGGATCGAAGATCTCGGAACTCGTGGTGATCCGGTCGAAATCCAGGTCGGCCGTGACCTCGGCGCGCACCTTGCCGAAACCCAGCGAGCGCGACAGCAGGTCCTCGATCACCCGGGTGGTGCGCTGCTCGTAGGCCTGCTTCTTCTCGTCGGCGTTCGCCTGGAGAAGCTGCTCGCCGCCGGCACCCATGCCGCGGGCGAGCAGGTTGCCGCGGTCGTCGATGATCGAGATCTGGTTGGGTTCCAACTGGGGAACGGCCGCCGCTATCAAATGCTGGATCGCGACGATCTGCTCGCGCTTCAGGCTCTGGCCGGCCCGCAGCTTGAGGAAGACGCTGGCGGTCGCGGCCTGCTGGCTGCGGCTGAACATCTCGCGCTTGGGCAACACCAGATGGACGCGCGCCTGCTGGACCGCCGCCAGGGTTCCCACCGTGCGGGCAAGCTCGCCCTCCGTCGCGCGGAGGTGGTTGACGCCCTGGACGAAGCTGGTGGTCCCGAAGCCTTCCGGCTTGTCGTAGATCTCGTAGCCGATCGACCCGCCGGCGGGAAGGCCCGCCTGCGCCATGACCATCCGGAGGCGTCCGACCTGATCGGCCGGCACCATGATGCGGGTTCCCTCGGGGTTGACCTGATGGGGAACCTTCTGCTCCTCGAGCTGGCGGACGATGGCGCCGCCATCCTTGGGATCGAGATCGCCGTAGAGCAGCGCCATGTCCGGGGTGGACAGGCGCGTCATCAGGTAGACGAAGAAGCCGATCAACCCCAGCGCCACGACGCCCATGGCGGCCAGCCGCACCGGGCCGAGATTGCGCAGGGTCTGGAGGAAGGTGTTCAAGCGGGCTGCCCTTGGCGGCTTTCAAGCGGAGTATTCTGGCGGAGTGGTCCGGCGGACCGCGGACGCAGCCGCCGGTCGAGGCCGTCATTCACCTGAAATGTAACGATATTTCCGTTTATGGATGGTTAAGAAAGTCCGTCTTCGGCGTCCGCTGGGCAAATTCTGCCTAGTGGACGGTGGCCCCGTCATGGGCCGCCCGGACCTCTCCAACCCTCCAATGCCGACCAAATCGGCGACGCGCCGAGGCCGCGGCGTGTCTCATGTCGCCGGAGCCTCGCGCGGTCGGTTCTGACGACGGTTTATTGTCGGCGCTGGTTTCAGCGATGGCGATAGGGTCGACACCGATCCGCGATGCCGGGATCGCGGATCCCAGCGGGCGTCGGGGCGTGGGGCGTCATTCGGCCAAGGTCACTTTCTCGCCCTGGCGGTAGTCCTGCAAACGGGTCGCGCGCAGTCCGCGCACGCCATGACTGTCGATCAGTCTTTGCCAGGAGAGGAACTCCTCCACCGACAGGGTGTACCGACGACAGGCCTCCTCGAGACTGATCAAACCACAGCGAACGCCGGCAACCACTTCCGCCTTGCGCCGCATCACCCAACGCTTCGTGTCGGGTGGCGGAAGATCTGCCTCCGTCATCACCCGTGACGCCAGGTCAACGACACTGTCCATCATCGGGTCTTCGTTATGAGCTGTCATGCGACAGGTTACCTCGCGAATCCTTACTCATCCGTCGGCAGCGGGCGTCAGTATCCGTGTGGCAATTTAAAAAACTGCTAACTCCCGGAAATCTTATGGCTCCAAAGAGGTATAATACCTCGATGGAGCGGGATTCGGGCCTGGTCGATTGTGATGAGGTCGGGAAATTAACCAAGTTCGCCACTCTTTGCGGGGTAGGCGTTAAGAAACGGTATAACGTCCCGATCACTTTTCCTCCGCAGGTTAAGAATGTCTTGACTCCTATCGCGAGAGTCGGGACCATGTGTATGGATCACCAGTATTGGGTCAGCTATGATGGACGCCATCGGAAACACAGTGCAGGCATCGACCGCGACACGCGCGGCGAGCCAGCAGGCTGTTCCGCGGACGGCTCAGCAGGATGCCGATCCGACCGCCGGTGCCTCGTCGGAACCATCCCGCTATTACAGCCCGGTCGTGCGCCTCGACAGCGAGACGCAACGCACCGTCCTCCAGTACCGCGACGGATCCGACGGCAAGGTGTTGGTCCAGTATCCATCCGAGAGGCAGCTAGAGGCCTATCGGAACAAGGCCATCGCCGAGCGGTCGAAGGAGCAGGAGCAAGCCGACGCGTTGAAGTCGGGTCGACAGGCGGACGCCGCCGGCGGTGACGCCGCGGGGCGGTCTGGTGCCTCGGTGACCCGGATCGACGGTGGGGCCAGTGCCCGCGATGGCGGGCGGACGGCTCCTCCGCCGACAGGGCAATCCGGTGGACGGGACAGTGGGGGAGCCGGCGCGGGAGTTCCGTCGCAAGCGGCATCACAACCGGTGGCTGCGGCATCCTCCCCGCGCTCCGCTTCCTTCGGCGCGGGTCTGGCGGGTTCGGCCTTCGGTGGCGGTGCGCCGGTCTTGAACTCGATTTCGGCCTGACGCCACCTTCTCCCGATCTGGAGCCCCACGCGGGCTTCGGATCGGTTTCAGCGCCCATTACGCCAGCATGGCCGTCATGACCTCGGCTTGGCCGAGCACGGGGGGTTGGCCAAGCACCGGCAAGTCGGACCGCATGGGGTGGCTGCCAAGCGCCACATAACGGACACCATCCTCCAGGCTCAGCCTTTCCGGGCTGAAGCTGTTCCAGAAATCATAGACGATCGCCGGACGGGCCAAGCCCCGCGCCAGCCGTGACAGCGGCATGCCCTGGAAGATGGGGTGGTTGTTGTGGACGATCACGAGATGGGCGCCATCGAAGGCTTCGGCGAGATCTCCCATCGGGGTGAGGCCCAGGGCGACCTGATCCTGGGCCGAGACGATTGGGTCATAGCCGCGGAAGGTCGCCCGCGGCAGCAGTTTGCGCAGTTCCGCCAGCAGGGGAATGACGGTGCTGCCGCGCAGGTCGTTGGTCTCCGGCTGGCCCTTGAACGCCAATCCCATCATCGAGATCTTGACGGCTCCGGACGGATACCAGGGCAGCACCTGGCCCGCCAAGTACTCCGCCACCTCGATCATCAACCGTTCGTTGATGTTGCGCGCCGCCGCCGCGATCTCGGGCATGACACCGCGATCCATCATGCTCTCGACCAGGATGTGCGAATCCTTGCTGAGGCAGGGACCGCCGACCGGGCCCGGCATCGGCAGTTGGGTCCGCGCGTAGCCGAGCTTGCCGAAGGTTATGACCTCGCTGGCCGAAATGCCGACCGCGCCGCAGAGGCGCGCCACCTCGTTGGCGAAGGCGAAACCGACATCGCGGCTGGTGTTGTCGATCAGCTTGATCATCTCGGCGGTTTCCGGATCGCGGACCCGGATGACCGTCGGCGTGATCGCGTTGAAGACTTGCGCAAGGCGGATCGAGCCGCGCGCGGAGGTCGATCCGATGATCTGCGGCAGGTGGGTCAACTCGTACAGCGCGCGGCCTTCCAGCGTGCGCTCGGGGCAGAAGCCGATATCGAAATCGCGTCCGGTCTCGGCCAAGATCGGTAGCACGATGTCGCGCGTCGTGCCGATCTTGACGGTCGACCGCAGCACGACGGCGTCGCCGTCCTTCAACTGGGCGGCGATCTCGCGGGTCACCCGGCGGACCATGTCGAGTCGGACCTTGCCGTCGGGCCCCAAGGGCGTCCCGACCGTGATGATGTAGAGGGAGATGCCGGGGTCGTCGGGCAGCGTGTTGCTGACGTGGAACTGGCCGGCCTGGAGCTGGATGGCCAGCCTCTCGTCCAGTCCGGGTTCGTGGAAATGCGCCTTGCCGGTGACGATCTTGTCGGTGAAGTCGCGGTTCAGCTCGACGCCCCACACGGTATAGCCGGCCTCGGCCATGATGATGGCGAGCGTCAGCCCGACATAGCCCAGGCCGATGACGCAGATGGTGCGGTCGTGCTGATAGTCCATCGCCGGAGCTCCCGCGGAGGTTTCGCCAGAAAGCGGCGGAGTGTTCAAGGCGTGTCCGATCTAAAGCCGGTTCGCGGCCAGTTCGGCGCGGACCCAGCCGACCACCTCGCGGACGCTCTCGGCGAGCGGCACGGTGGCGGTGAAGCCCAGCACGCGCTCGGCCTTCGCGGTGTCCGGCACGCGCCGGCGCACGTCGTACTCGAACGGCGCGTCGCAGGTGTGGCGGAACGGCTTGTCGCCATGGACTTCGCGCCAGACCAGTTCCGCGAGTTCCAGCACGGTGGTCGGTTCGGCCGTGGACAGGTTGAAGTCGTCGTTCTCGGCCTCGGGCAGTTCGGCGCACAGGCGGATGCCGCGCGCCAGATCGGCGCCGTGGGTGTAGCACCTGACTTGGTCGCCCTCGCCCAGGATGTGCAGCGGGTCCTGGCCCCGCAGCACCTTTTGCGCCAAGTCCGGCAGCACGTGGGACATGCTGAGCTTGACGTTGCCGCTCATCACCTCGGCGTCGCCCAACGCCTTGCCCTCGCCCAGGCCGACGCAGTTGAACGGCCGCACGATGGTGAAGGGCAGCCCGTACTGCTGATGCGCCGCCCTGGCGAAATACTCCACCGCCAGCTTTTGGAAGCCATAGCTGCTGGCGGGCGGCGGGGCGCGGGTGATCTCGGTCTCGGGGGTCGGGAAGGTGGTGGCGCTTTCGAACACCATGCTGGAACTGAGCGCCACGATCCGGGATAGCCTGCCGCTCCGCCGCGCCGCGATGGCGGCGTCGAAGGTCGACGCGGTGATCCGCTCGTTCTCGGCCAGCAGGTCGTAGGCGTATTGGTGGAAATACGAGATGCCGCCGATCATGGCGGCGCCGGCGATGATCCGGTCGCAATCGCCCGCCAGTTCGGTCATCAGCCGCGTGTCCTTGCAGTCGCCGAACACGAAGCGGTAATTGGGATGCGTGTCGTGCGCCTTGGCGACCGGGCCGTACTTGCTGAAGTTGTCGATGCCGACGACATGGTGCCCATGCTTGAGCAGTTCGGCGACGACATAGCCCGCGATGAAGCCGGCGGCTCCGGTGACCAGGATCTTCATGTGCATTCCGCGCTGGCGAAGCCGCCGTTGGTGTCCACCATCCACTGATGAAGGGTGGGCCGGCGACGGGTGGGACCAGACTATGTCGAAATGGTTAATCAATCGTGTCGGGAGATCGCGCCGCGGTCTGCCGATGGTCGCGCCACATCTGGTGGAACGCCGCCTCCAGCGTTCGGGTGAAGTTGGCGGCGTCGCACAGCGGCGACTGGGCGAGCCTGTCGCGGAGCCGGGCGCGCAGATCCGCCAGCCGGTCCAGGTCCGCCGCCAGTCCCTCCGCCCGGGCCAGATAGCCGGCGGTGTCCTCCGCGGCCAGTCCGGGCAATCCGACGGCGGTCAGGTGGGACAGGCTATGGCGGGTGCAAAACCGATCACCTGGCAGGGTAATCACCGGCACGCCCATCCACAAGGCCTCCAGCGTCGTCAGCCCGCCGGAATAGGCCAGGGGGTCCAGGGCGATGTCGACCAAGTTGTAGGCGTCGAGCAATTGCGGATGATGGCCGACGCCCATCCGGAGGTCGAGCTGGTCGCGTCCGATGCCATGGGCGGCGAACCGGTCGGCCACTTCGTCACGCACGCGCGGCAAGTCGAGCGCGAAGGTCTGGAGGCGCAGCCGCCGGTCGGCCCGGCCGCGCAGCAGCGTGCTCCACAGCGCGACGGTGGCCTCGTCGATCTTGGCGAGGTTGTTGAAGCAGCCGAAGGTGACGATGCCGTCCCGCCGCGCCGGCAGCGGGCCGACCGGCGGCGCGTAGACCGGGGGCTCGTAGCAGACATAGCAGTCCGGCAGCCGGAGGATCCGCTCGACATGATCCCGGTCGACGCCGGCCGGCGTCTGGCGCTCGTCGGAGATCAGGTAGTCCATCGCCTGGATGCCGGTGGTGCCGACATAGCCGGCCCAGGTCGCCTGGACTGGCGCCGCCCGATGGGCGAAGGCTCGCAGCCTGTTGTTGGCGGTGTGGCCGGACAGGTCGACCAGGATGTCGATGCCGTCGCCCCGGATCATTTCGGCGAGCTCCGGACCATCGCGGGTGGAGACGTCGTGCCAATGGTCGGCGGAGCGGCGGAAGCGCGCGGTCATCGCGTCGTCCTGCCGCCGGGACGAGTAGCAGTGGATTTCGAACCGCTCCCGGTCGTGACGCGGCACCACGCCGATCAGGAAGAACCCGACGGGATGCTGGCCGAAATCGGCGGATACGTAGCCGATCCGCAACCGTTTCCGGGGATTGTCATCGCGCCCGGTCTTGATCGGCGCTGGCGCCGCCGGGCCATGCCGTCGTTGCCATTCGGCGTGCTCGCGATTCAAGTCCGCTAGGCTCAGCGATCCGTCGTACTGCAGGACCAGCAGGAGATTGCTGTGGACCTCCGCGTTGTTAGGCTGCAGAGACAGGGAGCGGCGCAGCAGTCGCGCGGCGGCCAAGGGGTCGCCGATGCCGTTCAGCAGGACACCCAGCGAGTTCAGCACGAAGGGGTCGGCGGGATCGCGGCGCAAGGCTTCACGGAAGATCGCCTCCGCCTCGCCGGTGTCCTGGATGGCCGAGTGCAGCATGCCCAGGCAGTGCCGCAGGTCGGTGTCGTCCGGGCGATGGGCGACCGCCAGGGCGGTGATCGGAATGGCATCCGCCGTCCGCCCGGCGTCACGCAGCGCGAGCGCCAGCGAGCGGGTCAGGTGACTGTCCAGTTCCGCCAGCGCCAGACGCACCTGCCGGCCAAGCGCCTTGAAGGCATTGTCCAGGTCGCCTGCGCGCAGACTGACCAGCGCCATCTGGTGGAGGGTCGCGGGATTGTCGGGCCGCCATGCGAGGGCTTGGCGCAAGGCCGCCAAGGCTTGGTCGTCTTGGCCCGCCAGATGGAGCGCCACGCCGAGGTTGTGCCAGGAGGGGTCATGACGCGGATCGATCCGCAAGGCCCGCCGATAGGCTTCCGTGGCAGCGGCGGCGCAGGCGCCGTCGTACAGCGCGTTGCCCAAGTTGTGCCAGCCGTCACGATCGGCTGGATCGATCAGCAGCGCGCTTCTGCAGCACATCATCGCGGCTTGCCAGTTGCCACTCGATCGATGGAGAGCCGCCAGGCTGATCCAGGCGTCGGAGAAACGTGGGTCGGCGGCCAGCGCTTGGCGGAACAGGGCCGAGGCGTCGCACAGCCGCCTTTCCCGCTCGGCGATCAAGCCGAGCAGGTGCGGCGCCCGCGGATCCTCCGGATCGACCCGCTGGATCTCCTCCGCGAGCCATCCCGCCATCACGAGGTTGCCGGACAGCAGGCACCGCCCGGCCCCCGACAGAAGCTCGGCGGTAAGGGCGGCCCTGCCATCGCTGGCCGCCGGATGCTGCTCAGACATGCTCTTGCCGGTGAAACCTGGATCCCTGGCGGTGGGTCCAGGTCAGGCGGCGGGAAACTCGCGGACCAGCGCGTCGTCGAACTGGATCAGGTGCCGGCAGACATCCAGCGCCATCATGTAGTCGCCCTTGCGGCTTAATTCGGAGATGATCGCGAGGCTGCGCAGGACGGGTTGAAGCTCTGTCGCCTCGGCACGATCGTCCAGCAGCGAGATCAGCTTGGCGTGGTAGGCCGAGGCGGAAGCCTCGTTCAGGGTCATCAACTGGAGCGTGTAGTAGATGCGCTTGGTCGCCGTGTCGGCTTCATTCTCGTCCAGGATCAGCTGCTCGCGGGTCAAGGTCGGAGTATCCCTCGGCACCATGATCTTGCCATCCTCCCGCATGTGGATGGGGACGCCCTTCATGATGACGGTGCCACCGGGCTCGAGCGGGAGAGCGATCAGTTCGATCGTGTCGGTCATAGTCGTGCCACCCTCTTCATGTCGTTGCTGGACGTCGCGGGTCGCCTTAACCATAACCCGCCCGGTGTTGGTGGCCGGGATTATGTCCATCTTTCAAATATCTTGCAAGGTGGAGTTACATCAACGGGTGTAACACTTTTGAGTAAAAATTGGAGACCGTCGCCGCCGGGGCGGAGTCCAGGGCGGCATGTGCGGTGTTCAGCCGGCGAAGAGTTCGTCGAAGGCGTCGATGCTGGGATGGTGCTCGAACAGGACTGGGACGCGGTCGAGGATCCTGCGGGAGACGTGGGCCCTTCGGGCCGGATCGTTGGCGAGAGCGTGGGCGA
>NZ_AVFL01000063.1 GCF_000576635.1 Skermanella stibiiresistens SB22
CGGCGAGCTCAGGCGCTGGAACTGCCGGCGCAGCCCCGCGCCACCGGTGGGGCGCTTCATCTGATGGTCGACGGTTCGGGACGGAAGCTGAGCGGCCCAGGCGAGTGGCTGGTCGAGAAACATGGCACCAGCAGGCGGCGCTCCTGGCGCAAACCCCACATCTGCTTTGACTCCATAACCGGCCGGATCGTCGCTTCCATCCTGACCGACCGCGACGTCGATGACGCCTCGCAGGTCGAACCCCCGCTCGACCAGATCGCCGAGCCGGTGGAGGTTTTCTCAGGGGACGGCGGCCACGACGGGACCAACGTTCACACTGCCTTGGACGAGCGGCATCCGGACGCGAAGGTGATCGTTCCACCGCGAGCCGATGCCGTGTTCAGCGCCTTGGTGGACACCGAGCCCACCCAGCGCGACCGCCACATTCAGGCGATCGCCGGGAAAGGGCGAATGGCCTGGCAACGCGATTACGGCTATAACCAAAGAGCCCGCGTCGAGGGCCAGTTCGCGCGCTGGAAGCAGGTCATTGGTGACGGACTGCGTTTCCACAGCGACGAGGCCCGGGCCACCGAGGTCGCCATCGCGGCCCAGGTCCTCAACCGAATGCTCGGCCGGGGGCGCCCGAACTCCGTCCGCGTCGCCTGATCAACCGCATGGCTTGGGGGCTCCCTTGCGCCTTCCTCCTCCATGCAACACGCTGACGCGCACGGCCAGCGGCTTCAGCAGGAAGGCGGTGCGACCTTCAAGACATATGATGAGATCATCGTAAGAAGATGTCGGCTTGCAGAGATATCATCATAGGAGTAGTCATTTTCGCACACGGCCGCGCGACGGCCGCCAATAAGGAAATGTTCGGGGATCCTGGGAAATGGCGATCATGGAACGGAGCGGAGCGCGCAGGACCCTCAGCTCCAAGGTGGTCGAGATACTCCGGCGCGAGATCGAGGACGGTGATTATGCCGTGGGCGACAAGCTGCCGGCGGAGCCGGTGCTGGTCGAGCGGTTCGGCTTCAGCCGCACCGTCATCCGGGAAGCGATCGCGGCGCTCCGGGCTGACGGACTGGTGGAATCCCGGCATGGCGTTGGCGTCTTCGTGCTGGGGTCGCGCCAGGCACCGGAAAGCCTGGAATTGTTCACCCAGGCGACTGACAAGATCTCCGACATCATCGAGGAACTGGAACTTCGGATCGGCATCGAAGTCGAGGCCGCAGGGCTGGCCGCACTTCGCAGTTCGCCGGCACAGGAGGCCGAAATACAGTCACGGCTGGAAGCTTTCGCCGAGTTGGTCGCCAAGGGCCTGTCGACCGATCAAGCCGATTTCGACTTCCACATGGCGATAGCGCAGGCCACCAACAATGGCCGCTTCAAGTCCTTCCTGGAGCAGATCGGCCGCCGGATCATCCCGCGCGTGAAGTTCCGCACCGCCATGGGGGGCGTCGATCCGCTGCCGAACCGCGACAAGATCCTGCTGGCGGAGCACACCGACATCGCTGAGGCGATCTGGGCGCGCGATCCGGAGCACGCGCGTGAAGCGATGCGCCGCCATCTGCTGGGCGGCATCAAGCGATACCGGGCGCTGACCCGCCCGAAGCGGCCGAAAGCAGCGATTGATAATGATTGACAGGCCTTTCTTAATCATCATATGAGTGAGGAAACAGTCATATGATGAGAAGGACGGCGCATGTCCCCCGAAGAGATCAAGGCCGCGGTTTCCTCCGGCCTCCTGTCGTTCCCGGTCACCCATTTCGACGCCGATCTGCGGCTCAACCTGGAAAGCTATCGCAGCCATGTCGAGTGGCTGTCGGGCTTCGGCGCCGCGGCGCTGTTCGCCGCCGGCGGGACGGGCGAGTTCTTCTCACTTACCCCGCGCGAGATCGGCGAGGTCACGCGCGCCGCCAAACAGTCCTCCGGCAACGTCCCGATCATCGCCGGCTGCGGCTATGGTACCGCGTTGGCGCGAGAGATCGCCACCGAGGCCGAGCAGGCCCATGCCGACGGGCTGCTGCTCCTGCCGCACTACCTGATTGGCGCGCCGCAGGAAGGCATCTACCAGCACGTCAAGGCGGTCTGCCAGTCCACCGGCCTTGGCGTCATCATCTACAACCGGGCCAATTCCGTCGTGAAAGCCGACACACTGGCCCGGCTGGCCGACGAGTGCCCCAATCTGATCGGGTTCAAGGACGGTACCGGCCAGATCGACGTGGTGCGCGAGATCACCGCCAAGCTAGGCGACCGCCTCTGCTATATCGGCGGCATGCCGACCCATGAACTCTACGCGGAAGCGTTCAACGCCGTTGGCGTCACGACCTACTCGTCCGCCGTGTTCAATTTCGTGCCGGAACTCGCGCAGCGATTCTACCGGGCCATGCGCGGTGACGACACGGCCGCGATGACCGCCATCCTCATCGATTTCTTCCTCCCGTTCGCGAAGCTGCGCGACCGGCAAGTCGGCTATCCCGTCTCCATCATCAAGGCTGGCGTCGAGCTTATCGGACGTCACCCAGGGCCGGTCCGTCCGCCGCTGACCAACCTGACGGACGAGGAAAAGGAAATGCTGCGCGGCCTGATCGGCAAGGCCGGCTGAGTTGCCCGAACCCGCTTCGAGCGGAAGACAACAAGACCAACTGGAGGAAACCAATGAGAAACAACGGCGCGTTTTCCACGATCGCCCTCGCGGCTCTGCTGGCGTCGACCGCGCTGCCCGCACTGGCCCAGGGCGGCGGCAAGGCCATCACCATCGTCCTGCCGGAGCAGCCCAGCAACCTGGAGCCATGCGGCAGCATCCTGACCGATGTCGGACAGGTCCTCAGCCAGAACATCACCGAGCCCCTGACCGTCATCAACCCGAAGGACGGGACGCCGCAGCCCAAGCTGGCGACCAAGTGGGAACGGGTCAACGACACGACTTGGCGTTTTCACCTTCGCGATGGCGTTAAGTTCCAGGACGGCAAGGAGTTCAACGCGGAGGCCGTCGCCTTCACGCTCAAGCGGATGACCGGCGGCGCCTTCACCTGCAACAATCTCGCGAAGTTCGGCAGCGCCAAGCTGACGGTGACGCCGGTCGACAGGCTGACCGTCGACATCAAGACCGAGAAGCCGGAGCCGATCCTGCCGGCGCTGCTGAGCGTCGCCATGATGGTCTCCCCCGCCACTCCGACCGACAAGGCGGTCAATGATCCCGTCGGCACCGGCCCCTACAAGCTCAATACCTTCACGCCGCAGACGGTCGTGCTCGACCGCTTCGACGGCTACTGGGGCAAGACGCCGGAGATTGGCAAGGCGACCTATGTCTGGCGCGGTGAGTCCTCGCTCCGGGCCGCGATGGTCCAGACCGGCGAGGCCCAGTTGACGCCCGCCATCGCGATCCAGGACGCGACCAATCCGGAAACCGATTTCTCCTACCTGAACTCGGAAACCACGGCGATCCGGATTGACACGGAACAGCCTCCCCTCAACGACGTCCGCGTCCGCAAGGCGCTCAACCTCGCCATCGACTGGCAGGGCATGGCGGAACTGTTCGGCGCCGATGTGCTGCGCGCATCGCAGATGGTGGTGCCCGGCATCAATGGCCATAACCCCGACCTCAAGCCCTGGGGCTACGATCCCGATCAGGCGGCGAAACTGCTGGCCGAGGCCAAGGCCGACGGCGTTCCAGTCGGGACGGCGATCAAGCTGATTGGCCGCAACGGGATCTACCCGAACGGCAACGAGGCGCTGGAAGCGATGATGACGATGTGGGAAGCCGTCGGCTTCGACATCGACCTCCAGATGCTGGACGTGGCGGACTGGACCCGCTACCTGCAAAAGCCCTTCCCGCAGGAGCGCGGCCCCAACCTGCTCCAGATCATGCACGACAACAACAAAGGCGACGCCGCCTTCACCGTGCCGATCTTCTATCAATCCAGCGGCCAGTACGCGACCTTCTCCGACCCGAAGGTCGATACCCTGATCGGCGAGGCGCTGAACGCCACCGACACCGCCCGGACCAAGGCGTTCCAGGAAATCCTCGCCGAGGTGCATGACAGGATCGCGGTCGATATCCCGATGTTCCACATGATCGGCTACACCCGCGTCGGGAAGGAATTGGACTGGCGTCCCAACCTGACCACCAACAGCGAGATCCCGCTGGCCGAAATCCGCCTGAGGAAGTGACAGCCATAATTGGAACCGGCCATTTCTGAAAGGGAAAACGGATGTTCGGCTATCTGGGAAAACGGGCCCTTCACAGCGTCGTTTCGGTCCTGGGATTGCTGGTCCTCGTCTTCTTCCTGACGCGGCTGACCGGCGACCCCTCATATCTCTTCCTGCCCCTCGACGCGACACCCCAGGCGCGTGAGGCGTTCTCGACGCTTCACGGCTTCGATCAGCCCCTCCACATCCAGTTCTTCAACTATCTCGGCGACCTCCTCCACCTGGATTTCGGGGAATCGCTGCGCCAGAACCGTTCGGCGATGGAAGTGGCGTTGGAAGCCTTTCCTCAGACGCTCAAATTGGCCGTATTGGCGATCTTCCTGGCGGGAGCGCTGGCGCTGGTGGTCGGATCGCTGGCGGCCGCCAAGCCCGGCAGCCTGTTCGACCGCTTCGCCAGCCTCGTGTCGCTGGCGGGCGCCAGCGCCCCGGACTTCTGGATCGCCATCGTCGGCATCCTGGTCTTCGCCGTCAGCCTGGACCTGCTGCCGACATCGGGGACCGGCTCGGCGGCGCACTGGATCATGCCGATCGGCGTCCTGATGCTGCGGCCCTTCGGACTGCTGGTGCAGGTGGTGCGCGGCACCATGATCGGCGCGCTGTCGTCGCCCTACGTCAAGACGGCGCGGGCGAAGGGCGTGCGACGGCAAAAGATCATCTTCAGCCACGCGCTCCGCAACTCTCTGCTGCCGGTCATCACGGTCGCGGGCGACCTCGCCACCAGCCTGGTCAACGGAGCGGTCGTCGTCGAATCGGTCTTCGGCTGGCCCGGCATCGGCAAGCTGATGATCGACGCCATCATCCAGCGCGACTTCGCGGTGGTGCAATCGACCGTGCTGGTCACGGCCTGCGCCATCTTCATCCTGAACATCGCGATCGACCTCCTCTACGCCGTGCTCGATCCGCGCATCCGGTATCAGACGTCATGACAGTGATCCCGACAGACCTGAAGGCGGGCGGGAAGGCGGAGCGCGAGCCCGGCAAGGCCCGCGCGCTGCTCGGCTACCTCGTTCACGACAAACTGGCGCTGATCTCCGCCATCTACCTGCTGATCCTGATCCTCGCCGCGATCTTCGGCCCGATGCTGGTCGGCGACATGGCGACCAAGCTGGGACTGCGCCAGCGCAACTTGGCGCCATTCTCGCTCGAACATGGTTGGCTCTATGCGCTGGGGGCCGACACGCTGGGCCGCAGCATCCTGGCGCGCTTGGTGGTCGGCGCGCAGAACACGCTGGGCATCGCGGCGGCCGCCGTGGTCACATCGATGCTGATTGGCGGCGCGCTCGGGCTGATCGCCGGTTACTCCAACCGCTGGTACTCCCAGGTGATCATGCGGCTGGCCGACATCATCATGAGCTTCCCGTCGCTGCTGCTGGCTCTGATCGTCCTTTACACGCTGGGTCCCAGCATCCTCAACCTGATCATCGTGCTGGCGATCACCCGCATCCCCATTTACCTGCGCACCACGCGGGCGGAGGTGCTGGAGCTGCGCGAGCGCATGTTCGTCAGCGCCGCCAAGGCGATGGGGGCAGGGTCGCTCCGCATCGTGCTGCGCCATATCGCACCGCTGGTGGCACCGACGCTGATCACCATCGCCGCCATCGACTTCGCGTCCGTCATCCTGGCGGAATCGGCGCTCAGCTTCCTCGGCCTCGGCATCCAGCCACCGCAGTTCACCTGGGGCGCCATGGTCGCGACCGGACGCGGATATCTCGCGAACGCGTGGTGGGTCGCCTTCTGGCCCGGCCTCGCCATCCTGCTGACCACGCTTTCCCTGAACCTCTTGTCGAGTTGGGCCAGGACGGTGGCCGATCCGCAGCAGCGGTGGCGGCTCCAGACCCTGCGGAGGGCTCCGCGATGACCGGCACGGCTGATCCAATCCTCGAGGTACGCGGGCTGACCGTGGACTTCCTGTCCGACCGCGATCCGGTCCGGGCCGTCAGCGGGGTCGATTTCCACGTCTCCCATGCGGAAACCCTCTGCATCCTGGGGGAAAGCGGCTCGGGCAAGAGCGTCAGCACCAGCGCCATCATGGGGCTGATCGATACCCCGCCGGGCGACATCGTCGCCGGCCGCATGTTCTTCGAGGGCCGCGATCTCGCGACCATGACGGAGGAGGAACGGCGCGACATCAATGGTCGGAAGATCGCGATGATCTTCCAGGACCCGCTGGCCCATCTCAACCCGGTCCACTCGATCGGCCGCCAGATCGCGGAGGTGTTCGAAACCCACGAGGTCGCCACCGGCGCGGACGCGAAGCGCCGCGTGGTCGACCTGCTCCGCCGCGTCGGCATCCCCGATCCGGAGCACAGGGTGGATCAGTATCCGCACCAGTTCTCCGGTGGACAGCGGCAGCGCGTGATGATCGCTATGGCCATCGCCTTGCAGCCCTCCGTCATCATCGCCGACGAACCGACCACCGCCCTCGACGTCAGCGTCCAGGCGCAGATCCTCGACCTTCTGCGCGACCTTCAGGCCGAATACGGCATGGCGCTGATCCTGATCACCCACGACCTGGAAGTCGCGGCCTCCATGGCGGACCGGGTCATGGTGATGAAGGGCGGCCAGATCGTGGAGCGGGGCGATGCCAGGAGCGTCTTCACCCGTCCCCAGCACGACTATACCCAAAAGCTGCTATCGGCCCTGCCCCACGCCGACGACACCGACAAGCACCGGCGGTCCGCGACAGGGGCGGGCGAGCCGATCCTGAAGGTCGAGAACATCGTCAAACGGTACGCGCTGAGCACCGGCCTGTTCGGCGCCGCCAAGCATGTCCACGCCGTCAACGACATCAGCTTCGAGGTCAACCGAGGCGAGACGGTCGGCATCGTCGGCGAGTCCGGTTCCGGCAAGTCCAGCGTCGCCCGTATCCTGCTTCGCCTGAACGAGCCGACATCGGGCCGTGCGCTCTACAAGGGCGACGACATCTTCCGCATGGATCAGCGGGAGCTGCTGAAGCTCCGGCGCAAGATGCAGATGGTGTTTCAGGACCCCTACGGCTCGATGAACCCCCGGATGGACGTGCGCTCGATCATCTCCGAACCACTCCGCATCCACCGCGACATCCTTCCCAAGGACCGATGGAACGACCGCGTCGTGGAACTTCTCGAGCTGGTTGGGTTGAAAGCCGAGCATGCCAAGCGCCACATACACCAATTCTCCGGTGGTCAGCGTCAGAGGATCGCCATCGCACGGGCGCTTGCCAGCGATCCGGAACTGATCGTCTGCGATGAGGCGGTGTCGGCGCTGGATGTTTCCATCCAGGCACAGGTGATCGATCTACTCGCCGATCTCAGGACCCGCTTGGGATTGTCTTATATCTTCATCACCCACGACCTGCCGATCGTCCGTCATTTCGCGGATCGGATCATCGTGATGAAGCAGGGCGAGATCGTGGAACAGGGCACTACGCAGGCAATCTTCACCACACCCCAGCACAGCTACACGCGTTCGCTGTTGAATGCGACACCGCATCCCAAATGGGAAACGGGTGCCGCCAGCCACCTGAGCGTTCGCATCTCATGAAACAGATTCAGGGAGATCCCTTATGCCGCTCACCGGTGAACTTCTGATCGGCCAATCGGCCCGCCGCGGTACGAACGGTGAAGTTTTTGGTTCCGACGCCGCATCCGGCGAAAAGCTGCGCCCCGGTTTCGGCGGCGCCACCCTCGACGACCTCGAACAAGCGGCCACCCTCGCGGCGTCCGCCTTCCGCCCCTATCGTGAAACCAGCCTGGAAGCCCGCGCCAAGTTCCTAGAGGCCATCGCCCAAAACATCCTCGACATCGGCGACGAGCTGATCGAGCGCTGCGTCAACGAAAGCGGTTTGCCGCGCGGCCGGATCGAGGGCGAGCGCGGCCGGACCGTCGGTCAGCTGCGGCTGTTCGCCAACGTCGTGCGCGATGGCGGCTTCATCGGCGCCCGGATCGACCCGGCGATGCCGGACCGCACACCCCTGCCCCGTCCCGACATTCGGCTTCGCCAGATCGGCGTCGGCCCAGTCGCGGTATTCGGCGCGTCCAACTTCCCGCTGGCCTTCTCGGTCGCGGGCGGCGACACCGCCTCCGCCCTAGCCGCCGGCTGCCCGGTGATCGTCAAGGCCCACTCCGCCCATCCCGGCACGTCGGAACTGGTCGGCCGCGCCGTCCAGCGCGCCGTCAAGGAATGCGGGATGCCGGAAGGCACGTTCTCACTGCTGTTCGACAGCGGCCGGTCGATCGGTCAGGGCCTCGTCGCCGATCACCGCATCAAGGCGGCGGGCTTCACTGGCTCCCGTGCCGGCGGCACCGCGCTGATGAAGATCGCGGCGGCCCGTCCGGAGCCGATCCCAGTCTATGCCGAGATGAGCTCGATCAACCCAGTCCTGTTGTTCCCCGGTGCGCTGGCCGCCCGCGGCGAAGCGATCGGCAAGGCCTTCGTCGGCGCGCTGACGCTGGGCGCCGGGCAGTTCTGCACCAATCCCGGCCTGATCCTGGCGGTCGATGGCGACGGCCTCGAGGGCTTCGTCGAGGGCGCCAAGGCGGCGCTCGCTTCCGCCCCCGCCGCGACCATGCTGACCCCCGGTATCCACAAGGCCTATTGCGAAGGCGTTTCCCGCCTGAAGTCGCATTCGCAGGTCCAGATGCTCGGCGAAGGCACCGTCGGTGAACGGTTCCAGGGGCAGGCCGCCCTGTTTGACACGACGGCCGGCGATTTCCTGAAGCATCCTGAACTCCAGGAGGAAGTGTTCGGTTCGTCCTCCCTGTTAGTCCGCTGCAAGGACGAGGACGAGCTTGGCAAGGTGCTCGACAAGCTGGAAGGCCAGTTGACCATCGCCCTTCATCTTGAGGCTTCGGACTTTGAGGCCGCCCGCCGGTTCATGCCGATCCTTGAGGAAAAGGCCGGCCGTGTCTTGGTCAACGGCTTCGGCACCGGCGTCGAGGTCGGTCACGCCATGGTACACGGCGGTCCGTATCCGGCGACCTCCGATGGCCGCACGACCTCGGTCGGCAGTCTGGCTATCACCCGCTTCCTGCGTCCGGTCTCGTACCAGGACGTGCCGGGCGATTTGCTGCCGCCGGCGCTGTCGGACGATAACCCGTTCGGCATCCAGCGGAAGATGGACGGCAGGTGAGCATGGGCGAGCATGACCTGAAGCGGACGTTGACGGGGATCTCGGGGATCCTCGTCACGCCGTTCGACAGCGACGACGAACTGGCGCCCAAGCTTCAAGCGCCGATCGTCGACCGCGCCATCGAGGCCGGCGTCCAGATCCTGGTCGCCAACGGCAATACCGGCGAGTTCTACGCCCTGACGACGGATGAGGCGCAGACGATGGTCCACGCCTCCGCCCGGCACATCGACGGGCGCGTCCCGCTGATCGCGGGCGTCGGCCGGGGCATCCGGAACGCCTGCCGTCTCGCCAAGGCGTCGGCGGAAGCCGGCGCCGACGCGCTGATGATCCACCAGCCGCCCGACCCCTTCGTGGCGCCGCGCGGCGTTGTCGAATACGTCAAGCGGGTGTCGGACGCGTCCGGTGGCCTGCCGCTGGTGATCTACCTGCGGAACGACGGGATCGGCGTCAAGGGCATCGTCGAACTCTGCGCGGTCGAGGGCGTCGTCGGCGTCAAATGGGCGACACCGAACCCATTGAAGCTGGCCGAAGCGATGGCGGCCTGTGATCCCGACATCGTCTGGGTCGGCGGTCTGGCGGAGGTCTGGGCGCCGCCGCTCTACGCCGTCGGCGCGCGCGGCTTCACGTCGGGCCTGATCAACGTCTGGCCGGAGCGGTCGGTGGCGATCCACGCGGCGCTGGAAGCCGGCGACTATGCCGAAGCCCGCCACCTGATCGCCGGCATGCGGGCGTTCGAGGACATCCGCGCGCAGGAGATGAACGGAACCAACGTGACCGGCGTCAAGGCCGCGTTGCGTCTGCTCGGCCACGACTGCGGCCGGACCCGTCCGCCCTCGGCTTGGCCGCTGACGGACACGCAGTCGAAGATGCTGGCCGAGTTCGTCGAGACGAACGGCCTGCAACGGCTCGGCCCGGCTGCGAACCGCTGAACCGAATCCCCTCGCCTCCCTCCGTGGGCGGCGAGGGCGAAAGCGAAAGGGGAGGAAAAATGCATAGCAAGGCACTTACCCGCTTAAGCGGATTAATAGCGCTATCAATCGCTGCGGTCGCTTCCGGAACGGCGCTCGCGGCCAACAAGGGCGAGATCACCGTCGTCCTGCCGGAGCAGCCGGCGAACCTGGAACCCTGCCGGTCGATCCGCAACGACATCGGCCGCATCATCAACATGAACATCACGGAAACGCTGACCGACATCCAGGCGGAGGAAGGCACCGTCACGCCCTTCCTGGCGACGAGTTGGGAGCAGGTGGACGACCTGACATGGCGGTTCAAGTTGCGCGACGGTGTCAAGTTCCAGGACGGTGCCGACTTCAACGCCGACGCGGTGGTCCATACGGTCAACCGCCTGATGAACAGGAACCTGACCTGCGACAGCCGCTCCAAGTTCGGCGACATCAAGCTGACGCCGAAAAACGTCGATGCCCATACGGTTGAGATCAAGTCCGACATTCCGATCCCGATCCTGCCGACGCTGATGGGCACCGTCCAGATCGTCTCGCCCAAGCTGCCGCTGGACAAGGAAACGAATGCCCCCGTCGGCACTGGCCCCTATAAACTCGACAGTGCGTCGCCGGAGCGGGTCGTCCTGACGTGGTTCGACGGCTACTGGGGCAAGCCGGCCAAGGTGAGGAAAACCACCTTCGTCTGGCGCCCTGAATCCGCGATCCGCGCCGCGATGGTGTCGACCGGGGAGGCCGACCTGACCCCGACCATCGCGGTCCAGGACGCCACCAACCCGGCCACCGATTTCGCCTATCTCAACTCCGAGACGACCCGCATGCGGATCGACGCGCAGATGCCGCCGCTGAACGACAGGCGGGTCCGGGAGGCGCTCAATCGTGCCATCGACTGGGACGCTCTCGGCAGTGCCCTGTTCGGCGACGACGTGATCCGGGCGTCGCAGATGGTCGCTCCAGGCGTGCGAGGGCACAACCCCGACATCAAGCCGTGGACCCACGATCCGCAGCGCGCCAAGCAGCTTCTCGCCGAAGCCCGCGAGGACGGAGTGCCGGTCGACAAGGAGATCAAGCTGATCGCCCGCAATGGCTTCTTCCCGAATTCCGCCGAATCGCTGGAAGCGATGATGGGCATGTGGGAGGAAGCCGGCTTCAACATGACCATGGTCCAGCTGGAAGCCGCCGACTGGGTCCGCTACCTGGACAAGCCGTTCCCGGCGGAACGCGGGCCGACGCTGTTCCAGCAGCAGCATGACAACAACACGGGCGATGCCGGGTTCACGGCGCCGGTGATGTACTCCAGCAATGGGCAGTACTCAACCATCGCGGACGCCGACATCGACAAGGTCATGCGGCAGGCGATGAGCGCCTCCGGCGACGAGAGGGCCAAGCTGTTCCAGACAGTCTTCGCCAAGGTCCATGACGACGTCATCGCCGACGTTCCGATGTACCACATGATCGGCTACACCCGCGTCGGCAAGCGCATCGAGGGTTGGCGCCCGACGCTGAAGACCAACAGCGAGATTCGGCTGTCGGAGGTCAACCTCAAGGATTGACCCTTGGGGTTCGAAGCATGCCTCCGGCCGCCGCGTCGGCTCGACTGGTTCCACACCGCCATGCGCCGGACGGGTCGGTACGCCAAGGGCTCGGCGCATCATGGTCCAGTGGAGGCGATGGTGGTGCGGTGACCGATGCCATGAAATTCCGCCAACATCCAGGATTCAGAACATGGCTACTTTAAGACCCCAAACCCGCGAGAAGCTGAAGACCGTCAGCACCGCGACCCTGGCCACAGCCCTGTTCAAGCTCGGGCTGCGCCATCAGATGATCCAGGACGTCCGACCGCTCAACCCCGCCAGCGCCACGATGGTCGGCGAGGCCTACACGTTGCGCTACATTCCGGCCCGCGAGGACCTGAACCCGATCAGCGTATTCCAGGATCGTGGCCATCCCCAGCGCAAGGCGGTGGAGGAGTGTCCGGAAGGCGCCGTCCTGGTGATCGACAGCCGCAAGGATCCCAGGGCGGCGTCGGCCGGATCGATCCTGATTTCCCGGCTGATGAGGCGTGGGGTCGCCGGCATCGTCACCGATGGCGGCTTCCGGGATTCGCGCGACATCGCGGCGCTCGATTTCGCCGCTTTCCACAATCGTCCGTCCGCCCCGACCAACCTCACCTTGCACCAGGCCATTGACATCAATGTGCCGATCGCCTGTGGCGACGCACCGGTCTTTCCCGGAGACGTGATCGTGGGCGACGCCGACGGCGTCATCGTGATGCCGGCCCATCTGGCGGATGGGATCGCGGACGAGGCCGTCGAGATGACGGCCTTCGAGGATTTCGTCACCGAGCGGGTGATGGCTGGACACTCGATCCTCGGCCTCTACCCGGCGACCGAGGAGCGGACGCGCGTCGACTTCGCCGAATGGCGGAAGACGAACAATCGTTGAGGATTGTCTCGATCAAGGTCCTCAAACCGGCGCGGTGGCGTTAGGCGGGCGTCGTCAAGTTGGCGACGGGTGGCTTCAGGTCCTTTTTCGCCACCGCGCCGAATTCGAGCTTACCGGTGACTATGACACGGGGTGTGCGACCCTGCTCTTTCAGGAGCTGGCGCTTGGCCATATTTTTGTAGCGCCAGCTCTGTACCAGCACGTCGAGCCAGAAGACCGCCCAATCAACTACTCGGCACAGGTAATGCTTCCGGCCACCGGTGGTGAGGACGACTTCATCCATGTGCCACTTGTCGTCCCGCGCCAAGCGACGGTCGCGGATCCCTTTGGCGATCTCCCGGCCAAACCTCAGGCCCCATTGAGCACGGCTTCATGGCTGAAGTCGATCCCGCGCACCGCCAGCATCTCCTCGACGATACGCAAGCTCAGCGGAAAACGAAGATAAAGGCGGACCGCATGACTTTGGTGCAGAAATGAAGGAGTGGGCGGATTTCGCCCCTTCCCGCAACGGTCAGGCGACCCGTCGGGATACCGGCATGCCGAGGCCGGTCATGTGTTGATGACCTTGCAGGCGACGGTGGCCTCGGTCTTCCGTGTCGGCGGAGTCCGGGCGTGGAGGCTGCGACCGATCACCTTTTTGTAGCGGAACATCGGCACCTCCGCCAAGGAGCGTTTTCCGTAGTTGACCGCTCGCTGCCATTCCAGTCGTCCACGCTCCCCGATCATCTCGACGTGTCGGTCACGCTGGGTCGGGGCGGTTTCAGCCGTGTCGCTCGGCACTGCGGTTGATCTGGGCGAAATGATCACCGCGGCGTCGGGCGTATGCGCAGCGACGGAGCGGTGGATTGGCTCTCCATCATATGCGCCATCAGCGAATACTGCGGAAATCGGGCTGTCGATCTGGTCGAGCAGCGAGCCGACCAGGGACGCGTCGCCGTCGTTTGTGGTGGTCAGCTCGGAGGCGAGGATCTCGCCGCTGTCGGGATGGATCGCCAGATGGAGCTTGCGCCAAGTCCGGCGCGGCTTGCCGCCATGCTTCTC
>NZ_AVFL01000064.1 GCF_000576635.1 Skermanella stibiiresistens SB22
TTGGTGGGCAACGGCGCGGATAACGTCCTCGCCGCGGGCTCGGGCAACGACACCTTGATCGGCGGTATCGGGACGGATCACCTCATAGGTGGAGCCGGCGCTGATGTGTTTGATTTCAACGACATCGGCGAGAGCGCTGTCGGCACGAGCCGCGACGTGATCGCGGACTTCCTTGGCGACACCGATAAGATGAATTTTTCCACCATCGACGCCGATACGAGCATCGACGGCAATCAAGCGTTCAGCTTCATCGGATCTGACGCTTTCAACACCATCGCTGGCCAGCTGCGTTTCGCCGACGGACTTCTGCAAGGTGACGTTAACGGAGATCAGATCGTTGACTTCGAGGTTGCCGTGATCGGCGTGACCACGATGACGGGCAACGACTTCGTTCTCTAACCAAACCTCCCAAACCGTTCGCGGCTTTTCGTGGAGACCTCGGTGCGTAACTCAGGGAGTGATCGGATGCCGCTCGCTCCCGCCGAGGTCGGTCGCTCCTCCGGGACTCGGGCATGCCGACAATCCTCCCCGTCATCTCCATGACGCCGCTGCGGATGTTCGAGGGCATCGTCAAGTTGGCGGCAGGGTGGGTTGCCTGAGCAGCGCGGGTCGGTTATGAGGCAGCCATGACGAGCACGACCAAGTCCCTCTACGCTGGCCATCGCTTCCCTCCGGAGCTGATCAGCTACACGGTCTGGCTGTGCTTTCGCTTTCCGCTGAGCCTTCGGATGGTGGAGGAGATGCTGGCTTTCCGCGGCATCAAGGTCAGCCACGAGACGATCCGCCAGTGGGGCCTCAAATTCGGCCAGGAGTTTGCCAACATCATCCGGCGCCGGCTGCCCCGGCCGGGCGACAAATGGCATTTGGATGAGGTCGTGCTCAAGATCGTTGGCAGGAAGCATTATCTCTGGCGCGCCGTCGACCAGGATGGCGTCGTGCTCGATGTGCTGGTGCGGAGCCGGCGCGACAAGAAGGCGGCCAAGCGGCTGTTGCGCAAACTCCTGAAGCGGGGGTGTCGGGTTCCGCGCGTCATGGTGACGGACAAGCTAGGCTCATACGGCGCGGCCAAGAAGGAGATCATGCCGGGCGTCGAGCATCGCCAGCACAAGGGGCTCAACAACCGGGCGGAAAACTCACACCAGCCAACAAGGCGACGAGAACGGCAGATGAAGCGGTTCAAGTCGGCCCGGCATGCTCAACGCTTCCTGTCCGCTCATGATCAGATCAACAACCTCTTCCTCTTGTCCCGCCACCTGATGCCCGCAACCGACTACCGCGCCGAGCGGACCCGCGCCTTCGAGGCGTGGCACGACGTCTGTGGCATCACGCAAGCCGCATAGCCCGATCCTGTGCTGGCGCCGTCAAGCTCGCCCAGATCTCGGCTCTCGCCCAACAAGTTGACGATGCCTGCTCTGGTCTTGGGCACGCAACACCGCGTGGCGGCACGTCAAGGCCGTGATGGCGGATGCCGGAATTCCCGACGGTCCTCACCGTTCACCCAAGGGACTGCGCCACGGCTACGGCGTCCACGCCATCAGCTCGGGCGTGCCGCTCAACATGCTCTCCAAGTGGATGGGCCATGCCACCCTTAGGTGACGGCGATCTACGCCAACGTCCTTGGTGCCGAGGAGCAGCGCATTGCCGCCCGCATGTGGGACCAGAAGCTACCGTATATCTGAGTCCCACTAATATACTGACCCGGTCACCGACCCGCGCCACCGACGAAGGTCGTGCCCCAATCGCGAACCGGGCGAAACGCCGGGAGGCGGGGGGTCAGGGCGTCGCCTTGGGACGGCCGCGTTTTTTCGGCGCCACGCTGGCGCGGCCCGCGCCATGACGCCTGCCCAGGCCGTTCGCCTTGGCCATGGCGCTGCGCTTCTCGGCGTAGGCGGACGCGACCATCGGGTAATCGTCCGGCAGGTTCCATTTGGCCCGGTACTCGTCGGGTGTCATGCCGTAGGTCGCCCGCAGGTGCCGCTTGAGCATCTTCAGCTTCCGGCCATCCTCCAGGCAGACGATGTGGTCGGCCGTGACGGATTTCCGGATCGGCACCGCCGGCTTCTGAAGTTCCCGCTCCGGCGGCCGCGAGGCCGGTTGGGCGAGGTGGAGGAGCGAACCGTGGACGATGCCGATCACGCCCGCGATCCCGGCCGACGGCATGGCGTTGCCCCGCAGGTAGGCGGCGGTGATCCGGCTGGTCAGGCCGATCATTTCCTCGGGTGTGGTGGGACCGCTGGGTCGCATCGAACTGTCTCCACTTGTCGGGCGGGGCGGGGCCGGCGCCGGTACGGGATCACGGTCCGGCCGTCGCGTTTCCGACCAAGGCCAGGTCGCGGGCGGGCCCTTGGCCCCCGTCCAAACCGCCTGGATCCCGCCCTCGGCGCCCTCCGGACGGAAAACCAACGGGCGGGGGTGACGCGAAGACGGTGGTTCCGCCGGCTCAGCCGCCGTTGAGCGCGTCCTTGACGGCCTTGCCGGCGGTGAACCTGGCGGCCTTGGACGCGGCGATCGTGATCTCCGCGCCGGTCTGGGGGTTGCGCCCCTGGCGCTCGCCGCGCTCGGAGACCCCGAAGGTACCGAAGCCGGCGATGCGGATCTCGTCGCCCCGCTTGAGCGTGTCGGTGATCGTGCCGACCAACGCCTCGACCGCCTTGCCGGCGTCGGCCTTGGTCAGGCCGGCGCGCTCCGCGACGGCGGCGATCAGTTCCGCCTGGTTCATCCTCAACCCCCTCGAACAGGCCGCCACCATTGGCGGTACCCTTTCCCTGCCATCGACCCGACCGGGTGACAAGGCGAACACGCCGAACCGCCCGATCCCGGAGCCGATTTGGGGCCGTGGTTGCATCGACGCTACACTCGGCGGACCAATCGGTCCGGAGTAGGGGTGGCTGCCGGACCCGATGTGTGTGGCAAGGCGGTACCGGGAGACCAATGGAACCCTCTCCAAACCCGGCGCATGGCCAAGATGAAATCCCCATGGGCACAGCTCATGGTCTTCCGGACCATGTCACTCGGCGCGGCGCTCCGCTCCGGGAACGCCAAGGCCTCGCCGGCACATCGATCCGCGCCACGATGGCCAGGCGGGTGGGTCACAACCCGGCTCACGATTCGATCATCGTCATCGGAGCGCTCCGCGATGCCGAAATGCTCAACGACGATCGCGTCGACTTCGAGCCTGCCGGTGGCGGTGGTGACCATGAAAGGCCTTGGCATGCCGGTCTGTCGGCGACGCCCGCCCGCTCGACCCCTCCCGACCGTCCAGCACCTTTTGAGTACGCTTTCAGGATCCGCAACGCCTCTGAAACCTCCAGCTTGGTTTCGCGCGGCTGAACCGGGCCGGACAGCGTGTGCCGGCATCGCGCCACTCTCGCCTCATCCGACGAGGGCGTCTTCTTTGATCGTCATTCCCGGATCATCCCCGGACCGCCGGTCAGCCATCGCGGTGCGGTACCAGTGTTCGGCATGCTGGAGATTATGCTGCGTCGTCACCTCGTCGCCGGCGGTCCTGGCCTGCTGGGCGAGTTCCAGGTAGCGGGCGTGCTTCGCCATGGCGCTCTCGCCACCGGCCTTGCCGCGGCCTCCACGACCAGCGCCGCCATGCCGTGGCGGCTTCCGACCGCCCGGAAATTCGTCGCGGGGCGAACGGTGTTGATCAGGTGGCGTCACTCACATCCTCGTCGTCTGAACTTTGAAATCTTGAAACATGGGAGGCACGATTGGAGCCGGAGGCATATCACGTGACCATCGGAAGAGCCACACGACGATTCGCGTGCTCGGATACCCGAGATCACGAAGCGGCCGTCCCCGGGGTCTGAGTAGCAGCGGACACTGTTGGCGAATTGTGGGACCTATGCGGTGGATGGCTGGAGAGCGGCGAAACGGGAGATCCGGGTTTTGGCTAGCGGTCGGCCGGTCCACCACGCCTCCAGGCGAACGATGTTGAGAGCGACGGCGGTCAGGACGTGCTGCAGCCGCGTCTTGGCCAGCCCGATATACCGGCATTGTCGCAGATCGAAGAGCTGCAGGGCTTGGGCCAGGGTGCCCTCGACCCCGGCGCGTGCCGCGTAGCGCTGGCGCCATTCCTCTGTTTCCTGCTGGTGCCGGGCTTCCTGGAGCGCCTCATGCTCGGCACGCGGCCGGAAGGTGAGGTTGCGCGGGCTGGCCTTGGCCTGGGTGCATTGCGCCCGCTCGGGACAATGGGTACATGCCCGTGAGGGAAAGCGGACGTGGATCACCGCGTTGCCCCAGGTGTCGATCTTCGGAACCCAGCAGGTGGCGGTCCGGTTCTGGGGGCAAGTCACCGTCTGCGCCTCCCAGTCGATGGTGAAGGAGCCCAGATCGTAGCCCTGACGCGTCTTGCCCTGCCAACTGGCGTCGGGACGGACCGGCCCCACCATCTCAATTCCGTGCTCGGCCTGGCTGGAGAGCAACAATGGGGCATCGACGTAACCGGTGTCGAGGAAATGTGATGCGGGCGCCAAGCCTCGCGCCGCCAGAGCTTCATGAATGGGCGCGGTTCGGTCGGTGTCGCCAACCGAAGCGAGCGTGGTCTCGACATGGGTGATCAGGTGGGGTGCACCGGCATCGCAGGTCTCGGTCAGGTGGATCTTGTACCCGACCCAGGTCGCGCTGCGCTTGTTGCCGTAGTGCGCCTCCACGTCGTAGGGCGAGTCATGGCGCTGGCCAGCCGGCGGCAACTCGGCTGCGGTCCGCCAACGGACCTGGTCGTTCTCAAGGTAGAACTGGTGAACCCAGGTTCGACGCAACGCCTGGACAGTCGGCAAGGCGTGCAGACCGGTCGGAGCGTCCGCCGCGTAGACAGCCGCCAGGATCTCGTGACCGTCGCGGCCGATTCGTTCGGCCAAGGCCGTCCGTGCCGCTTCGCCCTTGGGCAGGCGATACTCCTCGACCCGACGGCCATAGCGCTCGATCCAGTCGGCGGTGATCCGCTCGGTCAACCAGACCGGCGCCGCCTCGGCCAGGCTGTTCAACGCGGCCCGCAACGTCTCGCCGATTGTTTCCAACCGGTTGAGCCCGCGGATGGCGGCCAGGACGTGGGTGGAATCAGTGCGCTGTCGGCCACTGGGCTTCACCAATCCGGCCTCCTTGAGCCGAACCAGCAGGGTATCCAGCAGCAGCGTTTCCTGTTGCCCTTTGACCAGTCGGCCACGGAATTCACTCAGCACGGAATAATCGAAGCCCGGATCGGTGAGATCCAGACTGAGGGCGTACTTCCAATCGATCCGCCCACGCACGGCATCGGTCGCTTGCCGATCGGGCGAATCCTCCAGAAACTGCAGCACCGATACCAGCGCCAACCGCCACGGCGCCGCCGCCGGCTGGCCTCGCTCGGGGTACAAGGCGGCGAATAGTTCGTCCTGGTAGATCGTTCCCAACTCGTCGCGAAGGCGGAGAACGGCATTGCCCTTGGGAAAAGCGGCCCGGGCGACAGTCGCGGTATTGTCGGGCACTGGCGGAATGGTCTGCGGCTTGAGCGACATGATCGGCCCCCTGCGTTGAGGATGTCACTTCAACAGCCGCTGTCCCTGTGCCGTGACGAGGCCTTCGGAATTCGCCAACAGCATCAGCAGCGGATCAGAAGCTGTTCGCAGACGGGGCGGGCCTTGCGATACAGGAAATCAGCGCCTGACGTCTACAAACAGACTCTGAGCTGAACGGGGGCTGATCTCCAGCATTCTGGGACGCCTGGGACTATCGGGAATTTCGTGCTTGGCGGGGCGGGTTGACTATCAGGCGGTCATTGCGTTCGCGAACCGGTCGCCGAAGATGACGGCCATCTGAGCTTTGGCGGCCGTCCATTCCCGTGGCGGCATCTTCTAGTCTTTCTCCGCGCGATTCAAGACGAGAAACAGGAGCTTCAGCGCGGCCTCGTCACTGGGGAAATGCCGCCTGGCCCGCACCGCCCGGCGCAGCTTTGAGTTCAACGCTTCAATGGCATTGGTCGTGTAAAGAATGCGCCGGACCTCGCGCGGGAAGGCAAAGAAGGGGATGACCTCCTGCCACGCCCGCCGCCAAGCCTTGCCGATGGCCGCGTATTTCTCGCCCCAGTACCCCGTCTCGAAGGTCGTCAGGGCCATCTCGGCTGCCTTATCATCGACGGCGTCGTAGACCGTCTTCAGGGCGGCGGCGATGGCCTTGCGGTCCTTCCAGGACGCGAACTCCATGCTGTGACGAAGCAGATGAACGATGCAAGTCTGAACAATCGTCTCGGGATAGGCGGCCGCGATCGCCTCGGGAAAACCCTTCAGCCCATCGATCACGGCCAGCAGGATGTCCTCCACCCCTCGGTTCTTCAACTCATTCAGGACGCGCAGCCAGAACTTGGCGCCCTCGTTCTGCTCGATCCACAGGCCGAGCACCTCCTTGGCACCGTCGGCTCGCACGCCGATGGCGACATGGATGGCCTTGTTGCGAACCAGACCTTCGTCCCGGATCTTGACCCGGATGGCGTCCATGAAAACCAGGGGGTGGATCGCCTCCAGAGGCCGGTTCCGCCAAGCCGTCACCTCCTCGATCACCGCGTCCGTCACCGTGGAGATCTGGTCGGCTGAAACCTCGATGCCATGGAGATCCCGCAGGTGTCCGGTAATTTCCCGGGTCGACATGCCGCGTGCGTACATCCCTTGCCCGGCAGCCGTTGCCTTGGCAACGGCGAAAGGGAGATGATCTTCTCGTCGAAGCCGGGGAAGCGCCGCTGGTATTTGCCGATCAGCGCCGGATCGAACGTTCCCGTCCGGTCGTGGGGAATGGACAGGCCCATCGAGCCACCCTCGGTCAGCACCGTCTTCTGGCCGTAGCCATTGCGACGGTTGCCGCTCTCATCGCCAGCCAAATGATGATCCAGTTCCGCCTTCAGCGCACGCTCCGTCGCGCCTTCTTCAGCTGGTCGAGCAGGCCGTTCTGATCGAAAGCCGTCTTCGCATCGGCTCCAGCCAGCAGTTGGTCAAGGATCGCGTCAGGGATAACAGGATCTTTGCGTCGGGCCATTCAGGGTCTCCTTCTGTCTCAGGATAACCTCGCCAAGCACGAAATTCATGACAGTCCCGGCGTTCGTGTGGGGCATGGTGGCGGGATGAAACGTGTCCCTGATCCGCACCATCGTCACCGTTTTCCGGCCGACATCATCAGCCATGCGGTCTGGCTGTACCACCCGTTCTGCCTAAGCTTCCGGGACGTCGAACTGATGCTGGCCGTACGCGGTGTGGTAGTTTCCTACGAGACGGTCCGACGCTGGTGTCGAAAGTTTGCTCAGACCTTCGCCACCCGATTGCGGCGTCGCCGACCCGAGCCGGGCGATCATTGGCATCTGGATGAGGTGTTCATCCGGATCAGAGGCGTCCAGCACTATCTCTGGCGTGCGGTCGATCAGGACGGCGTCGTACTCGATGTCCTGGTCCAGAGCCGGCGCAACACCAAGGCAGCGAAGCGCTTTTTCAAGAAGCTGCTGAAGGGTTTGCGGTATGTGCCGCGGATCGTGGTGACGGATCAGCTGAAAAGCTACGCGGCCGCCAAGCGCCAGATCATTCCGCACGTCGAACACCGACAAAGCCGCTACCTGAACAATCGCGCGGAGAGCTCGCACCAGCCGACCCGCCAGCGAGAAAGGCGCATGAAACGCTTCAAGTCACCCCGGCAAGCACAGCAGTTCCTGTCCGCCCACCGCCCCATTCACCAGCGCAGCCATCCCCGTCGACATCTCATGAGTGCCGCCGAGTACCGCGCCAACCGCACCCACGCGTTCGAAGTCTGGAAGCAGGAGACATGCATCCGGAGGGCAGCATGAAAGGTCGGCTCACGGCCCTTCAACGTCTTCGCACGTCCGATACAAGTTAACGTGACAATGCCCGATGAACGCCCGGCCACTCCACGCTGTCAATCGTCGCTTCGTTCTGTCAGAGTGAAAGAAGGTCCGCAGCGCGATCTCGCCACCCAACCACTCCGGATCCTTCAGCAGGATCATGACGGCGTCGCGCTTGTCGGCGTTGGAGCGCGGCAGGCCATGCCGGGCGTTGGCGCCGACCGCGTGCGGGACCGCGTCCCGCCGTGAGCCGGGCCACACGTCGTCAAGGTTGTGTTGTTAAGCGCCGTAAGATCCCAACTCGGAAAATCGGCCGCGCCGGTTCAGCGGAGTGGGGGACTCGCGTCGGCCTGGAGGGCGCGCCGGAAATGGCTCGCATAAAAGAACACGCTGATCTGGGGAACGGCATGCTGATCAGGGACGAACAAGCCGGAGATGAGGACGCCATCCGCCAACTGGTCGAAGCCGCCTTCCACGATCATCCCCATGGCGACCAACGTGAACACCTCCTGATTGACGTCCTCAGAGCGTCCGGCGCGATGATCCTGTCGCTGGTAGCCGACCAAGACGGCGCCCCTGTCGGTCACATCGCCTTCTCCCCCGTGAGGATCGACGGCGCTTGCCAACACTGGTATGGCCTCGGCCCTGTCGCCGTCATCCCGGCCAGGCAGCGCTCCGGCATCGGCCAAGCTCTTGTCCACGCCGGCTTGGTCCGCTTGAAATCGATCAGCGCCGCCGGCTGCGTCGTGCTGGGCGATCCCACCTTCTACACCCGCTTCGGCTTCGCCGCGCGCCAGCAACTGACCTTCGCTGGTGCTCCACTCGAGTACTTCCTGTCGCTGCCATTCGGCGCGACAGTGCCGGCTGGTACGGTCGAGTATCATCCGAGCTTCTACCATCCGTCCCAACATGCCGAGGAATGACGCGACATATTTCCATAAAGGCGGTTATGGTTTGTCAGCCTTGGGTAGATTGCCGAGGTGGGCGCTGCTCTCCAGGCGGGCGCGGTCCTCCAAGGATACCGGCTCAAGCCGTCTCGCCAGACGGGATAGCTGATCCAGCCGATCCAGGCGATCGGCGCGGGTTTCCGCCCGCGGTGTCATGATGACATCCACAAAATCCGCTGCACCCCTGGAGAACGTTGAAGGTTGGTTCGATCGACATGCCAATGCCTGAAACGATGCAGGGTTCCTGACCTTTCGCGTCATAATCCTGTTGAACATCGGGCGATGCGTGTTTCCGCCCCACCATCCCATCCGGCGCGCGGTTTTCCCGTAACGTCTGTTCTGTGGCTTATCCCGAAACCTTCTCCCGTCGTGCCGGTTGGCGGGTGATGACATAGGATCCATTCACCCTGCGCGCCCGCCTGGACAAGCTGGTGGACCTGGCGCGGCTGAGCCGGTCGGAGGGGGATCGCGCCCGAATGGAGCGCTCCATCCAACTTGTCAGTTGGGCGCTTCAAGAAGTTGCCCGCGCCCGACGGGGGACAAGACGGCGCGCCAGTGCGAGACGGCCGAGGTCGAGGCGTTGCGCCGGCGGATCGTCGCCAAAGCCCGGGCGGCGGGATTGCGCGTCGGCGACAACGACAATTGGTGATGGCGGCCTTTCCGTGACGTCCGTTCGGCGGCCCCCCTGAAACCTTCCCCCGCCACGCCCGTTGGGAGGGTATGGACCAGGACCTTAGAACCTCGCTGCGACGCTCCCGCGCCCTCATCGCCCAAAGCCGGGCGGCCCATGATGCCGCCCGCGAGGCGACGGCCCACGCCGCCTCGCTGTGCGCGGAGAGCGCGATGGTTATGGACGAGATGGGTTTCCGACGATCCACCCTCCCCGGACGGGCCCGTTTTCCGTAACGCCAGTTGCGCGATCGGCCCCGCGCCGGATTGGTGTGTGTTTCCAATGGCCTCCCGTGGCGCGCGAGGTTATGCCGGCCGCCAAGGCCGGTTCTAACCCCCTTGACACAAACTGTGGTGCGTCCGTGGTTGAGTCGCTGACAAAGGAAAGGCGTGAGCTAGTATTTTCCAAGGTCCGCTAGGGTTTACCCATGCGGAACAGTTCCGCGAGACACCGAACCCCAGCATCCACCTGTGCCATTAGGGTTCACTTTCGCCAAACGGCACAGCATGGTATGATGGTCTAGATCCTAACGGAACAGACCGAGGGGAAGATGGCGATCTATGGCTACGCGCGGGTCTCTACGACCGACCAGGACCTGACGCTCCAGCGCGACGCTTTGAAGGCGGCCGGTTGTCTCGTTGTCCGCGAGGAGAAGGTCAGCGGGACGACGACGTTGGGGAGATCCGAGCTGCGGACGCTGATGGAGTTCCTCCAGCCGGGCGACACGCTGATGGTGACGCGGATTGACCGGCTGGCGCGGTCCATTGGCGACCTCCAGGACATCGTCCGAGAACTCAAGACGAATGGTGTGGCGCTCAAGGCGACCGAGCAGCCGATCGACACGTCGACCGCTGCGGGGAAAGCGTTCCTCGACATGCTGGGGGTCTTCGCGGAGTTCGAGACGAACCTGCGGCGCGAGCGCCAGCTCGAAGGCATCGCCAAGGCGAAGGCCGAGGGGGTCTACAAGGGGCGGAAGCCGAAGTTGGACAAGACCGCCATCCTGGCCTTGAAGGCGGAGGGCCTGGGTGGCAGTGAGATCGCCCGCCGGCTCAAGATCGGCCGGACGAGTGTCTACAGGCTGTTGAGGACCACATGATGACCTTCGTCGAACTGTTCACGGCGGCGAACGGCGGCAAGGATCGGAGGCCGGGTCAATGACCCCCAGCCGCGTGCAAGGTCTGGCGGGAGGCCGAGCCGGAGGACGCACGCTTGCTGGAGGCGGCGTGGGCGTGGGAACTGGCGCACGATCGCCGGGCCCAGGTGAAGGACGAGGTCGCGGTGCGGGAGCGGCGGCGGGCGATGGACGAGGCGACGGCCGCGGCGAAGGCGGAATAGCGAGGATCCAACCTCAACCCGTATCACAACAACCAGATGCCGTCGTCGATGCGGGGCGCCAGCTTCATCACGTGCTCGGCCGATTCCGAGAAGGCGAGGACGATGTCGGAGCGGTCGACGCCGGCATCCAGCGCGCCCCTCCAGTTGGCCAGACCAGCGGGCTCCGCCTCGCGGTCGAGCACGTTGCGGTACAAGGTTTTCACGAAGTTCGTGTTGTCGAGGGCGCCGTAGCGCTGCTGGAACTCCGCGGATCCGGTGAAGCCGTCGGCGGCTTGGTCCAGGCCCATCCCAGCCTTGATGGCGTCGGTCCAGGCGCCAAGCCCGCCAGCGTCGGGTAGGCGGTCGAAGACGCTGTCATAGAGACGGGCCACCGTGGCGGCGGTGTTGTCGCGGACCCAGATGCCGTCCTCCAGGACGGGCGCCATGCGCTGGATGTTCTCGACGGACTCCGAGAAACCCACCAAGGCCTCGGCGCGCGTCATCCCGGCCGACATGGCCTTGGTCCAGTTCGACAAGCCTCCCGCGTCCGCCTCGCGGTCGAGCACGTTGAGGTAGAGCTGCTTGACGAAGCCCGCGTCATCGGGCGCCCCATAGTGGAGGCGGAACTCCGTGGAGTCGGCGAAGCGCCCGGCCGCCTGCTTGAGCGTCATGCCGGCCTTCAGCGCGCCGGTCCAGTTGACCAGACCGTCCATGTCGGGCAGGCGGTCGAGGGCGGACTGGTAGAAGCGGTGGATCTGCGAGGCGTAATGGTGCGCGTCCTGGACCAGTTCGCCATCGACGAAAGTGGTGGACGCCGTTTCCTTGCCCGAAATTTCGGATCTCAGGAGCAAGGCGGTTTTCTCATAAAGAAGCTTGTCGTGCTCGTCGCGGGACGTTGGCTTGCCTCCCGGGATGCTCTTGCGCAGCACCGTCCCTGATGTGCCATAGGCCGCCACCTCCTTGAAGATATCAAGACCGGCAAGGGCCTGATACGGGTCAACTTTCTCGATCAGCCCCTGCGCCATCTTGCGCATGGCCGGCACGATGTCATCCGTGTGCTCCAAGTGGAACATCCGCGGGTCGTCCCGTTGATTAGGCGCGCCAGGGGATCCGAAGGTCATCCCATAATATCGATCGTCGCCAAAAACCCCGGCCTCCTGCATGAACTCCTGCGCCATGGACCCGCCCAGGCTGTGCCCGGTCACATAGATACGGGGCACTTGCATTTCCTTGACATAGGACTTCAACGCATCCACCAGAGGCCTGAACCGTTCGTAGTACTCAGATATCGAAATCCACTCGCCAATGTCGTCATATAGGTTCGCCGGCTTTTCCAAATCATCGGTGCCCCTGAAGGCGACCGCCAGTGTCGGCATTCCGTTGACAAGGGCATAGTAGACGTGCGCCACAACGGCGAAGGGATCCGCTCCCGACTTCCCATACGTGTGGTAAACACCATCCCGCATCTCGTACCGCGTCGAATACTCGCGCGTATCGGTGGCCAAGGGGGAAATCCCAAGCTCCTGGGCCAGGACAGGCCGCCAACCCTCGCCGACGAGAGGCTCGTCCTTGTATGACGCCACCGCCATATGGGCCAGCTCGTGAAAGACGTTGGTGACCTTGCGCTCGTTGTTTCCAAACGCCGTAAAGCTGATATGTTCGACGTCGGCCGATATGTAGTTTCTCTCACCCGTGACCCTGTCGATCGTGGTGGTCCAATCCACCCCACGATCATCCAGTATGTAGTCGCTGGGGCCACCCCTGAGATGAACGGTGTCGCGATCCCGACCACCGGCGAAGTCCTCGTCACCCCTGATGACATTGTTTCCTTCGCCAGGGTCTATGTTGTCGTTGCCGTCACCGCCCCATATGGTGTCGTCGCCAGCGCCTCCATGAAAGACCTTGGCTGGATTCCACCTGACTTCGGTCGTGATCTGGTAAGCGGATTTATTGGGTAGGGTAACGTTGTCGTTTCCATCCAACGCGTCATAGATCATGGCGGGATCTTCATCCACGGCCATTCGCTGCTCCGAAGCCAGTTGGTTGAAGTACGCGACGTCATCGTAGTTGGTGAAGAGTACTGACGGGGGAGGAGGAGGAAGATCTTGCAAGGTGACTTGAACAACAAACGTGTAGTATTCCTGATATACAACAGGGCTATATCTGTACTCATACGGGTTGAATGCCAAGTAGAAGGATGCAGGTTCATACCTTGAAGAAACACCTGCGTTGCCGGTTGTCCATGTATCCTTATTAAGATTTTGGTAAAAACTATTCGTGCCATAGTTGATGAATGGAAGGGAATATGAATACAATGCCGCTTCATCGATTGAGTAGAATGTTGAATAACCAATAATATTGGCTGAAATGTCTTTCCCAAAATTGAATTTTATGAAGAATACCCCGATATCGTCGTAAGTTCCAGTAAAGAGGAAGGTTGTACTCTTCGTGACGGTCTGTTCATAAGATAATGAATAATCCGGACTATCATCTATATGGGCATA
>NZ_AVFL01000065.1 GCF_000576635.1 Skermanella stibiiresistens SB22
TAGCTCCTCGGCCGGCCCCGTCGCTCTGTCATTGCCGGTGTCCACACGGCGATCGCCTCGGGCGTCACCCAGACCGTTAGGCTGCCACGCCGCTGCAGCGCAGCGTCATATTCGGCCCAATTCTCATTTTTGTACCGCGCCTTCGGGATCCTGTGGCGGCGCGGTTCATTCGCCTTGTACGGCATCAGGGCCCTCGGGTTCAGCGGACGACCTCTATACCGATCCGCCTGCCGCCGCGAAAGCTCTACGGCTGTTTTTGCACCAAGGTCCCGCGAACACGCCCTGCATCTGGAGCAGCATCTGCTGCTCGGGGCTGTCGCCGAAGGCATGGTTGAGGAACACGACCTCGCAGCCGGCCCGCCTGAACTCGTCGATCACCAGCACCTGATGGGCAAAGTTGCGGGCCAGACGATCGGGGGAGCAGACCAGCACGGCCGCGCAGGTCCCCTCGGCGACGAAGTCACGCAGCCGGTCGAGCCCCGGTCGGGCCAGGGTGGTGCCGGTCCGGCCGTCGTCGCGGCAGATCAAGCCGGCTGCCAAGTGCCAGCCAAGCTTTTCGGCGGCCCGGCGCGGGGCATCGATCTGGCTGTCAATTGTCTGCTCCCTGTCCTGCCGGTCTGTCGACACGCGGGCATAGGCCGCCGCCAGCATCAGCGGACCCGTTGTCGCCTTGGCGCCGGTAGCAGCGCTGCCGTGACTTCTCTGCGGGTCGACACCGTCGAGGTGTACAGTTGAAGCAGCTCGAAGGCCTGTCGTATCCGGTGTCTGGCATCTCGGCATGGGATCAGTTCTCCGACAATCTCGACCGGCCGGTCGTTGCCCTCGGCAATTGCTGGCATCGGCGGATCTGTTTCTGGACGGCATGGGCCACCTCCCCGCGCGTCCATGTGCGCACAGGAACAACCGCCTGGGGATCAACTCGATGCGCAGGGATCACAAGCGCTTCTGTCCACCGGAAAACCTCTTGCCCTACTCGGGCGTCCGACGCCACGCCAGAGGTTGGATCGCCTCGAAGCTCAAGCGGCTTTCGATTCCGACCATATCAGCTCGGTCACCATGACACGCGGCGCCCGGCGCCGCTTCTTCAGCAACTTGTGCGGCAGGCGCTTGGCAGCCTTGGTGTTGCGCCGGCTCTGAATCAGGACGTCGAGAACGACGTCGTCCTGGTCGACGGCACGCCAGAGATGGTGCTTCTTGCCCGCGATCTTGAGAACGACCTCATCCATATGCCACTTGTCACCGGGCCGGGGCAGCCGCTGGCGGATGATGTTGGCGAACTCCTGGCCGAACTTGAGCGCCCACTGCCGGATCGTCTCATGGCTGACCATGATACCCCGGAAAGCCAGCATCTCCCCGACCATCCGAAGGCTGAGCGGAAAGCGATAGTACAGCCAGACCGTGTGGCTGATCAGCTCCGGAGGGAAGCGGTGGCCGGCATAGCAGGTCTTTGTCGTGCTCGTCATGCCGGCCTCATAACCAACCCGTGCTGCTCCGGCAACCCAGCCCGCCGCCAACTTGACGATGCCTTCGCTGAGGTACGCCTCTTCGGTAATCCTTGGACTGATACTTCAGATATAGTACCCAATCGCACCTTCTGGTGATGGGGAATGACATTCATCCTGTTATCGACTTACCGTTTCCTCAATGTTCTTATGACGGGTTCAATGGATAGCCTCGGTCGCTTCGTTGCATACTTCCGCGCAATACTTCTCGGAACCATCGCAACGGGTGCCGTCGGCACGGTGCGGGCGCAGACCGGGAGCGACGAGCTCGACTGGCAGGCCGCGCGTGCGGCGGGGTCCATCGCGGCATTCGAGCAGTATCTGCAACACCATCCGCTCGGCCGGCATGCGAGTGAGGCGTTCATCTTCGTTGCCCGCATGTCGGTAAGCCCAGACTGGACTCCGTCAACCGACGAACCGGCGTTGTCGCCAGCATCCCGCCCGGGACAGTCCAATGACGTCGCCGACGTCTACTGAACGGGTCGGCATCGGACCGACGTTCCGTCGTCGGTTCCGGCAGTTCCTGCTGGCATGCCTTGTCCCAGCCTGCCTAGCTCTACAAACCGCGTCGTCCGCCTCTGCGCTTGAGCGGCGGGTCGCTTTCCTGGTCGGGAACGGGGCGTACCAACGGGTCAAAGTCCTGGGCAACCCGGTCAACGACGCCGTAGCCCTAGCCAAGAGTTTGAAGGACCTACAGTTCCAGATCGAGCTGATCCGGGACGTCGGGCATGCCGAAATGGAGAAGCTGGAGCGCCGTATCGCCTCCTTCGTGAACAACGATACCATCGCGATCTTCTTCTATGCGGGGCACGCGGTCCAGTATCGGGGCAAGAACTATCTTCTCCCAGTCGAGTTCACGCCAACGCGGCCGACGGATCTTCCTGCCAAGAGCCTAGCGCTGGACACCATCCTGAAGGCGATGCACCTGGGCGGAGCCAAGATTGCCATCGTCATCCTGGATGCCTGCCGCGACAACCCGTTCGGCACCGCGGACGAAGCTCTGGGCAAAGGGTTGGCGCTCATCGAGCGGATTCCCGACGGCGCCCGCAGTCGAACCGAAACGCTCGTCGCCTATGCCACGGAAGCCGGGCTCGTCTCCTATGACGGGTCGAGGAGCACCAACAGCCCTTATACGGCGGCTCTGATTTCCGCCCTGGAACGGCCCGGCCTGGCCATCGAGGACGTCCTTCGCGAGGTCCGGCTGAATGTGCGGGAGGCTACCAACAATCGCCAGCTGCCCTGGTTTTCGGGAAGCCTGGAAACCAAGCTTGTCCTGCGGACAGAGCAACAGTTATCGGCCCGGCCGCCGGCGGGCGCCGGCATGGATCTCCCCGCCGTCCACTGGCGAACCATCGAGTCCAGCCAGGATCCCGGCGATTTCCGGAACTTCCTTGATCTCCACGGAGCCAGTCCCCTGGCCTCCCAGGCCCGCAGCGTCCTCGCGACGCTCGAAGCCGGCGGCGCCGCAGACCCCTTGCCGGAAGTCCTCAGCCCTCGGGCCGAATTCCGGATACCCCAGGGAGAGGGCGGCGAACTCGACGCTCTGGTCAAGGATTGCGACATCGTCGCCAGCGACGACGAGGATTTCGCCAGGGTCGCCGATCCGGTGCGCTACGGGCTCGTCAACACGCGCCAGGCATTGCGGGTCTGCACGACGGACTTGGCGCGCGATCCGGATAATCCCCGGCTCAAGTTCCTGCTGGCGCGCGTGCTGGAGATCGCGCGCCGTTACGAGGAGGCACGGGAGTTCTACCGCATGGCCGCGGATGACGGCTACGCCGCAGGGATGACCAACCTGGGAGCCATGTACCGCAGCGGGCGCGGCGGACCGGCGGACGATACCAAGGCTTTCGAGCTGTTCCGGAAAGCTGCCCGGTCGGGAAGCCCGCGCGGCCGGGTCAATCTCGGCAACATGTTCCTGCTCGGGCGGGGAGCGGCGAAGAACGAGGCGGAGGCGATCTACTGGACCCGTCTGGCCGCCGATATCGGCTGGGCGAAGGCGATCAACGCTCTCGGCAACATATACGAGAATGGCCAAGGACTGGAGCGCGACGACGGGGCTGCGTTCGCGCGGTACCAGACTGCGGCGCAGCTCGGCCTGAGCGAGGCAATGAACAGCCTCGGCCGTTTCTACGAGGAGGGTCGTGCCGTGCCGCAGGATCTGACCCAGGCGGTCCGGTGGTACGAGCGCGCGATCGCCGAAGGCGACCGGTTCGCTCCCTACAGGCTCGGGCGCCTCTATCTCTGGGGTAAAGGCGTCAGGGCCGATACGGGCCGGGCAGTCGCCCTGTTCGAAATGGCGGCCCAGCGCGGGTTCCTCGATGGGTTCGCCGAAATCGGTAAGATTTTCGAGGACGGCAAGGGCCGGCCACGCAACATCGAGCGGGCCTATTTCAATTATCGTCTTGCCAGTCTCGGCTCCAACCACAAGGGCGAGGCCGAGGCGCGTCGTCTGGATGCGATGCTGCCGGCCGAGGTGAAGGAACGTGTCGAGCAGGAGGTCAGGGATTGGCAGCGCCACAATCTTTAGCTGCTCCGACCCCAGCTCCTCCGGCGTTCGGCGGGTATCCCGGCCTGCTGGTGCGGCTCGAGGTGGGCCTGGCGCTCTACCGGGCGAGTCGGCATGATGCAGGCGACACCGGAGACCGGACGCGGCGGACGGTTTGCGACGATTTCCTGGCCGCGCTGGGCGAGTGGTCGGCGGACCTGACGCCTGACGGGTTGCCAGACGCCGCTGCCGAGTCCGGCGGCACCCGCGCCGCCGTCGGCTTCGCCCATGTGCTCGCGGCGCGCGCCGCGGAGAAGGACGGCGACTGGCCGGCGGTTCTGCGTCACGCCAAGGCGACCGTCGCAGCGGACCAGCAGGACGTTTACGCCCAAACCCTGTTCGACCGGGCACGGGCCCTGCTGGCGGGACAGGCCGCCATCGACGAGGACGATCTGCGCGGACGTTTCTGCTCGCGACCTTTCCTGGAACTCGAGATCAGGGCGGACGGGAGCGTCTACACCTGCTGCTCAGCCTGGCTGCCGCTTCCGATCGGGCATCTTGACCGCGACCGGCTGGACCGGATTTGGAATTCCGACGCCGCGCGGGAGATACGGCGCTCCGTCCTCGACGGAGACTATCGCCATTGCAGCCGGCTCTACTGCCCGGAGATCGCCGGCGGCAAGCTGCCGCGCCGGGAGGATGTCGGCGATCCATTCCTTAAATCGGTGATCGGCGGCGGCACGACCGTCGTGGACCGGCGCCCTCACCGCATCCTGATGTCCCAGGACCGGAGCTGCAACCTATCCTGCCCATCCTGCCGGCAAGAGCTGATAGTCGCGTCCAGGGACGAGGTCGACCGGCTCGACGACATGGTCAAGTCCCAGGTCTACCCGTTCCTTGACGGGGTCGCCGAAGTCAAGGTCACGGGCAGCGGCGACCCCTTCGGCAGCCTGCATTTCCGCCGCCTCATCCGCGATCTCGGCACGCTGCGAGGGTCCAGTCTCAAGCTCCAGATCCAAACCAACGGCGTGCTGTTCGATGCGCGCGCCTGGACCGAACTCCAGCTTGAAGGGCGGGTGTCCAGCGTTTGGGTGTCCACCGATGCGGCCGACCCGCTGACCTACACCGTCGTTCGGCGCGGAGGCTCCTGGTCGCGGCTGCTCGCCAACTTCGCGTTCCTGGGCGAGCTTCGCCGCCAGGGCCGTATCGGGCAGTTGAGGTTGGATTTCGTCGTCCAGACGCGCAATTTCCGGGAGATGCCGGCCGCCGTCGAACTCGCCTTCATGCTCGGGTGCGACGGCGTCTACTTCCAGATGATCCGGAATTGGGGAACCTTCTCGCAGGGCGAATTCGAGGATCTCTTCATCGGCTCTCCGGACCACCCGGATTTCGCCGAATTCCTCGAAGTCCTCCGCCACCCCAACCTGGACCGTCCCGGCATCGATCTCAGCAACATCGAAGATCTGCGGCGTCAGGTCCTTGCCGGGAGCGTCCATCCGGCAAGGACGTGCCCGGCCGGACCGCGCGCGGTTCCCGACGAAGGGGCTGGGTCGGGGAGCGACGAGCAGCCCGCCATCGTCGCCCGGTTGCGGGACGCCGACATGCTGGTCGGGTGCGCCGGCACCTTCGACACCGTCCCGCTGCCGCCCGGTCATGCCGGGCGGGATCGGCAGGGAAACGACGATGCCGGAAGGCTCATCCGCGACCGGTTCGGGGCTACCCTGCCCGCAGGGTATCTTGTCCTTCCGTCGGCCACGCCTCCGGGGGGACCGGACGCCGCCGCGCTGCGCGGCCTGGATCGGCGGGTTGCCGACCTGCTGCCGGAGGCCGTCGTGCTGCGCTGGAGCGGGATCGATCCGGCAACCGGCTCCGCCGTCCATGCGCATCTCGCCACCCGGTCACCGCGGGTCGCGGTCCTGCTGGTCGCGCGGATTCCCGGCTGTGCCCTGGTCGCGCGCGGAACACGGTTCGAGACGGCGGACTGCGTAGGGGCCGGTTGGAACGATATCGGGTCAATGGGGATGAAACAGTCATGATGACCACAGTCGAACGCCTGTTCCGGACGCTCCCGTCCGTTTCCCTCGGCGTCGCCGTCCTGGCCCTGGCCGCGTGCGAGACCACCAACATCGCCACGGCGCCGCCCAGCCGTGGGGCTTTGGCGGTGTCTTCGCCCTCCACGAGGCTGGCTTATGCGATGCCCCGGGAGCCGGCCAGCGCGCCGCTCAGCGTCAACATTCCCGGGTCGCCGTCCCGATCGCTGGACTCGGCGACGGCGTTGCTCAGGCAGGCTGGCCTGAGGATAGACCAGGCCGATCCTGAGCTGGGGATCGTGGTCGCCCGGTATGCCGGCGATCCCTCCCGGTTCGTCGATTGCGGCACTATTACGGCGACGGACCGCTCCGGCCGGACACGCCAAGTCGAGGCGGAAGCCCCGTCAGCGGTCTTCGACAGGCGGTCCGGGTTTCAGACGTTCGCGGTCCAGCGCGATCTCGATCTCCATGCGCGCCTGGTGCTGCGCGCCCTGCCGAGTTCGACCGGCACCTGGCTGTTCGGCGTCGGGACCTATGTGCTGACAAAGCAGGTGTCCGTTCCCGGAGACCGTCCCAGGACCGAGACCATCGCGTTCGAGAGCGGCCAGACCGGCCGCTTCGCGAAGGGTACGGTGTGCGCGCCGAACGGTCTGCTGGAGCAGCTTGCGGTACCGCCGCCCGGTACGTGACACGCGGGTCCCGGTTCAGGTTTCGGGCCGGTCGGCCCGCAGCATGTACGCCATCTCCGTGATGATCCCGGCCGCCTGGTCCGCGCCGTTGACCGGCCCAAGGATTGACATGGCCCGCGCCAACGTCGCCCGGTTCTCCGGAACCAGCAACTCGGCGAAACGCCTGCCCAGCCCATAGGGATCGCCGGCGTGGGCATGCAGGGCCATGCCCCGCCGCACGGCCCAGCGGGCGCGCGCGCCCTGGTCGTCCATCATCGGGTGCTCGTTCGGCACGAACAGGGTCGGCACCCGCCCCAGGACGAGTTCATGGAACATGTTGTAGCCGGCGGCGCTGACTGCCAGATCGAAAGCGTTGAGATAGCGCGCGATCGGATAGACGGAGGGCTGGCGCACCTCCGGCCCGACCGGAAGCGGCTGCTCGGCGATCGGCGAGCGGACGGCGACCAGCGTCACGCCGGAATGGTCTTTCGCGACCGTCTGCAACCGGTGCCAGGCAGCCCTGTAGTCGAAATTGTTGCCCGAGCCCAACTGGACGAGCACGCACGTCCCTTCGGCCGGCAGGTCCAGTGCGGCCCGGGCGGCAGCCCGGGTCTCGGCTTCGGCCGGATTGCACAGGCGCACGGGAGCAAGGAACCGCGTCCTGGCGACACTGAGCGTCGTCGGACCCCGATCGACCACAGCCGCGAGCTCACCGGGCTCCAGCACCGCCTCGAAGGCGGATTCCCGGCCGATGGCTTCGGTACCGCTGCCCTGGCGCCACATCGCCCGGCGCATCCAGATGGGGATCATGCCGGGATGGCGGTGCAGCGCGTCGAGCAGTCCCTGGTGGGGCATGTTGCCGTCGAAGACCAGCACCTGGGGACAGTAGAAGTTCAGCAATTCGGCAAGTTCCTGCGCGAGGAAGCGGTTCCAGCGCGAGATATCAACCCGGGAATGGTCATGAAAGCTCAGATGCTCGACCATGAATCCTTCGCGGCGGACCAACCGGATCGCCTGCGACATGGTCGCGAAGACAGGTTCGACGTCTGGAGGCAGGCGGCGCGCGATCGCCAGCATCCGCGTCAGGTGCCCTAGACCGATGCCGTTCGAGGTCATCAGAAGCACGCGCCGGGGTCCGCGCCTGCCCCAGCCCCTGTCCGCCAGGGCGGCGCCGCGCACCAGGCGTCGGCACGGCGCGCCCAGCCTTTCCCGCAACCGGGCTTGGTGGCACCCGGGCCCGAAGCGCTCCCGGGCGACGGCGGCGCCGGCGAGACTTCGAGCTTGGCTGGCATCCGGGTCGCCGTGAAGCGCCAGCGCCAGCGCCGCGGCCTCGGCCGGCTCGGCGTAGCAGGCTCCTTCCCCGAACAGCGCCTCGAAACCGGGAGGCAGGACCACGACGCAACCTGCCGCCATCGCTTCGAGGATCACGCGTCCGAACGCCTCCACCCACCTAGGATGATGGTAGTAGAGGTAGAAGTCGACGTTTCGCAGAAAAGCTGGAGCGACGCCGTAGGCGAAGGGGGACACTTCCCATCCCGCCGGCAGCGGCCGGCCGACGAGTTCGTCGAGGAAGGGACCGCCGCCGAGCACCCGGACTGCGAAACGCGGATCGTCGGGATAGACTTCAAGCACGGCATCGCGGGTGGCTGGCCATTTAAGCGGGTCCGGGCGGCTGTGGCGCCCGATGACGCACCGCTGCGGGTCGGCGAAGGAGGTCCGGCGCGTGCTCCACGGATCAGGATTGAGAATGTTGAACCAGTCCTCCGGGGTCAGGACGGGTCCGTCCGCCACCCGGAGGAACTGCCGGCGGACCGCTGGACCGACGGGAGCCCACTCCGTCTCCCCGCCCAGCACCTCGGCGGTCGTGGCTGCGATCACGCGGTGATCGTAGAACGGTTGCCCGTCCCCGTCGAACGGAGGGTGGTGCACGACTACCAGCCGCTGTTCCGCGCGCACCCGGAGTGGCGCCATCGGCGCATGGGTGATGAGCTGGGGATGGTGGACGAGGATGAGCCCGCAGTGGATGTCCGACAGCGGATCGACAAAGTCGGCCAGCCCCTGATCGACGGCCGCCGCCAGTTCCGGATGGACCGGATGGGGATACCGCAGTACAGGTCCCTTAAAGGGGATCAGCGCCGTTCGGTAGCCGGCTGCGGCAGATGCGCGAATCTCTTCCAGGATCGCCGTCGAGGTCCCGCCTGGGAACCGCAGGTCAGCTAGAATCACGACATCATAGGTGCTCATGGTCGGGGGTCATCCGCCGTCCGGTTGGCGCGACAACGGGCGAGCGTGGCGACCAACGCGGCCGCCGCCGCCGCACCGTTACGGCCGTCCGCGCCGGCGAGCGGACGCAGCCGGCCCAAGTCGGCGAGGGTCGGCGGCGCCAGCAGATGGTCGAGCATCCGTCCCATCAGGGCGGCCTCGGCGGCGCGCAGGCACAAGCCCAGGCCGCGGCTTTCGGCAAAACGGGCGCGGGCGAGCTGATCGTCGTTTTCCGGGTGTTCGTTCGGGATAAACAGGGTGGGTACCGACGCCGCGGCGAGTTCGTGATAAAGGCCATAGCTGGCGGCGGCGACTGCGGCGTCGAATGCGTTGATCCAGCGCGCGTGCGGGAAACGTTCCAGCGGCACGACGCGCGGATCGCGGGCGGCTCTGCCGTCCGACATCAGCCAGGACGCCTCCACGACGTCCACGTCGCCGCGTGCCAGCAGGGCGTCGATGCAGCACCGGGTCAGATCCTGCCGATCCTGATTGTTGCCGCTGCCCAGTGCGACCAGCACCGCCGTGCGGTCCTGCGCGATGCCGAGGTCCGCGCGCGCTTCCGCCCGCGTCATCTGCTCGGAGTCGTCGAGCAGACGGATCGGCGGCACAGTGAGCGTACGGCTCCGATGGATGCGCGTCGGCCCCTGATCGAACGGCCGGGCAAGCTCGCCGGGTTCGATCACGAGGTCGAACCGGTCCTCGTGCGCGAGCAATGCCGCTTCGCGGCGCATGCGCCACATTCCAATGCGGCACCATGCCGTCGCCAGACCAGGACGGGCGCGCAGGGCGGTAAGCAGGCCGCCGTAAGGGACGACGCCGTCGAAGACCAGCGCGGAGGCTTCGTGGCTGTCGGCGATCAGGCCCAGTTCGTCGGCGAGACCAGCGTTCCACTCCGGCGCCGCCGCGCCGGTATACCGGTGGTAAGGCAGGTATTCGGCGTGGATCCCGAAGTCGCGGCATATTCCGAAAGCTTGCGACAGGGTGACGATGACCGGCCGAAACCCCGGGCCCAGACGGCGGGCGATAGCGATAGCCCGCGCCAGATGTCCCATGCCGACGCCGTTGCTCGTGAAGAAGAGCACCGTAATCCGCGGTGAGGTTGTACTGTAGACGATACCCCGCATGGTCCTCTTGCCGGCTTCTGATCGTGAACCCATTCTGCCGCAATCCGAACAAGGTTAACAGGGGAACCGGCGTGGTTGGGGATGCGTCATCCGGCGAGCTGGCTGAGGTGGTGACCCGCTTCGCCGCCGAACTGGCGGACTTGAGGGTGGAGGTCCGCAACGCTAGGCGGGCACTGGATGCGGCACTGACCGACGCCGAGGATCTGCGCCGGGAACGCGATCGCCTGCTGGAATTGGTGGTCCGGCAGGAGGCGTGGCTAACGCAGGCGGGACAATCGGGAGCACAGCCGAGAACGCATTCGGGGGAGCAGACGGAACGGCCCGAACGGCGGCGGGCCGGAAAGTTGCGACTCTTCACCCGCCGGTTCGGTGGAGCCTTGCGGCGGCAGGCGCTGGCCTCGCCACCGGTGCAGCCGGCCGCTATTCCGCCCTTCCAGCCAGCTGCCCGCGTCGCATCGCTGATGCCGTTCTCTCGTGACGGCGCCGAGCCCCGCCCGCTGCTGTTCGCCGCCGTCATCGGGTTGGTCCCGGCGGAACTGGATCGGGTGGTCGCCCTAGCGCAGCGGCAGGCGGAGAAAGCAGGCGTCCACGTGGTGTTCCTGACCGACTGTTCGGAACTGACCCTGTTCCGGCGCTACAAGGCCCTTGTCGAGTATCTGCCACCCGCCGGCGACCTTGCCGGAATGGCCGACCCGGCGGAGGTCCAACTGTACCTCGCGCGGAGACTCGGACTGCTTCGCCGCAAATGGCGGCCGGTCCGCGTCCTCGCCTATGGCAGGGACGCGCTGGTCTGGCTGGAGACCCTGACGGCCCTGCCCGACGCCGTGGATCTGCGCGGACTGTTCACGGCCGAGGACCGACCGCAGGGAGCGGCCGACGCGACCATGGCCTGATGAACGGTCCGCGATGGGCTGGGCTTCAGCGACGCCAGCCGAAGCCTATGGCGACGGCTGCGCCTGTCTTTCGGACTGCGGCTGGGGCCAGGGATTCACCGGTTCGATCGCTGGCGTGTCAGGCTGCGGCCAAGGTTCCACGGGGCCGATGCCGCGCGTGTCGTCCGGCGGTGCTCCATCAGTGCCGACTAAGCTGAGAAAAACGAAAGCTGCTGCGACAATGACCAAAACAACGACTGCAATGACCGTCTTCCGTCCCCCGATGCGCACAAATCCCTCCTGAACGATCCCCTCGCATCCGCAAGCCGGCCCCTGCGGCATTCGAGACTTATTTCGGCATCCAAAGACTTTCGACCGGTATCTCGGTGATGACGTCCTGTTGCAGCTGCAGGATCAGCTTCTTCAAGGGCTGTATGTCATCCAAACGCGCCAGTTCCGCCGCACGGGCCCGAACCGCCATGAACTGGTCGATATGCTCCTGCGCCAGCACATGGCGGCGTTTCATGTCCTCTTCGATGGTCTTGAGGGCCATGTAAGTAGTGGTATGTTCGCCGTAGAGCTTGCTGTAGCGCTCGATATCGTCGGTCAATTTGAGGATGGGTTTTGCGATCGCGAACAGCACGGAAACCGCGGAGAGCACCGACCAGATATAGACACCGATGCCGCTGATCATGGTCGCAATTCCGGCAACCCCGCTGCCGGAGGCCCCGGCCGCGATTATCCATTCGAACCAGAAGTTCTGTCTTCTGCGCCGCTGTAGCCGACAGCCATAATACTTTCTATTAAGTAAGGCAGTCCGGTATTCGTCATGTATCAACCTAGCGGTGCGTTCAGCTTCTTCGGCCGAGATTTTGGGCCGGGATTTCTCTGTATCCTCAATAGTTGCCATGCTGCCCCAACAACATCTGGCTGAATTCCTTCTTCAGCTGAGATTAACCTTAAGTCGATTGAATCTCAAGCGGACGAAATTGAACCGCACCACGGCGTTGATGAGATGGACATCCCCCGTTTCCGGTGCGGCAGCGCCACATGACGGACAGGACGTTTTTCATCAACGCCGTGGCCTGTTGTAAAAGTCTTCGATGTATTCTAAGATGCCGTTTTGGTCTTCTGCCTGACTTTAGTGCATAAATAAACACTTGCAACTTCAATGCCTTAGATTGAGGGTGCTTCTCATTATCGAGGCAGTTTCATCAATTTCGACCGATTTTTGCCTAGATGCGAGTGAATATTACCATCACTCTCATCTTAGTTATTTGATTTCACTGTAAAATTTTTGTTGAGATAGAAACGATTTATGCACCAACGTCCATTGACATCGGAGAATGCATCCCACGAGGCCGGAGACGTCTTGGCGGGTGTGAAGGCGGTGCCCATATGCTGCTGGTACAGTGGCTGTCGGCGATGGCCGCAGACATACCCTCCCGCTCGTCAGCCCTCATTTTCCCTCAAAGTAGTATCCCGATAAGCATCGACTGGCACGCTCCGTCTGCGAACAGCCTTTCAAACCGAGCACGTCCCAATGGCGGCGCAACTCAACTGAATCGGCCTCTGGAAATCCCGGCGCGTTTCAGTTTACCGCACCCGCAACAGGATGTGCAGTTCCTGCGCTGACGTACTCTCCCATGGCCTGCGCAGGATTAGCACCACCTCGTGCTCACCCGGCGTCATGCCACGCAATTTCAGTGTTTCCATCGTCGCATCACCTGGCGCACTGCTAGTACCGGGAGGTACCACGATTTCCAAATCAACGACTCCAGATGGAACCCGTTCAACCTGCCAGACATATCCTGCGGTAGCATGGCGCTTTAGAGGCACCTCGACAGTATTACCAGCAGACACTTCGAGTGTCATATGGCCTATATCAGCCATCAGCGCCTCCAACTGGGAACTGTTGCCTTTAGGCGACGGCGGGAATGGAAAAATATGTAATTGTAATTTTCAGGTTCACCACCTACCGGGCGGTCGGCGGGCGCCCACATGAAGACGCCCGCTACCTCCTGTTTAGTCTAACAAGCGTTCACGTCCACCACTTCTGCCAGACCTGATCATCGGTGCCGCGCACGAACACGTGC
>NZ_AVFL01000066.1 GCF_000576635.1 Skermanella stibiiresistens SB22
TGACGTTGAGACTACGAACCATCATCTGCTCCGCGGGTGGATTCCCCACGTCGAATAACGCATGTTTATTAATAAAATTTAAATTACTTAAGTAGCATACTAAGAGTCTGTTTGTAGATGTCAGGCGCTGATTTCCTGGGTTTCAAGGCGGACCATGCGGCGGGACAGGATGGAGATGAAGGCGATCTCGATGAAAGCGACGAGGTGAGCCTCTGTCCGCTCAAAGATAGTATTCAACCAGCGGTAGCGGCTAATCCAACCGAGCGAGCGCTGGACGACCCACCGAACCCCCTCCGGAATGAAGGATCCGCCGTGGCCACCGGCGCTGGGTTGGATGGTGATGCCAAGCACTTCGCCAACCTTGGACAGCCGCTGACCGCGATAGCTGAGATCACCCAGGGCGGTTCCCTTGAAGCCACGGCCGGCAAGCTGGTGCAGCACCGGGACGATGCCCTTGCTGTCATGCCTGTTGGCCGGCGAGACGTCGATCGCCAGCGGGAAGCCGTACTTATCGACGGCAAGATGGATCTTGATGCCCTTGATTTTCTTGCCGCCATCGAAGCCGCGCGTGAAGCAGGTCGACGCCGACTGACAGGAGCGGCTGTCGATGATGACGGCGCTGAGTATCGGTTTGTCGCCGCAAGCCTGCCGCCAAACCAGGATCAAGCGGTCGAGCAAGCGTCGCCACAGGCCGACCTGGGTCCAGCGGGCAAAGAGCGTGTACAGCGTGCCGAACGCAATGCCGCACAGCAGGCCGATGGCGCGCCACTGCAGGCCGCAGAAGCAGACACACCAGATCGCCATGATCGCTCTGCGCAGTGCCGCTCCGGTCAATAGCGGCTTGGGCCCGGAGCGGGTCGGCAGGCTGCCGTCCGCTGCCATCGCCGCGAGCTCCACCAGCACCGCATCGACGAAGGCATCGACGTCGGAGAACGCATCCCACGAGCCCGGAGACGTCTTGGCGGGGGTGAAGGCGGTGCCCATATGCGGCTGATCCGGTGGCTGTTGACGAAGGCTGCAGATATACTCTGCCGCCCTTCCGCGCGTCAGCCCTCATTCTCCTCAAAGTAGCATCCCGATCAGCATCGGCTGGCGCGACCCGTCTGCGAACAGTTTCTACGACCTCGACCGTAACCGGATCGGCCGCCTCTCCTTCGACGCGCCCGAGGAGGCCGCCGCTCATTTCGAGGCGTTCCGCGCGGCGTTCTGAACGCCGGCCAGCGGCTAGCCGGTCGTGTCCAGGGGATGGACGGGACGATGGTGCGTCGTCAGCAGATGCCGCCGCGCCACGTCGCCGTACCCGCGATAGACCAGGTTTTCGTTCTCCGCGATCAGCCGCGCCCGGTCCCGACGGTAGGCCGCCGGAATCTCGTACCAGGGCAATCCTGGCCGCTGGTGGTGGACCACGTGGAGATTGTTGTTCAGGAACAGCAGGCCCAGCACCGGCGCGTTCTCGACGATCGCCGTGCGGTGCGACACTTCGGCTTCCGCCCTGTGCTCGGCGAAGGATCGGATCAGCGTCAGGCTGAGGCCGGGATAGACGTACAGGGCCAGATAGGACCAGGGGGGAATGCCGCAGACGCCCCAGGTCCACGCCAGCACCGCCGCGACGCCAATCGCGTGCGGGATCCAGATCCGCCAGGCATCCCACTCGCCTCGCGCCAACGCGCCGGCCTCGGCGGTGATGAAGCCGACGATCGACAGGGCCGGCCCAATCAACACCCGGCCCACGAAGGTGTTGTTGGCCTGGATCAGCGCCCGGCGCACCGGCCCCATCCCGCTCCAGGCTTCACTGGTGACGTAGAAGGACTCCGGGTCGCGGCGCGGGTCGGTCAGGCCGTCGCCGGCGTGATGCGCCAGATGGCTTTCCCGATAGCGGGCGAAGGGAAGCCACAGGCCAAGGGGCGGAAATCCGAGGGCGGCGTTGATCCGCGGGTTCCGTGTCGGATGCCCGTGGATCAGCTCGTGCTGAAGCGACATCTGCCACGCGATCAACCACGCCCCCAAGGGAAGCACCTGCCACCACGACAGCCGCGCGTGCCACCAAGTCAGCAGACACCAGCCACCGAGGATCGCCGCCGCCAGAATCCAGGTTGGGCCTTCGAACCGTCGCCACATCGCCAGTACCCGCACCATGTCTCCCCCCAGGGTCAAGCATCAACCCCAATCAGATTGTATCCATCGAATTGGTCGAGTTTCAGGCGGCGGCACCAACCGGAACGTCGCCCCGGACCGTGGTGCGGTAGAGCGTCCGGCGCAGGCCCGGCGGGCAGCCCGTCGCCAAATGCTGGGTCGATCGGTTGTCCCACATGACCAAGTCGTGGGGACGCCACTGGTGCCGGTGGATGAAGCGGTCCTCGACCGAATGCCGGAACAGCGTCGCGAGCAGGGCGGCGCTTTCGTCCTCCGGCAGTCCGACAATGTGGGTGGTGAAGCCCTCGTTGACGAACAGCGCCTTCCGCCCATTGGCCGGATGGACCCGCACGATTGGATGGACGACGGGTGGCACCCGGTTGGCCTGCTCGGCGGTCAATCCCGGCCGCAGCGCGCTGGCCGCCTGCTGCTTGCGGTTCCGCGCGCCATAGTCGTGGACGGCTTCCAGACCGTCGATGCGACGGCGCAGATCTTCCGGCAAGGCGTCGTAGGCGCCGAACATGGTGGTGAACAAGGTGTCGCCACCCTCGGCCGGCAGTTCCTGGGCGTGCAGCAGCGAGCCCAGGCTGGGTTCCCGCAGATATGAGAGGTCCGAGTGCCAGTACCGGCCGGCGTCGGCCAATCCGATCGGCTTGCCGTCCTCGATCACGTTGGAGACGATCAGGATCTCCGGATGGCCACCGAGGTGGAAATGATGCTGGACGTGGATTTCCAGCGGACCGAAGCGGCGGCTGAACTCGATATGCTGGTCCGGCGTGATCCGCTGGTCGCGGAACACCAGGACCTGACGGTCCTCCAGTGCCGATCGGATTTCCGCGAAACCGGCGTCGTCGAGTGGCTGCCCGAGATCGATGCCGGTGATCTCCGCGCCCAGGACGTCGGACAGCGGGCGAATGGTCAAAGTCATGTGGTCTTTCCTCGAAGCGGTTCGACTATTCTTGATTGAAAACGGAGGCGGTTCAGCTTCCGGGATAACCATGCGTGTCGGGCAGGAAGATCTCCTTCCAGTCCGCCGGCTTCACCTTGATCTGGCCGATCCGATACTGGAACTCGGCGAACTTCATGACGTTCTCCGGCACCGTGGTGAAATGGACATCGGGATCGGTGATCATCCGCTCGACGAGTGCGGGCTTCAGCTTGGAATTCTCCGCCCGGATGTAGAGTTCGGCGGCGGCCTTGGGGTTTTGCTTAATCCAATCGTCGGCCGTCTCCAGCGCCGTCAGGAAGGCGCGCGTCGTCTTGGGGTTCTGGGTGGCGAACTTACCGGTAGCGTAGATCACGTTCAGGGTGTGCGGACCCCCCAGCACGTCGTAGCTGCTCAGCACCCGACGGATCGCCGGGTTCTCCAACTGCTGGTATTGGAAGGGCGGGGTCGTGAAGTGCGCGGTGACCTCGGAGCGGCCGGACAGCAATGCCGCCGTGGCATCGGGATGCGGCATGCTGACGGTCAGTGCATCCAGCTTGTTTTGCTGGCCGGCGCCGAACGCCTGCTCCGCCGCCATCTGGAGCATGATCGCCTGGATGCTGACCTTGACGGCGGGCAGCGCGATACGGTCCTTCTCGGTCAGGTCCTTGATGGATTTGACGTCCGGGTTGCTGGTGTTGAGGAACGAGGGCAGGGCCGCCAGAGCCGCCACCGCCTTGACCTCCAGGCTGTCGCGGGTCTTCGCCCACAGCGTCAGCATCGGGGCGACGCCAGCCGACGCGAAGTCCAGGCTGCCCGAGATCAGCGCGTCGTTCATGGTGGCGCCACCGCTGAACTGGTTCCACGTGACCTTCGGTTCGGGCAGGCCGGCCTCGCGGGCGAAACGCTCGATCAGCCGCTGCTCCTGGATCACCATCAAGGGCAGGTAGGAGATCCCGAATTGCTGGGCGACCCGGACCTTGGAGACCTCGGAGACCTCGGCCGCATGGGCGGGAAGGCCACCCGCCACCATCAATGCCGCCGCCGCCGCCATGGCCATGACACCACGCCGGGAGAATTGTACAAGATAACTCTGCTTTTTCATCCCTATTACTCCGCTGATGCTAGTATTTTCCTATAACCATCACCGAAACGGATTGTCGAATCAAAAGTACATAAATACACAAAATTTTGTGTTATTAACGCGCGCGGATTCAGGTTCCTGGGGGTGAAACCATAGTCGTCAAGTCTCCAAGATGTTGGAGCAAAGATCCTCGGACCGCCGGATCACGCTTTTCACAGTTGCTCAAACGTAATATGACCTTGGGAAGAGTTTGGTGCCGCCATTCCGCCCTTTCCGGAAAACAATCCCTTAGACTACGTGGCTTTTCAGCCCCTGAAATCTTGGAGGATGTTTCAGCCGGATGGCGCGAGCGGAATACTTTCCATGCTTATTCGCGGATTGAAGACATGACGGAAGAACTAGGGTCCAGACTCAATCATAGCCAGTACGTCACTCCGGTTGCGATGGCGAGGGTTGCCTCGTAGTTTCCGGCGAGTTTGTCATAGCGGGTGGCGATGCGGCGAAAACCCTTCAGGCGACAGAAGACGGCTTCCACGGTCCAGCGGAACCGGTATCTGGGTCAGTACATTATTGGGACTCAGTTATACGGTAGAGATCCCGCGGCCATAATGGCTGGAAGATCAGGGGCCGCAAGCCATCCGGGCCGCGTATGATGTCGGAGCTCCAGACATAGTTGCCGGTCAGGTTGATATGTTCCCAGCCGAGTGGTGACAGGCGCCGCAGAACCTGCTCGTCGAAGCGTTCACCGGTCTGATGGAGGTGATCCAGGGCACGTCCGAGATACCGGGTGTTCCACAGAACGATGGCCGCCGTGACCAGGTTCAGCGCCGCGGCGCGATGGACATGGCTTTCGTGACTGCGATCCCGGAAGCGGCCCAGACGGTGGAACGACACCGCTCGGGCGAGGGCGTTGCGGGATTCGCCCTTGTTCAGTTCCTCGGTGGTTTCCCGGCGCAGGTGCGGATCGCCAATCCAGTCCAACGCCCCCAGTGTGCGTTCGATCCGGCCGATTTCCCGCAACGCCAGCGCCAGCCCGTTCTGCTTGGGATACGCCGCGAGTTTCTTCAGGATGAGCGCGGCCTTGACCTCACCGCCGTGCACCGCGGCCATCACCCGCATGAACCTCGTCCCTGTGGCTTTCGATCAGGCCCCGGTCGAGCCGTTCGCTCAGCAGCGGGCTGAGAACACCGTACCGCGATCGGGGCTCGAAGGCGTAGAGGCGCCGGTCGTTGAGATTGGGAATGCGGGGTAGAAAACGCAGTCCGAGAAGGTGCATCAAGGCGAAGACATGATCGGAGACGCCGGCGGCGTCCGTGCGGTGTACCCGGAGATCGAGCGCGCTGTCGTGATGCAGCAAACCATCGAGTACGTGCCCGGCTTCGCCGGCGGTGGCGGCGATCACCGTAACGTGGAACGGCGCGTAGCGATCCGAGATGTGGGTATAGAGCTTGATGGCGTGATCGCGGCCGTAGTGGGCGTTGACTTCACCAGCCGCCTCACCTGGGCCGCCGAGATGGAAGTGCTGGCCATCGGAGGTCGCGCCGGTTCCGACGCCGAACCAGCGGGCCAGAGGCTCCCGGTGCTGGGCTTCGACCAAGCGCGCCAGGCCAGTTCGGTAGGTTTCCTCCCGCGTGTGCCATGTGGCGATCCAGAGGAACTGCCGGCGTGTCGCGACCGGACACACCTGAGCCATGCGCGTCAGCCCCAGATTGTTCGCCTCGCCGATCAGGGTCGCCAGGAAGGCGCGCCGGTCGCTTGGCGGCCGGCCGGTCTGGACATGCCCGAAGTGCCCGGCCAGGTCCGTCCAGCCATCGACCTCCTCGAGCAGATCCGTGATCCGGATTTGCAGCACCATGCGGTGAAGACGGTCGGTAAGCCGGTCCGCCTCGGGCATCTCGTCGGCGCCGGGGCGACGCAGTTTCAGCTTGCCGCCCTCCAGGGTGACGCCGTCCGCCGATCCCGCCTCGAGCAGCCGGGCGGTGTCGCGCAGGCGGCGGTCGAGCAACTCCATGCGCTCCGCGAGATAGCTTTCGGCCGTCACGTATGGCGGTACGGGCAGGCGCGCGATTGCGGGTGGAAGGGGTGCCGGAACGGATACTGGCGCCAGATACTCATCCAGGGATCGGTACAACCGGGAACCCTGGACCCAGATGTCGCCGGCGCGCAACCGGTCGCGCAGCTCGAAAAGAACGCACAGTTCATAGAAGCGGCGGTTGAGGGCTTTTGAGTCATCGACGACGTGCCGACGCCACCGCCGGGGGACGAAAGTCATGGGAGCCGTGGCGGGTATCACCCGGCGTGGATGGGCCGAGATCTCCCGCAGCAGATCGAGCGCCGTCAGAAGTGGCTGCACGAACGGTGCGCCTTCGAAGGTGAAGGTCGCCAGCAGACGAGGCCCGACCTGCCGGAAGACGGCATGTTCCGGACCAAGATCGGCGATCACATCGGGCGGCGCCGGTCGCAGGAGCTGGCGCAACTGCCGGGCCGAAAGGGCCAGTTCTTCCCAAGGCTGCATCGCGGTCAGCGCGGCGTGGGCATCCTTGCCGTCCTGATGCGCGGCGGCGCCGGAATCGAGGGCGTCGGCCAGTTGCTCAAGCCTTTCTTTCCCGACCGCTCCAGGGTGGCGGCCCGTTCCGCGCCGCGCTTTTCCGAGCGGCGCCAGGCGCGGCCGACGAAGCCGTCGAACATCGAGAGAGCCGCATCGGTCAGATCGGCCTCCAGTTCCCGAACCGTGGCGACCAGCACGGCGCGCCGCCGGGGCGTCGTCATCTGCTGAAAGGCCTGAGCGGTGAGACGCTTGCCCTCGCGCGCCATCCGCTCCAGCCGGGACGCCCATTCGACTGGCCAGCTCATCCTGGAAAGGCCGATCCCGCGCACCAGATCGAGCCGGTCGAGGGTTTCATGAAAGCCCCCGGTGCGCACGCCGCCGGCCGGTTCGCGCAGCCAGCTCAGCCGACTTTGCCGGCGGTGAATCTTATCGGAGAGCAGAGCTTCGAGGCGGGTCGCCTGATCGTCCGATACCGCCTTGGACAACGACTGGCGACGATCAGGTCGGCCGCGTCCATCGCCCTGGCGGCGAGGCGCTCCACCACGGTCACGCCGGGAATGATCATCCGCTGCCGGCGCATCTCCTCCAGCAGGGCGGTCATGACCGCCAAGCCGTCGGCGGTTCGCAACGCGAGCGGCGCCAGCCACGCCTGAAAGCGTGTCCGGTTCGGGTGGGTAAGATCCTGGAACCCGAAGCGGGCCCTGAGCACGGCCAGATGCTCGGATCGTGTCGGCTGCCGGCTTGCGATCCCGGCGATCGCGTCCGGCGAGACCTCGATCTGATCGGCGATGAAGGCGAGCAGCGGGAACGGGATGACTTCTCCGCGGCGCAGGACCCGTCCGGGATAGCGCAGCACGCAGAGCTGCAAGGCGAAGGCGAGCCGGGTCTCAGGGGTGCGGCATCGGAGGACGGCCGCCCGGTCGTCCTCGCTCAGGGAGTAATGTCGGACAAAGGCCTCCTCGGTTTCCGGCAGGGTCAACAAGGCGGTGCGCTGGACGTCGGTCAGGGACAGGCGGGCGGGCATTGCATTTCTCCCTTTGAAGGCTGGCACAGGCTTTCACAAAGGGCTTGCCATGAAACAGGCGAATGGAAGAGGTTTATGCAAGGCTGAACGTCAAGCCCGGCGCGGGAGAGCTGGAAGCTTCCGGAAACGAGCGTTTTCGAAAGGGCCGGGGCTGTGCTTCTTGGCTATCTTCGCGTCTCCAAAGGCGATGACCAGAGCACCGTTCCTCAACGCCGTGCCCTGGCACAAGCCGGCGTGGAAAAATTCTTCGAAGAAACCGCATCTGGAGGCCGGTGGGACCGCCCGGAATTGCACCGCCTGCTCGACCAGCTTAGGGCGGAAGACGTTGTCGTGGTCTGGAAACTCGACCGCCTATCCCGCTCACTGAAGGATCTGCTCGCCATCATGGAGCGGATCGAGGGCAAACATGCCGGCTTCCGGTCGTTGACGGAAGCTGTCGACACCACGACCCCGGCCGGGCGTATGATGATGCAGATGGTCGGCGCCTTCGCCGAGTTCGAGCGGGCCATGATCGGTGAGCGAACCCGGGCCGGTCTGTCGGCGGCGCGAGCCGAGGGCCGGATCGGCGGTCGCCGACGTAAGCTCAACCCCGTCCAGCAGGCCGACATTATCGACAACGTTCTGTCCAGCCGGAAAACCGCCGCGCAGATGGCCCGCCTCTACAACGTCAGTGAAGCAACCGTCTCGCGTCTCATGGCCGTCCATCGGCAAGCCGTGCTGCCACGGTAGGTTCCGCAACTGGATGGCAGAGGCAGCAGACGCGCTCCCACTGGAACAGACTGGAAAGAAGTGTTCCACAAGGCCGCTCGATAGTCCCCTTGCACGAGCTATGTCCCGGTAATCGGTGTAAAATCATTTAGGCAGGGATCTCCGCCCACCAGTCCCCGGCCAGGGATTCGGAAAAACAAAGAAATCCGACCTCTGTTGTCGGTGTGTTGACTGAGATCATGGGAGGAAGCTTCGATGACCGATCAAGAGAACCGGTCAAAGGAGGATCGCACCCGAATGAGCGCTCTATCCAGCTTATCAGCTGGGCGCTTCAAGAAATTGCCCGCGCCCAACGGTGGCAGGGCGAGGCGCTGTACCGGTGGATCGTAGAAGAGTGTCCAAGCGGCGAGGTTGCGCATCGATGACGTGGACGTGCCAGCGCTACCATGTAGCGATGCTGAGTTCCTGACGGACTGCACGCGCCTCAAGTTCCACCTCACCGCCTACGATCGGAGGACGGGCGCGGTAGACAAGAAGGCCGCGTTGGATCGGCTCTCCCAGGGAGCCAAACAGCGCCGGCCCCCAAAGATCGGGGATATCATGGACATGAAACAGCGCGATCCGTGTCGTCTCAGTCCACGATTGCCCCAACTTGTTCAAGGTGTCACTTACAGTATCTATGGTGAAGCGAGCCCGTCTCTGCATCGCGGCGGGACTTGTGTCGCTTTCCGCGACGATCCTGCCGTCTGACCCGATGTCGGCCTGCCCGGATAGAAGGAAGGTTGTTCCTTTAGCCGTCGCAGGTACAGTGTAGCTGAAGGCGCACATTGAAGTCGTGGCCGGCGGGTGAACGTCGAGCGCGATGTTGGATCGACATACGCAGCTATAGTTGCCAAAGATCAGGTTCCATTTGCGCAGTTGCTCGAGATATGGAACGTTGAAGCTGGACCACTTGTCAAAGCTCAGTGGCTCCGGCACACGCAGTTCAATGCCGCAGAAGGCCTGTACCGGTCGGCCAATGCTCTTTAGATGGCCTTCAATAAAGCTGTAGGCCTGTTCGATCGGCACCCACGGCTGAAGTTCCGCACGAACCACCTCAAAGCCCTTATCAGGGACAATGCCTGAACAGTAGGCGACACCACCCGGCAGGATTTTATAGGCACCTGAACTGTTTTCAAACAGCCCGTCGGATCGGGGGGTGATGCCTCTATCATTGGTCATGGCGAGCCTTCTCTGGAAATTGCATGAAAGACGTCCTGGCCGGCTCCATGGAAGTGGGCCGTCACTGACTACAGGTCATCAAGGGCCGAAGGATCAAACCAGTTTGTGAGCGACAGACCACCGTCAACGACGAAAGCTGCGCCGGTGACATAGCCGGATATGCGGTTCGACAGCACGGCCAGCGCCATCGGCGCGAGATCGGTGCTCCGGCCCAGCCGTCCAAGAGGAATATGCCGCTCCAGCGACGGATCCGCCACGAAGCCGCCGGCGGCGATCGCGCCAGGTACCAGGGCATTGACCCGGATCCCAAAGCGCCCCAGGGTCTTGGCCAGTTCCTTAACCAACATCGCCAGGGCTGCCTTCGAGGTGCTGTAATGCGGCAGGTTTCGCGGGGTGCCGGCGTGCAGCGACGTGATGATCAGGAACGATCCCGGCTCGCGCACGGCGATCAGGGAGCGCGCAAGTCCACGCGCCAGGCGGAAGCCCGCATCGACGTTGACGGCGCGCATGCGCTCCCACGTCTCGTCGGACACCGCCAGCACGTGATCCGCTTCGCGTCTGGCCGGTGCCGCGCTGTGTACGAAATGGGTCACGCAGCCAAGCGTCGATCGTGCGTGAGCAAGCAGCGCTTCACATCCCTCGCGACTGGCCAAATCGCCGACCCAGGGCACAGCCAACTCCGGATGCGCCGAGGAAGCAATCGCCGCCGCGACCTTCTCCTCACTCAGATCGGCAAATATCGTGCGAACTCCTTCGCCGACCAGCGCCTGCGCGATTGCAAGTCCGATACCGTTTCCCGCGCCCGTCACGAGAGCGGCGTCCCGGTCAGAATTGAAGGGCTTATCGAACACGCTCATGAGAGATCCATAGAGAGTTGAGGATGCTTCGACACCATGGTTTCGTCAGTTGAACGTCCAGCCGGATCACTTTGCTTACAGGATGCCAACTCGTTCATCCTGCCTTCATCGCGGCAACGCCCAGTTGGCCTTTTTTCCGATGGATATTCGACGAAGGCGGAGCCAGATCGGCAACGCGGCGGAACAGGCCGGGATCGATCGGACGCTTATCCCTCGAACTGGTGATAAACCTTGGCAATCACCTTCCAGCCACCACCGAGCTTGATGAGCGTGAGGAAGTCGTTGTAGTCGGCACCGATCGCGTCCTTCTCCATGTCGATGCGCACAACCGCCGTCGTCGGCGTGATCGCGAGGACGTCGAGCCGTGTCCTGATGTCGGGCGCGGTGCCGTTCTTCTCGACGAAGTCATAGAGGTTCCTGATCGGACCGCCGAGCAGCTCACCATTAGTGAAGCCGTACATCACGGCGTCCTTGTGGAAGGCCTCCGCGATGCCCTCTGGGCTTCCGATGCGCAGACCCTCGACATATCTGGTGGCGGTCGCGATGACGTCCTCGAAGTTCTGAGTGGGTACGGCCTTGATGTTCTTCGACATGGGTATTCTCCTTGGGTGGTGATGGTGAGAGCGGCCCTCGAAAGGGCACCGCCGGCTTATTTCGCGAAAAGCTGTTCGAGGCCTTTGAAGGCCTTCATCTCGATGGCGTTGCCTGACGGATCGCGGAAGAACATCGTGGCCTGCTCGCCCGGCTCTCCCTTGAAGCGGACATAAGGCTCGATGTCGAAGCGGGTGCCGGCGGCGCTCAACCGATCAGCGAGCCTCTGCCAGTCTTCCATCGCGAGCACGACGCCAAAGTGCGGAACCGGCACGTCATGGCCGTCGACCGCATTGGCGCCGCTATCGTCACTCCCCTTCGCAGGCACGAGGTGGGCCACGATTTGATGGCCATACAGGTCGAAGTCGATCCACTCGGGGGCGCTACGTCCCTCCGGACATCCAAGCACCTCGCCATAGAAGGTGCGGGCGGCGTCGAGATCGTGGACGGGAAAAGCGAGATGGAAGGGCCGAAGCGACATACCTGGATCTCCTTTGACAGCGGAACTTGCTTGACACACTGCTACATCGCGGGTGATCTGCAGTAAAGCTGACCATTACTGCTTTCAATCATCAGGAAAACTGCTCTTGGATACGAACTTTGCCGCTACCGTGATCGCTGTGATCGAAGAAGGTTCGATTGCCGGCGCTGCCCGGCGGCTGGCTCTGACCCCGGGAGCCGTCGCATTGCGGATCAGGATGGTGGAGGCGGAGCTGGGAGCGACGCTCATTGGAAGAGCCGGACGGCGGATCGCCCCCACGGCCACGGCCGCCCGGCTGCTAGCGCCGCTACGTGCACTGGTGACCGGAATTGCCGATCTTAAACGGCTTGCGGCCAATGAACTGGATGTCACCGGCGAATTGCGGCTGGGGACAATCGCGACCGCCAGCACGGGACTGCTGCCGCCCCTCCTGCGCAGGCTGACGGAGCTGCACCCGCACTTGGACATCTTCATCGAACCTGGAACTTCGCTCGAACTCTGCGAGCGAGTGCTGGACGGAGCCCTCGATGCCGCGATCGTGGTCGAGCCGCCCGCAGCACTCCGCAAGGCGGAACTTTTCACGCCTTGGTTGACCGAACCGCTTGTGCTGATTGCACCGCCCGGTACCAGCGAAACCGATCCGCTGGCGCTGCTGCGCACCGGGACCTTCATCCGCTATGATCGGGGCAACTGGGGCGGCCGCATCGTGGACGCCTATCTGCGTCGTAGCGGTATCGTCCCACATGACCGCTTTGAGCTGGATGCGCTCGATGGCATCGTCGCGTTGGTTTCGGCTGGACTGGGCGTCGCCATCATTCCGGATTGGGTAGGGCCGCACCCGCAGGGCACGGCTGTCACTCGCCTGGCGCTGCCAGCGCCAATCCCTGTCCGTACCGTCGGTCTCTACAGCCGCAGTGTGTCGGCGCGACAGGACCTGATCGCACTCGTAACCTCTACCTTTCGAGCCAGCATGACCTGCCCTAAAGGCGAGGCCACCTCACTCTAGATGTACCGGATCGACGAGGAAAACCGGTCACTGGTGGAGTTGCACATCCCAAATTCTGGTGGGTAACCAAAGCTAGCATCGCATCGCATCACAACTCACTCGCGCGCTCTGAAAAACTTTGATAGCTCTAGACTGCGAAGTCGTCCCCCTGTTTGGGAAGGCTGGGCGAAGGAAGCGGGCACAAGTTGGTGAAAGCAACTTCTAAGTGCGCGCATTCATAGACATTCTGTCGGCTTTGATTTTACTCCGATTACCGGGACATAGATCGTGCAAAGGGACCATCGGGCGGCTTCGTGGAACACTTCCTGCCAGGGGTGACGTCATAGAACGATGCTGTTGGCGAATTCGCTGAGGCGGCGGGTTGAGGTCAGATCAGCG
>NZ_AVFL01000067.1 GCF_000576635.1 Skermanella stibiiresistens SB22
GAAACTGCCTTCCGGAGGACAGCCGCCCCGCAATAACCCCATGTCAACTTGTTGGGCGGGAACCGAGGGTTGGACGCGCTTGACGGCGAACAGGGGTTCCGCAGGGGCATCGTCAAGTTGGCGGCGGGCTGGGTTGTCTGAGGGTCGTGGTTCGGGTATGAGGCCGGCATGACGAGCACGACCAAGGCCCTCTACGCCAGCCACCGCTTCCCTCCGGAGCTGATCAGCTACACGGTCTGGCTGTACTTTCGCTTTCCGCTGAGCCTTCGGATGGTCGAGGAGATGCTCGCGTTCCGGGGCATCGAAGTCAGCCACGAGACCATCCGGCAGTGGGCGCTCAAGTTCGGCCAGGAGTTCGCCAACATCATCCGCCGGCGGCTGCCCCGGCCCGGCGACAAGTGGCACATGGATGAAGTCGTTCTCAAGATTGGCGGCAAGAAGCATTATCTCTGGCGCGCCGTCGACCAGCACGGCGTCGTGCTCGATGTCCTGGTCCAGAGCCGGCGCGACAGGAAGGCGGCGAAGCGGCTGCCGCGCAAGCTGTTGAAGCGGCAGTGTCGGGCTCCTCGCGTCATGATCACGGATAAGCTGGGATCATACGGCGCGGCGAAGAAGGAGATCATGCCGGGTGTCGAGCACCGCCAGCACAAAGGGCTGAACAACCGGGCGGAAAACTCTCACCAGCCAACGAGGCGACGAGAACGGCGGATGAAGCGGCTCAAGTCGCCCCGGCACGCTCAGCGCTTCCTGTCCGCCCACGACCAGATCAACAACCTCTTCCTCCTGCCCCGCCACTTCATGCCTGCAACCGATTATCGCGCCGAGCGCAACTGCGCCTTTCAGGCGTGGCGCGACGTCTGCGGCGTCACGCAAGCCGCATAGCCAGCAGCACCCTTGGTCGCCGTCAAACTCGCTCAACTCTCGGCTTCTGCCCAACAACTTGACGATGCCCCCACAGCTGCTGCTGCGGTTGCGGCGAGGAGGTCGTCACCCCGCTGACTCCGACAGACTGGAAGATGACCTACGATGGCGAGGCGGTGTCGCTACATCCGTCCGTCGGCAGCTGGACGCTTCCTTGCCGGTCGCATTACGTGATCAGGCAGGGCAAGGTCGTTGAGGCCGGTTCCTGGACCGAAGCGCAGATCGCCGCCAAGCGCCGGCAAGATTCTGCCGCCAAGGCTCGCTTCTATGGCGGAGCGGAGCCCGCACCGCCAGCGCTTCCGCCGAGCGAGTCGACGGTCGCCGCCTCCAGCAAGGACGGGCGCGTCAGGCGCGCGTGGCGATGGTTGTGGGGCGGCGGGCGGTGAGCGTGTTTGGCATGTTGGGCAACCTTGGTGCAAAAATGGTCGCGGGGGCTGTCGTGGAGGAGGCCTGACGAGTATAGAGGCCGCCCGATGACCCAAGGCGCCTATTCTGGATTGCGGCTTTTCCGGTCGGCGTGCCGCTCAACCGAGGAACGGATAAAGCTGTCCTCCGGCCACTGATCGGACGGGTTGCGGTCGAGAGTGAACTGGTGGGTGGCAATGAGAGCGTCAGCCTCGGCAAGCGCCTTCCCGAGCGCTGCGACCCGTTCCGCCAGCGTCAACCATCGGCCATCCGGCCCGCACATGGGGGCAAGCGCGCGGTCAAGGGCATCTTCCAGGGCCTGATAGGCAGTATCGTCCAGCTTGCCGCCCGGCAGAAGCTTCGCGCAGTCGGCGGATAGGGGTGGTGCGGCCATGCTCGGCTCCTATTCTGGATACGTGGCGAACGCCGGGACGATGTAGTCGGCCCAGATGCGCGCTCCGTCCAAGCCACTGAGCGTACCGATCCCCTCAAGCTGATCGTCACTCGCACAGATCCCGGTGGGCAAATAGCGCAGCCGTACGGATCCGATTTCCAACTTGCGACCTGGGAACTTCTCTGACACCGCTACCAAATCAGGGCGCAACATCCGATGCAGGTTGGAGTCAAGTTGTCCGGTCTTACGGAAATACGCCTCGCGGACCTCACTGGCAATAATGTCCTCGACGGTCATGGCTGCCAGTTGCGTGTCGCTGGCCGCGAGCCAGTCCGGCATTGCCGCGGCAAAGGGGGCATCCCAACCTTGGCTTTTGATGGTTGCATCAACGACCGCGAAGGGCGGGGCGACCACCCAGACGTGACCGAGCTGACCAGCTCCGGGATCGAGACGATCCACCACCCACAAGTAGCGCTTTCCCAGCGCACGCCGCGCGGTGAGTTCGGCGTTGAAGCCACCAGCTGCGATGTAATTCCAGACGCCGAGCCGATCGAGGCTGCGCGACAATAGCAGGGAGCCGTCCACGCAAGCACCGGGCCGCTCCAGGACTGCGACCTGTCTCGCGATAATCGCTGTCAAGCGTGGCACAATGGCGCTGGTGCGTGCGTCCTCCTCTGCTGTACGGGGGCGATGCTGGACATACTGCGCATAAAGCTCAATCAATTTGGGATCCGCCTGTCCGGCGTGCAGGAAAGCCGAGTCGTCGTAGAAGCCGGGCGCCGGCATTCCAATACCGAGGTGGTGTACCCGGCCTTCTATCTCAGTGAAGAGGTGTGCTTCGCGCCTAGCGCGGTTCTTGGCGGCTCCCATGGTCGATCCTCTGCTCCCTCACTGGATGCTACGGGAACGCGCCGCTGTAACGCGGTAGGTGCCGTCGATCAGGTCGCAGTCCACGTCCGTGGGTGCCGGGCGGTCAACCGGATCGATCCGACGAAGATAGCAGGTGATCGCCTGCTCACGGTTGCCGGCGTAGCCGTGGACTGGGCCGGTGCCGTCATAGTCCTGCACCGGGCATAGCGTATCCTGGGGTATGGGCATGTCATCGCTCCCTTCTTAGATCCCGTTCATTCGGGCAAATGCATTCCTGAAGGCGTAGTCGTAGACCTTCGCCTCTTCGTCACTCAGGTCGCGCTCCGGGAGAGTGGCATAGATGTTGCCGCCAGTCGCTTCGGCGTCCGATATCCCAATCTCATGCAGTTCCTCTATGCGCTCATCGGTAAGCATATCGACGCTTGAACGTTGGAGTACCAACATGCAGCCAGATGAAATAATAGCGGCCGACCAACGGTTGCTTCATGATGAAGCCATGAAGCACTTGGATGCGCTCCAGGACATCATCGACCAGCTCAAAGCGTTGGGGCCGCATGAGCTCGACGGGAGCAATGCCTTATTCAACACGAGGGAGCGCCTCGCCAATCTAGGGAGACGTTGATTGCTTGGTCTCATCGACCACCGGGCTTGTTACCCGTTGGGAATCTGGTAAGGATATCAGGGCAGCGACAATCGCCTTGGAGGCCCGACATGACCGGCCGCACCTTGTACGACACCGACTTCGCGGCGTGGACCGAACAGCAGGCGGACCTGCTCCGCTCCGGTCAGCTCGACGCTGTCGACATCGATCACATCGCCGAGGAGATCGAGAGCTTGGGACGCAGCGAACTGCGGGCGATGGAGAGCGCCCTGATGCGCATCGTGGAGCACTTGCTCAAGCTTGCCCACTCGCCAGCGTCCGATCCTCGCGACGGCTGGAGGGAGTCGGTGACGGTCCAGCGCCTCGAATATGAGGCACTCGCCGACGACAATCCCGGCCTCGTCGGTCGGGTGCGGCTGCCAACGGTCTACGACCGTGCCCGGCGCCTCGCTGGTGTGAGCCTGGAGCGGCACGATGGGCTCCCGATGTCGATCCTGCCGGCCACTTGCCCCTGGACCTTGGCCGAGATCACCGACACCGCGTTCTGGCCAAGATAGATGCCATGACCGCCCTTATACCGCGCCAGCGCACCGCCGCCGAGATCGAAGAGGACGACTGCTCCAGCCCGCCGGCGCCGACCGACCTGCTGCTACCCGAGCACCTGATCGACCGGCTGTCGGACTTCTTCGGCCGGGCCGAGCGGGCGATGGCACCCAAGACGATTTCCGCGCTCCGGAGCGACGGGCGCCTGTTCGCCGCCTGGTGCGCCGAGCGGAGCCTTGCTTGGCTACCCGCACAGCCGACCACAGTTGCCGCCTACGTCGACGCGATCGGCGCGTCCCGCAAGCCCGCCACCGTCCGTCGCTATCTCGCCAGCATCGCCGCCTGTCACGCCGCCGGTGACTTGCCCAACCCTTGTCGATCGCTCACCGTCAGGATGGCCGCCCGCGCCCACGCCCGCACCAAAACCATGCGCCAGCGGCAGGCCAAGCCGGTCGGCGAAGCGGAGATTGACCAGATCCTCGTTGCCGTCGAGATCGGCGCCGAAACGCCTCACCAGGAGCTGATCGGCCTGCGCGACAGCGCCCTGCTGCTGGTGGCCCGCGATACCTTATGCCGAGCGAGCGAAGTGGTGTCGCTGCTGTGGGAGGATCTGGAGAACGGCGAGGACGGCGAGGGCTCCATCCTGGTGCGCCGGTCCAAGACGGACCAGGAGGGCGAGGGTGCCGCGAGGTTCCTGGCGGCCGACACCATGCGGGCGCTTGCAGCGTGGCGGACCGCCATCGGCCGCGCCATCGACCCCGCGACCAACGATGTCGTCTCTCCCTCCCCCTTCGTCTTCCGGCACCTGTCGCGGCGCGGCTACGGTCCGGCTCTCAGCACCACCTCCTACACCGCGATTGTCAAGGCCCGTAGCGCCAGCATTGGCCTGTCCGGTGCCAGCGGCCACTCGACGCGCGTCGGTGCCGCGCAAGACTTGGTGGCTGCCGGCGAGGACCTCCCGGCCGTGATGCAGGCTGGCGGATGGAAGTCGCCCGCGATGGTAGCCCGCTACACCGAGCGCCTTCAGACCGGCCGCGGCGCTGTGGCGCGGGTCCGACGCCGGCGAGACCGATCGACCGTGCCGCCTGCCTGACATCAAGCGTTCTTGTTTAGTTCTGGATTTTCATTCGGTTCCACGACACCCTGCCGTCATGGGCGCGGCTAACATCCACACGATCGGCGACTTGATGCGACAGGGGGCGCTGCTTCATGTCACATGCCGGTCATGCGGGCACGACGCGCGCTTCGAAGCCCGTGATTTCGTCGCGTTCGTCGGTGCCGGCAGGAGCTTGGACAGACTACCGCTGGTGTGCAGCGACTGCGGGTCCAAGGATGTAACAGCCACTGCCGATCGCGACACGTTGCTCGAACAGCGGCACCGGCCGGCTCGACCAACGCCGGTGTGACAAGCGGGTTGATGCCAGACCGATTGGCCCTTCACGGTGTTGCCGCCCTCGATGGCACCCCCGCGTCGTCCACGCCCACGACGCTGACCGCTGGAGGGCCGGATCGCCCCGTCTTTGGAACGACGATCCGCGCGGAGTTGAGGCCCAGCGCCTCGCCGTCCAAGGTCCATGCGTATCTTGCGACTGATCCATCCGCGTCCGTGCAGGACGCTATGTAGATCCAGCCACCCGACCCCTGATCCATCCGGAGCCGGCAGACCGGCGGGCTATTGTGGAGCACCTCGATGCTCTGCTCGGCCTCGATGGGAACTCCATGCCGTGACGTCCCAGTGAGACGCACTTGATGAGTACCCGCCGCCAGCACGGTCCGCCCTGCCCCGCCGGCTAGTTCGACCGGCTGCCCATCAACGGCCAAGGCGAGCTGGCCCAGCCGGTCGTCCGGATGTCCCCCGGTGATACGTGGCCGAAAGGTCACCGCCAGCGGCTCCCGCCAGAACCGGTTGCCCGGGGTGCTCTCGACGCTGACAGCCCAAGCTGGCGGCGCCGGCAGATCGACCGTCTGGTTCAGCACCGTCTCGTTTCCGCGGCTGTCCCGCACGGTCGCGGTGACCGTGTAGGAGCCCGGGTTCCCGATCTCGACCTCCCGGACATTGGCGGCCTCCTTGACAACTGTCACGCCGTCTGGAATTGCCCATTCGATGGTCCCGCTTTCCAGGCGGCTCCAAGGGATCGAGCTGTCCACCCGGAGCGTAGCCGCGGTCGGGGCATACTCGGCCCGCCCCGTGTAGCGCAGGTCGAAGTTCGGCCACGCATAGTCCCAGAGCCTGACCCGGAACGACGCGGTGGCGGCCGTGTCCTCGTACCCCTTGATCCAGCCGGCGAACGACAGGTGCGCCGTGGTGGTGGCGCCGTCGGCTTCGGACGGCGTCCAGACCACTTCGTTGCCGCTCACCACCGTGCCGCCGGGCAGGGTCCACTCGCCGCCCGTCTCGATCTCCATCCGGGCATAGGGAGGCTCGATCTCCGCCGCGAACGGCGCCGAGGCCTTGCCAACCTCCGTTCGGGCCGGCCCCGCCAGCCGGAGCTTGGGCGGCCGGACCGGCTGGAACTGCATCCGCTCCTTCAGGAGGGTCCAGCTCTCCGGCAGATCGGCCGGTGCGTCGGCCAAGCGCATGCGCGCCCACACCGGCACCTTGACCACGTCCGTTCGGGTCAACGCCAACTCGGAGGCGCCATCCTCCCAGGTCTGGCCTTCGTCCGTGCTCCACTGCACCGCGACGCCGACCGGCGACGTTCCCCCTGGAGCGACGATCCGGAACCGCGCCGATCCGCCCACGAAGGCGTTGAGCGGTCCGGCGAGCTGGCCGGCAGCCTTATCGAAGGAGGACAGGGTCAGTGCGGGCGTCGTCGCCACCTCTCCCGAGTGGCGGTTGGAGATCCGGGCACGGACCTGGTGAGCGCCGCGAGGCAGCACCCCCGTCCATTCCAATGGGCTGAGTTTCTGGGGCGGAACCTCATCCCGCCAGGACGCACCGCCATCGGCCGATATCTGCCAAGTCACCTCCGAGATCGCCGACCGGTCCCGCGGGTTGGCGAGCTGGGCCGCGACCTGGGCGCGGAAGGGCGCGACCCCGCCGGCGCGGCGGGCCAACAGAGTCGCTTCGATCGGCGCCCCCCGCAGGACCTGGACGTAGATCGGCCGCGGCGCCACCTCGATCCGCTCCAGGCCCGGCGCCGGCGCGATCAGGCGGGCCTGGACGGTGACCCGGAAGGAATCCTGCCCGACAGCGGCCGGCGCCGAGATCTCTGCCCGGCCGGCGGCATCGACCGCAGTCCAGTCCGAAAGCGGTTCGACAACGGACGCGCTGACGAGACGTGCCAGCCGGACCTCCCACTGTCCCTGTTCGGCTGCCGAATAGACAGCCTCGCGCCGGTAGACGTCTATCATCGAGGCCGTCGCCTGAAGCTGCTCGGTGTCGAGCACCGACGTCTTGGCGAGGGTCAGTTCCGGCTTGATACCGGCCGGCGCTGTGGTCAGGACGGCGAGGCCCGCCTCGGTCGCGATATCTGGCAGGTCGGAATAGGCCGCCCGGACGGTATACGCGCTGCGCGTCCAGAGCGGACTTGCCGGAGCGACAACGGCCCGGCGCATCGAGCGGGTGTCCGATCCGGCGGCGGCGCGGTACTGGTCCGTGCTGACCAGCTCGCCGTCCTTCCGGATCTCGACCGTGACCGCGGCGTTGACGGCGGTCACCATCGCGGTGACGACCTCCCCGCCCTGCGGATAGGTCCAGAAGAGATCGCCCCCCTCGGCCACATCGATCCGATGGCCGGCCGAGGCCTGCGACAGCGCGATCGTCGGGGCAACCGGATCCAGGACGGACACGGGAAAGACTTGGTCCGCGACGGTCACCCGCGTGCCCGAGGGCGCCCACAGGCTCGCCGAGACGCGAATCTCCTGCGGTCCTGCCTGGACAGGGGCGCCGACCAGCGTCGGCTCGCTACGCCAACCGTGCTGGCCCAATCCCTCCGGCAGCACCTCCCAGCTGATCAAACACCGCCGGGTGGCAATCAACGCCGCCGCCCGTGCCTCGGTTTCGTCGAGGGTCAGTTCGCAGGTGAGCCCCGCTGTCCGCCGCAGCACCGCCTCCACCGGCACGATCCGGCGGGTCATGGTGGCGACATCCCGGGTGAACCCAAGTTCCATCGCGCCGACCGCCGACACGACGTCGAGTCGATGCTCTCCCATCCCGACGGTCAGCTTCCGGCCGCGACTATAGATCGAGGCGGTCCAGGCGAGACTGTGGCTGCCGATGACGTCAGCGGTGCCGATCAGGGCGACGGCCGATGGCGATGCCACAGACAGGCCAGTCGGCAGCTGACCCCACTCGACCAGGCAGAGCGGGGTCACCGTGGGATCGGCGGCCTGAGCCGCGGCCAAGTTCGACGTGACCTCGCAGGCAGATCCGGTGCCGGCCGCCGCGTCCAGCCGGACCGGGTCGATACCCTGCCGCACCGAGGATGGTCCGGACAGTTCGATCGTGGGGCTCCAATCGGTGACGTCGATGGTCGCCGATTCTTCCGCGACCAAGACAGCGGTCCCCGCCGGCGTCATCGCCGAGATGCGCCACGCCACCGGATAGCTTCCGGCATCGTCGATGATACCGGTCAGCCATGGGTCCGTCCGGTTCGGACTCTGCGCGAACTGGGGCGGCAATGTCATCCATTCGACATGGCACCCTAGACCGCCGGTCGCCGTCACCGATGTCGCCGCTTCGGCGGAGGTTCGCAGCGTGCAGGTCGGCCCCGTCACCCTTGACAGGCCCGCCCTGATCACATCGACGATTCGCCGGATGGTCGCAGGCTTGTCCAGCGCGAAGCTCATGACCCCGGAGGCCGGCGTGACGTCCAGTTCCCGGCTGCCGCTCTCGAGTTGGACCTTGGTGCCGTCACCGTCGAAGATGGACACGGTGAAGCTGATTTGCCGCGTGCCGGTCGCCACGGCCTTGCCGCGCAGCCCCGTGCCTAGCGGACGGACCTCGTCGGGTACGGACGACCACTCGATCAGGCATTTCGGTGCGAAGATCGGGTCGGCCGCCTGGGCGTCCGCCGGGTCGGCGGTAAGGCCGCAGTGCTGCGTGGCCGCATCGATCAAGACGTCGTCGATCGCCTGCCGGACCGACCAGCTCGCGGCCGTCGGATCGGCGTCCGGCCGCCACACGTTGATGTCGGCTACCACCAGCGGCGCTCCCGGGGCGCTCGCGGTGAGCAGCAGGTGAGCGGCGCCCGAACCGGCCGCAGCCGGGGCGACCGGCAGGGAGAGCCGACCGCCGGATGCACCGAATTCGACTGGGCCGACCTCGACCGCCTGATCGCCTGGGTTCACGATAACGCCGTTGACCATCAGCCCGATGGTGGAGTCCGACCGGAGCGTTGCCGTGACCCCATAGGACCCGGACAGCGGAACGTCGTTGACCATGAGCGGATCGGTGATAATCGCTGGCCAACCCGATCGGGATGTGAATGACCTAGTAACGCCGGGTATGAACGTTGCGGACGATCCGCCTGCAAGCCCGATGGTTGCCGGCGAAAAAGTGAAAGCGACTGTTTGCGTCGCCACGTTCCCATGAGCGTCGGATGCGGTCACGACCAACCGATAGTCGCCGTTGCGGGCCGAAGGGAAGATGATCGGCTCCAGCACCGAATAAGTGCCATCCGCGTTTTTCTTCGTGGTCAGGCTGATGTTTTCGGCGCTGGGGCCACCGGTCAGGACCACGCTCGCGAGTTTCGGTACGGCGTCCAGGTTATCGGTCAGGGAAATCGCGACGCTATTCAGCGTAGGGACGTGCTGGCTGGCAAGGTTTGCCCCGTTGTGGCGCACGGTAATGGTTGGAGTTGTTTTGTCTACGACCACTTGGCCGATCAACTTGCTCGCGACATTCCGATAATTGTCTTGCACGACCGCCGTGGCGGTATAGGTCCCTTCCGCTACACCACTGTAATCTCCCGAAAACCTTCCCCCGCCCGGAATGCGCGTCAAGGACGACATCGCCACTGTCGTCGTCGCTCCGTCACCACGCACGAACACGAGCGAGCCGGACGCCAACCCGACGGTACCCCAGTTTTCTCCCCAATGGCGCTCGTTGACAGATACATCGGCCACTTTGCGTCCTTGCTCGATGTCAACTGACGTAATCTCCGGCGGTTCGAGATCCCATAACTGAAAGACATTCATGCCTGTCGCTACGTAGTCAGCGTCATTCGCCTGCCTGACGGTGACATAGGACACTGTCGCTCCGACAAGTGAATCCATCACTGTTTCGGAAAAGGGGCCGTCGCACTCCGTCTGTGCCGCAGGGATCGTGCATAGTACCGTCACCGGCATCGACCGACTCCATGTCCAGACCGTCACGTCCTGCGGATACGGTCTCGCGGCGACTTTTCCCTTTACGCGCACGACCCAGCCCGACGGATCCAAGGCGTTGAGCAGTCGGCCATCAACGACAGCACCAGTGTTTGCCGGATACCATCCGTTGCTGGTCTGCACGTCTATGCCGAGAAGTTCCGGCGCCTGCGGGACATTCGCTGCCAGTGACAATTGGTAATACATCTGGGACGTCCAGTTGCCGGGGGCTTGGTGGAATCCCCCTAACTGCCCAAATTGGCCCGCGACTTCGCTGAATATTCCCGTTGCCGTGATATAGACATAGTTCGCGTCATCATAGGACCGCGTCATGTTCGGCTGCAGATCAATCAGCCTCCAGGGGTTGGCTTGGTCAAAACTGGCCTTTGGCACCCGGTAAACGAGCGCGAGCCTGTAGTCCGGCACCACCATCCCAGCGGTATAGGCTCGGAAGTGCAGGAATGGAGACCCGGTGAGAAAGTTGCCAGCATAGGAGGCATCATAGACGCCCACCAATTCGGGTGTTGGCCCGATTCCGCTATACCATGTTACTTCCTGTGACTTCGACGCGGCATTGCCCGCGCCGTCGGTCACCCTAAAGACCACATTGTAGATGGCATCGCCGGACGGGAAGAGACGGCCGTCAACGGCCGAACCATCGCTATTGCTCAGCCGGGCACTCCCGGACAGCGCGTCGTATTTGGCGGTTGCGGTCGCCTTTAGCACCCCATCGGCGGAGAGGAGCACCTGTGCATCGACCCGCGCAATACCGCTCGCGTCGGTAATCCCCGCAAGGTCGATTCCGCCGCTTCCATTCTCGTTCATGAGCCATTCCGATCGCGGCGCGCATCCGGCAGTGGGATGAAGCGAGCTATCAAAGGACATGCATCCAAGTACCGGCGGCGTCACGTCCACCGTGAAGGGCCGGGCGTCCACCGTCTCCACGCTCCCGCTGGCGGTGATGACCATCCCCGCCAGGGTATAACTGCCCTCCGTCGGCTTGTCCAAGGTGAGGCGAGTGCCATAGTAACTCTGCCCGCCCACCGAGATCCGGTCGCCGCTGCTCAGCAAACCACTTTCCGACCACGACACGACCATTCCGTCGGCCTGCCGCAGTTCCACCCGAACTTTTCGGTCTGGTGCCCCACTCAGCGCCACGGTGAGATCTCCGGTCGGGTTCCCGTAGTTATCCGACGGGCTCTGAACCTTCGGCTGACCGGTGGTGTCCGTGTAGGCGATCTGGAGGATGTCGGCTTGCGCCGCCGTCGCACCAAGAACCACTGCGGCACCCACGGAGAACCCGCGTACCAGCGATCCAATTCCCATGTCGGTCCCCAGCAACAAGAAGCTGAAACGCGAACGGCGCCACCGCGAGCGTGGCGCCGTCAGCCGTCGAGGTCGAAGTCGGGCCAGGTCCGCGCTGTCAGACCAGCGGAGCGACGCCCACGACCAGCTGCATGGCTTCGGCACTGGCCTGCGCCACGGGCAGGGTCGCGCTGACGACGGACTCCACGACGTCCGGCGCGTAGTTCAGGCCGACGCCGCCGCCCATGCCGGTCGCGAAACCGCCAAGGGACTGCTTCGCGACGCCAGCGCCCACGCCATAGAGGACCAGCCCGAGGGCGATGGACTTTCCCAGGTAGCCGCTGGTCCAATCTTTGATGGTCGTGTACACGTCGTCGAAAGCGGACCCACCGGTGCCCGCGAAAGCATCCGTCGGCGCCAGGGCCAGGACCACGGCCAGCCCCAAGAGGCCGAGCGCTACGACATGCTTCTTCTTCATCACTCTTCTCCCGGCCGCGTTGCGGCACTGCTGGTCACCGTTCCACGGCGGGGTGCCGCGTTCGGCCGGGATCATAGGTGCGGCGTGAAACCAATTGCGCGGGACCTAAACAGGTGATCTTTTCCGTTTGGTGGCCCTACTTATCGGGACATGACAATAACCACCTGTTGTCTCGACAGGGACTCGGTGCTCGCGATGGTGGGGAAGACGGTCAGGCGCGGCGCCGTTGCCAGACAGCCGACCATTGCCGGTTCGAAGCTTGGCTGGCGTCTGCAAGCGACCTGTTCGCTGGTCGTCACCGTGGGGCGGACTGCCGATCCCCCATTATCTTGGTCAGAAGCTGTGAAACGACAGATTCAGGTCGCTCATACGACAGGTGTAGGTCGGCGAGACCACAGGGTATGGTCGACATAACCTCAGCCTTCGACCTGCCAGGGGGCAGCGACATGCCTTTTCAAGGAGAAAATGCTTGAGGTTTCGCCGACCAATCCCGGGAGTGCTTGAGGTTTCGCCGACTACAGCGCCGTGTGCCAAATCTGAGGGACCAAGTTAGAGCGCCTAACAAAACCATCTTTCGACGCCAACGGAGTTCCACTGGCCGTGACCCTGTCGGCCGCCAACGTCC
>NZ_AVFL01000068.1 GCF_000576635.1 Skermanella stibiiresistens SB22
AAACTGCCTTCCGGAGGACAGCCGCCCCGCAATAACCCCATGTCAACTTGAGGGCTGGTGCTTGCGAAGGCGGATGGCTGGCGAGTATGGGACGGGGATGACGACGTCCCCTGCTCCTTCCCACGCCGGCTACCGGTTCCCTGCCGAAGTGATCAGCTATGCGGTCTACCTCTAATTTCCGGTTTCCGCCGAGCTCGCGGATGGTCGAGGAGATGCTGGCGGCGTGCGGGATCGAGGTCAGCCATGAAACCGTGCGCGAATGGGGCCCGAGGTTTGGCCGCGAGATCGCCAACGGGATCCGCCGGCTGATCCCGCGGGGCGGCGACAAATGGCATCTCGACGAGATGATCATCACCATCGCGGGCAAGAAGCGCTACTTGTGGCGGGTGGCCGACCGCGACGGCTTCGTGCTCGAGGCCCTGGTCCAGAGCCGACGCGACGAGACGGCGGCCAAGCGCCTGCCGCGCAAACTGCTGAAGAAGCAGCGCCGGGTGCCGCGCGTCATGGTGACGGACAAGCTGAAATCCTACGCGGCGGCGAAGAAGGAGATCATGCCCGGCGTCGAGCACCGCCGGCACAAGGGGCTCGACAACCGGGCGGAAAACCCCCACCAGCCAACCCGCCGACGGGAACGCCAGATGAAGCGGTTCAAGTCGGCCCGCCACGTTCAGCGCTTCGTCGCGATCCACGACCCCATCGCCAACCTCTTCCACTTTCCCCGCAACCAACTCACAGCCACCGAGCACCGCGCCGCCCGTTCCCAAGCCTTCACGACCTTGCCCGAGATCGCCGGCGCCCGACTCGCCGCCTAATCAAGGACCAGATCCGCGCCCACATCACCATACTGTTCCGCAGTGATCAAACGCCCACCAAGTTGACGGTGCCTAAGCTACTAATTTTTCATCGTAGAAAGCGATGCGAAGTCCGGGCCTGTTTTCGGAGACGAGGATATTGAGGCGATAGCTTCTCCACCTGCCCTCTGCATCACGGAGTGTGATGTCCATATCGCCGATTCGGAGGACTTCGGGATCATCCCACCATTCCATTGTTTGTGGGACGGCTTGAAGAACCTCGTCGAGGATGGACCTCAAAAGCGGGCTCTTCCCACCCGTCAGATAGTCATGGCGCGCTTTGAGCAGGACAAGCCTCGCGGCGAACTGCCAGTCTCGAATCTTCTGCCGGTAGTGGTCGGAAAAGAAGACGATGCGGAGCATGTTCGGTCGCGGCAATATGAAGTCTTCAAACAGGGTCCTGGCTGCCTCGTTATGGGCCAGGACATCCCATGAACTGTTCATTATGTACGCGGCCTGATCGAGACCACCGATCATCCTCACGAGCGACTGTGGAAGCTCGGCACTCTCAGATCCATCCGAAAATGTCTCACGACCGGCCAATGCAAAAAGGTGCTCCCGTTCGGCTCGGTCAAGCTGAAGTCCTCGCGCCAATCGATGGAGGAAATCATCCGATACCGCTATGTCGCGTCCCTGCTCGAACCAAGTGTACCACGTCAAACCGACACCGGCCAAAGTGGCGACTTCCTCGCGACGAAGGCCTCTGGTTCGACGGCGGCGCACCTGCGGCAAGCCAACCGATTCTGGAGAAGTGCGCTCGCGACATTGTCGGATGAAGTCCGACAGCGCCTGTTTGAGCGGTACGCGCGTTAAACGATCAGACGCCACTTCTCACCTCGCAAAGCATCACTTTAGTAACAGCATAAAACCCACATTGTAACACGATAATTTAGAGATAATCTCTGGACATAGATAGTGACTGAAGTGCCAAAATCGGAAGGTTGGATCTTATGCTCCTGTACCAGTTTCAAAAAGGAACGAATCCGCGGCGCGTTATCATCTACCTGAACGAAAAAGGGATCGACGTTCCGCGATATGAACTGGATTACGCGGGAGGAGAGCACAGGTCGCGCGAATACCTCGCCATCAATCCCAGCGGACGAGCCCCGACACTCGTCACGGATGAGGGTGTGCCGATCACAGACTCTGCTGCCATTGTCGAGTATCTGGATGAGTTGCATCCCGGTACGCCGATGATGGGGACGGACGCCATTTCTCGAGCGAAAATACGCTCGCTTGAGCGATTGGGGACCGATCTGGTGGTCCGGTCTCAGCTTTGGCTGTGGAACGTTACCCAAACCTTTCCTGCCAAAGAGCCATCACCATCACTGGAGGTTGCTACCAGGCTTTTTGGGTACGTCACCGAAATACTGGATGTCCTGGAGGCGACGATCGGAGACAACGAGTTCCTGGCAGGAGACAGGCCTACGATCGCGGACTGCACGGTGTTTTCAATTTTTCAAACATGCCGGGAGAGGTTCGACCAGCCCTTCGGCTCGGCTCATCCGCGCCTTGACGTCTGGTACAAGAAGTTTCGCCAGCGGCCGAGTGCCGAATACTAGGAGGCTGGCGATTTGACTAAGCCTGATACCACGACTGGCGATCTGACTAGCCTCAAGGCAAGCGATGGCACAGTCGTCGGCCCGATCAAACCATCTAAAACCAGATTGACGATCGTTATGATTGGATTCGTCTATCCCATTGTGACGCTCCTGCTCTACGCATTGAACCCGCTGGCTGAGAACTGGGCTGTATGGCATCGAACGCTGGTTCTGGCGCCGGTCACAGTAAGCCTCATTGTCTTTGTTGTGAGCCCGGTAATAGCAAAACACTTCGACTGGTTCCTGCGTCCTCGATCAGCGCGTCGAAGGGTCATCAATGCATCTCTGCGCCAGGGGCGCTGGTATACGAACGGAATTAGCTTCAACCGGGCCAAAGGCGAGACCAGATCCAGCAGCCGCCTCGTCGAAGACGACAATAACTCCCATGGAGAGCAGATCGAAAAATGGTCATGAACCGGCGCGCATTCTCGGCCACTTTGATCGGAGGAGCGGCTACGCTTGTAGGGAAAAGGAGCATGGCAGCTCCCGCATCAAGTCGTCCGCCAAAAGCCCGCGATATCGTTCTTATGCACGGCCTCTTTGCTGATGGCTCTTGCTGGAACGATGTCATATCCTTCCTACAGCCAAAGGGGCTCAACGTCACTTCCGTCCAGAATCCCCTGTCGACCCTACCACAATCGGTTGCAGCAGCAGTGCGCGTACTTGACCGGCAGGACGGTCCAACCGTCTTAGTTGGTCACTCATTCGGCGGGATGATCGTCACCCAAGCCGGGATGCATCGCAGCGTATCCGCCCTTGTCTATATCGCGGCTCGTGCGCCCGATGCTAACGAAGACTTTGCAGCCCTCGCGAAGACCTATCCAACCCCTCCCGCGAGTGCTGGGATCGTCTATGACGGGGAAGAGGGAAGGCTCACCGAAGAGGCATTTTTGCGTGACTTCGCAGGCGATGTCCCCGAGGCCAGGGCCCAGCTCCTTTATGCGACGCAGTATCCTTTTCAGAAGGCCTTGCTAGCAGGCACGGTCACAGATGCGGCTTGGCGCTCCAAGCCTGCCTATTATGCGGTATCGGCTGAAGACCGTACCATCAATCCGGAGCTGCAGAGGTATCTGGCCAGAAGGATGGAAGCAAAGACGATAGAACTGCCCGCCAGCCATCTTTCTATAATCTCGCACCCGCGCGAAGTCAGCGAACTCATCCTGGAAGCTGCTGGCCACGGCTGAGCGTCTTCTTTGGAAAGAATGCTGGGCTCACGGGATATCGTCAACTTGTTGGGCGAAGCAGATAGTTGGGCGAGTTTGACGGCGATCAAGGATGCTGCGGGTCATGCGGCTCGCTCGATGCCGCAGACGTCGTGCCATGCCCGGAAAGCGCGGGTCCGCTCGGTGCGGTAGTCGGTTGCGGTCATGCGGTGGCGGGGCGGGAGAAGAAGGTTGTCGACCTGATCGTGGGCGGACAAAAAGCGCTGAGCCTGCTTGGCCGACTTGAACCGCTTCATCTGCCGTTCCCGCCGTCGGGTCGGCTGGTGCGAGTTCTCCGCGTGGTTGTTGAGCCCTTGGTGCTGGCGGTGCTCGACACCCGGCATGATCTCCTTCTTGGCCGCTCCATATGAGTCCAGCTTGTCCGTGATCATGACCCGAGGAGCCCGGCACTGCCGCTTCAGCAGCTTGCGCGGCAGCCGCTTGGTCGCCTTCTTGTCGCGCCGACTCTGGACCAAGACGTCCAGCACGACGCCGTGCTGGTCGACGGCGCGCCAGAGATAATTCGTCTTGCCGGCGATCTTGAGGACGACCTCATCCATGTGCCACTTGTCGTCGGGCTGGGGTCGGCGCCGGCGGATGATGTTGGCAAACTCCTGGCCGAACTTCAGCGCCCATTGGCGGATCGTCTCGTGGCCGACTTCAATGCACCGGAATGCGAGCATCTCCTCGACCATCCGAAGGCTCAACGGGAAGCGAAAGTACAGCCAGACCGTGTGGCTGATCAGCTCGGGAGGAAAGCGATAGCCGGCTCACACCGCTCAGGCAACCCAGCCCACCGCCAACTTGACGGTGCCCACGGCAGGCACCGGCCTGTCCAAACCGCCGTTCATCAGCCGGCCGCTGACCGGCAACCTCGCGCCGCCGCCCGATTACCAAGATGTGGAGCAGGTGAAGGCGTGGCTCCATGAGCGACGGCTTGATGTCTCATACGCGTGAGGCCCGGAGATACTATTTTGTTACTCAAGGGCAACGGTTCCTCTAATGAAATTCGTGATAATGTGCTCTAAATTTCACTAGTGCATTTCTCGGTGGTTAACTGCTGCTGCCATCCGAATGATCTTTCCTTGGTACGATGTTCGGCCCCATGGACTAGAGCAGGCATTTTCACGCCTTTCGGATCGCTAATGTCGTGCAAACAGACCGGTTCGGCGGCGAGGATGTGATGGCTGCTTCCCCAACTCCGGAAGAGCACATGGCGAACTTGAGATTTAAGCTGGAGGTTGCGCGCCTTCGGGCGAAACAGTGGGAGGATCGAGCGCACGACTGGGCTGGCCAGTTGTATCTCGTTCACAGGGAGCACGCATTCACCCTATTGGAAATGGCTCGGCTCAATGATGAACTTCCGCATGCCAAAAGGTCGGGGTGGAGCCGGTTGGTTGATCCCGCCGGCACGCGATACACATGTTCGCTACCCGAGGATGTCCTCGTCCGTAATGTTCAGCCGCATGGGTCGCCCAGATCTCCCGGCCCGGATCGCTCCCCGCTGCGTCATTGCGACGCGTCGAAGCGTCCGCGCCGCCCGAGCGTAGTTTCACCCGGCATACAGCCATGACACCTTGGCGAACATGATCAGGCCGTTTAAGTGCGCGGTCAGAAGGAGATCTGGTTCCATGCCAATTTAACACTTCGGGCGACCAAGTGTCCAAGGTGTCCAGTTGGTGATGCTGGAAAGCGTCACCCAATGAGACCGTCGCGGGAGATCCTAAGATCCACGGATTGTCCCACCAGACACACTGCAGCCGCCAGTCCATGCACCCGACCGACAAGTCGGAACAGACGCGCCGCGTCGGCGTATCCGCCCGAGGGCGAGTGCCACGACACATCGGCCAGCAGGATCACGCCGTACAACTGGTCGACCAGCGATGAATGATCCTGTGTCATTCCCGGAGCATAGTCCAAAACCTCGAATAGCTATAAGCGGAAGTTCATCCTGTCCAAGGGCCCCATCGGTCGCCGATCCGCTGGTCTCGGATAGGCGCAACTCACCCGCCATCATTTCATTCGCGAAGCCTTAACGAGTGGTTAACCAGATTTCCGGTTCATATCGGGTTCCCCACAACGGCATGGCCGGGCATCGATGATGGGACCACCAATGTCGGAAGCGCCGTCGCATCATCGCGCCTCTCCATCGGGAAAGAGACGGCGGAAGCTCAACGCATGGCCTGTTCTGGTCACCACCGTGGGATTGCTCGCCACGGCCGGCGCGATGATGGGCTTCTGGCTCGTCATGGAGCGGAGGGATCACGAGCGCTTCCTCCAGGAGGTTGGACAGGCCGAAACCACGATCTCAAACCGCATGGAGACCTACGTCGCGGTCCTCCGGGCCACATCCGCCCTGTTCGCTTCGAGCGAGGCCGTGACACGGGCCGAGTTCGCCGCCTTCGTGGTGAGACTTAACCTCCGTGGGCGTTATGCCGGCATCCGGTCCATCGGCTTCAGCGCGCGCGTGGCCTCGGATCAAGTCGGACGTCTCGAGGCGGAGATGCGGGGGGATGGGGTCGAAGGGTTCCATATCTGGCCCCAGGACCGCCGGGACGAGTTCAACTCAGTGATCTACCTCGAGCCGCTCGATGACCAGAACCGGGTGGCCATCGGCTTCGACATGTCGGTCGATCCGGTACGTCGGAATGCCATGGAGCGCGCTCGGGACACGGGGGAGCCCGCCGCCTCGGGCAAGGTCAGGTTGGTGCGTGAGGCCGATGGACGGGATCAGGCGGGCTTCCTGATCTACATGCCGGTTTACCAGGGCTCGGCTATCCCCACCACAGTGGAGGAGCGGCGCGACCTCCTGAGCGGACACGCCTACGCCGCCTTCCAGGCCGACGAATTGTTCGAGAGGATACTCTGGGGCGCGCGGCCCAACCTGGCCCTGGAGGTCCACGACGGCGAGCCCGGGAAAGGCGCGCTTATGCACCGCTCCTCCGACTGGAGCGTCGGTGGAACGCCGCGGTACGGGACGGAGCGGCCCCTGGCGGTGGCGGGCAGGGTCTGGACAGTGTCCTACGCCGCCAGCGCCGGACTGGAGGCCGCGTCGGGGCGGGGGCTGGTGTGGATCGTGGGGATCGGCGGGCTCCTGGCCACCTCCCTCCTGTCGGCCGCCGCCGTGGGCCAGTCACGCGCACGGGCGGACGCGGAACGCGCCTCCAGGGCGGAGCGCCTCCGGGCGCGGGAGCTCGAGACCATCAACGGCGTCGGCATCGAGGTTTCGGCGCAACTCGACCTGGACCGGTTGGTTCAGTCGATAACCGACGCCGCGACCCAAGTCTCGGGCGCGCAGATCGGGGCCTTCCTCTACAACGTGCTCGACGAGCGCGGTGAGTCCTACACCCTTCACGCCCTGTCCGGCGAGAAGGCCGGCGCGTTCGCCAACCTGTCCATGCCGCGCAACACGGCCGTGTTTGGCCCAACCTTCCGGGGTGAGGGGGCCGTTCGATCGGACGACATCACCAGGGACGCCCGCTACGGCCACAACGCGCCGCATCACGGGGTGCCCCGTGGGCATCCCGCCGTGCGCAGCTACCTGGGGGTGCCGGTCGTCTCCCGGTCGGGGGAGACGCTGGGCGGACTCCTCCTTGGGCATGGCGAGGCGGGCGTGTTCACGGCGGCGGCCGAACGGCTTGTCGTGGGTCTCGCCGCCCAAGCCGCCGTCGCGGTCGACAACGCGCGCCTGTTCGGCGCCGCGTTGCGGGAAGCCGAGCAGCGCAAGCTGCTCCTCGACGAACTCAACCATCGGGTCAAGAACACGCTCGCGGCCGTGCAGTCGATCGCCCGGGAGACATCCAGGTCATCACCCACGCCCGCGACCTTCCTCGCCTCTTTCGAGGGCAGACTATTGGCCCTGTCGAACACCCACGACCTGATCACGCGGGGCAATTGGAAGAACGCGCCCCTGATGGAACTCGCGCGAGCCGAGCTGGCTCCCCATGGTCACGACCGGGCCCTGATCGCTGGCCCGGACGTCTGGCTGCCGCCCCAGGACGCCGTCGCCCTCGGCATGGCGTTCCACGAGTTGGCGACCAACGCCGCCAAGCATGGGGCGTTGTCCGTTCCCGGAGGGCGTGTCCGGATCGGGTGGAGGGTCGTGAGCGTTGATGGTGGGAGCCATCTCAGGGTCGAGTGGGAGGAGTTTGGCGGACCGCCCGTGGCGCCGCCGGAGCGACATGGGTTCGGCACCCGGCTGTTGAGGGGCGTGCTGGCCAGCCAATTGGACGGTGTCGTGAGCCTAGACTTCGCCCCGGAAGGGGTTCGGTGCGTCGTCGAGTTCCCGCTGCGCGATGGAAAGGCGGTATGATCATGGTGGAGGGGCTGACCGCGATCCGTGTGCTCGTCGTCGAGGACGAAGCGCTGGTGGCCATGGCACTCACGGGAATGCTGGAAGGGTTCGGCTGCCTCGTGGTTGGACCGGTCGGACGCGTCCACCGCGCCCTCGATCTCATCGCCACGACCCGGATTGACGCGGCGGTGCTCGACGTCAACTTAGCCGGTGACAAGGTTTTTCCCGTGGCCGAGGAGTTGACCCGCCGGGGTGTACCCATCGTGTTCGCGACTGGCTACGGGACGGCGGGGCTTGACGGCGCCTTCCCCGATGTTCGGGTGCTCCAGAAGCCCTATCCGGAGGTGGCCCTGGCCGAGGCGTTGGGCGACGCGCTCATGAGGCGGAGCGACCAAGGTTGATAACCACGAGCCGTCAGGATGAGTTCGTCAATCCACCCATAGGCTACGGAGGTCAGGATCAGGCCACACCTATCGCGGTCGGTGGATACCGGCAAACAACGAACCTCACAAATGGCGGTGATGAAGATTTCCTTAATCAAATTCGTGGGATCATCCTGGATACGATTTGACGAATGGACCGCCGATGCCTGCCGCCTTGAAAGTCGCCCCCAGCGCGGAACGCGCCGCCAGTCCTCGCATCCTGGTCTGCGAGGATGATCCCCTGATCGCCATGGGCTGGACGGAAATGCTGATGGACGCTGGATATGAGGTGGTCGGCCCCGCCTACACCGCGGAGAAGGCGCTGGAACTGGCCTATAAGGACTTGCCCAGCCTGGCCCTGATCGACATCGATCTGGGCGGCATCATCGATGGCATCTCCGTCGCCGCCGAACTGGGCCCGATCGGAGTGCCCGTCATCTTCATCACCGGCAATTACCAGCGGGCGCCGCTGGAAGGCCGCGAATACGCCACGGACATCCTGATCAAGCCCGTCACCGAGAACACCGTGCTGGACTCGGTGAATTCCATCCTGCGGGGCCTTGATCGTTGAAATCTCTTGCGCATGCCATGGGTTAGACGAGTAAACGCCCGTCCTCCGCAGTTCCCGGCTTCCACCTTCTGTCCCCACCACCTAACGCGCGAGCCGCGATCACGTCACTCGGCATCCAACCTCATGAGGTTTTCTTCCAATACTCCTTTTGTTCCGATGATGGCGGCGCTTGGAAACAGGAGGGACACCTCCGTTCCCTTGTTTTGCCCACTTTTGATGCGTAGGTGGCCACCGTGCGCCTCGATCAGTCCTTTGACGATGGTCAGGCCGAGGCCCGTGCCCTCGTAGCGCCGGTTCATCCCGTCATCGATCTGCTGAAATGGCAGAACCGCCAAGGCCGCTTGTTCCTCGGTCATGCCGATGCCATCATCGCGAACCATGATCTCGAAAAAGCCATCACCGGCAACCGAGCGGCAGGTGAGTCCGACGTTGCCGGAAGGAGCGCTGAACTTCAGGGCGTTGGTCAACAGGTTGAGAAGCATCTGCCGCACCGCGCGCTCGTCCGCCAGGAGGATGGGCCACACGCTGGCCGGCTCCGTGGTTATCCTCCGGCCAATGGCCAATGGATTGCCGCGCAGCATGGTGGTGACGGCTTTGACCACCGCAGCGAGGTCGATATCGCGGAGATCGAGATCATAGTTGCCGGACTCCAGCTTCGCCGTGGTGAGGATATCCTCGACAAGGGAGAGCATGTGCGTTCCGCTGTCCAGGATATAACCGGCATATTCGGGATACTGTGGCTGTCCGGCGGATCCATGCATTTCCCGGGTGATCATCTCGGAAAAGCCGATGATCGCGTTGAGTGGGGTGCGCAATTCATGGCTCATGGTGGCGAGAAACCGCGACTTCGACCTGCTGGCCAATTCCGCCCGATCCCGGGCCGCTGACAGCTCCCTGGTGAGTTTTCCCTGGATGTCATGGGCTCGACGGACCTCCCGGTTCTTGAACATCAGAAGAACGATGAAGCTCGCCCCACACAGCATCAGCCCGCCAGCCAGCGCAGAGAAGATCCAATGCAGCGAAACCAAGCGATGCTGACCATTCCCGATGACTTCGCCGCCATACTGGTTCGCCGCCGACGCGAAACGAGAAAGTTGCGCGCCGATCGGAGCCAGTCCTCGCCTGATCTCACGAACCACTTCCGCCCTGTCGGCGTGGGGCTGTGCGAGGAAGGAAGACAGGGCCTCCAGGGTCGTCGAAAGATTATCGATGACGGCCGACTGATCAGGAAAGCGATCGATGAACTCCGCCATGCCAACGCCGCGAAGGACACCGACGCGGTTGAGCAAGATGTCGATGCGCACAAGGACGTCGTCCAATTCCGTACCGCCATCGCCCAGACCATATGAGGCCACTCTTTCCTGTAATCGCGCGAATTCCACCACCGCCTGGCCCGCCGTCCACGCGAAATTGTATGGATATGATTGACGCAGGAGCGAAGCGTAGTTGGAGATCAGGAATGTGGTGTAAACAGCGGCCAAGCCAAAGACCACGGTCAACCCGATGAGCAGGGTGCTTGACCACCTTCGAAGCCCGTGCCGTCGATCGATCACCTTCACCTGACCTCCAGCCTCACGACCTGCCATACCGAACGACTGTAGAACTTCTGGCTATTCAATTCAGGATCGGCATCGAAGTTATAGACGATGAAGAGGGGACCCTTGCCACGCACCGGCATGTATTCCCCGTCTCGCTTGAGAGCCAGGATGACCTCGTATTTTCGGGTGTCCTCGATCGGCAATTCAGCCGAGTAGTCGTTGAGGGCGATGGCGGTGAGCTTGGTGCCCGATGTCCCAAGCAAGTCGAGCAACCTGCCAAGGGGCACACCCTCGAAGCGCACCGGCCGCTTATCCCAGGGAGTGGCCGTTTCGAAGGCGACGGTGCCCAGCGCCTCAAGCATTTCCCGGTCGAATACCGCGTCACGCCCTTCGTTGGTGAGCGAGATGCTGCCCGACACGCTGAGTATCGGCTTTCCCAAGGGTGTGGGAAGCGTCTGGGCGAGGGCGTCGCCGAAGGTCAAGGCGGCGAGGAAGAGGATCGCCGCCATTCCTTTGATGGACTTGATGTTCACGCCACCCCCTCGATGCGGACACCGCTCACACGGCAATCACGTCCGGAGAAACAAAACCCCGCATCATGATCGATGCGGGTAATCGTTAAATCCATGGTAGCCCTGACGTGATTAAGGAGTCGTGATCAGGCCAACCTTCTCACCAAAATAGGCTGGTACAGGTGGGACTTGGCGAATGTGAGATCGTTTCCCAGCGCCCGAGATCGTTACCCCGACTAATTCCACCTGATGAGGTTCCTCGCGGTTATGACCAGCGTGACGGTCGGCCTCAAGACAACGGTGCCGATCCACGTAGCGCGCGTCAGGCAGTTCCCAGTCCGGTCAACGTTCACTCTTTTTATGTGTGAGTTGGCGTGTTGCAGGGCTATGCGGGATCGCGTAGGGGACGGCCTGCTTCGATGCTCCGGGCCCCGTCTTCATGCCGCATAAAGCCAATGCTGCCCGTCGCCACCACATTCCGCGACCGAAGTGACGCGTGACGAACTGGGCCGATTATAACGAGGCGCTGCGGCAGCGGGGCAGTCTGACCGTGTGGTTCACCGATGAGTCGATCGCCGCCTGGAAAGCCGCGCCGCGCA
>NZ_AVFL01000069.1 GCF_000576635.1 Skermanella stibiiresistens SB22
GATCGGCAACGCCAGCGCCATCTTCACCTCCAGCCCCGCGTCCCCGCTCAGACGGTGTGCCTGGCGGAACGCGGTGGTGGCGCGGGCGACCTCGCCCCGGTCCAGCAGGATGTTGCCGAGCAGCGTCTGGGCGCGGGGGAAATCGGGGGTCGCGGACAGCGCGTAGGATAGCGTCGCCGCGGCCAACCCGAACCGGTTGTCCCGGAGGAAGGCGTTGGCGACACTTAGCAAGGCGTCGGGATGATCCGGCTGGAGGGTCAGGGCGCGCCGCCACGCGGTATCGGCCTCGCCATGGTGTCCTTGGCCGGCCAGCGCCGCGCCCAGGTTGCACCACGCTGGCGCGAAGCCGGGATCCAGCGTCACGGCCAAGGCGAGCGCGGCGCGCGCCTCGCTTGGCAGGTTCAGCCGGTTGAGGCAGAAGCCCAGGTTGTTCCAAGCCTCGGCCCCGGTGGGATGGAGCGCCGTCGCCCGCCGGTAGGCGTCCGCCGCCTCCTCTATCCGCCCAAGCGCGAGCAGCGCGTTGCCCAGGGTCACGGGAGCCAAGGGATCGGCGAGGTCGCACAGCATGGCGCGGCGCGCCGAGTCCGCGGCCCGCTCCATCGTTCCAAGTCCCACCGAGGTCAGGGCCAGATCATGCCAAGCCGCGGCGCTCGACGGGTCCAGCGCCACCGCGTGCCGCTGGACCTCGGCGGCTTGCGACGGCCGGCCTTGCCGAAGCAGGGCGGCGCCCAGCCCCGCGAGCGCCGCGCTTCCCGCCGGGTCGAGCGCCATCGAGCGGCGGAAGGCGGTTTCCGCTCCCCCGAAGTCGCCGGCGGCCAGCGCGGCCATGCCCAAATTGGCGTGGGCCAGCGGTTCGTCCGGTACCAAATCCGCCGCGGCCGTGAAGACGCGGGCGGCTCCGGTGGCATCGCCTTGATCTAGCAGGATGTGGCCAAGGGTAAATCGCGCCTCGATCATCGCGGGATCAAGGTCGCGGGCGCGCTGGCAGGCGTCGGCCGCGGCGTCGAATTTTCCGAGATGGCGCAGCGCGATGGCATAGTCCAGCAGGGTGTCGGGATCGTCCGGCCGGAATGCCAGCAAGCCGCCGAAGCCGCCCGCCGCCAGATCCCAGTCGCCAGCCCGCGCTCCCACCTGTCCGATCACCTGGAGCACGCCGGGTGGGGGCGCCAGGGCCAGCGCCCGGCGGCACGCCCCGGCCGCCTCGGTCAGGCGCCCGGCATCGTGGTGACGCTGCGCCTCCTTCAGGATCTCGGCCAAGTTTTCAGCGGGCATGGTGCGGCATCGGTTTTCGGGAGCGGTGCGAACCACACCGTACCATCCCTTTTCCTAATGAAACATGCCTCGCGGTTCCCAGTCGGCGGGGAATGCCCGCGGGTCAGCCGGCTTTCACCCGGAGGTCGGCGGTGAAGCGGAGGGCCTCGGCGCGCAGGTTCTCGATCTGCCGGGCGACCTGGGCGGCCGATCCGGTCATCCGGCCGACCGCCAGATCGGTCTCGTGGATCGCTTCGGTCACGTTGCCGAGACTGGCGGTGATCTCCCGCGCGGAACCGGCGCTGCCGGCCATGCTTTCGGCGATCCGGTGGGTGGCGGCGCTCTGCTCCCCGACCGATCCCGCGATCGTGGTGGCGATCGAGCTGACCCGCTGCACGGTTCCCGCGACGGCCCCCATCGCCGCGACCGCCAACTCCGTCCCGCTCTGGATGCCGGCTATCTGGGTCGAGATCTCGGCCGTCGCCTCCGCCGTCTGGTTCGCCAGGATCTTGACCTCCTGCGCCACGATCGCGAAGCCCTTGCCGGCCTCTCCCGCCCGAGCGGCCTCGATCGTGGCGTTGAGCGCCAGAAGGTTGGTCTGGGTTGCGATGCCATTGATCAACTGGACGACATCGCCGATCCGCCGGGCGGCACCCTCCAGCTCCTGGATACGGACGGCGGCTTGGCTGGTATGGGTGACGGCCTCCTTGATCACGCCCGCGGCCTCGGCGGTCCGGTCGCCGACCAGCGTCACGGAAGACGCCAGTTCCCCGGCGGAGGACGCGATGCTTTCGACCGCCGCGGCGGTTTGGCCAGCCGCCGCCTGGAGCGCCATGGCTTGCCGGCTCGCGGTCGCCGCTTGGCCCGCGATGCCGTCCGCCACCCCGCGCAGGTCGCCGTCGGCTTCCACCAGGGCCGCGATGATGCCGGCGATGCCGTCGTTGAACCGGGTGGTCGCCAGCGCCGTCCGCTCGGTCTCGCGAGCGGACGCGTCGCGGCGGCGATCCTCGTCCGCGCGCATCCCATCGAGTGCGGCCGCCTGATCCCGCATGGTCAGGATGGCGGCGGCGATGGCGCCGATCTCGTCGTTGGCGCCCTTGTCCAGCGTCACATCGCGCCGGCCCTCGCCGATCGCCGCGATCGCCGCTGCGGCGTGGGCCAGGGGCCGCGTGATCGACCGCGCGGTCAGCATCGTCAGGACCACGGCGGCGGCGATGGTCAGGATGGCGATGGCGATGGACAAGTTCCTGGCGGTGGCGCTGGTCGATTGGTTGAGCGCCGCCCGCTCGGCCTTGCGCCGGTCGATCAGGTCGGTGATGGCGCCGTTGCTCTCCTCGAGGGCCTCGAACGCCGCGATGAACTCCGGCATCCGCATCTGCGCCGAGATGAGGTCGGTCCGGGTCAGCCCTATGATCGTGTCGGCGGCGGCGATGTAGCGGTTCAGCTCCGGCTCGGCCTTCTCCAGCGCCTCCCTGGTTTCCGGATCGAGGGACGAGCGCTCGGCGTTGCTCCTCAGCGCCGTCTTGAACGTCGCGGCGTGCTCCTCGAACGCCGCCTTGGTTTCGGCGTGATCCTGCTCCTGGGTGCCGTTGGTGGCGGACAGCAGGGCCGTCAGCACGTCGGCGCGCAGGGCGTCGTGCATCATGTCGCCCAGCATGTGGCTCGCCAGGGCGTCTGACATGTCGATCAAGTCGGCGGCCGCTTTGTTGGAGGCGTCCAGGCCGGCCACGCCAATGGCGCCCGCCAATCCGGCGGCGAGCGTTAGGCCCGCGGCCATGCCGGTGAGACGTTGGCGGAGGGTCAACTGCGGCATGGCGTTCACAATCCTGCTCTAAAGGGATGCATTTAGTTTGATTAATCCAAAAATTACTTTTTCACGTTTAGGGCGTATAGAAAATTATCCAAAATGGCATAGATCGTGAAAAGACCTTTCTAATCTTGCTTTGCCGAATCCCTCCGGACGGTATCGTCCGCGGTCGGCAAAGCATGCAGCCACCCCGGCAGATTCTGCCTCCCGGGGTGTACCGCGCGGTCCGTCCCATGGCGTCCGGAGTGACGCGAAACCCAATCCCGAAACGGTGAATCCGATTGTGGCCCGCCGCTTGCTTGTGGATGCGACGGCAGGCATCGCATCCGGCGAAGCCTGTGGGCAATGGTGGATCAGATGGGCCTCGACGTTTCCCTGCGCACGGCGATGAGCGGTTTGAAGACTGTCCAGCAAGGGCTGGACGTCGTCTCGCGCAATATCGCCAACGCCGACACGGTCGGCTACACGCGGAAGATACAGAGCCAGTCCAATGTCGTCATCCAGGGCCAAGGCGTCGGCGTCCAGACGGGAAGCATCGAGCGGCAGGTCGACTCGGCGCTTCAGAACGAGGTGCGGAAGCAGGAGACGCGCGTCGCCAACCTTGAGGTCAACGAGCGGTATCTGGGCCAGGTCGAGATGCTCCATGGCGATCCCGACTCGGAGAGTTCCCTCGGCAGCGTCCTCAACCAGATGAAGGACGGCTTCACCAAGCTGATGGACACGCCCAGTTCCGCGGCGCTCCAGAACGAGGTGGTCGCGTCCGCCGACACGGTGGCCCGCACCCTGAACCGGCTGGCCGATGGCATCAACGATGTCCGCACGCAGGTCCAGGTCGACATAGAGAGCGCGATCACGGAACTGAACACGCAGTTGAAGCGGGTCGACGATCTCAACAAGCAGATCCGCTCGCTGTCCGCGACGGGACAGTCCCAGCCGGACCTCGAGGACCAGCGCGACGAGGCCTTGGGGAAGATTTCCCAGCAGATCGAGATCAACGTGATGCGTCGCGGTGATGGCACCGTTTCGGTGCTCGACCACTATGGCCAGCCCTATCTCGAGGCCGAGTACCAGCCGCTATCCATGGCGCAGGTGTCGATCAATCCGCAGGCGGCCTATCCCGGCGCCATCGAACCGATCCGGCTGGGCGACCCCACGACCGGCACCGACGTCACCACGCGGCTGGGTCAGGGAGGCAAGCTGGGTGGCTTGATCCAACTCCGCGACCAGACCCTGCCGCAGTTCCAGGCCCAGCTCGACGAGTTCTCGCAGACCATGGCGGAGACGTTCCAGACCGCTGGCCTGACGCTGTTCACCAATAGCGCAGGAACCGTTCCGGCGGACGTGCCGACCACCCTCTCGATCGGCTTCTCCAACCAGATCCAGGTGGCCCAGGCGGTGGTGGCCACCCCCAGCGCGCTGCGCGACGGATCGCCGGTGGCGACCGCCACCTCGTCCTCCGACAGCACCCTGCTGCGCTCGATCGTCGACGGCGTGCTGGACACCAACCAAGCCTTCCAGACCGCCAACTTGGGTCCCAACTCGAACCTCTCCAGCGCCTTGCCGGGCAGTTCGACCTTCGCCTCCTTCGCCAGCGAGCTGGTCAGCTACCAGAGCAATCTCCGCTCGACCACGACCGCCCAGCTGGAGCCCGCCACGACGCTGCGCGATCATCTGCAAGTCAAGCTGGCCGACGCGTCGGGCGTCAACATGGATCAGGAGGTCTCCCTTCTGATCCAATTGCAGCGATCCTACGCCAGTTCCGCCCAGGTCGTCTCGACCAACCGGCAGATGTTCTCCGACCTCATCTCCATCCTGCGCTGATTTGACCAGGGAGCCCGACCATGACCTCGATCTCGACCAACGGACAGTTCATGCGGGTGCAAACCCAGAACATGGCCATCCAGCAGCGCATGACGGACCTGACCGAGCAGGTGTCGAGCGGCAAGAAGACGTCCGTCTATGGCGGGCTCGGCGCCGACGCGCGCCAGTCGATCGACCTGCGCGGCCAAGTGACCGAACTGGACACCTACCAGAAGAACATCGCGTCCGCCCAGCTGCGGGTGACCAGCGCCGTCGAGACGATGGAGCGCATCAACGATGTGGCGCGGGATGTCCGCGAGCAGCTGACAAAATTGACCGGCAATCCCCCGCCGAACCAGTCCGTGATCCAGGACATCGCGAAGCGTGGCTACGACGAGGTCGCCCAACTCCTGAACACCAAGGTCGAGGGACGCTACATCTTCGCCGGCAGCGATACCACCAACCCGCCGTTCCCGGACGCGGCCCAGTTCTTCACGGACGTGCAGACCGAGGTCAACGCCTTCGCCGCCAACGGCGCCCCGGCGACCATCGCCGCGACCACCGCGATCGCCACCGACGACACGTATTTCTCGACGGCGCTCCAGGGCGTCGATCCGTCGCCCCTCAAGGCCCGCGTCGACCGCAACCTGGACCTCAGCTATCAGGTCCGCGCCAACGGACCGGAAAGCCCGCCTCCACCGGCCGGCCAACTGGAGCCGTTCCGCGAGATCCTGCGCGGCCTGGCGACCGCCGCCAACTTGACCTACGACACGAACAACCCGGGCTCGTTCACCGATTACAACAGCGTGCTGGACACCACCCGCAACGCGCTCGACAGCGCGTCCAAGAACCTCGACAGCCATGTCGGCATCCTGGGCTCGACGTCTGAACGCATGAAGGCGCTCGACAGCCAGCACGACATCACCGCGACGACGGCCAAGACGAACCTCACCGACATCGAGGATGTCGACATGGCGGACGCGATCAGCAAGCTGGACCTGATCAAGACCCAGCTCCAGGCGTCGTACAAGGTGACCTCCACGCTGCATCAGGTGAACCTGATCGACTTCCTGTGAGGCGGGCATCGTCGGACCAACGCGGCGTTCATCAATCGTAAACCAAGGCGGTGCTACCGATCCGCGTTGACCTCACGCGGGAAGCCCGATGAAGCTCGTCGTCCTCGATCCAGGCCTGGACAGCACCGCCGGCCATCACTACCACCTGGACCTCGTCTTGCGAGAGCAGGCCGCCGCACATGGGTTGGAGGCGGTATTCCACGGGTTCAAGGGGATGGACCCCCTGATCGAGGATCTGTTCGGCGCCCGCCTCATCTTCGACATGCACTCCTACGCCCGGATCGCTGGACCTCCCGAACTGGCCCCGATCCAGAACTGGTCGGTCAAGAACGGCAGCTTCTATCGCAACCTGTGCGATGGCGTGTCCGGGGATCTCCAGGCCGACGACATCGTGCTGATGCACACCGTCCTGGGCGGCGAGCTGGTCGGCCTGTACCTGTGGTACCGCGGCCTGCCGGAGCCGAGGCCCCGGATCTGCCTGGTGCTGCGCTTCCCCCCCTGGTTCCATATGGCGCGGGAGCACCACGAGATCGCCGTGGCGCTGGAACGCTACGCCCTCTCCCTATGGACCGAGTTCCCGGCCGACCGCGTGATGATGGCGTGCGACAACGCCGGCCTCGCCAAGTTCTATGGCAAGCTCGCCGGCTTCGAGATGCCCAGCCTGCCGATCCCCATCCGCTATCCCATCCTGAAAGCGGAACACAAGCGTCGGCGCGATGGTGCCCGGCCGCGTTTCGTCTACCTGGGCGAGGCCCGCGAGGAGAAGGGCATCCATCTGATCGTCGACGCCCTGCGCCGCCGGTCCCCCGCCCTGGATGGCATCGACTTCACCATCCAGTGCGGCCGGCATGAATTGCTCGGCACCCTGCTCGACGAATGGCGGACGGACTTGCCCGATGTCGATTTCATCGATCGGGGCCTGCCGGAGGACGACTATCTCGGGTTGTTGGCGAGCGCCGACGCCGTGCTGGTGCCCTACCGGCCGGACATCTACGACGTGCGCACCTCGCATATCTACCTGGAGGCCGTCGGGGCCGGCAAGCCGGTGCTGATCACGGCGGGATCATGGATGGATCTGGAAACCGTCCGGCTGGGACACGTGGCCGTTCGCGCGGCGGCCTTCACCGTCGACGCGGTCGAGGATGCCCTGACGCGGCTGGCCCGCGATTGGCGCGATCTGGCGGCGCTGGGCCCGGCGGCGGGGGAACGGTGTCGTGATTACCACAATCCCACGAACTTTTTCAGCGGACTGGTCGGCCTTTTCGACGCACCCGCCGGAACAGGGCCCAAACTGGCTGAAAACCGTGATTCCCGTTGATTTTCCGCCACAACTCAAGATGCGCGGCAAGGGTCTCCCTACCCCGATATTAAGGGTTTTTTCACGATCTGAGTTTAGGATTTAGTCGCGGAAGAAGACCGCAATCTATCCAAAATGGAGGCACCGATGTCCAACTCAGTCAACACCAATGTCGGGGCGATGATCGCCCTGAAGAACCTGAACAACGTCAGCGACTCGCTGTCGACCACCCAGAAGCGCATCAGCACCGGCTTGAACGTCGCCGACGCCTACGACGATGGCGCGTCCTACGCCGTCGCCGAAGGCATCCGCAGCGACGTCAAGGCGATCGGCGCGGTGAACGAGCGTCTCGCGGTCGGCAAGGGCATGATCGACGTCGCCGTCAAGGCCGGTGAAAACATCTCGAAGTCGCTTCAGGACGTCCGTGTCGTTCTCACCAAGCTCGCCGACCAGGCGCTGACCGGTGCCGACCGCACGAACTACGAGAACCAGTACAATACCTTGAAGAACGACATCGACAACTTCATCAAGGACGCCAAGTACAACGACATCACGCTGATCAACACCAGCACCAACCAGTCGATCATCTCGAACATCGACGGTGGCAACATCACCGTGACGTCGCAGAACATGGCGACGGCGGTCTACTCCCAGCTTGGCGCCGCATCGGACTATTCGGCCGCCGCGGCGCTGATCGCGACGACCGGCGCGCTGGCGAACGCCGAGAGCAATCTTGGCCGCGCCATGAACCAGTTGGCCGCCGACAGCCGCCGCATCACGAACCAGATCGGGTTCAACAATGCGATCGCCGACGCGACCAATACCGGCCTGGGCTCCATCGTCGACGCCGACTTGGCGAAGGAAAGCGCCCGGTTGCAGTCCTTGCAGGTCAAGCAGCAGCTTTCCAGTCAGGCGCTGTCGATCGCGAACCAGTCTCCGCAGTCGCTGCTGGGTCTGTTCCGCTAAGGCTCGTCCCGCGTTTCGCCTCCCCCAGGTCTCACGGCCCGGGGGACGGCGGCGTGGCGCCTTCGCGGCTCTTCCGGCGGTTTCCGCGGTTTTCACACAATTCAAACCACCATCAAATTGCGGTTCTGAACGGAAGTGGCGATGAACACGAAGATCAATGCCTACAAGCAAGCGGCGATGATGAAGACCGATTATCGCTCGCAAGAGGCCAATCTCTTCAAACGCGTGACCTTTGGCCTGATCCAGGGGAAGGCCAATCCGAACGGCATGGACCTCGTCCGCGCCGCGTCGGACGACAAGCTGCTCTGGATGACCATCATCAAATTGCTGCAGGACGATCAAAACCGTCTGCCCGCCAGTCTGCGCGGACAGATCATCTCGATCGGTCAGGCGGTGATTCGGGAAATCGACCAAAACATCACCGGCACGCTCGATGTCGACTTCCTAATCGATATCAACACGCAGATGATCGAAGGCTTGGCGGCGCAGCCCGAGGCGGTCGCCGGCGCCGGTCTTCCAACCCAACTCCCCACCGCCTGAGACGCGGGCTTGGGAGTTAGGGACCACCGAGGAGTCCGACCATGTCCAGCACCATCGCCTTCGCGAAGATGTCCGCGGTCGCCGCATACAAGATCGCGGTGAAGGAGGGCGATGCTGGGCTTGAGAAGATGGCGGCCCGGAAGGACGTCAAGGCCGAAGTCGCCTACTTCAACGAGAACATCCAGAAGGTCACCTCCGTCGAGGAATTGTTCAAGAACAAGCGGCTGGTCAAGTACGTCATGGATGCCGTCGGGTTGGGCAAGGAAACCGACAAGATGGGCCTTATCAAGAAGGTCCTGACCGAAAAGGCCGACGACCCCAACGCCTTGATGAACAAGCTGGTCGATCAGCGTTTCAAGACGGCCGCCTCCATGCTCAAGCTGGGGGAAAATGGGCTGGGCCAGATTCAGCGCGACAGCACCAAGGAAGACCTCGCCGAATTGTACGTCAAGAACAAGTACGACGCGGGTCTGTCCTCCCAAAACTCGGCCGTGCCGCTGGCCATGTATTTCAAGGAAAACGCCGGGACCGCCAGGAACATGTACGACATCCTGGGTGACCAGCGCATGCGCCATGTCGTGACGACGGCGCTTGGGTTGCCCCTGGAACTCGCCAACCAATCGGTCGAAGCCCAGGCGGCGGCGATCGAGAAGCGCATGAAGCTGTCCGACCTCAAGGACGACAAGTTCGTCGACAAACTAGCCCAGCGCTTCCTGATGGCCTCGGACGACGGGTCCTCATCGACCGGCTCGAATAGTTACGTCCTAAACCTTTTCGCGTGAGATGCCGGACGCCATCGCGATGGGCGTGCCCGTCATTCGCGCCCTTGGTGTCCGCCACGACGCCGGCCGAGCGCCGAAATCTGGAGAGAATTGATGTCTGCTGAACTGATGATGGAAAAGCCGGCGGAAGGGTTGGCGGAAGCGGGCGGGCAGGCGGATCTCAGGAATCGCGCCGCGATCCTCCTGACCCGCGGCGATTTGGAAGGCGCCCGCTCCGCGGTCGACTCGGCGCTGGAAGGCGCTCCCGAGGACGCCGACCTGCTGGCGTTGCGGGGCGCCTGCCGCGCCCGTCAGGGTGAGCTGAGCGACGGCATCCAGGATCTCGCCACCGCCGTGATGGCCCGTCCGAAGGATTGGGAGTTGCTCAACAACCTCGCGGTCCATCTCCAGCAGATGAAGATGTTCGACGAGGCCGTCGTCTTCCACGTCAAGGCGATCAACAATTCCGAGCCCGACCAGCATCCCCAGCTCTACATCAACCTGGGCCTCGCCATGATGGGGCAGGGCGAGCATCTCGGCGCGATCCAGTTGTTCGAGACGGTGCTGAGCGTCCATCCCGATATGGTCGACGCCGCGGTCAACCTGTCGAGCGCCTTGAACTCGCTGAAGGAATATGGCCGCAGCGTCGATGTCTGCCGCAGGACGCTGGCCATCGCCGAGGCGCCCGAGCTGTACCACAACCTTGGCAACGCGCTGCACAAGATCCCCGGCCGCGACGCCGAGGCGCTGGCCGCGTTCGAGAAGGCGCTGGCGCTCGATCCCACCAACTGGAAATCGAAGCACATGCTGTCCCTGCTCCGGGACGAGGACATGGACGAGATCCCGGCCAATTTCGTGGAAGGCTTGTTCGACGAATACGCCAGCTATTACGAGCGGGACGTCATCGAGAAGCTGCGCTACCGGGTTCCCGGCCTGATCCGTCGTTACCTGCTCAAGGCGGTTCCCGGCCGGACCCGGTTCGACAGCGTTCTGGACCTGGGATGCGGCACCGGCTTGACCGGCGTGATGCTGCGCGACATCACCGATTTCCAAAAGGGAGTCGATATCTCGCGCAACATGCTCAAGGTGGCGCTCGAGAAGGAAATCTACGACCAGATCGAGGCCGTCGATCTCCAGGTCGGACTGGGCGAGATCGACCGGGCCTATTCGGTGGCGGTGGCCGCCGACGTGTGCGGCTATATCGGCCGGCTGGAGCCGATCTTCGAGAAGGTCGCCGCCGTGCTGGAAGCTGGCGGCTTGTTCGCCTTCTCGGTCGAGGAGTCGTTCCTGGCCGATTTCGAGGTGTCGGCGGCGGGCCGCTTCGCCCACCGGAGGACCTATGTCCAGAAGGCGCTGGCCGACGCGGGCTTCAAGGTGCTGTCGGTCGCCCGTGAGCAGCTTCGCAACAGCGGCGGCCGCCCGGTATTCGGCATGATCTTCATCGCCCAAAAGCCGACCTGACCATCAGCCGGCCTGACCATCGGCCTCATTGGATTGGGTGAAAAGGGCCGGGAGGGCGAACCTCTCCCGGCCCTTTTCCATGTGCGGTGTTCAGCCGGCGAAGAGTTCGTCGAAGGCGTCGATGCTGGGCTGGTGCTCGAACAGGACTGGGACGCGGTCGAGGATCTTGCGGGAGACGTGGGCCCTTCGGGCCGGATCGTTGGCGAGAGCGTGGGCGA
>NZ_AVFL01000070.1 GCF_000576635.1 Skermanella stibiiresistens SB22
CGGCAACGACAGCCTATCAGGTGGTGCCGGCAACGATACCCTGATCGGCGGCGCCGGCACGGATCGGCTCGACGGCGGAAGCGGGGCTGACGCCTTCGACTTCAACGCCACCAGCGAGAGCGTTGTCGGATCGGCTCGCGACGTGATCACGGATTTTCTCCGCGGCACCGACAGGATAGATCTTTCTACCATCGACGCGGACACGGACGGAACAGACGGCAATCAAGCCTTTGCCTTCATTGGGCTAAGCGCGTTTACGGGAGTCGACGGTCAGCTGCGCTTCGACAGCGGCCTCCTCCAAGCCGATGTCAACGGAGACGGAGTTGCTGACTTCGAGATCAGCGTAGTTGGTACTACGACGATGGCGGCAAGCGACTTCGTTCTCTGATCAGTAATCTCGCCCGCCGCTCTCCATAGCCCGCCGATGCTTCTGTCGGCGGGCTTTTCCAATCTTGAACAGCAACAGAATGAGACTTACGGATTGTTTCTCACCATCTCACTTCATTGTCTTATTCAAGTGCCATTTCTGGGGTCACATATTTCACCGAGCTGATCCCGACAGGCGCGAAGCAGGGCCGCTACCACCCGCCGTTGGGCGATGGTGTCGGCAGAGTAGCGGCCGTGCTTAAAGGCATTGCAGTTACCCTGCGGCGCCCCAACCCCATCAACGCCGCCGTGCATTCTGCACCGGAGCTTTCCCCGCACCATTGGTGACTGGCACGACGTTCCGCGCCGGGTTCGGGCATTGCAGCGAGGTGGCTGATTCATAGGTGATGGGTCCGGGTGCATGGGATTGTTCCTTCGGTTTCGATGGCGCCCCCCTACCCTCGGGAGCCGGATAATTACCGCCGCTGACCTGCACAGCGGCCTGATCGGCGGTGACGTTGACGTGCTGGTGCTGAACCACAACCAGTTGTTCGCCGCCCGAGCGGTAGCGTTTCAGCGCCTCGAGCTGCGTCGTATAGGTCCGCAGCAGCTTGACCGCCAGATTGCCCGCGTCGTTGAGCAGGGCTCGGTCGTTAGCCTTGCGTAGTAGATCCATCGCCAACCAGTGGACGCCGACCATCTGAGCCGCCAACATCGCCTCGGCTTCATCCCGCGGCGCGATGCCCGTCACTGCGGCCAAAGCGGCGTTCAGGTTCTCAGCGGCAACCGGCTCGTTCGACGACTGCAGATGAGTCGTGTTGATGATCTGGTTGATCAAGCGTTCGGCCAGCTCGGCGCTCGTGGTGCCGAAGGCATTCATTACTCTGACGCTTGCAACGTCAGCGTGGATGCCAACCGGCATTACCTGGACCTGTCCACCGTCCTTCCAGTTCACCGCGAACCGCGGCGCCTGACGTTTAGCCTTCTTTCGCCTGGTGAGCGCGCGGACCTCGGCTTGCTCCATTTCGGTAATTTCCGGCTTCGTCGCCGGCAGGGATGTGGACTTCTTCGCTACAGGCGTGTCGCGAGCCATCACCGTGCCCTTTCCTGCACATCGCCGTCACCGCGCGCCTTGACGTCGACCACGCTGGCCAGCGTCCCGACCGGCGGCACACCTTCCGCCCGCAGCAGCGTTTCCAACGAGCGGATGACATGAACAACTTCTAAACTAGAATTTGTCATATTCTAAATATTCTTGATGCTTGAGAGTGCATATACTTTAATTCACGTCTAACAGCCACTCCGTGCCTTGATCATACTCTAGATGCACCACTCCTCAAACAGCTTCGGTAATTATAGTTAATTGTTCCGCTGCAAGCTTGTTTTTACGCTTTTTTTACGATTGAGACATTGAACATGCCCATGTTGGGCACTATGCCCCGTTGCAGAGGGAACTATGGCGAACATTCTTGGAACACCTAACAACGACGTGCTGAATGGTTCGACCGAAAACGATTATCTCGCCGGCTTGGCAGGGGATGACATTATCCTTGGTGCAGGAGGATATGACGCCCTCGAAGGCGGTGCTGGTGATGACACGCTCAACGGCGGCACGGATGGTCAGTTTGGTGACACAGTCGGGTTCTCAAGCGCAATCAGCGGCGTCATAGTCAATTTGGCACTCGGTACTGCGAACGATGGCGAGGGTGGTACGGACACGTTGATTGGCATCGAGCACGTCGACGGTAGCCGATACAATGACACTCTCATCGGCGACAACAGGGGTAACTGGTTTCGCCCAATGGCAGGCGACGACATGGTTGACGGCGCTGGTGGCTCCGACGATGTCATGTATGAATTCACAACTCAGGGCATTACGGTCGACCTTGGCGCCGGCACCGCCTCGGGCGCTGAAATCGGCACAGATACTCTCACAAGCATCGAAAACGTCCACGCCGGCAACGGCGCCGACACCATCATCGGGTGGGATGAGGACGGCTACGTTTTTGCTCGTGATGGCGACGACCAAGTGTTTGGCGGCGGCGGCGCCGATACATTGATCGGCGGCAGCGGCACCGACATGCTTGACGGCGGCGACGGGTTCGATACGGTGACCTACTCGGAAGACGGGTACTATGTGGCTGGTCCTGACACTTCAGGCGTGTGCGTGAATTTGAGCCAGGAGGAGGTCAGCTTCAACAACCGATTAGTCGCACCTGGAACTGCCGTTGACAACTGGGGCTACATTGACACGATCATCGCAATCGAGCGCCTGGAGGGCTCCACTTACGCCGATCTGCTGATTGGCGACGCGCTGACCAACAGCCTGTCTGGAGGCGGCGGCGACGATCGGCTGGATGGCGGTGACGGTAACGATATTCTGATCGGCGGCAGCGGAGCCGATTTCCTGGATGGAGGACAAACGTCATCAGACGATCGAATATCTTACCTCAACGATCCCGCCGGTATTGTCGCTGATTTCGCGGCCAGAACGGTTAAGGATGGTTGGGGGGCGATCGACACGTTCCAGAATGTCGAGTACATCGTTGGATCCAACTTCAACGACAGGATAACCGGCGTGGACGCCGTCAGCCCCAGTTCCGCCGGGAGATGGAACCTGGACGGCATGGGCGGAAATGACATTGTCACAGGCGGCAATCAGTCTGACGATGTCGAGGGCGGCGGAGGCGACGACACTCTCGACGGCGGCGCTGGCTTTGACGAGATCGATTATGACGGCAGTCCGACCGGCGTGCACGTCGATCTTGGCGCAGGCAAAGCCTTCAAGGACGGTTGGGGCGGAACTGACACGATCACGAACTTCGAGCAACTCCGTGGTTCATACTATTCCGACCTACTGATAGGCTCGGCGCGCGGTGAGAACCTCAATGCGGAGAGCGGCGACGACATCCTCATGGCCGGTGCCGGGGATGATATTCTCAGGGGAGCCGCCGGCAACGATACTCTTGATGGCGGTAGCGGCGACGACAGCCTGTTCGGCGGGGCTGGGGACGACCTGATCATCGGCGACTCTACCCGCGTCGGAAATGCCATTGATGAGGTCGATTACAGACTTGATCCGGCAGGGGTAGTAGTGGATCTGTCCCGAAGCACCTGGATAGTCCAAGATGGTTTCGGTGGCCTCGACACCCTCTGGAACATCGGTGAGGTTAAAGGGTCAGAATTTGACGACCTGATGACAGGATCGGCTCTGGGAGACCGGCTCGGCGGCTACGGGGGCAACGACAAGATCCAGGCCGGCGCTGGGGACGATTGGCTGAGCGGAGGCCCTGGTAACGACACGCTGGACGGCGGCGCCGGCTTCGACATGGTGGACTTCTTCTGGGAGGCAACCCAGGGCGTTAGTGTGACCCTAAGCACCAATGAGACCTCTGTTACAGATACATTAGGAGCGACAAACACTTTCATTTCGATCGAAGGTGTGCGCGGCAGCGTTTATGCTGATACCCTCATAGGATCGACGGGTAACAACAACCTGGACGGGGCCGACGGCGACGATACTTTAAACGGCGGTGCCGGCGCCGACAGCATGGCGGGCGGTCTGGGCGATGACGTCTACTACGTCGACGATGTTGGCGACAGCGTCACCGAGCTTGCCAACCAAGGTGCTGACACGGTGCGCTCGTCGGTGAGCGTCAGCTTCAGCACCCAGCACGTCGAGCGCATTGAACTGACTGGCACGGCTGCCATCAACGCCAACGGCAACGCGCTCGTCAACACTCTGATCGGCAACGGCGCTAACAACATCCTCAACGCCAGTTCGGGCAACGACAGCCTGTCGGGTGGTCTCGGCAACGACATCCTGATCGGCGGTGCTGGGACGGATCAGCTTGAAGGCGGAGGTGGCGCTGATGTGTTCGACTTCAACGCCATAAGCGAGAGCGCTGTCGGCACGGCTCGCGATGTGATCAAAGACTTCCTCCGCAGCACCGATAAGATTGATTTTTCTACCATTGATGCCGATACCAGCGTCGATGGGAACCAGGCGTTCAGCTTCATCGGAGCTGGTGCATTTACCAGCACTGCTGGTCATCTGCGTTTTGCCAGCGGCCTTCTGCAAGGTGACGTCAACGGAGATCAGATCGCTGACATTGAGGTCAGCGTAGTTGGCGTGACTACAGCGGTGGCTAACGACTTCGTTCTTTGATCGTATCTCCTCAGCCGCTTAGAACGGCCCATTGGCATTTGTGCTGACGGGTCGTTCTCTGGTTCCAGAGTGGGGCATTTGACCCCTTCGACAGCGTCCCGACAGCCGGCACACTTTCCCGCAGCAGCGCTTCCAGCCCATCCAGCAACCGGATGACGTACACGGCGACGCCCATGTGAAATCCATCCAGCCCGCGATCAAGCAGGACCTGCGGGAGATCTGGATGGCGCCGGACCTCAAGGCGGCGGAGCGAGCCCTTGATACCTTCGAGAAGAAGTATGGCGCCAAGTATGCAGGGGCCGTCGAGTGCCTGACCAAGGACCGCGATGCCCTGCTGGCCTTCTACAGCTTCCCGGCCGAGCACTGGGGCCACGTGCGCACAACAAACCCGATTGAGAGCGTGTTCGCCACGGTTCGGCACCGGACGGTCCGCACCAAGGACGCGCTCACGCAGAACACCGCCAAGCTGATGGCCTTTAAGCTGATCACGGCGGCATCCAGAACCTGGCGACGGCTCCAGGGCGAAAACCAGTTGCCCAAGATCATCCAAGACGTCAAATTCCGCGACGGCATCGAGGTCATCGTGCCAAAATCACACAGCGCCGCCTGAACACTTCGTCACCCAAATTCCGCCATAGCTCCAATTTGCCTGTCCTCGCCTTCAACTCGACCTGGAAATGGCCGCCGCCTAGTAGCCAGATCAGCAGGTCCGGCACGCCAGGCGTGGTGCCCATCGCCTCCAGTGCCGCCGCCTCGGTCCGTGTCCGCAATCCGCCGTTCGGCACATGACAGAACGTCAGCAGGCTGCGGCTCTGATAGACCTGCAGAAGCTGCACAACGGCGCGTTGGAGCTGTTCTTCGGGACGCCTCACCGCGCCCACTCCGGCGCATCGTCGTAGTCGAGCGGCGCCTGATGCCCCTCGAAGCTCCCGCGGCGGTCGTCTGATGGCGTTTGGCTGGTCGGAGGGGTTGCCCCGGCGCCCTAAGAGCGCCTAACATAACCTGCTTCGACATAGCAAAATCAACCACTTAGGTGTGTCTAAATAGGGTTGTGATAGGTGCTCTAAGACATATCCTCGTGAGGTAGCCTTCGAAAAGTTCTCGCCTCCCGTTTGGACTCCAGTGAAGACTCCCGCCGTGTCGCTCTGTGTTCTCCCCACGCCTTCGCTCGCCGCTTGATCTAAGGCTTTTCACATGACCACCCCCACTCCCCTCACCGCCGCCGACCTGCACGCGCGGGTGCTGCACCTCGACCACGACGTGCTGATCCTGGACAAGCCCGCCGGGTTGCTGGTGCATCCGGGGCCGCGGGGGCAGGGGAGTTTGGGGGATTTCCTGGGGGAGCTTTGGTTCGAGATGGAGCGGCCGCCAGCGCTGGCGCATCGTTTGGATCGGGACACCAGCGGGTGCCTCGTGCTGGGGCGGCATCAGAAGGCGTTGAAGAAGCTGGGGCGGTTGTTCTCGCGCGGGCTGGTCGACAAGACCTATTGGGCCGTCACGCGCGGCAGGCCGCCCGCCGACCAGGGTAGGGTCGACCTGCCGTTGCTCAAGGTGCTGCCGGAGACGGGCGGGTGGCGGATCAGGGTTGATCCCGCCGGGCTGCCCGCCGTCACCGATTACCGCGTGCTGGGATCGGCGGGGGAACTGACGTGGCTGGAGCTTCGGCCCCGGACCGGGCGGACCCACCAGTTGCGCATCCACTGCGCCTCGCTCGGCACGCCGATCGTGGGCGATCCGTTTTATGGGGATGGTCTCCAAACCGCTGGAGAGGGGCCGTTGCGGCTGCTGGCGCGGTCGATAACCCTTCCGCTCCATCCGGGAGTGTCGCCGATCACAGCCGTGGCGCCGCCGCCGGGGCATATGGCGGGCGAGTTGGCCGCCTGCGGTTACCTTTGACAACGATCGCATTCACCATTAGTTAACCAGCACTTTCACCAATTCGAAAAGAAATTGGCGGGCGCGCTTGGAGCAGAACATGGATGTCAGGACTGTTCCCCGGCGCTCCTTCGTGACCGAACCCGCGGCCGGTGTCTCCACCCGCGTCGTCTTCTTCGTGTCCGAGGACTGGTGGTTCTGCCTGCACTGGCTCAACCTCGCCAAGCGGCTGGCGGAACGCGGTTACCGCATCACTGTCATCTGCAACACAGGCGCCAGCGGCGCCGACCGGGCGCGGATCGAGCGGGCCGGGTTCGAGGTGGTGCCGCTCAAGCTCGACCGCTCCGGCCTCAACATCCTCAACGATTTCCGGATCGCCTCGGCGCTGGTCAAATACCTGCGGCGCGAGCGGCCGGCGCTGATCCATTGCGTCGGCATGAAGCCGATCCTGATCGGCACGCTGGCGGCCCGGCTGGTGGGGGCGTTCGGTCCGCCGATCCGGATCCTCGACCACTTCGCGGGGCTGGGCTACCTGTTCTCCTCCAGCCACCTCAAGGCGCGGCTGCTGCGGCCCCTGGTGATGCTGGGCATGCGCGCCGCCTTCGCCGGGCACGAGGTCCATCTGGTCACCATGAACCCGACCGACCGGGACGTGCTGATGCGGTGGCAGCTGCGCCGGGCCGGCCATGTCCATGTCATCGGTGGCACGGGGCTCGACCTCGCCCGCTATCCGGCGCTGCCGTTTCCCAAATCCGAAACCGTCACCATCGCGATCACCACGCGGATGATCGAGGACAAGGGGCTGGCCCCGCTGGTCGAGGCGTTCCGGCGGGTGCGCGCCAAGCTGCCCCATGTCGAGCTGCTGCTGGTCGGCGAGCGGGACGGGCGCAATCCCACCGCCATCCCGCGCGACCAGTTGGAGGCGTGGAGCCGCGAGCCCGGCATCACCTGGCTCGGCCATGTCGACCGCGTCGCGGAGGAGGTTTGGGCCCGCGCCCATATCGCCGTGCTGCCGTCGCGCCGCGAAGGGCTGCCGGTCAGCCTGCTGGAGGCGGCGGCCTGCGGCCGGCCGATGGTCGCGACCGACGTTCCCGGCTGCCGCGACGTGGTGATCGACGGTGTCACCGGCCTGCTCGTGCCGCCGGAGGAAAGCGGCGAACTGGTCCAGGGGCTGGCCGACGCGCTGGAGCGGCTGGCGGCGTCCGACGATCTGCGCCGCCGCTTCGGCGCCGCCGCGCGGGAGATGGTCGAGACGCGCTATTCCCTGTCGGTCATCAGCGACCACGTCGCGGGTCTCTACCGCTCGCTGATCGACGGATCGGCTGAAGGGTCGGCTCCGGGGTCGACACGGGGCACCGTGGTGGAGGCTGGCGGGTGAGGGATGCCGGGATGAGCTTCGCCGTCACACGGTTGCTGGTGCTCCAACAGCTTGTCCTGATGATCCCGAAAGGGCTGAAGGAGACCGTGCGCGCGGTGCTGTTCCCGGCCCGTCCGCCCCTGGCGGCACCGGTCGAATGGCTGGACGCGCCGCTGGTCCGCCGGCAGGACCGCCAGCCGCTCGTCTCGGTGATCATCCCCTGCTTCAACTATGGCCGCTTCCTGGGCGACGCCATCGCCAGCGTCCGCGCCCAGACGCTGCGCGACATCGAGATCATCGTGGTCGACGACGGCTCGACCGACGCCGTCACCCAGGACGTGATGGCTGCGCTGGAAAGGGTGGACGACATCATCCTGCTGCGGCAGGAGAACCAGGGGGCTCCGGCGGCCCGCAACGCCGGCTTGCGGATCGCGCGCGGCATCTATGTCTGCTGTCTCGACGCCGACGACACCATGGAGCCGACCTATCTGGAGAAGTGCGTCCTGCTGATGGAGGGCAACGCCGGGGTGTCGCTGGCCTATTCCTGGCTGCGGGTGACCGGCAGCGAGGAACGGGTCTGGAAATCCGAGTCGCTCGATCTCGACCGGCTGCGCTACTACAACCATGTCAGCATCTCCGCCGTGTTCCGGCGCGAGGCCGGCCTGTCCGGCGGCGGCTTCTGCGCTGCCATGCGCGAGGGCTACGAGGACTGGGAGTTCTGGCTGAGGCTGGGGGCGGAGGGGCACCGCGGCGAGGTCATCCCCGAACCGCTGGTCAACTACCGCCGCCACCCCGCCGCCTTCATGAATCGGGCGCGGAAGCGCCACGCCGAACTGTTCGACACCATCTACCGGCGCAACAAGGCGGTGTTCGAGGATGCCGGCGCGCGCCGCGCCGTCCGCGGCGGCTATCGCGACCGTCCGGTCAGCGATCCCTTCGCCAACCTGAACGATCCCGGCCAGTATGACCAATCCCGGCTGGCCGTCGTGCTGGTCCTGTCCCGCGCGGCGCCTCCCGGATTGCTGGAGGGTATCGCCTTGATGGTCGGCGACGCGGCGGCGCTCGTCGTGGTGCGCGTCGGCAGGACGGAAACACTGGAAACCACGGGTGGGCGGGCGCCCGACTATATCCTCTCCCATGTCCTGGCTCCCGGCTTCCATGGCCGGTTCATCCGCCATCTGGTCATGACCAGGCCGGTGCGGGCCGTGCTGTGGTTCGACCCGGATCACGAGACCGCCGGGGAACCGGTCGGCTGGCGCGAGATGTTGGGGCTGGCCGAGACCCCCCTGCTCGGAGTCATCACCCGGTCCGACCGCGCGCCACCCCAAGGGATAGACTTCCGCATGACGATCCGGCCCGATGGCGGCGTGGATGGCGACTGCGAGGAGGGCCGGCGGCTGAAGATGGCTCTCCGCCCCAAAGCCACGTCGTCCCTGACTTTTCCGGCTCCCTGACACGCGTTAGCGGCGCCCTTCGGCCGGTTCGCGGCGATCGCCCGCGGAGACTCCCCCTCCTATCGAATGGCTGGATGTCAGCGTATCGATAGATGGATACCCATTTCGAGATAATCGATTTCCACCGCAACTTACTTCAGGTCTAGCTTAAAAAATAATTAAAATGTTTCTCATTCTCCGCGCATTTTAGGGTTAGAGATGGTATCAATACTAAGCGAACGGATAGCTCGACCCCACCGTTCGATCGGCTGAAACAGGAAGAGACGACCCCACCACGACCAACAACGGACGGCGCCGCGCCAACCATCCGCCGGCCCCTCCCCACTACAGCAAATCAAAGGACTACAGAGTGGCAAACCTGTCATCCGCGGCCCGTGGCGCCGCCACGCCCGGACTTCGCCCGAATTCCGAGGGCCAAGCCGGCAAGAGTTTCGCGGCGTTCAAGCGCTGCCTGACAGCGCTGCCCCAGGTTCAGCCCGCGTTGACCGAGGTGATCGGCTACAAGGTGCGGCGGATCGACGGGTTGCAGGATCTGGAAACACTCCGGTGGAGCAAGGAAACGCTGCTGCTCAGCGTCCGCTCGCTGGATCGGCTGCAGGACATCATCTCCAGCGGCAACGCCGGGCTGATGCGCGGCATCCACACCCTGGGCGTCTTCATGCCGAGCCAGCTCGGCCGGGTCCGCGAGTTCGTGACCCTGCTGGACGGCTGGCTGGTGTGGAGCGGTTCCGCCGACGACCTCCGGGCCAAACTCAACCTCGCGGCGGCCGGCTACGCCATCGTCGCCCCGGCGATGATCTCCGTGATGGCCGCCGACCAGCACCGGCTGACGCTTCTGGACACCTTGAGCGAGGCGCATCTGGCGCTGCTGCCGCTGCTGTCCGAGGGCATGACCGACGAGGAGATCGCCAACAACCGCGGCGCCACCCTGCCGACCACCAAGCTGCTGGTCCGCCAGCTGCTCGCCCGCCTGCAATGCCGCAACCGGACGGAGGCCGCGATCTTCGCCTGGCGCCACGCGGCGGTGGTGACCGAGCGCCGGGCCGTCCTCCAGTCGCACGGCGGAGTGTCCAATGCCCTCTGACAGTCGGAAACCCGTCTCGACCGAGGCCCTGCTGCTGGATCAGGCCCTCGACGCCGTCAACCAGCGCATCTCCAGCCGCCAGCCCAGCTCCTTCGCCCAGATCTCCCACCAGCCAGGGCCGCCCCGCTCCGGTTTCGCCCGCGCCGTGACCCGGGCGCGCGACCGGGGGGTCGACTTCCGCGCCGAGTACCAGCGGTTGTCGATCGAGGCGATGGCGGCGATCGGCGAGCCGGACATCCCGGTCGAGGCGCCGAAGGCGGCGCCGGCGTCAGTCGCCGATCCGCCGCCGGCCCCGGCCCCGGCGCCCC
>NZ_AVFL01000071.1 GCF_000576635.1 Skermanella stibiiresistens SB22
GCCCGGTGTGGTCCGCGGCGCCGCTTTCCACGCGACGATCGCCTCATCCGTGAACCACACGGTGAGACTGCCCCGCTGCCGCAGAGCCTCGTCATAATCGGACCAGTTCGTCACGCGTCGCTTCGGCCGCGGAATGTGGTGGCGGCGGGCAGCGTTGGCTTTATGCGGCATGAAGGCAGGATCCGGAGCATCGAAACAGGTCGTCCCTTACGCGATCCCGCATATCCCTGCAACACGCCACCAAGCGTATCCAGAGTTGGGTGACGCCTTGGAACGGTTAGCCCATGATCCCGCACGGTCCATGGCGGCACCCCACTTGTCTACCATCACCTCTGGCGCATCGACTGGTCACCACCATTGGTGATATTCAATCAGCGACAATTGGCTGGGAGACGATGTCGATGACAGCCCTGTACGAGACCGATCTGACGGCGTGGGCGCGCGAGCAGGCCGATCTGGCCCGGCGCGGCAGCGTCAATTCACTGGACCTAGTCCACATAGCCGAGGAACTGGACGCCATGGTCCGAGCCGAGCGTCGCGCCTTGGCCAGCCAGCTCGAGCGGCTGATGGCCCATCTCCTGAAGTGGCGGTACCAGCCGGGGCGCCGCGGCAACAGCTGGCGCCGCTCCATCCGCGATAGCCGGAACCAGATCGACCGCCTGCTGGCCGACAGCCCAAGCCTGACGGGGGAGATTTCCCGCCTTCTCCAGGCTGAGTGGCCGCGCGCGGTCCGCTGGGCCGGTGAGGAGACCGGCATCGGCCGTCGCGCTTTCCCGGATCAGTGCCCGTGGGCAGAGGCCGAGCTGCTGGACCCGGATTTCCTGCCGGACGAGTGATACGGGTTAGATAAAGGCGCCCTTCGGCTTGATCAGCGTGAAGGTGGGGACTTCCGTCGAGTTCCAGCTGTCCATGATGCCTCCACAGAGCTCGTCTTTCCGGAACAATGGATCCCATGCCGTGCCGCGCATTGGCAAGGTTGGCCATTCCGCACCGACCGGTTTCGGAGGGGCCTGACCCAGAAAGCACCAGGCGGGATAAGATCGATGCACCGAAAGTCCCACGACGAATAGGCTTCCATCTTGCCGCAGCTTCCCCACGCTGAGCACCCCAGGCCGGGATCGAAATCACGTGGGAGGTGACGGATGAAGATCGCGTCACCGTAGAGCGTGGATGCCCAATACTCTGGATTAGGTTGGGCGCGCCTATCGAGTCGGTCTGGCAACCCGCAGACCAGTGATCGGACTGTAGGTCACCCTCCCCCGTTGCCGGGGAAACCGGCCTTCCCGATCCGAGACGTCGGCCTCTCCGTACCAGCTTCCACCGTCGGTCGGGGTGAGGAGGATGATATCGCGGTCGCGAAGCCTCTTCCGCTGGGGTTCGGGGAGATGCTTCGTCAGGAGCGACTTGAGGGATTCCTGCTCCGGTAAATTGCGCAGGCGAGCCGGGCAGCGGCATTCGGAGGCTTCCAGCGGATCACCGTCCTCGTCGAGGAAGCGCGGAATGCCGCCTTCGACCATGGCCAGGAGCACGTTGAAGTTCTCGCCCAAGCGGGTCTTCGGGTCCTCCGGATCCAAGTCGGCATCGTCCGCCCGCCTCTCGGCGTTCCACTCGACGACAAGACCGCCCTTGAACGCGAGGGCCACCTGCCTGCCCTTGCTGTGTTTCGACAAGTCGTCCTCGACTGCGGCGTAATGGCGTCCGAGCAGGACGGCCGGCACAGCCTGCCTGAAGGCTGGATCGGCAGGATCGGCATACACCCGCTCCATCAAGGGCCTGATGTCTTCAGCCATAACGAAGCCGCCTTCCGGGCGGGACTTCCCGCGCAAACTTTCCGGCTCGGTCAGCAGGCAGGCCGACAGCCAGAGCTGGGCATCGTTGGTGTAAATGTTGGCGGCATGGGGGAACGTCCGCCGGTACCAGTCCCTGGAGGCCGACCGCGCATCCAGCTTTGGGGTGAAGAGCAGGATGGAACTGTCCGGGCGCCGGTCGATGCCATCGATGGCCGGTGAGCCGTCGGACGCCCGCGCGTGACGGCGCCGGCGCCCCAGCCTCTGGCAGACCGCATCCGCCGGAGCGAGGTCGGTGACCAACTCGTCGAAATCCAGATCCAAGCTCTGTTCCGCGGCCTGCGTCGCGATCACCAGGCGGCTTCGGCGATCCGCGGGAACGGCGTGCTTGCCGGCGATGCGGTGGAGCCGCCGTTCGGCGGCGGCGCGGTCGGCTGGGAGGAAGCGGGCATGGTACAGCACGGGCTCCGGCCAGCCCGATTCACGGGATAGGGCTCGGAACCGTTCCCACGCCTCGACCGCGTCGTCCACGGTGTTGCGGAACCAGATGACCGAGCGCCCGCCATCGAGCCACCCGGCGATCCGGGCGATCACCGTCCCTTCGTCATGGGCAGGTGCGATGTGGACGGAACGAAGGCCGGTACTGGGCGAGGGAGGCACCGGATGCAGGCCAATGCCATCGGCATGGACCTTCGTGAGCAGCGGGTAAGGGCGGGCCCCGAGGGTCTCGGCGGCGTCGGCGATCGAATTCCAACCAGCGCCGCTGGCATAGGCCCGGATCAGCGGCGCCTTGAGCCGGCTGGGCAGCGTGGCGGACATCAACACGACCGAATGTCCCATTATGCCCTGGTAGCGCAGCAAAGACCCAAGCAGCACCTGCATGTAGTCGTCGTAGGCATGGACCTCGTCGATGATGAGGACCTTGCGCCACAGCCCGGCGAGGCGCAGCGTCGCGTACCGGGCGCGAAGCGCCCCGACCAGCGCCTGATCCACCGTCCCGACGCCGAAATCAGCCAGCAGCGCGCGGCGGGATGACCGCGCGAACCAATCGAGCGCGCTGCCGTCTCCCGTTTCCAGAGCTGCCCACGTCGGCACGACCCGGAAGCCGGCGTGCCGGTGGCGCTTGCTGTGCGCCAGGACCACCTGCGGCGATACGGTGAACAGGGCGTCGGCGAAGGAGGAGCCACGCGCGCCCGCGACCTTGCGGTCGAACGCGGAATCGGCGGTCGCCATGGTGGGAAGACCGCTGTAGTACCCGTCCGCCCGGCCCATGGCGATGAGCCGCTGGGCTATTAGGTCGCCCGCCTCGGTCTTGCCCGAACCGGGAAGGTCCTCGATGATCGCCAGAACTGGGCCGGGCGGCAACCGTTCGGGCGAGAACAGGCGGTCGACCGCGGCCTGGAGCGGGGCCGGCCGCGCTGGGCCGCCACCACGGCCGAGATGAGCGAAGAGATCGCCGAAGCTCGCCGGCTGCTGGGCGCTTAGGCGGCGGAACAGCGCCGGCTGGAACTCGCCGATCACCTCGCCGGCCTTTGGGATGGCGAACTTGGTCCAATAGGTATCCGGATCGCCGAAATCCTTGTCGGTCCGGAAGAAGTCCGACGAGCCTCGGCGAGTTGCAGGAATATACGGGATCGCGTAAGGGACGGCCTGTTTCGATGCTCCGGATCGCGCCTTCATGCCGCATAAATCCAACGCTGCCCCTCTATCCAATCCGCTGCCTCGCGAAAAGCTGCAATAGAACCATGCCTCCTACCCGCCTCAACACTATGGGCTTCGTTCGAGAACGATGCGGATCTCGACCGGGGCAGCTGCCGTTGCCCCGACTGCCTCGATCTCAGTGCTGCCGAGCGCCCCGTCTGGTGCGTGCGCTGTCAGGCGAAAGCGGCCCGGCGGTAGTGCGATCCGGAATCTTCCTTCGGAGTCGCAGCGAATCCCAACCTCCGGCGTCGGCGCCGTGCCGGAGACGACTGCCACTAGCGCGCCGGGCACCGGCGCACCGTCGTCGCGCAGCACTTGGCCCTGGTGGAGCATCCGGTCCCCCGCAGCCTCGCTCAATGACTGCCGCTGTCCTGCTCGATCCAGCGGCCGATCTGCTCCACAACCTCCGGCGTGATCCGCGGGGCGGAGTTGACAAGCAGCGGGATCGAGTTTGGGGTGCCGCCGGTACCATAGGCGTGGATGCCGACGACGAGCGGCGCCGCGCTGGTGCCATTAGCCTCGATCATGTAAGTGGGACCGCCGCTCTGCCCGCCGGAGGTGTCCACGTCGTAGAAGATGCGACGCGGCTCAACTGCGCGGATGCGGTTGCGCGCCCACCACTGCTGGGTGCCTCCGCCCCGCTCGAATGGATAGCCACTCACATTCACGAGCTGGTCCTGGAGCTCCGTATCGGTCAGTGCACCGATCGCGAACCAGCCGAGCTCGTCGCCATACGCTTCGTCGAGATGGATCGCTGAGATATCGTAATCGGGATTCTGACTATCAGTCCACTGGTCCACTGTGGAGAAGCGGGTAACGACGAAGGAGCCGAAAGGGGTTGTCCCGCCGCTGCGTCCGGGCGTGACCGTGATCTTCGTCGCCCAGCCGCCCATTTGGCTGCGATCGAAGACGCAATGGCCGGCGGTGATGAGCGTACGCGGGCCGGCGAACCAGGCGGAGCCCACGAATCCGCCCCAGGGCGCCTCGATGTCCAGCGCGCAAACCATCCGCCAAGGCGCCTTATCGGTCTCAAGGATTTGGGTCCGCTCATCGACGCCGATTACCGTCTCAAGGCCCCGATTTTCGCTGAGAGGCCGCTGCTGCTTACCGGCGACGAGGCGCCCGCCCGACACCCCCATCCCCGTGAGGGCTTTCGGCGAGCCTGCGAGTACCATCCGCGAATGGACCGGATCCGGTTCCGGTCGTGGGCGCTGCGACCCCGCCACTTCTGTTGCTGCCGGCTTAGGCACTGACTTCAGTTGAACCATCGCCCTTCTCCCTATCTTGCCCGCCGCGGGCCTTAGATGGACTGGAGCGCGCGCAGTGTATCGAGCATGCCCGCGCCCTGAAAATACGGCTCGCGACCGAGGTCAGTCGCGGTCGTACAGAGGATCTGCTTGATTCGCGCGGGTCGCCCGCGCAACTCCTCGAAGCGGGCCATCAACATGGCAGCCGCCCCGCTCACGTGTGGGGCGGCGCAGCTCGTGCCCATGCCCTCGCCCTGCGCGCTCCCCGGCAGCGGTGCCGTGATCTTCTCGCCCGGGGCCACCAAGTCCGGCTTGCGCCGCCCATCGCCGGTGGGTCCCCGGCTGGAGAAATAGCTGACGCCGTATTGGTGCGCCTTGCAGTGCGTGGATCCAACAGTGATCACGCCGTCGGCGTTGCCAGGGTCGGTAATGCTGATAGCATGATAGCCTCCGAGCTCGCGGTTATCAGCCAAGCGATAGCGTTGGTGGCCGTGGTTACCAGCCGCAGCAACTAGCACGACACCGCTCGACCACAAGCTGTCACAGGCCTCGCAGATAGGAGTCGAGCCGCAGGCGTGGTTGGTCACGTCGTGAGGTGTCGACAAGCTGAGGTTTGCCCCGTGCACCAGGCGAGCGTCAGCGCGGCGGTTCAGATGCCCGATGAATTGCAGTGCGGCGATCACCTCGAACTCGCGCACGTCCTCGTTCTCGGACAGCACGCGCATATCGTACAGCCGGATGTCCGGACAGACCCCCTGCATTAGTACCCTGTAGGCCTGAGCCGGCGCGCCGCGCTCGTCCTGAACGGGACTGCCGAGCACGCGCCAGTCGGCTCCCAGGATCCCAGCAACGTGGGTGCCGTGGCCGACGCTGGGAGGGTGGGGGGCGGCGACCCGCAGGAGCGGCTCCAGTAGTCCCCAGTCTAGCTCAAGGCCCTGCTCCAGGCGATTCCTCAGCTCCCGTATCTGCCGCGGCGCCTCGCGCTCCGGCTCGGCGACGCCGAGGTCCTGCAGGTTGCGGATCAGACGCTCCTTTAGCGTGCGCTGCGCTTCGGTCAGTGTCGCACCATTCTGGAACAGCCGCGCCGTAGCCGCAGGGTCAAGCAGGGTGCGCACCTGCGTGAAGTCATAGGTCCGGTCGACACGCGAGGGCTTCGCCTCGCCATCAGCGGGAGGACGTCCGTCGCCCCAGTCCCAAAAGGCCGGGTGGGCACGGTCGATCCCGCTGTCGAGGACCGCCCAAGTCACCTTCCGGCAGGAGATATCAAACAGCCGCCGTGCCGCGTCGGCCTTCACCGCGAGGCAGGACTGCATGATTGCCGCCTCGGTCGGGCGGTTGAGCGCGACCTGCCAGATGGAACGCTCGATTGGGACGCCGTCGCCTTCCGACACCTCCTCGTGGTCCGCCGACGCGTCCTCGAACAAGACGTTAAACGCCCGCGCGAGCTCCAGGCCGCTCGGCGTCGTAGTTGCGCCGCGTCGCGCCCGGGGGCGGGAAATCGTTCCGACCAATGCAATGATCCAGAGAAGATCATGAGGGAACTCCTCGCCCTTGCGAAGGATTGCGCCGGCGACGCGCCGCTTGGCCTCCAACTCGTCGATTTTCGCGCCGATGGTCTGCACCTCGGGCTCGGTCAGGGGAAGCAGGCGCCTCGCCGCGTCCTGCTCGCGGCCCAGAGCGTGACCGAGCGGGGCGATCTGCTCGCCCCACCACCGCGTGGCCGGAAGGACGAGCGTCACCAATTCGTCGAAGCGAAGGCTTGCCGCGACCAAGCCCGGCATGTGCGCTACCCGCGCAGGATCCCGCGCGCCACCTGTTCGCCGGCGGGCCCGGCGCAGCCGTGCGCGGTGTCGGTCAACCGCCAGCCGGAGGTCGCGCGCGACGAGCCCGGCGCGAGCCTCGCGGTCCGGCGTCAGCAGCACGTCCTGCGGGGCATCTGGCTGCACGCCGAAGGCCAGCCACACGTTGGGCAGAATGGGCGAAGCCTGCGTGTAGCGGCGGCCGCCCAGGCCCTCGAATAGCACTCGCCGCACCTCGGTTAGATCCGTGTCGGACACGCTCGGGTCCTCACATTCAAGAACACGACAAGTGGTGCCGGGGCGTGCTTGCCCCGGCACACCTACGGGACCTTGGCCTAACAGTTGTCTGGGCTTGCGCTGCACGCACTATTCAAGACGTTGACGAAGTTGCTGTCGAGGATTGATGCACCAAGGTACTTCGGTTCCGTCGCGGTTGGGCCGTAGGAAGTGACAGCGACAAGGTAGTTGAGCGCGAGCGTTCCCGGCGGGCTACCCGCTGCCGCCACACCGAAGTCCTGGATCCACGGCCCGCCGCTGGCACCGCCGCGCATCGCAGAGCCATAGATGAAGGTGTTGCTGCCCCCGTCCGCGAAGGTACCTGCGTTGGTCTCCTGCATCCGGGTGCATGAATCCAGGTTGCACGGGTAGCCGAGCATCGTGACGTGGTTGCGCGAAAGTGCCTGGGTCCGCCAGCCGAGCCAACCCGTCACGTTGCCGATCCGCTGCGTCTGGCCCGCGACGGGCTGGTCATTCATGATAAGGAACGCGACGTCCCCTGAGTTAGGCACGGAGCCGTTGGACAGGTGCCAGGCGTTCAGTACCCACTGCTGGCTGCTCGTCCAGGACCCGTACGGCGCAGTGCCGTTGTTGAAAGCGGGGACGAAGAGGAAGTTGGTGTGAAAGTAGCGCTGCGCCGCGTCGGTGCTCGGATGCGTTACGCAGTGGCCGGCCGTCACGACGATGCGGGGGCGTAGCACCGAGGCCGAGCAGACGAAGTTCTGGTTAGTGCGTGGGTCACGGAAGAACAGCTTGCCAGCCGTCACATAGGGGTAGACTACCGTGGCCGTGTCGGGGAAGACGCGGCTTGTCGTGAAGAACGCGCCGAAGCTGCTGGTGGCCTCGGTGGTGTTACCACGGCTGGAGGGCGTTTCCTGGCTGGGCTCGAAGCCGAGCGGCCGGCGGAGGCTCTCGCCGGGGTCGACCGAGGGCGGCGATCCTTCACCCTGTTCGGTCTGGCTCGGCCGGCGCGTGAGTTCCGGTGCCTGGACCTGAGATCCCTGCGGCATCCCTTGTGGGCCCGGGGTGGCAGGGCTAGGCAGTTGGGGCGGCTGCGCCGAGCGGAGCCGGTCAGGGGTCCAGTAGTTCTGCGTCGAGGCCGCCTCGGACGCCGTTGGTGGCGACGAGGTGCCACTCTGCTGCTGCTGGGCCTGCACGGTGAGGGGCAGGCCGAGTGGTAAGGTTAGCAGCGCGGCGAGGGCAAGGCGGTACAAGCTCGTGGGGTTTGCTGCATCTGACATCATGTTTCGTACTGCCCGTACAGTTTAAGATATCATTTATTGCAGATTCTTGTCGAGACGAAGGGTTGTCCAAATTACCTTAATGGTAAATTTAGCACTCCCCGTTTTTACTAGGAATTGATATAAGTGGATATTCGTTATAACGAATATCCACTTATATCAATTCCTACAGAATATTTAGGCTGCGCTGGTTAGATTTTGATAGAAATGGTCAAAATTTCAATTTTATTGTTTCTGATTATAACATCCTAAAATAGCAATGGTTAATCTATTTAGGTGAATGACCAAATGTACAAGTTGTAAAGGGGTGATTGCTCACCGGGTGAGCTGAGCGCATAATGGAACCCAGGCGCACCGCGCATTGGGGGTGGCTGGCGATCCGGTGTTGCGTTACGGGGCCGGACATGGGTCAAAGGCGGGATGACGGTTCCGCCGCGCTATCGCCAGATCGATGAACGCCGTAGACATCGTACAATCTCCGGGATGAAAGGGACCTATCCGTCACATGGCACTGAACGTGCCTTGATGCGTGGGCCGTCCATCTCATCACGCTGGCGGCGGATGCCGGACCGAGGCGCGCGACCGGATGCAGCCCTTCGATGCAGCTCGTGCCGGATCGCCGTTAGCAAACGTAGCCGCCCGCCTTGACATCATGGCGTCCCGGGAGCGCGTAGCGCAGAGGCGATGGCGGCATCCTGAGCCTCAATATGCGTCATGAGAATTGCTTCCGCTTTTCCGCCTTCGCCTAACGGGCCGCCATGGCGCAGCATGTGCATCCCAAGTAAGGCCATGTCGGTTTCTGCTAAAACCGGAGCCCCAGAAGAACCGCTCATGGTATCGCACATGTAAACGAAGGTTTTTGAGTCCCTCGGCACGTCCTCAATATGGCAGCCTGCCCGCGACACCTGCGCTGGCCTTCCCATGGCGTGATGGATGACGAAGACAGGTTCGCCCGGTCGCGGTGCTCGCACGTGCAACGGAGTATGACTTGGCAACATCAGGTTATCGCTCGGCGCAAGTCGTAGCAGCGCATGCCCAACCTCTTCCGTGCCCATGCTCAGCGCAGACAGCTCCACATCCAGCAAGGTCGACGCCGAAGCGTCTTGTTCGATATAGTCAATCCGAAGGCGAAGATTTGTCGCGCCCTCTACGCAGAACCTGGGTGCCAGAACCAGATCGGCTGCTAATCGTAAAGCTGTGCAGCTGATTGGGCGATTTGACTTCTCCGCCAGCAGAAGGCCGACCCGGCTTGCCAGCAGCCGGTACTTGCTCCGTTCCGTGAAGTCGGCGACCGGTTCGAAGCGCGGTGCGACGAACTGCGAGGGCAGCGTCGGAACTGCGGCCGGGTCCCTCACCAGGCGCGCGATGTTCCCGTTCGGATCGTTGATGAATCCTGCCTCCAGCAGGAACTTCAGGTTGCGTTGAGCCGCCTCGACATCGTTCCCGGTTTTGATCGCCTCCGTGATGAGGCCGGTCTCGAACTTCTCGCGCTCCAGCCTCAGGTTGGCTAGCGTCTTCGCCTCCTCGGCCGCGATCTGGTTGCTTCCCTGCAGGTAGGTCGTGACGATGTTCCCTGCCAAGCCGATGATGGCGACGGCGACGCCCACGCCGACGGCGCTGAAGCCGCCGAAGATGCCCTGGGGCTTGTTGGCCTCGCGTTCACGGAGCGCCAACTCGCGCTCTTTGAGCGCAAGCTCGCCACGAACCCTGATCTCCTCGAGTTCGAGCCGCCTGCCCTCCACTCCCCCCCCCCCCCCCCCCC
>NZ_AVFL01000072.1 GCF_000576635.1 Skermanella stibiiresistens SB22
TAGCTCCTCGGCCGGCCCCGTCGCTCTGTCATTGCCGGTGTCCACACGGCGGTCGCCTCGGGCGTCACCCAAACCGTTAGGCTGCCACGCCGCCGCAGCGCGGCGTCATATTCGGCCCAATTCTCAATTTTGTACCGCGCATTCGGGATCCTGTGGCGACGCGGTTCATTCGCCTTGTACGGCATCAGGGCCCTCGGGTTCAGCGGACGACCTCTATACCGATCCGCTTGCCGCCGCGAAAGCTCTACGGCTGTTTTTGCACCAAGGTCGAGGTGAGGGGCTGTCGTCACGTTCTGGCCGACAAGGGCTATGACAGCGATAAGTTGAGAGCCGTGATCCGCGGCAAGGGTGCCAGGCCCGTCATTCCGGGACGCTCGTCCCGCAAGCGTAAGATGCGCTTCGACAAAACCCGGTACCGGTTCCGCTGGACCGTGGGGGCCGTCTTCTATCGCCTGAAGGACTTTCGCCGCGTCGCCACACGCTATGACAAACTCGCCAGAAACTACGAAGCAACCCTCGCCATCGCAACCATGGTGGCGTACTGGCTATGATTGAGTCTGGACCCTAGGATCCGGCGCTGTCCAGTTCCCTCGCCAGCAGTTCGCCCGAGAAACCGGCGACGGCCCTCAGCCTCTCGGGCTTCATACCTGCGTAAGCTGCTGCCGAAAAGCCACGTAAAGTGGTTACAATAACGTCCGTAAGTGTGTCCGCTTGGTCAGGGGCGTGGCTTGAAATCGCAGCCTTGAGCGCTTCCGCCATCTGATTGCCGATCCTCAGTGCGATCGAACGCGCATCAGGATCGGCGGCGCGCGCGCCTTCGGTGACAAGACATCCCGGACACGACGCATCGCGGCTATATTGATCGGCAGCCGCGATGAAGAGGTGCCTTATGCCGTCTCCGAGGGATCTATCCTCGGCGAATATCTCCGATAGCGGCAGGCCCTGTTCAACGACGTAACGCTCCAGTGTGCGCTCGAACAGTCCGATCTTGCTGCCGTAGGCGGCGTAAAGGCTCGGCGGATTTATATCGAGGGCCTCCGTCAATGCAGCAACGCCGACGCCGTCAAAGCCATACCTGTGAAACAGCGCTTGGGCTTTGTTGATCCCCTCTTCACGATTGAACTCGCGCCGGGGGCGGCGTTGTCGTTTGGATTCCTGCACGGTGGTTCTCCGACTCAACTCGATAATAGCGATCGCTACGAAAAAGCTCAACAACCCTTGCCAGATTATTGTAGCGATCGCTATTATCGTGTCATCAGAAAAGGAGCAAGACAGTGAGTGCATCGGACAGAAGGATTGCCGTCGTGACGGGCGGGAGCAGCGGGATCGGTTTTGCCATCGCGCGAAAGATGGCAAAGCAGGGCATGCGGGTCATCATCACGGGGCGCCACCGGGATGCGCTTGATCGCGGCGTCACGAAACTCGGCGGCGACGCTGCCGGCATTGTCGCCGATGTTTCCAGCCCAGCCAGTCTGGAGGCGATGTTCTCCGAGATACGCTCCAGCTTTGGTCCGATCCATATCCTCGTCGCCAACGCCGGCGGCGGTATTCATGCACCCCTGGGGAAGATTACCGAAGCGGACTACGACCAGCAGTTCGACACGAATGTAAAGGGCATCGTATTCACCGTGCAGGGCGCATTGCCGCTCATGAAGGCGGGCTCGTCCATTGTCATCGTCGGTTCCACGGCTTCCATCGATCCCGGCCCCACCATGAGCATATATGGCGCCACCAAGGCGGCTGTTCGCAATCTGGTTCGGAGTTGGGTCAGCGACCTCAAGGGCTCCGGCATCCGTATCAACATCGTTAGTCCGGGGCCGACGAATACCCAGTCGCTGCGTGATGCCTTTGGCGAGCACGCGGAAGAAGGTTTGGCCTTCCTCAAGAACAAGAGCCCGATCGGTCGCATCGGGGAGCCTGAGGAAATCGCTGAAGTGGCGGCTTTCCTTGCAAGCGACGCCGCCAGTTACGTCAACGGCGTCGAACTGTTCGCCGATGGCGGCGCTTCGCAGGCCTGATGGGGAAGAGGATCATGTCCACGGATATCATCAATCACATCGAATTCCCTGTCGCTGAAGCGGAGCGATCGCGGCGATTTTACGAAGCTGTCCTGGCGCCGCTGGGGCTCTCGCTCGTCATCAGCATCGATCCGGCCCGCACGTCCCATGGCGGTGCGCGACACGGCTTCGGCAAAAATGGCTATCCGACTTTGTGGTTTCACGAGGAGAGCGGAGCGAGACGCCCGATCCACATCGCTTTCACCGCCGATGACAGGAAGACCGTGAAGGCGTTTCATGCGGCAGCACTTCGCAGTGGTGGTACGGACAATGGTGGTCCGGCTTTCCGCGAGCGCTATCACGCGAACTACTACGCCGCCTATGTCCTGGATCCCGATGGCAACAACATCGAAGCGGTCTGCCAGACGGAATAATCCCGCGAACAATGACGTTGCGGGGCACGTCAATATCGACGGGGCGGTCCTCGAACTTACGCCGCCCCGTCGCCTCACGACCTCAGGCAACAACCGCGAAGGCGATCACGATTGTCGCCACAACGCCGGCGAGCCGCCGGCGGAGGCTTTGACGGAACTTCTGATCCAAGCCGTACGGCACTATACCGCACACGAAACTCGCAGGGGCTATATGATCAAGGAGGGTAGGCGCGCCGATGATCCAAGAGAGCGTGAGATGGCGGCCAAGCTAGCGGAGCCGGCCAGCGAGGCAATCCGGAAATACGTGGCGAAGCATAATTCGGAGAGAGGGACACAGGTTACCGACCACATCCTGCTAACGCTTTGCGGACGGTCCTCCTATGCGTGCCTGGGGCGCTCCCGTGAGAAACTCGTCGAGTGTGCGGGAATGGCTGTGAAATCGCTCGATCAGGAATTCAGCGAGGGTTGCTCAGCGCCGCTGCCTTCCGCAGGGCGCGGGGCCGTGCGCGATATAGATGCGGGGGCACTGCCCCTCGGTCAGCGGAAGGCTCAAGGGCAGCCCTAGTTCGCCGCTTTGCCTCGCTGCACCTTGCGCCTCTCGCTTGAAAGGCAGCGACGGTTACTTCGAGCTCATGCCTGCGAAAGCAGAGGGACGAATGATCGTTAACGATGACGACGGCCTGCATCCAGGCATAGACGATCGTCTGTCCGACGAACTTGAAGTCGCGCTTCTTGAGCGCCTTCGATATCGTCCGAGAGAGCTCGGTCTCCGTGCTGTAGCCCGAGCCCGGAACTGCTTCCCATCCGTGAATGACCAGCAGAAGGCTGCAAAGTGGTTGTCCGCCTCCTGCATGGCGTTGAAGATCTGTGCGCCCCGGATCGTTGCCTCGATCTTGGCACGGAGGGAGCACGGATGATGTCGGGGTTGGCCATTAGTCGTTCGACATCATCAGCACCGAACATCGCCAGCTTCGTCGGGTCGAACTTGGGGAAGGCTTCGCGGAAAGCCTCGCGTTTGCGAAGAACGATCTCCGCAAGCGGCGCTGGCCGGTCGAGCGCAGCAATGCCTGGGTCCTCGAGAACAAACGCCTCGCTCTGCGCTACGACCGCCTCGGCTTCATAATCCAGTCAATGCTCCAGGCCGTATACATCTTCCTGGTTGAAGGACACGTAGCAAAGGAATTGTGAAAACCGCCTCTTAACAAAGATCAACGATACGGGTGTCGGCGATCGTTTCGGCAAAGCTGCTGCCGAACAGCCTTGCAGGCGTTTGGAAGCCGGGTCGGACCTCGCCGGCAAGCACACGCCGGGCCGCTTCTGCGGCGGCCATGGACGTGAAGGTGTAACCGTTCACCGTATCGAGCACAGAACGAACCACCGTTCCGTCCGCGTCGGTGACTTCGACGGCCGCATGGTAGCGGCTCGCTTCACGTTCCTCGAAGCTGGGGCCGGCCGGCAGACCCTTTATCTCTCCCGTCGGGAATGCACCCGCGGTGACGTGGACGAAGGTTTCGATGTCAGGCACGCCGGTCGCCTGGTAGATCGTCACGAGGTCGGGCAGCGTCACGGGGAAGGACGATTGCGGTCCACTGCCGAAGTCGAAGTCGCGGGCTTCATCCGGGCCGCGCGTGACGAGTTCGCCGCCAACGAGACGAAGCGTTTCCGGCGCGATACTCTGGCTCGCGCTGATCGCCGATCCTCTCGACATCGCTCCTGTGACATGAAGCGCAATGCTGATCTTCCGGGCATTCTTGACGCGCGCGACGGCATGTCCAGCGAGACTTCCCAACATCGCGACGCTTCCACCGCTTCCCGGCAGAAGCATGACTCCAGCTGCACGGACTCGGGCATTGAGCGCCAAAGCTTCGCGGTAGGTGTCGAGTTCGGCCGAGAAGTCGAGATAATGCACCCCGGCACCGCTCGCGGCGGACATGAGAGGCCGGGCGGTGTTCGCGAAGGGACCTGCGGCGTTGAGCAGAACGGAGACGCCCGCAAGGCCGGCCGCGACGGCATCGGGATCATCGATCGAGAACAACCTGACACCCGCGCCGAGGCGGCTGGCTACCGCTTCCAATCTCGTCCGGTCTTGTTCGCGACCGGCAAGAACGAGGTCAAGTCCGGCAGACGCGGCATGCTCCGCAGCCATGCCACCGGTATAGCCGGCGGCTCCATAGATCATGAGAGTGTTCATGTGGGTGTTTCTTCTTCTGTGATTATTCGAGATCGGCGTCGATGCGCGTGATCAGTCCGTCGCCATCGACCGAGATGTCGAGGAGGCCGATCTCGTGACCGAAGTCTCCGGTGAAATCGACCCTCACGCGGGCGCGGGTCTAGCCGATCGTCTCGATCGAGAGGAAACGGGTCACCGTGTGATAGCCGATGAAGTATCGCTCGATGTAATCGCGGATGCCGGCATGACCGTCGAAACAATGGCCCGTCAACGGGTCGTCGATCACCGCGTCAGGCGTGAACAGGTCAATGCTGTGTCGACATCGACGGCGTTAGTGGCATCGCATCAGCCCCCATGCTGCCAGCTTTTGAAAACGAATTCGAGGCTGTGGCCGTCCGGGTCGCAAACTTGCGCCGCATAGTAGCGGGGATCGTAGTGAAGCTGCGGCCCCGGTGCATGGATCTCGCTCGCACCAGCCGCCAAAGCTTCGGCATGGGCGGCATTCACCATGGCTTCGGAATCCGCGACAAAGCCGACATGCATGGCATCGGGTGCGGCTGTGCCCTGCCTCAGCCAAACGAACATCCGGCCCTTGGCACCGAAGCCCTTGAGGTCGGGATGACCCGCCGGGCCTTGCTTGCCTTCATAGTCGTGGCGGTCGGTGATCCCGAGGAGCGGGAGCACCCTCTCGTAGAAGACGATCGATCGCCCCATATCGCCGACCGTAAGGAAGATATGATCGAGCATGTGAACCTCCTCAAATGTTGTAGCCGCCGCCGATCTCGATGGTCTGGACATTGATCCAGCGGCTGTCGTCCGACAGCAGGCTCGCGACCATGCAGCCGACATCATCAGGGTCGCCGACGCGACCGAGCGCCGTCTGCCCGGCGAGCAGCGCCTCGAATTCTTCGGGTAGGTGAGGATGACGCTCATACCGCGCCTGCCGCACTGGGTTGCGATGCTGGTGCCGAGGCTGCGGCTTCCGCCGGAGATGATGACGATGCTCATGTGGCGACCCTTCGATTGGATGGATCAGTCATAGCCATCGTGCCCTCATGAGCGCTCCCATGATCCTCTTCTATTCTTGCCTATATCTGCTTGATCGTTGAATGTGAGCCGTCTGTGTGAAACAACAAATCCATGGACACACAGCTTCAGGAATTGCGGCAATTGGCATCACGGGCTGAGAACCGCCGCACGGAGACGGGTATTCCGCGCATAGCCATGGTGCAGGGAGAAATTCCGGAACATCAGCTTGCCGCCCTCTACGATCCCATGGTCAATCTGATCCTGACGGGGTTCAAGACCATGACGGTTGGCGACCGCACGTTTCGCTATGATCCCGCGACATATTTCGTGATGTCGGTCGAATTGCCGGCGGTCGGCTCCTTGCATCCGTCTGATGATGGAGATCCGTATCTTGCCATCAGCCTGACGCTCGAGCCTGCGATCGTCGCAAACCTGCTTGCGGACCTGCCTAAACCTGCCGGAGGTGAACTCTACAGCCCTGGCTTCTCGGTAGCGCCTGTGACCCCTGAACTACTCGATGCCTGGCTTCGGATGCTGCGCCTGATGGTGCGCCCGAACGAGATCGCCGCCCTCGCTCCAGCCTATGAGCGCGAAATCCTTTTCCGGGTCCTGCAAGGACCGCTGGGCTGGATGCTGCGGGATACTGCGACGTCCGACACCGCTCTTTCACGGATTGGCATTGCCATTCGGTGGATCAGGGAAAACTTCGCCAAGTCTTTGCGCGTCGCGGCTCTGGCAGAGATGGTGGCACTCAGTGTCTCCGCCTTCCACCGTCACTTCAAAGCCGTGACCGCGCTTAGCCCGCTCCAGTACCAGAAGCATGTGCGGTTGTTACACGCTCGGTCTCTGCTTATCGCCGGAGAAGGCAATGCCACATCCATCGCTTTCGATGTGGGGTACGAGAGCCCAACCCAGTTCAGTCGAGAATATGCGCGGCAGTTCGGTTTGCCGCCGTCGAAAGACGCAGCGAGGCTACGTCGAGGAGCGGCATTTTGAGTTGACCTGCTGTGGCTGGCCACGTCCGTGCGCACAGGGACAGCGGCGCCGTCCACCCTGTTGCGCCGCCTAGCGGTCTACCCAAGGCAGAACCAGCTCGCCAAGAGGCACTGTCATGGGAACTTGGCCGGCGCGAACAGACCCTGAGTCATGGAGCATCGTCAAGCAGCAGCGGCCGCAGCGTTCCAATCGGCCATGGCCTGAGCTCGGAAGGTGCGCGGGGTTCGGCGGGAATCAGGTGGCGCTGGAGGTTGAAGGTGTTGTGTGTGTGGGTGGCGGCGTGCATCGAGACGAAGCGCTGGGTGGATCCCGGCGATTTGAACCGCCGCATTTTGCGCTCTCGTCGACGGAGCGGTTGATGGGAGACCTCGGCCCGGTTGTTCTGGCAAACCCCTTGTTCATGGTCGGCGCTCAGGCCGATCTCCTTGAAGGCCGTCCCGTGGGAGCGCGGTTTGTCGGTTGTCACCCAGGTCGACGCGAAGCCCTGTTTCCTGAGCGGCTCGCGGATGAGCTCTCGGGCCGCGGCCTTGTTCCGTCACCGCTGGGTCAGGACCTCCAGCACCTCGCCCTCATCGTCAACCGCCCGCCACAGGCACATCCGCCCGCCGTTGATCCGCACCACCATCTCATCGGGATGCCAGCGCGAGCTGGGCTCGCACCGCCGCCGCCGCAGGTTCCGTGCGATTGCCAAGCCGAACTTGCCGACCCAGCGCCGGATCGTCTCGTACGAGACATCCAATCCCCGCTCGGCCAACAGGTTCTCAACGTCCCGGTAGCTCAGCGTGAACCGGGGATAAAGCCACACCGCGTGTTGGATGACAGCGGGCAGGAACCGGTGGCGGGCACACTGGATGGGCCGCATCGAAAAAGGTTATCGTCAACGTCCACGGAGCGCCACTGTTCCCGTGACATTACCCCCGGTGAACTTTGACGCCGTTGATCTTCTTGCCGCCATCGAAACAACGACCTATGCGGCTTTGGGCCGACCAGCGGGAGCGGCTGTCGATTACGACAGCCGTCGACTCGGCGGCATCACTGCAGGGCAGCCGCCAGGTGCGGCGCAGGCGGTCGAGCAGGCGACGCCACAGTCCAGAGCCGGGTCCAGCGGTCGAATAGGCTGAACAGCGTATTGAACGGAATATCGCATAGCTGCCCGATGGCGCGCCACCGCATGCCGAAGAAGCACAGGCACCAGATCGCCATGATCTCCTTGCGCAACGCCGCCCCAGGGAGTGCCGGCTTCGGTGCGGAGCGCGCCGGCTTCGTGCCGTCCGCCTCCATCGCCGCGAGGTCCGTCAGAACCTCATCCACGTCGGCGAGGCGTCCCAGGAGGCCGGAGAAGTCTTTGCGGTTCTGACAGCGGTACCCATATGATGCTGGCTCGGTGGCTGTTGACGACGAACCCCGTCATAGCCAGCAACCTCCCATGGATCATTCCTTTTTTAAACTCAAAGTAGCATCCCGGTCAGCACAGGTCGGCACGTCCCGTCTGCGAACAGACACTCAGGATTTGGCGCGATAGATTTGACGGAACCGGAAAGTCGCCGTTCAATCAGCCAGCGCCATCTCGATGGCGGCCTCTGCATGAAGCGCGGTCGTGTCGAAGATTGGGACAACGCTGTCCTCGGGCCGAACCAGCAGCATGATCTCGGTGCAGCCGAGGATCACCGCCTCCGCCCCGGCATCGACCATGCGTGCGATGATGGCCCGGTAGTCCTCCCGCGAGTCCGGAATGACCTGCCCGGCGACCAGCTCCTCGTAGATTACCCGGTGAACCGTCGCGCGATCCTCGTCGCCTGGGATGATAACGTTCAATCCGTGATGCTGGGCCAAACGCCCCTTGTAGAAGTCCTGTTCCATCGTGAACGCGGTGCCGAGCAGCCCGACCGTCCGATGGCCTGCCGCCTTGATGCGCTCGGCCGTGGGATCGGCGATGTGAAGGAGCGGCACCTTCACCGCGTTTTCGACCTCTGCCGCCATCCGGTGCATGGTATTGGTGCAGATCAACAGGACATTGGCGCCCGCTGTTTCGAGCCGTTGCGCCGCTTCTATGATCAAAGCATTTAGCTCATCCCAGTCGCCCCGATGCTGGAGTTCCTCGATCTCAGAGAAATTGAACGACCACAGAAGGCACCGCGCCGAGGCCGTTGGGCCGAGCCGATCTCGAACACCTTGGTTGAGAATACGGTAGTACTCCGCCGAGCTTTCCCAGCTCATCCCGCCGATCAAACCGATTGTCCGCATAATACCTCCTGCCTATCAGCTTGAGGCGTACAGCCACCGCTTTCCCGGAAAGGCGGAACCGCTCCTCCTGCCTCGGTAGTGAACGGAAACCCTACGCCAAAATCGACCCAAGCCACCGCCGAATCAGGTCAACCTTCTCGGTGGCGGATCTGAATGCCGAGTTCACACCACGAAGCTTGTGGAGCGCGAGAGCGTGTCCCAGGCGGTCAATTCCGTTCTCATGACCTCCAACTTGGCATCCACCAAGGCCAACGCATCCTCGCCGAGGAACAGCCGCACCGGCGGGTTGTCCGCCTCGACCAAGTCTAAAAGCGCTTTCGCCGCTTTGGCTGGATCACCCGGTTGGTTGCCGCTCTTGGTTTGCCGTGCGGCGCGTATGGGATCCATCACCGCGTCATAATCCGGGATGCTGCGGGGCGTGCGGTCCATAGAGCGGCCCGCCCAGTCGGTGCGGAACTGGCCGGGCGCCAGCGCGGTGACCCGGATGCCAAAGCCTGCCACCTCCTTGCCGAGCGCCTCGGAAACTCCCTCCAGGGCGAACTTGCTGCCGCAGTAGAAGCTGATCCCCGGCATGGTGATG
>NZ_AVFL01000073.1 GCF_000576635.1 Skermanella stibiiresistens SB22
CCAGCATAGTGGAGTTTCGCCCCGATGGGATTCACGATCACGCGGCAGATCGGCATCGACGCCGGCCATAGGATCGCGAGCCATGGCTCGAAATGCCGCCACCTCCATGGTCATCGCTATCTCGTCGAAGCCTGCTGCCGGACATCCACCGGCAAGCTGCGGGATCAGGGCGAGCAGGCGGGGATGGTCCTGGATTTCGGTTTCCTCAAGGAGGAGATGATGGCCCATGTCGACGCTCCCTGCGATCATGGCCTGATCCTCGACCTAGCGGACCACCCGGTGCTGTCGCTGTTCACCCCGACGGGCATGGCCTTCGAGGACTGGCTGGAGCGCCTGTCGGTCGAGGTTCGCGAGCAAGGCCATGTGGAGACCAGCGAAACCTTGCTGGACCAGAAGCTCTATATCGTGCCGTTTCCGCCCACCGCCGAATGGCTCGCCAAGCATTGGTTCGAACGGCTGGCTCCCGCCGTGCGCCGCCGGAGCGACGGCCTCGCCATCCTGGATCACGTGACCGTCTGGGAAACGCCGAACTGCCAGGCGACCTACCGGGATACCGGGGCCGCCTGACGGTCCAGAGCCGTCACGGGGAAGGGGACGTGCGCCCCCGTACGTCGCTTATTCGCCGGGGGCCGGGTATGTGCCGCCCATGGGACCACCAGCCATCGGGCCTTGGGCGACGCGGCGTCCCATGGCGCCACCCCTCGGTGCCGCGACCGGCCGCTGGCTCGGCACCGTCGCGCGGCGTGGCGTCAGATAGAGCAGGGTGACCATCATCAGAACCCAGGTCAGCTCGCTCTGCTCCAGCAGGAACTTCTCGGTCATGCTGTAGATCAGCGCGTAGATCATCAGCAGCATGTAGAACAGCCCGGCCATGTCGTCGCTGCCGATCAACCGGGCGTAGGCCCGTTTGAACCCGGTGCCGAACACCAGCAGGAACAGCCCGACGCCGACGAAGCCCAGCTCCAGCCAGACATCGAGATAGCCGTTGTGGCCGTTGCCGATCTCGCCCCAGATGCGCGCGTAGACATAGCTGGCGCCTTCCGGCGTCCAGAACGCCCGGTAGCCCGCACCCAGCATGGAATGATCCATGCCGGCGACGATCGCGTAGGTCCAGATCGTCGTGCGGCCGGTGAAGGTCAGGTCGCGGCCGACCGCCTCGAGCCCGACCACAAGGAACTGGGTCACCGCCATGATCATGCCGAAGCCGAGGATCAGCAGCGATCCGACGCGGAGCGACATCGGCAGGCGGGCGCCGCGCAGGAACCGCAGCAGCTGGATGGTCAGCAACAGGGCGATCGCGGTGATCCAGGCGGTCCGCGACTGCGACATCGCCAGCAGGAAGGCGCATAGCGCAAGGCCCGCCCAGGGGAACCAGCGTTTCTTGCCGCCCGGTTCGATCAGCATCAGCGCGAAGATCACGACGCCCAGGGCCATCATGCGGCCCAGCCTGTTCTTGTGCCCGAACGATCCCAGCCAGCTGCCCCCCAGCGGAGGGCCCTGATGGATCGTGGAAGTGGGATAGAGGATCACGAGCACCAGCGAGAGCGCCGCACCCAACATCAGGGCCCAGCCAACCAGTTCCAGCAACTCGCGCGGCGTGAAGCGCAGCACGAGGTAATAGGCGAAGGTCGTCGACAGGACCAGGGCGAAGGCCCGGCGGAAGGTGGCGTCCGGATAGTACGACCATAGGGCCGAGAACATGCAGAACCCGGTCAGTGCCAGCAATGCCCAGTTTCCAGTCAAAAGCTTGGGCAGCCGCGCCCGCTCCGCCAGGATATAGAGCAGGCCGATCGAGTACATCGAGAGCGTCGCGGCCTGGAACTTGATGTTGCCGCTGTCGACCTCGCTCGCGAAGTCGCGGTTCATCTCGATGCCCGAGCGGAACGCGAAGAGGTACGGGATCAGGGCCCCCGCCAGCACCATCAGGGCCAGGATACAGAACACCCGCTCCAGGTTCCGCAGCAGGTAAAATTGAAGATTGGTCATTCACGCCATTCCATCGATCGATGTCCAGCCCAGCAATGGGAAGCTCCGGACACCGAGAACTCGCGGTACTCACCGGAGGGAGGATAGCGAATCAACGACCAGCGCGGCAGCGTTCATCCGGGTAAGCCGAATTCTCATGCCTCGATAGCCCGTATTGCGCCGGAGGAGTAAGTTCACGGTTTCGCCATTATTGGCGATGACTTGGCCGCGTCGCAACGCTTCGGTTCTCCGATGGTTGACGACGGGGAACGTTGGGAGCACTCCGCAAACCAGCGTGCCAAAGCGGGGTGGGAGTGGCAAAGTGCCCACTTACCGTGCAATTGGTCAAAAGATTCGAGAAATCCGATGGGTGACGACAAGGTCGCGTGGGTTCAGTGCGCCAAAGGCATAACCATAATCCTGGTCGTTTACGGCCACGCGATGTACGGTGTGCACACGGCGGCGGGGTTGCACGAGGATTTCTTCCGCTACAACAACGAGTTTTTCAGTCTTTTCCGGATGCCGTTGTTCTTCTTCGCGTCGGGCATCTTCGCCTTCCGCAGCATCGCCCGGCCTTTGGACCAGTTCGTCAACCGCACGGTCCTGCATTTCGTCTACATCTACATCGTCTGGTGCTTCATCCAGTACGCGTTCCGGATGATGACCGGCGGCGTCGCCAACCACGAGATCGACCCCTACGCGATCCTGCTGATCGCGTATCAGCCGATCAACGTGCTGTGGTTCGTCTATGTGCTGCTGGCGTTCTTCGTCGTCACCCGGGTGTTGCGACCGGTGCCGTCCTTCGTCGTCCTGGCCTTCGCCGGCGGACTGGCGGTGGCGCAGGTCAACAGCGGCAACTATTCGCTCGACCGGTTCTGCAGCAACTATGTCTTCTTCCTGATGGGCTATTACGGATCCCAGAGCATCCTGGAGCGCGCCCGCGGGCTGAAGCCGATCCACGCCGCGATCCTGGTGCCGATGTTCGTGGTGGTTACACTGGCCTTCATCTATGTCGATGTCCGCCATATCCAGATCATCCGGCTTGCCTGCGTCATGTTCGCCATCTTCGCCATGACGGCGCTGTGCGTCACGCTATCGGACTTCCGGCTCGATGGGGTGTTCCGTTATGTCGGGAATTACTCGCTGCCGATCTTCGTCTCCCACACGATCGCCACGGCGGGCACGCGGGTGATCATGGTGAAGCTTGGCCTGGGCGGCGGCTGGGTCTTGCTGATGATCGGAGCGACGATCGGAGGCATCGTCCTGCCGATCATCCTGGCCAAGCTGTGCGAGCGCCTCAACTTCCCCTGGCTGTTCCGCAAACCGTCCTGGTTCACGATCCATCTCCAGCCGAGGCGGCGCGATTCCGATCGAGGCTTGGCCGGTCCATCCGCCAGTTCTTGACTGGCGGGAAAGACGGGGCGACCCGGCGCGAAGGCCGGGTCGGGATGCGTCACTTGGCTGTCGCATCCTTGAGGTAGGCGATCAGGTTCTTCAGGTCGTCGTCCTTGCGGACACCGGCGAAGGCCATCTTGTTGCCGGGAATCGCGCCCTTCGGATCCTTCAGGTATTTGGACAGGTTCTCCTCGTCCCAGGTCAGGCCGGCGTTCTTCAGCGCGTCGGAATAGTTGAAGCCTTCGACCGACCCGGCCTTGCGGCCGAACAGGCCCACCAGATTGGGGCCGACACGATTGGTCGGCTGGTCGGCCACATGGCACGCGCGGCACTGGTTGAAAACCTTCTTGCCAGCTTCCGCGTCCTGTGCCCGGGCGGGTCCGGCGGACAGCATGACCGCCGAGACGGTGGCGACCATCAGGCATCCGGAACAGGCGGCGAGCAACTTCCTCATCATAGCGTCTCCTCGAGCGTGACGGTTCCAATCCCAACCGCCAGGGTGAAGCCCCCGGTACGGCTGGCATGGTGGGGCGTAAACCCCTGCCAACGTTCTAGGCACGGATATTGTTGCTGGGAAGGCGCTCGAACGGCTGACGCGGCCACCTGAAATCGCGTGGCCGAAATCGTCCATCCGAAAACCAGGGAATGGCCGGCGGTGGTCAGACCAGCAGGCTGAGGACCGCCCGGTTGCTTTGCTGGACCATCGCCAAACCCTGCCGCGCCATTTCCTGGCGGACCTTGAACGCCTGGAAGCGGGCGCTCTCCTTGGTCATGTCGGCGTCCTGGATGGCGCCCAAGCCGCCTTCCGACGCGGACGCGATGTCGCTGTTGAAGCTGATGTGGTTGTCGACGCTGCGGATGTCCTTGTACAGCCCGTTCATCACCGTGCTCAGCGAGTCCTCGAACTGGGACAGCCGATAGGGGCTGGAGCCGCTGTCGTCGATCATCGCGGCGGCCCGCGCGGCGTCGGGCGTCGGGATCGCCTGCCGTTCCGACGGAAAGCCGCTGCTGTCCAGCACGAGGTCCTGCCCGGTGTCCAGGAAGACCTGCCGCCACGCCTGGGCCAGATCCTCCTTGCCACGGACGCCGGCCGTGCCGTTGGGATCGCCGAACCCGGCGAGCGTCATGCTGCCACCGGTCGTGTCGTAGTCGCCGATCGTGGTTTGCCGACCATCGACGTTGGCGACGATCTTGTTCGGCGCCGTGTAGATCTTGTTGTAAAAATCGCCGTCCGATACCAGCGACGTGCCGTCCTTCATCAGGCCATTGTAGTGGTCCAGGATCTCGGCGGCGGTCCGCTTGTAGCGGACCTCGTAGTTCTCGCGCTCGACCCCGACCAGCGAGGTGTCGGCCAACTTGACCAGCGTCCGCCGCACCTCGGCTGTCAGCGACGACATCACGGAGACGCCCTCGACCGTCCGGTAGAGCGAATCCTTGGTGGCGTTGAGCCGTTCGTTGACCGCGTTGATCGCCTTGACGTTGGTGTCGATCCGGATCGACACCGCGAAGGCGGCGCCATCGGTATAGGCGTCGACGATGTTCTTGCCGGACGCCAGCCGCGCCTCGGCGGCCTTGCTGAACTCGGAGGCCATGCTCAGGGACCGCAACGCCGTCATCTGGACGGAATTGGTGTTGATCGAGAGCGACATGGCGATGCCTCCGAACTTCTTAGGCGCTGCCGGGGTGGGAAGAAATTTCCCATGGGCAGAATTCACCCATGGGCAGGATTCTACCCGGCAATTTTTGCCCCCAAGGACTTAACGTTCGGTGAACGATCCGCGCCGAGGCGTGGATCAGGCATCGTCCGCGGCAATTTTCCTACAGCGGCTCGCCCCGAATCATGCGCGGCAACTCACCGACCATGCCCATGGCGTGGCGCATGAAGAACTTCTTCAGCGGCGGCATGCGGTTGACCGCCGCCATCCCGAGATCCCTCGCCAGCTTCAGCGGGCCGAAATCGTTGGAGAACAGGCGGGTCAGCAGGTCGGTCACGGTGATCAGCGTCAGGTTGTCGAAACGGCGCCAGCGCTGATAGCGGGCCAGCGGTTCCGGCCCGCCGACATCCAGCCCCAGCCGGTGCGCGTCGACGATCACCTCGGCCAGGGCCGCCACGTCGCGCAGGCCCATGTTCAGCCCCTGTCCGGCGATCGGGTGCATGGCGTGCGCCGCCTCGCCGACCAGCGCCAGCCGCGGCGCCACGTAGCTGTCGGCGTGAAGCACGGACAGCGGCCAGGCCGACCGCTTGGTGACCACCCGGATGGGCCCCAGCCAGGTTCCGACCCGTCGCTGAAGCTCGGCGGTGAAGGCCTCGGTCGACATGTCCAGGTATTTCGGAACCAGCGTCTTCTTCTCGCTCCAAACGATCGACGAGCGGTTGTCGGTCAGGGGCAGGATCGCGAAGGGGCCGCCGGGCAGGAACTTCTCGACCGCGACACCGCCATGGGGCTGGTCATGGGCGATGTTGCAGATCATGGCGCTCTGGTCATAGGTCCAGGTGGTCACCGTGATGCCGGCGGACTTGCGGCAGAACGAGTTCTTGCCGTCGGCGCCGACCACCAGCCGGGCCTTGACCACCCGGCCGTCGGCCAGGGTGACCTTGGCTCCGCCCGAATCCCGCTCGATCCGGGTGACGGAGGCCGGGACGATGTGACGCAAGTTCGGCAGTTCGGCGACGCGGGCGAACAGGGCGCGGCGGATGACCGTGTTGTCGGCGATCCAACCGAACGGGCCGATCCCGACATCGGTGTGGTCGTAGTGGAGGAACAGCGGCGATTCCTGGTCGACCACCCGGATATCCAGGATCGGCTCGGCGTCCTCCGCCATGTGCGGCCAGACCCCGGCGCCGGCCAGCACCTGCTTGGAACAGAAGGCGAGCGCCGTGGTGCGGCCGTCGAAATCCGTCTCCAGCTGGGTTGGCGGCGTGTCGCGGTCCAGGCAGATCACCGGAACCCCGGCGGTCGCCAGCGCGGTCGCGAGTGTCAGGCCGGCCAAGCCGCCGCCCACGATCACCACATCCGTCGTCAACCCGGCGGAGTCGGTGCTTTGTCCGGCCGCGGAGGGCCGGCTCTCGTCTGATGTCGTCATACCTTGCAAAATCGTCCCGCCGGGGCGGGAAGTCCAGCGCGTCTTTAGGACGCGGGATGCGGTGGGGTGCCTAAAAAAAGGTCTTATGGCGCCCAAAGATTGAGCGTCCACTCCGAAAGGTATAGGCTTTGGTGGGACGGCGTGCCAGTTTGGCGCGTGCCTGGCGCCCGGCATGCTTCTTGAAAACCAGGTAGCCTCCAGTGGGGTCGCAAGCGGGCCGCTGGAAAACTTCCGGGAGGCTCGCGGACGGGCTTCGTTCGGCGATGAGAACAAAGGGAAACTGTTCATGAAACTCGTGGTGGCCATCATCAAACCGTTCAAGCTCGACGAAGTGCGCGAGTCGCTGACGTCGCTTGGCATCCAGGGCCTGACGGTCAGCGAAGTGAAGGGTTTCGGCCGTCAGAAGGGCCAGACCGAGATCTATCGCGGCGCCGAGTACTCGGTCAGCTTCCTGCCCAAGGTGAAGGTGGAAGTGGCCGTGACGGACGAGTTGGCGGAACAGGTCGTCGAGGCGATCCAGAAGGCCGCCAACACCGGCCGCATCGGCGACGGCAAGATCTTCGTGCTGGAGATCTCCCAGGCCGTCCGCATCCGGACCGGCGAGACGAACGGGGAAGCCCTCTGACCCGGCCCTGACGACTTGGCGCCGCCGCGGCGGCGGCTTTAGTCCAAAGCTGATCGGAAGCATCCTGGCCCGGCGGAACAGCGGTTCCGCCGGGCCATCTTCGTTAAAAATTCATTTCTGCCTGATAGGATCGCTCTGATCCTATCCGACGCCCTGGCTTGTACCCAAGGCAAGCCGCCGCTACACTCGTTTCCGTTTTGTACGAACCACCGGGACCATCCGGCATGCCGCCTTCCCCGCCCGTCGATACCCAGGCGCCCAACATCCCAGCGACCAGTCCCCTGGCCGTCAACGACCGGCTTGGCCGGTTGAGCGACTATCCCTTCACGCGGCTGGCCTCGCTGCTGGCGGGAATCACGCCCCGCGCCAACGTCGACCCCGTCATCATGTCGGTGGGCGAGCCGCAGCATGCGCCGCCCGCCCTGATCGACGAGGTGCTGCGCGGGCAGGCCCACCTGTGGGGCAAGTACCCGCCGGTCGCCGGCACGCCGGAATTCAGGGGAGCGGCCGCCCGCTGGCTGGGGCGGCGCTATGGCCTGCCATCGGGGATGATCGACCCCGACCGCATGGTGCTGCCGGTCGCCGGCACGCGGGAGGCGCTGTTCCTGGCATCCCTGTTGGCCGTGCCGGAATCGAAGGCTGGCCGGCGGCCAGCCGTCCTGCTGCCCAACCCGTTCTACGCCGCCTACGAGGGCGCCGCCGTCATGGCCGGCGCCGAGCCGGTGTTCCTGACCACGACGCGCGAGACGGGGTTCCTGCCCGATCTGGACACGCTGGAGCCCGACCTGCTCGACCGTACCGCGCTGTTCTATCTGTGCACGCCGTCGAATCCACAAGGCGCCATCGCGGACCGGGCCTATCTGGAACGGGCGATCACGCTGGCCCGCCGACACGGCTTCGTCCTGGCGGTCGACGAATGTTACGCCGAGATCTACGACGCCGAGCCGCCGACCGGCGTGCTGGAGGTCGCGGCGACCATGCCAGACACCGGGACGGCTGGCGGAAGCGGGCCGCTGGCCAACCTGCTGGTGTTCCACTCGCTGTCGAAGCGGTCGAACGCCGCCGGACTGCGCTCCGGTTTCGTGGTCGGCGATCCCGACCTGATCGCGCTGTTCTCGCGCCTGCGCAGCTATTCGATCGCCGGAACCCCCCTGCCGGCGCTGGCCGCCGCGGCGGCGCTGTGGGACGACGACGCCCATGTGGTGGAGAACAGGGCGATGTACCGCGCCAAGTTCGACGCCGCGCAGGCGGCATTGGCGGGACGTTTCGGCTTCCAGCGCCCCGCCGGCGGGTTCTTCCTGTGGCTCGACGTGGGCGACGGCGAGGCGGCGACGGTCAAGCTGTGGCGCGAGGGAGCCATCAAGGTGCTCCCCGGCGCCTACTTGACCCGGCCCGACGCCGACGGGGTCAACCGCGGCTCCTCCTTTATCCGAATAGCATTGGTCCATGATGCCGCCACGGTCGCGGAAGCCTGTACACGAATCGCCAAGATCCTCTAAACCCGAGCCGGCACAACCCCGCGCACCCCGTAAGAAGAGCAAGGTTTCCATGGCGCCTCGCATTGCCGCGTCGAGTTCGACCGCCCGTTCCTCCACCCGCTCCACCGGCGCCACCTCGCCTGGGCGGACGGCGGCCGGCGCCAGCCCGGGACGGACGTCCTCCGGGCGGAACGCTCCGGGGAGCGCCGCTCCCGGACGCGGCGCCGGGAGCGGCCGGTCCGGCAAATCGCCGCTGCTGCCGCCGGCGCTCCGGGACTTCATCCGGCAGCGGGTGGTCGAGGGCGCCGGCCTGACGCTGACCTCGATCGGGTTGCTGCTGGTTCTGGTGCTGCTGACCTACGATCGTGGCGACCCGTCCTGGAACACGGCGGTCAATCCGGAGACCAACCCCAAGATCGGCAACGTGCTGGGCCTGCCCGGCGCCTACGCGGCGGACCTGCTGATGCAGTGGCTCGGCGTCGCCTCCTACCTGCTGGGCGGCATTGTCATGGCCTGGGGGCTGCGGATCATGAGCCACCGGGGGATCAACCGGATCGTGACGCGCGTGCTGATGGCGGTGATCGGCGTCCTGACCGCCTCGATCTTCTTCGCGGAGGTCCCGGCCTTTCCCGGCTGGCAGCTGACCCATGGGCATCTCGGCGGCACGGCGGGCGCCATCCTGCTGGCCGCGCTGTCCAAAGCGACCGGCGGGCTGATCGAGAACCTGGACAGCGGGCTGCTCGCGACCATCGCCGGCGGCGTCTCGATCGTCTCGGTGATCGTGGCGCTGGGCCTGTCGCTCCGCGATTGGCGGGACGGCGCCCGGGGCGTCGGCTGGGCCGTCGGCGCCGCGGGGCGCGGCGCCCGCGAGGCTGGCGACAT
>NZ_AVFL01000074.1 GCF_000576635.1 Skermanella stibiiresistens SB22
GACATATACCGACTGGGGATTGAACGGATCGGGCGTTCCGAAGTCGGAGAAGTTAGCCACGACGACGACCAGTTCGCCGCTGCCGATCGCCCCACGCTGCCATACGACGATACGCTTGCCGTCGTCGAAATCGACATGGATGAAATACGTGTCGTTGACGGCCAGGGCGTCGGAGCGAGTGCGGAACCTTACCAGCCGGCCGACATAGTCGAAGACGCGCCGACGCCAGGGCTCTTCCCGCCGGTCGAAATTGACGGGATCGACTTGCTTGTGGGGGTGCAGGACCAGCAGGTCATGCTGATCGGCGAACTCCTCGCCCGCGAAGATCATGGGGATGCCGACCGAGGTCATCAGGCAGGCGAAGGCCAGCTTGATTCGGCGCTCGGCATCGGGAACGCCGTTGTTGACCAGAAGGTTGAACAGGCGCTCGTTGCGGAAGCCCTCGACATCGTGCGAGGTGACATAATTCACCGCCTGCGCTCCGTCGCTGAACCCCAGCAGCCGGCAGTCGATCATCTTGCGGATCGTCCACTCGAAGCTCGGTTCGCTGTTGTCGTTCCGGCCCATGATCGCGTAGCGGACCATCCGCTTGAAGTTCTCGTTCCACAGGGCATCGCAGCGTCCCTGCCGGACGAGGTCCACCGGTACGGCCAGTTCCTCGGCGATGGTGAGGAAACGGGCGTCTGCCTGACCGGCGGGCTGTCGGTTTTCCGCCCAGCGTGCGTTCCAGAGCCGGCGCCCGTGATCGTTGAACTCCTGGATGAAGTCCCAGGTCCCATAGTTGACGACGCTGTCGAGGCGAACGCCGTCGATCCGGAAATCCATCATCCAGCGCACCAGGTGGGCCTGCATGAGCTGGCGGGCGGCCACCAGGGACTTTACCGCTCCCGAGACGGGGTCGTACGCGTCGTCGATCACGGTGCGGTATCGGAACAGAGTGCCGCCGAAAGCGTCGCGCGTCTGTCCATCGTGGACTTCATCGGGGTCGCCGACGCCCGCGCGCACATGGAAGTCCGGAAAATTAACGTTTTCGTAAGAATAGCGGTTCGCGAACGCCATCACGATGTCGGTGAAGAACCGTATCCCTTTCCGATGGCAGAGCTTGACCAGATCCGAGAGATCGGTCGAGGCCGTGGGCGAATGATGCCGCTTCGGGAAACCCAGGTCGTGATCCGCGGCAAAGTAATTGCTGGTGGCGTAACCCCACTCGCGGTCCACGAAGCTGTCGGCGGGCGGCAGCAATTCAAGGGCGTTGACGCCCAGTTCCGACAGGTGCGCCGCTTGTCCGGGAAGTTCCGCCAGGGACCGGGCGTTCGCCGGTTGCCGGTTGCGGTCGACCAGCGCCATAACGTCGCGGAAGGTCCCGACCGCGAGCTGGGCTCCGGCTTCCGATTCTTCGAACATGGCCCAGGTGGTCGGCAGTTCGTAGATCACCAGGCGATTGTTCGGGGGCAGATCCGCCATGGGCCTGTCGCCGTCCCAGTCCGCGACCTCGCCTCCCGGATCGCAGGGGACCAGCCGGCCGTCCTCGAACTTGACGACGCCAGCGGGGTCCCGGTCGTTCTCCCCGTAAGGTGCCGGAAGCCGGGGCGCCAGGAGCCGCCAGTCCACCGTCCAGGCCGTAGGGTCGGTGCAGAGGATCGGGGTCCCCGGCTGCCGCTCGGGATGGGTGTCGGACACCTCGAACCAGTAATGGTAAACCTGCCCCTCGTCCAAACCGCAGTCGGCCGCGGGCAAAACCCAAAGCTCCTCCACGTCGGCATCCGGACGCAGGGGCAGCCGGTGTGTCAGGGTGAACCCTGAAGGGTTGTCGTCGCGAAACTGGCCGATGACCAGCACCGGTGCCGGCCGGGTGCTGCCCGGTCGCCAAAGGACGAAGCCCGTCGTCTTCCGGTGCAGCAGATCCGAGTGCGCCGGTGTTGCCGTTCCGGTCCTGTGGAGTTCAATCGCCTGATCCTGCATCTCGCTACCTTCCGATTCTCTCTGGCTTTCCGCTGACGGCCCGGTTCAGAAGGTCAGGCTCCAGCCTTCCCGCCTCGCCTCCTCCCGGGTGTAGGAAACCCCGTGAACCTTGTAGCCGTCCGAGTCGAGCAGGGAGAGGATCCCACCCTCGTTCGACAGGGGAGCCGTATCGGCCGGCAGCACGAGGCGTAGCGTTTCACCGGGGGCGAGCCGGACCTGCGGAAGGATGAAAGCCGCGTTCCGGAGGTTGAGAATGCGCCACCCCTCCAGGTCAACGGGTTCTGGCGTCGTGTTGAGGAGCGTCACGGTTTCACCGCCGGGGTCATGACCTATCGGGTTCACGAGCGCCGCGACGATGCGGATACGGCCCTCCGTGCCTTCGGGCGCCCGGATCGTATGGCCGGTGGTGTCGTCGGTGTTCCAGGACTGGGACTGGAAGGCGAGGAAGAGTGCTGCCCAGCGGCCGCCGCCGTTCCCATCGGGGCCGTTCCCATCGGGGTAGTGGATCATCAGGCCGCCGTCCTGCCACACGCCGTCGTCGTTGACCCAAGGTTCCACATTCCCTTGGTTCATGTGGATATCGTGGATGCCGTTGCCGGGCAGGAACCCGAAGTAGCGGTCCCGCTTGTTCTGTTCCGGGCCCCAGCGCTCGCCGAAGGCGTAGACCATGGCGTCCTCATGGCCCATGGCGAGTTGGATATGCCGCGCGAGAAATTCGTTAAGGTCGTTGTCCGGTCCCTCGCGGTCGGGCGGCACCGCATGCATGTCGGGGCGTTCGAACAGGTTGAGCCGAACATAGTCCAGCGCCGCGCCGCCCGGACGGCGGTCGAACCGGTGGAAACCCGGAGCCAGCGCCTGAAGCTCCGCGGTGACCGGATGCCGGAAATCGAGAATCTCATGGAACAGCAGTTCCGATGGAGAACTCTGCGACTTGACGTTCACAGCGATGCGGAAGAGGGAAGTATCGTCGGATATCAGGATCTGATAGTGCGGGCTTGGTCCCGTGCCGGGCTGGACGTCGATCGGCCGGCCTTTGAGAACACCGTAACTCTTGAGTGGCATCTGAAACTCCCGGGTCCTGCTGGTCCGCCTGCCCGCACCAGACGTGCTTGCGGTCAGGAATACTCGACGACGAGACGTGCGCCGGCTCCGCCCTTGAGGAAGACGCAGCCAAACGGCGACCTTCCGCGCGGCTCGGTCCTCAGCCGGATCTGGGTGATACCGCTCGGGTCGATGGCGTCGCGCCCCTGCTCGGAGAAGTCCGACGACGCGTTTGCACCCGGCGCAAGGTGCCCGATCCGGGCGACGGTCTCCGCTGTCGCCTTCGCTCCCCAATCGTGCCCCTGGAGGCCGCGCGAGGAGCCGAAATGCCCACGCTTGACGTCCACCGCGATCATCGTTCCGCCGGTCCGGAAATCCCCGGCGACGGAGTGGGGTTCGATCTCCAGGTAAGCCCTGGTGACGGTGATATTGTCGGGAAGCGCCGATGTGTCGAAGTGAAGGATGGCCCGGCTGTCCTTGTCCGACCGGGTCCCGATCGCGAGATTGCGAAAGGTCCCGATCACAGCATCCGTGCTGTCGGCGTTCGCCCTGACATGTCCGTCCTTGTCGGGGTCGCTGGCGATGACCGCCTTGTGCGTCTCCGGCACGATCGAAAACGCCGCGGTCTTCACCGGCTCGGTATGTCCTTGCAGATCCTTCGACCGGAACCTGAGGGTCGCGGTCCCGTTGATCGCGATCGGCCCCGAATAGTCCGTCCCGGTGTTCTCGTCCGGCTCGGTGCCGTCCAGCGTGTACTTCGTCCAGGCGCATGTCTCCGAGGGGCTGAGCGTCACGGTGACGCCACGCCCGTAGACTCCGCCGAGCGACGGGGCGATGCCGGTCTCTGGGTAGTTCTGATCGTCGACCGACCAGGCGAACGTCTCGAAGATCCCGTTGCCCCGGCGGTCCTCGGCGTAGCAGAGGATCGCATGGTGGCCGTTGCCCCTGATCATGAACGCCTTGGCGGTCTCGAACGAGTGGCGCTGGGGATTGTTCCTGTCGGAAGGGTCGCTCCCGTCCTCGGTGTAATGAACGGTCACGGTCCCGCCGCCCGGCCCGGACGCGGAGATGGTGACGTCGAAGGCTTCGGCGTGGTCGCCGCTCGGTTTGTCGGCGCGGATGGTGGTCCCGCCCGCGGCCAGCACCGCCGCAGGGACGCCGGCTGGCAGGGGCACCGACCGGATCGTCCGCGGCGCTTCGGGATCGGTCGTCCACCGGTCGCCGAACCGGTAAAGCGTGACCACGGCGTTGAAGCCCAGTTCGAGACCCAGCGCCACGTACTGGTTGGTGCTGAGACGGCCGGCGAGGAAATGTTCGGTCAGGGTCGCCGTCTGCCGATCCGTCCAGGGCACGATCTTCTCGTAGGCCCGGCTGACAACCGGCGATGCGACGCCGTCGGAATCGATGGCGATGAACGACACGGTCGTCGTCCGGTCAATCGTCAGGGCCGCCTCGGCGACCCAGGTCTCGAGATCCCTGCTGTGATAGGCGACCCCCCGGGTGGTCTTGGCGCTCACCTGCAGGCTGTCGCGGAACCTCGGCTCGGCGGGCCGGATCTCGACCTCGGGAAGCGTGATGTCCACGCCATAGGCGCGCTGAACCCGCTTGGCGCGGGCGGCCCGGAAGATCACCTCCCACTGGCCGTCGGAGCCCAGCGCCAGGGCGTCGCCGCTGGCCAGCGTCCCGGTCCTGACATCGGCGACCAGCCGTTCGATATAGCCTGCGTTGAACCGCCTGGTGATTCGCTCGGCGGTGTAGTCGACGGGTACGGGATCGGGGGTCGTGGTCACCGTGATTTCCAAACCGGACCCGTAGCTGCCGTCGTCCTTGTCGACATGGATGGTCACCTGCCCGTCGGGCGGGGTCTTGTTCAGGTGGCCCCTGAAGGCATCGAAGACGGTCCGGCTCTTGATGATCTTCTCATGCCCTTCGACGCCGCCGCCGAGATCGAACCCTTTGTTGAGGTCGGCGCCTTCGCGACGGCCCGTATTACGTTGCTGCGCGTCGACGAAGTCGTTCTTCGCGATGATCGCGACGTAACGGACTCCGCTGTCGTCCAACGACGTGGACCGTTTCCAGGACGGGTCGTCCGCCTCCTGCGCCGAGGGATCGTTTGAGCCTCCCGGCGTATCGTCGATGACGTCCCTGAGCTTGTGGGAGTCGATTTCGAAACGCGAACCGGACCTGAACTCGCCGATCCCGGCGATCCCGAGCCCGTAGGTGGCGCCGGCGAGGGAGACGAACGTGCTCACGGCGTCCAACCTGTTGTCCCCGTCGCTCCACTGTCCGTTCGGCTGAAGGCCGCGCAGGTAACCGTTGACCATGCCGCAGCCTAGCGAATGGGCGATGAAATCGACCTTGCTGACACCCAGATAATCCCTGACGCGATCGACGAAGATCCTGAATTGGGTGATGTGGTTGCGATGGGGGTCGTTGAGGTCCAGATCGGTGTTGTTTTCACCCAGGTGGTCCATCGCCCAGATCTCGCAATCATCATATTGCGCGTGGTTCTTCAGGAAATCCCTCATGATTTCCATGCCCCACTTGGGATGCGCGGAATGCCCCGCATTGCCGTGGACCAGGATGACGGGCGTTCTGGTGATCGCCTCCCGATGCTCGGTCCGATTCTTCGTGCGGTCGCCACCGAAGCCCGTCAGGTTGGGTTCGAAGTCAAGCGGGAAGAGGTTCATGAGCAGGAACTCCTGTCGTGCTTACGGAACCGATCGACCATGGGACCGACAATGCCCGGGATCGAGGAACTGCTGAAAGGACACCGGGAGCGATCTCGAGACGCTTCCGAAGGCTTCGTCGATTTGGCGGCGTGCTGAGCTGCCGGAGCAGCGCGGGTCGGGAATGAAGCCGACATGACGAAGTCGACCAAGCTTCTTTGCGGCGGCCACCGCTATCCTCCGGAACCGGTAGATATCGGCTCCCGCCCAACACCTTGACGATGCCATCCCGGGCTCTGCTCTGCGAGCTCCGCCCGGGATCGCGTCGTCTCTTCAGAAGCCAGTTCCTACCACTCCTTGATATGCTGCCGGAGCCCCGAAGCGGGTGCATGGTTCCGGCGCAATCGTCCGACCACGGCTTCTTCCGTGCGGCACCGATGCTGGCCGCTTTCAGGCAAGAACTCCGCTTCCCCTGATATTCGGACTTCCTGAGCCGGCTCTCCCTCAGGCAATTGAACTTCTGGAAAGCGACCCTTCGATTACCTCGACCAGCCAACTTGGAGCGCCACCGCCATCGTCGGCGCCACCCATTGGCGCGCCGGCATGCCGAGCGGGACCGCGTTGGGCTCCTTCAGGATCGCCAACTATGCCGATCGCCCTCAGCAGTTCAGGGTCCGGTCCGCCGCCGTCGATCGCCTCCTGGGCCCTGGCGGGGAGAGCCTGCGGGGTCGGCAGCCCCGCAGGCTCTCCGGCTTGAGTCCCAACGGCGCCGATACTGTCTGATAGGTCCGATCCGTCCAACGTCAGCCTGGGCTGGACAGATCCCGGTATGTCGATTGTGATGCGCATCGCAGATCTCCCCGCTCACCAGCCAAGCACGGCGTATCGGGCCTCGACGTTGACCGGCTCATTCGTCAGGTTGGTGATGGAAATCCAGTAGGTGACATACCGGTCGGATGCGCGCTCGACTTCTACCTGCCAGCGGATCTGCGCCCCGCCTGGTCTGGGCGATACCGGCACTATCGTCCAGACAACATGCCAATGCGCCGGCCAATTGTACGTGAACCAACGTTGCGTGGTATTGGCGGCAAGCGTTCCCGTGAACTGGACGCCGATCCAGTTGTTCTGTTGCAGCGCCATCGAAATCACCTGGCGCAGGTTGGGCCGGTTCCCGATGCGCTGGGTGCGCGGCCGGGTTGGCGCGTCTGTTTGCGGCGAACCGGTGGCGCGCAGGATTTCGCGTGTCCGGGCAGGGCTGAGAGGTATGCGACCGCGGGCTCGCAATACTCCTTGGGTGCACCCTATTGCACCGACCACGATGGGTGAGGCGCTGGACGTGCCGCTGAAAGTGTCGGTGTACCAGAGTTCCTCGCTGGACCCGCCCTGGAGGTTACCGTACCCCGCAGTCGTCACCTCTCGGCCCCAGCCCTGGGCGTCCACCGCTGCCCCGAAGTTCGAGAAGTCGAGACGGGAGCGGTCGGGACCGTGGTCGCGCCCGTGGGTTCCCGGAGGTGGCGCGCCAGCACCCACCAGTACCGCCCCGGAATCCCGCTGCGCACGATTGAATGGGTTCCGCCAGTCCGCCGGGAAGCCCGCGCCCGGCGTGTTGTAGATTGGATCGTCCAGGTTCACCGCGCCGTTGCCGGCGGCCTCAACCACGATGATTCCGCGGTTTACGGCATAACGGATCGCCGCATAGTCGTCGGGCCACCATTCGATGGCGATGAAGCCCTGCTGGCCCACTCCTGTCGACTGAGGGCCAGGACGGTGCAGTTCGATCAGGATGATATCGCCGGGGGAGAGCAGATCGGCCGCCGCTCGGATGGCGCCGGCGGAGCCCGGCCCGAAGATCGAGGCGCCTCTGATATGAGCATCGGGGCAGATACCGGTGATGCCCAACGTGTTCACGTCGCCGCTGATGACGCCTGCTACCGCCGTGCCGTGATTGCGCCAGCCTAAATCGTTGGTCGCGGTGCCGATGATCCCACCCTGGCCGACGCGCAGGTCCTCGTGGGTGAAAAGCCAAGCTCCCTCGATATCGATCACACGCACGCCGGCACCACGCCCACCCGGCAAGGTCCAGGCATAACGGGCGTCGATGCCGCCGGGCGCCGCGTCAAGGTAAAGTTGGCTTGCTGTGAAATCCGGGCTGGCCGGTGGGGCTTCCGCCGGCGCGGCGGTCATGTCATTGATGCTCTCCGCCAGCGGCGGCTCCGGCTGCATCAAGGCGGCCTCGGCGGCCAGATATGTGGGTGGCTTCACATATGCTGCCGCGACAACCGGCATACCGCGGAGCTTGTCCGCCAAATTCGTCAATGCCTCGCTTGGTGCCTCGCCTGGTACCTCGACGTGATAGAACAGGGACAGGTCGGGCACATCCCCCGTCAAGCCATTCCCGGCCGGCAGCGCGGCTTGACTCAAACGAATCCGCTCCTCGTTCTCTCCGAAAAGCGGACGCATGGTCGCCTCAGCCTCGGAAAGTGCAGCCACCATGTCGCCGAGGTCGGCCGACGCCATGGACACAAGGCCGGTGGTGCGGGCGCGCAAACCCGCTCCGGGCTTTGCGACCACGATCAGTTCAGGTGCGAAAGGCGTGATATTCGGCAAGCCGCCGGTATTCGAACCGCTTGACCCGTCATGTTTCCTGGCCATGTAGTTCCTCCTGAACTCTCTTGACTCATTCGTTGTCTTGATCTCGAACAGCCTTCAGATCGGCGCAAATCGACCGCATCCAGATCATCCGGAGAGTAAAAATCAGATGATCGCCTGTTGCGGTGCGGTCAGGGCGGTGCCGCAAACGGTTTGGTGTAGGCTGCCTCAACGGCATTCAGGTGCCGGAGTGCAGACAGAAATTCGTCCACTTGTGAGGACGAAACGCCATGGATCGTAAAGTAGGATCCCAACTTGGGATCAGTGACGCCGGGATGCTGTGGTCTCATTTCCGCGCCGAAACGATCCAGAACTGCCTGGATTTCCGCAGGGTCAGCCAACTCCCGGTCTGCGGGTTTGCCCTGGAATGCGCGCGCCACACTGGTGCGCAGGAGCACCACGATTTCCATCGTTGGAATTTCCAGCATTTCTATTTGCGATAGCTTCACCAAAAAACTCGAGTCACTTTTCTCCTTCTCCAGGCCGAGTGAATTTTGACTTTCAATAAGAACAAACCCCATCAAGACTGTGAACGCAGATATACGGATTTCCGGATTACTCTGGAATTGCGCCGTGCCGAACTCAATGAATGATTTCAAACGCAAATGTTTTACCAGCCCTCACACCCCTTTGTCGCAGCATTGTCTGTCGTGAACGCAATCTATATTTGCGCAATGTGCCTATTCCGTCAACAGGACCATTTATGTGAAAAGGTACACTATACTTAAGGAGACTGGAGTTTCTGGTCCGACCGTATGGGGTCTCTATGGTTGGGAGCGTCGAGCGATTGGGGGTCAGGCAGCCATGGTCAGCTCTGAGGCG
>NZ_AVFL01000075.1 GCF_000576635.1 Skermanella stibiiresistens SB22
GGAAACTGCCTTCCGGAGGACAGCCGCCCCGCAATAACCCCATGTCAACTTAAGGAGCCGACCTTGATGCAAAAATAGCTGGGGGAAGCTGTTGCTGCGGCAGGCAGTTGGGTATAGAGGCCGCCGCCTGAACCCAGGGGCCCTGATGCCGTACAAGGCGAATGAACCGCGTCGTCACAGGATCCCGAAAGCGCGGTACAAAATCGAGAACTGGGCCGAGTACGACGCGGCGCTGCGCCGGCGCGGCAGCCTGACAGTGTGGGTGACGCCCGAAGCAATCGCGGCTTGAATGCCGGCGGCGACCGGGCGGCGGGGTCGGCCGCGAGCCTATTCCGACGTCGCCATGGAGACCGGGCTGATGCTGAGGTTGGCGTTCGGCCGACCGTGGCGCCAGACCGAGGGCCTGCTCGGGTCGATCGCGGACCTGCTCGGCCTGGAGCTGCCGGTTCCGGATCACACAACGCTCTCGCGCCGTAGCGCCGGCCTGGGTGTCGCGACGGCGCTGAGGAAGGCGAAGGGACCGGTCCACGTCGTGATCGACAGCACCGGCTTGAAGGTAGTCGGGGCCGGTGAATGGCTGCGCGAGAAGCACGGCGGGAAGCCGCATCGGACCTGGCGGAAGCTGCACTTGGCGGTCGATCCCGGGAACGGTGAGATCCTCGCCTCCGAGCTGACCACCACGGACGACGGCGACGCGTCTCTGGTCGGTCCGCCGCTCGAGCAGATCGACCGCCCGATCTCCGCGGTGTTGGCTGACGGCGTCTACGACGGGGAGCCGACATACCGGTCCGTCACCGACCATACGCCTGACGCCGCTGTGGTCATCCCGCCCCGTTCGACCGCGGTGCTGAGTGCCAAGGTGGACACCGACCCGACCCAGCGCGACCGCCACATCCAGTGGATCGCCAACCACGGACGGCTGGGTTGGCAGCGGGCCGTCGGCTACGGGAAAAGATCCTTGGTCGAAGTGGCGGTGTTTCGGTACAAGGCCCTCATCGGCCGCAGCCTGCGGGCCCGAAGTCTGCCTGCCCAGAAGGTCGAAGCAACCGCCGGATGCAAGGTCATCAACATCATGACCGACCTCGGCATGCCGGTGTCCCGTAGGATTGCCTGACCGCCACGGGAAAGGGCGAAGTCTGCCCGCCCGCTGATTTCTGCAACAACGTCGAGCGGAGGCATAGATCAGCTCTGGTGAGCGGTGTCGTCGTCAGGCGACGGCGAGCATATCGGCGGACATAGCCCGATGGCCTCCCGCGCGTCACCCCCCTACTCATCTCAAAGTAGCATCCTGATCAGCAACGGTCGGCACGCCCCGCCTGCAAACAGCTCCTCAATCCCCAAGTCACGCGCCGATAACCCTATATTGTCCTTAAGGCGGCATTAATCATATTAAGGATATTGTTGTACGGTCAACCATCACCGCACGATCGAAGGGTTTGTTGAAATGGACCGGATCATCCCTCTTCTTGCGACCTTAGGTTGTTTCCTCGGCCGTGCCGTGAGAGCCGCCGCACGGATGTGAACCCCATCCAAGAAACCCGGCGCCAACGCCGAAGGCACAGCCGAAGTGGTTGAAAACCATGGGCCTCCAGCGAACGTACCAGCCCTGTCCCCAATAAAAAAATTTCAATCGGCATGAACCGTCAAGGCGGCATGCCCGTGACGCTTGAACTTTGAGATCAGACTCACTCTGCAGAATTGGAAGCCCCCTGTGAAGGACGTGTCCGTACTTCGTGAGAACATTCCGACCGCGGTGCGGCTTACCTGCATCATCCCCATCCGCGCCACCACGAAACGTGACGGAGCGATCCAGCGGCTTGGTTTCTCGTTGCTTGACCAGAAGCGCCCAGCCGATGTCGGTTTCCTGGTGGTGGATGATGGATCCGACGAGGCCTCGGCCGCGAAAACGCGGCGGATCTGTCAGCGGCAGGGATTCGGCTATCTGAGGCTGGACACGGAGCAGTCCGAATTCTCGGTTGGCCGCTGTCGCAATCATGGTGCCATGTACGCGACATCCAAGTACATCTTGATGCAGGATGCCGACCTGATGCCGTACGACGGCCTATACAGGAACATTCTCAATGAGATCGAAATACAAGGGCTGGACCGGAACGCACGCGACTTCCTGATGTTCGGATACATCTTCCTGACAGAGGAGGCGACCGAGGAATACATCAAGACCGATGTGGAAATCCGACGCCAGAAATTCTTCCACTATGCCTTGGTGGGCAACCCGGACAAGATGGAGAAGCTGTCGACCGGCACGTCGGCAAATCTTTACAATCGGGAATATTACCTCGCGCGCGGCGGCAACAGCCCCGATTTCGAGGGTTGGGGGTACGAGGATCTCGAGTTCAACACCCGTTGTGTCAGGCTCTCGCACCTGTTTCCAGTTCCGCGCGACTGGCAGAACGATCGCAAGAATTTCTCCACCATCATCGATTACGTCGGCTGGAAGGCCTCATACCGGCTGTTCGGCGACACCACCTTCTTCAAGGGGATCGCCTTCTTCCATGCCTGGCATCCTGTCGATGCCAAGAGCGACTACATGCAGCTCAAGGAGAGGAACCGGCAGCTTTTCGTGTCGAAAATGGCCGCCTTCATCCAGCATGGCGCGGAACCTGACACGTTGCCCAGCAAGATGGAAGGCAGCACGCTCCTGTTCCGTTCCAATCCCTTCGTCTTCCATCGGGAGATACGGTCCCGCTTGGGCGATGTGGTTCTCGTGTCGGAAGAGAAGTTCGGATCGGCGGACGAGTTCGAAGCCTTCGTGCGGGGGCAGAACATCACCCGGGTGATGTTCCACAATCCTTACGCCAATGAGTGGATGGGGATCTTGTACCAGCGGTGCCGGGATGCCGGCCTGCCGTTCGTCGTCAGTGAGCGTGGCGCGCTTCGCAATTCCCTCTTCTTCGACCATACCGGGTTCCTGAGCGACGGCACCTCCTACTCGCCCAGTCACTGGGACCGCCCCATGAGCGCCGACGAACGTGACAGGATCATCACCTACTGCGTCCGGGAGAAGCAGGAAAGCACCTGTCTGGAAGCGCAAGGAAAGCGGATTTCGGGTCATAACCTCCGCAACGTCCTGCGGATACCGGCGCAGAACAAGGTTCTGTTCCTAGCGCTCCAACGGCCTGCGGACTCCGTCACCAATTTCCACTGCGGTCCGGTTGGGACCTACGATGATTTCATCGCGATGGTCCATAACATCACCTCCAAGCTTCCCTGGAATTGGACGCTGGTTGTCAAGAAACATCCCCTGGAAGACCAAAGCCCGGAATTCGACAACGCCATCTTCGCGCATGGGCACAACATCAAGGACCTGCTCGACATGTCCGATGCCGTGCTCACCCTGAATTCCGGCACGGGCGTCCTGGCCATGCTGTGGCAGAAGCCGGTTTTCTACGCCGGGCAGGCCTTCTACGGTCACGACGGTATGAACATGCAGGTTCGAACCGCGGACCAGCTGATAGAGGCGCTTGAGGCCGGGTTCAAGCCGGATCCGGAGAAGATCCTGCGTTTCCTGAGTTATCTTGTCCATGAATTCTATTCTTTCGGCGAGTTCGTGACCAAGCCTGTCAAGATGCCGGACGGCGGCAATATGACAGCCACCACGGATATCCGGTTCCAGGTTATCCGGGGCATCGGCCAGCACGAGACCCCCTACATCCATCGTGCGAAAAGCGCCATCACCTGGGAGTCCAGCTTGTTCGACCGTTACCGATTCGCTGAACAGCAACATCTGTCGGCGGCCAAGCAGAACAATTCCTTGGGCACCCCCGCGATGAACGTAAAAAGCATGTCGGTGGCCACGGAAAAGCGCCCGATCCTGGGCTTGGCTGGCGGAACCCAGCACCTCGACGGGCTGACGTCCGCCATGGTCAATCAGCGATCCGGCTCGCGTTTTCAACGGAAACTCAGAAAGCTGGTCAGGACTCCGTTCCGGTTCTTCGCCGACCTGCGCATCTTCCGGGGCATGGCCAGGGCGTGACCCCGATGCCGCTTGAAAGATCCATCTCCGGCATCTCGCCAGATGATGGATCGGTTCCCGTCGTACGAAAGACTCCGACGCTTGGAAAAAATCTTCAAGGATGTGACCGTCAGCGGCGAGGGCAACGAGCTTTCCTGCCTCACCGACCGCGGCGACAAGAACCGTTTGGATATCATCGGATCCAGGAACAAGGTCCAGATTGGCGCCGGCTGCAAGATCAACGAGGCGACTTGGATCATGCGGGGCGACGAGATGTCGCTGATACTGGAGGACGGTATTCGATTCAACGGGCGGATCAATATCAGCGGCAGGGGCGGAAAGGTCGTGATCGGAAAGAACACGACCTTCGAACGGGTCAATATCGTCTGCATCGAAAGCGCCAATGTCATCATCGGCGCCGAATGCATGTTCTCGTTCGGCATTGAAATCCGCACGAGCGACGCTCATTCGATCATCGATCTGGCCACCCGGTGCCGCATCAACGGACCTGGCGACGTCATCGTCGGAGATCACGTTTGGATCGGCGCCCACACGACCCTGAACAAGGGAATAACGATCGCCTCGGATGTCATCGTCGGAACTCGCGCCGTGGTCACGAAGGACATCGTCGAGGAACATTGCGCCGCGGCCGGCGTGCCAGCCCGCGTCGTGCGCCGTGATGTTTCATGGGACCGGAAGCTGGTGCCGGTCGGCGAGAAACCTTGACCATCCGGGATGGTCGAAGCGATCACCCTGAACGGGAACACCGAGCATGAAGACGCACGAGTGATGCGACGCCGCTCATTTCTCGCGGGCTCCGCCACGGCTGCGGCATGCCTGGGAATGCCGGAGATGGGAATCGCGACGGCCGCGACAAGCGATAACCATCCGGCGATCCGCTCAAGCTTGACACCAGCACTTCCGTCGCCATTGACCGGAGAGCATGCCGTCCTGTGGTCATCTCCCTACCCAGAAAGGATTTACGGCGCGAGCCCGGGACTGACCTCCCTGCCCAACGGCACACTGATCGCCACCTATGATCAAACCGGCGGCGGCGTTCGGAAACTCGCCAGTCTGCGGCGTGATCGCTGGCCTTGGACGGGTACGATCGCCACAAGCGCGGATGGCGGCGCAACCTGGATCGAGCGATCGAGAATGCCAATGCACCACGCGCGCCCCTTCGTCTCCGCGAAGTCCATCTACGTGCTTGGCCAGGTGGGCGACCTGCTGATCATGGGATCCCATGACGGCGGGGAAACTTGGTCCGATCCCGTCCAACTCACGCGTGACGGCGTTTGGAGCGGAGCTCCCACCAGCGTTGTGGTGCACGACGGCCGAATTCACCTCGCGATGGAGCATCAAGCTGTCGCATCCACCCGCGACGAATGGCCGGTTTCGAGGCTGGCGCCGGTCGTCCTTTCCGCCAGCGCATACGACGACCTGCTCGAACCTGGTGCTTGGTCCTTCTCCAACAAACTCACCTTCGCGGATGCCCTCGGCGAGACCGGCCCCGCCCACGTCATCGGCTCCCCGTTCTTCAAACCTGGCCTGACCGCGCCCCACAACGTCGGTGACCGGCGCATGATGGAGGAGCCCGGCTGGCTCGAAACGAACCTCGTCAGAATCGAAGACCCCGATCACATCTGGTTCGATCCGACGGGTGGTACGCTTCACCTGCTCATGCGCGCCCATACGGGATCGACAAACATGGCCTGCGTCTTGAAAGCGGTCAGGTCTCCCGGAACGAACGAGATGACGGTGAGCCTTGAGCGAGCCCCTTCGGGAAACCCCATGCTCTACCTGCCGCTGCCAGGGGGACACTTGAAGTTCCACATCGTCCACGATCCCGTCGGCCGGCTCTACTGGCTGGCGTCGAACCAGTCGACGGACTCGATGACCCGACCCGAAAAGCTGCCGCAGGAACGGTACAATCTGCCGAACAATGAAAGAAATCGTCTGGTGCTGCACTTCTCGAGGAACTGCGTCGACTGGTGCTTCGCCGGCACCATAGCCAAGGGCGAGGACCAGCGTCAGGCACGGAGCTACCCCTCGATCGCCATCCACGGGGACGACCTGGGTGTCCTCGCGCGATCGGGCGACGCGCTTTCGGCGTCAGCGCATAACGGTAACTTGATCACCTATCATACGATCCCGCGTTTCCGCGACCTATCCTACTGACCGGCCCAATTCCAATCCGAGCCATCTTGGCGTCGGCTTCGATACGGCGTCCGCCTTTGTGGCCCCGCTTCCATGCGGATAGGCGCGATCCCTGAATGGCGGGGCCGCATGATAATACCAGTCTCCCCGCCGCATCCCGTCATACTTGACGCCGATTGGAAACGGCTTCGCCTTGACGTCCTGTACGGATTTTCCTAAATATAGTTCGGACATCACCACCCCTTGTCTTCAATCATTCGAAATATTATAAGAAAAAAAGCTATCATCAACTACGTATATTATATTACCTGTATGAGGATTTTTTTCCAAAAAATACTTTGTGCATATGCAGATTCGGAAAGCAATATATTCACATTACTTTAACTGTTTTCAGACAATTAACAACCAGTAATAGTTCCATCACTGCGAATGCGGTTCGGGGATGGGCACATCTCTTCACCGTCTCCGCTCAAGGAGACACCCATGGCTACTCGCTCGGTAGGTTCCACCTCCACATACCCCACTATAGCGGCCGCGATGCTCGCCGCCGGCCCAGGCGATCTCATTGAGTTGCAGAGCGGCTACAGTAATGAGGCCGCCTCGATCACGCATAGCGGCATCACCGTCTCCGGAGATGTCAACTCGGTCGGCATCGTGCTCCAATTGACGTCGGGGGTTTCAAGTTTCACCCTGACCGGCGCCGCGCCGATCCAGGTCCTCGACTCAACCAGCGCCAATGACATCCTCGGCAATGCCGGCGACAATCTCATAACCGTCAGCGGTGGCGCCGATGTGGTGAGCGGTGGACTTGGCACTGATCGCCTGATTGTTGATTATCAGCTTGCAACCGGTGCGGTGACTGGTGATTCAACCTCTAATTTCACTGAAGCGGGAGGCGGCGCTCGGTCGGTCACCGTGACCAGTGGGACCATCGAGCACTTCACTGTGCTGACCGGCTCCGGCGCCGACACCATCACAACTGGTGGTGGAGACGATATCATCAGGGTTGGAGCAGGCGCCAACACAGTCACTGCCGGGCACGGCGACAATGATATCATAGGCGGCGGCGACGCCGACACCATTACGACCGGTGACGGAAACGACACCATCAACACCGGTGCGGGCGCCAACACGGTCACGGCTGGGCAGGGCGCCAATTTCATCATGGGAGGCGCCAATGCCGATACCATCACGGCACTCGACGGCGGCAACTTCATCGATGGCGGTGATGGAACCAACCAAATCACCTCCGGGGACGGAGATGATACGATCCTCTCCGGAACGGGAGCCGATACCATCCACGCCGGTGGCGGTGATGATGTCATAACCCTACTAGGTGGTGCCGATACCGATATCGACGCCGGGGCCGGAGATGACCGGCTGATCGTCGATTATTCGGCCATGATGACGAATGTGACCGCTGGCATCGCGGGAGGCAATCTTGGTAGCGGCTATGTCGGTCACATCGCCGATCTGACCACCAACACGATCGACTTCTCGGCTGCCGAGAATTTCACCATTACCACTGGCGCTGGCAATGACCAGATCACGACAGGGGGCGGTATCGATGTACTGGACGGCGGTGCTGGCTCGGACGCCATGACTGGCGGCAGTGGCGATGACCTGTATCACGTCGATGATGCCGGTGACAGCGTCATTGAGCTGGTCAACCAAGGCTACGACACGGTGCGCTCGTCGGTCAGCGTCAACTACACCACCCAGCACGTCGAGCGGATCGAACTGACCGGCACGGCCGCCATCAACGCCAACGGCAACGCCCTGGTCAACACCCTGATCGGCAACGGAGCGAACAACGCGCTCAACGCGGGCTCGGGCAACGACAGCCTGTCGGGCGGTCTCGGCAACGACACCTTGAACGGTGGCACAGGCTCCGACGGCATGACCGGCGGCGATGGCAACGACCTGTATTACGTCGATGATGCCGGCGACAGCGTCACCGAACTC
>NZ_AVFL01000076.1 GCF_000576635.1 Skermanella stibiiresistens SB22
GGTTCGGCCACCTTGGGCGGCTCGGGCGGACGCGGCGGCACCGGCACCGGCTGCGGAGGCTCGGCCTGGGCCATCTGCTGCTGCGGCGGCTGGGGTGCGGGCTCGGGCTTCGCCTGGGGCGGACGCGGTGGCGCCGGAGGCTGATCGTCGATACGGGTGTTGGTCAATTCGCCGACATCCACGATGTCGATCGGAATGGATTCCGGGATCTCGATCGGCCTCTGCATCAGCGGCAGGCCCATCACGGCGATCGCGATGACCGCCAGATGGACCACCACCGAGAAGATGATGCCGTTGCGCATGGTTCAGCGCGCCGCGGCTTTGGGTTGCGGCAGCTCGGCGACCAGCCCGACCTTGGAGAACCCGCCGGCGCTTATCGTGCCCATCACCTGGAGCATGGTGCCATAGGCGATCTTGCTGTCACCGCGCACCAGCACACGGGCTTCCGGGTTGTTCTCGGTGATCGCGCGCAGCAGCGGGACGAGGTTGTCCAGCTCGACCGCCGTTTCCTGGACATAGATCCTGTTCTGGGTATCCACCGTGATGAACAGCGGCTTGTTGTCGGACGGCAGCGAGGGCGCCGCCGTCTTGGGCAGGTCGACCGGCACGCCGACCGTCATCAGCGGCGCCGAGACCATGAAGACGATCAGCAGCACGAGCATGACGTCGACGAACGGCGTCACGTTGATCTCGGCCAGTTGCTTATACGCGCGGCGACGGCCGCGACCTTCGGATTTGCCGGCGAGCTGGGCACCCATGGATCAGGCCCGCTCTTCCAGGTACCGTGACAGGATCGAGCTGAACTCGCTGGAGAAGGCGTCCAGCCGGTCGGCGTAGCGTCCGAGATCGGTCGAGAACTTGTTATAGGCGACGACGGCGGGAATGGCGGCGACGAGGCCCAGCGCCGTGGCGAAAAGGGCCTCGGCGATACCCGGCGCCACGACCGCCAAGCTGGTGTTGTTGGAGGCCGCGATCGACGTGAAGCTGCTCATGATGCCCCAGACGGTGCCGAACAGCCCGATGAACGGGGCCGTCGAGCCGACGGTCGCCAGGAACGACATGTAGCGTTCCGCCCGCGCCATCTCGCGGCCGATGGTGACAGCCATCACCCGCTCGACCCGCTGTTGCAGCCCGGCCTTGATGCCGGCGGATCCCATCGCCCGCTCGCTGGCGTGACGCCACTCGCGCATGCCCGCCGCGAAGGTCGCGGCCATCGGATCGCTCGGCTGCTTGCCGACGTCCTCGTACAGCTTCTCCAGCGAGCCGCCCGACCAGAAGCTCTCCTCGAAGTCGGCTGCCTGGGCGTTCAGCCGGCGCAGCTTGACGATCTTCTCGAAAATCACCGCCCAGCACCATATCGAGGCGACGAACAGCATGAGCATGACGGCTTTGACCACCACGTCGGCGGCCATGAAGAGCCCCCAGACGGAGAGGTCGTGGGACACCGCCGCCGCGCCGGATGTGATGACAGAAGGATCCATGGTAGTCGGTCTCGCCTTTCAACTATTGGCCTGGTCAACTAATGGCTCAGCTCGGGCCGCCGCGGGCTCGCAGTTCGTCCAGCGTCGCCCGGACCGGCTCGGGCAAACGCACGGGCCGCCCTTGCGGATTGATGCAGAACACGGTTAACAAAATGCGAACGAGCAGCCGGCGATCTTGCGCGCCAGCCCTGAACCCAGCCATGAAAATGGTCTGCTCGAACTCGATCGACGCGCCGCGGATATCGGCTATCCGCGTTTCGACTTCAAGCTGGTCGTCGAGCCGCGCCGGTGAGCGGAAGTCGATCTCGCACCTGCGTACCGCAAACGACACACCCGCGTCGCCCGCGATCTCCGCGTGATGGCTGCCCAGCGCCCGCAGCAGTTCCGTCCGCCCCCGTTCGGCGAATCGCAGGTAGTTGGCGTGATAGACCAAGCCACCGGCGTCGGTGTCCTCGTAATAGACGCGGATCGGCAGGCGGTGGACCGCGCCGTCGAGATCCCCGCCGAACTTCTCACTCATCGGGATCTCCCTCGGGCGTCAGCAGATCGAGCTGCCGGGCGGGGATCTGCGGCACGCTGAGGCCGAGATAGCGGAAGCCACCGTCGGTCAGCATGCGGCCCCGGGGCGTGCGCTGGAGCATGCCTTGCTGGATCAGGTAGGGTTCGACCACCTCCTCCAGCACGTCGCGCTGCTCGCCCAGGGCCGCCGCCAGGGTTTCGACGCCAACGGGGCCGCCGGCGTAGTTGCCGGCGATGCAGCCGAGATAGCGCCTGTCCATCCCGTCGAGACCCAGCCGATCGACCTCCAACCGGTTCAGCGCCGCGTCGGCGGCGGCGGCGTCGACGGCGGTGTCGCCGGCCACGGCGGCGAAATCCCGCACCCGGCGCAGCAGCCTGCCCGCGACCCGCGGCGTGCCGCGGGACCGCAGGGCGATCTCGGCGGCGCCGTCGGATGTCAGGTTCAAATCCAGCACGCGGGCGGCGCGGCTGACGATCAGCTCAAGCTCGTCCGGCTCGTAGAACTGGAGCCGCAACGGGATGCCGAAGCGCTCGCGGAGCGGTCGCGTGATCAGGCCGGAGCGCGTGGTGGCTCCGATCAGGGTGAAGGGCGGCAAATCGATCTTGATCGAGCGCGCCGCCGGCCCCTCGCCGATGATCAGGTCGAGCTGGAAGTCCTCCATCGCGGGGTAGAGGATTTCCTCCACCGCGGGCGACAGGCGGTGGATCTCGTCGATGAACAGCACGTCGTGGGGCTGGAGGTTGGTCAGCAGCGCCGCTAGATCGCCGGCCCGCGCGATGACCGGCCCCGAGGTCGAACGGAACCCGACTCCAAGCTCGCGGCTGACGATCTGGGCCAGCGTCGTCTTGCCCAGGCCCGGCGGGCCGAAGAACAGCACGTGGTCCAGCGCCTCGCTCCGGCCCCGCGCAGCCTGGATGAAGATGGCGAGGTTCTCGCGCACCTGGCGCTGGCCGACGAATTCCGACAGGGTCAGCGGCCGGATCGTGCTGTCCGGCTGCTCCCCCATCATCGGTTCGGCCTGCACCATGCGATCGTCCCGCTCGGCTGCCGCCATCACGCGCTAAGCTCCTTCAATCCCATCATGATCAACTGCTCGACCTTGGCGTCCGGGCCGGCCTTCTGGGCGGCCGCGGCCACGGCGGTGAACGCCTCGGCGCGCCGATAGCCAAGGTTGACCAGCGCCGACACCGCATCGCTGGTGGCGCCGGGTCCGGCGGCCACGACGACGCCATCGGCTCCGGTGACGGGGCCGCCCATCCGCAGGTCGGCGACCTTGTCCTTCAACTCGCTGATCAGCCGATTCGCCAGCTTCGGGCCGACACCGTCGGCCTGGGCGAGCGCCGTGCGGTCCTGCGCCGCGATGGCCTGCCCCAGCTTATCGGGCTCCAGCACCGACAGGAGGGCCAGCGCCACGCGCGCGCCGACGCCCTGGACGGTGGTCAGGCGGCGGAACCAGTCGCGCTCGGCCAGATCGATGAAGCCGAACAGCGTTATGGCGTCCTCGCGCACCTGCATCTCGGTGCGCAGCGAGACAGCGGCCCCCGTGTCGCCGACGCGCCGCAGGGTGCGCGCGGAGCAGTAGACGAGGTAACCGACACCGCCGCAGTCGATGATGCAGTGGTCGGTCCCGACCGTGTCCAGCAGACCGGATAGCTTGGCGATCATCAACGTCTTCCCCTGCCCGCCACCGCCATCCCCGCCGCGGCGGCCATAACGACGTTGCGGGTCGCCGCGTGGTGGGCGTGGCAGATCGCCACCGCCAGCGCGTCCGACGCGTCGGCCGATTTCATCTCGACGCCGGGCAGCAGCATGCCGACCATCACCTGCACCTGGTTCTTGTCGGCGTGCCCCGCCCCGACCACCGACTTCTTGACGAGGTTGGTCGGGTACTCCGCCACCGGCAATCCGGCCTTGGCCGGGACCAGCAGCACGACGCCGCGCGCCATCCCCAGCTTCAAGGTGGAGGCCGGGTTCTTGTTGACGAAGGTCTCCTCGACGGCGGCCTCGTCCGGACGCCAGCGTTCGATCACCGCCGTCAGGCCATCGTGCAGCTGGACAAGCCGCTCCGCCAGGGACAGGTCGCCATCGGAGTGGATGGCACCATTGGCGACATGGCTCATCCGGTTGCCGAGGACATCGATGATGCCCCAGCCGGTGTGCCTCAAGCCAGGGTCAAGCCCCAGCAGCCTGAACGGTCCCGGCGTGGCCATCAGGCGGTCAGCCGCTCCAGCAGCTCGTCGGCGATCTCGAAGTTGCCCGAGACCGTCTGGACATCGTCGTTGTCGTCCAGCACGTCGATCAGCTTGAGCAGGCTTGCGGCGGTCTCCTCGTCGGGCGCCACGGTATTGACCGGCTTCCAGGTCAGCGCGGAGCTGTCGGCCGGGCCGAACTTCTCCTCCAGCGCGTCGCGCACGGTGGACAAGTCCTCGACCGCCGTCGTGATCTCGTGGACGTCATCGGTCGATTCGACGTTCTCCGCCCCGGCCTCGAGCGCCGCCTCGAACATGGCCTCGGCTCCGGCGGCCTTGGCCGGATAGACGATCAGACCGATGCGGCTGAACATGAAGGCGACCGAACCGGTCTCGCCCAGCGACCCGCCATGCTTGGTGAAGGCCGAACGGACCTCGGCGGCGGTGCGGTTACGGTTGTCGGTCAGCGCCTCGACGATCAGCGCGATGCCGCCGGGGCCATAACCCTCGTACCGCACCTCCTCGTAGTTGGCGTCGTCGCCGCCGGGACTGCCGCTCTTGATCGCGCGGTCGATGCGATCCTTCGGCATGTTCTGCGTCCGGGCCGCGATGATCGCGGCGCGCAGCCGCGGGTTGGCGGCCGGGTCGGGAAGACCCGACTTGGCCGCGACGCTGATTTCCCGGGCGAACTTGTTGAACATCTTGGCGCGCTTGATGTCCTGCGCGCCCTTGCGGTGCATGATGTTCTTGAACTGAGAATGACCTGCCATGCGCTTGAACCTGCCCTTCGAAAGGCTTTCCTGGGTGTTCGATAGTGATGATATGGCTGGTATCTACCACACCTGGGACAGAGCCGCACGCGGCAGAACGGTCGCGGAACCAGGGTCTCCGGCGAGAATGGCGACGACCTTGGATCACGCTCTTGTGACCTATCAATATGTCGAAAAAACGGCGTATCTAACCCATACGCGCGGGGTATGCCCAACAGTCGGGGCGGGTCCTAGGCGACCACCGGGAGATGATTCGCCAATCTGGGACCGACACGCACCGGCTCGGCCCGCTGGGTCAGGCCGGTTTTGTCGTCGGTCTCGATGAAGACGCCGCAGACTGTCGCCTCGTTCTCCGCCGGGGTCATCCTCTCCGTCGGCAGCTTGCGGACGAAGCGGGCGACCGAGACGTCCTTCTTCATCCCGATCACGCTGTCGTAATCGCCGCACATGCCGGCGTCGGACTGGAACGCGGTGCCGCCGTTCAGGATCTGGAGATCGGCGGTCGGGATGTGGGAGTGGGTGCCGACCACCAGCGACACCCGGCCGTCGAGATGATGGCCCATCGCCATCTTCTCGCTGGTCGCCTCGCCGTGGAAGTCGAGCACCGCGGCCGTGACGCCGCCGCCCAGCCGATGCAGGCGCAGGACCTTCTCGACCGCCGCGAACGGATCGTCCAGCGCGTCCATGAACAGCCGGGCCATCGCGTTCATGACCAGCACCTTACGGCCGTCCCGCAACTGGAAGATCGAGGCGCCGCGGCCGGGCGTGCCTTCGGGGAAGTTCAGCGGGCGGAGGATGCGGGGCTCGCGGTCGATCGACCCGACCAACTCCTTCTGGTCCCAGACATGGTTGCCGGTGGTGACGCAGTCGACGCCAACCTCGAAGAACTCGTTGGCGATCTTGTCGGTGATCCCGAAGCCTCCGGCCGCGTTCTCGCCGTTGAGGATCAGGAAATCGACCTTGAGCGCCGCGCGCAACGCCGGCACGTGCTTGAGCGCCGCCTCGCGACCGCTGCGTCCGACCACATCGCCGAGGAACAGGATTCTCATATCGTCATCAATCTATTCTGAATTATTCTGAAATTCTCAGGCTGAACGCTTCCGTCACGATCCAGTCGAGCGGCTGATCATACTGATCGCGCGGCACATCCGCGACCTCTTGCGCCGAATATCCCACCCCGATCGCCGTCACCGGCTTGATCCGGCGCAGCCGCTCCAGCGTGCGGTCATAGAAGCCAGCCCCATAACCCAGACGGAAACCCGCCCGATCGAAGGCGAGCAAAGGCACCAGCAGGACATCCGGCTCGACTTCCGGAGACGTGGCCGCCGGCGCCAGAATGCCCAAGCCGCTCCGCTCCAGGACGGTCTGTGGCGTCCAGGAGCGGAACACCAGGGGTTCGCCCTTGGACACGACGATGGGGAGGGCACACCCGAAACCGGTGAGGTCGAAATGGGAGAGGGCCGGCCTGACGTCAAGCTCGCTGCCGATCGGCCAGTAGCCGGCGACGATCGTGGAATCCGCGAAAGTCTGGAGAAGATCGGCGAGGCGGTCGCTGACGGCATGCGCCGCCGTCAGACCATCCGCGCTGGCCTCTGCCCGACGGATCTTCGCCTCGGCGCGGGCGCGGTTCTTGACCTCGCGCATGTCGGCGGGATCGCTCATGACACCCAGGAGGAGGAAGTGGAAGGAGCCGCTTGGCCGTTGGCTTGTTTGCTATCCTCTGCGGCCTGCCTAGGCAGGTGGGCGCCATGTACCATAACCAAGGTTACGGCAGGGACAGCTCCCGAGAGTAATAGGTTATCGGCCCCAGGGATAAAGCAGCCTGTCGAACCGCGCAGCAACCTTCCGATCTCCAATCTAGGCACGATCTAGCTTGGCCGCAATATCCCCGATGCGTTTTGCCAGATGATCTACGGCGGCGACCACCATGTCCTCCTCGGCCGGGGCCATGCCAGCCGGCTCCGGCGCCGCCGCCGGCTCGCGCGCCTCGGCGGCCAGGGCGTCGTATTCCGCCTTGAGGTCGAACAACTGGTCGGTGACAACCAAGGCCGCCATGGCGAGGCTCTGGGCCTCGCCCGCCAGGGGAGCCCGGCCAGCGACGGCGCGAAGCTGGCTGTCGAGGTAGGCCGCGAGGTGGCGAAGCCGAGCTTCCTGCCCATCCTCGCAGCCGATCAGGTAATTGCGCCCGTTGAGCGCGACATCGACACGCGGCATCCGCTCTCAATCCTCCAAAACGGTCTGCAGCCGGTCGATCGCCGTATCCAATCGCTCCGAAACGGTGTCGGCGACGTTCCGCGCCTCCGCCTCGGCCGCCTTGGCCGCGGCCAAGGCGCGCACCGCGTCGTCCCGCTCGGCGGCGATCCGAGTCTCGCGGCGATCAAGCGCCGCCTCGATATGGTCGATCGCCTCGTCCAGGCGTTCCAACGCGGCTTTCAATCGATCCATCGGCGATCCTGTGGGGCGGCGAAGCCGATCCTGCGCAGAAGTTGAAACAAGTCGGGCGAGACCTTACGGGGCGGGCCGCGCCGCCGTCAACCACGGCGCGGCCCGC
>NZ_AVFL01000077.1 GCF_000576635.1 Skermanella stibiiresistens SB22
TCAGACCCGTCCGTGAATACCACAGAATTGCAAAGTGAACGGTATTGGGTCTGGCCCAGATTGTGCGCACCGGCTGGTACCGTGAGGTCGCGGTCAAAGGCTTGGATGGACAGCTGGTGCGTGCTCTGATCACAACGCGGGCCCAGCTGGTGGCTCAGCGGGTCGATCTCGGCAACCAGATCCGTGGACTGCTCAAGCCGTTCGGCCTGCTCGCCGGCAAGGGCGTCGGCAAGACCTTTGCCGAAAAGGTCCGCAGCCTGGTCCCCGAGGGTCCGGCGCATGATGTCACCGAAGCCCTGCTGAGAGCTTGGGAAGCCATCAACAAGGAGGTCGCCACGCTGAGCCGGCGTCTGGTCAGCGAGGCTCGCCAGGACGACACGGTGTGCCGGCTGATGACCGCGCCCGGCGTTGCCGTGCTGGTGGCACTGACCTATGTCAGCACGATCGGCGATCCCACCCGCTTCCCTCACTCCTCCAGCGTCGGCGCCTATGTCGGCCTGACGCCACGCCGCTTCCAGTCCGGTGAAACCGACCACACCGGCAGGATCTCGCGCTGCGGCGACCGGCTGACGCGCACCTACCTATATGAGGCGGCCGGCATCATCCTGAACCGGGTGTCACGTTGGTCAACGCTCAAGGCATGGGGCACCCGGCTGGCCCGGAAGATCGGCCACAAGAAGGCGACTGTTGCCGTGGCCCGCAAGCTTGCGGTCATTCTCCACCGGATGTGGCGTGACGGCACCGAGTTCCGCTGGTCGAACAAGGAGGCCGCCGTGACCGCCCCATAGTTCGACCGCGACAAGTTCCGCCTCGTTTGGGCGGAGAGCAGCTCTTGCCCGGACGAGGTGACGGCGATCGCGCGGGCATCGTTGCGGCTGTGGTCTCTGGATCGCAAGAACCGCTTATGTGACATTCCGACGCAGGCACTTCTGACACCATCATGGGGCGGCCCGTCTCGACCCCGGAGAGAACGCTGACCTGGTAAGCGCAGCTTCACACCAAACCTAGGCGCAGAAAACCTCACCAAGAGGACTTGATCCCCGGCCCGCAATAAGAGAACGATGCCTTGTAAGGTGGCCCGGACCGGCCGGGTACGATCGAAGCCAAGGCGCCGGAAGGACCGGTTGCCCTCATTCACGCATGAGGGTGTGGTGCTGGCCAGCTTCAGATTGCTGATCGCGACGGCGACCAATGATGCTCGGGCCATCTGCATCGCGGCGGCGTGGATGGCGTTCAGACGTCCAGGCGAACTTTACTACGATTATCCGATATCGCGGATGTTGGGCGACCTACTGTCAGAAGACGGTGCCGCCCGGATCCTGGTCGTGGCCAACGAATGCGCGACCTTGACCAGCTTCAGACGCTGTTCGTAGGTGTCAGGCACTGCCCCCCTCGATTACCAGGCGCCTCAGGCGCCTGGAGAGGATGGAAACGAAGGCGATCTCGATGAAAGCGACGAGGTGCTCCTCCGTCCGCTCGAAAATCGTGTTCAACCGACGATAATTGGCAATCCAGGCGAAGGAGCGTTCCACCACCCAGCAGATGCCGGTCGGAATGAACACACCATCACGGCCGCGAGCGACGGCCTTGATGGTGACACCCAGCTCCCGGCCCGCCTTGGCCAGACGCTTGTCCCGGTAGCCGAGGTCGCCCAGCGCTGATCCCCGGAAACCTTTGCTGGAGAGTTCGCGGAGCACCGGGATGATCCCTTTCGTATCATGCACGTTGGCTGGCGAGACGTCGATCGCCAGCGGGATGCCGTACTTGTCGACGCCCAGGTGAACCTTGCCGCCGTTGATCTTCTTGCCGCCGTCGAAGCCGCGCCCGAAGCAGCTCGGATCCGACCTGCAGGAACGGCTGTCAATGACGACAGCCGTCGGCTCCGCGGCATCACCGCAAGCCAGCCGCCAGGTTCGGCGCAGCCGGTCGAGCAACCGACGCCATAGCCCGAGCCGGGTTCAGCGAGAGAACAGGGTGAACAGCGTGCTGAATGGGATGTCGCATAGCTGCCCGATGGCGCGCCACCGCATGCCGCGGAAGCACGGACACCAGATCGCCATGATCGCCTTGCGCAACGCCGCTCCAGTCAACGGCGGCTTGGGCCCGGAGCGGGTCGACCGGGTACCATCCGCCGCCATGGCCGCGAGTTCCGCCAGCACGTCGTCCACAAAGGCGTCCACGTCGGCAAAGGCGTCCCAAGAGGCTGGAGACGTCTTTGCGGTATTGACGGCGGTGCCCATATGATGCTGGTCCAGTGATTGTTGACGACGGCCGCAGACATAGTCCGTCAGCCTCCAGCGCGCAGCACTCATTCACTTCAAAGTAGCATCCTGGTCAGCACTGGAAGGCACGTCCCGTCTGCGAACAGGTTCTGAACCTGAGATAGGTCAACCTTGAGGCTGTTTTTCCTCCCCTCCACCGCAGACCAGACGCCTTTATAATGGCGGAGATTTCTTCCCTCATGTATCAGCCAAACGCTCCCTTGTGACACTCGTTTCCATCTCCCTAACGACACCAAAATGCATGTCGGTCACAGCCTAATCCTCTTCCCCAGCGCACTCACTGATTATGCTCTCCGGGGAACGAAAAAAGTGCCGATATCGGCGGCTCAACGTCCGAAGATAGGTGGCGCAATTTCTCTCCCTCGCTCCGCGCACGCAGGTGCCCTACAGAAGCGGAAATTCCATCCCCATGTATCACCGGAATACCGTCTCAACCCGCTGTAGTTTTTTCCCTCCGAACAGAATGCATAACCCCTGGGATCCTTCTTCAAATTCATGCTAACTCCAGAAGCGCTCAAAATCCCCTGAAAAACTGCCTTCGGGTACATACGAAATTAGACAAACTATTGAAACAGAACAGAAATTTCTGATGAAAATTCCCCAGATACAGCAAAGTGCAGCACATATTTCCTGACCGGTAGTCCAAACGGCGCTCGTCTCTACTGCTGGAGAGGCAAAATCCCCTGGATTGACCAGCAGGGAGCACATCCAAAAACAGCCAAAATATTGAAATTAAATGTATATTCCGTTTTAAGATCCCCAAGTATTGGGTCGGTCGGGAGAGATTTTCATGAAAAGCGCGAACAGGCATATTCGCTGACCGCATTTTCCCCTGGAGTCGGGGGTGCCGAGGGAGTTTTCCATAGCATCGCGTTAGGGATAAATAATTAATCTAAAATGATTTTTCCGCTCCGCTTCTTGTGCAAACATCCCCCGGAACCGGTAGGTAAAGGGGAGGGAGTCAAAAACCCCATCCGCTTACATTAAGCCCGGAAAAATTCCCGAGAAATGTGATGAGTGAAGGGACGAGTATTTTGAGGGCGCAATAACCCAAATGCACTGCATTTGGGGGTTGCGCGGTTGCATTTCTGACGCTCAGCGCCTACAACGCACGTGAGTAGCCCTGGCAGGAGCCTCTTTTCGTAAATGCCTCCCTACAGACTTCGTGGCCAAAATGGTCTCCCGGCGGGCTCGCCCGCAGGCATCCGGACTCTGATTCCACGATCGTTTCGCAAAGCTTCGTCATGTCTGAAAAGTCGCGCAAAATAGAGGAACAACAGCTCGGATACGCCATCTTCGGAACAAGCAAAAAGCTGCGGCCAGAACCACAGACACGCACCTCCATCAGACATGCCACGGCACTGGCCCAGGCGATCAGCAAGGCGGCTGCAGGAGTTAAAAACGCCAAGGCCGCACAGGGCGAATCCGCCAGCAAGCTGGCACAGGTCTGGGCACTCCAGAAGGCACTGCTCCCGTCACTCGGTAAGAAAGGACGAGGGCAATACAAGGCCAACCTGAATGCCCTCAGCAAGCCAACGAGCGGGAGCTTCCAGAAGAGCGCTCCGGGCAAGCACGGCGCAGGAGAATCCGGCAAGAAAAGCGTCCCGACGTCGCGCCCTAAGATGAACTCGGGAGGGACCACCTTCCACTTCAAACACACGTTCGTTTCGCGGACAATGGAGGGATCGCGCGATCCCAATGCCCGGCGCGCCGGAACGGCGTAGGCACACCAGAGATACCTTAAGCGCAACGACGACCCGGAGCGGCAGGAGGGGAGCGTCCAGGCGCCGGCAGAGAGCCCGAACGACATCGACGGCGGAGCGGCCAGCATCAGTCAAAACGACACCGCACCGGCTGAAGCGTGCCAAGAGAACGGAACCGAAAGAGGCGTCGCGGGCAGGCCGCTTGAGGTCGGCAACACCGGCTCGAATTTTCAGGAACGCTACGACTTCTGGGAACGTGTCGAGCGCAACGAGCGTCAGGGGATCGAGCGGGGAGGGCGCATCCAGTGCCGCCTCGTAATCGAACTGCCGCACGAACTGACAGGCGACCAGAGGCTCGCCATTCTGCAGGACTTCGCCCGCCGGTTCGAGGAGCGTGGACTCCCCCATTACGGCGTCGTCCACAAACCCGACGAGAACAACGACAGCCGTAACTACCACGCTCACTTTGCCTACTACGTCCTGCCTTCCCGAAAGCTGGCGAACGGACAGTGGGACTTCGAGGATGCGGACACGCGGCAGAACGCTCAAGTGATGGAAGAGCGGCGTGGGGAGATGCCGCGGAGCCAGTGGCTGGTCCGCCAAGCGCTGTCGTCGACGCCCCAGGGGCTTGTCGATGGCGTCGCTTTGACCTGGAGTCGCCCGGGGCGTCCCAAAAACGCGGACGTCACTCCGGACCCTGACACTCCCCGACCTCGTGGTGCCGCTGCGAAACCTGACCTATCTCCCGATCGTCCTGGCCCGCCACCTCGAGCGCGAGAGTGGTGCCGGGTCGGGCGGCATCACGGTGAGACTGACCAGCACCGGTAAGATTCTGATCAGCTATCGGCGATACACGGCGTTTGGCGGCGTCGAGGTCTACGAGATGGCGCGGCGGCACAATGGCGGTTGGGGACGCCACACGCTTCAAGATGGCGTCGCCGAGGCCTGGGGGATGCTGATGCCGACCGCGCGCAAGGCCGAGGATGTCATCGACTGGGTGCGGCGGGAACAGGGCACGGTCCATGATGAGCGCCACCGCCCCTCCCTCATCCCGCTGGTGCGGGTTCGTCCGCTGATCAGGCGGATCGGTGACGAGGCGCGGGCCTGGAGCCTGGAGATCGACCTTTCCAAGGTCCGGCGACGCGGTGATCTCGAGGGCATGCACCGTTTCCTCTCGACGGCGTGGCGCTGGTCTCCGCCGGGGCTCGGCTGGTTCTCGGTTGAGGAGGTGCCGGATCTTCTGGTCAGCGGCGGTATCACGGCCGAGATGCTGGCCGAGATCCGGGAACGTCTGGCCCATCACGGCGCCGAGGTCAGGGAGGACCAGCCCTGGGGCATAGCCGAGGATGGCGTGACGGCGCGCCTCGACGCCCTCGGCCTGCTCCACACCATCACCGCCAACCGCCAGGACCGCCGCTGCCTCGCCCTGCCCGACAAGTGCCTGGCCCACGAATGGCCGGAGTGGAGGAGCCTGCTCGATGACCTCGACGTCGATTCCCGGGAGGAGCGCGCCAGCCACCACGCTCCGCCGGAAATCGACTGGTCGAGGGTCCCGGGATGGTCGGCCCCGGTCGCCAGTGGCAAGCTGCTCAGGGACTATCAGCGGGCCGGTATCGAGTTCATCGCCAGCCGCGGGTTCCGGGCGATGATCGGCGACGCGATGCGGGTCGGGAAAACCGCCCAGGCGATCGGCGCGGTCAACGCGCGCGGCTGTCGGCGGATCGTCGCCATCCTCCCCCGATCCGTGGTTCACGTGTGGAGGAGACAGATCGAGGAGTGGAGCCATCCCGGCGAGGAGCCGCGGATCATCGAGGTCCGCGGCTCGACCAATCCGCCGACACCCCGCGACCTGACGGGCGATCCGGAAGATGGTCGGGCGACCTGGGTCCTGGTCACCTACGACACGGTGACACCCAGATCGGAAAGCGTGACCCTCCGCTACCGTGAGGACCAACAGGAGGAGATCGAGGAGGTCTTCGCCACGGCTGGCGCCGCAGACGCCATCACGCGCGTCGACGCCGACAGCCTCAAGGTCACGCTCGACCCGGACGACGAGCCTCTGCTGCGGGCGGTCGAACAAGTGCGCTTCCCCACCTGGCTGCTGGAGGCGGAGAAGATCCGTTCCGCTCTGACGCGGGCCGGCGGGCAGGTCCGACGGGCGCTGACCCTCTGGGACCCGGATGGCGTCATCCTGGATGAGGCCTACCGGATCAAGAATCCCAAGTCGGCCCGGACCCGCACCGTCCGAGCCTTGATCCAGGCCCCACACCGCCTCGGCCTGTTGCTCAGCGGGACCCTGATCAGGAACCACTTCGACGTGGAGGGTCTGCCGATGCTGGAGGCCGTCGTGGCTCTTGACGACCACTACCACGCGGCCAGGCGGGCCGGCATCGACAAGACCGCCTTGGCCCAAACCCTGTTCAAGAAGTTCATGCTGCGCAGGAAATTGAGCGACGTGCGGGATCAACTGCCACCCAAGATCCGGGAGACTGTTGAAATCCCCCTGGGGGGGGTCTGTCAGATCTCAGGGCAGCTTGTTGGGAGCGGCGTTGCCGGATAGGTTC
>NZ_AVFL01000078.1 GCF_000576635.1 Skermanella stibiiresistens SB22
TGGAAACTGCCTTCCGGAGGACAGCCGCCCCGCAATAACCCCATGTCACATTAACTCGAAAGGCGAATCGGCAGCACAATCATATGTCGTTTCCGGAGCTTATTCCGCAAGGATAGGTGGGTCTTTGGTGTAAGGTGAGAATGAAAGCTTCAGGCGCGGGTGCCGTCGGAAGTCGATGTGACAATGCCGACCCGATCCAAAACCAGATCCTGGTGTTTCGTCATTCCAGGGAACATCATGATGATCCAGGGATTTGGAGGGAGGACCGATGCGATGGAAACATTCTCCATCATCCGATCGAAGCACAGACGAAACATTTCCATGCTGCTCGATCATGAGCCTTGATGGTTCATCAACCAACTCTCCAGCCATGTTGGCCTTGGTGAAAATCAAGACGGTCGAATGGAAATGATGTCGGGACCAGAACTTTCGGAGGCGTCATCTGGTCGGCGCCTCCTCATCTCCCCGGCGGAGGCGATGGGGACCGGACGTTTGGCCGGCGCTGGTCATCTCCGTGGGATTGCTCGCCACGGCTACGGTGACGACCGGCTTCCGGCTCGTCCTGGATCGTCGGGACCAGGAGCGCTTCCTCCACGAGGTGGACCAGGCCCAGGCCGCCATCTCGGACCGCATGGCCACCTACACCGCCGTTCTCGGCGCCACCTCGGCCCTGTTCGCCGCGAGCGACGAGGTGACCCGGGCGGAGTTCGGGGCCTTCGTGGCGAGGCTGGACCTGCGCCGGCGCTATGTCGGCATCCAGGCCATGGGCTTCAGCACCCGTGTCGCGCCCGACCGGATCGGACATCTGGAACAGGACATGCGCAGACAGGGTTTCGCCGATTTCCGGGCTTGGCCTCCCGGAGCGCGTGAGGAGATCAACTCCATCATCTTCCTCGAACCCCTGGATGACCGGAACAAGACGGCCATCGGCTTCGACATGGCTGTCGAGCCGATGCGCCGTCCGCTTCGACAAGACCCGGTACCGGTTCCGCTGGACCGTGGAAGCCGTCTTCTGTCGCCTGAAGGACTTTCGTCGCGTCGCCACCCGCTATGACAAACTCGCCAGAAACTACGAGGCAACCCTCGCCATCGCAACCATGGTGGCGTATTGGCTTTGATTGAGTCTGGACCCTAGACATCACTGGCACGACCGCCAACGACATTTTCCGAAGCGGGTCCGATTCCGACATCATGCGTGGTGGCGCAGGAAACGATACCTTCTCCTTCCGCGACGGTAACGAAAGGTGATTTCTGAAACCAATGACGCGGATATCTTCGAAATCAGTTCCTATGACTACGGCAACAAGACTATCACCGGCTTCAATGGAGTTGGTGCCTATGGTGGTGACCGTCTCTATATTTCGAGCGATTATTACGATGACCCGGAACCCGTGGTGAGGGAAGTAAGCGGAAAAACCATTGTCAGCTTCTCATGGAAAAGCGATGCTGGTCCGGTATCACAAGCCTCTTACACGATCGCCAAGGTGGGCTTGATGGAAGAGGTGGACTACTTCTTCAACTGACCACCCGCCCGGTCCGTTGCCCAGGGACCGGGTGCTCTTTTTATGTTCTCGATCCTCAGCAACGGCCGTCTCCGCATGGTGACTCCCTGCGATCTAGGGATCAACGCCGTGTTAACTTCGGACCACTATGATAGGCAAGCTTTCTTCTTGATGAAAGCCGTTATGGGACGCCTCACCACTCGCACCATGGTGGGGTTTTTCATTGGTTGGAGACCGGGCGTGACACGCGAAAGCGTTGGGAATGCGACACGAGATGGATCAATCGAGCCCATGAGTTTTTCCTCCTAGCGCGACGGGCTGCTCACGACCAATGTGCAACTTGAATTGTCATTGATCACAAAGCCTTGTGATGATGTTTGACGAATCATCCGAAAATCGTATCTTCCCCCTCTGAATTACGGTGGCGGACACGCGAGGGGGAGACGGGACGATGGCGGCCAGGAGCAATGACGATCTGGAGATGGCGCTGGCCGAGGCGATTCACCGCGCGCGCAACGACCTCCAGGCCGTGGCCGCCATGCTGGGCCTTCAGGCGCATGCCGCCACCGATCCCGCCGTTGCCGGCGCGCTCCGGGCCGCCGAGGAGCGCGTTCTCGCGCTGATCAACCTCAACGTTCGGCTGGATGCGAAGGCGCGGGGCGTGATGTCCACCATTGACAGCCGGGCGTTCCTGGAGGGCCTGGCCGAGTATATCCAGAGCATGCATTTCGGGGATCGGCCCTTCACGCTCGCCATCGACACGGAATCTCACCGCATTCCCTCCCATGAGGCCAAGACACTCGGGTTGATCCTGAACGAACTGGTGGTCAACGCCCTGAAATACGCCTTCCCCGATGGGCGGGCGGGAACGGTGACGCTGGCGTTTCATTGCCGCGACGGCGAATGCGAAATGAGCGTGTGGGACGACGGCGTCGGCCTCGATCCGGCGGCTCCGGCCCAAGGGACTGGCCTGGGTCAGCGGATGGTGCGGACGCTGGTGTCGCAGTTGGGTGGTCGCCTCGATGTGGGACCGCGTCAGGAAGGCGGCACCCACTGCGCCATTCGCTGGACACCGGCTTGAAAGTCAATTCTCCTTTTCAACCGGGCACACGTTCACCAGGGGCGTTTCAATATCGGCAGTGGGAGCCTTGTTACCTCTTTCTGAATTATTTTGATAAAAATTGAAATGCCAGATCTCTACCCTGCTTGAAACTGACTCCGCCCTCTCGGCGGGGTTTTTTCGTTCATCCCCACGCTTGGTGCGTGTGGGTGCCGACCGCAAAGCCAACAGTATATCGAAATTGTCTATGAACGCAGTGAGGTTGAGATCTTTAAAACCGTTTCAAATGTGACTTTAAGCGTCGCATCCCTCCGACGCGTTTCTTTCCTGTACCTAACCCCGTGCGTTCATCCGCCGTGGGGCTTTTTTCGCCCCTCAACGCGTCCCCTTTGAATTCGGACCCATGAAGACCTTGTGCCGTTTGGCTAAAGCAGACCCTAACGGCATAGGTGGAAGCTGGGGGCAAGCTCCCAGCGGGACCGTTCCGCATGCGTATACTTTATCAGATCGCTGCCCGCGTGCTCGAATACCTTACGCCGATTGACGCTGGGAGCGCCCTCGAGACCCTGCGCGCCTGCACGTTCAAGGTCGGCGCGGACCTGGTCGACACCACCGCGACCAACTCGACAACCGCAGCCTCGTCGATCACCAGTCCCGGCGCAGCGAATCAGCGTCATACAGGGTGTTGCACGGGCTCATCGCCGACTCCTCCCCAGGAGCGGGAGCTGGTGGGCGTCGAGCCGCGCCAACTCGAGGAGTTCGTGGTATCTCCGCTGGGCCACGATGTCATCGATCTGCGCGTAGTACCGCTCGGTCGTCCTCCGGCTCCGGTTGCCCAGGACCCTCTGGACGATGTCCATGGCCCCAGGATCGTGCGTCAGGATGATGAACGCCGTCAGGTGGCGCTGCACATGCATGTTCAGGACGAACCCGCCGATCTCGCGATTGCGGTCGACGGACGCCCTGTTGAGGAGCGTGCCGTCCCGATGGCCCTGTCCACCGGCGGGGAACAGGTGGGGGTTGTCCTGCGCCGACCCGACGTTGGCCATGAGCCTGGGCCTGAAATGCTCGAGGTAGTGGGCGATCACTTCCACCGCCCGCGGCGTCAGTTCCACGTTCAACTCGGTCCGGTTTTTGGTCTCCCACCAGTCGAGCCTGACATGGCCGGGTTGTTCCGCGCGCGTGGGCAGCAGGAGATTGCGCCCCGGCCCGCCGATCCTCAGGGACGCGAGGTTGGCGCGCCGCACCGGGCACCCACCGACGGTGACATGATATATGACGCAGACGATCGCGTCGTTGATCTGCTCCGGCGTCGGCGGCGTCCCATCACGGACCAGGGCCCGCATGCGCTCCCAGAGGGTTTCCGGCAATTCGAACCACGCCCGGAGCTTGGCCGGGTCGCGGAACTGCGCCAGGCGCTCGGCGTGCCTCGGGCCGATCTGGACATCGTGGTAGATCCGTCTCACCGTGCCGTCGCGTCCGCGACGCCTTTCCCGCAGCCTCGGGTCGACCCGGTCCCGCAATTCGATCAACTGCTCGATGACGGAGTTCCCGACACCCAGGATGCGCGCCAGCGCGACGAAGATCGTGGCCCCGTTCAGGAGCGTGGCGTTCACCTGCCGGAACTGCCGATCCTGGGCCCTGGCGCCCCTGCTGCCGCCGCCCCGCGCTCTCCAGCGCCCCGCGCGCGACATCCGGACGAACGAGGTCGGCGAGGTCACGAACCTCCTCACCCCTGGCGATCAGCACGTTCGCGGCGTAGGTCACCCACGTCCTCATGGTCGAGAGCTGCTGCCGGCCGAAACGCGCGCCCGTCGGAGGCGGCGGTTCGCCGGAGAGTGAGAACACCACCTCGTCCTCGGGCACCAGGTCCGCCAGGGACGACGGTGATGCATCCGGGGCCGCCGCGTGCGCCGCGACGAACCGGCTCCACGCCTCCCTGAGCGGCTCCGGCAGTCCTCCGAACTCCACGGCGTGGACCCGGCCTCCGTGTTGGTAAAGCCGTTGGAGTTTTTGGGTCGGCCATCCCGGAACACCCGCCTGGAGACACTCCCAGGCGTAGACCACGGCGCGCGCGACGGATAGGGGATCACGGCATCCGCGATCCCGCAGGTCGGCCAGCAGGTCCGCCACGGTGCCATCGTCGACGGCGTCGGGTGCGTGGTCCCGGCGGTGACAGAACGCCACCAACGGCCAGAGCTTGGCGACGGATCCGCGCGCGCCTGGCTGTCGTCGGGCGAGATCGACGAGGCGACCCCAGTCGACACCGAGCAGGGAGGCGGAGACTTGCTGGTGGGCGTGGATGTCGACGAGACGCACGGCGCGGCGCACGCGGGACCGGAACGCCGACAGACTGGAGACGGACAACCCAAGATCGGTATGGGTGATCGCCCCGAGCAGGGGATCCACGACGCGCTCGATCGCCAGGATGTCGACCCTCCCGGATCGGCGCCGCTCGATGTCGGCGAACCGGTGGACCGCGCCGGTGACACGGGCCCGCTCCCCACCCCAACCGGTTTGGAGGTCGACGGCGGCGCACGCGTCCAGCAGGGTGGCCTCGCCACGCCTGACGCGGTCCGCCAATCCTGGCGGCGGATCCGGCAAATGGAGGGCGCGTTCCAGGTACCGCCTCTCCTCGGTCCACGATTTCGGGGCGACGGTGCCACGGATCGCCTCGTAGAGTGTCAGGGCGTCCCGGGCGGCGATGGTGGATAGCGGCCCGCCAACGTGTTGGGCGATGCGGGCCAGGGCCTTGCGGGCCGCGAATCTGCCACATCGCGGGAGCGCGCCCGACGACAGCAAAATCTTGATCTCAACATCCGCGAGAGTGGTCATGCGTGAGCTCCTGCTCGGTCAGAGCCGTCGATCCCCCGGCCTCCGGGCCTCGCGCGATTCTGTGCAAGGCCGGTCCATCGACATCAATTGACAAATAGTGCCAGGATTAGCCCACTGTTCTCGCGTGCAATAACGGCTATGGTTAAAGAAATCCGGATTAAGTTGGGGCGTTCTTGCCAGGGTTTTGTTTAACCATGACATCGAGTGACACCCATCGAAAACCGTTTACTTCAGATCATGGTTCTGGTGGGGCAGTCTATTCTCGAAAATGCGCAGGTCCTGTTCATTGATGCGAACGAGGCTGCCCAGTTTGCGCGCGGGTAACAGGCCACTGTCGATGTGCCGCCTGACCGTTCGACCACAGACGCGCCAGCGAGTGGCGACGTCCCTGATGCTCAGCCACGGAGATGGCGCGTTTGGTGTTGCGGTTTTCATCACGGCCTCATCATGTTGGCGGTTGAACATGGGGGCGTCACGAGATCACTCCCTGGTTCATAAAACATCATATCCTACAACCAATGAGAGTGACAATACGGAATTTTCGTTTAAAACAGCATATCGGATTTCAAAGAGGGTGTTTGGGGAGAACCTGTCGATCGTTGATGATTTTGGGACGTCGTCGCGCAACGGGACCAATCGACACCGCCATGGCGGGAGAAGGGCCAGACGGAATACCAACCTGACGAATCGTGCCCAAATATGCATTGGCCGTCATGATTGGCATCCCACCGCAAAGCACGACGGCTCCGGCCTTGATCACCAAGCCGACCCAGCGCGTCCGCCATGTTGGCGGATCGCTGACAAGGGGCGGCGGCGGGAAACCGGCCACGGTGGGTGATCCAAGATGGAAAGCGCCTTGGCACGCCGCGAGTTTGCCTCGGAGACCCGCCTGATATCCAAAGAAACACTGCCTTCAGGATCAGTGATGTCTCGATGGCAAGATCCGGGTAGCGCGCCTGGCCGCCCGGCGTGGTCCGCGACGCCGCCCGCCACGCTGCGACCGCCTCCTCGCTGTTATCGGGCACTCAATAATCCCCACTTGAGGGCATTGAAAATTCCTC
>NZ_AVFL01000079.1 GCF_000576635.1 Skermanella stibiiresistens SB22
GCTCAGCCTGCGCAAGGGCACCACGCTGACCAAGGAGATGTTCCTGAACCATCTCTATGGCGGCATGGACGAGCCGGAACTGAAGATCATCGACGTCTTCGTCTGCAAGCTGCGCAAGAAGCTCGCCCAGTCGACCAGCGGCGACAACTACATCGAGACTGTCTGGGGCCGCGGCTACGTGCTCCGCGACCCGCAGGACGAGACCGTCCCCCAGAAAGCCCAGGCGGCGGGGTGAAAACCTCGCCGCCCAGGCGGTTCCTCAAAGACATTCCCGGTGGATCATCAAGCACAAGCCCCTTGCCTTGATCACCAAGCGCCAATACACCACGAATGAAACTATTTCGTCAGTTGGTTTGTCCCTAAGCTGACAACGGCGGTTTTTTGGTGTCCACCTGCCTCCTCTCAACCGTAGGTCGGGTAGAGCGCAGCGGCACCCGACAAGCAGGCGAGTCGGTGTCGGGTGCCGCTGCGCTCTACCCGACCTACGGCTACGACTGCAATTCCGCCAGTTGAGTTATTCATAGTTAAGCTCCGGCGCCGAAAACCCCGCGGGAAGCACTCTTCCCGCGGGGTTTTCGTTTTGCCTTGTCAGCGTCGCGGAAGGGACTATCAGCCTACCGCCGCCCGGGGCGCCTGGGCGCCGGCGGGTTGGTTGACGACGTAGAGGCCGCGCTGGTTGTCCATCGGCTTGAAGCGTTCCGTGATGCCCAGGACGGTCTCGGCGCCGCCGAGATAGAGGACGCCGTCGGTGGGCATCAGCTTGGCGATGCTCTCCAGCACCTTGCCCTTGGTCGGCTGGTCGAAGTAGATCAGCACGTTGCGGCAGAACACGACGTCGAACTGGCCCAGCGGAGTCAGGTCGGTCAACAGGTTGTATTCCCGGAAAGTGACCATCTGGCGGATCTTGTCGTTGATCTGCCACTTGTCGCCGACCTGCTTGAAATACTTGACCAGCTGGGTGATCGGCAGGCCGCGCTGGACCTCGAACTGGGTGTAGATGCCGGCCTTGGCCTTCTCGACCATTTCCGACGACAGGTCGGTGCCGACGATCTCGAAGCGCCAGCCGTCGAGCTTGGCACCCTGCTCCAGCAGCATTATCGCCAGCGAGTAGCCTTCCTGGCCGCTGGAGCAGGCGGCGGACCAGATCCGGATCGAGCGGCGAGCGGCCCGCTTCGCCAGCATCATCGGCAGCACGACATCACGGAATTGGTCGAACGGCTTCTGATCGCGGAAGAACGACGACTCGTTGGTCGTCATCGCCTCCGTGATGTCGCGCAGCAGCGCCTCCTCGCGCCGGGTGCGGATCGCGACGGCCAACTCGTCGAGCCCCTTCATGTTCCACTTGCGCGCGACCGGCATCAGCCGCGACTCGAGCAAATAGGCCTTGTCGCGGGACAGGACGAGGCCCGAGCGCTGTTTCAGCATCGTGCTGAACATGTCGAAGTCTTCGACCTTCATGCTGCGGTCCTCAAAGCAATCTTGCGGATATAGGGTCCGATTTCACGGAGCGGCAGGACGGCGCTGCACAGGCCGGCCGTCGCGACGGCTCCCGGCATGCCCCACACCACGCTGGACGGCTCGTCCTGGGCGATCACCAGGCCGCCGGCCGCGACCAGTTCGGCACAGCCACGCATGCCGTCCTGGCCCATACCCGTCATGATGATCGCGAAGGCGCGCCGGCCATAGATCTTGGCGATGCTGCGCATCATGGGATCGACCGCCGGACGGCAGAAGTTCTCCGGCGGATCCTTGTTGACCGACAAGACCGTGCTTCCATTCTTGGTCGCCAGCATCATGTGGAAATCACCCGGCGCCAGATAGATGCGGCCGCCGACCAGCGGTTCGCCATCCTTGGCCTCGGCGCAGGTGATGCCGCACTGGCGGGTGATGTGTTCGGCCAGGATCGTCGTGAACGTGGCCGGCATGTGCTGGGTGATCAGCATCGGCTGGCGGATGCCACCCTTCAGGTGCGACAGCACCTCGAACAGGGCCTGCGGTCCGCCGGTCGAACTGCCGATCGCGATGATGTCGGGTGGCGGGACCAGCGCCGGCATGGGCCGCAGCACGACCGCCGCCGGATCCATCGACCGCGGACGCGGCATGGGGTTCAGCGGCACCGACGGACGGTCGGAACGGAGACCGGGACGATTGCGCGATCCGGCGCGGCGCGCCGACGCGGCCAGCGCCTTGACCTTGCTGACCAGTTCGCGCTTGAAGGCGTCGGCCGCCCCGAGTTCGCGGGTGGAGGATGGCTTGGTCACGTAGTCGGCGGCCCCGGACTGGAGCGCCTTCATGCTGACCTCCGCCCCCCTCAGGGTCAGCGTCGAGGCCATGATGATCTTGACCGCCGGATCGATCGCGATGAGCTTGGGGATGGCGGTCAAGCCGTCCATCACCGGCATCTCGATGTCGAGGACGATCACGTCGACGCTCTGGCGGCCCAAGGCGTTGATCGCCATCTGCCCGTCGCCAACCGACGCCACGACGCGCAGTTCGGGATCCCCCTCCAGCGCGCGGGACAGCAGGCCGCGGATCACGGCGCTGTCGTCGACCACCATCACGCGATGGGGGTCGCTCGCGACCGCCGAGGTGGGGGCGGATTTGCCCGGAATATCGATCATGCTTCTCCGGGCCTCAGATAAGGCCGACCTGGGCGAACTTGGTCTGGATGATGTCGCTGTCGAACGGCTTCATGATGTATTCGTTGGCCCCGGCGCTCAGCGCCTCCTGGATGTGGGCCAGATCGTTCTCGGTGGTGCAGAACACCACCTTGGGAGCGTCGCCGCCCGACATCTTGCGCAGACGCCGCAGGAACTCGATCCCGGTCATGACCGGCATGTTCCAATCCAGCAGGATCGCGTGGGGCATCTCCCTCGCGCAGGCTTCCATCGCCTGCCGTCCGTCCTCGGCCTCGGAACAGGCGAAGTGCAGCTCTTCCAGGATCTTCCGGGCCACCTTGCGGACAACGCGGCTGTCATCGACGACAAGACAGGATTTCATAAAGAAAGACCTCGACTATGACGCTTGGTTCCGGAGCGTGGCGGTGGAAACCGGCCGGGGATCGCCCGACCGGCTTCCACCAACCTACACCGCCTCGAGATTGGCGAAGTTCAGCAGCCGGGACACGTCCAGAACCACCAGCAGGGTGCCGTTCAGGCGATAGATGCCGGTGGACAATTCGCGCCAGCGGACATCGAGCGTCGACGGGTTGCGTTCGAAGTCGTCGGACGACAGGCTCAGCACCTCGCCGACACCGTCGACCATCAGGCTGTACAGCTCGCCGCGCAGATCGACGACGATGCTCATGCCCGGCTTGTCCTTGGCGCGGGCCGGCAGGCCCAGCCGAAGGCGGACGTCGATCGCGGTGACGATCCGGCCGCGCAGGTTCAGCGAACCGGCGACTTCCGGCGGAGCCAGCGGGATCCGCGTGATCCGCTGGTTACCCAGCACGTCCTGGACCTGCAGCACGGGGATGCCGAACAGCTGGTCCGCGATCATCATGGTGACGAAGTCTTCGTTCGCGTTGATCGCGAAGTCGTCGTACTTGGTCTTCTTGGCCGGCAGGTTGGCACTCATGCGGCACCTTTGGTCTCGGAGAGGGTCTGCGACAGCGTGAACAGCAGGGCGTCACGGTCGAACTTGGCGACATAGTCGGTGAAGCCGGCCTGACGGCCCCGGTCCAGGTCGCGCGGCGAGGCGTGGCTGCTGAGCGCCACCAGCGGGGTGGTGTGCCAGCGGGTGTCCTTGCGGATCGCCTGGGCCAGCTCGAAGCCGCTCATGCCGGGCATCTCGATGTCGCTGACGATCACGTCGAAGTTCTCGCCGGCCTCGCACAGGTTCAGGGCCTCGTCACCGCTTTCCACCGTGGTCACCTGATAGCCCGCCACGGTCAGCAGCGGCGTCAGCAGGTTGCGGAAGAACGGGCTGTCATCGACCAGCAGGACCTTATGGGCCTTCTCCTCCTCGTAGGCGTCGCGCGCCGAGGAGCCGAACCAGTCCTTGTAGGCCTGGGTCAGGAAGAAGCCGGCGTCGATCAGGTCCGTCGCCTTGCCGGCGATGATGGCGCTTCCCATCATGCCCGGGCGGTCGGCTGCCAGTTCGACCTGGAGGCGATCCTCGACGATGTCGACGATCTCGTCCACGATCAGGCCCATGGAGCGGTCGCCGTCGGCGAACACCAGCACCGGCTGGCGGCCTTCGCGTTTCATCTCCCAGCCGCTGTCGATCGGAACCAGCGGCATCAGCTTGCCGCGGTACTGGACCACCGGCATGCCGTTGCTGAGTTCGACCGCGCTGAGATCGACGTCCTCCAGGCGGGCCACCAGCGAGAGCGGGACGGCCTTGGGGCTGACGCCACCGGCGCGGAACAGCAGCAGGGCGATCTTGTCGTCCTGGCGGGTGGCGTGGGCGACCGCCGTCTCGGTGGCGGCGGCGTCGCCGACCGCCAGTTCGCCGGAGGAGGCCGCCGCGATGCCGTTGGGGTCCAGGATCATGATGACGCTGCCGTCGCCCAGGATCGTGTTGCCCGAGAACATCTCGATGTGGCGCAGGATCGGGGCGACCGGCTTGACGACGATTTCCTCGGTGTCGAACACCCGGTCGACGATGATGCCGAAGGTGTAGGTGCCGACCTGGGTCACGACGATGAAGGTCTCGGTGTCGTCATGGGCCGGGCCGTCCAGCTTGAGCAGCCGTTGCAGCGACACCAGCGGCAGCAGGCGGTTGCGCAGGCGCAGGACCGGCGTGCCGTTGATCCGCTCGATCGTGTGCTCGCTGTCGGCGGCGGCGCGGACCAGCTCGACGACGCTGATCTGCGGGATCGCGAAGCGCTCGGTGGCACACTCGACGATCAGGGCCGAGACGATCGCCAGGGTCAGCGGGATCTTGATGATGAAGGAAGACCCACGACCGTAGGTCGATTTCATCTCGATGGTGCCGCCGATCTTCTCGATGTTGGTCTTGACCACGTCCATGCCGACGCCGCGGCCGGAGACGCTGGTGACCTTCTGGGCGGTCGAGAAGCCCGGCTTCATGATGAAGGCCTGGATCTGGCTATCGGACATCGCGGCCAGTTCGGCCTCGCTCGCCAGACCGTTCTGGATGGCCTTCTGCTTGATCCGCTCGATGTTGAGACCGCGACCGTCGTCCGTGATCTCGATGATGATGTGGCCGCCCTCGTGGTACGCGTTCAGCGTGACGCGGCCGGTCTCGGTCTTGCCGGCGCGCAGCCGCTCGACCGGAGTCTCCAGACCGTGGTCGGCCGAGTTGCGAACCATGTGGGTCAGCGGGTCCTTGATCAGCTCCAGCACCTGCCTGTCGAGCTCGGTGTCGGCGCCAAGCATCTGGAGGTCGATCTTCTTGCCCAATTCGTGGGCGAGGTCGCGCACCAGGCGCGGCAGCTTGGCCCAGGCGTTGCCGATCGGCTGCATGCGCGTCTTCATGACGCCTTCCTGCAGCTCCGACGTCACGTGGTTGAGCCGCTGGAGCGGGGCCGCGAACTCGCTGTCCTTCTGGCTGCGCAGGATCTGGAGGAGCTGGTTGCGGGTCAGCACCAGTTCCGAGACCATGGTCATCAGGTTCTCGAGCAGGTCGACGTTGACCCGGATGGTCTGGGCCGCGACCGCCGATTCCTTGTTGCCGGCGTCACGGGTCTCGTCGGCGGTGAAGCCGGTGCTGGCCGCGGGCGCCGCGGCGGCTGGCGCCGTGACCGGGGTGGCCTCGTGGACGACCAGTTCCTTGGCGGCCACCGCCGGCACCTCCGGCTCCGGCGCGCGGGCCTGGGC
>NZ_AVFL01000080.1 GCF_000576635.1 Skermanella stibiiresistens SB22
CAGCGTTCGTTCTGAGCCAGGATCAAACTCTCAGGTTGAAGACGATCACCACGGACCGGCCGAAGCCAATCCAAAGCAACCGCTCAACGGGAACCGTCACCCAAGACAGTCCCAAAACCCAAGCTTGAACCATGTGATTCTTGCGTAGTTTCCAGGATGCTCGACTGACGGTACCGATTTTGTGCCCCGAACCGGGTCAAAACCACACCGCCGCCTGCGCATCCCTTCTCTCTATCGATCAACTTGTCAAAGATCCCGCGAAACACAGCACGGCGTGCCGAAGCACGCTGGCTTGATTTCCCACCGTTTTCTGGTGCCCCCGACCGCCTTAGCGCGTCGGGAGGCCGTATATAGGGCGGCTCATCCCACCCTGTCCAGGGCCTTTTTCATCCGCGTGACGTTTTTCTGACCGGCCATGACGACCCGCCGCGTCATCCCCTCCTGCGGCCGCAAGCCCCGCGGCGGGACACCCACATATGATCGCGCGCGAGGGGGACATATGGAAAAATGGCACGTGAATCCCGAGGGTTGGCAAATGCGGGTGATTTGCCAGCCGGACTGAACTATGGTTAGCGCGATTTTGAACCTGATGCTGTGAACCACTTCACAGCATCGCACTGGGCGCGAAAATTTGATGAGCCGGTCGGAGGGGATAGACAAGGTGGCTGTTCTAGCCGGCCATTTCCTGCTGAAGGATCTGCCGGGCGACGACCTGGACAAGCTCGTCTCCTACGCGCGGGTCGTGCGCCACCCGGCGCACCGGGTGCTGTTCCAGAAGGGCGATCCGGGTGACGGCATGATGGCGGTGATATCCGGCAGGATAAAGATCCGCTGCTATTCCGCCGACGGCAAGGAACTGGTGCTCAACGTCATCCGCCAAGGCGAGCTGTTCGGCGAGATCGCCCTGCTGGACGCCAAGCCGCGCACCGCCGACGCCGTCACCATGGAGGCCTGCGAGCTTCTGGTGCTCGAACGGCGCGATTTCCTGCCTTTCCTCGCCGACCGCCCCGCCGCCTGCCTGCACCTGTTGAGCGTGCTGTGCGCCCGCCTGCGCCAGACCAGCCAGCAGTTGGAGGACGCCTTGTTCCTGGATCTCCAGCCCCGTCTCGCCCGGTGCCTGGTCCGTCTCGCCGAGCGTTTTGGAGTTCCAACGGACACCGGCATCCAGATCGATGTCAGGTTGTCGCAGCAGGAATTGGCCGCCTTCGTCGGCATGACCCGGGAGAGCGTCAACAAGCAGTTGTCCATATGGCGGCGGGATGGCGTGGTGGGTTTCGCCGCCGGCACCATCACGATCCACGATCTGGCGGAACTCCGGTCCCTGTCGGGCATCGATGACGAGTCCGGAGGCTGCGCGGATGGTCCCTGACCTCCCCATCACACATCCCGCCCCGCCATGACGACGCCACCCGCGATGAGATGTCCCCGATGAGGCGGATGCAGAACGCCGTCGTGCTGGCCCTGATCACCGCCGGCGTCGCGTCGCTGCTAGCGCTCAGCCCCGTCGCCCGGTTGATGGAGGAGGAGTTCGGCCTCGCTTGGCTGTTCAAGCTGCGGGGTCCGGTGGCCGCCCCCGACGATGTCGTGGTCGTGGCGCTCGACCGTCCCTCCGCGCGGCGCCTCGGCCTGCCGCCCCAGGTGCGGCTGTGGCCCCGCTCGCTGCGCGCCCGCATGGTCGACGATCTGGCCCGGCGCGGCGCCACGGCGATCGCCATCGACCTGACACTGGAAACCCCGACCGACCTGATCCAGGACGGAGCGCTCAGCCGCTCCATCGCCGCCGCGCGCTCGGTCGTGCTGGTCGAGGCGATGGAGCGGGAGGACCTGTCCGTCACCGACGCGCGCGGCAATCCGGCTGGACGGATGGCCATCCTCAAGGCGGTGCCGCCGATCGAGCAGTTCGCCAAGGCCGCCGTCGCCCTGGCTCCTTTCCCCCTACCCAAGGTGGCGGCCCGGACCAACGAGTTCTGGTCCTTCAAGGAGGATGCCGGCGACCGGCTGACGCTGCCGGCCGCGGCGCTCCAGGTCCACGCGTCCTCCGTCCACGCCCTCTGGCTCAGCCGACTGCGTGAGGCGGACGTGCCCGGACTGGAGACGCTGCCGCCCGACAACAACCTGCTGGCCGAGCCCGGCGCCATCCAGCGCGCGTCACAAGCGGTGCGGCGCGCCTACCTGCAGGACCCCCTGCTCGAAACAAGGCTGCCGCCCCTGCCCGCCCAACTGGGCGACCGCGAGCGCCGCCTGCTTGCCGCGATCGACCGCGTCCACAAGGGACCGCGGCATCATCATATCAATTTCTATGGACCGCCGGCGACGATCACGACGATCCCCTTCGCCGACCTGATCGAGGACCGCGACGTCCCCGATCTCAAGGGGCGGGCGGTCTTCATCGGCGTGGCGGAGCGCACCCCGTCCAATCTCGACACCTTCTACACCGTCTTCACCCGCGACGGCGTCGACATCAGCGGAGTGGAGATCGCCGCCACCGCCTTCGCCAACATGCTGGACGACACCTCCCTGAAAATACCCGGGCGGCCGGTGGAACTGGGTCTGCTGGTCTGTTTCGGCATCGTCATGGGTCTGCTGGCCTACCTGCTGCCCCCCGCCCTGGCCATCGCGGCGACGGTGCTCCTGTCGGCGGGCTGGCTGGCGGCCGCCGTCACGCTGTTCGGCCAGTCGCAACTTTGGCTGCCGGTGGCGGTGCCGCTGATGGTCCAGTTGCCGATCGCCTTGTTTGGCGGGCTGTTTTGGCAGTACCTCACGACCAACCGCGAACGGCGCAACGTTTCGCAGGCGATCCGCTACTATCTGCCGGAAAAGGTCGCCGCCAATCTGGCGCACAGCCCGATCAATCCCGGCGCCTCCCGCGATCTCCTGTACGGCACCTGCGTCGCGACCGACGCCGAGCGCTTCACGACACTGGCGGAAGCCATGGCGCCGCGCGACCTCGCGGTGCTGCTAGACAGCTACTTCGCCGCCATGTTCGACCCGATCCAGCGCAATGGCGGCACCGTCACCGACGTGGTCGGCGACGGCATCATGAGCGTCTGGACGGAACCGCAACCGAGCCGCGAGCCCCGGCTGAGGGCGACCCTGGCGGCGCTTGACGTGACCAAGGCGGTCGAGCGCTTCAACCTGACCAGCCCCGGCCGGCCGATGCCGACCCGGATCGGCCTGCACGCCGGCTGGATCATGGTCGGCAATGTCGGCGCGAAGGGGCATCTGGCCTGGAGCGTGGTCGGCGACATCCCCAACACGGCGTCGCGCATCGAAGGGCTCAACAAGCATCTTGGCACCCGAATGCTCGCGTCCGACGCCGTCGTCGGCGACCTGGACGAGGTGCTGACACGCCGCGTCGGCCGGTTCAGGCTGGCCGGCAAGGCGGACATCCTGGATATCCACGAGCTGATGGCGCGGCGGACCGACGCGTCGGCCGCCCAACTCCGGCTGGCCGGGCAATTCGTCGAGGCCCTTGAAGTCTCCGAGGCGGGGGACTTGTTGAAGGCCGCCGATCTGTTCCGCCAAGTCCTTTCGGAGTTTCCCGACGACGGTCCCTCACGCTTCCATCTCGATCGTTGCCTGCGGCACTCGGCTGGCACCGCCCCCATCGAAGACGCGGCGATCGTCCGCTTGGAAATGAAGTGATAAAATAGTCATAGATGAGTAATCAATTTTAGCTTGAATCAGCCTTATCGCTTAGTATAGAACGGCTAGGCTGAATTTTTGTGTCTGGTATTGCAGGTTGCAGGAAGCGCCTTTCGACTGCTTAAGATGATGGGCGCCTTCCGGCCTGAACCATCCTGATCGACCACTCGGTTCTCCGGAACCCACTATTTGACAGGCTCGTCTCCCATGGCACGCTCAAAGCCCCTGCGGTCGTCGCTGCTCGCAATGCTGACCGCGGGGCTGGCCGCCGGGATGACCGCCGTGGCGTCTCCAGGCGAGGTCGAGGCCGGAGAGGCGGAATGCCCGGCGCCGGTCGGGCGCATCGCCTCCGTCGAGGGTGGGGTGGAACGCCGCACCGCCGACGGCGAGTGGCGGCCCGCCCGGATCGAGGAACCGCTGTGCGCCGGGGACGCCATCCGCACCGGCAGGTTCAGCCGGGCCGCCATCGCGCTGACCAACGATTCGGTGCTTCGGCTGGATCAGGAAACCACCTTGCAAGTCGGTGCCGTCCCGGTCGACGAACCTTCGATGCTGAGCCTGATCAAGGGCATCATGCAGGTGTTCAGCCATCGGCCGCGCAGCCTCAGCATCAACACGCCCTTCGTCAACGCCTCGGTGGAGGGCACCGAGTTCGTGGTGCTGGCGGCTGACGACAGGTCGGCGGTGACGGTGTTCGACGGCAAGGTCAGGGCCAGCAACTCGCTTGGCGCCGTCACCCTGGTGGCGGCCGGCACCGCCGAGGCGCGCGCGGACTCGGCCCCCGTCCAGAGCGTCGCGGTCCGGCCGCGCGACGCGGCGCGCTGGACGCTGTACTACC
>NZ_AVFL01000081.1 GCF_000576635.1 Skermanella stibiiresistens SB22
GCGGGCGCTCACCGGAATATGTTCACCGGCGAGACCGAACGGGTATCCGGTGCCGTCATGGTTCTCGTGATGATACAGGGCCATCTCCGCGGCCAAACGGTCATGGTGTCTCAGGCGCGCGTAGCCGAGAACCACGTGGTCCCGCATGGTCCCCCGCTCCGCCACATCCAAGGGACCACGCTTGAGCAGGATCCCCGGCGTGATCCAGAGCTTGCCGAGGTCGTGAAGGGCGGCCGCCTCCCGCCATCGCTCGGTCTCCAAGGCGCCGAAGCCGAGGAGCCCACACATGACGGCCACCAGGTCGCCAACCTCGTGGTTGTAGGCCCCCACCCCGTCGACGTCCTCGCCGAACAGGGCCACTGCCCGTGGGATGCCAAGGCATGGGAGATCGGGGTCGGTGATCAACGTGGCTGGCATGGCGCACTTCTTCCCAGGGCTGGACGTCACACCGGGAAAAATATCTTTTATCGAATAAAATTTAGTTACCTAACGTATTGTTTGCCGTCGCATGTTCATCGACGGCGGTTTTCGAATGTTCTGGTGGGTCACGATGGACGTCCGGCGCTCATCCCTTCCGCGATCGGACCCGGCTGTCGAGGCGAGCCAGCGCCGCGCCGAGACGTTCCGCCATGCTTGTTTTGACGGCCTGTCCAGCGATGGATGGCGACGCGGCCGCGTGTCCATTCCCAACAGGATCCTCTCCGGAGACACGCGCCCTTAACCGTTCCAGGATCACCGGCACACCTCGTGATCGGCGGATCAGCGTCGGCAGGAACAGGACACCAACGACGGCGAGGATCAGAAAGAGTTTGAAGGCGCTCATGCCCATGGCGATGCCCATCCGTTCCAGTAGTCCACGGATCAAACCATACCACGAGCGTGGAGCCTGATGATGGCCGGTGGAAGCGTTCCCGGCCTGACGATCGTGGCGCTTCGCAAAATGCGACGCGAAATGCGTTTCTCCCATGAAACGGATACCAGCCCCAACCGTGTTCGAACCGTGGTTCGCGGCATGGAGCGTCAATCAATCGTTCACCCGTCCCTGTTAGGGTCAGCGTTGTATCGGCGGGAGAAGAGCGATGGGACGGTTGGATTGGTTCGAGGACACATGGGGTGAGATCCTGCGAACCCTCGTCTGTCACGGCATGATCGAGGACGTGGCGGTCACGACTTCCAGGAGGGTGATCCCGGATCGGGTGGTGCGCTTGGCGGAAATTTTCAGCTTCCGCACACCAAACCCACACGTCGAAGCGTGATACGGCGTCGCCAGCCAAGGGATGCCGCCGATGGGGCGAAGTGCGTATGCCGGTCAAGCGAAACTCATAAGCCGATTTACTCTTTATAAAGTATTAATTTTATCTTTATTGCCCACGATTTCTCGTGCACTATCCCTCCAACGCGACGTCGAACGCGCCAGGGCGCACCGCCCCGGAACACGCCTTCGTACGATCAACAACGCTTTTGGAGAAGCCGCCATGACCTCGACCCGCACCGTCCTGATTGAATCCAACCGGCTGTTCCGCGAGGGCCTGAAGCAACTGCTGGTCGGCACCCCGTTCGAGGTCGGCGCGGAGTTCAATACGATGGATCTGGCGATCGAGAGCGCCGCCACCGACGGCGCCACACCGGCCCTGGTGATCACGGGTCAGGCCATCAAGGACGCGGCCGACCTCCAGCGGCTCCGCGACGTCCATCCCGCCGCCCGCATCGTCGTGCTGGCCGATGACGTCTCGGTCGACCTCCTGCGCCAGGCGATGGCCGGCGGCGCCGACGGTTTCCTGACCAAGGGCGTCTCTCCCGAGGCGCTGGTCCAGTCGCTCCAGTTGATCATGCTGGGCGAGAAGGTGTTCCCGACCAACCTGGCCGCCATGCTGATGGACATGACCAGTCAGCCGTCGCCGCTGAACTCGGTCCGCGGGCTGACGACGCGCGAGCGGGAGATCCTGCAGTCGCTGGTCGGCGGCGCCAGCAACAAGCTGATCGCCAACCGGCTCGGCATCACCGAGGCGACCATCAAGGTCCACCTGAAGACGCTGCTGCGCAAGCTCGACGTCAACAACCGCACCCAGGCCGCCATCTGGGCCATGAACAACGGCTTCGCCGCCGAGACCACCGCCGCGCCGGTGCGCCACCTCCAGGCTGTTTCCGCCTGACCGGCGGGGATGGGCTGGGTCCGCCGGGGAAGGAGTGGGATGTCATGGATGATGGTTCGGGTGGCGGGAACGTGCCGGTGACGATGCGACCGGCCGCGCGATACTTCGTCGGCCGCATGCTCATGCTGGGACGTCCAATCCCACGCGAACAATGGGCTGGCTTCGAGGATAGCGCGGACATGGTTTGTGAGAACATCCTGCGGAGGATGCCGGTCGACAATCCGGCGTCGGAGGTGTGGGACAATCGTCGCGGGCGAGGTTGATCTCCACGGCACGGGGCGATCGTAGAGAGGGTGGTCGGTAAGCCTGACCATGGGGATCGGTGGGATTGGGAACATCCATGGCCAGCCTCCCTTCATGGAACCTTAAGAGGCGTTCCTCCACTATCCCGACCTGCGGACATTTCCATCCCACGGGCGCCATGTCCCAGCCCCTGGGCAGGCGCGTGGGGAAACGTTTCATGAGCCTGGGCAAGGTCGTCTGGACGCTGTGCTTCCTGCTGGTGCTGGGCAGCTCGCCCATGCTCCTCCACGACCTCGTCGCCATCGAACGGTCGGTCCGCGTGACCCACGGCAATGGCATCTGGTATGACGGGCGGCTCGCGACCGCGCTCCTCCGTCTCCAGCTGGCGATCCATTCCGTCGTCCCCGACGCCGCGTCGGGTGCGATCCCCGCAACCGCCAGGAACGAGATGGGACTTCTCCTCCGGGATGTCCTCGACCAGGTGGACGCGCCACCCGGCACCGGTGGTTCCGAATGGCGCCCCCTCGTGGCCGACCGTGAAGCCGGCATGGTCGAGGTCCGGCGCGCCCTGTGGGGCATCGATCAGGTGTCGCGTCTTCTCGATGTCGATCCGGCCGCTTTCCGCCGGATCGCGGACGCGCGCGTCGAGGAGGCCATCGTCGCCCACAGGAGGGTGTCGCACGCGGTGATGGATCGGCAGAACGCGCTGGTCGGCGTGATGCAGGGTGGGGTGGACGCCTTCAGGCTGGAGCTTCTCTGCTACGGTGTCGGCTTCACGGTGCTGTTGCTGTCCCTGGGCTGGTTGATGCGCAGCCACATGCTGTCGGAAGCCGGATTCCGGACCTCCAACCGCCGGCTCATGGACCTTCGCGACGACCTGACTGTGGCGCGCGACACCGCCATGCGGGCGGGCGAGACCAAGTCCATCCTCCTCTCCAACGTCAGCCACGAGCTACGCACGCCGCTGAACGCGATCCTGGGTTTCTCCGAGGCGCTGTCGAGTGGCATCTTCGGCCCCTTGCCCGTCCGACAGGCGGAGTATGTCGGGGACATCCACCACGCCGGCCAGCGCCTGCTGGCGCTCGTCAACGACGTGCTCGACCTGGCCAAACTGCAGGCAGGCAAGCTGGAGCTGTGGGAGGAGGTGTTTGACTTAAAGGAGCTCGCCGCCGAGGTGCTCCGTGACGCCGAGGAGGCCGCCCGCGCCGCCGGCGTCACGATCGGAATGGAGCCGGGGACCGGTGTCGTCGGTGTACTGGGCGACAGGTCCCGGCTCAGGCAGGCGCTGGAGAAACCGCTTTCCAACGCCATCAAGTTCACGCCCGGGGGCGGTCGGATCGGCGTCTCCGTGGGACGGCTTCCCGATGGCCGCACCCGCGTCACGGTGACCGACACCGGTATCGGCGTTCCGGCCGAGGACCTGGGGCGGGTCTTCCTGGCGTTCGAGCAGTCCGACAGTCAGCGGGCGCGTCGGGGACAGGGGACCGGCCTTGGATTGCCGCTGGCGCGCCAGCTGGTCGAGAGGCATGGGGGCGTCATCACGATGTCGAGCGAGCCCGGTGTCGGCACCGCGGTCGTGGTCGAACTCCCTCCCTCCCGCGCCATGCCGATGGGTGTTGGAGTGGATCCTCCTCCTGCCCGGAATCTCGCCTCTTCAAGGTGAGGATCGGCGATGCGTGCGGGCCTCAGCCGAACAGGCCGCGCCGGCGTTGACCGGGCCGTGTCGTCTCAACCACCTCGGTGAGTTGTTCCACCTGACTGGTCAGCTTCTCGACCTTGTCCCGTAGATCCACTACGTGCCCGAGCATGGTGACCAGACGTTCCGCTTGCGACTCCTCGATGCTTTCCGTGGTGGTCCGCAGCGGGCACCGTCAACTTGATCGGCGTCCGACCGCGGTAGGGGTAGCTTGCGGG
>NZ_AVFL01000082.1 GCF_000576635.1 Skermanella stibiiresistens SB22
TTGCTCCAACCTCTGCGTACCGGCAGCTTGACGCCAGTTCCAGTCGAGAAGGGAAATTCGGTATCAATTCCACACTCACCGTAACCGATGCGGAAATATCCGCCATCACCCCAGCCTATACCCCAAGAGTTCTTACAGATCCAACATTGGTCAGCCTCGGAATAGCCTATCACCAGCACGCAGTGCAAACCTACGTTAGACCCGGAGACGTGGGCATATATGCCGCCGGTATAAGCGAAGAAGTCCTCAAACACATGGAGAACGGCCGAAGCCGGACCGACTGTAGTCAAGTGGTTCTTGCGTGCTGTGATATTGGAGATGGCGCCAGAGGAACTGATCTTCACTGCCCGCGCGTCCCGGTCAGCTGCGGTGCGGCAAACCGGCCCTCCCCCTGAACCTTCGAAGGCCGAAGCATAGGGAAAGGCCGCCTCGTCCGGTAGACCACGTCCTCTCACCTGATCGAGTGCTTGGTCAGGCCACCAGCCGCCGCAACTCGCCCCATGGGAAGAGCAGAAGTGTAGATCGGCTTCAGAGAGGTCAAGGTTCTGGCCAGTCTCGATCAAGGCCATCGATTCGACAAGCCCTGTAATGCAGAACGAGACACAGGAACCGCAATTGCCTTGGTCCTTCGGCGGCGTCACACAGTTGCGGTTTCGCCAGTCGACAGCAGGGGCGAAGGCGGGGGTAACTGCTACCGCTTGCGGGGCCATGGCCCTCGCTAGTGCGGCCTGATCTACCACGACGCCAAGCCGAGCACGTTTTTGGTCAATCGACAATTGCGCTAGCGGCGTCGCTCCCGCCTGCCATCTTGCGCCGGTTTGAGCGAGGGTCCGCACGAGTGCATCGAGTTGAGGATCAGGCATACTATGAGCTCCCTTATAATGTAGACGCACGCACCACTCAACTATCTTTATCATCTAAACTTCCACGGTCAGCACTAAGTTAAACTCAGGATGGCAATCTCAGGGAAGCCTCTCTTCAGGACATAAGACCACAAGTAGGCGTGTCCTCAGCTCGACTTTGCGCATTTTTCGATTGGATTAAGCGCGAATCCAGAAGAACGGGTTTGACGCGACATAGTCGAGGGCGCGGTCGATCGTCATGGTGGGGACGCCGAAGGGTCCGCTGGCACCCCATTTCTCGCGGTGCCAAGCCAGCACGCGGACCTTGCCGTCCTCGCCGGTCGGCATCAGGCGGGCGACCGGTCCGCCCGAGCGTTCACTGTAGAGCGAGTAGCCCTTGGCGGCGCGTCGCACGACCACGCCGCCGCCACGGCTGCGGTCAGCGTGTTGCGCGGATGTGCGGGATCGCGTAGGGGACGGCCTGTTTCGAGGCTCCGGATCCCGTCCTCATGCCGCATAAAGCCAACGCTGCCCGTCTCGCCACCATATTCCTGGGTCGAAGCGGCGGGTGACGAACTGGGCGGCGTATAACGAGGCGCTGCGGCAACGAGGCAGTCTGACGGTGTGGTTCACGGATGAGGCGATCAACGCCTGGAAAGCCGTGCCACGGACGTTGCCGGGAGGCCAATGGCACCGTCGAGTTGGCGGCGGGCCGGTTTGCCTGAGGGGCGCGGGTCGGGTATGAGGCGGGCATGACGAGTTCGACTCAGTCCCTCTACGCCGGCCACCGCTTCCCGCCAGAGCTAATCAGCTACACGGTTTGGCTGTACTTTCGCTTTCCGCTGAGCTTGCGCATGGTGGAGGAGATGCTGGCGCTTCGGGGAATTGAGGTCAGCCACGAGACGATCCGCCAGTGGGGGCACAAGTTCGGCCAGGAGTTCGCCAATATCATCCGGCGGCGACTGCCCCGGCCCGGCGACAAATGGCATCTCGATGAGGTCGTGCTCAAGATCGTGGGCAAGAAGCATTATCTATGGCGGGCTGTGGATCAGCACGGCGTCGCGCTGGACATTCTGGTCCAGAGCCGGCGCGACAGGAAGGCGGCCAAGCGGCTGCTGCGCAAACTCCTGAAGCGGCAGTGCTGCGCGCCTCGCGTCATGATCACGGATAAGCTGGGCTCATACGCCGCGGCGAAGAAGGAGATCATGCCGGGCGTCGAGCACCGCCAGCACAAGGGGCTGAACAACCGGGCGGAAAACTCACACCAGCCGACCCGACGACGAGAACGGCAGATGAAGCGATTCAAGTCGGCCAGGCACGCTCAGCGATTCCTTTCCGCCCACGACCAGATCAACAACCTCTTCCTCCTGCCCCGCCACCTGATGCCTGCAACCGAGTACCGTGCCGAGCGGACCCGCGCCTTCCAGGCGTGGCACGACGTCTGCGGCATCACGCAATCCGCATAGCCCCACTAACCCGCTCGCTTTCAAGCTCGCCCAAATCTCGGCTCTCGCCCAACAACTTGACGGTGCCCAGCAAGTTAATGTGACGATGCCTTTAAGACATTGATGACTTCATGCGTTGCACTTGCACTCGGCTATCGTTACGTAATCGAGAGTCCAGCACTGAAGATATTCCCCTGCGCATTTACGGCCCAAGCACGTGTAGAACCTGATCCGCCGCCAGGTACGCCAGGTATGAAAGAAACGCTAATCTGTGTTCCGACGCCACCGTCCAATTCCTCCCACGGATTGCCAGTTGTGCCGCCCCTCAACCGATAGATAACGTCGCCATACGGCGGGGCAGGCTGTACGCCGATCACACACACTTCGTCGCCGCCAGCACCAATGTCCTTCGCAGCACCAGGGATTTGCTGGAAGGCACTTCCGTTCCATCTGAAAATGTTATTTTGCGCGTTGACGAGCCATGCAGTTCCTTGATCGTCAACAGCGATGCGTGTCCCTGCTGCACCGGGTATCTGCTGCCACGGATTGCCAGTTGTGGCGCCCGTCCACCGAAAGACAGCGTCGCCATACGGCGGAATAGGCTGTACGCCGATTACCCATACGTCGTGTTGGCTGCCAGCACCAATGTCCTTCGCAGCACCAGGGATTTGCTGGAAGGCACTTCCGTTCCATCTGAAAATGTTATTTTGCGCGTTGACGAGCCATGCAGTTCCTTGATCGTCAACAGCGATGCGTGTCCCTGCTGCACCGGGTATCTGCTGCCACGGATTGCCAGTTGTGGCGCCCGTCCACCGAAAGACAGCGTCGCCATACGGCGGAATAGGCTGTACGCCGATTACCCATACGTCGTGTTGGCTGCCAGCACCAATGTCCTTCGCAGCACCAGGGATTTGCTGGAAGGCACTTCCGTTCCATCTGAAAATGTTATTTTGCGCGTTGACGAGCCATGCATTTCCTTGATCGTCAACATCAATGCGTGTCCCTGCTGCACCGGGTATCTGCTGCCACGGATTGCCAGTTGGTGGGCTGCTCATCCGCCGAAAGACAGCGTCGCCATACGGCGGAATAGGCTGTACGCCGATTACCCATACGTTGTGTTGGCCGCCAGCACCAATGTCCTTCGCGGCACCGGGGATCTGAAGCCAAGGCATTTTTCCTCCAGTGATTGTTGGCCTATGAATCTGACTAGGTCAGTGCAAAATCGAAGCCGTCATGGTTGTGCTCTAATGCAGCAGGGCATCCTACAGATAGATGGCCGCCCTCGCGGCGTCACCGCATTGAGTCACATCGATGCCCATCAGACCGATGTGGTTAAATGCCATTTAGACGGATAGTTTAAACGGTCCGGAGAGGCACACAAGCATTTTGATTACAGGCTGGTCCGAGGAGTAACGCATGAAGCTATGGAAGTCCCAGGGGCAATGCACGAAGGATGTTGGAACTATTTATAGGATCGGTTGGCGAGGTTGACCGCAATCAGTGCTTTGCTTTTCAAGCAAAAGACCCGTCGCCGAGGTAGGTGAGGTTCCTATCTTAGGACTTCGATGGCTTCATGCGTCAGCGTGTTGCATGGAGGAGGAAGGGGCAAGGGAGCCCCCATCCTCACTGTTAATCATGCGACGCGGACGGAGTTCGGGCGTCCCAGGTCGAGCATTCGCTTGAGGACTTGGGCGGCGACGGCGACCTCGGTGGCCTGGGCCTCGTCGCCGTGGAAACGCAGCCCGTCACCGATGACCTGCTTCCAGCGTGCAAACTGGCCCTCGACGCGGGCTCTTTCGTTATAGCCGCTGTCGCGCTGCCAGGCCATTCGTCCTTTCCCGGCGATTGCCTGGATGTGGCGGTCGCGCTGGGTGGGGTCGGTGTTCGCCGTGGCGCTGAGCACGGCATCGGCACGCGGTGGGACGACGATCACAGCATCCGGATGGCGCTTGTCCAGAGCGGTGTACACCCCGGTTCTGTCGTAGCCGCCG
>NZ_AVFL01000083.1 GCF_000576635.1 Skermanella stibiiresistens SB22
TTCAAGCCGGCGCAGCGGACCTGGAGCAGGAGATCGGCGCCGCGGCGGGACCATCGCATCTGCTGGGATTTGGTCATGCGGCGGTTGACCAGGAAGTTGGCCGTACCTTCGGTGAGCGATGTGCCGACCCGCAGACCGGCGCGATAGCGTTCGGCATAGTTGACCAGCCAAGCACTCTGGCTGGTCAGATAACGGTCGATCTCGCGCAGCGCCGTCCACAGCCGGCGTGACGACGGCTCCCTCTTCCGGCTGTCCTGTTCGCCCTGGAAGACAGGCATGACTGTGCGGATACGCTCGAGAGTGACCTTGGCATCCTTGGCCTTGCCGTTCCAGATCCGCCAGCGCAGGCGGTCGACTTCGGCGACGATCACCGCCCTGGCAGTCTCCCCCTCCGGAGTATCGGCCGGCAGGGTGCCGGCTGTCTTCCCGGCATGCTGCAGGCGCATGGCGATGTGGAACCAGTCCAGAAACGGCGGCGTCGTGACACCGGCATCGATCAGGATCGAGCGCAACCCGGAACAGCCGTCGGTGAACGCGATGATCCCGGTGTCGGCGGTCTGGCCGACTTCCCTAAGGCCGCGCCGGATCATCGCCTCGATCGCGGTGTCAGTCTTTGCCACTGCGGCGAACACCTGACGAGCTCCGTCAGATGTTTCGACATTGCCGAGGCGGATTTCGAGATGCCGCTGACCATCCTCACAGCTCCGAATGAAAGTTGAATCCAAAGTCAGGGTGATCGACGAGGCTGCGACCGCCGGCTCAGCCGGAGCGGCGCCCCGCAGTTCTTCGCCGACCTTGAGCGTGCAGGCGCGCAGGGTCTCAGGGTCGCTCCCGGCATCGATTGGCAGAAGGTGTTCGAGCACGCCGGCCGCGACCCGGTACGGCATGCAGGCGGAAAACTGCGCCCGGACCTGGTCGAGTTCAGGCGTCGAGCGGCAATGAGACGGCCAGCCGTGCCCAGCCTCCGCGCCGCCGCAACCGGCGCAGCGGTAGCGGGGTAACCGAAGCGTGACCTGACCGAACACGGTGGCGATCTGGTGAGGGCGATAGTCCTTGAGCTGGCACGCGGTTCCGCAGGAGCGACACAGCGGCCGTCGGACCGCATGATCCCGGATCTGGGCCGTGACGATTTCCTGCTGGACGAGGGCCACAAGCCGTTTGCCCTGCGCCAGGGTCAAGCCCAGAGCCGCGATGTCGCCCAGATCACCGGGGCAGTCGATCGCCATCACGTCGACGCTTCGGCTCGACCCATCGACCCCTGTTTCCACCAGGCGCAAAATCCACCCCATTCCCGATCCCCAACCAACCAAAAACTCGGCCGGTCATACCCTGCCCGCCACCGCACCCCCAATCGCTCGGCAGTCCCCAGCGGGGCGGTCTCTATACACCTGCCCGGACCGGCCGTGCGAACCTGATTTACGCACCAAAGCCGGGTGCCGTATTACTGTCTGCTGCCTTGATCGTCCTTCTCCGGCTGGATCTGGTATCTCACCGACCGCTCGACATACTCGATGCCGCTGGTTTCCTCATATGCCTTCTGAATGTCGGCCAGCGTCCGTGGCTCGGGCACTCGGATTTGATAGAACCGGCCGTCCCGGGTGCGATCCACCACTTCCACCCCTAGACGGTCGTTGATCGCCTGTATCTCCTCTTCGGACAGATCGCTTGAGAATTTGACCAGCAGATCCTCCGTCATGACCGGCTTGGGCTGCGGCTGGGAAGCTGCGGGCTGCTCAGCAAGGAGCGGTCCTGTGGTCCCTCCCACGATGATTGCCAACGCAAACGCCATGCACGCCTTCTCCCAACCCGCCATGCGACCTTACCTCTGTTCTCGGCAATCCCGAATTTTCCTGAAGCGGGTGCGGGAGCGGGTCCCGCGATCGATCATCGCGAACCGCTGATGCTGTTCTCCAGAACAGTCACGCTTTCGCCAGTCTTCTCATCGATCCTGACCGTCAGGTTGCCGAATCGCTCCGCCTGCCCCGCCGACGATACGGATGTGATCAGGCCGTTCGGCTCGGCACTGGCCACCTCCACCGAACTGGCAGCAGCCATCACCATTTCGGCAAGCTTGCCTCCAGCGGAGCAAGGAAACGCGCGGACCGTTATGGTGCCGGAATCGAATTCCATGGTGGCGCCGCTCGGCCACAGCTTCCAGTAGATAGTATACTGGCCGGCTGGCAGCCGGAGCGAATACTCGGAGGAGAGGTGCGTGCTTTCGCCATTGGCGGTGAACGAGTTGGTGCGGTACGAGCCCGTCCACATGACGTTCGGCTCCGCGCCCGTGTAGACGCCGGTACGGAAGGTTGTCGTCCCGCTGCCCGCAGTCCGGCGCGCCGAACCGTTGACCGTCACGTCCACATACATCGGATGGGGCAGGTTGAACGGCACCGAGACGACATTGGAATTGGTGTTGAAAGTGCGCCGCTCGGGCCAAAAGAATTCCTGGTATGCTTCGCGCGCCGGTTCGGCAGCGCATCCGTTGGCCGCGAGCGCTTTTTCCATGTTGATGCGGCCGCCAGTGACGCTGAGACCGGTGAGGGCCGGCACGGGGTCGGCGGTCTGCAGGATGAGCCGCTTGATCTCGGCGGACTTCATGTCCGGGTTTTGCCCCTTGATGAGTGCCGCAAGGCCGCTCACATGCGGCGTTGCCATCGAGGTGCCGTTGAAGTTGTCGTACTTGTTGCCCGGAGTTGTCGACCGGATGTTGACGCCGGGCGCGCCCACGTCGACCGTCGTCGCGCCGCGGTGCGAGAACGCCGCCTTGCCATCTGTTTCGGTGGTCGCCATGACCGACAGGACGTTCGGCACATCGTAGTTTGCCGGATAGAAGGGCGTGACGTCATTGTCCTGGTTGTTGTTGCCCGCCGCCGCCGTGAACAGGATCCCTGCCTTCTCCGCCTCGGCGATCGCGTCCTGGAGCGCGCGCGAGAAGCCGCCTCCGCCCCAGCTATTGTTCATGATGTGGGCACCCTTCTCCACGGCGTACTGGATGGCGTCGATCGCGCCGACCGTGGTGCCCGAGCCGTTGGCGTCGAGGAACTTCACTCCCATGATCTGCACCTTCCACGCCGCCCCAGAGACGCCGAGCGCATTGTCGGTCATGGCGCCGATCGTGCCTGAAACATGGGTGCCATGGCGGTTGTCATCCATCGGGTCGCCGGTCGGCGTGGCGGGGACGAAGTTGGCGCCGTGGACATCATCGACGATGCCGTTTCCATCGTCGTCGTTGTTGTTGCCGGGGGTTTCACCGGGGTTCCGCCAGATGTTCCCCGAGAGGTCCGCGTGACGGTAGTCGACACCGGTATCGATCACCGCGACCACCACGTCGGGACTTTCCTTCTGGATGTCCCACCCGGCCGGGGCGGCGATCTTCGGCCAAGCCCATTGCTGTGCGTAGTCCGTGTCGCCTGGCTCGACCTGGACATGGTAGCGGTAGACCGGCTCGATGAACTCGTAAGGCGGCAGAAGGCTGAGGCCGCTGCCGAGAGCGCCGATATCCGCACCCGGGTCAATGCTGATAACCTGTGCATTGATCAGGTCCAGGGTTCCGACGACCTGGAAATCGGACTGCGCCAACGCCGATCTCGCGCGGGACAGGGCGGCCTGGTCGCGGAACTTGACGATGAACTGACCGGGAACGACTTCCGGCTGCGCCGGGGCTGTGAATGTCGGAGTCTGCGACAATGCGGCATCCACGCCTGCAAGGGTCAACAGAATAGCGGTGCCAAGTAGAAGCCGGTTCTTCAAAGCATGAACAGCCATGTCACTTGTCCCTCTTAGCTTTTCTTCAGTGATCCACCCGAAGGACGAAATCGCCGGAAGATGCTGCCGGGGGGATGCAACATCCTTTGTCGGTTCGCCCGGCGCTCACAAATCCCGAGCCGTCAGCCAAATCCCTGCTTCGGTCCGATATCGGTATCATGGTCGGAAATCCGCAAGCCGATGATACAGTCGATGCTTTTCCGAAACGTTGGAAAGTGCGGAATAGGCGTTTCTGTGGATATATAATTCGTTGCCAGAAATATTGGTCAGCAATATTGAATGCTAACCGGCACTGATCATCACTGTCCAACAGCAAAATGATCTTGAAATTACCATAGCATACAAGCGCGCATTCCGGAGATAAAATAGGTATGTATACTTCAGAGTGTACGGCTATACCAGTAAATATGCAGTGTACATCAAGTGCTTGATAAAATTCAGCCCACCTCCGTTCTCAGGAACCGTTCGATGAAGCGGAAAGCGGCCGGGCGATTCTCCTCCCA
>NZ_AVFL01000084.1 GCF_000576635.1 Skermanella stibiiresistens SB22
CGCCCGACCGGCGCGGCGCGCTCGGCCGGACCCTGCGGCGGCACGCGGCGGCGCGCCTGCCCGAACACATGGTTCCCGGCGCCTTCGTCTTCCTGGACAAGCTGCCGCTCGGGCCGACCGGCAAATTGGACACGCGCGGTTTGCCGGAGCCGGGGGAGGACGGTCCCGCGGCCACCGCCGCCAGCGGCGAGCCGCCCCGCACCAGCCTGGAAGCGGCCTTGGCCGAGATTTGGGCGGAGGTGCTGGGAACCGCCCGGATCGGCATCCACGCCAACTTCTTCGAGGTCGGCGGCCATTCGCTGCTGGCCACCCGCGTCGTCTCCCGCGTCCGCGCCCGGTTCGGCGTCGACCTGCCGCTGCGCCTGCTGTTCGAGCGGCCAACCGTGGCCGATTTCGCCGCGGCGCTGGCCGAGCGGCTTGGGTCGGACGCCGACGCCACGGCCACTCCCGTGGCCAACGCCATTCCACCAGCGGATCGATCGGCGGCGCTGCCGCTGTCCTACGCGCAGCAACGGCTGTGGTTCCTCGATCGGCTGATGCCGGGAAGCGGCGTCTATAACGTGGCGCTGGGGCTGAAGCTGGACGGCGCCCTGGACGAACCGGCCTTGCGGCGCGCGCTGACCGCCCTGATCGCCCGCCACGAGACGCTGCGGACCCGTTTTCCGGTCGAGGACGGAAAGCCGCGTCAGGAGATCCTGCCGCCGTTCGACGCTCCCCTCGCCGTGCTGGACGCCGCCGCTTGTGGTGCCGCCGGCATCGTGCCGCCGGCCGACATGACGCCGGAGACGCTGGGCCGGGCGCTGCGCCCGCTAGCCGCGCGCCCGATCGACCTGGAGCGGGGACCGCCGCTGGCGTTGACCCTGGTCCGGCTGGCACCCGCGTCCGCCGTGCTGGTCGCGGTGCTCCACCACGCGATCACCGACGGCTGGTCGATGGGCGTGCTGGCGCGCGAGGTGACCGAACTGTACCGCGCCGAAATGGCTGGTGAGACCGCGGCCTTGCCCCCGCTGGCGATCCAGTACGCCGATTTCTCCGCATGGCAGCAGCGCGGCTTGGCCGGCTCCCGGCTGACGGGGTTGATCGACCACTGGCGGGACCGCTTGGCGGGGGCGCCCGAGGTCCTGGAACTCCCGTGGGACTCCGCCCCCAAGGCTGGCGGCGACCGTCCCGCGCGGAGCCAGCGGTTGCGGCTGAACCCGGCGGAGACCGACGCGTTGCGGGGTCTCGCCAGCCGTGCCGGCGGCACGCTGTTCATGGCGCTCCACGCCGGCTTCTCGCTTCTGCTGTCGCGGTGGAGCGGTCAGCGCGATATCGTCGTGGGAACGCCGATCGCCAACCGGACGCATGACGACCTGTCCGGCCTGATCGGCTGCTTCGTCAACACGCTGGCCCTGAGGCTCGACCTGTCGGGCGATCCCACCGGCGCCGAACTGGTCGAGCGGTCGCGTCAGGTGACGCTCGACGCCTACGCCCATCAGGACGCGCCGTTCGAACTGGTGGTCGACAGCCTGGGGCTCAAACGCTCGCTCGCCGACACGCCACTATTCCAGGCCATGCTGGTGCTCCAGAACGCGCCCGGTGGCCAGCTGGAACTTCCTGGCCTGACGGTGACGCCGCTGGTCGATGACGCTGATATCGCCCGGTTCGACGTGCTGCTGACCATGGTCGAGCGGGACGGCGGCATCGATGCCGTGCTGGAATGCGACGGCCATCGTTTCAATGCCGAAACGAGCGCCCGGATGGCACGGCATTTGAAACGCCTGCTGGTCGAACTGGGTGCCGCGCCCGAGGCTGGCGCCTTCCGCCTGCCACTGACCGACACGGCGGCGGAGGCGGCGAGGATCGCCGGTTGGCGGCTGGCGCCACCGTCGGTACCGGAGGTCAGCGCCGCGCCGGGATCGCTGTGGACCCCGATCGATCGTGCCGCCACCGGAACGTCCGCCGAGGTGCTCAATCCCGATCTGGCACCGGTGCCGATCGGGTTGCCGGGAACGCTATGGATCGCGGATGGCCTCGGTGCCCCGCCAACACGTACCGCCATCACCGCCCGCTGGACCGAGACCGGGGTGCTGGAGCGGCGCATCGACGCCGCCGCCCCGCTCCACGCGGTTCCCGCCGCCCCGGCTCCCTCCGGCCCTTCAAGCCCCACGGAAGAGGCGTTGCTCACGCTCTGGTCGACCGTGCTGGAGCGCCCCGTCACCGATACTGGCGCCAGCTTCTTCGAACTGGGTGGCCACTCGTTCCTGGCGGTCCAGCTGATGGCGCGGGTCGAGTCCCTATTCGGCTGCCGCCTGCCGCTGGCCAGTCTTTTCACCGGCGGAACGATCGCCCAGCAGGCCGCCTTGATCGACCGGCGCTCCGCCGCCAGCGGTTCCGACGAGGTGCTGGTGATGCTGAGGGCTTCAGGTGATCGGGGCACCATCCTGCTGCCCCATGAGATCTCGGGGCATGTGCTGTGCTATCAGGCGCTTTCGGCCCATCTGGCGGCGGGCTGGACGGTCGCGGGCCTCCAGGCGCGCGGCCTCGACAACACCCGGCCGCCGCTCGACCGATTGGCGGACATGGCCGCGTGTTACGCCGACGCGGTGACGGCGGCTGGGCTTCCCGGTCCCTTCGTGCCGGTGGGATATTCCTTCGGCGCCTCGCTCGCGGCGGAACTGGCGGCGGAGCTGGAGAGGCGCGGGCTGCCGGTCGCCACCATCTGCGTGATCGACGCCCTCGCCGATCCGAAGGCCTTCATAGCGGGCGTGGTCCCCAGCGACGACGCCGGACGGCTGCTCTACATGGTCCGCGCGGTCGAACACTCCGTCGGCATCGACCTCGGGCTTGACGCCGGAACGTTGCGCCAGTTCGGCCACGAGACGCGGATCGATCTGGTCCACCAAAGGCTGACGGCTTCGGGCGCCTTTGGCGGAGCCATCACGCGCGACCAAGTCGCGGGAATGCTGGCGGTGTTCCGCGCCAACCTGACGGCGGCAGACGGTTTCGCGCCGTCGGTCGGCGGGGCGCCGCTGCATGTCTGGGTCACCGACGCGCTCGCGGCCCGCCCCGGTTTGCCGACGGATCTCGGCTGGTCGGCGGTCACGACCGGGCCGGTGACGATCCACCGGATCGCCGGCGACCACGCGTCGATCGTCAAGGCTCCCCTGGTCGAAGAGCTTGCCCGCGACCTCAACCACATTCTTCCGGAGGCGCCTTCGTGATGGTGGGCATGATGGCGGGCGTGATGGCGGGTCGCCGACACGAAAGTTTCAGATTTCGCCAAGCCGGTTTCCGTTTGACCTGGCATCCGGCCTTAACCTACTGATGATGGAATTGATGGTGATTTTATCGCGCGAGCTTTCCATCGATGCGGCCATTCGACCGTGGATTTTCACCCTGACGCGGGCGGCGTCGCCTCCTCGCTCATTTTTCTCCGACAGCCGAGATTGACATCATGCCGCGCCCGCTCCGCATCGCCCAAGTAGGCTCCATCATCTTCCCGATCCCGCCGACCCGGTTCGGTGGCACCGAGCGGGCGGTCTCCTATCTGACGGAGTCGCTGGTCGCGGCCGGTCATGACGTGACGCTGTTCGCCTGTGGCGACGCCGTCACCTCGGCCAAGCTGATCGCGTCGCGGCCGGCGGCTCTCAATGGTACCCAGGTGGGCAACTCCCTGCCGCATTTCGCCGCCCATTTCGCCCTGGTCCGCCGCCACCTGGATGATTTCGACATCATCCACTTCCATGAGGAGGGGATGCACTTCCCGTGCTTCATGGATGTCGCCGACAAGACGGTGACGACCTTCCACATGCCGCTGGGCCAGCCGGACATGCGCATCCTCTACGACGCCATCCCGGAGATGCCGCTGGTGTCGATCTCCAACCGCCAGCGCCTGCCGCTGCCCGACGCCAATTGGGCCGGCACGGTGCCGCACGGCATCCCCACCAGCCTCTACCATTTCAATCCCGAACCCACGGGCTATCTCGCCTTCATCGGCCGTTTCTCGCCGACCAAGCAGCCGCACGAGGCGATCCGGATCGCGCTGGCCGCCGGGCTTCCGATCAAGCTCGCCGGCACGCTGTACGACCAGGACCGCCCCTATTGGGACAAGAAGGTCCGGCCCCACCTGGACAATCCACTAGTCGAGGTGGGAGCGTCGAGCGATTGGGGGTCAGGCAGCCATGGTCAGCTCTGAGGCGGGA
>NZ_AVFL01000085.1 GCF_000576635.1 Skermanella stibiiresistens SB22
CCCTCCGCTTCGTCGAAAGATGGTTTTGTTAGGCACTCTTAATGTCACCATCTCCCTAAATTTCTCCCGCATGTATGGAAAGTCTTCGGCTATGAGGTGCACCGTAAACCTGCATGTACTTTTGAGATAATATCTTAACCTTAAAAGCCAATTACGTTATACATCAAACAGTTCTATAGTCTTGACGAGCAGTTTGAGAAGATTAGCTACTGGGTAAAGATGATGTTAAAAGTTTTCAAATCTCTCACTGTAGCTTTTGGACTTGCCATCAATTTTACATCTATCAGTTACGCTGTTGCAGGAAATTCTGAGGAACGTTATTTTGCCATCGACAAATCAATTGATCAACTGGCTGGCGGCGCGCTTCTGGAGCAACTTAATCAATTGACTACTGGCCAACCAAGACTGTTGTATCTAATGAACAGCCTCAGGCCAAGTGACTCGCTGCGACGGCTTGCTAACGCAGTTGTAAGAATTGATCTTCTGTATCGGCAGCCTGATGGATCTTTATCAGACGACACGTGCACAGGGACTGCCATTTCCACTGATCTGCTTGTGACCGCAGCACATTGCGTGCCTGGATCTATAAACTCTGGCAAGACTCTGGTCAGAGCTCGAGCAGTTGCTGGATACGAGACTTACAACAATCATAATAATGTACGTATTGCTGAAATTAGTACCGCGCCTGTAATCGTAAATCCTCAAATGGATATCTCGATCATAAGATTACGCGAGAGTCTTACAGGAAAAATTCAACCATTTGCCCTAAATGTCCGGGACCCGATCCCAGGCGAAACAGTTGCTATAATAAGTCACCCACTTGGTCAATCTAAGCGTCTTTCAAGTGGTCGGTGCGTTATCGAAAACAAATCTCCACTGATTCAAGGACAATTCACACACCTGTGTGCGACCTTTGGCGGTAGTTCTGGCGCGATCGTTGTGTCTGCTACTGATTTTGCGGTAGTCGGTGTTCATATCAAGGGTCTTGAGCGGTCTAATATAGCGAACTCAATGGTGCGTATGTTCTACCCTCCACCGCCTATCGGAATACCTAATGTCGCGAAAATTGTTTCACCGCCCTTTGATGTGAACCGAAGCGGCTATACTGTACCCGAAAATGTTCTCCGTGAAGCGTTCATCGACGCTGTCCGCCGCCAGGTTGCTGTAGATTGGATTAACACGATGTTTTTGGAACGCGTGTCCATCCGAGAAATTGACCGACGCAATTCTCTGGCCGAGATAACAGTATTATCTGGTGACCGTCAGGCACTAAATGCTCTAGCAAAAAATGGCGTTCGACTCAACGGGGAGCGTGGAGAGCAGATTCTCGCCGAATTAGTTGATCGCGCTAATAATAGAGAAATAAAAGATCCTGGCATCATTCGGGATGTTCTGCTGCTTGGAGCTGTCCCGATATACAGCGCATCAACTGGAGCATTGATATTTTGTGGTCCTGATACTATCAGCGACGTTAGGCGTATCTTTGCGGAGATGGGGTATGAACAGAATCGTTGTCTTGACTAGTTTGGCTTTTTTGTCTGCCTTGCTGTGTTCTACTATCGCTTTGAAAGCTGCCGCACAGGGTGGAACCGAAAGTGCTGCTCAAGCAATTGCAGAGGAAATCATTACTGTAGCTCAAATCAATGCTCCGCTCCAACCTTGTAATAACAATCCGATAGTGGTTTTCACGGAAGGCCCTGGCGCTACTGAATTGTTATTGAAAGCGACCCGGGGTGGTTACACACCTATACAAATAAATATAGCTACGCCTACGGCAGTTGGTAGCTTACCTCCTTCAGTTGCCGAAACACTGAACCGCCTACAACGCGCAGGAGGCACAGTCATAACCCGGGAGAAAAAGCCAGATGAATCATTGGGGCAAATATTATCTTGGATTACTTCAGGATCCACGGAACTGATTTCGAGTTCAGTAAAAAAGATCATCGGAGCCGGACTGGATACATGGGCTTCCAGTGGACTCCGTCGCTATCAAGCTATTGTAAATTATCGTAGTGGTCCTTCCGATGCAAAGCTAGCTTATGAGGTGTTTTTCGAATGTCGATCATAGTTTCTTATACTCGAGTCGGTTTGTTGAGTTCGGCAATCTTGGTTCTCCTTGCGGTGAGCGGCTGTGAAGATAGCGTCACCGATCGCAATCCTCTGTTGAGTCCGGAACGTGCAACGGGAAGTTTTTGCGACCAGTTGCATTATGTTATAATTCAGGGCACCGACGGCCTTAGCGATGGTGGCTACTTCGCACAAATTCGCGGGAGGCGTATCGACGAAGATCGTCATAATGGCACGGTCCTGATTGAAGGGGCATCGAGTTGCTATGTTGACTATGGCCTTGGAACTCTCGACGCGCGATATATCTGCGTGTTTGCTGATGCTCCTCTATCGCGCCGCGGGGAGCTTTTGGCGGTCTTGAACCGACTTGAAAGTCGTACAGAAGCTTGTATTTCTCGGCAAAACCTATTTGGGTACAGCTTCCGAGGCGTCGACAAGCCGCGCTATCATCCTATGGGACGGGTAGGCGGCGACGGCGACCGGGTCTGGTTTTCCGATCGATATAGGGGGCAAGATGTTCATCTTGATATCGATGAGAACGGAAATAATGGTAGGGTGGTGATGTCAGTAGACTCGAAGTAGAAGGATTGGAGGTGAAAGAATGATGTTGCTAACACTCGACACGAAGTTCTTCTGAAGCTCCTGTACGACGAGCTAATGCATTGACACCGACAAGGGATTCACAGCGGATCGGCGTTATGCGAGTCTGAGCTCATGGCTCAGACAGTTAGCGTCATCGTTAGCTCTGAATACCTCAAGCGATTGGCGGCCGTCATCGGGGATCGCAACCGCCCGCTCAAGCATGTGCAGCGGGTCCGGATCGTCCTTCTGTCCGGCGATCGCCTGCCGGTGCTGGGAGATCGCCCGGCAGGCCGGGGTGAGCCGGCCGTCGGTTTGGCGCTGGCAACGTCGCTTCGCCGAGAAAGGCGTGGACGTCCTGCTGCGTGAACCCAGCCGCAAGCCGGGCAAAGCCCCGGTTCCGCAGGAGACGGTACGGCGGGTGGTCGCCCTGACTGCGCGGAGCCGCCCGGAACGGTGACACACTGGACCGGACGGGCGATGGCTAAAGCCGTCAACCTGAGCCTACGCACGATCCAGCGCATCTGGGAGGCGCACCGGCTCCAGCCGCACCGCATCCGTACCTTCAAGTGGTCCAACGATCCGGCCTTTGCCGCCAAGGTGGAGGATGTCGTCGGCCTCCACATGGACCCGCCCGCCCATGCGGTGGTCGTATCCATCGATGAGAAGTCTCAGATCCAGGCGCTCGACCGCACCCAGCCGGGGCTGCCGCTGAAACCGGGGAAATACGGGACAATGACCCACGACCACAAGCGCCACGGCACCACCACCTTGTTTGCTGCCCTGAACGTGCTGGACGGCACCGTGGTTGGCCGCCGCATGAGCCAGCATCGCCATCAGGAGTTCATCAAGTTCCTCAACGCCGTCGAGCGTGCCGTTCCGGCGGGCAGGATCATCCATGCCATCCTGGATAACCATGCCACCCACAAGCATCCCAAGGTACAGGACTGGCTTGCCGATCACCCGCGTTGGGTCTTCCACTACACGCCCACTTCGGCTTCCTGGCTGAACGCCGTCGAGGGCTTCTTCTCAACTCTGACCCGCAAGCGCCTGAAGCGCGGTGTCTTCACCTCTGTTAACCAGCTTGAAGGCGAAATCCGACGCTTCATTAAGGACCACAACGGAAAGGCCAAACCCTTCGTCTGGACCAAATCCGCCGAGACCATCCTGGAGAAGCTCAGGCACTTACCCGCTGCATCCCTTCAATGAGTCGGTGCACTAGGTGGTCCACGGATGACGCAGCTGGGTCAGGCGATGATCCATGTCATTCCATGCACAAGCAAAAGCATGGGCGCCTTCTCAGGAATGCCCAGTTCCACCATCGAACAGGCGGACGAGCGTGCGAGGTTTCCCGTTCCGGCGCCCGTTGATCGTCAGCGCCGCGATCGGTTCGAAGCGCCGCGCTAGGCGGCGCAGGCCTTGGCTTAGAGTGCCTAACAAAACCATCTTTCGACGAAGCGGAGGGTGATCAGGGCAG
>NZ_AVFL01000086.1 GCF_000576635.1 Skermanella stibiiresistens SB22
GTGGACCGCGCCGCTCGCTTTCCTCAGGGCCGTCGCGACACCCAGGTCGGCGCTGCGGCGCGCGAAGGTCGTATGATCAGGCACCGGCAGATCCAGGCCGAGCAAGTCCATGATCGAACCAAGCATGCCTTCGGTCTGACGCCACGGCCGACCGAACGCCAGCCTCAGCATCAATCCCGCTTCAATGGCGATGTCTGAATATTTCTTGGGCCGCCCCCGCCGCCCGTTCGCCGGCGGCAACCAGGCTGCGATGGCTTCGGGCGTCACCCAGACCGTCAGGCTGCCCCGCCGCCGCAGCGCCGCGTCGTACTCTGCCCATTTCTCGACTTTGTACTGGGCCTTGGGGATCCTGTGGCGGCGCGGTTCATTCGCCTTGTACGGCATCAAGATCCTCGGGGTCAGCGGGTGAGCTCTATACAGACCCGCCTGCCGCCGCGACAACCCCATAGCTATTTTTGCACCAAGGTCGCTCAACCGGACTTTCTGTTCGCCTGCTACTCGGACCCCGTGACCGAGTCGGTGACCTGCCAGCGGCTGGCATCGCGGCAGGAACGCGTGGCATCGGTGCTCGCCGCTCCTTCCCGCCGCCGGCTGGCCATCCTACTGACCGGCGAACCGGCGGACGGCACATCCGAGGAGCGGCTTTACCTGGAGCGTCTGTTCAGCATCTCGCTCGAGATCGCGGTCCTGCACGATCTCGCCCAGCGGTTCGGACGTAGGGTCCGGCAGCACGGCGCCGACGACCTGACACCCTGGCTGGCAGAAGCTTTGGAGAGTGATCTGCGGCCCTTCGCCGAAGGGCTTCGCCAGGACCTTGCCGCAGTCTTCGCCGCTCTCGCCACGCCCTGGAGCAACGGCCAGACTGTAGGCAGATTACCTGCCTGAAGCTGATCAAGCGCTCCATGTACGGCCGGGCAAAGCTCGATCTTCTACGCATAAGGGTAATGGCAGCCTGATATCCAGCGTCATCAAGTTTGCGGATGAGCCAGATTTCAAAGCCGATTGACATCTCCAGTTTCCATGAACATGGGTGGTCGGTTTTGATGAACACAACTGGCCGAAATCGATTAGAATATGCGACGTCGGGCTGTTGGTCCATCCGGTGCTGACGGTCGAGACCGAAAGCGGAGCCTGTCCGGGACTGGTCGGGGCGCGAGTCTATACCCTTCATGAGACCGTGGCCAAGCACCGTCGCGCTCTGCCGACGCCCGACACGCTGGCCTGAGCCGCATGGTTCATTGCCCGTCTGGTTGACTGGGACTATTATCCTAAATGAAAGCCCTCTGGACCCTTCAGTTCTGTTAGGGGCTATGCTCGTTTCGCAACAATGTGCCGGGCGTAGCTCTCGGGCAAAAGATTTGTTGATAGCCTAGCCCAGAGGGAGAGGGACTTTCTTCGGGTTTTGCTTTGGAGGCTTTTTTTACGGATTGTTTCCGGTGGTTGCGTTGTGGTGGGCGGGTCAGGGGTTGCTAGCTTTGATAGAATAAAGCTTATGGGGTGGGATCGGAAATAGATGGCTTGGCGTGTCTGCTTGGAGAACTCTGAAGTCTTCAGACGGGAGGGGAACTAAATAGGGTGATTGTTGTTGCTGATTGGTAATCGACAGAAAGATGCGCGGTGGCGCCACTGCTTGGTGAGTTGCGGCGAATTTGCTGGAGTTAAGCATAATGATGGGGAGCGCTGTCGTGAGCAGCTCGGATCGTTTCGAATGGTTGGCGCGGCTTGGGTATGCGGCGCGCGGCGTCGTCTATCTGCTGGTCGGCTGGTTCGCCATGGTGGCCGCGATCGGGAGCGGGCAGCCGATCGATACCAAGGGAGCGCTCCGGGAGATCTTCTTTCAGCCGTTCGGCAAGGTGCTGCTGGGGATCGTGGCGGTCGGGCTGGTCGGGCATGCGGTCTGGCGCGTGGCGCAGGGCTGGTTCGATCTGGACGGGCACGGCAGCGATGCGAAAGGGATGGTGGTCAGGGGCGGTCTGCTGGCGAGCGGGGCGATCCACGTGGCACTGGCGTTCTTTGCGCTGTCGCTGGTGTTCAGTTGGCAGGGCGCCGGATCGGGGAATGGGGACGGGACCCAGGACTCGACGGCGTGGCTGCTGTCGCAGCCGTTCGGGCGCTGGATGGTCGGCGTCGTCGGGGTTGCCGTTCTCGGGGCTGCGGCGGGTCAATTCGTGAAGGCGTGGAAGCTGACTTTCTGCCGCTACCTGCGGGCCGACGAGCGGACGATGAAGCTGATCCGCCCGATCGGGCGGATCGGACTGAGCGCCAAAGGCGTCGTCTTCGTGGTAACCGGCATCTTCTTCCTGACTGCGGCGTGGCAGTCGGACTCGACGGAGTCGGGCGGGCTGGGCAAGGTGCTGATGACGCTTCAAGACCAGCCTTACGGACCCTGGGTGCTGGGCACGGTCGCGTCGGGTCTGTTCGCCTTCGGCATCTATAGCCTGATCCAGAGCGCTTACCGGAGGATCGACAATCCGCAGATCGGCGCCCGGATCAGCGCCGCGATCTGAGCACCGCTTCAAGTCTCACAGTCGGCCTGTCGTAAGCCTCCGACAAGGGCCGCCTTGATGGACAATTTAGGGTAGCTGATGTTTGCGTGGCGCGTCATAGGGCAGATGCAGACGAGTGGTAAACGTCATGGTGCATCAGCGTGTCGAGATCCTCACCGGGTCGGAGCGGCGTCTGAGCTACACGCAGTTGGAAATGGAGCGGATTGTGGAAGAGGCATTTCGCCCCGGCGTGATCGTGAAGGACATGGCCCGGCGGCTCGGATTCACGAAAGATGGCTGTATCAAGAAAATAGGAGCAAGTGGCTGAATCAGCCACTTGCTACGGCTGTCAAGAAATGAAGGTTCTCTTTGTGTCCATGGAAGATCAATTAGCCTTGCTGGGATTATCGTCTGGGTTTACGTAAATCAGGCCAAACGGACCTGTTCCGGTTACCTGAACGACCGATTCAGTGTCAGTGGTCCAAACATAATGAGGCATTTGACCAGGAAGATAAACAAAGCCGCCTGGCTTCATCTGTTCGCCGGTCGATTTGTCAATTACCTCTCCCATGGCATGATAGAAGTCTCCTGATATCACAGTCAGGTTTTCAGCCGTTGCATGTCGGTGAGGCGCAACCATTGTGCTCGGTGGAAACCTCACGCGAAGCACGAATGGTCCAGGTTGACCTGGATCTCCCGCGAGAATTGAAATCTGCGATCCTTTTGGTAGGTCAGCAGGACCGGGCCGCCATTTTACCGAGTTCTCATTTGGCACCATCAGCATCGACTCATGCTGTTCCGCGGCTGTGGCTCCTTGCATCACAGACAAGAGAGCAAAAATGACGACGCTTGGGTAGATGTGTCTGTGCATGATATTTCCTCCGGAATTGTTTTTCGTTATGATTTATTTCGGGCGGATTATATGCCGCGACCTTTGGCAGGCTATGCCCACTTTCGCTCCCTGACAATGGGAAAGTGAATGACCTGAAACTCTCGCAAATGGGCATCTCCCAGTCGATGTGATCGACCAGGGAGGGGGGAAGCATGTCTTCCGGATATGGGCATCAAGCCCAGTCCGCCCATCCTCGCGGTGCCGCGGACGGTTCTCCGCGACCGAGCTTGACGTGTAACCTCGGCGAGTTGGTCGCCGTGTTCGATGGCGCGGCTCGGCGGACTGATCGTAAGCACCTGGGAGGAT
>NZ_AVFL01000087.1 GCF_000576635.1 Skermanella stibiiresistens SB22
CCACCTGCCCCGCCACCTGCCCCGCCACCTGCCCCACCATCTGCTCCGCCACCCGCCCCGGCTCCGGCAACGATGCCCAAGCCGCCAGCACCACAGCCCGCGCCGGTTCCAACTTCCCAGGCGGCTCCCCCGTCGGGATCCATTCCAGCGCCTCCAGCCTCGCCGACCGGCCAAACACCGGCAGCAGCACCCAACCGGCCCTCTCCCTTGCCACCGCTGAGGAGTGGGATGCCGGTCGAGATCCGCGTCATCTCGCTGCCGCCAGCGCCAGCGCCCGCGCCGTCGCCACCGCCCCCCGCCCCATCATCGCCCCCAGCTTCTCCGGCATCGGTGCCTGTCCCCGCCGCGCCACCCCAGGGAGCGGCGTTGCCAGCGACCGTCGCGGGAACGACGACGACCGGGCAGCCGATCCTGACGACCGACCGGGGCGTCTTGGTCCTCAACACGCGCGTTCCGCTGCCACCGGGAGCCCAGGTCACCGTGGCGCTGCCGCCGCCGGCGCCAGCCACCGACGAGCCGTTCGACGCCCTGCGGGGAGGTGATTGGCCAGCACTCCAGGAAACACTGGAAACGCTGGCGAAGGCCGATCCCGTCGCCGCCCGCGCCCTCTCCAGCACGATCCTGCCCCAGGCCAATCCCCGTTTGGCCGCGACCCTTCTGGCGTTCACCGGGCAAGTGACGAACGGCGACGCGCGGGCTTGGCTGGGCGAGCCGGCCGTCAAGGCGCTGGAGGAACTGGGCCGATCGGATCTGCTGGAAAAGTTGGACGACGACTTCAAGCAGCTGGCACGGCAATCGGGGGAAACGCTGCCGGGCGAGTGGCGGCCCTACTCCGTGCCCTTCTCCGACGGCACGGAGCTGAGCCGTTTCCAGATGTATGTCAGGCACCCGGACGGCGAGACGGTCGATGAGGACGGCGAGACCGAGACCGGCGGCGTCGCCCGAGCCAACCGGTTCCTGATCGACCTGACGCTCAGCCGGATCGGGGAGCTTCAGCTGGATGGATTGCTGCGGCCCCGCCGATTCGACCTGATCCTGCGGACCCGCATACCCCTGCCGCCGGAGATGCGGCAGGAGATTGGCCGGCTGTTCAACGAGTCCGTCGAGTCGCTGGGAATGACCGGCGGCGTCTCGTTCCAGGCCGGCACGCAGGGCTGGGTCGCCATCCAGCCCGGCGCCAAATCAGGCGTCGGTGTCAGCGCTTGACCATCGAAACCTGACGGCCCGGCACCGGCCTTTCAGCGTCTCCGCATGAAGCCGCTCAGGGCGACCTCGTCCAGCGCCGCGTTCTCGCGCTGCTTGCGCTTGGCCTCGTCGCGCTTGTCGCGGCCCTCCTGGGCCAGTTCATAGCGCTTGACCTCTTGGAAGGCCTCCGCCATCTCGTCGGTCGCCTCGGTGATCTGTGCCTCGACCTGTGCTATCGACTGCGCCAGCCGCTTCCGGCGCTCGATCGCCAGTTTCGCGAAATTGGCATAGCCGAAGGAGGCCTCGGCCGAGCCGCGGGCGATCTCCTGCTCCGACTTGATCTCGTTCTCCAAACGGGCGACGTCGTTGGCCAGCTTGTCGGCGAGCGTCTGGAGTTCCGCCAGGGCCTTGCGCTTCTCGTCCAACCGCCATTTGTGAAGACGGATCAGGGTATGCAGGTCGCCGCTCATGGCCAGGGCTCGCCCAGGATCTCCGCCAGTTGAGCGTAGCCGTCGGCCATGTCGGTGCGCTCGCGCTTGCCTTGCTTGAGGAACGCCTCGATGGCGGGATTGTACTCGATCGCCTCGTCGACCAGCGGATCGCTGCCGCGGCGGTAGGCGCCGAGCCGGATCATCTCCGCCATGTCGTTGTAGGAAGACAATAGACGCCGGGCTTTGCCCACGAGCGCGTTCTCCTGATCGGTGTTGCAGCCGGGCATCGTGCGCGAGACGCTGCGCAGGATGTTGATGGCCGGATAGCGGCCACGCTCGCCGATGGCCCGTTCCATCACGATATGGCCGTCGAGGATGCCGCGCACCGCGTCGGCGATCGGTTCGTTGTGGTCGTCGCCGTCGACCAGGACGGTGAACAGGCCGGTGATGCTGCCCTCGCCCACCCCCGGCCCCGCCCGCTCCAACAGGCGCGGAAGTTCGGCGAAGGTGGTCGGGGGATAGCCCTTGGTGGTCGGCGGCTCGCCGGCCGACAGGCCGATCTCGCGCTGGGCCATGGCGAAGCGCGTGACGCTGTCCATCATGCACATCACGTTCTTGCCCCGGTCGCGAAAATACTCGGCGATCGACATGGTCATGTAGGCCGACTGGCGGCGCATCAGCGGCGCCTCGTCGGAGGTGGCGACGACGACGACGCTGCGCGCCATGCCCTCCTCGCCCAAGTCCTCGGTGATGAATTCCTGGACCTCGCGGCCCCGCTCGCCGATCAGGCCGATCACGTTGACGTCGACCGACATGTAGCGCGCCAGCATCGACATCAGCACCGACTTGCCGACGCCCGATCCCGCGAAGATGCCCATGCGCTGGCCTCGGCAGCATGACAGGAAGGTGTTCATCGCGCGGATGCCCATGTCGATCTTACCGCTGACGCGGCGGCGCGAGTGGGCCGGTGGGGGATTGTTGCGGATCGGGATGCCGATCTTGCCGTTGAACAGCGGTCCCTTGCCGTCGATCGGCTCGCCCAGCGCGTTGACCACGCGGCCGAGCCAGCTCTCGTCGGGAAACACCTCCGGTCCGCCTTCCGTCACCTCGGCCTTGCAGCCGAGCCCGACGCCCTCCAGTCCGCCGAGCGGCATCAGGAGTGCCCGTCCCTGGCGAAATCCGACGACCTCGCACGGAACCCGGCGGCCCGCGCGTGCGACGATGGTGCAGCGGCCTCCAATCGACAGAAGCCGTTCGACCCCGCCCACCTCCACAAGTAGGCCCAGAACGGCGGTTACCCGCCCAAAGTAGCGATACTGGGGGATGCGTTCAATTTCGTTAATAAAGTGGCTTTGCTCGAGGCGCACGATGTGAGATATCTATGCGTGTATTAACCGTGTTGGCGAACGATTCGCCGGCAAATGCGACAAGAGCAACGATATGCAGGAATGATTAACTTTCTGTAAACTTTGCTAGCGGTAGCATTAAGCTGAATCGTCTGTTAACATGAGTATCATCAGGTTTGGCGGGGTTGTGTTCCCGCCCTTCAACGTCGGGATGTCGCCATGAGGGTTCTGCTGGTCGAAGACGACTCCTCGGTCGCAAAAAGTATCGAACTAATGCTTCACTCCGAGGGCTTCATCGTCGATTCCACCGATCTCGGTGAGGATGGGCTGGAGATCGGGAAGCTGTATGACTACGATATAATCATCCTCGATCTGATGCTGCCGGACATCGACGGCTACGAGGTGCTACGCCGGCTCCGCTCGGCCCGCGTGACGACGCCGATCCTGATCCTTTCCGGCTTGTCGGAGTTGGACCACAAGATCAAGGGCCTGGGCGTCGGCGCCGACGACTACCTGACCAAGCCGTTCGACAAGCGCGAGCTGATCGCCCGCATCCAAGCGATCGTCCGGCGCAGCAAGGGTCATTCCGACAGCGTGATCCGCACCGGCCGCCTGACGGTCAACCTCGACACCCGCACGGTGGAGGTGGA
>NZ_AVFL01000088.1 GCF_000576635.1 Skermanella stibiiresistens SB22
CGTCAAGCTCGCCCAGTTCTGGCCTCTCGCCCAACAACTTGACGATGCCCGCACGGATGGGCCTTCTGCCCCCGAATGCTCGACCTCGGACGCCCAGAGTCTGTCCGCGCCGCCTGATGATCAACGAACCAGGGCAGAAGTCCGTGCTCTTCGACCTACATGCACCACGGCCGCCCATGTCCCCAGGAGGCGAGGATGCCATTTAACGCGAAATTGAAATATCTACCACCAAATAATTAATCACATTTATACTTATGTCTTGCCTCCGCCATGGGATAAAAGCGGGAAGTAACCAAATAAAAGGCGATGTAATGGCGCTCCCAAGTTCCAAGATCCTTTCCGGAACGGTGACTGAGACTGTGACGAGCGCCGAAGAAGTGACGATAACGTATCGTCTCGACGGCGTCACGAGTGGAACCAGGATATCGGTCCTGCCGGATCTCGCGATAGGGAGCAGCAAGCTATTCTCATCCGCGGGGGAGGGCCCCCAGGGTCAGGTTTTCCAGGAAAGCTTCGCCAGCATCAGGTCCGTCAAGCAATTGTACATATCGGGAGGAACCTCCTCGGACGGGTCGGCGAAACCAGATACCGAGGAACTATCGACGACATTCATCGATGACATATTCCCGTCGGCCGGCGTCAGCGTGGTGACGGTCGAGGATATCATAAATCAACAGTATCCGCCAAAATTCGGTTTTCCCGCCACCTTCCAGCAGGCGATCGTATCCAGCATCAGGCCCGGCGCCGCCTTCTCCATTCAAGGCTACGATCCCGTGACGGGAAAGCCGGAGACGGACACATTCACCTACACCGATACGCTGTTCATCGAGGTCACCGCGTCGCGCCTTCCCATCACGAACTACTTCGGGCAGGCCGTCACGCCCCCGGAAGCCAGGTTTCTCGTCACCACCGAGGATCCGGATGGATACCGCGGCCAGGTCTGGGGAGGCTGGCTGCAGACGATCGACCTGGACGCGCGTCTGGGTCCGGTCGATCCATCCGTACCCGTTCCTCCCCCGCCTCCTGTCCAGCCCGTCCCGCCCCTCGATCCCCGAATTCCCTCCGAGGCCATCACCCCCGAGCAGGCCCGATGGACGCCGGATCGGGGTGGAGATCCCGGGATGTTCGTCAGTCCCAACTACGACATCGAGCCATCGGGCAAGTGGGGCATCAAGGGGACCGAGGGAATCCAGGAAGCGGTGAGGTGGGTGAAGGGGGAGGCGAAGGATGCCTTCAACGAGCAGGTGGCCGAAACGTCCTGGGCCGTGGCGACGAACTTGTTCGATCGCATCGGTGACCGCATCGGCGTTCCCAAGCTCGGTCAGGCCGTCAAGGATGTTTACGAGACATACGACCTGGTCAAGAATTTCACCTCGCGGAACATCGATATCCTGACCGATGCGTTGAAGAGATTCGACAACATATCGTCAGAGGAAATCCTCAGGAGACTGGACGAGAACTCGACAGGCTTCCTGAAGGACGCCGCCGATCACCTCGGGGCGCCGGGGGCCGATGTCGTGGGCAGGGTCAGTTATCTGGTCCGGGAAACCAATTCCTTCGAGATCGTCATGGCGGAGGATGGCAAGGTCGTGTCCGGCGGCTCCAAGACGGACGTCTTCGCCGGCGGCTCCGGGCGCGACGTCTTCCGCGGCGGCGCCGGCGATGACACCATGCACGGACAGGGCTTGGTCGATCTGGCGGTGTTCCAATCGCTCCGAACGCAGACGTCGGTGACGCGCGACGGAGCCATCACCAGGGTTTCCGGGGCCGACGGAAACGACATCCTGACCGGCTTCGAGCAACTCGGCTTCGTTGACGGAACCCTGGACTCGGATATCGGTGGGCGGGCGGCACAGATATACCGCCTTTACGACTCCGCGCTGGACCGGGCGCCGGATACATCGGGGCTGAACGCCTGGGTCGGCGCCCTGGAGGCGGGAGTTTCACTTGGAACGGTCGCGGGCGGTTTCATGGACTCGCCCGAGTTCCAGGCCAAGTACGGCGGCCTCGACAACGCGGGGTTCGCCACACTGCTCTACGACAATGTCCTGGACCGAGCACCCGAACCCGAAGGCCTGGCGAACTGGAAGGCCGCCCTTGATGGCGGAGTGGCCCGCGCGGACGTTCTCGCTGGCTTCTCGGAGTCCGCCGAGCACGTCAATCTGACCAGGAGCGGTGTCGATCAAGGGTTCTGGCTTCAGGATGACATCACGTCCGGGATCGCGAGGCTCTACTACGCCACCCTCGACCGGGCACCGGACGCCGCGGGGCTCCTGAACTGGCGCGGGGCGGCGGAGGCCGGCATGCAACTCCGGCAGATGGCCGACGGTTTCATGGGCTCTCCCGAATTCCAGGGGAAATACGGCAATCTGGATGACACGGCCTTCATCCAGCAACTCTACCGGAACGTCCTGGACAGGGAAGGGGACCCCGGCGGGATCGATGCCTGGAATGGCGGGATGCGGGGCGGATTGTCACGGGCCGATGTGGTGCTGGGCTTCTCCGACTCCCCGGAGCACATCGCCAAGCTTTCTCCGGTCATCGACGATGGCGTCTGGGTGATCTAGGGGCGAGACCGCGAACGGCGGGGTGTCGGCGGCTCACCGCGTCGGGGGGAGGGCGGCACGCGAGCCTCGCGAGCTCGCCCTCCCTCTCGTTGAAGGGCGTCGATCCGCGGCGCCGCCACTCGAAGGACTGTGAGGGGAACAGCTTCCGCGCACGGCGCCGGAGCCGTCGCTGACGACAAGCCCGCCGGGCATCGTCAAGTTGTTGGGCGAGAGGCCAGAACTGGGCGAGCTTGACG
>NZ_AVFL01000089.1 GCF_000576635.1 Skermanella stibiiresistens SB22
AACAACGCTAAGGTCGAACCAATCAGGAACATCATTGTCTCTGAAACGGGGATCGGCGATTTGGGACGTCGGATAATTGGTGGACGTATTCTTTGGACGGAAAAGAATGGTCTGAAACGGGTTGTTCACAGGCGTCCACAGAGCGTTCGTTTCGGGGACGTCATGGGCGACATCGTGGGCTATGCGCGGGTCTCGACCGGCGATCAGGATGTCGCCGGACAGACATTGCGGCTCGAGAAAGCTGGAGCGATCAAGGTTTTCACCGATGTTCGCTCAGGCAGGACGATGGAGCGGCCAGGGTTGGAGGCTTTGCTCGCCTATGCGCGCAAGGGAGACACGCTCGCCGTCGTCCGCCTGGATCGCCTTGGCCGCTCGCTCGGGGAGTTGCTGGCGATGGTTGCCCTGCTGAAGGAGCGCGGCATCGACCTGTTCAGCCTGGAGGAGAAGATCGATACCGCCTCGGCGGCCGGCGAACTGGTCTTCCACGTGTTCGGCGCGATCGCCCACTTCGAGCGGCGCCTGATCACTGAACGAACGAAGGACGGCATCGCCGTCGCCCGCGCTCGTGGTAAGCACCCGGGCCGTCAGCCTGTCGATCGGGAAAAGGTCGCGGCGGCGCTGAAGCTGGTGGAGGCCGGCCTGTCTCCGACAGTCGCCGCAAGACAGCTCGGCTTGGGAAGGTCGACGGTTTACCGTGAAGCGAAGCTGGCTGGCGTACGGCGACCGCCACTCTGACAGATCTCGGAAGGTCGAAGTCACGGATCGTTCCCGAAAGGTTCGACCTTAGCGTTGTTTACCTAACAACCGGCGCGCTGTCCTCTGTTAGCCGCTCGGTCGACAGGGTGGCTTCCTTCCGCCGAAATGGTTATCTTCCCGGCGCCGCCGTCGGCGGCATCTTCAAGTCGCGCGATGGCCGTCCTGGAAACACTCCGGGACGGCCTTTTCGTGTCAGTACGGCGTATTCACAATGAGATCCGCGACGATGTGTTGGGCGGCTCGTTGAGCGCTTGTCAGTTGGTCGCTGACGTTGTACTCCACGCTAAGATGCCCGCTTCAGCCCACATGAAAGCGGGCATTTTCCTTGCCGGAACCAGCTCATGATGAGTGCATATCCTGGAATAGGATAATTTCAGTTCCCGTGGGAAACTTTCGGTATATTGATCGTTTCATTGGCGAACATCCGGGGATGTTGGGCGCCACCTCAAGCGAGGTTACAAGGGAAGGGCTCGCCTCTGGCAGGGGGTGGGCCTTTTCCCGTCATGCCCCTGTCTTGGGGGCTCGGGACGCCCGATGGCGCACTCGAAGCGGTATCCAATCCATCGCGGACTGGAAGTCGCCGCCCGTGGACGGCGATGGAACCCAACCCGATCAGGCTCCCAGACGCGCCTTGCCCACGCGTAGCGTAACGACGACACCCTCGGCTGGCCAGTCGAACGTGATGGTGCCGCCAAGCTGGCTGGAGACGCTTCTCGTGACCAGTTGGCTCCCGAAGCCCGAAGGCTTGTTCGATGCCGCGATGGGCGGCCCGCCCGTCTCGATCCAGGTGACGACCACCTCATTGTCCCGAGTGTCGCATGTCACCTCCACCCTGCCGCTTTCCTTCGAGAGCGAGCCATACTTGATCGAGTTCGTCGCCAGTTCATGGACGACGAGGGCCAGCGTCGTGGCCGACGCCTCCCCGACCAGCAACTCCGGCACGCGGATCCGGATCCGCGCGCCGATCGCTCCCTCTTCGTCGTAGGCTCCCAGAAGGACGGCCAACAGGTCGCCGAGGACGGCGGCCTCCTTAGGCTGGCTGAGGATCGGACGGACGAGGTCGTGCGCACGGCTCAGCGCGGCGAGCCGCTGGGTCAGGTCGCGCCGCATCTCCGCCGTCGTCGCCGTCGAGCGCGCCGAAATCCCGGTGAGCGCGGAGGCTATGGCGAACAGGTTCTTGACCCGGTGCGCCATTTCGTTCGCGATCATCTCGCGGGCTTCCTCGGCCATCTTGCGCTCGGTCACGTCGAGGAACACCCCGAACATCATCCGGTCGACGATGCCCTGGTCATCGCCCCTGCCGCGGGCCGACACCCACCGCACCTCGGCGCCATGCATGATGCGGAAGTCTATCTCATAGGCGCCAAGCACCTCCCGCGTCGCCGCGAAGGCGGCCCTCACCCTATCCATGTCCTCCGGATGGATGCGGGCGGAAAGGTCCTCGAACGTCACGGCCTCAACGTCCACTCCCCACAGGCCGTGGGCTCGCTCGTCCAAGACGATCTCGTCGGTATCGACATTCCACGACCACAGCGCGACCCCGGCCGCGTCGGTCGCGATCCGCAATCGGTGGGCGTCCCACACCGCGGGAAGCGTTCTTTTTCCTGACATCGCCACTCCCTTGAAGGTTCCCGCCGGCATATGGCAACCACACCTGGGCGAACGGGATCAAACCATGCAAACTTGAGACACGGAAAGTTGGGATTTCAGCCCAATCAAATACCTGAGATGGCAAAGTGACTGGGGTGCCCCTAGGATGATGCTGGAAAGCGTTATTCGAGGATACTTTCGTAGGTGATCCTCAAATCCACGTCGTATCCCGCCCGGCGCGCCAGGGCCGCCATTCCATGCATCCGCCCGACGAGTCGGAACACGCGCGACGGCACCGTTCTCTTATTGCGGGCCGGGATTCAAGTCCTCTTGGTGAGTTAT
>NZ_AVFL01000090.1 GCF_000576635.1 Skermanella stibiiresistens SB22
CGCGGCGCTGCCCGGCTGGGCCGCCACCCCGCCCGTCGTGCGCGCCCGCGTCATGTTCAAGTTCAAGTATCTGGTCGAGGCCAACGCCGACGAACTGGTCCGGTTGATCAGCGGCGAGCATGGCAAGGTCCAGTCGGACGCCCGGGGCGAGCTGACCCGCGGGCTCGAGGTCGTCGAGTTCGCCTGCGGCATCCCGCATCTCCAGAAGGGCGAGTTCAGCGAGAACGTCGGCACCAACGTCGACAGCTATTCGATGCGCCAGCCGGTCGGCGTCTGCGCCGGCATCACGCCATTCAACTTCCCGGCCATGGTGCCGATGTGGATGTTCCCGGTGGCGCTGGCGTGCGGCAACAGCTTCATCCTGAAGCCGTCCGAGCGCGATCCCTCCACGGCGATGCGCTTGGCCGAACTGCTGTCGGAGGCGGGGCTGCCGCCGGGCGTCTTCAACGTCGTCAACGGTGACAAGGAGGCGGTCGACGCCCTGCTGACCGATCCGCGCGTCGACGCGATCAGTTTCGTCGGCTCGACCCCGATCGCGGAATACATCTATCAGACCGGAACCGCGCACGGTAAGCGCGTGCAGGCCCTGGGCGGCGCCAAGAACCACATGGTGGTGATGCCCGACGCCGATCTGTCGCAGGCGACCGACGCCCTGATGGGGGCGGCCTATGGGTCTGCCGGCGAGCGCTGCATGGCGGTGTCGGTCGCGGTGGCCGTGGGGGGAGTCGGCGACGCGCTGATGGAGCGGCTGGAGCCCAAGGTGCGCGCGCTCAAGATCGGGCCGGGCAACGATCCGGAAGCCGAGATGGGACCGCTGGTGACGCGCCAGCACCGCGACAAGGTGCGGGGTTATGTCGACCAGGGCGTCAAGGAAGGCGCCAAGCTGGTGGTCGATGGCCGTGACCTGCGGCTGCAAGGCTACGAGAACGGCTTCTACATCGGCGGCTGCCTGTTCGACGACGTCACCACCGACATGACGATCTACAAGGACGAGATCTTCGGCCCGGTGCTGGCCGTCGTCCGCGTGCCCGACTTCGATCAGGCGGTCGGCATGATCAACGACCACGAATACGGCAACGGCACCGCCATCTTCACCCGCGACGGCGATGCCGCCCGGACTTTCGCCAACAAGATCAAGGTCGGCATGGTCGGCGTCAACGTGCCGATCCCGGTACCGATGGCGTTCCACAGCTTCGGCGGCTGGAAGCGCAGCCTGTTCGGCGACCACGCCGTCCACGGCATGGAGGGCGTGCATTTCTATACCCGCCTGAAGACCGTCACCTCGCGTTGGCCGACCGGTATCCGCGCCGGCGCGGAGTTCACCATGCCTGTCATGCGCTGACGGGGCGATGATGAGTCCGGAGAACGCCCTGACGGCGGCTTGCGAGCTTTACTCCGCCCGCCTGAACCGGCGGCCGATAAGCCGGCTGCCGGAACCGTTCCTGCCCATGGGCGAGGACGAGGCCTATCAGGTCCAGGCGGTGCTGAACGGCAAGCTGTCCGGGGCGGGCTTCGGCCATCTCGCGGGATACAAGATCGGCTGCACCACGGCGGTGATGCAGGCCTATCTCGGGATACCCAGCCCCTGCGGCGGTGGCATCCTGTCGAGCACCGTGGCACCGTCGGGAGTGGCGTTGAACCACGCCAACTTCCGCCATCCCGGTGTGGAGTGCGAGATCGCCGCGCGGCTGGGCGCCGATGTGCCCGCCGCCGGCGCCCCCTATGACAGGGTGTCGATCGCCCGGTTCGTCGACGCGCTGATGCCGGCCGCCGAGATCGTCGACGACCGGTACGACGACTGGCGGACGATCGGCACGCCCATTCTGATCGCCGACAACTTCTTCGGCGCCGGCTGTGTGGTCGGCGAAGCGGTGGGGGTTCCCGACGCCTTGGAGGAGATCGCGGGCGCCATGCTGATCAATGGCGAGGTGGTGGGACGGGGACGTGCCAGCGACGTGCTGGGACACCCGTTCGAGGCGCTGGCGTGGCTGGCCAACCAGTTGATCCGCCAGGGGAAAGAGCTGGGGGCGGGTGATTTGGTGCTGACCGGCAGCGTCGTCCAGACCAACTGGGTCGCCGCAGGAGACCGCGTGGTGATGGATCTGGGACCGCTGGGCTCGGTGGCGCTGAACTTCGAGTAGGTATGGGTGGCAGACCCACCGCGGAAGCCGTGTCGGGGTTTGGCACACTTCCGCATGCCAAACCCCGGAATCGACAGGTCAGCCCTTGCCCTTGATCAGGGCGCCGATCTCGCCGACGATGCCGCGGCG
>NZ_AVFL01000091.1 GCF_000576635.1 Skermanella stibiiresistens SB22
ACATAAGTAACGATAAAGCGGGTGAAAAGCCCGCTCGCCGGAAGACCAAGGGTTCCTGTCCAACGTTAATCGGGGCAGGGTGAGTCGACCCCTAAGGCGAGGCTGAAAAGCGTAGTCGATGGGAAACAGGTTAATATTCCTGTACTTGGTGTTACTGCGAAGGGGGGACGGAGAAGGCTAGGCTAGCCGGGCGACGGTTGTCCCGGTTTAAGCGTGTAGGGGGTGTGACCTGGTAAATCCGGTTGCATATCAACCCTGAGGCGTGATGACGATGCACTACGGTGCAGAAGTAGTTGATGCCCTGCTTCCAGGAAAATCCTCTAAGCTCCAGGTAACATTAAATCGTACCCCAAACCGACACAGGTGGTCAGGTAGAGAATACCAAGGCGCTTGAGAGAACTCGGGTGAAGGAACTAGGCAAAATGGTGCCGTAACTTCGGGAGAAGGCACGCTGGCATGTAGGTGAAGTCCCTCGCGGATGGAGCTGAAGCCAGTCGAAGATACCAGCTGGCTGCAACTGTTTAATAAAAACACAGCACTGTGCAAACACGAAAGTGGACGTATACGGTGTGACGCCTGCCCGGTGCTGGAAGGTTAATTGATGGGGTCAGCCGCAAGGCGAAGCTCTTGATCGAAGCCCCAGTAAACGGCGGCCGTAACTATAACGGTCCTAAGGTAGCGAAATTCCTTGTCGGGTAAGTTCCGACCTGCACGAATGGCGTAATGATGGCCAGGCTGTCTCCACCCGAGACTCAGTGAAATTGAACTCGCTGTGAAGATGCAGTGTACCCGCGGCAAGACGGAAAGACCCCGTGAACCTTTACTATAGCTTGACACTGAACATTGAGCCTTGATGTGTAGGATAGGTGGGAGGCTTTGAAGCGTGGACGCCAGTCTGCGTGGAGCCATCCTTGAAATACCACCCTTTAATGTTTGATGTTCTAACTCGGCCCCGTAATCCGGGGTGAGGACAGTGTCTGGTGGGTAGTTTGACTGGGGCGGTCTCCTCCCAAAGAGTAACGGAGGAGCACGAAGGTTAGCTAATCACGGTCGGACATCGTGAGGTTAGTGCAAAGGCATAAGCTAGCTTGACTGCGAGAGTGACGGCTCGAGCAGGTACGAAAGTAGGTCTTAGTGATCCGGTGGTTCTGAATGGAAGGGCCATCGCTCAACGGATAAAAGGTACTCCGGGGATAACAGGCTGATACCGCCCAAGAGTTCATATCGACGGCGGTGTTTGGCACCTCGATGTCGGCTCATCACATCCTGGGGCTGAAGTAGGTCCCAAGGGTATGGCTGTTCGCCATTTAAAGTGGTACGCGAGCTGGGTTTAGAACGTCGTGAGACAGTTCGGTCCCTATCTGCCGTGGGCGTTGGAAGATTGAGAGGGGTTGCTCCTAGTACGAGAGGACCGGAGTGAACGCACCACTGGTGTTCGGGTTGTCATGCCAATGGCATTGCCCGGTAGCTAAGTGCGGAAAAGATAAGCGCTGAAAGCATCTAAGCGCGAAACTTGCCTCAAGATGAGTCTTCCCTGGACCTTTAAGGTCCCTGAAGGAACGTTTAAGACTAAGACGTTGATAGGCTGGGTGTGTAAGTGCAGCGATGCATTGAGCTAACCAGTACTAATGATCCGTGAGGCTTAACCTTACAACACCGAAGGTGTTTTTAGAGAGATTTTCAGCGAAGTTCCGAGATTGGTTCTGATGGCGACACGAGAGTGAAGCGGTTGGAATGAAACGAATTTGCCTGGCGGCAATAGCGCGGTGGTCCCACCTGACCCCATGCCGAACTCAGAAGTGAAACGCCGTAGCGCCGATGGTAGTGTGGGGTCTCCCCATGCGAGAGTAGGACACTGCCAGGCATCAAATAAAGCCGAAAGCCCTGAACTGACGTTCAGGGCTTTTTGCTATGTGCAATACGTAAAAAAGCGCAGCTACGCTGCGCCTTTCAAC
>NZ_AVFL01000092.1 GCF_000576635.1 Skermanella stibiiresistens SB22
TGTCAAGGTGCAGGCAATTTTCCCCAGTATGGGAAGGCAAAATTCCTCACCCCCAATGATCATGTTTCCGTCAGGGGCTGCTCCTGGGAGCGGACGAGACCAGCCTTGAGCTTGTCCTTGAGCCGGTAAGAGTTGCCACGGATGTTGAGGGTAACGCTGTGGTGAAGGACGCGGTCAAGGATGGCCGTGGCGATCACACGATCGCCGAAGACGTCGCCCCAGGCGCCGAAGCTCTGGTTGCTGGTCAGGATCATGGGGCCTTTCTCGTAGCGCCGGCTGATCAGCTGGAACACCAGATTGGCGCCAGCACGGTCGATCGGCAGGTAGCCGATCTCATCCAGGATCAGCAGACGCGGCACGGTGTAGGTTTTCAGGCGCTCGTCGAGACGGTTCTCGGCCAGCGCACGGGTCAGGGCGGCGATCATCTGGGCGGCGGTGGTGAACAGCACCCGATAGCCGCGCTCGATCGCCTTGAGACCGAGGCCGACCGCCAGATGGGTCTTGCCGACACCGGGCGGTCCCAGGATGACCAGGTTCTCGCCGTTCTCGATGAAGCGGCAGGCGGCGAGGGCCTCGACCTGCTTGCGGTCGAGCGACGGCTGATAGGCGAAGTCGAACACTTCCAGTCCCTTGACGAAGGGAAAGCGGGCCAGGTTGGTGCGCATGGTGATGTTCTTGGCCGTCTTGGACGCGACTTCCTCGGACAGCACCTGGTCCAGGAAGTCGGCATAGGACACTTCGCCACCGGCCGCCTGCTGAAGCAGCGCCTCCAGCCGCTCACAGCTCTTGAACAGGCGCAGGCGTTGCAAGTGCTGCTGCAGCCGCTCGAACTGGGCCGGGCTCATGACGACACCTCGCCGGCGAGCGGTTCGTAGACCTGGGGATCACGCTCCTCGACCTCCTGGGGGCCGATCCATTTGCGGCCGGGGTCCGCTCCGGCATGGGGACGACGACCGGTCCGGGCGATCGGCCCGGGGCCGTGCTCGGGCAGGATCCGCATCTGGTGCTGACCGCCGGCCAGCGGATGGGCGACAACCAGCCGGTCACGGTGGAAGATATGAACCTCCTCGCCGATCCGCAGACACTCGACGGTCTGGCCGATCAGGTGGAAGGGCACCGAGTAGCGGTTGGTCTCGAAGCTGACCAGATAGTCGTCGGCCACGATGCGCGCCAGCCGGCGCTGGAGCCGGAACCGGCCCTGTCCGGTAATCGGATGCAGGGCGCTCCGTTCGGCGGCGAAGCGGTCGAGCGGGCGCTCATGGGTCGTGCCATGGACGCGCAGGTCGGCGATCGATGCGTTCCAGTCGTCGAGTTGGGCCTGGAAGTCGGATATGTCGGCAAAGCTGCGCCCGGGCAGGAAGTTGCGCTTGACGTACTTGACCCCGCTCTCGACCTTGCCCTTGGTCTGCGGCCGGTAGGCGCGGCACACCCGCGGCTCGAAGCCCCAGTGATCGGCGAAGGCCTTGAAGGTCGTGTTCCAGGCCAGCTTGCCGTCGGCGTCGCGCGCACAGACGGTCCGGGGGCGATCGTACAGGATTTCCGCGGTCACCCCGCCGAAGTGCTCGAAGGCCAGTTCATGGGCGTCCAGGAACTGGGCCAGCTGCTCATTCGGGCAGGCCCGGTAGAACGCCCGCCGGCTGTAGCCAAGGGTCAGCACGAACAGGTGGACGCTGAACGGCAGATCGCGGAAATGGACCTTGGCCTGGCCCCAGTCGACTTGGCTCTGCTGGCCGGGCGGCGTCTCGAAGCGGGTCTGGCATTGCTCGGCGTGCCGGACCAGATCACGCAGCGGCGCCACGAAGCGCTTGACCGTATCGTAGCTGCCGGTGAAACCGTGCTGGCGCG
>NZ_AVFL01000093.1 GCF_000576635.1 Skermanella stibiiresistens SB22
CGGCCCTCGATGAGGACAGGAAGATCCCGTTGGTACAGGCGGATCTGCCGATGGAGTGGAAGGGCCTGTTGCAAAGCTCCGTTCCGGGCGCCGCCAAGTCGGCGTATCGTGACGGATGCGGAACGGAGGCTGGTTTCTTCCGGAAAGGATGGCGATCCATGTCAACCGACCAGACCCGATGGGTTGCCCGACTGACGCCGGCGGGCGGCGGCGGCGTCAGCGAGCTGCTGCGGCTTCCCGTGGCGCTGGATGTCTGGCAACGCGAGGACGAGGCCCTGATCGTGGCGGCATCGTCGGCGACGCTGGGGGAACTGGAGCGCCGCCGCCTCGCCACCGTCGAGCGACTGTGTACCACGGCCGAATACGAGGCATGGGCGCGGCGCGCCGCCGGGCAGCCCGAACCGCCTGAACGCTGACCGTCCATTTTTCCCTGTGCATGAGGTCCCGTCATGGAACTGATCGTCAAGGTCACGTCCACCGACCAGCAGACACCCCTGTCGGATCTGTTGCGGCTGCCCCTTGGCCTGGATATCTGGGAGGTCGCGCCGGATCACCTGATCCTGCGCGCACCCGAGGCACCGATCGAGCGCCTTGCCCAGATGGGCTATGGCGTCGAGCAGATCCAACCGGTTGCCGAACACCTCGGCGCCTTCGCGACCGCCGAAGCGATCGCCGGCTATCATTCCGCCGAGACCCTGGAACAGGACATGCGCCGGCTCGCCGAGTCCCGCCCGGAGATCGCCGAACTGCGGGAAATCGGGCGCAGCGTCGAGAACCGTCCGATCTGGGCGCTGCGCATCGGCGAACGCAAGGGCAGCCTGGACAGGGTGTTGTTCATGGGCTGCCACCATGCGCGGGAATGGATCGCCGTCGAGGTGCCGTTCCGCCTCGCCGAGGAACTGGTCGAGCGGGCCGACGACACTCCGATTGCCGCCTGGCTGTCGGCCGGCGAGATCTGGGTCGCCCCGATGGTCAATCCGGACGGCCATGAGCATTGCCGCACCGGGGAACGGCTGTGGCGCAAGAACCGCAGGCGCAATCCGGACGGTTCGATCGGTGTCGATCCGAACCGGAACTACGGCTATATGTGGGGCACGCTGAACGTGCCGACGTCGAGCCACGTGCCGAGCGACGAGACCTATGTGGGTCCGCGAGCCTTCTCCGAACCGGAGACCCGCGCCGTGCGCGACCTGGTGGCCCGCGAAATGTTCCAGGGCGTGATCACCTATCACAGTTACTCCCAGCTGATCCTCTATCCCTGGGGCTATACCGACAGGCAGGTGCCCGACCGTCAGGACCGCGAAGGCATGATCGGTCTCGCCAGGGAGATGCGCGACCTGATGAGGGGCATTCACGGGGTGGCCTATACGGTCCAGCAATCCTCCGCGCTCTATCCGACCGCCGGCGACACCACCGATTGGACCTATGGCGAGTACGGCATCCCGTCCTTCACCATAGAGCTGCGGCCGAAAAGCCATCTGGAGGGCGGCTTCATCCTGCCGCCGGACCAGATCCAGCCGACTTGGGAGGAGAATCGCCCGGCCGCTTTCCGCTTCATCGAACGGTTCCTGAGA
>NZ_AVFL01000094.1 GCF_000576635.1 Skermanella stibiiresistens SB22
CCCAATACCGTTCACTTAGGGAAAATGTGTATGCACCGGCCATACTCGTAAGTTGATGAAGCTCGGGAGACGTTGCTTTTTCTTTTCTTGATGGGGAAGTCGGAAAGGTATTTGCGCTTGATCGAGCGTGTGGTGTGCCGTCCCCGGCTCCGCTCAGCCGGGTAGCGCAGGATCTCGCGGATGATCCTCATCCGGATGTCCGGCTGGTGCGCAGGGGGAAAAAGAGCCATGCATGAGAACATGGCTCCGAACGATCTTGACGGTGGTGGTGAAGGATAGCGTGTCGACATCGCGGTCGCCCACTAGGGCGGCCTCGTGCATGAGGTCGCGCAGGGCGAAGTGGGTGAGAGCCAGACCGTAAAGTTCCTGCCAGATGAGATCGACCGACCGGCTGCGCAGCATCAGGCGTTGGCCGGGCAGGCCGACCTTGATCTCATGGAAGGCGATCTCCGCTTCCCACCTCTCATGGTACAGCGTGGCGAGTTCGTGCGCGGGAGCCCCCCGCGGATCGAGGATCGTAGTGATCAGGCGGTGGACCGGCTGGGTTCCAGGCACCGCGTCCAACGTGTATTCGATGACGCGCACCGGCACCTTCCCGGCGGCGCGATCGGTCGAGTCGACGCTGAGTTCGCTGAGAAAGGAGCCGTCGGGCAGCCGCTCGAGACACGGGAACTTCTGATTGGCTTTCATGCGCCACAGCAGGTCGGCGCCCGTGGCGGCGGCATCGCGCCAGAGCCGGCCGCTCACCAGACCCCGGTCGGCTAGACACAGCATGCCCGGTGTCAGCTTGCCAAGCAGGTCGCGGGCCAGTGATTGTTCGCAGGTCTCGTTGAGGTGCCCGCCGGCCAGTCCGAAGACCACCCGCGTTCCGGTTTCAACCAGAGCGAACAGGCGCATCTGCGGATAGGCCCCCGACCCGCCGCCGTTGGGGCGGCCGAACGCGGCCTCGATCTCCGGCTCGTCCGCCAAGTCCACCATCGTGCCATCCCAAGCCACCAACCGGCGGCCGCGATACCACGCGCCGCGTGTGCGCTCCCGCGCGATCGGCCGGACCACGCGCTGGAACAGCCGCTCCAGCGGTTCCCGGCCGAGCCGCTGGCGGGCCATCGTGATCGCCGACTTGCCGGCCCCGACGTTCAGCCACGGAGCCATCGACAACCATTGGAGCCCGGCGAACAACTTGCGCTGGACCTCGAGATAGGAGTCCTGGAAATAAAGCGCCATCGCCATGACGTAATAGATCATGAAGCGCGCCGGCAGCGACCGCTGACGCAGACTTCGGCGCCCGGTTTCCTCAAGAACCTCATCGACGATCCGGGCCGGAACGCAGCGGACGAGAACGCCGATCGTAACGGTATCGCTGATGCTCATGCCCTTGGGCAGGATGACGGGGCCGCGCGCCATGATGCCTCCACTCCGTCTGTGGCCATGTCGGTCAGCCTCAAAGTGGGACGCTCAGACCCGTCCGTGAATACCACAGAATTGCAAAGTGAACGGTATTGGGTC
>NZ_AVFL01000095.1 GCF_000576635.1 Skermanella stibiiresistens SB22
CATGATCTTTCACGAACTGTTCCATCTCTATCGCAAATACGTATTGCGTCTCCCCCAAATCTCGGCGCGTCCAGGTCTCCCGGAGCATGTGGCTCATAACATCGACCTGCTGCATAATCAAATTGATCATCTATCGGTAGTGCCGCAGGAACTCGTGACCTATCCTGACGGGGAGGATTATTGGGTCGGCTTGGCCGATAACGACCTGACCGCGAATGACCCTTTCGATGATCACGAGATGCGGCGGGGTAACCTGCTGCTGAGCTGGATCATGATATCGACTGTCATGCCCGCCTCCGATGTCGCGAAACGCGCCTGGAAGCTGCTGCAGCATCGTCAACTGGCTCGCACCGGGCGACTTCTCGCAGATGCAGTGCGCAAGGCGAACGGCGATGGTCCGAGGATCGCGGCAGCGCTGTTTGCGGAACTCCAAAACCCGAAGGCTGAGCAAGTTTGCCTCCTGCGGTACGATCCAGCCACCCGGCGGGATGAACTCCTATCCTTTCCTTATTAGGTAGGGCGCCGCGTCCGGTAGATCATGAGCTACGAGCAACCGCACCATCGCTTCGCCCGATCCTACCGGGACGAAGAACGCTTGTCGGACGTTGCCCACGTGCAGGAACCGTGGTACGGCCACCCTGGGGAGAAATCGGGGACGTTGGCGCGGCACGACGGCGGGGCAGGGGGAACATGGCAGAGGACACCGTGCCGGGGCCCGCAGGCTACGCGGAGTGGGTGGCGGACCTGAAGGACCGCATCCGCCACGCCCGCCTGCGTGCCGGCTTGGCCGTCAACCGCGAACTGGTCCTGCTGTACTGGCAGGTCGGCGCCGAGATCCTCGAGCGGCAGGACCGCCGCGGCTGGGGTGCCCGGGTGATCGACCGCTTGGCCGCCGACCTGCGGCGCGAGTTCCCCGGGGTGACCGGCTGGTCCGCCCGGAACCTCAAATACATGAGGGCCTTCGCGGCGGCTTGGCCGGACCGCGACTTCGTGCAAGGGGTCCTTGCACAATTGCCCTGGTGGCATCAGATCGCCCTCCTCGAGAAGGTCGGGGACGCCGAGGCCCGCCGGTGGTACGCCCGCGCGGCCATCCAGCACGGCTGGAGCCGCAACGTCCTGGTCCACCAGATCGAGAGCCGTCTGCACGTGCGGCAGGGCAGGGCGGCGACGAATTTCCAGCGCACCCTGCCGGCCGTCGAGTCCGATCTGGCGGAACAGATCTTCAAGGATCCCTACCACTTCGACTTCCTTGGGCTGGGCGACGCGGCGCGGGAGCGTGAGCTTGAGCGGGGCCTGCTCGATCACCTCAAGACATTCCTGATCGAGCTCGGCATGGGCTTCGCCTTCGTCGGCAGCCAGCATCCGCTGCGGGTCGGCGGGCAGGAGTTCTACCTCGACCTGCTGTTCTACCATCTCGATCTGCGCCGCTTCGTGGTCATCGACCTCAAGATGGGGGTTCTGTCAGGTTTCGGGGCAAGTTGAGCATTGAACAGACGGCTGACTA
>NZ_AVFL01000096.1 GCF_000576635.1 Skermanella stibiiresistens SB22
CATGATCCCGAACGACCAGCTCGAGGCGAACATGGGGAAACTGCACGAGTATCTCGGCGTCTGACGCGCTTGACGCGTCGGACGCCGGTATTCCGCCCGTGTGGCCAGACGGAACAAGACCAAAAACCAAGAATACCAACGACAAAGATGAATGGGGATGTTGAAAATGCTCAAGACTCTTCTCGCCGGCACCGCCCTGCTCGCGCTGTCCGCCGGCGCCGCCAGCGCCCAGATTTCCGGTGACGCCGTCAAGATCGGCGTCCTGACCGACAAGTCCAGCCTCTACGCCGATGTCGCCGGCGAAGGCTCCGTCGTCGCCGCCCAGTTGGCGGTCGAGGAGTTCGGCGGCAAGGTCGCGGGCAAGCCGGTCCAGGTCATCTCGGCGGACCACCAGAACAAGGCCGACATATCGTCCAACATCGCGCGCCAGTGGTTCGACACCGAGGGGATCGACGCCATCGCGGACTTGGTCACCTCCTCGACCGCCCTGGCCGTCCAGGAAGTCGCCCGTGACAAGGGCAAGATCACGCTGATCTCCGGGGCGGCGACCTCGAAGCTGACGGGCGACGCCTGTTCGCCGACCGGCTTCCACTGGACCTACGACACCTACGCGCTGGCGGTCGGCACCGGCCGCGCCGTCGTCCAGGAAGGCGGCAAAAGCTGGTTCTTCATCACGGCCGACTACGCCTTCGGACAGGCCCTGGAAGCCGACGTGACCCGCGAGGTCAAGGCGATGGGGGGAGAGGTCAAGGGCAGCGTCCGCCATCCCCTCAACAACTCGGACTTCTCGTCCTTCCTGCTCCAGGCGCAGGCCTCGGGCGCCAAGGTCATCGGTCTGGCCAACGCCGGCGCCGATACGACCAACTCGATCAAGCAAGCGGCGGAGTTCGGCATCACCGCGTCCGGACAGTCGCTGGCCGGTCTGCTGCTGTTCATCTCCGACGTCGATTCGCTTGGTTTGCAAACCGCGCAGGGGTTGTCGCTGACCACCGGCTTCTATTGGGACATGGACGACGAGACCCGTGCCTGGTCGGCCAAGTTCGAGAAGAAGACCAATCGCAAGCCGACCATGGTCCAGGCCGGCGTCTATTCCTCGGTCCTGCACTATCTCAAGTCGGTCGAGGCGGCTGGCACGGATGACGGCGTCAAGGTCGCGGCCAAGATGAAGGAATTGCCGGTCAAGGACATGTTCGCCAAGAACGGCAAGATCCTGGCCAATGGCCGCATGATCCACGACATGTACTTGGCGCGGATCAAGCAGCCGGCGCAGTCGAAGGGTCGCTGGGACTACTATGACATCCTGCGGACGATCCCCGCCGCCGAGGCCTATCAGACGGCGGAGCTCAGCGGTTGCCCCTTCACCAAGAAGTGAGTCCTGATTTAGTGGGCGATTGGGAGGAACCAGACACATGATGGAGCTGCTGGGGGTGCCCCCCCCAGGTCCTGTTCGGTCAGCTCCTGCTGGGGCTGATCAACGGGTCC
>NZ_AVFL01000097.1 GCF_000576635.1 Skermanella stibiiresistens SB22
GGACCCGTTGATCAGCCCCAGCAGGAGCTGACCGAACAGGACCTGGGGGGGCACCCCCAGCAGCTCCATCATTGCGGGTCTTCCCTTTACTTCTGGGCGATCTTGCAGCCGCTGGCGGCGGCGTCGAGATAGGCCTGGTCACCGGGAATGGTCCGGACGATGTCGTAGTAGTCCCAGGGACCCTTGCTCTCCGACGGCGACTTGACGCGCGCCAGGTACATGTCGTGGACCATGCGGCCATTGGACAGCAGCTTGCCGTTCTTGGCGAACATGTCCTGGATCGGCAGCTCGTGCATCTTGGAGACCACGGCCTTCGACTCGTCCGTCTTGGCGGCCTGGACCGCCTTCAGGTAGTGCTTGACCGAGGAATAGACGCCGGCGTGGACCATGGTCGGCTTGGAGCCCATCTTCTCCTGGTACTTGGCCGACCAGGCGCGGGTCTCGTCGTCCATGTCCCAGTAGAAGCCCGTCGTCGCCACCAGTCCCTGCGCCGCGTCCAGCCCCAGCGCGTGGACGTCGGAGATGAACAGCAGCATGCCGGCCAGCGTCTGGCCCGCCTGGGTGATGCCGAACTCGTTCGCCTGCTTGATCGCGTTGGTCGTGTCGTTGCCGGCGTTGGCCAAGCCGATCACCTGGGCGCCGGAACCCTGCGCCTGGAGCAGGAACGACGAGAAGTCCGAGTTCCCCAGCGGGTGCCGGACGCCGCCCATCACCTGTCCGCCCAACTCCTTGACCACCGCCGTGGTCTCGGCTTCCAACGACTGGCCGAAGGCGTAATCTGCCGTCAGGAAGTACCAGCTGGTCTTGCCTTCCTGCGTCAGGGCGCGGGCCGTGCCCGCCGCCAGGGCGTGGTTGTCGTAGGTCCAATGCAGGCCGGTCGGCGAGCAGGCGTCGCCGGTCAGGCGGGAGCTGCCCGGGCCGGACATCAGGAAGATGCGGTTCTTGTCGCGGGTGATCTCCTGCACCGCCAGGGCGGCCGCCGAGTTCGGCACGTCGGCGACGACATCGACCTGTTCGCGGTCGATCCACTGCCGGGTGATGTTGGCCGCGATGTCCGCCTTGTTCTGGTGGTCGGCGACCACGACCTCGATCGGCATGCCGTCGATCGCGTTGCCGAACTCCTCCGCCGCCATCCGGGCCGCCACGGCCGATCCCTCGCCCGCCACGTCGGCGTAGATGCCGGACCGGTCGTTCAGGACACCGATCTTGATCTTGCCGTCGGAGATGGCGCCCTGCGCGTTCGCGGCGGTGGCGATGCCCACCGACAGTGCCGTGAGCGCGGTCCCGGCCAGCATCCGTTTCAGCATCTTGGTCATCTTGTTCCCCGTTCCCCGTCCTTGGGCTTGTTCTGTTCGTTGTCTCGTTAAACACGCCTCGTGCGTCAAACGCCCAAGTACTCGTGCAGTTTCCCCATGTTCGCCTCGAGCTGGTCGTTCGGGATCATG
>NZ_AVFL01000098.1 GCF_000576635.1 Skermanella stibiiresistens SB22
CCCGCGGAGCAGATGATGGTTCGTAGTCTCAACGTCACGCACAAGCTCGGCGTCGCCGCGCTGCTGTTCCTCGTGCCAGTGGGCTACCTGCTGGCGGGCATGATCGGAGCCGGGAACACGACCATCAACTTCAGCCAGAAGGAACGGGTTGGAACCGTCTATCTCCGCGATCTCGCCCATCTTCATCAGGAACTGGCCAACGCCGCGTTGGCCGGCAAGCCTCCGCCCGACAACGCCGCCGCGCGCCTCGCCGAGGCGGAGCGGCTTTACGGCGAGGGTCTCGAAAGCGCGGAACTCTCCGCCGCCGCAGTCTCAGCGGTAAGGTCGCCCGTCGTGGAGACGGTGGATGGCAACACGGGGTCCCGTCCGGCGCTCCGCGCCTTGATCGCCCGCATCGGGGACAAGAGCAATCTGATCCTGGATCCCGACCTCGACTCCTTCTACGTCATGGACCTCACCTTGTTGAAATTGCCGGAAGCGCTCGATCGTGTCGTCACGATGGTGACACTGGCCCGCCAAACCTTCGCGGATGGGATGCTCGATTCAGAGGAGAAGGTCGGGTTCTACGTCGAACTGGGAGGACTGAAAGCCGTCACCGAAGGGATCGACGCGTCACTCGCCGCCGCCTACGGCGGCAATGCCGACGGATCGGTCAAGGCGGCCCTCGACCAACCCGCCAGGATCCTACTCGCTGATCTTCGCGATCTGCTTGCCGGCATCGAGCATGGCGTACCACAAAAGGCTGCGGTTGATCATCTGCTCGCGGGAATCGTCGGGTTCAACGCCGCCACCTCGGCGGAACTGGAGCGGTTGCTCGTCCGTCGTATCGATGGGTTCCGCATGGAACAGTACCGCATGCTGCTGATCACGGCCGTTCTGTTCACGGCGTCGGCGATGGCCGTTCTCCTGGTCGTCACCAGGGGTGTCCTGCGTCCACTGCACGGCATCGAGACCGCCATGAACCGCCTCGCCGAAGGGGATCTGGAGAACGAAATTCCCGGACTTGATCGCCGCGATGAGGTCGGCCGGATGGCCAGGGCCGTCGCCGTGTTCCGGAAGAACGCCACCGAGCGTCGGAGGATGGAGGCGGATCGGGAACGTGAGGCCGTCGCCAAGGAACGCCGGCGGATCGCCATGGAACAGCTGACGTGCGACTTCAACCGGTCGGTCAGCGGAATGCTCGGCACGCTCGCCGACGCGTCCACGGAACTCCACGCGACGGCCCAGTCGATGACCGAGGCGGCCGGGAACACCAGTTCGCGCTCCATGGCGGTCGCCGCCGCCGCCGAGCAGGCTTCCGTCAACGTCGAGACGGCCGCCGCGGCCGCGGAGGAACTGAGCGCGGCGAGCGCCGACATCTCCCGGCATGTCGAGCATTCCAGCCAGACAGCGCGGGCGGCGGAGGCCCAGGCGGGACGCGCCGTCGAGGTGGTCG
>NZ_AVFL01000099.1 GCF_000576635.1 Skermanella stibiiresistens SB22
GGGGCAGCATCCACGCGCTGATCGGTCCCAACGGCGCCGGCAAGACGACGGTCTTCAACCTGCTGACCAAGTTCCTGATCCCCAGCGGCGGCCAGATCCTGTTCAACGGCGACGACATCACCAAGGTCAAGCCGGCCGACATCGCGAGGCGCGGCCTCGTACGCTCGTTCCAGATCAGCGCCGTCTTCCCGCACCTGACCTGCCTGGAGAACGTACGGATCGCGCTGCAGAAGCGGCTGCGCGGCGACAACTTCGACTTCTGGCGCTCGGAGAAGACGCTGCGGGCCCTGGACGCCCGGTGCGACGAGCTTCTGGAGTCGGTCAACCTGGGTGGCTACCGCGACCTGACGGCGGTCGAGCTGCCCTATGGCCGCAAGCGCGCGCTGGAGATCGCCACCACGCTGGCGCTGGAGCCGGAGCTGATGCTGCTGGACGAGCCGATGGCCGGCATGGGCCACGAGGACATCGACCACACCGCCGCGCTGATCCGCAAGGTCTCGGCCAACCGCACCATCCTGATGGTCGAGCACAACCTGTCGGTCGTCTCCGACCTGTCGGACACGATCACGGTGCTGCGCCGGGGCGAGATCCTGGCGGAGGGTCCCTACGCGACGGTGTCGAAGGACCCGCAGGTCATGGAAGCCTACATGGGGACGGGACATGCCTGACGGACGGACCACGGGAACGGCCATGCTGGAGATCAGCGACCTGCACGCCTTCTACGGCGAGAGCCACATCCTGCACGGCGTCGGGCTGGAGGTGCGCAAGGGCGAGGTGGTGACGCTGCTGGGCCGCAACGGCGCCGGCAAGACCACGACGATGCGCTCGATCATGGGCATCGTGGGCAAGCGCACCGGCTCGATCCGGCTGGACGGGACCGAGTTGGTCGGCATGGCGTCCAACAGGATCGCCAGGCTCGGCATCGGCTACGTGCCCGAGGAGCGCGGCATCTTCTCCAGCCTGAACGTGGAGGAGAACCTGATGCTGCCGCCGACGATCAAGCCGGGCGGCATGGACGTCGAGGCGATCTACCGGCTGTTCCCGAACCTCAAGGAGCGCCGCAAGAGCCAGGGAACGCGGCTGTCGGGCGGCGAGCAGCAGATGCTGGCGATCGGCCGCATCCTGCGCACGGGCGCCGACTTCATCCTGCTGGACGAGCCGACCGAGGGTCTGGCGCCCGTCATCATCCAGCAGATCGGCCGGGTCGTGCGCGAGCTGAAACAGGCCGGCTTCACCATCCTGCTGGTCGAGCAGAACTTCCGCTTCGCCGCCACCATCGCCGACCGCCACTACGTGATGGAGGAGGGCAACATCGTCGACATGATCCCGAACGACCAGCTCGAGGCGAACATGGGGAAACTGCACGAGTA
>NZ_AVFL01000100.1 GCF_000576635.1 Skermanella stibiiresistens SB22
CTGAGCGGGGACGCGGGGCTGGAGGTGAAGATGGCGCTGGCGTTGCCGATCATCCCGGAGTCGCTGGAGCACATCACGGAGACGCGGGAGCGGATGCTGGACGCGGTGACCCGGCTGACCGGGCGCGGCGTCCGGCTCGACGACCCGCTCGCCCAGGTCGGCCAGACCTGCTTCTACCTGGCGTACCACGCCGCCTGCGACCGCGAACTCCAGCGCGCCGTGGCCCGCCTGTACGAGACCGCCTGCCCCGGCCTGCTCCAGGACCGCGCCGATCCCCCCGCCCGGCCGGATGGACGCCGCCGCGTCGGCCTCGTCTCCCAGTACTGGCACCAGCACACCATCGCCAAGCTCAACCAGGGGCTGGTCCGAGGCCTAGACCGAAGGCGCCTCCACGTCACCCTGTTCACGACACCCCACGCCGGCGACGCCATGCGCGCCGCCCTGGCCGCCGCCGCCGACCGCGTCGTCGAGCTGCCCCTCGACCTCGCCGCCGCCCGAGACCGCGTCGCCGCCGAGCGCCTCGACGTCCTGTACTATCCCGACATCGGCATGTCGGCCCTGACCTACTTCCTCGCCTTCGCCAGGCTGGCACCCCTGCAATGCGTCGGCTGGGGCCATCCCGACACCACCGGCATCGCCAACCTCGACCGCTTCCTCAGCTGCGACGCCATGGAACCCGACGACGCCGGCGACCACTACACCGAGACCCTGGTCCGCCTGCCCGGACCGACCATCCACTACGCCAGACCGGCCCTGCCCGCCCGCCTCAAGCCGCGCTCCGCCTTCGGACTGCCCGACGACGCCCACGTCCACGTCTGCCCGCAGAGCCTGTTCAAGATCCACCCCGACTTCGACCGCGTCCTGGTCGAGCTGCTGCGCCGCGACCCCAAGGCCCTGGTGGCATTGCTGTCCGGCCGCGACCGCAACCTCGACGAGTTGCTGCGCCGGCGGATCGCCCGCGCCGGGCCCGACGTGGTGTCCCGCCTCCGCTTCCTGCGCCAGATGCCGCTGCCCGACTTCCTCAGCCTGGTCGCCGTCAGCGACGTCATGCTCGACCCGCTGCACTACAGCGGCGGCAACACCAGCCTGGAGGCCCTGGCGCTCGGCACCCCCATCGTCACCTGGCCGGGACGCTTCATGCGCGGGCGCCACACCCACGGCTTCCACCGCCTGATGGAACTCGACGACTGCGTCGCCCGCGACCACGACCACTACGTCGACATCGCCCACGCTCTCGCCAACGATCCGGCCCGAAGGGCCCACGTCTCCCGCA
>NZ_AVFL01000101.1 GCF_000576635.1 Skermanella stibiiresistens SB22
ACGAGTGCGAAACCGCGATAGCGGGCTGGCGGGTGCCGGCCTGAGCGCTTGTGGGATCGGGACTTGTGCCAGGATCCCTGGGTGTGCGAAGCGGCGCCCCTAGAACCCGCTTACGGTTGGACAAGCGGTGTCACCAGCTCAACGTGGATTATCCCACAAACTTAGCGTCGAAGAATAACTTGGAAATGGCAATCAACGATATACTTCCTTACGGTTTCCAATTCTCAGAACAAGTATGAGGACTGTATCATCTTCGATTTTCGCGATGATCCGGTAATCGCCAACGCGATACTTCCAGAACTCTCGAAGGGTGCTTCCCTTCAAAGCCTCCCCAATACTTCTTGGATCAGCCAAGTTCCTAACCCGTTCCCGCATGAACGCGACGATGCGACGGGCGTGCTGCGGATCGAGTTTTTCGAGATTCTTCTGCGCCAACTCCGAGAACTCAACCCTCCAGGTCATAACGTTTCATCATCTCGTCGAGCGACATCGTGGTGCTTCGTCCGGCGCGAACCTCGGCCAGTTCACGTTCGGCGAGATGGATATCCTCCAGGTCGTCGAGATGCTCCAGCACGGCTTCCCTGATGTAGTAGGTCTTCGATCTGCCGGTCGCGCGGGCCAACTTCTCCAGGCGATCTTCTATCTCTTGACCGAGGCGAATACTGACAGGCATGGCTTCCTCCCTGAGGTTGAGATACATGTATCTCAACCCGGCCGCGCCGTCCATCCCGTGGTTCCACCTCCAAAGCCTCGTTCCCAAGCCGCTCGAACGCCGTCAGCGCCATGGCTTGCGTCAAGCGGGTGGGTGGAGCGGCGGCATAACCTTCCGCGCCATGCGCCACCGTTGGATTGACGCGCCGGTTCCACCGAACTCCGCCGCGATGGCGGAGACCATCTCGGCCTGCTCCGCGACGCCGGCCTCGGTCCCGGGGAACTCGAAGAACAGGGTCGGCGCCACGGCGTAGTCGAGCTTGCTATAAGCGATCACCGCCCGCATCTGGACCTCGTCCAGCAGCTCGATCCTGGCCACGGGAACGCCGGACTGGATCGTCGTGATGACGGTGTCGACCGCGTCCTTGATCGTCGGGAAGGGGCAGACCGCCGCGGCAAACGCCTGGCGGCGCCACCGTCGGGCCAACGGCCCGCATGGCCGCCAAGCTGGCCGATCTCGCCAGGGCGGTGGGAGCGGACAACC
>NZ_AVFL01000102.1 GCF_000576635.1 Skermanella stibiiresistens SB22
CTTTGGACCGCCGCTTTCACCGGGTGGGTCGGAAGCTTGGCGTCCCCTAGGGGATTCGAACCCCTGTTACCGCCGTGAAAGGGCGGTGTCCTAGGCCTCTAGACGAAGGGGACACGACACCGTACTTTTATGACGCTTTTGCTCGTTACTTTTTCATCAGACAATCTGTGTGAGCACGCCACGCGAACTAATATCTTTAGGTAAGGAGGTGATCCAACCGCAGGTTCCCCTACGGTTACCTTGTTACGACTTCACCCCAGTCATGAATCACAAAGTGGTAAGCGCCCTCCCGAAGGTTAAGCTACCTACTTCTTTTGCAACCCACTCCCATGGTGTGACGGGCGGTGTGTACAAGGCCCGGGAACGTATTCACCGTAGCATTCTGATCTACGATTACTAGCGATTCCGACTTCATGGAGTCGAGTTGCAGACTCCAATCCGGACTACGACGTACTTTATGAGGTCCGCTTGCTCTCGCGAGGTCGCTTCTCTTTGTATACGCCATTGTAGCACGTGTGTAGCCCTACTCGTAAGGGCCATGATGACTTGACGTCATCCCCACCTTCCTCCAGTTTATCACTGGCAGTCTCCTTTGAGTTCCCGGCCGAACCGCTGGCAACAAAGGATAAGGGTTGCGCTCGTTGCGGGACTTAACCCAACATTTCACAACACGAGCTGACGACAGCCATGCAGCACCTGTCTCAGAGTTCCCGAAGGCACCAATCCATCTCTGGAAAGTTCTCTGGATGTCAAGAGTAGGTAAGGTTCTTCGCGTTGCATCGAATTAAACCACATGCTCCACCGCTTGTGCGGGCCCCCGTCAATTCATTTGAGTTTTAACCTTGCGGCCGTACTCCCCAGGCGGTCGATTTAACGCGTTAGCTCCGGAAGCCACGCCTCAAGGGCACAACCTCCAAATCGACATCGTTTACAGCGTGGACTACCAGGGTATCTAATCCTGTTTGCTCCCCACGCTTTCGCACCTGAGCGTCAGTCTTCGTCCAGGGGGCCGCCTTCGCCACCGGTATTCCTCCAGATCTCTACGCATTTCACCGCTACACCTGGAATTCTACCCCCCTCTACGAGACTCTAGCTTGCCAGTTTCAAATGCAGTTCCCAGGTTGAGCCCGGGGATTTCACATCTGACTTAACAAACCGCCTGCGTGCGCTTTACGCCCAG
>NZ_AVFL01000103.1 GCF_000576635.1 Skermanella stibiiresistens SB22
GGCTCGGCGTCGAGGAGCTGGCGCGGCGGCTGCGGCGTCAACGGCCGGCGGGGGTTGGCCGGATCGCGGGCGACCGATTGACCCTGGACGCGCGGACCCTGGCCGACGCCGACCTGCCGCTGATCGCCGGCGCCCTTCGCGCGGCTTTGGCATGAGAAGCGCGCTGGTCGGCGTGATCGGCCATGTCGATCACGGCAAGACCGCGCTGGTCAAGGCGCTGACCGGCGTCGACACCGACTGCCTGGCGGAGGAGAAGCGGCGCGGCATCTCGATCGCGCTGGGATTCTGCCCGCTCGCGGTTGCCGGCGGCGTGATCGACCTGATCGACATGCCGGGGCACGAGCGCTTCGTGCGGACCATGATCTCGGGCGCCACCGGGATCGACGCGGTGCTGCTGGTGGTCGCGGCCAACGAGGGCATCAAGCCGCAGACGGTCGAGCATGTCGGCATCGCCGGCCTGATCGGCGTGACCCGAGGCATCGTCGCGGTCGCCAAATGCGATCTGGTCACCGCCAGCCAAGCCGAGGCGGCCGGGCGCGCCGCCGAGGCGCTGGCCCGCGAGGCTGGGATCGCCGATGTCGCGGTGGTCCACACCTCGGCGCTGACCGGCGCCGGGCTGGGGAGCCTGCGCGACGGTTTGGCGGCGCTGGCGCGTCCGACGGCCGCCGACTCCGCCGATGCCGGGATCTTCCACCTGCCGGCCGACCGGGTCTTCGCGGTCGCCGGCTTCGGCACGGTGGTGACCGGCACCCTGAGGCGCGGCGCGCTGCGGGTTGGCGACGCGGTGGAACTCCAGCCCGGCGGTGCCACCGCGCGGATCCGAGGGCTCCAGATCCATGGGCAAGCGGTCGAAACCGCGTATCCCGGCCGCCGCACCGCCGTCAACCTGCGAGGCGTCGAGCGCGCGGACTTGGCGCCCGGCGTGGCGCTGGCGACGCCGGGGGCGTTGACCGCGGCGTCGTGGCTCGACGTCGAGCTTCGGCTGCTCGCCTCGGCCGAGCGTCCGCTGAAGGGCGGCGCGGTGGTCCGCCTGCTGGCCGGAACGACCGAAGCCGGCGCCCGCGTCCGCCTGCTCGACCGCGACCGGCTCGAACCGGGAGCGACCGCGCCGGCGCAACTCCACGTCGATCAACCCATAGC
>NZ_AVFL01000104.1 GCF_000576635.1 Skermanella stibiiresistens SB22
CCGTATTACCGCGGCTGCTGGCACGGAGTTAGCCGGTGCTTCTTCTGCGAGTAACGTCAATTGATGAGCGTATTAAGCTCACCACCTTCCTCCTCGCTGAAAGTGCTTTACAACCCGAAGGCCTTCTTCACACACGCGGCATGGCTGCATCAGGCTTGCGCCCATTGTGCAATATTCCCCACTGCTGCCTCCCGTAGGAGTCTGGACCGTGTCTCAGTTCCAGTGTGGCTGGTCATCCTCTCAGACCAGCTAGGGATCGTCGCCTAGGTGAGCCATTACCCCACCTACTAGCTAATCCCATCTGGGCACATCTGATGGCAAGAGGCCCGAAGGTCCCCCTCTTTGGTCTTGCGACGTTATGCGGTATTAGCTACCGTTTCCAGTAGTTATCCCCCTCCATCAGGCAGTTTCCCAGACATTACTCACCCGTCCGCCGCTCGTCACCCAGGGAGCAAGCTCCCTTGTGCTACCGCTCGACTTGCATGTGTTAAGCCTGCCGCCAGCGTTCAATCTGAGCCATGATCAAACTCTTCAATTAAAAGCTTGATTTGCTTCCACTCGAGAAGCGATGCTCAAAGATTTACTGCATGAATTTTACTTCAGTTAGTCACTCTTCAAGACTTGATATTTTTTTGCATCCGAAGATGCTGGATATCGTCTTGTGGAGTGCCCACACAGATTGTCTGATAAATTGTTAAAGAGCAGTGCCGAGAAACTCATCGGCGCGGGCTGCGTATACTACGCTTTTCGCCCGGAGAGTCAAGCGTTTATTTCGCTTTCTTCTCGCTGACCCGGCGGCTTGTCAGTCGTTGTTCCCGGTCAGTGGAGGCGCATTATAGGGAG
>NZ_AVFL01000105.1 GCF_000576635.1 Skermanella stibiiresistens SB22
CCGCCGCCGTGACCACGCCCAGCAGGATGCCCAGCTCGGGCGTCAGCCCCCAGACCTTGATCGCGTGCGCCGTGACGTAGGCGGCCGAGCCGAAGAAGGCGGCGTGGCCGAACGACAGCAGCCCGACATAGCCGATCAGCAGGTTGAAGGCGCAGGCGAACAGCGCGAAGCACAGCGCCTTGGCCAGGAACACCGGATAGAGTTGGAACGGCGCCACCAGGGCCAGCAGCAGCGCCGCCGCCAGGGCGATCCAGGTCAGCGTCGGGTTGCCCCGGGACCGGGCGGCCGCGGCGGCGGCGCCGGGCGGGGCCGCCGGGGTGTGGGCCCCCGGGGTGTTGAAATGGGTTGCCATGTCCTTACTTCTCCCGTCCGAACAGACCGGCGGGCTTGATCAGCAGCACCACGGCCATCACGACGAAGATCACGATGTTGGAGGCCTCGGGGTAGAACACCTTGGTGAAGCCCTCCAGGATGCCGAGCATGAAGCCGGTCAGCACGGCGCCCAGGATCGAGCCCATGCCGCCGATCACCACGACCGCGAAGACGACGATGATCAGGTGCGAGCCCATCAGCGGGTTGACCTGGTAGATCGGCGCCGCCAGCACGCCGGCCAGACCCGCCAGCGCCACGCCGAAGCCGTATGTCGCGGTGATCATGACCGGCACGTTGATGCCGAAGGCCTGGACCAGCACCGGGTTCTCGGTGGCGGCGCGCAGGTAGGCCCCCAGCTTGGTCCGCTCGATCACGAACCAGGTGCCGAAGCAGACCAGGATCGACACCGCGACGACCCAGCCGCGGTATGTCGGCAGGAACATGAAGCC
>NZ_AVFL01000106.1 GCF_000576635.1 Skermanella stibiiresistens SB22
CCGGTTCTGTCAGCTTTCGGGGCAAGTTGCGCAGCGGACAGGCGTCTGACTACCGCTAGCTGTATCAGGCAGCGGAGATCAGGTCCCGCAGCGCGGTCACACGCTGCACGTGAATGGTCCGGCGGCGGGCAAGGGAGACGTTCTGGTTGATGTAGCTGGTCGGTCGCAGGAAGTTGCGGACCTCGTCGAAGGTTCGGCAGAAGCGATGAGCCGCATCGAAGTTCTTGAAGCCGCGCATCGGCCGATAGCGTCCTTTTATGCCGCGGTGATTCTGCTCGATCACGTTGTTTTTATACTGACTGGTGCGATGGTCGACGTCCATGCCGAGTTCGTCGGTGATGGCCGTGGGATAGCTGGTATGACCGTCGGTGGTGACCTGCTCGGGCTCGACTTGGGTGACCGACCTGGCTGAGCGGAAGAACGCCTTGGCGGCGGCCATGTCGCGGTTTTCGCTCAGGTAGACGTCGACCAGATTACCGTCACGGTCTATTGCCCGGTACAGATAGCACCACTCCCCGGCGACTTTGACGTAGGTCTCGTCGACGTGCCAGCACCGGCCGGCTTTGCGGGCCCGACGCTTGCGCAGGCCGTCGGCGAGCAGTGGCGCCAACTTGGCTTCCCAATCCCGAACCGCTTCGTGAGTGAACACGATGCCGCGGATCAGGAACATCTCCGTCAAATCCCGCAGGCTCAGTTTGTAGCGCAATCTCCAGAAGACTACGAGAAACATGATGTCAGTCGGCACCTGGACGCGGTTCAGCGCCGTGCCGGTCCGCTCGTTGA
>NZ_AVFL01000107.1 GCF_000576635.1 Skermanella stibiiresistens SB22
TTGCTGCAATGGGCGCCGGTCGAAGCAGGCATCTACCGCCTGAACAAGGTCAAGAATCCCGAAAACATCAAGGTGACGTGCACCGCGCGCGAAGCCGAGAACCAGTTGCCGCGCACCTTCGTCGAGTACGAGGAGCAGCCGCGCGAGTATTTCCTGAACGCCGTCAGCACCGTGCTGGACGTGCACACCCGCATCTCCGACCTCTACAGCAGTCCGCACGACCAGATCAAGGAACAGCTGCGCCTGACCATCGAGACCATCAAGGAAAACCAGGAAAGCGAACTCATCAACAACCCCGATTACGGCCTGCTGTCGCAGGTGACGGAAGAGCAGCGCATTTTCCCGCTGACCGGCGCGCCCACGCCCGACGACCTGGATGAGCTGCTGACCAAGGTCTGGAAGGAGCCGGCCTTCTTCCTGACGCATCCGCTGGCCATCGCCGCCTTCGGCCGCGAAGCCACGCGGCGCGGCACGCCGCCGCCGACGGTAAGCCTGTTCGGCTCGCAGTTCATCACCTGGCGCGGCATTCCCCTGATTCCGTCCAACAAGGTGCCGGTGGCCGATGGCAAGACCAAGATCCTGCTGCTGCGCGTGGGCGACAAGCGCCAGGGCGTGGTCGGCCTGTACCAGCCGGGCCTGCCGGGCGAACAGAGCCCGGGCCTGTCGGTGCGCTTCATGGGCATCAACAACCATGCCATCGCGTCCTACCTGATCTCGCTGTACTGCTCGCTGGCGCTGCTGGCCGACGACGCGCTGGCGGTGCTCGACGATGTCGAGAT
>NZ_AVFL01000108.1 GCF_000576635.1 Skermanella stibiiresistens SB22
GTACCGTGAGGGAAAGGCGAAAAGAACCCCGGCGAGGGGAGTGAAATAGAACCTGAAACCGTGTACGTACAAGCAGTGGGAGCACCTTCGTGGTGTGACTGCGTACCTTTTGTATAATGGGTCAGCGACTTATATTTTGTAGCAAGGTTAACCGTATAGGGGAGCCGTAGGGAAACCGAGTCTTAACTGGGCGACTAGTTGCAAGGTATAGACCCGAAACCCGGTGATCTAGCCATGGGCAGGTTGAAGGTTGGGTAACACTAACTGGAGGACCGAACCGACTAATGTTGAAAAATTAGCGGATGACTTGTGGCTGGGGGTGAAAGGCCAATCAAACCGGGAGATAGCTGGTTCTCCCCGAAAGCTATTTAGGTAGCGCCTCGTGAACTCATCTTCGGGGGTAGAGCACTGTTTCGGCTAGGGGGCCATCCCGGCTTACCAAACCGATGCAAACTCCGAATACCGAAGAATGTTATCACGGGAGACACACGGCGGGTGCTAACGTCCGTCGTGAAGAGGGAAACAACCCAGACCGCCAGCTAAGGTCCCAAAGTCATGGTTAAGTGGGAAACGATGTGGGAAGGCATAGACAGCCAGGATGTTGGCTTAGAAGCAGCCATCATTTAAAGAAAGCGTAATAGCTCACTGGTCGAGTCGGCCTGCGCGGAAGATGTAACGGGGCTAAACCATGCACCGAAGCTGCGGCAGCGACGCTTAGCGTTGTTGGGTAGGGGAGCGTTCTGTAAGCCGTTGAAGG
>NZ_AVFL01000109.1 GCF_000576635.1 Skermanella stibiiresistens SB22
GAGGTCCGCGAGCTGCTGAGCAGCTACGATTTCCCCGGCGACGACATTCCGATCATCAAGGGCTCGGCGCTGATGGCGCTCGAGGACAAGAACCCGGCGCAGGGCCGCGAGGCGATCCTGAAGCTGATGGAGGCGGTCGACGCCTACATCCCGCAGCCGGAGCGTCCGATCGACCGTCCGTTCCTGATGCCGATCGAGGACGTGTTCTCGATCTCGGGCCGCGGCACCGTGGTGACCGGCCGCGTCGAGCGTGGCATCGTCAAGGTCGGCGAGGAGATCGAGATCGTCGGTCTGAAGAAGACCGTCAAGACGATCGTGACCGGCGTCGAGATGTTCCGCAAGCTGCTGGACCAGGGGCAGGCGGGCGACAACATCGGCGCGCTGCTGCGCGGCACCAAGCGCGAGGACGTCGAGCGCGGCCAGGTCCTGGCCAAGCCCGGCTCGATCACGCCGCACACCAAGTTCAAGGCCGAGGCCTACATCCTGACGAAGGAGGAGGGTGGCCGTCACACGCCGTTCTTCACCAACTATCGTCCGCAGTTTTACTTCCGGACCACGGACGTGACCGGGATGGTGGCGCTGCCGGAAGGTACCGAGATGGTGATGCCGGGCGACAACGTCGCCATGGAGGTCACCCTGATCGCCCCGATCGCGATGGACGAGGGCCTGCGCTTCGCCATCCGTGAGGGCGGCCGCACCGTCGGCGCCGGCGTCGTCGCCAGCATCATCGAGT
>NZ_AVFL01000110.1 GCF_000576635.1 Skermanella stibiiresistens SB22
TTCTTCATCACCGGGCTGACGGTCTTCGCGCTGGCCTGCTTCGTCGGGTACTACGTCGTCTGGCGCGTGACGCCGGCGCTGCACTCTCCCCTGATGAGCGTCACCAACGCGGTCTCCTCCGTCATCATCGTCGGCGCCCTGATCGCGACCGGCAGCACGGACGGCTTCACCTTCTCCACGATGCTTGGCTTCCTCGCCGTCATCCTGGCCTCGGTCAACATCTTCGGCGGCTTCATTGTCACCCAGCGCATGCTGGCGATGTACAAGAAGAAGCAGAAGAAGGCATAAGGGAGCCCTGAACCAACATGGCCGCATTCGCCCCACTCGCTTACCTCGTCGCCGCCATCTGCTTCATCATGGCGTTGCGCGGGTTGTCCAGCCCCGAGACCTCCCGCCAGGGCAACAACTTCGGCATCGCCGGCATGGTGATCGCCATCGTCACCACCCTGCTGCTGCCGGGCCTGATCAGCGGCCTGTCGCTGCCGCTGATCCTGGCCGGCTTGGCGATCGGCGGCACCATCGGCACCATCACGGCGCGCAAGATCGAGATGACGGCGCTGCCGCAGCTGGTCGCCGCCTTCCATAGCCTGGTCGGCCTGGCCGCCGTGTTCGTCGCCATCGCCGCGTTCTACGCGCCGGAGGCCTACGGCATCGGCACGTCGGGCGCCATCCGCACCGGCAGCCTGATCGAGATGGCGCTGGGCGTCGCGATCGGCGCCATC
>NZ_AVFL01000111.1 GCF_000576635.1 Skermanella stibiiresistens SB22
AGCCTTCGCATGGTGGAGGAGATGCTGGCCTTCCGCGGCATCGAGGTCAGCCACGAGACGATCCGGCAGTGGGGGCTGAAATTTGGCCAGGAGTTCGCCAACATCATCCGCCGGCGGCTGCCCCGGTCCGGCGACAAGTGGCACATGGATGAAGTCGTGCTCAAGATCGCCGGCGGGAAGCACTATCTCTGGCGCGCCGTGGATCAGCATGGCGTCGTGCTGGACGTTCTGGTCCAGAGCCGGCGCGACAGGAAGGTGGCGAAGCGCCTGCCGCGCAAGCTGCTGAAGCGGCAGTGCCGGGCTCCTCGCGTCATGATCACCGACAAACTCGGCTCCTACGGCGCGGCCAAGAAGGAGATCATGCTCAGCGTTGAGCACCGCCAGCACAAGGGCCTCAACAACCGGGCGGAAAACTCACACCAGCCAACAAGGCGACGAGAGCGCCAGATGAAGCGGTTCAAGTCGGTCCGACACGCTCAACGCTTCCTGTCCGCCCACGACAAGATCAACAACCTCTTCCTCCTGCCCCGCCATTTGATGCCTGCAACTGACTACCGTGCGGAGCGGACCCGCGCCTTCCAGGCGTGGCACGAGGTCTGCAGCATCACGCAAGCCGCATGGCCTCAACCTACCCTGCCGCCGTCAAGCTCGCCCAGTTCTGGCCTCTCGCCCAACAACTTGACGATGCCCG
>NZ_AVFL01000112.1 GCF_000576635.1 Skermanella stibiiresistens SB22
TCGCCAAGTCGATGTCGACCTGGGCACCGCCGTAGGACACGTCGACGGTCCGGCACGCGTGGGTCGATCCCTCGACCGTGATCTCCGCGTCGAGCATGGCGGCGTGCCGCTCGTAGCTCCGCCGCTCGCCGGCCGTCTGGATCGCCTGGAGGAACTCCTCGACCTCGGTGCGCAGCGCCTCGGCTTGGCGCGACAAATCCTGGGAGGCTGAGAAGACCTGGCTCGCCGCCGCTCCCGTGGCCTCCGACGAGTGGCTCACCGCGGTGATGTTGCGCGATACCTCCCGCGTGCCCATGGAGGCCTGCGCCGCGTTGCGGGCGATCTCCCGGGTCGCGGCCTCCTGCTCCGCGACGGCGCCGGCGATGGCGGTTGTCGCGGCGTTCACGTCGGTGAAGGTCTGGCTGATGGAGCCCATGATGTCGGAGGTGTCGCGCGCGGATGCCCGCATCGTCCCAACCCGGAGCGAGATTTCCTCCGTCGCCCGACCGGCCTGGGTCGCCAACTGCTTGACCTCGCTGGCGACGATGGCGAACCCCTTTCCGGACTCTCCGGCGCGCGCCGCCTCGATCGTGGCGTTCAGGGCCAGCAGGTTGGTCTGGGACGCGATGTCGGAGATCAGGCCGATGATCTCCTCGAT
>NZ_AVFL01000113.1 GCF_000576635.1 Skermanella stibiiresistens SB22
CCGGGCCGGGTCAGGATCCCTCACGATCCGCCGCGCCGCCGCCTCCGCATCTCTTCTCTCGGACATCAAGCCATCGACGGCAACCCCTAGGGGTGACGACGGTGGCACGCCGCCGCCCTCCGGGGCGCGGCAGCCGGTCGGGGCTAGTAGCTCAGTTGGTTAGAGCGCGCGCTTGATAAGCGTGAGGTCGGAAGTTCAAGTCTTCCCTGGCCCACCATGTTCCCTCCGAGGGGGCGTAGCTCAGTTGGGAGAGCGCGTGCTTTGCAAGCATGAGGTCGTCGGTTCGATCCCGTCCGCCTCCACCAGGAGGAGGGCCGAGGAGCGCCGACGATGGCGAACCAGCCAGCACGACCAAGGATGATGTCCGCGAGGGAGAAAACAGATATCCGCCGAGGCGGGTATGGGATCTTTGACATGTGAAGAGAATTTGTGACCGAGGATGACCCGACAGGGCCGTCCTCCCGGAAGGGAGGTTGGTCGGTTGGGTCAAGTGACGCATCTTCACGATGATGCGGCGCGCGAGGTCGGTGGTTCCACGGAAACGTGGGCTTCCTCCTGCGCGTGGCGCGTCCGTGTCGTGTCCGGTCCTTGGACCGGGCACAATGGAACAAGCATGAGAAGGGCATCTGG
>NZ_AVFL01000114.1 GCF_000576635.1 Skermanella stibiiresistens SB22
CTGGTGTGTCCGTCGGTGGTGACCTGCTCGGGCTCGACCTGGGTGACCGACTTGGCCGAGCGGAGGAACGCCTTGGCCGCGGCCATGTCGCGGTTTTCGCTCAGGTAAACGTCGACTAGGTTACTGTCGCGATCGATCGCCCGGTAGAGATAGCACCACTCGCCAGCGATCTTGAGGTACGTCTCGTCGACGTGCCAGCAGCGGCCGGCCTTGCCGTCCCGCCGCTTGCGCAGGCCCGCGGCGAGCAGCGGCGCCAGCTTGGCTTCCCAGTCCCGAACCGCTTCGTGGGTGAACACGATGCCGCGGATCAGGAACATTTCCGCCAGATCCCGCAGGCTGAGCTTGTAGCGCAATCTCCAGAGGACCACGAGAAACACGATGTCCGTCGGCACCTGGACCCGGTTCAGTGCCGAGCCGGTTCGCTCGTTGAACCGCCGCCCGCACTCCCGGCACCGGAAGCGCCGAAAGCCATGAACCGTTCGCCCCTCCCGCTCGCGGGTCGACGACGATTGGCAATGCGGGCAGTCCATGGCAGCTCTCGCTCAAAACGGGCCCGCGAACCTATCCGGCAACGCCGCTCCCAACAAGCTGCCCTGAGATCTGACAGA
>NZ_AVFL01000115.1 GCF_000576635.1 Skermanella stibiiresistens SB22
TCTGGAAAGCGGTCCGCTGTCGATCTGGCTGTGCCACGGCTTGACGGCGCTCGGTCTGCCGGTGGTCTGCCTCGATGCCCGCCACGCCAAGGCGGCGCTGAAGCTCCAGCTCAACAAGAGCGACGCCAACGATGCCCGCGGTCTGGCTCAGATTGTGCGCACCGGCTGGTACCGTGAGGTCGCGGTCAAAGGCTTGGATGGACAGCTGGTGCGGGCTCTGATCACGGCGCGGGCCCAGCTGGTGGCTCAGCGGGTCGATCTCGGCAACCAGATCCGCGGCCTGCTCAAGCCATTCGGCCTGCTCGCCGGCAAGGGCGTCGGCAAGACCTTTGCCGAAAAGGTTCGCGGCCTGGTCCCCGATGGTCCGCTGCATGATGTCACCGAAGCCCTTCTCCGGGCTTGGGAAGCCATCAACAAGGAGGTCGCCACGCTGAGCCGGCGCCTGGTCACCGAGGCCCGCCAGGACGACACGGTGTGCCGGCTGATGACCGCGCCCGGCGTTGGCGTGCTGGTGGCGCTGAACTATGTCAGCACGATCGGCGATCCCGCCCGCTTCACCCACTCATCCAGCGTCGGCGCCTATGTCGGCCTG
>NZ_AVFL01000116.1 GCF_000576635.1 Skermanella stibiiresistens SB22
CGCCACGCCGCTTCCAGTCGGGTGAAACCGACTACACCGGTAGGATCTCGCGCTGCGGCGACCGCCTGACGCGGACATACCTGTATGAAGCGGCGGGCATCATCCTGAACCGGGTGTCGCGCTGGTCAACGCTCAAAGCATGGGGTACCCGGCTGGCCCGGAAGATCGGCCACAAGAAGGCAACCGTCGCCGTCGCCCGGAAGTTGGCGGTCATTCTCCATCGCATGTGGCGCGATGGTACCGAGTTCCGCTGGTCGAACAAGGAGGCGGCCGTGACCGCCCCTTGATTCTACCGCGACAAGTTCCGCCGCGTTTGGGCGGACGGCAGCTCTTGCCAGGACGAGGTGACGGCGATCGCGTGGGCACCGTTGCGGCTGTGATCTCAGGATCGCAAGGATCGCGTAGTTGACATCCCGACGCCGGCACTTCTGACACCATCATGGGGCGGTCCATGTCGACCCCGGAGAGAACGCTGACCTGGTAAGCGCAGCTGCCAACCCATACGCAGGCGTAAAATAACTCACCAAGAGGACTTGAATCCCGGCCCGCAATAAGAGAACGGTGC
>NZ_AVFL01000117.1 GCF_000576635.1 Skermanella stibiiresistens SB22
ATCCGATCCGCCTCAGCCCGCGCCCGCAGGCGCCTGCCACGCCAGGATTGCACCTATGGCACCCTCCGTGGACCCTCGATCCACAGTGGCACGTAACACGCGCGCCGCCCGTCGGCGGGTTATCCACCTGCAGCGCGTGGCCGCGTTGCGGGACCTGATCTCCGTCGCCTGATACAGCTGCTGGTAGGCATCAGCCTGGCGCCAGCTCTACTTGCCCCGAAACCTAACAGAACCCCTGCGAAGACTACACCGGCAGTCTGTCCACTGCGGAAAATCCCAGGACGACGTGCCAAGATGGCCGGAAGGCGGCCTGAAGCCGCCCCTCTACGCCGTTCTACAGCTCCGGACCAGCCCAGGTGAGCCATCAAACTCATTCAGCAACAGACTCCAGACAAGCGCGCATTTCGAAGATGAAATAGGTATCTATACTTGATATTGTGCGGTTCTACCAGTAAATATGTAGTGAAAATCAAGTACTCAATAAAATTCAGCCCACCTCCCGTCTCAGGAACCGTTCGATGAAGCGGAAAGCGGCCGGGCGATTCTCCTCCCA
>NZ_AVFL01000118.1 GCF_000576635.1 Skermanella stibiiresistens SB22
GCTGACCTCGATGCCGCGGAAGGCCAGCATCTCCTCCACCATGCGAAGGCTGAGTGGAAACCTGAAGTACAGCCACACCGTGTGGCTGATCAGCTCCGGAGGGAAGCGGTGGCCGGCGTAGGGGGCTTTGGTCGCGCTCGTCATGGCCGTCTCATACCTGACCCACGCTGCTCAGGCAAACCCGCCCCGCTGCCAACTTGACGATGCCCGGTCGCGCTGGGTCGGGTCGGTTTCGGCCGTGTCACTCGGTACTGCGGTTGATCGGGGCGGAATGATCACCGCGGCGTCAGGCGTGTGCCCGGCGACGGAGCGGTAGACCGGCTCGCCATCGTATGCGCCATCAGCAAACACCGCCGAAATCGGGCAGTCGATCTGCTCGAGCAGTGGGCCGACCAGGGATGCATCGCCGTCGTCCGTGGTGGTCAGCTCCGAGGCGAGGATCTCTCCGCTGTCCGGATCGATCGCCAGATGGAGCTTTCGCCAGCTCCGGCGCGGCTTGCCGCCGTGCTTCTCATG
>NZ_AVFL01000119.1 GCF_000576635.1 Skermanella stibiiresistens SB22
CTGTGGTACGGAACAACTCCGGGAAACTGGAGCTAATACCGTATGTGTCCTCTGGGACAAAGATTCATCGCCATGGGATGGGCCCGCGTAGGATTAGCTAGTTGGCGGGGTAACGGCCCACCAAGGCTACGATCCTTAGCTGGTCTGAGAGGATGATCAGCCACACTGGGACTGAGACACGGCCCAGACTCCTACGGGAGGCAGCAGTGGGGAATATTGGACAATGGGCGCAAGCCTGATCCAGCAATGCCGCGTGAGTGATGAAGGCCTTCGGGTTGTAAAGCTCTTTCGCACGCGACGATGATGACGGTAGCGTGAGAAGAAGCCCCGGCTAACTTCGTGCCAGCAGCCGCGGTAATACGAAGGGGGCTAGCGTTGTTCGGAATTACTGGGCGTAAAGGGCGCGTAGGCGGTGTGTCAAGTCAGGCGTGAAAGCCCCGGGCTCAACCTGGGAACCGCGCTTGAGACTGGCACGCTAGAGTTCGGGAGAGGATGG
>NZ_AVFL01000120.1 GCF_000576635.1 Skermanella stibiiresistens SB22
AGCGAAGCGCAGATCGATGCGCTGATCAACGCCGTCGGCGATGCCCTCAACGCCACCGAATAAGGAGAGAATCATGACCATTACCCATTGGATCAACGGCGAGCCCGCCGCCGGGGGCGAACGCAGCCAGCCGGTTTACGACCCGGCCACCGGCCAATCGGCGCAGGAGGTGCAGCTGGCCGACCGCGCCACGGTGGAGCGCGCCATCGCCGCCGCCGAACAGGCCTATCCCGCCTGGCGCGATACCCCGCCGCTGAAACGCGCGCGCATCATGATGAAGCTCAAGGATCTGCTGGAGCAGCATGCCGACGCCGTCTGCCAATTGATCACCGCCGAGCACGGCAAAGTGCTCAGCGACGCCCTGGGCGAACTGCAGCGCGGCATCGAGAATATCGAATACGCCGGCTATGTGCCGGAACTACTGAAAGGCGAACACAGCAAAGAGGCGGGCCCGGGCATCGACAGCTGGAGCGAGTTTCAACCGCTGG
>NZ_AVFL01000121.1 GCF_000576635.1 Skermanella stibiiresistens SB22
GAAATGAAGGCGGTTGGAACCATGAAGCGCTGACGGGCGAATTCCACAAGTTCGTCAAGAGCGGGCTCTGGTGGTGTATCGAGCACGGCAAGATCGTGCAAGGCATCAAGTCTATCGTTCTCATTGTGCATGGCCCTTCGTCCCAGCCGGTATTGGCCCATCGGATATTCCCAGTCACGCGCACGCGCTAAACACCAAATCTATAAGTTTTTCCTGCCTTCGGAGTGTTCTCCTTACGATTTACCCGCAAGAGAAGCTTCCCACCACACCGCATCACGCTGCTGGTCGAAGAGATCGTTCTGTGGAGACGGAGTTCCGTTTATGGGACGACCCAGTATCCATTCAAGCCATGCCAGGGGAACAGCGCACCATGATCTTTAGTATGCTACTTAAGTAATTTAAATTTTATTAATAAACTTACGTTATTCAACGTGGGGAA
>NZ_AVFL01000122.1 GCF_000576635.1 Skermanella stibiiresistens SB22
CTCCTCGTCGTCGACCATGTCGACCTTGTTCATGAACACGACGATCGCCGGCACGCCGACCTGGCGGGCCAGCAGGATGTGCTCGCGCGTCTGGGGCATCGGGCCGTCGGCCGCCGACACCACCAGGATCGCGCCGTCCATCTGCGCCGCACCCGTGATCATGTTCTTGACGTAGTCGGCGTGACCCGGGCAGTCGACGTGCGCGTAGTGCCGGTTGGCCGTCTCGTACTCGACGTGCGCCGTCGAGATCGTGATGCCGCGGGCCTTCTCCTCCGGCGCCTTGTCGATCTGGTCGTACGCGGTGAACGTGGCGCCACCGGTCTCGGCCAGGATTTTGGTGATCGCCGCCGTCAACGAGGTCTTGCCGTGGTCGACGTGACCGATCGTGCCGATGTTGCAGTGCGGCTTGTTCCGCTCAAATTTCGCCTTCGCCAT
>NZ_AVFL01000123.1 GCF_000576635.1 Skermanella stibiiresistens SB22
AAGCCGTCGGGCTGGCGGTGCTTGCGGTTGACGAAGGCGTCCAGCGAGTCGAACACCACGGTGGAGGCGCGCTGCACCGAGGGCGAGAGACTGGCGAAATCTCTATTAGTCTGATTGATAGCTTTCATCTAATCTATTTGCTGAGCTTAGGAGTGATCGGGAACAGCGCCAGTGTCTGCCTTTCTCCCCATTGCCTCAACAATCGAAAAAACTTAGTCAATAAGCGGGACTTATAGATGGACATGCGCGAGATCCAGGTCTTCCGGGCCGTGATGCAGGCCGGCACCACCAGCAAGGCTGCCACCCTGCTGGGCATTTCGCAGCCGGCGGTGAGCCAGGCCATCCGCAAGCTGGAAACCTCGTCGGAACTGCGCCTGTTCGAGCGCGTGCGCGGCCGGCTGGTGCCGACCCAGGAGGCCGGCGCGCTGATG
>NZ_AVFL01000124.1 GCF_000576635.1 Skermanella stibiiresistens SB22
AATTATAATTATAAGTTATGAAAGGTAATTGAAAAGTATGTGGATTTAGTGGAAGGATGAAAGAAAGAGAGAAAAAATTGAATATTAATGATATATTATTTTAATTTGGAAAGTTTATGAGGTTATTGTAAGAAAAGTAATGTAATAAAGTATTAATATAGATTTATTTAGAATAATTAGATAAATTTGTTTTGAAAATAAAAAAAATTAAGAGTTTTGAGTTAATAAAAATTAAGAAAATTGATTTAAAAATAAATAAAAAAAATGAAATTTTTGATTTTATATAAGAGTTTTATTGTAGAATTTGGGTTTAATGATTAATTAAGAAGTGATGGGAATGATGGAATTTATGAATATAGAGGATTTTATTGAAAAATAAATTTTAGTAATTTATTGGATAGGATGGTGGAATAAATT
>NZ_AVFL01000125.1 GCF_000576635.1 Skermanella stibiiresistens SB22
CAACTGGCTCTCCTATTCGCACACCGAGGCGAAGAAATGGCGCGGCGAGGGGCGGCTGTACTCCGACAAGTTCGAGATGAATTCGCTGTATGAAGACGGCAACGGCAACAGCAGCAATCTGGTGATGAAGTACAACCGCCAGAACAACACCAACTACAACACCCTGAGCAAGGCGCAGTTCCAAAACGACGGCCGTGACACCGATTATGTCACCTCGCCGGAGTACAACAGCAAAGGGCAGTTGAACAAGTATTACAAGATTGAACGCAACCCGTTCGAGAACTTTACGCTGTCGTTCACCCAGAAACTGCAGCTGCGCGACAACCTGTCGCTGACCCTGCAGCCGTATTACTACTGGGGCAACGGCGGCAGCTTCAACGGCCAGACGGCGTCGGTATTGTCCAGCACGTCGGACAG
>NZ_AVFL01000126.1 GCF_000576635.1 Skermanella stibiiresistens SB22
TCGATATTGGCTTCGTCCACCACGTACAGCCCGTAGCGATCGCACAGCCGATACCACAGCGGGTGGTTGGGATAATGCGAGCAGCGCACCGCGTTGAAGTTGTGCTGCTTCATCAGCAGGATGTCGTGGCGCATCGTCGCTTCGTCCATCACCTGGCCGTGGCGCGGATGATGCTCGTGGCGGTTAACGCCGCGGATCAGCAGCGGCTGCCCGTTAAGCTTCAACAGCCCGCCGCTGATTTCCACCTGGCGGAAGCCGACGTCATAGGCTTCCACCTCGATAATCTCCCCCTCGGGGGAGAGCAGGGCGACGGTGGCGCGATACAGCGCGGGCGTTTCGGCGCTCCACAGCGCCGGGCGTTCCACCGGCAGGCGCAGCGTGACGCGATCGTCATAGGCGCCGCGTTCGTCCACGAT
>NZ_AVFL01000127.1 GCF_000576635.1 Skermanella stibiiresistens SB22
CCATCCACTCGCCGTTCGGCCAGGTGCTGAAGGCGATCCGGGAAAACGAGCCGCGCGCGGTCTCGCTGGGCTACAAGGTGGAGCAGTACAAGCTGGCGGCCTTCGTCATGTCGGCGGCGCTGGCCGGGCTGGCGGGCGGCACCAAGGCGATCGTGTTCCAGCTGGCGTCGCTGACCGACATCACCTGGCAGATGTCGGGCGAGGTCGTGCTGATGACCTTGCTGGGCGGGCTCGGCACCATCTTCGGCCCGGTGGTCGGAGCCTTCCTGGTCGTCACCCTGCAGAACTACCTGGCCGGCACCCAGCTGCCCGTCACGGTCGTCACCGGCGTCATCTTCGTCATCTGCGTCCTGCTGTTCCGCCGCGGCATCGTCGGCGAGATCGGCGCCCTGATCAAGGGCAAGGGCTGA
>NZ_AVFL01000128.1 GCF_000576635.1 Skermanella stibiiresistens SB22
GGGTTCTGTCAGGTTTCGGGGCAAGTTGAGCATTGAACAGACGGCTGACTACCATTAGCTGTATCAAGTGGCGGAGATCAGGTCCCGCAGCGCGGCCACGCGCTGCACATGGATGACCCGCCGACGGACGAGCGAGATGTTCTGGTTGATGTAGCTGGCCGGTCGCAGGAAGTTGCGGACCTCATCGAAGGCGCGGCAGAAGCTCTGAGCCGCATCGAAATTCTTGAAGCCGCGCATCGGCCGGTAGCGTCCTTTTATGCCCCGATGATTCTGCTCGATCACGTTGTTTTTATACTGACTGGTGCGATGATCGACGTCCGTGCCGAGTTCGTCGGCGATGGCCCTGGGATAGCTGGTGTGTCCGTCGGTGGTGACCTGCTCGGGCTCGACCTGGGTGACC
>NZ_AVFL01000129.1 GCF_000576635.1 Skermanella stibiiresistens SB22
CCCCAACATCGCCAGCCCGGTTCTGTCGCACCCCGAAGTGCGGCAGGCGCTGGTGATCGGCGTGAACCGCGCCGAGATCATCGAGGCGCTCTATACCGAATACGACAAGGCCGCCACCAGCGTGGTCTCGACCACGGTGCCGGACTATGTCGACCTGTCGGCCAAGCTGGCCTATCAGCCCGACGCCGCGCGGGCGCTGCTGGAACGGGCGGGCTGGAAGGCCGGCAAGGACGGCATCCGCAGCCGCGACGGACAGCGTTTGCAGGTTGGCGTCACCTGGAGCTTTCCCGGCTACACGCCGACGCTGGAACTCATCAAGGAACAACTGGCCCGGATCGGCGTGGACTTGCGCCTGAACCTGCGCTCGGATGCCGAGATCGGCGGCGTGATCCGCT
>NZ_AVFL01000130.1 GCF_000576635.1 Skermanella stibiiresistens SB22
GGTCTGTTCATAAGATAATGAATAATCCGGACTATCATCTATATGGGCATAGACGAAGTTTTCATTAACCATCAATCGAGATACGGTTTGACCATTCAAGCCATGGTGAAGTTCTATGTACCGACCATTATATCCCTCATGCAAAAGGATATTACCGCTGGATTGGGAAATCGTGCCATCAACCATTGTCAAGTCTCTTGCCGCATCGCTCGAAAGCATGGTTTTCGCGAAAGTCACCTCGCGGAATATGCCACTTTTGACGATAAAATGCGCATAAGATTTTATGTTTATATATTATTAAATCCTTGCCTTCCTGCCTAGTGATTCATTCAGATCAATCAGTCCGAACGTGAGCCCATGCCCTGCCAGAACCGACCGATGTGCCAATTCA
>NZ_AVFL01000131.1 GCF_000576635.1 Skermanella stibiiresistens SB22
CAGCAGGACGAAGAACAGGCCCTTGGTGAGCGCGGGATCGATGCCCACCGAGCGCGCATGGTGCGCGTCGAAGAGCGTGATCATCAGGGCCTTCCAGCGCAACAGCAGCACCAGCAGCGAGACGCCGCCGATGGCCAGCAGTTGCACCGTGTCGGCCGGGGTGATCGCCAGGATGTTGCCCAGGATGATGGTCTGGATGCTGACCGATGCCGTGGACAGCGAGACCATGAACAAGCCCAGGCCGAAGAAGGCGGAGAACACGACGCCGATGACGACGTCCTCTTTCAGCCGGGTGCGCTGGTTCAGCAGCAGCATGGCGCCGGCCGCCAGCAACCCCGAGACAAACGCGCCCGCCGAGAAGGACAGGCCGAGCAGGTA
>NZ_AVFL01000132.1 GCF_000576635.1 Skermanella stibiiresistens SB22
CAATAAATGCGGAGATATAACTCATTAATTAGCGATAGTTTTTAATGGAATAATTGCAATGGGGGCCGGAAAATAATTCATGCTGTGCGCCGCAATATAAGAACATCCTCTCACTGAATAACGAATGATAAGATAAACTTTCCGCGCTGCGGTGCATGGGAATAACCCCAACCTGAAATTGCCCGTCAATAACGCCACGTTCAATGGTATTAATCGGCTCCACATACATTTGCAAAGAAACCTCCGGCGCGCGCTCGCTGAATAACGCGATGGCCCGGCCGATCTGCGCCTGCGGATTACTGACCGTATGGTCGAATATCGCCACGTGCAGCTGCCCGCCCATGCGCTGGTGCACCTCGTCCACCCCGCGCCGGAAC
>NZ_AVFL01000133.1 GCF_000576635.1 Skermanella stibiiresistens SB22
CCGGGCCGGGTCAGGATCCCTCACGATCCGCCGCGCCGCCGCCTCCGCATCCCTTCTCATCAGATAGCGTCCTTCGGGTGCCGGGTGACCGGCGTCGGGGTGGCGTCTCTGCTGGGAAGTGGCATGCGTCCGTCGTTTGGATGGACGCGGGATCTATTTACATTGTGAAGAGGATAAGTGACCGAGGATGACCCGACAGGGTGATCGCCCGGCGTCAGGGGTTCCTGGCGAGGGGTTGATCGCTGGTTGGGTCGTATGACGCATCTTGTCGAAGATCGTCACCGCGTGGGTTTGCCCCTGCGCGTGGCGTTCGGAGAAATGTAACGGAACAAGCATGAGAAGGGCATCTGGTGGATGCCTTGGCACTGAGAGGCGA
>NZ_AVFL01000134.1 GCF_000576635.1 Skermanella stibiiresistens SB22
CTGGTGTCGGGCAAGCCGCTGGTCTTCAACATGCAGCACATGCTGAACGCGGCGCTCGGCGTCGTGCTTGTGCTGTGCATCGTCTGGCTGTGCGCGTCGAACTCGACCGCCGCGCTGTGGATCATCGTGCTGCTGGCGCTGGCGCTGGGCTTCCTGCTGATCCTGCCGATCGGCGGTGCCGACATGCCGGTCGTGGTCTCGATGCTGAACAGCTATTCCGGCTGGGCGGCCGCCGGCATCGGCTTCACGCTCGAGAACAACCTGCTGATCATCACCGGCGCGCTGGTCGGATCGTCCGGCGCCATCCTGTCCTACATCATGTGCAAGGGCATGAACCGGTCGATCTTCAACGTCATCCTGGGCGGCTTCGGCGG
>NZ_AVFL01000135.1 GCF_000576635.1 Skermanella stibiiresistens SB22
ACCCAGTGTGTTTCGACACATTATCATGTCATGAATACATAGTGGCATGAGGCGAACCGGGGGAACTGAAACATCTAAGTACCCCGAGGAAAAGAAATCAACCGAGATTCCCCCAGTAGCGGCGAGCGAACGGGGAGGAGCCCAGAACCTGAATCGGCTTGTGTGTTAGTGGAAGCGTCTGGAAAGTCGCGCAGTAAAGGGTGATAGCCCCGTACACTAAAATGCACAGGTCGTGAGTTCGATGAGTAGGGCGGGACACGTGACATCCTGTCTGAATATGGGGGGACCATCCTCCAAGGCTAAATACTCCTGACTGACCGATAGTGAACCAGTACCGTGAGGGAAAGGCGAAAAGAACCCCGGCGAGGG
>NZ_AVFL01000136.1 GCF_000576635.1 Skermanella stibiiresistens SB22
TCACGTCAGTGACGTGGCGATCAACCTGGGCGGCGCCTTTGACGGCAGCGATTTCCTGGTGAAAGTGGTGGGACAGCCGCTGGATGCGGGTGATTTCGTGCTGGCCTGATGCAGGCAACAAAAATAGGGCACTTTGGGCAAAAACCCGACAATTCCTATTAATTACGTCATATTAGCGTGACATAGTAGCGCGCAGAAGGCCGGGCTTGCATACCTCGGGCTTCTGTCGGATCGCCAACCTTCTTCGGTTGGCGATTCATTTTCCGCCTTTCAGCATGTTGATGGCGGCGCCGAGCAGGATGCGCCGTTCGATATCGTTGCTATCCGCCAGCTGCCGCGCCAGATGTTTTTCCAGCGTTTCC
>NZ_AVFL01000137.1 GCF_000576635.1 Skermanella stibiiresistens SB22
TTACGAGTATGGCCGGTGCATACACATTTTCCCTAAGTGAACGGTATTGGGGTCAGACCTCGGGCATCGTTGGCGTCGCTCTTGTTGATCTGGAGCTTCAGCACCGCCTTGGCGTGGCGGGCATCGAGGCAGACCACCGGCAGACCAAGCGCCGTCAAGCCGTGGCACAGCCAGATCGACAGCGGACCGCTTTCCAGACCGACCCGTTCGGCCCGCGGCGCCTTGCCGCTCAGCGTGGCGGCGATCGCTTCCGGGGTCGAGGCGCACTTGCCTTGCCAGAGCACGCGGCCGCTCTCGTCAACAACACAGATCGAGGTCTGGTCCTGCGACACATCCAATCCGACATACTGTTTCATGGCTG
>NZ_AVFL01000138.1 GCF_000576635.1 Skermanella stibiiresistens SB22
TGTTATCGGGCACTCAATAATCCCCACTTGAGGGCATTGAAAATTCCTCACCCCTTCTTTTGAAGGAGGAGGAAGAATGTTGGATTTGAACGGTATCCGTGGATCGGCTGCCCCGTGTTCCGACGCCAGAACGGCGTCGGAGGAGATCATGCTCGACGAGGGCGGATGGGAGGCGGTGCGTCGGCTTCACAAGGAGGGGTGGTCGCTTTCGGCGATCGCCCGGCATATGAACCTGGACCGCAAAACGGTACGCACATGGCTGCGACGGGGCCAGTGGCAGCCCTATCGGCGGGAAGCACGGTCGGACACCCTGCTGGCGTCGCATGGGGAATTTCTGCGGCGGCGGGCGCCCGAAG
>NZ_AVFL01000139.1 GCF_000576635.1 Skermanella stibiiresistens SB22
CGCCGTGTGGACACCGGCAATGACAGAGCGACGGGGCCGGCCGAGGAGCTATTCGGACGTCGCTATCGAAGCGGGGCTGATGCTCAGGCTGGCGTTCGGGCGACCGTGGCGCCAGACCGAGGGCCTGCTCGGGTCGATCATGGACCTGCTTGGCCTCGATCTCCCGGTGCCCGACCATACCACGTTCTCCCGCCGCAGCGTCGATCTGGGTGTCGCGACGGCCCTGAAGAAGACGCGCGGGCTGGTCCACGTCGTGATCGACAGCACGGGCCTGAAGGTGATTGGGGCCGGAGAGTGGCTGCACGAGAAGCATGGCGGCAAGCCGCGCCGGACTTGGCGCAAGCTCCATCTGGCG
>NZ_AVFL01000140.1 GCF_000576635.1 Skermanella stibiiresistens SB22
TTCCACTCTCAGCCGGCGGGCCAAGAGTCTGGAACTGCCGGCGCAACCCCACGCGACTGGCGGGCCGATCCACCTGCTGGTGGACAGTTCCGGTCTGAAGCTGAGCGGCCCGGGCGAGTGGCTGGTCGAAAAGCACGGTACCAGCAAACGACGCTCGTGGCGCAAGTTGCACATCGGCTTCGACGCCTTGACCAATCGGATCGTTGCTTCCATCCTGACCAGCCACGACGTCGATGACGCATCGCAGGTCGAGCCCCTGCTTGACCGGATCGCCGAGCCGGTCAAGGTTTTCGTAGGTGACGGCGGCTACGACAGAACCGGGGTGTACACCGCTCTGGACAAGCGCCATCC
>NZ_AVFL01000141.1 GCF_000576635.1 Skermanella stibiiresistens SB22
TTTTATAGCCATCCCGCTACACAGCGTGCTCCCTGCTCAATCCTTGAAAACTTTTCCTGCGGCCATCCTGACCAAGTGGTCCTTGCATCATCCTGCAGCATCGTCCTGACGCGGTTCCTCAGCCTTCCTGACCCGCCGACAGTCCTGTGCCGGCTCTCAATCTCCGTCCTGGAGGTGTCCCTGGTTTCTATCCTGAAACATCCTGGGCATCTCCTGACGCCATCCTTCGCTCTTGCCTGAGCGCATCCCTTTCTTCGTCCTGAAGCTGCATCATCCTGATGCTTTCCTGCTCCGCCGGTTCCGTTCCGGTAACGATAAGATCGCTTAAATTCCCCGGAATCACAAGGG
>NZ_AVFL01000142.1 GCF_000576635.1 Skermanella stibiiresistens SB22
AACGGCACCACCAGGCGCACCGGCTTCTCGGGCCAGGCGGCGGCGCTCGCGGCGGACGCCGTCATCACGCCCGCCGCGAGCGCGAGGGCGTACAGGGGATACTTGAGTCGGTCGAACTTCATGTTGTCTCCTTGGTAGGGCGTGAGGCGCTGCCTCATCTTTATGGTTGTGAAGCGTGCTGCGAATCCTCCAGCGCCTGGCGCAGGACCGCGGGCAGGATGCCCCCGGCGCGCCAGATCTCCATCTCGTGCGCGTTGTCCAGGCGGCAGAGCAGGGTCAGCGTCCGCGGCGCGCTGGCGCCGCGGATCACGCACCGCGCCTCGCCCTGCGGCGCCAGGTCGGCCGGA
>NZ_AVFL01000143.1 GCF_000576635.1 Skermanella stibiiresistens SB22
GTTATACTCAAGCACTAGATCATATAAAACTAATAGAACAGGGTTATCAACTTTATACTTTTGATATGGTACATTCAGAAAGAGAAGACAACCCGAATGTATCAGTAATCGAAGGTTTTACTCCTGAGCTGAAAAAGAGATATCTGCGGAAAGAGGGAGAAACGTGGTACGCATATTATGACGCAAACCCATATCCTGATGATTTGAACACACAAGATAACTACATTGAAGGTGCGAAGAAGCGTATAACCGTGAATGCCTATGAACGTGATCCAAGAGCACGACAGGCTTGCATTGTTCGTCATGGTACTACGTGCAAAGGTTGTGGTTTCAATTTTGAGAAG
>NZ_AVFL01000144.1 GCF_000576635.1 Skermanella stibiiresistens SB22
CCTGCATGGCGTCGGCATCGGCCTGGTGCATCCGGTCATGGCGCTGGACTACCTGGCGCGCGGGCTGACCATCAAGCCGCTGGAACTGGACATCGGCTTTGCCTGCCTGCTGGTGTTCCGGCCCGGCACACCGCTTTCGGAAAACGCGCGGGCGTTGCTGAAAGCGATGCGCATCGAGCTGGAACGGGATCTCAAGCGGATCCGGACGGCGCTCAGTACTTGAAGCTCAGGCGCGCCCAGAAGGTGCGCCCGGGTTCGTTGAAGGCCGTGTTGGCGGCAAAGCCGAAGCCGGCGTCGCCCGCCAGGTTCAGGTGCTCGGCGTAGGTCTTGTTGAACAG
>NZ_AVFL01000145.1 GCF_000576635.1 Skermanella stibiiresistens SB22
ATCGCCTTCAGCTGCTCCAGCGTCTCGGCGGTGGAGTTGCGGATGCCTTTCTCCTCCATCAGGAAGCGGATTTTCACCCCGCGCTCACCGGCCGCCTTCAGGCGCTGCAGCACGCCGTCCAGCAGCGAACCGTCCTGATTCGCTACGTAAAACTGCCCCAGGTCGATGCGGGTTTTCGCCGCGTCGAACATCTCGCGCCACACCTCGGCGGTGTTGCGCAGGTCGTCGGCCTGCAGCGCGGTTTCTACCGGTGCGGTATACACCAGCTCGTAACCGGGAATCGCAAAACGCGCCGCAGCGCTCTGGCTCAACATCAACAAACAACCGCCCCACAATGC
>NZ_AVFL01000146.1 GCF_000576635.1 Skermanella stibiiresistens SB22
CGCAGCACGTCCAGCGAGGCGGGGCCGCGCGCCACCAGATCGCCGGTCAGCCACAGTTGATCGCGCTCGGGATCGAACGCAACCTGAGCCAGCAGCGACTTCAGTTCATCGAAACAGCCGTGAACGTCGCCGATAAGGTATGTCGACATAATTAATGGATCAGCGTTGGAATGGCTAAGCGAAAAACGGGAATAGCGGTGCGGAACGGCTGACCCTGATGGTCAACCATTTCGTAATGGCCTTCCATGGTGCCCAGCGGCGTTTCCAGAATGGCGCCGCTGGTGTACTGAAACTCTCCACCGGGCGGAATGACGGGCTGTTCGCCGATCA
>NZ_AVFL01000147.1 GCF_000576635.1 Skermanella stibiiresistens SB22
TCAGCAGCACCAGGGTTGAAGCGTCACGCCTCTTCGGTTAAGCGTGGCTGCCAAGATGACATGGGCCACTGGCTGGAGAGAGCGTGGAACATCCGCCGAATGACGAGTATGTCGTCACATGTCAGCTCGGCCATACCCCGGATCCATTGCTGGGCACGGTGGTGTTCGCGAGCCCCGACGTCACCATGGCGTGGAGGTATTACAATTCGCTGTCGCCGTTGGCTGGAACCTCGATCGTCCTGTGGGACCCGGAAGCGGGGCTCATGGCGACGCAGATAGGTGAACGGAACTGAGATGCCGGAGGCTGGCACCGAATGAATCCTTC
>NZ_AVFL01000148.1 GCF_000576635.1 Skermanella stibiiresistens SB22
GCATGGCCGCCAAGCTGGCCGATCTCGCCAGGGCGGTGGGAGCGGACAACCTCGACGCCATGCTCGCCGTGGTGCCCGACGCGGCCCGCCGGGAACTGGCCCGGCTGAGGGCGGCGGGCGCCGATGTCGCCGAGGCGCGGCGCGCGGCGCATGCGCTCAACGGTCTGGCCGGCAACTTCGGCCTGGAGCGGCTTCGCCGGCTGGCCGAGATGGTGGAAACCGGGCAGCTCGACGCCGCGGCGACCGCCGACCTGATCGCGACGGCGATCGACGAGTGCGAAACCGCGATAGCGGGCTGGCGGGTGCCGGCCTGAGCGCTTG
>NZ_AVFL01000149.1 GCF_000576635.1 Skermanella stibiiresistens SB22
CAGAACTTGAGTTCCTCCTCGACCTCGGCGCGGCTCCAGCCCGGATTGCGGTTGTCGTTGACCCAGCAGCTTTCGGTCATGATGCCGGTGCCGCGGCCGTCCACCTCGATGCCGCCGCCCTCGCCCACCAGCTCGCTGCGCACGTGGCGCGCGCCAGCCACCTTGGCCACCCGTTCGGCTAGCAAGGCGTCGGAAGCGTGCCGCTGCTTGCCGCCCCAGCCGTTGAAGTTGAAGTCCATCGCGGTCAGGCCGCCCTGCCCGTTCACCAGGAAGTTGGCGCCGATGTCGCGCATCCAGATGTCGTCGAGCTCGGCCG
>NZ_AVFL01000150.1 GCF_000576635.1 Skermanella stibiiresistens SB22
AGGATCTGCAGATCGCCAAAGGGGTGTTGGCGAAAGTATAAAGGGGCGCCGCAGCGCCCCGTTTTCTCAGGCGTTGAGCACGAACTTCTCGATAGCGCGCGCCACGCCGTCTTCGGTATTGGCGCTGGTGACAAACTGCGCCACCGCTTTCAGCTCGGGAATGGCGTTGCCCATCGCCACACCGACGCCGGCATATTCGATCATCGCCGTATCGTTAGCCTGATCCCCCAGCGTCATGATGTTTTCCCGCGCCACGCCGAGGTGCTCGGCCAGCATTTTCACCCCGGCGCCCTTATCGACGTTTTTATGTAAGA
>NZ_AVFL01000151.1 GCF_000576635.1 Skermanella stibiiresistens SB22
CTCAGCATGATGATCAGGATGGCGTTGGTGGTGTTCATCAGCGGCTTGGCCACCAGGCCCAGGCCCGGGCTGTTGATGATGGCGTAGGCGACCACGCACAGCACGCCCAGCAGGAACAGCAGCACCGAGGCTTTGGCGCGCGGTTTGATCGCCAGCGCGTTGTTGCCGCGCAGGGTGATCAGGCCTTCTTCCAGGCGTTTCAGGTAGACCGGATCGTTAGACAGCTTGGAGTCGAACAGCCAGGTCACCAGCAGCGACATCACCAGCACGGCGCAGAAGGTGGACGGGATCACCACCATCAGCAGGTGCAGG
>NZ_AVFL01000152.1 GCF_000576635.1 Skermanella stibiiresistens SB22
CAAAAAGCTCACAACGCTGGCAGCAACGGTACAACTTCTTGACGATCTTACAGTAGAAGACAAAGGTAAGGACACGGGGGTTCTTTCACTCACCCTGATGGGGGATGATCCTGTTCTAATCAAAAGAATTATTGAAAGTATCAGCAATAATTACTTGATCCAAAATGTTGAGCGAAAATCAGAAGAAGCGGCCAAAAGCCTTGCTTTTTTGAAGGAACAATTACCGCAGGTTCGCGATTCTTTAAATACGGCTGAAGACAAATTAAACAGTTTCCGCCAAGCGAACGATTCTGTTGATCTGTCTTTGGAA
>NZ_AVFL01000153.1 GCF_000576635.1 Skermanella stibiiresistens SB22
ACGATGCTGTTGGCGAATTCGCTGAGGCGGCGGGTTGAGGTCAGATCAGCGCTGTTGAGGTTGGCAAACGCTGACCCTGGGAGGCTGACCATGTCGCTGAAGCCGATGGAGATCCCACCGGTCCCGGAAGAGACCGCCCGTGTCGCTCGTGCCGCCTTTCCCAAAGGAACCCCCTTCCTGCGCTTCCGGGATGAATTAGGGGTGATCTACCGCGACGAGATGTTTGCCGCGCTCTTTCCGAAGAGTGGACAGCCGGCAACAGCGCCCTGGCGGTTAGCCCTTATCAGCGTTTTCCAGTACGTCGAAGG
>NZ_AVFL01000154.1 GCF_000576635.1 Skermanella stibiiresistens SB22
TTCGGGCAGCCGCCCGCTGGCGGACCGCCTGAACAGCGCGCCCAAGCACGTGGCCACGCACCGGCCCGATGGCCTGTCCTGGCAGGGCAGCCGGGCGCTGTCCGGCGACCTGGCCGAGGCGGTGCGGGCGCTCAAGCGCCAGGGCGGGGCGGATCTGCTGACGTTCGGCAGCGGCGACATGGTGCGCCAGCTGCTGGCGGCGGATCTGGTGGATGATCTGTCCCTGTTGGTCTATCCGGTGATGCTGGGGCCGGGCAAGCGGGTGTTCGGCGACGACGCGCAGGCGCGCGCCTT
>NZ_AVFL01000155.1 GCF_000576635.1 Skermanella stibiiresistens SB22
CCGAAGATCCCGCGCCAGCCGCTGCCGGCCAGCGACGGCACCGACTACCTCAAGACCATTCCCGGCTTTTCGGCCATCCGCAACGGCGGCACCAACGGCGATCCGGTGCTGCGCGGCATGTTCGGCTCGCGCCTGAACATCCTGACCAACGGCACCTCCATGCCCGGCGCCTGCCCGGCGCGCATGGACGCGCCCAGCTCGTACATCTCGCCCGAGAACTTCGACAAGCTGACCGTCATCAAGGGCCCGCAGACGGTGCTGTGGGGGCCGGGCGCCTCGGCCGGCACCATCC
>NZ_AVFL01000156.1 GCF_000576635.1 Skermanella stibiiresistens SB22
CATGCTGACGCTGGTCATCGTGGTGCTGGTGGAGCTGGTGCCGTTCACCGCCCTGCTGATCGGCTCGCCGTCGCTGGCGGAGATGGCCAAACAGGCCGACCCGGTCGGCTATGTGGTCACCCAGCTCGGCGGCCCGACGCTGGCGCGGGTGGTGAGCGGCGCGATTTATCTGTCGGTGTTCAACGCCATTATCGCCATCGTGGCGCAGTTCAGCCGCATGATGTTCGCCAGCGGGCGCGACGGCTTCTGGCTGCCGGCGTTCAAC
>NZ_AVFL01000157.1 GCF_000576635.1 Skermanella stibiiresistens SB22
GGATATAACCTGATTAAAAACTATATCCTCAGTCACATCATTGCATCATCAAAAACAACCAGCGAACACAGGACGTTTTTCAATCGGATTGTTTTTGTCATAAATAATTAGCCATACTTCCAGACTCATATAATACATTTAAAACACTAGCAACAAAAGAAAATATATTTATTACACTGCCCAGCCAGAGTTTTAAAAAGCAGTGAGTGGTAAATAGGAATGCCGTCAACAGTTGATGATCGATAATTAACAAACTTGAGGTAT
>NZ_AVFL01000158.1 GCF_000576635.1 Skermanella stibiiresistens SB22
GGCTCGTTCGTCGTAGTGCCAGGGGTCCTCTCGATCCCCTCTCCTGGAGAACGGCATGCGCAAACTCATCGTTTCCCTCTTCACCAGCCTGGACGGCGTGGTGCAGGCCCCCGGTGGGCCGAATGAAGACCCGTCCGGCGGCTTCCGGCTGGGCGGCTGGACCGTGCCCTATGCCAACGACGCCATCGGCAGGCACGTGCGCGACCTGATGGCGGCGCCGTTCGAACTGCTGCTGGGCCGGCGCACCTACGACATCTTCGCG
>NZ_AVFL01000159.1 GCF_000576635.1 Skermanella stibiiresistens SB22
GGCCGACCTGTCGCGCAAGTTCAAGCTGGGCCTGAAGACCGTGCTGTTCGACAACGTCGCGGCCTCGCGCCAGGCGTTCTTCTCGGGCCGCTGCGACGGCCTGATCACCGACGCCTCGGCGCTGGCGGCGGTGCGCGCGACCCAGGCGCAGAACCCCGACGACTACGTGATCTTCCCCGCCAGCGGCCACAGCGAGGCGCTGACGCCGTCGGTGCGCCATGGCGACGACCGCTGGTTCGACATCGTCAAATGGGTCA
>NZ_AVFL01000160.1 GCF_000576635.1 Skermanella stibiiresistens SB22
CGCTACGCGGACTACGCCACCAACATCTATCACCCCGCGCGCCTGGCCGATCCGGGCGCGCCGATCGCCTACTCGCCGGAAACCAGGACCAGCCTGAGCATCCTGCAAAGCGTGGCCGTGGCCGATACCCTGTCGGTCAAGGACGGCCTGGTGCAACTGACCCTGGGCGCGCGCCGCCAGAACGTCAACACGCGTTCGTACTCGCCGGCCGGCGACGCCACCAACCGCTACGACCAGAGCGCCACGACG
>NZ_AVFL01000161.1 GCF_000576635.1 Skermanella stibiiresistens SB22
CCGCCTGGTAGGACAGCCCCAGCTCGCCGCCGGCGATGCGGGCGTCGATGTTGGCGGCCTGCGTCGAGCTGCCGTGTCCGCCATGGCCGCCATGCATGCCGCCCATGCCCCCCATGCGGCTCTTGGCGTAGTCGAACAGGATGAAGTCGTCGACATAGCCGGCGTAGCCGGACAGCCAGGCATCCAGGGTCTCGGTCTTGTACTGCGCGCCGAAATCGATCTGCGTCGTCTTCTCGGGCTTGACGCCGC
>NZ_AVFL01000162.1 GCF_000576635.1 Skermanella stibiiresistens SB22
GTATGCCGCAAGGTGAAAACGCCTACTTATATTGGGATCCTCAGGCTCGCATGAGTCAGATCCATAACTCGATCGAAGTGGGTGTCACTTATCAGGGGATCGATGTTAAACCGACTAAGGGCGCACGCCAGGACGTGGGGCCCGGCACGGAATGCCGTCGTTCGGGCAGCCGCTGCCTGTCTCCGGCCAGACCGCTGACGGTTACCGTGTCGTATGCTGTCTATATCAAAGCGACCGGCAA
>NZ_AVFL01000163.1 GCF_000576635.1 Skermanella stibiiresistens SB22
CAGGCCCGAACCGACCAGGACCTCGATGCCTTCGTCCTTGAGCTGCTTGGCCTGGGCCAGTGCGTCGTCCTGATCGCGGTAGGTGCGCACCAGGATGTCGACGGCGAAGGTCTGCATGAAGGTCTGCAGTTCCGGGTACTGCGCGTGCTGGCCCAGCAAGGCCACGCGCGGCGAGATCCGGCGCGCCGTGGCCAGCGCGTTCATGACCTCGAAACCGCTGATCTTGACCTGCACC
>NZ_AVFL01000164.1 GCF_000576635.1 Skermanella stibiiresistens SB22
ATAAAAAACCCGATAGTACTAACTGACGGAAATACTCGATATATAGCCACGCTAGCTTATGACGAAATTTATGACGGCATGTGGGCTATTAATATAGACGGAAACATCAGCATTCGTGAAATTGTACGTATCCCGGGAAACAAAGTAAATATATCGGATGACAGACATTCATTTGACTGTGCTCTGAATGAACTCAATACGATAGCTAAAATCCTTATGAAATGTACATTAGAA
>NZ_AVFL01000165.1 GCF_000576635.1 Skermanella stibiiresistens SB22
TGACAGAAAGGCGCCGCTGCCGGCGCTGGCGATCGCCAGCGGCGCGATGACGAAGATCGAACTGGCCGGCGTCACGCCGGACGCGGTGATCATCACCACGTCGAGGACGCTGAGATTGCCTTTGAAGGTGTGTTCAGGGGCGGACTCTTGCATGGTTAACGACTCCATTAACGTGTGAGTGAATTATTGTTTTGCTGCACAGGCTGTACGCAGGAATCAAATGGAGCGCGAG
>NZ_AVFL01000166.1 GCF_000576635.1 Skermanella stibiiresistens SB22
CTGATCAACGATGTGGCCAAAGTGATCAACAACGATCCGCGCGTGCATACCCAACTGAAGGTGGTGTTCATCCCGAACTACGGCGTCAGCCTGGCGCAGATCATTATCCCGGCGGCGGATCTGTCGGAACAGATCTCGCTGGCGGGCACCGAGGCCTCGGGCACCAGCAACATGAAGTTCGCGCTGAACGGCGCGCTGACCATCGGCACGCTGGACGGCGCCAACGTCGA
>NZ_AVFL01000167.1 GCF_000576635.1 Skermanella stibiiresistens SB22
CCCGCCGCTGCCGTCGGACCCGGGCCACGCCCTGTGGCGGCGCGATTTCCGCACCAACGGCTGCCTGTTCTCGATGGCGCTGGCGCCGGCGCCCGAGGCGGCCTTCAACGGCTTCTTCGATTCGTTGCGCCATTTCGCCATCGGCGCCAGCTGGGGCGGGGTGCACAGCCTGGCGGCCTATTACCCGGCGGGGCTGCAGGCCGGCCGCGCCTTCCCGGCCACCGACCGG
>NZ_AVFL01000168.1 GCF_000576635.1 Skermanella stibiiresistens SB22
ATGGTCAGCTTTATTAGAAGATATTATCGATAAGGCTGAGAGCAGGCTTTCTAAAACAAAACCAACGCCTCACTTCCTCGGGGCCATCGTGCTCGAACCACAATCCAAAGACAGCCTATTGGGGGTGGATACGTCATACATCATTGATGGCCAGCAGCGACTCACTACACTTCAGTATGTTCTTGCTTCCATCCGTCTTGCTCTTCGGGCTACAGGACTTCCCGGCCT
>NZ_AVFL01000169.1 GCF_000576635.1 Skermanella stibiiresistens SB22
CCTTCCAGCCGCTGCCAGACGAACACCTGGCGGCACTTGAGCGGCAATTCCGCCAGCGCCGCTTCCAGCGCCTGGCCCAGCTGGCCGGTGCGCGCCTGGGCCATCGGGTCGCCCAGCGGGCTGGCGTGGTCGGCAATGGTATCAAGCGGCACCCATTCCTGCCCGCCGTCGCGGCGGAACTGGTCGACGGCCGCGTTGCGCGCGGCCTGGTGCAGATAGGCGCGCGGC
>NZ_AVFL01000170.1 GCF_000576635.1 Skermanella stibiiresistens SB22
GGAATGACGTTCAGGCTGATCAAGACGAAAAACACCAATAAAAACATCATCACGTCGATCATCGGGATCAGTTCGATGTGCGCTTTGTTCTTTTTCGGTTCGTTCCAGTTACGCATGACACTCCCTCCAAAAGCGAAGCAGCCAATATAGGAGGGGTTTGTTTACCTTTTGTTACGCTTGTGTGATCTTATTTTCACAGCGGAGATTTTTTGCGAGAATTTTTTCA
>NZ_AVFL01000171.1 GCF_000576635.1 Skermanella stibiiresistens SB22
GGTCCACCACTTCTGCCAGACCTGATCATCGGTGCCGCGCACGAACACGTGTTCGTGGTTAGAGGCCATTGAGCCGAGTGCTGGCTCGGAGGCCAGAACACCGCCATCGTCATGGCGGCCCCAGTCATGCCAGGCATTGTCGAAATAGGCCCGTTGCCAGAGCGCGTTGTCGCCACCGCGAACGTAGATGTTGCAAACTGAGCCGTTGCGCGAAATGACGGCG
>NZ_AVFL01000172.1 GCF_000576635.1 Skermanella stibiiresistens SB22
AGAGCGCGATCACTTTCTCGTCGGTGTCATCATCATTCAGCGTGGTTAAATCCATCAAGTTCAGCGCACGTTGCGCTGCTGCGGTTAATTCGGTCATAAAACTCTCCAACTGAGTACCTGGGTGTTGGCGAGCGGACTTGGTTCCATGAAGATAGCGCTGGGGAACGGTGTTCCCGCGGCGGCAACTGAGATCCTTCTCACCGCACATGGCCACCCGCCTTG
>NZ_AVFL01000173.1 GCF_000576635.1 Skermanella stibiiresistens SB22
CAGCAGCACCATCAGCACGCAGTCTGGGTGGTTGTAGGCAATGCTCTGCGCAATATTCTGCAGCAGCATGGTTTTACCGGCTTTCGGCGGTGCCACGATCAGGCCACGCTGGCCGCGGCCAATAGGCGCCGCCAGATCCAGTACGCGCGCCGTCAGGTCTTCGGTCGAGCCGTTGCCGCGCTCCATCCGCAGACGGGAATTGGCGTGCAGCGGCGTCAAGT
>NZ_AVFL01000174.1 GCF_000576635.1 Skermanella stibiiresistens SB22
CGACCTGGCGGGCGGGATTGGCGGACACCGTGCTTTCGCTGAAGATCGCCGGGACGCGGTTGGCCGTCATCAGGTCCACCACGCGGCGCACCTGCTGCGGCGTGCCCTGTTGATCGGCGTTGATCGGCCAGAGATACAGCTCGCGCAGGTCGAGATCCCGCGCCAGGTAGCTGAACGCGCCCTCGCTGGTCGCCAGCCAGCGCCGCTCGGGGGGAATGGC
>NZ_AVFL01000175.1 GCF_000576635.1 Skermanella stibiiresistens SB22
CAGAGCGAAGGGATCGGCGTAATGGCCGGAGATGATCTGATCAATCACGTCACGATCGGGAAGTACAGGCATAGTCTTCTTCCTTAGATTAACAGCATGATCTAAGCACGGCTTGTTGATTATTCCTTGGCCGTTTTGGTCATCATGCAATGCATTCGGACTCTAAAGCGTGATTGCGGTCGGTTATTGACCAATCTTTACTCTGCCGACCTGAATTTC
>NZ_AVFL01000176.1 GCF_000576635.1 Skermanella stibiiresistens SB22
ATGGTGCCGGCCGGCGTGTCGAAGCTGGCGTTGCGCAGCGCGACATGGCCATTGCGATAGACGACGGTGGCATCGTCCACCTGGATGCCGGGCGCGGCGCCGCCCTCGCCTTGCGGCGGCCTCACGGCTCCAGCCCCTTGGCGATGGTCTCGGTGGTGACGCGCAACAGGTCCAGATAGGTCGGCACCGGCCCGCTGGGGCCGCTGAGCGAATCGACA
>NZ_AVFL01000177.1 GCF_000576635.1 Skermanella stibiiresistens SB22
GGGCAACGACAGCCTGTCGGGCGGTCTCGGCAACGACACCTTGAACGGTGGTGCTGGTTCCGACGGCATGACCGGCGGCAACGGCAACGACCTGTATTACGTCGATGATGCCGGCGACAGCGTCACCGAACTCTTCAACCAAGGCTACGACACGGTGCGCTCGTCGGTTAGCGTCAACTACACCACCCAGCACGTCGAGCGGATCGAACTGACCG
>NZ_AVFL01000178.1 GCF_000576635.1 Skermanella stibiiresistens SB22
CCAACAAGGCGATAGCCAAACCCGTTTTTTTCATATCTCCTCCCGTTGTGATTAGCGCTATCCGGGCGCCCATCCCTGGCTCACAACAGGGTTTCGGCAAAGGGTTTACCGTTTGACGAACTCGATGACAAACAGCGAATCCAGGCCCGGATAGATTTCCTTGATCACCTGCTTCAGTTCGCCGAGCGACATGTTCTCCTGCTGTGCGTGGCGTT
>NZ_AVFL01000179.1 GCF_000576635.1 Skermanella stibiiresistens SB22
TGCCCAGCAGGCGTTCGACGGCCGGATTGAGCGCCTGCACGCGGCCGGCGGCGTCGACCGCGGCCACGCCTTCGTCCAGGTTGGCCAGCACCGCGTTGAGGTACTCGCGCCGGCCCGACTCGACGCGCTGCAGGCGGGTGATCTCGATGGCGTCCTCGATGCACGCGGCCACCGTGGCCAGCGAATACACCAGCACGCCGGCCATTCCCATG
>NZ_AVFL01000180.1 GCF_000576635.1 Skermanella stibiiresistens SB22
AACGGAGGCGCGCGAAGGTTGGCTCAGAGCGGTCGGAAATCGCTCGACGAGTGCAATGGCATAAGCCAGCCTGACTGCGAGACCGACAAGTCGAGCAGAGACGAAAGTCGGCCATAGTGATCCGGTGGTCCCGCGTGGAAGGGCCATCGCTCAACGGATAAAAGGTACGCCGGGGATAACAGGCTGATCTCCCCCAAGAGTCCACATCGACG
>NZ_AVFL01000181.1 GCF_000576635.1 Skermanella stibiiresistens SB22
TACCAGGAGCTGGCGGCGGCGCGGCCAGACGCCTTCCGGCCCGACCTCGCCGGCTCGCTCAACAACCTGGCCAGCTTCCTCAGCGCTCTCGGGCGGCGCGAGGAGGCGCTGGAACGCGCCGGGGAGGCGGTGGCTGTTTACCAGGAGCTGGCGGCGGCGCGGCCAGACGCCTTCCGGCCCGACCTCGCCCTGTCGCTCAACAACCTGGCCA
>NZ_AVFL01000182.1 GCF_000576635.1 Skermanella stibiiresistens SB22
GATAGGTGAACGGAACTGAGATGCCGGAGGCTGGCACCGAATGAATCCTTCGCCGTTGTCGTCAGCGGTCGAAGTAGGCCGCGAACCGCTGGTGGTGGAGCGCGAACAGGTGGAGCAGCTCGGGATCGAACATCCCAGGCTGGATCCGGTCGTCACCGAACAGGATGATCCGCGTGGCCTCCTCGTGGGACATCGCCCTCTTGTAGGGCC
>NZ_AVFL01000183.1 GCF_000576635.1 Skermanella stibiiresistens SB22
CCCAGGCCAACGTCGACGACATGCTCAAGTCCGACGATCCGCGCATCGCCCGCTTCCTGGGCACCGAGCCAGGCAACGGCAAGGCGCTGGGGCTGGACGAGCGCTGGGCCTACAACATCGTCAAGCAGCTGGGCAACTACGGCGAGATCTTCGAGCGCAACGTCGGCAAGAACAGCCCGATGAAGCTCGAGCGCGGCATGAACCGCCTG
>NZ_AVFL01000184.1 GCF_000576635.1 Skermanella stibiiresistens SB22
GTACTCGGTGTTCCAGGTTGATGGCGTCGGCGGCTTGAACAGCCGTCCGAACAGCAACTTTAACGCCTACATTTCCGGGCTGGGCAATATTCAGTTTATTTCCTGCAACCCGAAAATCACCGTGGTGGCCAACAACGGTTCGACGGTGAATTTCGGCACTATCCCGCGTCAGAATGCGGTGGTGGGCAAAATCGAGAAACAGGTGCCAT
>NZ_AVFL01000185.1 GCF_000576635.1 Skermanella stibiiresistens SB22
AATCCACCAGGCTGGCCGAGCTGTCATGCATGCCGAGGCGAGGATCGTAATCGTAATCCTTGCTATGGCTGTAGCTGCCAATCACTTGTGTTGCGTAAATGCCTTCTTTATAGCGCAATCCGGTATCCCAGGTTTGGCTATACAGTTTGCGCGTATCCAGCAGAGAGCTGGTCGGTGAGGAATAATAACTATCATACGCCGTGCGGTTG
>NZ_AVFL01000186.1 GCF_000576635.1 Skermanella stibiiresistens SB22
CGTGACCTCGTTGGTGGAGCCGGTCTGCACGCAGATGGTGGCGCCGTTCATGTCCTTGGTCTGGGTGATGCCCAGGTCCTTGCGCACCATGAAGGCGTCGTACTCGTAGTAGTTCGGATAGGTGAAGTTGATGCCGTTGGCGTCGCGCCGCAGGGTCCACGAGGTGGTGCGCGGCAAGACGTCGATCTGGCCGGTCTGCAGGGCCGT
>NZ_AVFL01000187.1 GCF_000576635.1 Skermanella stibiiresistens SB22
GATGCTGAAGGGCGTGTCCATGTAGTCGGTGTTGCCCAGCAGGCCGAGGTGCCCGCCGCGCGCCACCTGGCCGCCGGCGTAGGCCTCGGGCAGCTCGTAGACCGAACGGGCGGTGACGGTCACCGGCGCCAGCGCGGTGACGGGCGCGTCCACGGCGGGCGTCAGCACGTAGCCCTGGTTGGCGCGCTGCATGGCCTGCAGGCCGGT
>NZ_AVFL01000188.1 GCF_000576635.1 Skermanella stibiiresistens SB22
TCGAGCCGTACTCGGGCGCCATGTTCGCCAGCGTGGCGCGGTCTTCCAGCGACAGCACGCCATCCAGCGCCTCGCCGGTGAACTCGACGAACTGCGCCACCACCTTGGCCTCGCGCAGGATGCGGGTCAGGTTGAGCACCAGGTCGGTGGCGGTGATGCCCGGCGCGGGCCGGTTGTACAACCGCACGCCGATGACCTCGGGC
>NZ_AVFL01000189.1 GCF_000576635.1 Skermanella stibiiresistens SB22
CCGCTTCCGCCGCCGCCGCGAACAGCGCCGAAATGTAGTCGTTGTTCACCATGCGCAGCGGCGTGGTGAAAGCGCCTTTATTGGCGTAGTCGGCGGGCGGCAGGCCGTCGTTGCCGGTGGCGAAGGCGATAAAGATATCGCCGCTCGAATCCTCGGTGCCGCCGCCGGTGCGGGCGATGCCGATGCTGGCGCGCTGCGCCA
>NZ_AVFL01000190.1 GCF_000576635.1 Skermanella stibiiresistens SB22
ACGTTGAACACCGGCACCATATAGCGCCAGTCGCCGTCCAGCAGGTTGCGCATCTGAGTGGTGTCTTTCAGCAGCGTCGCCGCCACCAGCGCGGTCAGCATCACCACCATGCCGATGCTGATGAACTTCTCGCCGCGGCCGATCGCTTTCAAACCGAGATAGAGCACGCCGGCGGCGGGTACGAAGAACAGCAGGCTGCC